>NZ_AKKV01000028.1 GCF_000269865.1 Fictibacillus macauensis ZFHKF-1
AAAAAAAGGCCTTTAAAAAAAAAAAAAAAAAAAAACGAAGAGCGTAATGCTCTTCGTTTTTCTTTACTTGCTGATCACTTCTTTTCCTTTGTAAGAACCGCACTCACGGCATACTCGGTGAGAAAGTTTGTATTCTCCACATTGCGGACATTTAACCATACCAGGCATTTCTAATTTGTAATGCGTACGACGCTTTGCTTGGCGGGTTTGGGAAGTTCTACGAAAAGGTACTGCCATGTTATCCACCTCCTTAAAAAATAATGAATCAATTGGCTCACCATGAAGATGAACCAATTTATGATTTGTCTTTGTCAAAAAACTTTGCCAGATCCGCTAATCGTGGATCAATTCGGTTGTTCCGATCTTCATCCGTCACGATTTGCCACCCTTCACCTTCAGGCGGGGCCTTCACGTCTTTCGTGGCGGGATCAGCAACGACTTTCATCGGCTTCTCCAAGAGAATAAGTTCCTCAATACAAGGAAGCAAATCTAAATAATGTCCTTCCACTGTATGTAAGTTATCTTCTTCTGAAGGAACCGTGAAGCCAGGGTCTAGAAGAAAGATTTCAGTCGTTTTTATCAAAAACGGAGTAACAACGTCAGCCAGTGTATTGGCACAAGGAAGCGTCATTTCCCCTTGGATTGTGAAGTAAAATGTGGCTCTCTGACGGTTAATGTCCGCATGACCTGTAAGATGGACCGGTGTTATGCGGCGAATTTCCGGATCAAGTGATCGAATGTTAGAGACATCCACATACTCGTCAAATTCAAGCGGTTTTCGATAAAAATTCTTTAATTCCTGTAATGACCATTTCATCTAATTTCACCTCAAGGCAACAGTAATAATTATATCGACCATAAAAAGAAATGTCAACATAATATCTTTACAGTCTGTCTTTTCACTTCGTCCCTTTCCAGTTACACTAAAGGAGTCTATAACTTTGTAACGGGAGGGCTTCGTTTGAACACTTGTGGAATTGTTGTTGAATATAATCCGTTTCACAACGGTCACTATTATCATTTACAACAATCGAAAAAACAAACAAAAAGCGACGTAATGATCGCTGTGATGAGCGGTAATTTTTTACAACGGGGTGAGCCCGCCATCATTTCCAAATGGAAACGTGCAGAAATGGCACTCTACAGCGGTGTCGATCTTGTCGTTGAGCTTCCGTATGTGTTCGCAGTTGCTCCTGCACCAATTTTTGCGAAAGGCAGCATTTCTCTTTTAGCTGCACTTGGCGCAAATACCCTCTGTTTTGGTAGTGAGTCGGGGTCGATTGATTTATTTTATCATACGCTGGAGCAATTGAATACGAAAGGAGCACAATATGATCAGTTCTTGCAAACTTTTCTGAAACAAGGACAATCATTTCCAAAGGCTGCCTCTAATGCAGCACAAGCGTTACACATTAAAAATGGGGTCGATTTGACGTTACCAAATAACATTCTAGGCATGGAATATGTAAAAGCCATTCAAAAAGATCATCCATTGATTCAGGCTCAAACGATTTTACGGAAAGGAGCGTCCTATCACGAGACGAATTTAGAAGCGGATCCGATTGCGAGTGCAACAGCCATTCGAACGACGATCGCAAAGGAGGGCGCTCTAACAGACCGTGTATTAGCAACGATGCCTCCTTCTTCAGCCGCTGTATTACAGCAAGAATGGGAAAAGAATCACATAATGACATGGGATGCTTTGTATCCTGCTCTTCGCTACAAATTGCTATCAACTGATGAAAGTGCCATAGCCGCTTTATACGAAGTAGAAGAAGGGCTTGAACACCGTTTAAAGAAAGCTGCCCTGCAGTGTGATACCTTTACTGATTTTATGACGCATATTAAAACGAAGCGCTATACGTGGACGCGCCTACAGCGAATGTGCTTGCATATTCTTCACAATTTGGCGAGAGAACAAGCGAAACAGTGGATGGTTAACGGACCCGCTTACGTGCGCATTTTAGGGATGAGTAGCAAAGGCCAAGAGCATTTACGTCGCATAAAAAAAGCCATTCCTTTACCGCTCGTTACAACTGTTTCAAAATGTGATCATGAGATGCTCGCCTTTGAGCAACAAACCGCTGCCGTATACCATAATGCCAATGATCCAAACCATGCCTCAGAACTCATTAAAGCTGAATATAGCACTCCCCCTCTCCAACGAGAAAAAGCATAGCAAAAAATCGAACGCTTGCAAAAGCAAGCGTTCGATTAAGGTTATGTTTATAATTTTTTTAAATAATCAAGTGCATCTGACATCGTTTTAACAGGAATGATTTTCATTTTTGTATCAATGTCTTTAGCCGCTTCAACCGCATCGCGATAATTATGCTCGCGAACAGGCGCAAAGAAAATTTCTGCACCTGCTTGATCAGCAGCGACGATTTTTTGTTGAATACCGCCAATAGGACCTACTTCTTCTTTGACATTCATTGTACCTGTTCCCGCAATTTTATGACCTTTTGTAAGGTCACCTTTCGTTAATTGATTATAGATTTCCAACGAGAACATAAGGCCTGCAGAGGGACCGCCAATTTCACTTGTTTTAATAGTAATAGCTGGTGTGACTTTTACATCAACATCGGTTAAGGGATATGTAATGCCAATACCAGCGCGCTTTTCCTTACTGTTGCCCGCATATTTTTTCGGAAAACTAGCTAACGGCACAGTAGCCAAAAATAACTTTTTCCCGCGCTGAACTTTAAAATGTGCTTCCTCGCCGGCTTTTTTCTTCTCTAAAGCCGCTAGAAGTGCTTCTGATGTTTTAATTGTTTTTCCTTCTAAAGCGATAATTTCATCGCCAGCTTTTAATTTCTTTTCAGCCGGCATACCCGGAATCACACCTGTAATGTAGACCCCTTTATTGATTACTTTCACCGTTTTACCTGCTTTTTTGTATGCCACAATTTTCGCTGCAGTTTGAGAATCATGCATCATTTTTAATTGTCGCATGTTGTATTCTTCGTCACTTTCATTATCGAAACGCACGTTATCGATCGGTAAAAGTTCTCGATACTTACTAAACTTTGCGATCAAATATTGAGGAATATTGGCCTTACCAATCCGAACGGTCGTAAGCATAAACGAGCCCTTTTCATTATGGTCACCACCATCAACCTTAATGATGGGAGCTAATTCATTGGCACTACCCGGTGAGGTAACGTAATAAGGAAGCGGATAAAGGGCAATCACGAGTGCTAATACGAGCACCGCAAGCAGCGTGTAGCCGTTTAGCCATCTTCTTTTTTTACGTACTTGTCGATCATTCATGATTTTTCTCCTTCCAAACTTCAATGCTTTGAAGTATTGTATCAATTTGACGCTTACCCGCTTCTTCACCGATTGCGATTATTTCATTTACATTTTTAAAAGCAGTCGAGCTATATTGTTCTACCATCGGACGAATCATAACATCAGCAGAAATTTCATGGTATTTAACAATTTCTCTTTGCATAATATCAATGCTTTGAACAATTACATCGAGAATAGAAGTCATCATCGGCTGCGCCTTAAAATGAGAAATGTCAACAGCAATTACAATATCTGCTCCCATCTCACGAACTACTGCAGCTGGTACCCGCTCAATCACACCACCATCAACAAGCAATCGCCCATCTACTTTTTCAGGCACAAATATGCCAGGAATTGAAATGCTCGCCCGCACAGCGTCTGCTATCGATCCTTTACGAAATACAACCTTTTCCCCTTTTGCAAGATCGGTTGCTACAATGGCTAGTGGGATGATAGAATCTTCAATATTTTTGTGATGTGATAATAAACGTATGAGTTCTTTTACTTTTTTACCGGAGACGAAACCCATTTTTGGTACTGTATAATCCATATAATACTTTCTTTTAAACAAAGTTGCCATTTTTATGAGATTTTCATTGCTATGCCCGAGTCCAACCATCGCTCCAACGAGCGCACCCATACTGCTGCCCCCGATCAAATCAATGGCTATATTATTCTCACGAAGCGCTTTTATAACACCAATATGAGCAAATCCTCGTGCGCCTCCAGATCCTAGTGCTAAGCCGATTAGCGGCTTTTTCATACTGTACGCCTCCTCGCTCTTTCATTAACATATGGTCTAAAAAACAGCTCTATACGTATAAATATATAGCGATGGACAAGTGATTAAGATTTTTGCATGGAAACGGGGGATACGATGAAGTGGAGCGTTACTAAATCCGTCTTTTTGGCTATATGCGGCGTGACTCTAGCTATTTCAGTGATGATTTTTCCTAAGCAATCGTTTGAAGCGTCCTTAACGGGGTTAAAAATGTGGTGGGACGTTGTGTTTCCCTCACTGTTGCCATTTTTTATTCTATCTGAACTATTAATCGGCTTTGGTGTCGTTCACTTTGTCGGTGTCTTATTTGAACCACTCATGCGTCCTTTATTTAAAGTTCCAGGAGCTGGGGGCTTCGTATGGGCAATGGGTCTCTCTTCAGGGTTTCCTGCTGGCGCAAAGCTGACTTCGCGCTTATGGCAAGAAAAAGTAATTACAACAACTGAAGCCGAACGGCTCGTTTCTTTTACAAATAGCTCTAATCCTTTATTTATATTCGGTGCGGTATCCGTTGGTTTTTTTAAAGATCCTGCTCTTGGTATTATTTTAGCACTTGCTCACTATATTGGAAATTTTTTCGTTGGCCTCACCATGCGTTTTCATGGAAACGAACCGGGCACTCCACAACCAGAACAGCGAGAAAAAAGAAGTCCTCTGCAAAAAATGCATG
Source organism: Fictibacillus macauensis ZFHKF-1 (assembly GCF_000269865.1). Taxonomy (GTDB): domain Bacteria; phylum Bacillota; class Bacilli; order Bacillales; family Fictibacillaceae; genus Fictibacillus_C; species Fictibacillus_C macauensis. The sequence goes on from NZ_AKKV01000028.1 coordinate 4,746, forward strand.
AGGCACGCATCAACGATGGCCGGCCAATTGGTAAGCTACTAGGCGATGCCATTCAATCCTCTACCACTACGTTATTGGCGATTGGTGGATTTATCATTTTATTTTCCGTTATTAATAAAGTGCTAACACTTCTTCTTGTTACACCACTAGTGGCAGAAGGTCTTGGGCATATTCTTTCCATTTTTTCATTACCTGACTCGTTAAGCACACCTTTTATTAATGGGTTATTTGAAATTACAACGGGCAGTCGGTTAACGAGTCTAGCAAGCAGTTCTTTATTTGCTAAATGCATCATTGCTAGCTTTATTTTGGCGTTTAGTGGTTTCTCTGTACAAGCACAAGTTGCTAGCATTCTTGCCGAAACCAACATTCGCTTTTCTCCTTTTTTTGCGGCTCGTCTTTTGCATGGTCTATTCGCTAGCGTCCTTGCTGCTATTTTATTTCCAATACTGTATGCAAAAGAAACAAACGCCGCCATTACAACATGGGCAACAACGCACCTTTCTGCCAGTACAGATTCTCTTTGGGCTTTCGTTGTACAAGGAGGCGCCTATGTCACATTAGGAACGTTAGTTTGCTCTATTTTATTGTGGGGATTACGGCATTCAAAAAACCCTCGTCTTCATTAACGAGGGGATTGAAATTTCTGTTTTAAAGCGTCTTGGACACAAGGTGGCACAAGATCCTCAACAGAAGCATGATATTTCGCTGCTTCTTTTACAATACTAGAGCTTAAAAACGAATATTGCGGACTTGTCATCATGTAAAACGTTTCGATAGTATCATTGAGCTTCTTATTAATAGCATCAATTTTTAGTTCATATTCAAAATCAGATACAGCACGAAGACCCCTTAAAATAACATTTGCACCGCTTTGCTTCACGTAGTCTGTCACTAAACCATTAAAAGAATCAATGGATACATTGGGAAGGCCAGCTACCGCTTCTCGTAATAAATGAATGCGCTCCTCTACGGTAAAAAGCGGGCGTTTATCTTGATTATTCGCAACAATGACGATGATTTCATCAAAGATGGATGCCCCTCTTTTTATAATATCAAGGTGGCCAAGTGTAATCGGATCAAAACTACCAGGACAAACTGCAATACGTTTCATGATTAAGCCTCCTCCTTTTCCAGATCAGAAGCAAAGGCATAGATCGAGACTTGCGTTGTGTTTCCATACCGTTCTTCTTTTGTTTTTAGTAGCTCTCCGATATGATCTGGGACGTTCGCACTGGGATCATGCTCCACCATAATGACAACATTTCTATCTAACAATGAAAAATCAAGCAACATTTCGATGTCTTGAACGATTTTTTCTCGTGCATAGGGTGGATCTAATAGGACAAGGTTAAATTGTAAGTCACGTTTTTTTAATGCTTTTAAAGCACGCAGCGCTTCATTTCTATAAACCTCTGTCTGCTCCTCGTAACGACATGCAGCAAGATTTGTTTTTATCGTTTGAATAGCTTTCATTTCTTTATCAACAAAAATCATTCGATCCAAGCCACGACTGAGCGCTTCAATGCCTAAGCTCCCACTGCCTCCGTACAAATCTAGCCCTAGTCCACCATCAAAATACGGGCCGATCATATTAAAGATGGACTCTTTAATTTTATCGGTTGTCGGACGCGTGGAGTGTCCAGGTACTGCCTTTAGAGGATGGCCTTTACGTTCTCCAGAAATAACTCTCATTCCATTTTCCACCTATCTCTTCATCTCTTTGTCTTACACATAGCGTATCTACCATATCCTATCATAATTTTTTTCATTAGAAAATGAACGAACAGAGTAGACGAAGTATAGAATGACAAGAAGCGGTCATACTAATCACAACAGCATCCCTAAACTGATGTTGTTGCCAACCGCGGAGAAGACTTACATCCCCATAAGTCTTCCTCCGGTTTCTCCTCTCCCATTGCCCTTCGTTTGTACCGGATACAAGCTATAAGGGCTGCCCGCAATGAATGTGCGGGCTTTTTTTTGTGTAAGAAAGGCTTTTTTCCGTTTTCACAATATGCTACGCTCTTATAAGACAAGGAGGAGTATGATGATTCAACGTTTTATAGAGCTAGGTGAAGGCTATTCAGATCTTTATGAACTACTCGAAATCGCTCACAGTAATAAACATCGATTGGCACAAATGATCGTTTTACATACGACGATTCGAAATGAAAAACGTGCGTCTGTGCTCGTTGTATTGCATCCGGCCGCACAAGGAAACTTTCAACCACTGTACGTATGTCTTGAAGGAATTCCAGCACAATCAAAGCGCTTACAATTGTTTCTAGATGCAGCGCAAGAGCTTCATCAGCAAGTAATAACCTTTGACGTTCAACCTGCTGACACCTTTGGTGAAAAAGAGTTATATTTTCAGTACTTAACAGGTATTTTGCGTTTAAATTATTTAATTCCACCACTTCTATAATCAAAAAAATGACCCCGCAAAAGTGTTGGGTCATTTTTTTATAATCCCATTTTATAATCGTATTCTTTCGCCTTATCTGGGATTTTACTTTCATATTCTGTTCGAATAGCGTGTTTAAAAGATCGTTTAACCTCTTTTACAAAATGAAGCGATTCAAGCTTTGCCGCTACCTCGTCAATCTTACCTCCATCACAATACAAAACAGCATATTTCAGTCGTTTTGAAATATAATGAACGTTACCATATCGACGCAACTGCTTAGAAAATTTCAAAGAATGTAAATAAACCGCAAGCCCCATTCGATTACCTATCATCACGTGCTCCTTTAATCCTCTTTTTTTTAGTCTAGCATGAAATGTCGTTGCTCGCAATTTCCGATTGTACGAAAGCCAGCTTTGCTTATGATCAAAGTTGGATTGCTTTCGCACTAACAGTGCTGCCACGCCGAGAACTGTCATTACGCTCTTGTTACCATTAGCCTACAGTATAAAAAAAGGAGCTTGGTAATCCAAGCTCCTTTTGATCGTGTGCTATGAAACCTACAGCACATGAACGACGCTATTTAAGATGCTTAGCTGCACCCACAGCCACCACCAGTACTACAGCCACCGCTACAGCTTTTCGAATCAAAAAATGGATTTCCTGTTGGTACTTTAATTTGCTGTGAAACACTTCCAGCAATGAGTGTACTGCACTCTATTAATAAAGCTTCCAAATCCTTTTCTGCTTTCTTAAAGGAAGAAATCGATTCGTGAAAATCCAGCTCTCGCTTTAGTAACCGTATTTCCGTTGAGATTGTTTTATAATCAGGATGGTATTTCCCAAAACGTTGAACCTCATCATATTTATCTTTCAATACGGAAAACTCCGCAATTAAGTGCTGTGCCTGTGAATCTTCCTGAAGTTTGTTTTTACAAACTCGATATTGTTCAGCCGTTTCTGAGTCGGCAATCATTTTCCCGAGGAAATAGGACTCATCCAGCAACTGCACATCTAACATGGATTTGTGCATTCGTCTCACTCCCTATGGTACTTGCATATCATTCCACACTACTATTATTATAAAGGATATAGAATAGAGATGAAAGGTTAACACACTCATCTCTAAAAAAAACAAGAAAAATCCAACACGAGTAGCGTTGTTGAGAGTGAGGACATGAATGAAATTAGTTACCTTTAACCCTTTTCGTACGATCGGTTTACCAAATGTACGCTACATTAAGCCTGAACATATGTTCAAAGAACTAGAGGTTATTAAAGAAGCGGACGTGCTTCTGTTCCCTGAAAATTGGCAAGTTAATTCGCTCGTTTACGGTTTAAAAAAGCCCATATTCCCAAGCATTGAAAGTGTGCAGCTTGGCTTTAATAAAGTAGAAATGACACGCGCCTTATGGACGGTTTGTCCAGAAAATGTGCCTTATACCGAAATTGTTGGTAATACCCGGGAAACGCGTGAGAAAATTCTTGAAACCTTCCCCTTTCCATTCGTTGCTAAAGAAATTCGTAATTCCATGGGAAAAGGTGTTTTTCTTATTGAGGATGAAGAGGCTTTTCACCGGTATGCAGATCAAAACGACGTTCTCTATGTACAAGAATATTTACCGATCGATCGTGACCTTCGTGTTTGTTATGTCGGTGATCGTGTCATTGGCAGCTATTGGCGCATTGGTTCCAATGGTTTTCATAACAATGTTAGTCAAGGTGGCACGCTATCATTTGACGACATTCCAGAAGAAGCGATTGCGCTCGTACAGTCTGTTGCTTCGAAGCTTACTATAAATCATGCAGGCTTTGATATCGTAGTAGCGAACGACCGCTATTATATTTTAGAGTTTAATGTCTTATTTGGTAACATGGCCTTTAACCAATTACCGATTAAGCCAGAACAGGAAATTTATCGTTATTTACAAAAACAATATGACTAATAAGGAGAAGCCTATACTTTCGCTATAGGTCTTCTCCTTCACCTTTGCCCATCATGCTTAAAAAGTCCATCATTAAGCCGACAGTTTTTACTTGATTATGAAATTTATCAATTCGTTGCCCAAAGGTTCGACCGTAAAACACATTTGCTTCTTTTTCTAGTTCCTCTAAAAGGAGCGGATTTCTCGTGAGATCGCGATACCATTTTGGCTGTTCTCGAATAAAGAATTTTAAATCTGGACGCGTGCTTAAATACTCGATTAATTCTTTTCTCATGTTTCGATTCGCTCCTTAATCTTTAAAAATTGAAAAATAATCAGATGTATTTCGACCTTTATCAGGGGCTGACGATTTCGAGCCTTGGAATTGTTGTAACAGTTCATAAATTCCTTCTACAGCACCAGATACAGAACTAATATGCTGCTTTAAATCACTTAAACTCATATCTTTAAAAACCGAAAGAACATCTCCAAGGGTCATTTCTTTTTTTGACGACGCTGCCTTCTCCTGAGATTGCATGCGTTTTTTTCTTGCCTTGAGCCCTTTAAATCCTTGAGTAATTGAAGATTCTTGAACCTCCGCCTGATAGTCTTTCCAGCATTCGTCCTCCTCACCTAAGATGACCCAATCACTATATAAATCCTTCCATGAACGCTTATTAGTGCGAACATCGAGAATTAGCTTAGGATGCTTTTTGATAAAGGCACGAAAAGCCTCAACATCTTTTTTCAATTTACTCACCCCCGGCTGTTAGCTGTCCTTCATCAACAGCCATTTACCTATTACATGATACAAATTAACAGCGTAAAAGGTGCTTCAATTTTTAAATATTTTTAAAAAAACGCCACTCTTCATTGTACGTAGATGGGCTTTATGGCAAGATGTAAGAGGGAAAATCAATGACAGAGAGAGGACGAACGATGGAATTAATTCATAAATTACAATCATTTCTTAACGAAGCTAGCGAAGAAGAAGCACAGATTTTATCCAATGCCGTTGATAGCTTACAGAAAAAAAGAGAAACACCTTACGCTTCCTACATATCTAGTTTAATGAATATGGAGTATAGCCTCCATAAGAATGAAACACTCTCCATTACGATCCCTATTACGCCATTTTTGCATAATACACTAGGAATGGTTCACGGAGGGCTTACCGCTACCTTAATGGATACGGCTATGGGCGCCTTAGCAAACATCACCTTAGCTGATGACGAAGCTGCTGTGACGTCTGAAATGAAAGTGAATTACACATCACCCGGCGTCGGCAAAGCACTACGTTGCGACGCTAGCATTGTTCATAAAGGAAGACGCTCCATCGTAACAGAAGCTAGAGTATACGGAGACCACGAAGAGCTCATTGCCCTATCAACCGGCACGTTTTTTGTTGTTAAACAGTAGCTAGTAACTATAACAAAAGAAGGAACAGAAGTTCCTTCTTTTGTTAGGCTTATCGTGGAGTAATAAAATTTTGTGTATAGAATTTTTTATACACACCTGCTCCTAATTTTGTAAATTCTTTTTTTAATAGATTTTCACGGTGACCTTTACTATTAATCCACCCTTCAACAGCGGCTGCGCCATCAATATAATTAGCAGCAATATTTTCTCCAGCATACGTATACCCTACATGTCCCGCTTGTAAACGATCGCTAAGCTCCCCCTTAGTCGGTGACGTATGGGAAAAATAATGATTTTGTTCCATGTCGAGACTATGTCCTAAGGCTACTTCACCCGTTGCATGATCTGATGCTAGTGACCGTAACCCATGCTGAACACGGAAGATATTCGTTAGAGCCAACACTTGCTGTTCTTCTCCGCGATCGACTGCTTCTTGCTGTGCAGTTGTCAGCTTCAGTTCTGATGGCTTTTCACCACGAAATTCATAAGAATAGGGATGCATTTTTTTTAACACAGCCTGTGTAACATAACGAATGGACGAAAGCTTTTGCGTGAATTTATCAAAATATAAAATGGCATACAAGTCGTTTAATTGAACTAAAGGTCGGACGCTTTGATCTTCTGGACTTAATTTAAAAGATAAATAGCGAAGGCCTTGTGAAATCGTTACCTCGCGCTTAAAGGAAAGTTTCTGTTCTAGTTGTTTGCGAGACTCTCCTATTGCATATGGCTTAATCGGTACATCCTCTCCAGCGGCATAAACAGTTACGACTTTCCCCTTTTCTACCCCTACTTGCAAATACTTTGTTTTCTCATTTGTAAACACATACCAATCATAGCCATAGGCAGAAGGTGCTTTCTGATCGGGCTTTCCTAGGACGTGCAGCATGGCAGCTTTAGACTTTCCAATCAATGAAGACACAGAAGACTTTTCTATTTTGCTCGACGAAAAAGTTGATTTCTTTGGAATCGTTTCTTCCTTTTCTTGTATGGCATAATCCAGGTATCCTTTTCCAATATAAAAAGCAAACCCTAGTAAAAGTAAAAAAAACAATGCCCGCTTCACGGTCGATCACACTCCTTTCCTTTTGCATTCTATTTTACTTTACGAAAAACGAGAAGCTGTTGTCCACTTCGATCCTATCATTAGCATTCACCGTATCTCTCCATACAATACCTATTTTGGCACAAGAAAGAATGAATGGAAAAAATATCACGATGATGAGGTTGTCATGACTCGATTTTCATACTATCATAGAATGGTAAGTGTTTACATAAAGCACAAGGGGAGGCTGAAACATGCAATTTGAAGAAAGCAGACTCAATGGTAAAGTTTTGCCATTTTCCATGCTGGAGCATATTATGCATCAACACGGGATTATCCGTGCTGGCCAATGGGATTACGAACGAATTACATATGATTACAAATTCGAGGATATGACAAACGGAGATGTATACTACTTACGAATTCCTTGTCGTGTCGTTGAAGGAGAAGTCGAACGAGCACATGCTAAAATCGAAGTGCTCAATCCTTATCTAGGTAAACATTATTACCCTCATGGTGTTGAATACAATGAAGAATTCCCGAAAAATATTGTAAAACACTGTAAGAAATTAATTGATCAAATAGCAGCAGAAATTCACTAACGTTCTTGATATGACGAAAGCTGGAAGAATTTATATTCTTCCAGCTTTCGTTTTCATTTGTATAGCAGCTAGTTCCTCGCGATCTTTTGCTCGTTCACGCTTCACCCACTGATAAAATATACGTCCTAAAATAAGACCGTAAATCAATTCTTGCAACACTTTCATAATAATTCCACCTGTCGCCTGATCCTCAGCGGGTGGTAAATACGCTAAAAGCTGTGGTACGTGCTGATAGGTTTCATACATGACCGTTTTGGAAAACATAATAAGTGCACAGGCCGGAGTTAATAGCATTCCACTTCCAAATACATAAAAAACTTTTTTCAAATCTGTTAAGATGGCCAGCTCTTGAACCGGACATAACACAGGCCACCACATCGTTACAGCAGTAATAAAAAGCACAGTATGAGCCACAAATGCTAGAATTCCATACTTCATAATCGTGTCAAACACAATCGGCAGATGGTAGATTGAAAATAATGGAATGAATACGAGTAAGGCGATTAATGGTTTCGTTAGAAAACGGACACTTTTCATAACCGCATTGTTTTTTTGAAACAAACGAATAAATAACGCATGAGGTGTTCCTAGCAACAGTAAAGGCGGCACCACTAAATAACTAATGGCCATCTCAACCATATGAACGCTAAATAAATAGTGATGTCCAATGATACTCATCGGACTTCCTTTTGCAATGTATAAAAAAATAAGACCACTTGTGAAGAAAAATTTCTGAAGCTTCGTTGTTTCATACGGTACGCGCTGTTTTCCTGTATAACGGTAATACATCATCCCAAGTAACGCAATAAGAATGAAAAGATCTGGGCGATACAAACTAAAAAAGCTAAGTTGATCCACACTTTGCGCCATATGATGATTCATTGCTAACCACTCCTTTGTACTCACTTACCACAAATCATAACGAAAATGGCTGCATGTGCAGCCATTTTCGTATACTGATTATGATGTCCAAATAAGACCAGCGATGCCGGCAACTGTAATAGCTGCAATTAAGATTCCACTGATCATACCCCATAGCGGGAAGTCATGGCCTTTATGACTTAAATGCATCCAAATGTATAGTTGGAAAAATACTTGAATAACCGCTAAAACTAAAATGAAAAGAATCGCAAATGAGCTTGATACTTTGTCGCTCCAGATGGCATAAAAGGCAATAAGCGTTAACAAAATCATCATAATAAACGATACGTTATGATACTTACGCTCTTCTTTTATCGCAATTTTTCGATGCAATGCTTCATTTCGATGAACGGGTTGTTCCGTTTTCGTATGATCTGCCATCGTTTAGCCCACCTTCCCCATTAGATAAACGACTGTAAAGATAAATACCCATACGACGTCTACAAAGTGCCAGTAGAGCGCAAACAAATAATACTTAGGCGCGTTGGTAAGTGTAATGCCTCGGTTCCAGTTACGAAGTAAAAGTGTAACCAACCATAAACAACCGAATAGAACGTGCCCTCCATGAAAGCCAACGAGCGTATAGAATGAAGAACTAAAGGCACTTTTTGTAAATGTATGACCTTCGTGAACATATTCAATAAACTCATAAACTTCTAATCCTAAAAAGCCAAGTCCCAATAGTAGCGTAACCAAAAACCAACCGATCATGCTTTTTACTTTATTTTGTTTTAATGCCAACACAGCATAAACACTCGTTAACGAACTCGTTAATAAAAGCATTGTTGCTAAAAAGACGGTCGGAAGTTGAAAAAGTTCTTTAGCACTCGGACCATCCATATGATTGTCACGCAAGCCAATATAGACGGCAAATAACGTCGCAAAGAGAACAGTCTCACCACCGAGAAAAAGCCAAAAGCCAAGAAATTTATTCTTTCCATCTAATGTCGCTTTCTCAGGATTTTCCGGGAAATGATCATCTGTTAAGCGTTGATTTGTTTCCATTATGACCGTCCCTCCTTCATATCCTCTTCGACTTCTTTCTTATGAATATGGTAGCCGTGATCATCAATTACCGAGCGCAAGAACATACATAGGAACGTAATCGCTAAACCAATGACACCGACTAAGATTGATTTATAAATGGCACCAAATGCGGCCACGAATAACCCAATCGACATAAATAAAGGTAAGATAGAGCCATTTGGCATATGAATATCACCAACTGGTTCAGCAGGTGTCATCTTTTTGTTTCCTGCCATTTTTTCTAACCAAAATGGATCTAAGCCGCGAACAAGCGGTGTTTGCGCAAAGTTATATTCCGGCGTTGGAAATGGAATTGCCCATTCTAGCGTACGGCCATTCCATGGATCTTCAGACGGTGCATACTTTTTAGATGTTGATATAATGACGTTAATAAACAATACAATCGTTCCTACTGCCATCAACAATGCACCAACTGTACTAATTAAGTTTAAGTCATCTAAATCTTGACCAGAGAGGTATGTAAATACCCGACGCGGCATTCCCATTAGCCCTAAGAAATGTTGCGGGAAAAAGGTAAGATGGAATCCGATAAAAAATGTCCAGAAGTGGATTTTCCCAAGCGTTTCATTTAATACGCGATTAAACATTCTCGGATACCAATAGTACAATCCTGCGAAAAGACCAAGAACTACGCCCCCTACAATAACATAATGAAAGTGGGCAACAACGAAATAACTGTCATGAAACTGGTAATCTGCTGAAGGAATGGCTAGCATAACACCCGTTACGCCACCCATGACGAAGGTTGGAATAAATCCAACTGCCCATAGCATAGCGGTAGAGAAAACAATTTTTCCACCCCACATCGTAAAGAGCCAGTTAAATATTTTAACCCCTGTTGGTACAGCAATCGCCATCGTTGCCACGGCGAAAATGGAGTTTGCAATCGGTCCTAAGCCTGCTGTAAACATATGGTGAACCCATACCATGAAGCCTAAAAAGCCAATTAAAACGGTTGCAAAAACCATGGCGCTATATCCAAACAGTCGTTTTTTAGAAAAGGTTGAAACGACTTCACTGATCGCACCGAACGAAGGAAGAATCAAAATGTACACTTCCGGATGTCCGAAAATCCAAAAGATATGCTCCCAAATTAAAATGTTCCCCCCATTGTCTGGGTTGAAGAAATTGGCATCAAATACGCGTTCAAACATGAGCATAAATAAACCAATCGTAAGTGGTGGGAAAGCAAATAAGATTAAGCCAGAGGTTACGAAAGACGTCCATGTAAACAATGGCATTCGCATAAAGCTCATTCCAGGTGCGCGCATATTAATAATTGTTACGAGGAAGTTAATCCCCCCAATTAATGTACCAGCACCTGATATTTGTAATCCTAATACGTAAAAGTCAACACCGCTACCAAGTGAGGTGGTAGAAAGTGGAGCGTACCCCGTCCAGCCTGCGTCTGGCGCACCACCTAACAACCAACTTGCATTAAGCATGACACCACCAAAGAAGAAGAGCCAAAATCCAAGTGCATTCACAAATGGGAACGCAACATCACGTGCACCAATTTGCAATGGCACGACGGCATTCATAAAGGCAAATATGAGCGGCATCGCAGCAAAGAAAATCATGGTCGTTCCATGCATCGTCAGTAGCTGGTTAAACATATCAGCAGAAACAAAGTCATTTTCTGGTTTGAATAACTGAATCCTCATGAACATGGCTTCAATACCACCAATGATAAAGAACAGGCCGCCTGCTACAAGGTAAAGTATTCCTATTTTTTTATGATCGACGGTCGTTAACCAGTCCATCAATCCACTTTTCTTCGAATGACTTGCAAGAGTAGACACCGTATTACCTCCTTTTCCGAACAATTCCTATCATTTATTTTCTAATTTCATCTTTAGAAGATAATCCGCCACGGCTTCAATATCATCATCTTGAAGATTAAGCTTCGGCATATTATTGCCTGGTTTAATCTTTTGTGGATCACGAATCCATTTCTTTAAATTGTCTTTATTATGATCTAGAATACCAGCGATTTTCTCCTTGTCACCAAAGCCTGTTAAATTCGGTCCTGTCGAACCGCCTTCTTTCCCAATGGCATGACAAGATAAACAATTCTTTTTAAATACCTCTTGTCCTTGAGCTTGATCGGCACTTTTTGCCGTTGCGCTCTTAAAGTTTGTTTTCCAAGCTTCATAGTCTTCTTTGGAAACAACTTTCACTTTAAAGTCCATTAAGGCATGAGAAGCGCCGCAAAGCTCCGCACATTTTCCTTTATAGACGCCTGTTTTACTACCTGTATCAAGCCACATGTAGTTCTTATTGTGATCGCCTGGGTTCGTATCTGTTTTACCAGCTAAGGAAGGCACCCAGAAAGAGTGAATTAAGTCAGCCGACGTTAATTCCACGTGAACCTTTGTATTAACAGGTAATACGAGTTCTTGAGCTGTTGCTATTTCATCCTTAGGATATTCAAATTGCCACCAATATTGATGACCCGTTACTTTAATCGAAAGCTCATTTTTTCCTGCTTTCTCTTTTGCAGAAACGTTAAACGTATGAATAACCGTTGGAACAGCCAAAATGATTAACAGAACAATCGGAATCGCTGTCCATAATATTTCCAGCGTATGACTCCCTTCGACTTGTTCAGGAATAGAGTCATCTCCCTTCTTTTGTCTGAATCGTACAAGAACAATAGCATAAATGATAAAAACGACTAATAAAACGAAAATCATAATGGCTAAACTTAGCACCATTAAGGAATACTGACTTTTAGCTACTTCCCCCTGCGGCAGTAGCGTGGACAGTGTCGGATCTCCGCATCCCATGAGCAGAAGCGCCAGCATTGCAAACAAAAGGAAAAGTCGTCCTTTACGTAGCAAATTTCTCTTCACTTCATAAAACCCCACTTTCTCGTTGTAGTTCAGTAACTAATTATCTATTACCTACTATGAAACAAAAGTCATAGCAGCAAATAGCGATAAAAAAAGAAATCCTTCGTCCACCATCATTTTGATAGCGTTATCATTCCAAAATAAAGAAGTTAATTTCCTTTCATTTCCCTTTCATTTTCAACAAAAGAAAAAACGATTCAATGAAAATACCATATTTTATTCTAAATAGGAATGAATCGGAAATCAATATGTAATTTAATTGTGTTTGTTTCATGGTGTTGTAAAATATCACACAATAGTGTGCGATATTTGACATATTTATCATTATAAAGCAATTGTAGACGTTTGTATACTGACCGTAGAGAACTCGTTTACCTTAGATAACTCTAGGATTTACATCATTTTCTATTTTTATAATTTTTAACAATTTTGTGAATTATTTTGTTTTTGCCGATAAAAAAAAAAGCTAGCGAACATGCGCTAGCTTTTTTTTTATCGAATAAGTTCAACTAGTAAATCACCAGTAGCAATGGCCTCTAGCGTTGTCACATAAACATCCTTTATTTCTCCGTCAAACGGTGACTGGACAGTCGTTTCCATTTTCATGGCTTCTGTAATCATCAGTACGTCTCCCTTTTTGACACGTTGCCCTTTCCGTACCATTACTTGAAGAACGGTTCCTGGCATGGTCGCGCCAATCTGTGCTTCATCGCTAGGATTCGCCTTCCGTTTTGTTGCCAAAGAAACATGTACACTCTCATCTTTAATTAACACTTCACGATGCTGACCGTTTAATTCAAAATAAATAACGCGCATCCCGCTTTCATGGGGCTCTCCAATCGAAACGAGCTTAACAATTAACGTTTTGCCCCTTTCAATCTCGATCTCTATTTCTTCACCAAGCCGCATCCCATAAAAGAATGTAGGTGTGTCTACTACCGATAAATCTCCAAAGCTATCAAACAGCTTCTCTCGATCAAGAAAAACTTTTGGATACAAGATATAAGAAAGTACATCTTTCATCGTTACTTGCCGCTTCAAGGCCGCTTCGAGCTGCTCTTGTTGTTTTGTAAAGTCTACCGGCTTATATTGTTCTCCAGGACGCACCGTTAACGGCTGCTGATTTTTTAAAATAAGTTTTTGTAATTGTTTTGGAAAACCGCCATACGGTTGACCAATCTCTCCTTTAAAAAAAGCAACAACTGAGTCTGGAAAATCCATCGTTGCTCCTTTTTCCTCAATGTCACGAGCAGAAAGGTTATTTTGCACCATAAATAATGCCATATCACCGACGACTTTAGAAGACGGTGTTACTTTTACAACATCTCCAAACAGATCATTTACGGTCCGATACATTTTTTTAACGTCTTCAAAACGCTCCCCTAGGCCAACTGCCTTTGCTTGTTGCTTTAGATTGCTTAATTGGCCGCCTGGCATTTCATGTTCATATACTTGGGGATCAGGGGTCGTGCTCTGACTATCAAAGCCCTGATAATAGGTGCGAACACCTTCCCAATACGTACTTAGCGCTTGTAAATGCTCATGATTCGCTATTGGTTGGCGTTTATGACCACTCAGTGCATAAAGAAGAGAATTGGCGGAAGGTTGCGAGGTTCCACCTGCCATGGAACTTACGGCAACATCCACTATATCCACCCCGGCATCAATCGCTTTAGCATACGTATAAATCCCATTACCACTCGTATCGTGCGTATGCAAATGAATGGGCAAAGAGACAGCATCTTTTAGTGTAGAGATCAGCACATAAGCTGCTTCGGGCTTTAATAAACCAGCCATATCTTTAATGCCTAAAATATGAGCTCCTGAAGCTTCTAATTGTTTCGCCATAGCAACATAATAAGCAGTTGTATACTTTAATCGTGTTGTATTTAGAATATCTCCTGTGTAACAGATCGACGCTTCCGCCATCTTTCCATTTGCTCTTACCGCATCAATGGCTACTTTCATTCCATCTACTCCATTTAAACTATCGAAGATTCGGAAAACATCGATGCCCGCTTCACTTGCTTGCTCTATAAATGCCTCGACAACATTATCTGGGTAGTTTTTATAACCGACTGCATTGGACGCACGAAGCAACATTTGAAATAAAAGATTCGGAACTTGTTGTCGTAATGTCACAAGTCGTTCCCATGGATCTTCATTTAAAAAACGATAGGCTACATCAAATGTCGCGCCTCCCCATGTTTCTAACGAAAAAAGGGTTGGCCACAGCATCGCCGTAGGCTTTGCCACTTGCACTAAATCATGCGTTCGTACTCGTGTTGCTAATAAAGATTGGTGTGCATCGCGAAAAGTCGTATCTGTTAACAGTACATTCGTTTGCTGCTGAATCCAGTCTACTACGCCCCTTGCTCCATGCGCATCAAATACTTGCTTCGTTCCACTTAGTGGCGTTACGCCCTCGTCTACAAACGGAAGCTGCGCTTTTGGAAAATGTGGTTTTTCTTTCTGTTCTAGACCAGGAAAGCCGTTAATCGTCGTAGCAGCGATATAGTGTAACATTTTCGTTCCACGATCTTTTTTCTTTGGAAACAAAAATAATTCTTTTGTTACATCAATAAAGGACGTATCGTACTTTCCTAACAAAAAAGAAGGGTGCGTCACTACATTCTCTAAAAACTCAATATTCGTTTTAATTCCTCGAATTCGAAACTCTTTTAAGTTTCGAAGCATTTTAGCGGCTGCTTGTTCAAATGTTAACGCCCATGTAGATAATTTAACGAGCAAAGAGTCATAATACGGCGTAATAACAGCTCCTTGAAAGCCGTTTCCAGCATCCAATCGAACACCAAAACCGCCACCCGATCGATACACGGTAATCTTACCTGTATCTGGCATAAAATCTTGCGCAGGATCTTCTGTTGTTACACGACATTGTATGGCGTAACCATGACAAACGATGTTCGTTTGTTTTGGTATACCCATCACCTCATCATGCAACGAAAAACCTTGCGCTATGAGCAATTGGCTTTGAACAATATCCACACCCGTAACCATCTCTGTAATCGTATGCTCTACTTGAATACGAGGATTAACTTCAATGAAATAAAACTGTTCATCTTGAGTGACTAAAAATTCGACCGTACCAGCATTAACATAAGCAACACCACGCATCATTTCCACAGCAGCATCACACATTTTTTTCCGTAATGAAGGAGACAGGGAGACACTCGGAGCTACTTCAACAACTTTTTGGTGCCGGCGTTGCACAGAGCAATCTCTTTCAAATAAATGCACGATATTTCCTGTTGTATCAGCCATAATTTGAACTTCAATATGCTTTGGCTTTTCAATGAACTTCTCGGCATAAACAGCTTCTTCTCCAAAGGCCGATTTTGCTTCCGACTGCGCACGATGGTATCCTTGTGCGAGTTGCTCCTCACTTGTTACGATTCGCATGCCACGTCCTCCACCACCAAGGGAGGCCTTAATGATGATCGGATATCCGTGTTCGTTCGCAAACGCTTTCAGTTCATCAAGAGAAGAAACAGGTCCTCCTGTTCCTGGAATGACCGGAAGACCTGCATCGAGAGCAACTTGCCTTGCCCTTACCTTATCCCCAAACATATGAAGATGATGTATGTTTGGGCCAATAAAGACAATGTTCTCTTCTTGACAACGTTTAGCAAAGTGAATGTTTTCTGACAAAAATCCATATCCTGGATGAATAGCATCGATGTCGTTTTGCTTAGCGATGAGAATAATTCCTTCTATGTCTAAGTACGCATCAATAGGTTTCTTTCCTTCTCCTACTAAGTATGCTTCATCCGCTTTATAGCGATGATAGGACCCTGAGTCTTCTTTTGAATAAATCGCAACGGTACGCATACCTAATTCTGTGCAGGCACGAAAAATACGAATCGCAATTTCACCACGATTGGCTACTAACACTTTTTTAAACGTTTGCGATGACATCAAGTTTTCCTCTCCTTTAACCGTATCGGCGAATTATACAGCTTTTAAGGTCGTTTTTTCATCGATTACCTCTTTTACCGTTGAACTTCTTTTATAATTTACGTGGCAGGAAATATTCACTAAAATCCCCATGGAAATTAACAATAAAACAAGCGAAGAACCTCCATACGATACGAACGGCAAGGGGACCCCCGTAACAGGTAGTAACCCTATAGCAGCTCCTAGATTAACAATGGCTTGAATGCCAACAATACCCGACAATCCAAAAGCAAGAAGACTACCAAAACTATCACGACTTCTTAAACCAATAATGAAACCTTTCCAAACAACAAAGGCTAATAAACTCATGACGAATGCAACGCCCCAAAAGCCAAGCTCTTCTGCCACAATACTAATAATAAAATCAGTATGTGGTTCTGGCAGGAAACCATACTTTTGGATGCTTTGCCCGAGTCCACTACCATTCACTCCACCATGACCGATCGCTATGTAGGAATTGACAAGTTGAAAGCCATCACCTTGCGGATCTTGGAAGGGAGAATAGGCAGCAGTAAAGCGAGACAGTTGTTCGCTTGATAACACTTGAGAACCTGCACCAATAATTACGAGTGCAGCGACGATTAATAACAGTTTATGGCGTGCCCTCATATTTGAGCACAGTATAACAATGCCCGTTGCTGCCGCAATAATCATTCCCGTCCCAAGATCTGGCTGCTTCATAATCAGTAGGAACATAACCGCAAAAACAATGAGCGGTGGCGCACTTGCAGAAAACTTTTCTAATGAATCTTTGCGTTTTGAAAAAATAGCAGCTAAGTAGATTGTTAAACCTAGCTTTACAACTTCAGCAGGTTGAAAGCCAACACCACCGATATAAATCCAACTTTGCGCATTGTTTGACGTTTTACCAATAAGCAACACTACAAGTAGTAACAGGATACAGCCAAATACAATGCCGACAATCATTTTCTTATAGAGTTGAAAAGGAACCATCATAAAGAAACCAAACATGAGCAGGCCACCTGCTAAAAAGACCGCTTGTCTTGTGAAAAAATAATGGCTGTTATAGCCAAAACGGTTGATTGAAACAATCTCACTTGCGGAATATACCATGAGTAAACCAAGTGCACATAATAAAACAATTGCAACAATTAACGTATAATCATAGTGCTTAAACATCTTTTTTACCATTTTTTGTACTTCCTTTGCATTCTTTACTTACACAATACTTCGCACGATGATTTACGTTTCCCGGTGGTCATTTCTTAAAAAGTACCATTCACTGTTTTCTAAACAATAAAAAACTCAAACCATTATGCTTAACAGTTTGAGTCATCTATTATTTACGCATGGATGCTTCATGAAGTGCACTTAATTGACGTTCTAACGATTCAAGGATTGCTTTTCCCGCTTCCTCATCAATGAGATGAAGTCGTACAGCAAAATCAATTTCTCGGGAAAGTCCAAACATTTGTGTGTCAAGAACTTCCTCATAGAGGGGACATTGCGGCATCGTTAAATTTTCCATTTGAACCTCAATTAACTTAAGGATCTTCGCTGCGTCTGCCTGTAACACTTCTAAGGCCTTCTCCCGATGACCTGTTGCCATCTCAGGTGACAATATAATCCCTCCGTTCTGCTCAATCTTTCTACCTTTAAATATATCGTTTGCACGGTAAAAAATCAACATATTACAGCACTTCGTGGTAAAATGAAACTGGAAAATCTAAAAAATATTGAAACATGCTAGGAGCTTGATAGTGATGGACTTTGCATTAGAATTAAAAGGAAAGGTTGCGTATGACGTAACCATTGATCCCGGCGTTTTTATTTTTGATGACCGTAAATTTGATCTAACGACGTATTTTAATACGCCAAAAGAGCGTAATCAAGATGAAGAAAAATATTTAAGAAGTGTTTCTTCCCACTGGGATCGTGAAATTACAGAAGGTTCGGCACCTCCACCTCCGGAGAAAAAAAAGCCGACAACCTTAAAGGAACAGCTTCTCAACGGAACATTCGGTATTTTACTCGGTCACTTCATTAACAATGCAGAACCAACAAATGAAGCCACTGTCGTTGAAGTGCATACGAAAGATCGCGTCATCACCGTGTCGCTAGCAGAAGCAAAAGAAGCTGTACTTGGCTTTTCACTTAACGGAAAACCACTTAAAGAAGATGGACCTGTCCACTTTTATTATGGAGATGGTCGTAATCAAGCACAACCAATCAAGCACGTCAGAGCGTTTATCGTTAAATAAGCAGGAAACAAACCTCAAGTAAACACTATATTTACTTGAGGTTTGTTTTATCTTTAGAGCAAATCAGCTGCCAGTTGAGCTAAAGTAGAGCGCTCCCCTTTTTCTAACTTGACGTGACCACTGATTGCTTGATCTTTAAACTTTTCCACAACATACGTTAACCCATTCGTAAATTCATCTAAATAGGGATGATCAATCTGTTTTGGATCGCCAAGCAAAATGACTTTACTGCCTTCTCCTGCACGCGTCAAAATCGTTTTCACTTCATGTTTCGTTAAATTTTGCGCTTCATCAATAATAATAAATTGATCGGGTAAGCTTCTACCACGAATATACGTTAATGCCTCTACATGAATAGAACCGATTCCAGCTAATATTTTCTCAAGCTCACCTTGCTTTTTCGCGTTAAACAAATATTCAAGATTATCGTAAATGGGTTGCATCCACGGCTTTAACTTTTCATCCTTTTCACCTGGTAAATAGCCGATATCTTTGCCAATAGGCACGATCGGACGCGCAATAAATAACTTAATATAATTTTTTAAATCCTCTGTTTGTAACAAACCTGCAGCTAACGTTAACAGCGTTTTCCCTGTCCCAGCTTTACCAATCATCGTAACGAGCGGGATGTCTTTTCGTAACAACAATTCAATAGCCATTTTTTGTTGCACGTTACGAGGCTTAATTCCCCAAATGGCATCGCCTTCTGCTACAAGTGGCTTTAGCTTCTTTCCTTGTTCATCCACTTTTGCTAAAGCAGAGACAGACGTTCGATACAAATCTTTCATAATGACAAATTGATGAGGATAAAACGCCTGACCTGGGAGATCAGCTAATGTCAATTCATGCATATCGTAAAACTTATTCATCGTTTCGCCGCTAATATAAATTTCCTTATACCCTGTATACGTTTGATCATCTCGCTCAACGACTCGATCGCTTAAAAAATCTTCTGCAATAATACCGAGCGCATCTGCTTTTACGCGTACCAGCACGTCTTTACTTACTAAAATGACGTCTTTCTTTTGTTTAATGGTTTCTTCTTCGTTTTGTAAATGCAGCGTAACCGCTAAAATTTTGTTATCATTCGTCGGCTCTACAAATGTATCGCTTAGGCGATCAAAAGAACACCGATTTAATTCTACGCGCATAAATCCGCCATTACCGAGAGGCACTTTTTGATGAAGCGTACCCGACGTCCGCAATTTATCGATGAGTCGGGATACTTCACGAGCATTTCGACCAATTTCATCCATGTATCGTTTTTTTGAGTCCACTTCTTCCAGCACAATCGCTGGTAGCACGACTTCATTAGGACCAAAAGAAAAGATAGAATGCGGATCCTGTAAAAGAACGTTCGTGTCTAGGACATATATTTTACTCAATCCTGCACAGCCTCCTTCGTTTTTTGGCAGTGTCTGTGAAAGGCATTTTCCTCATGCTGCACGTCCAATGAATGAACGGAATTACTTTCAATGTATGAGAAAAAGACGAAAGATAGAAGGATTCCTTTGAAATTCACGATGGATTCCTTCTTTGGATGATTGCCTCATCATAGTGGTCTTGAGAAAATTTTGGTATAATACAAGGTAGAGGTGATAAAGCAATGAGAGTGAAATGTGTTTTATGCGACACGATCCAATCCATTGAAGATCAATCAACAATGGCTAAAAAATTACGTAATCGACCGATTCATACATTTATGTGTCAACCTTGCCAAGAGCGTATTACAGACAAAACCAATCAAAGAAAAGCAACAGGTCTCTTTATGTTATATCGTTCCCCACAGCAGGAAAATGACTGGTAGGCGGTGGCGATCCGGAGTTTTTTCCGGCTTTGTTGCTGGCCTACTGCTTGGTTTTTCTTTAAAAGTTGCTCAATGGCTAACTGGAGTAGGGGTTTACACCCTTCTTTTAAACATTGACTTTATTCCAGCACTTCCTTCTTTCTTTTCAACAGAAAGTGTTCAATTCCTTCTTCATCTGCTCGTATCCTGTGTGATCGGCATCATCGTTAGCTTGTTTCGTTTTCACTTTGCAACACTTAAAGCAATTTGGCCCTACGTTTTCAGCTTGATCGCAAGCCTCACTTATTTCCCTTTACTTGCGCTTGCCAAGCACACCATCATAACTTCTCAAATAACCGCTATGATCCTTTGGTTTACCGCCCACCTTCTTTATGCATTGCTTTTACACGGATGCCTGTGGCTGTGTGAGCGAAACAAAACAATATAAATAAAAAAAGGTTGCCTACTAACAGGCAACCTTTTTTTAACAATTGTATTTCGGTTCAGCTTCGATTGATTGCCATAAGGCATCTACTAATTCTGTGCGAAATTGTTTTTGAAACGCTTCGCCATTATAATCACCAGTAACAATATACCATCCATCTTTTTGCAAAACATGCAATTGAGATGTTTGATGATCTTCTGTTAACAGCTCTGTAAAAAAAGACAGTGTATCGCTAGCTGCCTCATCAGCGGGCCGTTGCTCGGCTACTTTTTTAATACTTAGCCAGTTAAAAAGCGCATCGTCCCACGTCATCGTTGTGCGCCTGTCGTTGTTTCCGCATTATTTTTCTTACTTTGACGCAACCTGATTTTATAGATAATCAGAACAGCTGCAGCACATACAAGACCTTCTGCAATTGGTAACCCAATGCCAAAGAAAGTTAATGGGAAACATCCAACAATAAGAAGTACATAGATGACTACCGATTTTAATACCGGCAATTTTTTTGCAAATCCTAACTTATAAACGACTATCGATAAAGCGGCAATGACAACATACAGTAAAAAGAATCCAGCAATCGGATGATCATTGATCCCTAGTAACAAGGCAATCGGAGAAGAATCTTCTCCGGTTGCTTTTGCAATGTTGCTCCCCTTCATTACCCGTCACCTCTATAGTAAATTAGTTTTGGGTTGCGATTTTCTTTTTCTTGCTTTGACGTTCACGTTCGTTCTTATCGAGAATTTTTTTACGAAGACGAATGCTTTCTGGTGTTACTTCACAGTACTCATCTTCATTTAAATATTCTAATGCTTCTTCAAGAGACATAACGCGTGGCTTCTTCATGCTAACTGTTTGGTCTTTGTTAGCTGAACGCATATTTGTCATCTGCTTCACTTTTGTAATGTTAACTGTAATATCATTTTCACGTGTATGTTCACCAACAATCATACCTTCGTACACTTCTGTACCTGGTTCTACAAAGATTGTACCGCGGTCTTCTACGTTTAAGATCCCATATTGACTAGCTTTTCCATTTTCCATAGACACAAGTACACCTTGACGACGTCCACCAACTTGACCGTCGTGCATCGGCTGATAGCTATCAAACGTATGATTTAAGATTCCGTAACCACGAGTTTGTGTTAAGAACTCTGTGCTATAACCAATTAAGCCACGTGCAGGTACCATAAATTCTAAGCGAACTTGGCCAGAACCATTGTTCACCATATTTTTCATTTCACCTTTACGCTCACCAAGTGATTCCATTACAGCACCTGTGTACTCTTCAGGAATATCGATTTGCACATGCTCAACTGGCTCACTGCGAACACCATCAATCATACGAACGATTACTTCAGGTTTCGACACTTGAAGCTCATATCCTTCACGACGCATGTTTTCAATCAAAATAGATAAATGAAGTTCTCCACGTCCTGATACAACCCATGCATCTGGAGATTCTGTATTATCAACACGAAGCGATACGTCTGTTTCAAGTTGTGCACGAAGACGTTCTTCAATTTTTCTTGACGTAACCCATTTCCCTTCACGTCCTGCAAATGGTGAATTGTTAACAAGGAACGTCATTTTCAATGTAGGTTCATCAATGCGAAGAACTGGAAGTGCTTCTTCTTGACCTTCTGGACAAACCGTTTCACCAACGTTAATCTCTTCCATTCCAGAAACGGCAACAAGATCGCCTGCTTTCGCTTCTTGAATTTCAACGCGCTTCAATCCTAAGAAGCCGAAGATTTTAGTGACGCGGAATTTTTTCATCGTTCCGTCAAGTTTCATTAAGGTTACTGCTTGTCCAACAGTCATCGTTCCACGGAATACACGACCAATCCCAATACGACCTAGGTAGTCGTTATAATCAAGTAGTGACACTTGGAATTGTAACGACTCATCGCTATTATCAACTGGTGAAGGAATGTTTTCGATAATAGAATCAAAAAGCGCCGTCATATCTTCATCTTGTTGGTTAGGATCATTACTTGCAGTTCCTTTTAATGCAGAAGCATATACGACTGGGAACTCTAATTGTTCTTCGTCTGCACCTAATTCAATAAATAAATCAATAACTTCATCAACGACTTCTTCTGGACGTGCAAAATCACGGTCAATTTTGTTTACGACTACGATTGGCGTTAATTTTTGTTCTAATGCTTTTTTCAATACGAAACGTGTTTGTGGCATACAGCCTTCATAAGCATCAACTACGAGAAGAACACCATCAACCATACGCATAATACGCTCTACTTCACCACCGAAGTCAGCATGTCCTGGTGTATCCATAATGTTAATGCGTGTGCCTTCATAATTAATAGCTGTGTTCTTAGCAAGGATGGTAATACCACGTTCTTTTTCTAAATCATTTGAGTCCATTGCGCGCTCATTTACTTGTTCGTTAGAACGGAACGTGCCTGATTGGTGAAGCATTTGGTCCACAAGGGTTGTTTTCCCGTGGTCAACGTGCGCGATAATCGCAATGTTTTTTATGTCTTGTCTAAATTTCAACTTAAATCTCTCCTTAAGATCCTATCTGGGTTATATTATTCGTCCAATTTTTACCTTGGTCGTTTTTTCTCTATGGATATTCAACTTTACTATTATACCACAAAGTACAACAAACTTTTTCTTTTTTGAAAAATTAAGTTACACTATACGTATAGTATTCTATTATTGGAGGCTTTTATGAAATACGAAAAACTGATTTTTTTACTGATTGCAGTACTCGCAACTTTTTGTATCGGAATGATTGGCGTAGCGATTGGCGTTCATAGCTGGCTTATTGCCATCTTGTGCATCGTGGCCGTTTTCTTCTTAATGGGCTTTGGCTTCACGTTACGCAAGAAATTTCGTGAAAAAAGAGAAGCACGCTAATTTGTAAGGGCTTTAACAAGCTTAATGTATTCTTTACCAAACTCATCTTTTTCAAAAGCCATCTGCTCAAATCCAAGATGATTTAGAAAAAGAAGCCATGACGAATACGGTACAGGACAGGCCGCAAAAAGAGCTGTATGATTGTTTTTTATTTCATCATTTATGCAGGCGATTATTGCATGTGCATACCCTTTTTTTTGAAAAAGCTCCGCAACTAGGAGTGTACCAAGCCATGGTTTGCCATTAGACGGCGCAGCGTAAGTTACATACGCTGCGCCGATTTTTTTATCGTTTTCTTCAAAAATAAACCACTCTCCACCACTTTCAACATAGCGCTGTAAATAAGCCGTCAGCTGCGCATCGTTTTCGGTTCCATCAATGCCTTCTTCTTGCTGCCAAAGCTTACCTGCTAACTGAAATAAGTGGCGAATAAACGGGAGATCGCTCCATGTAAATGCCCGCTTATTCACTCTTTGCTCCTTCATAAATAATGGAAAGAATTTCTTCGTGCAATCCTTTTTTGCTCGCAAAAATGCTGTTCTTTTCTAATAAATTGACAGATTCCCCTGAAACGGTTGAAATCGTGCCACCCGCTTCCCCAATTAAAATATAACCTGCCGCAAAATCCCATGGAGATAATCGCATCGTTATATACGCATCAATGCGACCACACGCAACATACGCTAGTTCTAGCGCCGCCGTTCCATACGAACGCGTCCCTCTCGATTTGCGCACGATAGGAATTAAAGATTGATGATCTATTTTCGGATTTGGCGTAAGCCATGTCCCATTAATAGCCACTACCGATTCTGCTAATACATTTGTACGCAAGGATGGAAGTTTTTGATCATTAAGATAGATCCCTTGGCCTTTTACACAGTGAAAAAGCTCGTCCCTTGCTACATCATATATAAAAGCAATAACGCCTACGCCATCAACAAATATACCAATGGAAATCGCAAAGTTACTCTGCTGATGAACAAAATTCGTCGTTCCATCTATAGGATCTATAATCCAAAGAGTGCCATCCATTTTCTTTACTTCGTCACCATAGCCCTCTTCACCGATAATTTTATGATCAGGATAGTGCTCATGTATCAATGTTGCAAAAAACTTTTCAATGTTTTTATCCATATTCGTCACAAGATCCGCTTGATGTGATTTGTATGTAATATCCAATTTCCGAGAAAAGGAGTCTTTAATCATCGCTCCAGCCTCATACACCCATTCTTTAGCTTGCTTGTACAATGCATCAATCATCGCATCGTTCATCTTATCAACTCCTAAATCCATCTTTCTTATATGTTACCACTTGTGACGTTAAACATAACTATAACTTGCTTATTTCTTCGTATCAAACATCGTTCTCTCCTTTTATTCCGTACAAAAAAACGCCCCTGATCATCGCCAGGTTCGTTTTTTTACCCTGATTCTGCTGTTTTCATGCTTCAAGTCTCACTAGCTCTTGACGAAATTTTTCCAACTTGCGCTTTGATTCATTCATTTGACGGATATTATTTGCTTGCATAGCTTCAAACAAAGTAGAAAGTTCATAATCAATCTCAAGTTTCAATACGGGAATCCTACGTTCAGCATCCGTACGTTTTAACGTTTGAATGACCTGTTTCATCCTCTCCACATCCTTTCTATTTTTTGTAAGAAAACTAAATTTTCTGATTTTATATTGTCTTCTATCATATGTTTCACTTTTCTTTAATGCAACCTTCAGACATTATTTTTTAAAAAAGAGTGCTTTTTACTTAGAAACACGGAATGCTCAGGGATTTTAATTTTTTAAAAAGCTTGTGGTAAACTACTAATTATACGAGTTATTCGATACAGGAGGATTACAATGGAATTTACAGGATTTACAGAAGAGGATTTTGCTGTTTTTACAATTGATGGACTAGAAGCTCGCATGGAGAAATTAATAGAGCAAGTGCGTCCAAAACTGCAGCTATTAGGCGAATATTTTGCTCCCGAACTTTCTGGGCTTACAGGAGAAGAAATGTTTTATCATGTCGCAAAGCATGCTCGTCGGACGGTGAATCCTCCAAAAGACACATGGGTTGCCATCGCAAGCAGTAATCGTGGCTATAAAAAACTTCCTCATTTTCAAATTGGCTTATTTGAAACACACCTATTTGTTTGGTTTGCCATCATTTATGAATCGCTTGTAAAAGTAGACTATTCGAAGGCATTGGGACATCAACTACAAACCTTAACCAAGCACATACCAGACTCTTTTGTGTGGTCTGTAGACCATATGAAGCCAGATGCAGTCAGTCATGCCTCTGTAAAAGGAGAACAGCTAGAACAAATGGTAAAACGCTTAGGAGAAGTAAAGAAAGCCGAACTGCTATGTGGCATTCATGTGAGCAAAGAAGAAGCTGTTAAAATGGATGGTGCTTCCTTTATAGCAAAAGTGGAGGAAACATTTAAAACCTTACTACCGCTATATGACCTTAAAAAACAAGTGTATTCTGCATAACATTTTTCTTTGGGTAAGAAGGGGAGATGTCTCCTCTTCTTACCCTTAGTATATTAAAAACATAGCATTTGGTTTGGGTCATTGCTTAACTTCTTTTGATTTCAACATGTCTTGTAGCCTTTTATTAGTATCATGCATTTCTTCCTGTATCCGCTCAAAAAGTTGCTGTACAGAGGGACTGTCGAAAATTTGCCCCATCACTTGTCCTGCCCATCCAAAGCCTTCCTCTTCTTTTCCTTCATAAATAAAGCGTTGATTGCGTTCACCACTAATCCATTCTTTGAGATGATCGTAAGAAGCTTCCACTTTCTCTTGTTCAAGAATCTGTTTCGTATACGCAGAAGCAATGGCTCTAGCTGGAGCACCAATGCTTCGTTTAATAACAACCGTTCCTTGTTCAGTGCCATTTATAAGCGCTTCCTTATAAAGAGGATGTGCATGTTCGCATTCTTGCGTTGCTATAAACCGAGTGCCCATTTCAATGCCTTCTGCTCCTAAGCTTAGCGCAGCCATAAACCCTTTACCGTCTCCAATACCGCCAGAAGCAATAACTGGAATGGAAACAGCTTCAACGACACGCGGTATTAAACAAATCGTTCCTACGTCATCTTTCCCTAAATGCCCCCCGCCTTCTTGACCCACTGCCATAACAGCGTCTGCTCCTAGTGCTTCTGCTTTGATAGCTTGACGAACGGAGGAAACTAATACGAGTGTTTTCACTCCTGTCCCTTGAAGCATTTGTAGTACGGGTGCGGGATTCCCCCCTGTAATGCTTATAACGTCTACCTTTTCATGGAGAGCAGCTTCCATCATGTCTTCATAAGGTTTGCCATGCTGACTAATGGCAAAATTAACACCAAACGGTCGATTGGTAAGCGCTTTTGTTCGGCGTATTTCTGTTGTTAGTGCTTCGGGTGAAGGTAAGGACATTGCCGTAATTTGACCTAACCCTCCAGCATTTGAAACGGCTGCAGCAAGCTTTGCATAAGCAAGGTAAGCAAGCCCTCCTTGTATAATGGGCCAATCAATATTTAACAATTGGGTGACTCTCGTTTGCATCTACATTTCTCCCCTTTCTTCTTCCTTAAAAAATTGCTTACAAAAGAGGTAAATTCTGATATACTTCATTTGTTTTCTACATTTAGAAAACAATTGTTACGATAATTATAGATGAGGTGTCGCCATTGTCACAACATGAAACCCCCTTATTTACCGGTTTGAAACAACATGCAAAAAGAAATCCACATCAGTTTCATATTCCTGGTCATAAGAAAGGGCATGGGATGGATCCGGACTTCCGTCAATTTATGGGGGAAAACGCATTAAGTATTGATTTGATTAACATTGCACCATTAGATGATTTGCATCACCCAAAAGGCATGATTCATGAAGCGCAAGTATTAGCTGCCGAAGCCTTTGGTGCTGATCATACCTTTTTCTCAGTTCAAGGTACGAGCGGAGCAATTATGACAATGATTCTTTCTGTTGTGGCTCCGGGGGATAAAATCATTATCCCGCGAAATGTTCATAAATCGATTATGACAGCCATAGTGTTCTCAGGTGCTACACCTATTTTCATTCATCCGGAAATTGACAAAGAGCTTGGGATCTCACATGGCATCACACCGCACAGTGTGAAAAAAGCATTAGCGCAACATCCTGATGCTAAAGGCGTCCTTGTCATCAATCCAACATATTATGGGATCAGCGCAAATTTACAAGAAATTGTTACGATTTCCCATAGTTATGGCGTCCCTGTACTAGTGGATGAAGCACACGGTGTGCTTATGCATTTCCATGAAAAACTCCCTCTTTCTGCGATGCAAGCAGGCGCAGATATGGCCGCCACCTCCGTTCATAAATTAGGAGGCTCACTAACTGGGAGTTCCATCTTAAATGTACGAGATGGCTTAGTATCTTCACAACGCATTCAAACCATCTTAAGTATGTTAACGACCACATCAACGTCTTATTTATTATTAGCGTCTCTTGATACGGCACGAAAGCGCTTAGCTACAGAAGGCTTTACCATTATTGAGCGCACCATTTCATTAGCGGAAGACGCACGCTTAAAAATTAATACGATTCCTTTTCTTCACTGCGTTGGTCGTGAAATTCTTGGCAATGAAGCCACGTTTGATTTAGATCCAACGAAATTACTAATTTCCGTTAAAGACTTAGGAATTACGGGCTATGAAGCAGAAGTATGGTTACGTGAAGAAAAGAATATTGAAGTAGAATTATCCGATTTATACAACATTCTTTGCTTAATTACGACGGCTGATCATGAGAAAAATATAATGATTCTTGTTGCTGCACTTCAAGAATTATCAGCGTATTATCAAAAAGGACAAACAGAACAAACAACGCAACCCTTGGCTGTTCACGTTCCGGATATTCCGGTATTAGCGCTGTCACCTCGAGATGCATTTTATGCTGAAACAGAAAGCATTCCTTTTCATGAATCTGCAGGCCGCATTATTGCTGAATTTGTTATGGTGTATCCACCTGGAATTCCAATTCTTATTCCTGGCGAGATTATTACACAAGATAATTTAGATTATATTCAGGAAACGATTGAAGTAGGGCTACCTGTTCAAGGTCCTGAGGATCCACAACTCCAAAAGCTAAAAGTCATTAAAGAACGCGTTGCCATCTTCTAAAGCTACTAATGCAAATTCACGTCAATGAATATCCTATTACGAAAAAAGAAGCAGTGACCCTTTGGTCACTGCTTCTCTTCATATATTACTTCCCGCAATTCGGGCATTGATCTGTATAAAGCTTTGTTACTTTTTCATCTTCAAAGTGTTCGATCGTGCAATCACATGTTTGGCAAATAATTTCTCCCATTATATAACAGCCCCTTTTCATGTAAGCGCTTTATTTATCTTGTTGGCTTTATAATAATGTATCACAAATCATTTGTCAACCATAATTAGAATAACTTATTTGCTAAATAGGTTATTCTAATTACGACCTTTACTTGCACACCTTTTTCACTTTAACTCATATAGTTTATGCTGCTTGATATAGTCATAGCACACTTCAGGTAATAAATAGCGAGGCTCCCCTCCCATCGCCAGCTCTTCACGAATATAAGTAGAACTAATTTCCATAGAAAGTCCTTTATCTAAGAGATGGAACCTACCGTCGTCATGATTTCTAAGTAATGGACTTTTTGAAATCACCTTTAATAAATCAATTTGATTCCTTGCCATTACAATAAACCGGTTGTTTTTAATAAGATCTTCACGATATTTCCAGCGTTTTTCAACGGGTAATTCAGGATGATCTAAATCCCGTAAGAGATCGGCACCCATAATAAAAAAAACATCATCATCCGGAAAGCATTGTTTAAAATATTCCATCGTAAAATACGTAAACTGTTTACCAACGCCTGCGCGTTCCTTTATTTCATAATCATTTGAAACAAAGCAATCATTTTCAGCAATGGCGAGTTGAAGCATTGCCCATCGATGCTCATCCGTCGTGTGAAGCTTTTTATCACGACGGTTATTTGCACATGGTAAAAAAATGACTTGATCTAATTTCGCACGATGAGCAATTGTTGACGCTGTCCATAAATGTACATTGGTTATAGGATCAAACGATGAACCATAAATCCCAATCCTTGCCACACGCTCTCCTCCTTATGTCATCTTTTCAATTGTCTTTTGAACTTTTTCTTGAACTTCTGTAATACACGCCATTTTGTTATTCCAACACTTTTGACTTAGATCCACTGGATATTCTTCCGGATTCATCGTTCGTTTGTATTCATCCCACAAAAGGTCTAAATTATCTTTTGCATAGCGTTGAGAAGAAAGAAGGCTCGGTAGTTGATAAACCACGGTCCCATTTTTCACAACGTCTACTTGTAATTTTTTCGCTTCAAAGTTCGTTACGAATTTTGAAATATATGTATGGGTCGGATGGAACATTTTTAATCGTTCTTCCTTTTCCGGACGTTCTTCATCTAACGCAATATAATCTCCTTCAGACTTTTTATTGACCATATTAATAATCCGATAGACGTGTTTAAGACCGGGGGTAGAGACTTTTTCTGGATTCCCACTAATTTTAATCGTGTCTGTCATTTTTCCATTTTCTTCAATTGAGACGAGTTTGTAAACAGCGCCTAAAGCCGGTTGGTCAAAAGCAGTAATTACCTTTGTACCAATGCCCCACGTATCAATTCTTGCTCCTTGTGATTTTAAATGATGAATGGTGTATTCATCCAAATCATTAGAGGCGATAATTTTTGTGTGATGAAATCCAGCGTCATCTAACATTTTTCGTGCTGCTTTTGATAAATACGCTAAGTCACCACTATCTAACCGTATGCCTTTAAAATGAATAGCATCGCCTAATTCTTGAGCTACTTTTATAGCTGCTGGCACACCTGATTTTAAGGTGTCATACGTATCAACTAGAAATACACACTCTTTATGCACCGATGCATATTTCTTAAAAGCTGTATAGTCATCCCTATACGTTTGTACCATTGAATGGGCATGTGTTCCCGCTACAGGGATCCCAAATAACTTCGCAGCCCGCACATTTGATGTTGCTTCAAAACCACCAATATAGGCTGCACGTGTTCCCCAGATGGCTGCATCAAGCTCCTGTGCTCTTCGGGTCCCGAATTCCATCACTACATCAGTACCGACCACTTGTTTAATGCGCGACGCTTTTGTTGCGATTAACGTATGATAATTGACGATATTAAGAACCGCTGTTTCAATTAATTGCGCTTCTATTAACGGTGCTTCAATGCGCAAAATCGGCTCGTTTGCAAACACAAGCTCCCCTTCAACCATCGAGGTGATGTTTCCCGTAAAGGAGACAGTACGTAAATAGTTAATAAATTCTGGATCGTACCCTAACTCTTCTTTTAAAAACGCCAAATCACTATCTGAAAAGCGAAATTGTTGAATATACTGTAAGATTCGTTCGAGACCGGCAAAAACGCCATAACCATTACCAAAAGGAAGCTTTCGGAAGTATACTTCAAAAACGGCTCGATGCTCATGAACATGATCTCGCCAATACGTTTCTGCCATATTAATTTGATACAAATCGGTATGAAGGGTAAAGCTATCGTCACTGTATGTATTCATGATTGATTCCCCTTTTCTTCTCTATTGAATAATGGCATTGAGACTGTTTTTAAAATGAGTTAATGCCCAGTCATGACCAGCTTGATTGAAGCTTGCTACCGCTTGTTCATGAACGACAATTGTAAACCCTTTGTTATAGGCGTCAACCGCTGTATGCAGGACGCAAATATCAGTACATACACCGACTAAATGAAGTTCCGTTATGCCTCGTTCTCGTAATTTCAACTCAAGATTTGTACCAGCAAACGCACTATAACGCGTTTTATCCATCCATTGAACATTGTCTTTATCTTTATGTGTCTCGTATACTTCATGTAATTTTCCATATAAATTCCGACCAGCTGTGCCTCTTATATTATGAGGTGGATACAATTTCGATTCCGGATGATACGGGTCATTTTGTTCATGAAGATCCACAGCGAACACAACATACTCATCCTGATTAATAAAAGAATTAGTAAGCGTAACTACCTGATCTTCAATAGCTATTCCCGGATCTCCACACGGCAAAGCTCCTGTAATAAAATCTAACGTATAATCAATGACAATTAATGCCTTCATGAACACTCCTCCTACACTGTCACCTCTTTAAAAAGGTGCTTGTTCTCATCATACTACAACCTTATTTGGTTTTAAATGGGAAGGTTTTTCGTAAATACTGTAAAAATGAGGAAGACAATGCTACTATAGTAGTAGTAGATAGTACGATTGGGGGAGAGAAAATTGGAAGCAACAAGCTATATTAAGTTACGCCCTGGCTCCACTCAACAAACCATTTCATTAGCCGACGTTGTTCGTTTATTTCGCTATTATCAAGAAATAACGGAAAAGACAGGTGAGCAATTAGATTGGGCCTATGAAAATGCTGCTTTTCCTTATGAGGTTCATGAAAAAGAAGATCATACACAAAAGTGGCTCTATTTGAAAGGACGAGATCCTGATCAGTATCGCTATTTATTAGTCGCCGTTGATTGTGAGCGTGAGGAAGATCATGTTGTTTCCTACGTACAACTAACGATTCCTTCTCTCGCTACGCATGGTGATAAAGCAAAAGCCAATGAATTTGCTAAATTTTTAGCGAAACAGTTACAAGGTGAATTGCATTTATTTAATGGCCGGATTATGCATTTCGAAAAAAGAAAGTAAAAAAAAGCTTACGAGAAAACGAGTTCGTTTTGTCGTAAGCTTTTTTGTATTATTTAACGATATGAATTGGCATACCAAGAGCAACTTCAGCTGCTTCCATGGAAATTTCACCAAACGTTGGATGGGCATGAATTGTCATTGCGATATCTTCAGCAGTCATTCCTGCTTCGATTGCAAGACCAAGCTCAGCGATCATATCAGATGCGTTACCACCAGCGATTTGTGCCCCAAGTAGTAAACCATCTTCTTTACGCGTAATAAGCTTCATGAATCCGTCTGTTTCATTCATAGAAAGAGCACGTCCGTTTGCAGCAAATGGGAACTTAGAAGCTTTTACATCATAACCAGCTTCTTTTGCACTTTTCTCATCATAACCAACTGTTGCTAGTTCTGGATCTGTGAAGACAACAGCAGGAATCGCAAGATAATCAATTTCTGCAGGGTGTCCACTGATCGCTTCAGCCGCTACTTTACCTTCATAAGAAGCTTTGTGAGCAAGAGCAGGTCCCTCAACGATATCACCAATTGCATAAATGCCTTTGATGTTTGTTTGCGCTTGTTTATCAATTTTGATAAGTCCACGCTCAGTCATTTCAATTCCTACTTGCTCAAGACCAAGTTCTTCTGTGTTTGGACGACGTCCAACAGTTACAAGTACATAGTCTGCTTCAAATGTTTTTGTTTCGCCTTTAATTTCAGCGGTAACAACAACGCCATCTTTCGTTTCTTCTACGCCTTTAGCAAGAGCTTCTGTGAAAACTTCCACATTGCCTTTCTTTTTAAGACGCTTAGAAACAACTTGGCTCATTTGTTTTTCAAAGCCAGGAAGGATTTGTTTAGAACCTTCAAGTACTGTAATTTCTGTACCGAAGTTAGCAAATGCTGTTCCAAGCTCCATTCCGATATAACCGCCACCGATTACAACCATTTTCTTAGGCACTTCTTGAAGAGCTAGCGCTCCTGTTGAAGAAATGACACGGTCGCTCCATTTGAAACCAGGAATTTCAATTGGACGAGATCCCGTTGCGATAATACAGTTTTTGAATGTATACGTTTGAGACGCTTTATCGTCCATAATACGTACTGTATTTTCGTTAACGAAGTAAGCTTCGCCAGAAATAATATCTGCTTTATTTCCTTTAAGAAGACCTTGTACTCCGCTTGTTAATTTTTTTACGATTCCAGCTTTCCATTCTTGAACTTTCGAAAAGTCTACTGTTACGTTTTCCGCTGTAATCCCCATATCATCGGAATGTTTTGCATGTTCGACACGGTGACCAGCATTGATCAATGCTTTAGAAGGGATACACCCCACGTTTAAGCATACGCCGCCCATTTCACCTTTTTCAGCAACGGCTACTTTTTGTCCTAATTGTGCGGCACGAATTGCTGCAACATATCCCCCAGGACCTGAACCAATTACTAGTGTGTCTAATTCAATCGGAAAATCACCTACTACCATTTCTCTACGCCTCCATTACTAATAGTTGTGGATCGTTCAACAAACGTTTAATGTGATTCATTGCGTTTTGAGCAGTTACCCCATCAATTAAACGGTGGTCAAAGCTTAATGATAACGCAAGAACTGGTGCTACGACAACTTCTCCATTTTTCACAACTGCTTTTTCAGCAATTCGGCCAATCCCTAAGATGGCAACTTCTGGATGATTGATAACTGGAGTGAACCATTGTCCACCTGCAGAACCGATGTTAGAGATCGTAATAGATCCGCCTTTCATCTCATCTGCAGCTAGTTTACCGTCACGCGCTTTAACAGCAAGCTCATTGATTTCACCAGAAATTTTAAAGATGGACTTGCGATCAGCATCTTTAACAACTGGCACCATTAAGCCGTTATCTGTATCAGCAGCGATTCCGATGTTGTAATAATGTTTCCAAACGATTTCTTCGTTTGCATCATCGATTGAAGCATTGATTGCTGGGAATTCACGGGCTGCAGATACGAGCGCTTTTACTACGTATGGAAGATACGTAAGTTTAACACCTTTATCTTGAGCCATTTGTTTGAATTTCTTACGATGAGCAACAAGCTCTGTTACATCGATTTCGTCCATTAATGTAACGTGTGGTGCCGTTTGTTTAGAGTTAACCATTGCTTTAGCAATCACTTTACGAACACCTTTTAATTTTTCGCGTGTTTCTTGTTCGCCAGCAGGAATAGCTTTTGGTGCTTCTTTCGCTGGTGTTGCTGCTTTTGGTGCTTCTGTCGTTTCTGCGTCTTCTTGAATCATCGCAGATCCACCATTTAGGAACGCATCGATATCTTCTTTCATTACGCGACCATTATCACCAGATCCAGCAACTTGACGAATGTTTACACCTTTTTCACGCGCATATTTACGAACAGATGGCATCGCAATAACACGTTTGCTTTCATCAACAGGTGCATCAGCAGATGGTGCTGCTTTTGGTGCTTCTTCTTTTTTCTCTTCTGCTTTTGGTGCCTCTTCTTCGTGGTCACCATGAGCAGATGGTGGTGGCTCTTGATCAGATTCAATCGTTACGAGAACATCGCCAACGATTGCAACTGTACCTTCGTCCACTTTCACTTCAAGAATTTTACCATCAACTGGAGCAGGAATTTCTACTACAGCCTTATCGTTTTGTACTTCAAGAAGGATATCGTCTTCTTTTACTTCATCTCCGGCTTTTACAAACCATTTTACAATTTCGCCTTCGTGGATACCTTCACCAATGTCGGGAAGCTTAAATTCAAATGCCACTAACAACGCCTCCTATAATTCAAATTCTATATATACAAGTAGAAATGCCGAAAAAGAAATCCATAAATGATTCCTTTTTCAGCCCTCCCTTGTTAAAAAGCTTAGAAGTTATAAACAGTCTTCGCTTTCACAACAATATCTTTATAATCTGGAAGCCAAACGTCCTCTGCTGATGCAAATGGGAACACTGTATCTGGTGCTGTTACACGAAGAACAGGTGCTTCTAGACTAAGAATTGCACGGTCATTAATTTCAGCTACTACGTTCGCTGCAATACCTGCTTGTTTTTGTGCTTCTTGAACAACAATTGCACGACCTGTTTTTTCAACAGAAGCAATAATTGTATCAATATCAAGCGGACTTACTGTACGAAGGTCAACTACTTCAGCAGAGATGCCTTCTTTTTCAAGCTCTTCTGCTGCTTTAAGAGAAGAGTGAACCATTGCACCGTAAGTAATGATGGAAACGTCAGTACCTTCACGTTTCACGTCTGCTTTTCCAATTTCAATTGTGTACTCTTCTTCAGGTACTTCGCCACGGAACGAGCGATAAAGCTTCATATGCTCGAGGTAAATAACTGGATCGTTATCACGAATCGCAGAAATTAATAGTCCTTTTGCATCGTAAGGTGTTGAAGGAATAATTACTTTTACACCAGGTGCTTGAGCAACTAAGCCTTCTAAGCTATCTGCATGAAGCTCAGGCGTTTTAACGCCACCACCAAATGGTGAACGGATGGTAATTGGTGAATGATATGCTCCACCAGAGCGGTAACGCATACGTCCAGCTTGAGCAACAACAGAGTCCATTACTTCAAAAATGAAGCCAAAGAATTGAATTTCCATAACCGGACGGAATCCTGTTAGACCTAGTCCAATTGCTAGTCCACCAATCCCTGATTCAGCAAGAGGCGTATCGAATACTCGGTCTTCGCCGAACTCTTGTTGAAGTCCTTCAGTCGCACGGAAAACACCACCGTTTTGGCCAACATCTTCTCCAAACACGACAACATTTTCGTTGTTTTTCAATTCAGTGCGCATCGCATCTGTAATTGCTTGAATCATGGTCATTTGAGCCATCTTATTTCGACTCCTTTGCTGTGTATTCTTCCATTTGTTCTTTTAAGTTGTGTGGTAGTTCTTCAAACATAAATCCGATAAGGTCCGTTACTTTTTGTTTTGGCGCACCATCAGCTTTTTTAATCGCTGCTTTAATATCTTCTTTTGCTTGATCGACTACTTTGTTTTCTTGATCTTCACTCCATAGTCCTTTTTCCTCTAAGAACTTACGGAAACGAACAAGCGGATCTTTTTTCGTCCACTCATTGTCAAGATCCTCAGTACGATAACGAGTTGGGTCATCCCCAGCCATTGTGTGTGGTCCATAACGGTATGTTAATGTTTCGATAAGCGTTGGGCCATCACCGTTAATCGCACGGTCACGCGCTTGTTTGGTAGCTGCATAAACAGCAAGCACGTCCATTCCATCTACTTGAATGCCTTCGATACCGGCAGCAACAGCTTTTTGTGCAATTGTTTTTGCAGCAGACTGTTTTTCTACAGGTACAGAAATGGCAAAACGGTTGTTTTGAACGATAAAGATTGCTTGTGCACCGTATGCTCCTGCGAAGTTAATACCTTCATAGAAGTCACCTTGAGACGCACCACCATCACCTGTGTACGTCAATGCAACATTCTTTTTCCCTTTTTTCTTAAGACCAACACCCACACCTGCTGCTTGAATAATTTGAGCACCGATGATGATTTGTGGCATAAGAACGTTAACACCTTCAGGAATTTGTCCACCTTGGAAGTGTCCACGAGAATACAAGAACGCTTGATATAATGGAAGGCCATGATAAACGATTTGAGGAATATCACGGTATCCTGGAAGAATCCAGTCTTCTTTGTCTAGGGCGTATTGAGATCCGAGCATAGAAGCTTCTTGGCCAGCAACTGGCGCATAGAAACCAAGTCGTCCTTGACGGTTTAATGAGATCGCACGCTGATCCCAAATGCGTGTGTAAACCATACGCGTCATTAATTCTTGTAACTGTTCATCGGAAAGTTCCGGCATAGCAGCTTCATTTACTACTTTCCCGTCTTCTGATAAGATTTGAAAGGTTTTGAATTGGTTTTCAACCTGTTCAATCATACTCATTAACTTTCACCTATCCTTTCTTACACCAAATATGATCCGCCATGAGACACATGGACGCTCGGTATAGATTGCCCGAAATGTACCATTGCCATGACAAGTTTATGATAAAAAGCCGAAAAGGTTGGAATGCACAAATCACTTTTTAGTTACCCTCAATTTCTTCAAGTAAACATGAGTCGTTCTTCCCAGCACTTTTCGAAGAGCTTTCACAAACTGTATTACCGTATGTAATCATCCTCAGTAATACAATTTAATTCAACACATGTTTTAGTTTACACCACTGGTTTTTCATCGTCAATTGTTTAATATCAATATGTTACGTGCAATTTCATTGAACGTAATCCTTTATCTACCATTTCAATACTACATCTGTATCACTCATTAACGAAATCTGTTTCAGCAACTTTTTTTCCATGCAAAAACAAGACCAAAACGCACGAATGAACGCGCCAACGTGAATTTATGATAGAATAATGTAAGATATTATTCATAATCATTGAACTAATCATTGATATTACAGGAGGAAACTATATGATAACAATGAAAGATATTGTTCGAGAAGGACATCCTGCACTTCGTGAAAAAGCTCAAGCTGTTGCTGTTCCTCCATCAAAAGAGGATATCGAGCTTGCAGAGCGCTTACTTCAATTCGTAAAGAACAGTCAAGATCCTGCCTTAGCAGAGCGCTATGATCTACGACCGGGCATTGGACTGGCAAGCCCACAAGTAGGAATTTCAAAACGCATTATCGCTGTTCACGTAGAAGACGAAAACGGTCATCTGCACAGTCATGCGCTTCTTAACCCGAAAATTGTTAGCCACTCTGTTAAAGTAACCTACCTTGAAGGAGGCGAGGGCTGTTTATCTGTTGATCGTGAAGTGCCTGGCTTTGTGCCGCGTTACGAAAAAATTACGGTCAAAGGAATTAATACGAAAAGCGAGCCTGTTGAATTAAAATTAAAAGGACTTGTTGCCATCGTTTTTCAGCATGAAATCGATCATCTAGATGGCATAATGTTCTATGATCGCATCAATAAAGAACAACCGTTTGATCCCCCATCAACCGTCAGCCTAACAAGACCTTAGAAATTTCAAGAGCCCTATTTTAGGGCTTTTTTTAGTTTCTTCCCACAAATTACCTCGTAAGAGAAAAGCGTCCAAGCATATACTATAGGTACTCAAAAATTTGTGACACATAAAGGACGGATTAGCAATGAAACGTAAGCTCCGCTTAAAAAGACGCTTAAAAAAATTGTTTCAAGAGGTGCCTTTTTTAAAAAAGAAAGACCCATTTTGCCGGCCATAATACACTCTCTCCTGTACCCTTCCAACTCTTTAAAAAAACACAGAAATGAAAAATACATGAAATAGAAGTCTTTTTCATTTATAATAGAACGAAGATATCGATTAAACTAGTACGGTAAGGAGACGAAAACATGATTTTTAAAGTATATTTTCAAGTAGACAAAGCTGAGGTACCTATTCGCGAGAACACAAAAACGATTTATATGGAAGCGAATACGGTCGAAGAAGTAAGAAAAAAATTAGCCCATACTAACTACAACATTGAGTTCGTACAAGAAATTACCGGGAAATTTCTTGAATATGAGCAATTGGGCGAGCAGTATAAAGTGGAGAATCAATAATATATGAAATTTGTCAAAAATCATCAAACGGCAGTGTTCGCACTTGGAGGCCTCGGTGAGATTGGAAAAAATACGTACGGTGTGCAATTTCAAGACGAAATTGTCTTAATTGATGCTGGTATTAAATTTCCTGAAGACGAACTACTCGGAATTGACTATGTTATTCCCGATTATACGTATCTTGTAAAAAACGAAGATAAAATTAAAGGATTATTTATTACGCACGGTCACGAAGACCATATTGGCGGTATTCCTTATTTACTTCGTCAAGTAAACATCCCGATCTATGGGGGCAAGCTTGCTATTGCACTCATTAAGAACAAATTAGAAGAACATGGTTTACTACGTCGTGCCAAGCTTCATGAAATTTCTGAAGACGATGTGATTAAGTTTAGAAAAACCGCTGTTTCGTTTTTCCGAACAACGCACAGCATCCCAGAATCATTTGGGGTTGTTGTCAAAACACCGCCTGGCAACATCGTTCATACAGGAGACTTTAAATTTGACTTTACGCCTGTTGGTGAACCTGCCAACTTAACAAAAATGGCCGAAATCGGAAAAGAAGGTGTTCTTTGCCTCCTTTCTGATAGCACCAATGCAGAAGTTCCAGGCTTTACTCTCTCTGAACGAAAAGTAGGAGATAGCATTAATGATATTTTCCGCAAAGTACCTGGTCGCATTATATTCGCAACGTTTGCTTCTAACATTCACCGCTTGCAACAAGTGGTAGATGCTTCTGTGCAAAATAATCGAAAAATTGCTGTCTTTGGCCGCAGCATGGATTCTGCCATTGCCATCGGTCAAGAGTTAGGCTATATTAAAGCTCCAAAAAATACGTTTATCGAGCCTTCGCAAATTAATCGTCTGCCTGATCAACAAGTAACCATTCTTTGTACTGGTAGTCAAGGCGAGCCAATGGCTGCACTTTCACGCATCGCTAATGGTACGCACCGTCAAATTCAGATTATCCCTGGTGATACGGTTGTCTTTTCTTCTTCACCGATTCCAGGAAACGCTATTAGCGTAAACCGAACCATTAACTCTCTGTATAAAGCAGGAGCAGATGTTATTCACGGTTCTTTAAATGATATTCATACGTCTGGACATGGTGGGCAGCAAGAGCAAAAACTAATGCTTCGCTTAATGAAACCAAAATACTTTTTACCGATACACGGCGAATATCGCATGCTTAAGATGCATATCCAATTAGCAACAGAGTGCGATGTACTTCCTCAAAATTGCTTTACAATGGATAATGGTGATGTGCTAGCGCTATCTGGTAATGAAGCAGCAATCGCTGGTAAAATCCCTTCTGGATCTGTATACGTTGATGGTAGCGGAATCGGTGATATCGGAAACATCGTCCTACGCGATCGCAAAATACTTTCAGAAGAAGGTCTTGTCGTCGTCGTTGTCAGCCTGAATATGAAAGAGTTTGTCGTAGAAGCTGGCCCTGATATCATTTCTCGTGGCTTTGTCTACATGCGAGAATCAGGGGATTTAATTAATGATGCACAAAGCTTGTTAACTAAACATCTTAATGCGTTAATGGAAGAAAAACGTACGAAACAATGGTCAGAAATTAAAAATGAGATTACGGATGTACTTTCACCATTTCTGTATGAAAAAACACGCCGTCGTCCAATGATTTTACCGATCATCATGGAAATATAACGAAATATAAAAGAAAGATCCTCAGCAATGATTGAGGATCTTTTTTTTAAAAGATATTTAGTTTCTCTAACTTCTAAAAATCGCTCATACCGTTAAATCGAATTCTCAAACCTCGCTAAATCTCGTTCGGCGCCAATCATGATTAACACATCGTGAAGGCTAAGTTGTTGGTCGGCACTTGGTGAAACAAGGATGTTTTCATTACGTTTCATCGCCACAATATTACAACCATACGTTGCTCGTAAGTTTAATTCACGAATGGTTTTTCCTGAGATTTCATCCGTTACACTTACTTCTGCCACTGTATATTCATTAGAAATTTCTAAATAATCTAATATATTTTTCGAGACCACTTGATGAGCAATCCGCACACCCATATCCCGCTCAGGATGAATAATACGATTGGCCCCAATTTTTACTAGCACTTTCTCATGATAGTCGTTTTGGGCTTTCACCGTAATTTTTTCTATTCCTATTTCCTTAAGAAGCAGCGTTGTTAGGATGCTAGCTTGAATGTTTTCTCCAATAGCTACAATGACATGTTCCACATTACGAATGCCAAGACTTTTCATTACAGCCTCGTCTGTGGAATCTGCCACTACAGCATGAGTCGCAATGGAGGCGTATTCATTTACACGCTCTTCATCCACATCGATTGCTAACACTTCTAAACCTTGATCGCTTAGTGCTTTACACATGCTTCCCCCAAACCGTCCAAGACCAATCACTGCAAATTGACGTTTCAACAAACTCCGCCCCCTTTTCATTCTCATTTTAACATAGCATTTCTCATTTTCACTATAACCAATAACTAAAAAAAGCAGACAAGAGTTAACCTCTGTCTGCTTTTACATAAAAAACAATCGTATTTATAGAGTAGCTTGTCCTGGTTTCCAGTTTGCTGGGCAAAGTCCACCAGTTTGAAGTGCTTGAAGTACGCGAAGTGTTTCATCAACATCACGACCAATGTTGTTATGGTTAACAACAGAGTACATAAGCTCACCTTCAGGAGAAATGATGAACAATCCACGAAGAGCAACCCCTTCTTCTTCGATTAGAACACCGAAGTCACGAGATACTGTGTGGTTTGTATCAGCTGCTAATGGATAGTTAAGTTCACCAAGACCATTTGTGTCACGTGGTGTGTTAATCCAAGCTTTGTGTGTATGAATTGTATCCGTAGATACACCGATTACTGCTGCATCAAGATCTTCAAACTCATCATAACGATCGCTTAAAGATGTAATTTCTGTTGGACATACAAATGTAAAGTCCATTGGATAGAAGAAAAGAACTGTCCATTTGTCGTTTTTCATATTTTCTTCGAGACTTACTTTCCCGAATTCTTTGTTTGGTAATACTGCATCCATTTCAAAGCGTGGTGCTTGTTTTGCTACCATACGTTCTGCCATGATAAAATCCCTCCAACTAATAATTGCTATCTTCAATAGTTATTATAAAACAACCTTATTTTTTAGTCAATGTTAAATGATAATTAGTGTAAATAAAGCCTAACTATTGATTTCACCTTCTCCATCATAACAAGTTATTCAATAGATGTGAAATAATTGGATTCTATTCTTTCTTTCGTTATACTGAGAATTACAACTTTTATGTAGCAACAGAAGGAGGACACAATCATGGATTACATTCAGCAACTTCAAAACGTTGACTGGGCAACACTTGGTATACACACAGGTATCTTACTCATAAAGTTGATTGCGATCTTACTTATTTATGTGATTGTACGAAAAATTGGTGTTTCCATTATTCGATCTACGTTTGGCAAGGTAGCAAAGGGAAAAAATATGACAAGCTTTCGAGCGAAAACTCTCGAAACGCTCGTTGTGAGTGTTTTTACATACGCACTCATTTTCATGGTCTTTGTAGCTGTATTTAGTGTTTTTGATATTGATATTCGTGGTTTATTAGCCGGAGCTGGCATTGTCGGTTTAGCCATTGGTTTTGGGGCACAAGGTCTAGTAAATGATATCGTGACAGGTTTCTTTATCCTTCTAGAAAAACAAATTGACGTTGGTGATTATATTACGACCGGGAACTTCACCGGTATTGTAGAAGATGTTGAACTTCGTACGACGAAAGTACGTGGCTTTGACGGAACCCTTCACTATATTCCTAATCGTCTCATTACGAGTGTAAGCAACCATTCACGAGGAACGATGCGCGCCCTTGTAGATTTTAAACTTCCATCCACTGAGCAAGTAGAGCATGCGCTTCTGGTGATTAAAACGGAAAGTGAACAACTGCGCCAAGAGGAACCCTCCATATTAGAAGGTCCCAATGTTCTACCTGTTATCGATCCTGACAGTGGCGATACAGTCTTACGCATTCTCGCTCGCACGGAAACACTTAAACAATGGAGCATGGAACAAAAAATTAGAGAGCGGTTGACGAAACGTTTTCAAGAAGAAGGTATCTCCTTACCAGCAAGAGAAGCTTAACATAAACCGCGGGTAACTTCCCCCGCGGTTTTTCATCGTGTTTTTGGCGTGTATAGCGCAATCACTACAAGACTACCGCTAAACGAAAAAAAGCATAGAAAAATCGCAACAACGAGCGGCAAAAAAGCGCTCACGATAAAAATTAAGCCTAAAAGGCAATACGTAAAACCTTGCACGCGTCGCTGTTTATATGGATTACCTGCTGTATTCCGAAACGTGGGTATATCATTTCCTGTAATTATTAGAAATGCGCCAATCACTACAAATAGAAATTGCCCTGATGTAGCGTGTTCGTTCATTGCTGAAATCATGACGATGCTCGTTAAGCCGATCGACAACAAACTCATACATAGCGTAAAACTTTTATTAGCCTTACGTTTGTTTTCGCGTTTATTCCCAACGAGTAAAAATACGCAGGCTATTAACAGAGGCAGCATGCTTAGCAATCCGATTAGTACACTTGCTGTTAGTTTGTCACTATAGCGATCTGGGTTGCCTGCTCCATTAAAATGCATCGCTACTCGCTCTGGTAAATACCGATATGAACCCATAACAATGGCTATATTACTCAACAAACTAAAAATAAGAACACTCAATTGGCTTTTCTTCACGATCGTTCCTCCCCTTTGTGCATAACGGTTAGCATCCATTTGAGCACTTCTTGAAAAACCGTCATATTTAAGGAATACACAATGTACTTGCCTTCTTTACGTGCTTCTAGTAAACCACTGCTTTTTAGAAGAGCTAAATGCTGAGAAATGCTCGGCTGGGAAATGGTAAAATGTTCGGCAATTTCCGTAACGGTCCTATCTTGTTCACTTAATAACTCAACGATTTTCCGACGATTTGGATCAGACAACGCCTTAAATGCTGCTAACACTTTGTCACCTCACATAACATATAGTCAGATACTTATATGTAAGAACATACCACAAAATTACATATTATAGCAATTAAAATAACAAAAGACGGCTCCCTATCTACGTAAGAGGGGAATCCGTCTTTTGTTTCTTTTCAATCACTTTTAATTTTTTAATTTGATGACCGTCCATTGTTATTACTTGAAAAACGTAGTTATCATAAGGCACTTCGTC
The DNA here is from genome assembly GCF_000269865.1 of Fictibacillus macauensis ZFHKF-1. GTDB lineage: Bacteria > Bacillota > Bacilli > Bacillales > Fictibacillaceae > Fictibacillus_C > Fictibacillus_C macauensis. The sequence goes on from NZ_AKKV01000028.1 coordinate 48,824, forward strand.
TCCTTCAGCAATCGTACTTCGTTGTGAAAGAAGCCAGCCCCCAATCGTATCAAGATCCGAGTCATCTAAATCAAGATAAAACATTTCATTGACTTCTGATATTAATACTTTCCCTTCAAGCTCTGTTATCGTATCACTAATTTTCACAATGCGTGGCTCTTCATCTTCATCAAATTCATCGCGAATTTCACCAACAATTTCTTCAATAATGTCTTCTACCGTTACAATACCTGAAGTTCCGCCATACTCGTCAATTAATACCGCCATGTGCACCCGTTCTTTTTGCATTTTCACTAATAACTGTTGTATTGGAAATGTCTCATGAACGGAAATGATAGGACGTATGTATGGCTCAAGCTGCTCTTCTTCGTCGTTCACATGTTCATTAAAAAACTGCTTAATATTCACAAGTCCTATGATTGTATCTTTGTCTTCTACAGCAACAGGATATCGGGTAAACTTCTCTTCGCGCATCACATTTAAGTTTTCTTTAAAGCTCTTTTCTTTATATAAACAGACAATTTCAGTACGAGGAACCATAATTTCTTTTGCGAGACGATCGTCAAACTCAAAAATGCGGTTTACATAACGATATTCTGAAGGATTGATTTCTCCACCTTCAAGACTTTCAGATAATAAATGCCGAATTTCCTCTTCATTATGGGCAATTTCATGCTCTTCTCCCCGCTTCAGCCCAAGCATACGTGTAAGTACAGCTGCTGACCGATTTAAAACAAAAATAAAAGGAAACATAATATAACTAAAAAGCATTAACGGTCTTGCCACAAACAAGCTAATTTCTTCAGCCTTTCGAATGGCAAATGACTTTGGTGCTAACTCCCCTAATACAACTTCAAAATAAGTAATGGCTACAAATGCAATAATAAAGGAGAGAGTATGCATAACAGATGCTGGCAAGTCAATGCGATGAAAAAGGGGTTTTAAAAGGGTTTCCACAGTTGGTTCTCCTAAACCACCAAGTGCTAACGACGTAATCGTAATGCCCAACTGAGTAGAAGATAGGTATCCGTCAATATTTGAAAGAATTTTTTGTACGGCCTTTGCTTTTTTGTTTCCTTGTTCGGCAAGGTAATCAATCCGCGTCGGCCTTACTTTAACAATGGAAAATTCCGAAGCTACAAAAAAGGCCGTCACAAAAATTAGAAAGAGAATCATAAAAATATTAAATAATGCCATGTACTCATTTTCGTCAAAACGAAAATGACCCACCTCCTGCTTAGAGTGTATTCGTATAAGATTACCCTCTCTTTTTTGCAGTTAAACGCTTATAAAAAGGGGACTGGCCAATGGTGACCGATCCCCGCAAGAGTCTACTAGTGAGGTAATTTACCTTCCACCGCTCGACAAACGTCTTCTGCATTCATACCATCAGCATTTACTACCGCTCCGTCAATGAGTACATTTTGAATACCCATCATATTTTGATGAGCGCCAGAAACGATACAGCAGTCACAGCCTTTTGCATCCTGTTCATTTGTAATGGTCACAACCTCGTGTCCCATCGCTTTTAATGCGTCGGAAACATTCGTTAATGATTGTTCTACACCGATTTTAGCCATTGTTTCCACCTCCTTAACATTTTCTTAATTTGCCCCGTTCACCAGTAAGCTATCCATTTTCTCTTTAAAAGAAACCTGTAGGAAATATGATATACCGCACAAAAAAACCTCATCTCTTTAAAGATGAGGTTTACAACAATTTTATTGTAAAGCTTTCCACTCAATATAAGAAATTAGCGTAGAAACAGCAACTTCAATTGCTGCTTCATTAGGCATTAATTGCTCATGATGTAACCCATGTTCACATTCAACACCTAGCCAAAACATAAATCCTGGAATTTCTTTTAGCATATAGCCAAAATCTTCACCCGTCATCGCTTCTTTACATTCATAAAGGGCGCTTGGGTGTTCTTTTTTTAGAAACGCCATAAATTCATTGGTTACAGCAGGATGATTATACACTTGATAATAGTTGGCACCATAATCAATGGTAGCTTGACATGCAAACGACGTTTCAATCCCTGCAACAACGGCTTCAATGCGCTGTTTCACATGGTCCATGGAAGAAGCTGATAACGTGCGAATCGTTCCTTCTATACGTGAATCAGCAGCAATGATGTTTTGCCTTGTTCCACCTGTTATTTTCCCAACAGTAACAACGGCTGAATCCAGAGGATCCACATTGCGCGCTACTATGGATTGGAGCTGAACAATCAGATGACTCGCAGCTACTACCATATCATTTGCCGTATGCGGATAAGCAGCATGACCACCTTTGCCTTTTAAATCAATAAACAATTCTGATGTGTTCGCAAAAAGGAGACCTTCCTTAACTGCAATCGTTCCGACTGGATATTCTGGTGCAATGTGCAATGCGATCATCAAATCTGGCTTCATACGCTGAAATTCTTCACTTTGTAACAACGGCAATGCGCCGCCTGGACCTTCCTCTGCCGGTTGAAACACAAACAACAAATGGTCATTTACGGGGTGCTTCGCAAAATACGTAAGCAAACCGAGAGCAATGGTCATATGAAAATCATGACCACATGCATGCATTTTCCCTTCGTGTTGGGAAGAAAAAGCGTATCCGGTTTTTTCTTGAATGGGTAAGCCATCCATATCCGCACGATAACCGATCGTACGTTTAGGCTTTCGTCCTTCAACAAACACTAAAATACCGGTCTTCCACGTTACAATACGTAATCGTTCTTGCGGTAACGAAGCAATATAGTCTAGTAAATAGCGTTGCGTTTTAAACTCTTGGAAACCAAGCTCAGGAATTTGATGAAGTTCTCGCCGAATAGAACGTAATTCTTCCATCTTCATATTCATGAACTTACTCGTCGTTTAACTGACGTAATTCTTGTTTGATCTCCGTCTTAGACTTTGTTTTTTCATCGATTTCTTTAATGACACGAGCTGGTGTTCCCGCTACTACTGTAAAAGGAGGTACGTCTTCAATAACGATTGCTCCCGCAGCAACAACCGCGCCTTGTCCAACTGTTACGCCTTCAAGTACGACAGCATTTGCTCCGATTACAACGTCATCTTCTACAACAACCGGCTTTGCTGATGGTGGTTCAATAACGCCTGCTAATACAGAACCCGCACCGATATGACAGTTTTTACCGACCGTTGCACGGCCACCCATCACCACGTTCATATCAATCATCGTACCTTCTCCGATAACCGCACCAATATTAATCGATGCACCCATCATAATAACGGCATTGTTTCCGATTTCCACTTGATCGCGAATAATTGCACCTGGCTCAATTCGTGCATTAATATGCTTCATGTCAAGAAGAGGAATCGCTGAATTACGACGATCGTTTTCCACGACAAAGTCTTCAATGTTATCTTCATTGTTTTTCAGTGCTGCTTCAATCTCTTTCCATTCTCCAAACAAAACACCCGTTGTACCATTTACAAACGCTTGTGTTTGTTCACCGAATTGGAGCCCGTCTAAGTTACCTTTTACGTATACTTTTACAGGTGTTGATTTTTTACTATTTTGTATAAATGAAATAATTTCGTTCGCATCCATCATTTTCATGTGTGTGCTCCTCCTTTTAGTTGTTCTGTCTTGTATTAAACCATGATTTCAATGAACATTCAAACCAAAGTTTCCACTCTGGTTATTCACAAGCTTCACAAAAGCTTCTACTTGCTTCAATTCTAGCGAAGATGCTTGACTAATCATCCACGTATCGCGCTTCATCCGCTCACCATCGCGATTGAATAAGGGTACTTTATGAAACGCATCGGACGATTGCAGCGATATGGACGGCAAAATCGCATACCCAATCCCATGCAAGGCCATTTGCTTACATGTCTCAATCTGATCGACAATAATTGTTTTTTTAGGTGGGACATTAAAGTGATCTTGCCACCATTCTTGAATGTCTTGATAATAGGTGGAATGACTTTTAAATTGAATAAATGGTTTATCTGTACTTTGCAATTCTTCAATGGATGAAATATCTGTATCTACTAAGTATAAGCTGTCGGAAAAGAGGTGTATTTTCTCACCACGCCATTCTGGATTGCCTCGTACAATTCCAATGTGTATTTGGTCTTCATATAAATGACGTATAATTTCTGAACTCCAGCCTGTAATGAGTGAAACGTTTACTTGCGGATATAGACTTACATACTTCTTTAGTGATTGTGGCAACCAATATTGACCGATAATTGAAGCCACCGCTAAACGTAACGTACCGAAAATTTCTCGCGAAAGTGATTCTAACTCTTCCCGTAAACGCTCTTCATCTTGAATAACTGCGTTCACATGAGCAATAATTTTCTCTCCAGCCGCCGTCACTGCCAGCCCTTTTTGAGAACGTAAAAAAATCTTCGTTCCCCAGCTATTCTCAATCGTTTGCAGTCGTTGACTTAATGCCGGTTGCGACACATATAAACGCTCTGATGCTTTGCGCATGTTCAGTTCTTGAGCAAGAACGTGAAGAATTTTAAATTCTGATAAATGCAACGCTCTCCCTCTTTCTATTCTTCAAGATATATAAGTAAAACTTATCATACTTTCTTATTATATTCTAATTTTCTTTTCAGTACGAATTTCGTATCATGAAAAGGAAAGGAGTCGATGATCAATGATTATAGGATTTCATCATATTCAGCTATGTATTCCCATTGGTGAAGAAGAACGGGCTCGCGCTTTTTATAGTACTATTTTACAGTTCACAGAAATTGAAAAGCCAGCAGCACTACGAAAGAACGGTGGTCTTTGGTATAAAGTCGGCGAAGCTGAACTGCATATAGGAACAGAGCAGCCTTTACCTAAAGGAAAAGGTCACCCCGCCTTTAAGGTGACCGATTTATCTGAGTGGCGAGCTCTATTAGAGAAAGCGAACATTGCTATAACAGAAGAAATACAAATTCCCGGTTTTGAACGTTTCTCTTTTTATGATCCCTTTAACAATCGCATTGAAATGATTGAAGCACTTGAAACGTAAGCTTACTTTTTGTGCGAGAAGTTCGGCTTCGGCAATAATAGCGCAAAGATTAATGTGCCAATTGCTAGCAACAGCACGCCTTTATACACATCTGCAAGCGCTAAAGATAAGCCTTTTTGCAGTAGATGAAGCATAGTAGCACTGAGCTCTCCTCTTTTTTCGTGATCTAATAATACATTTGCCGCATCAATGCTATGACTTTTTTGTCCATGCGCAGCTAAATAACGAAAGAGTTGATTGTTTAGAACACCGCCCAGAATCGCCGCTCCGAGCGCACTCCCCACAATGCGCATAAACATATTCGACGCGGTCGCAATTCCGCGCATTTTCCAATCAACATGATTTTGGATTGCTACGATAAATGTTGTATTCGTTAATCCCATACCACAACCAATTAAAAAGGAACCAGCTCCTGCCCAAACGGGGCCTTTATCTGGTGTCATAAAGACAAAAAAAAGCGCACCCGCAATCAACGCTACTCCTCCGCTTGCCGCTACCGGGCGGAACCCGATTTTCAAAACGAGTCGACCACCAATCGTCGAAAAGATCGGCCAACCAATTGACATCACTGTGAGAGCAAAGCCTGCTACGACAGGCGTTTGTTCCATCACACCTTGTAAATAAGCAGGTAGAAAACTCGAAATGCCAATCAATAATGCTCCATTGGTTAAAGAGGCGATATTCGCGGTAGCGACTAACCGACTTCGCCATAGCGCAATGGGCATTAGCGGTTCAGCAAATTGGCGTTCCCTAACGATAAAAAATACAAATAACAGACAGGCGCTTCCCCCTAACGTCAACGTCTCCCAAGATAGCCAGGCCCAGGCGGTTCCTCCTTGTATGAGCAAAATCATAAGAGAACTTACACCAAAAAACACATACAGTGAACCGCCATAATCAATCGCTCCGTGCTTTCGGTCAATATTTTCATGCAAATACTTCCCCGTACCAATCATCGCCAAAATGCCAAGTGGAATGTTCATCCAAAAGACGAGTGACCAATGAGAATATGTAACAAAAAAACCGCCGAGCAACGGACCAAGAATAGCTGATATGCCCCATACGCTCGATAAGTACCCTTGGATTTTCGCTCGTTCTTTAATACTATACATATCGCCAACAATCGTTGTTGCAATTGGCTGAACAGCACCCGCGCCTAGCCCTTGAACTAAACGAAAGAGAATGAGCTGCACCATAGAAGTAGCCAATCCGCATAGTATGGATCCCACTAAAAAAATGGTGATTCCAGTTAGAAAGATCGGCTTTCGTCCATATAAATCTGCCAATTTACCGTAGATTAAAATTGTAACCGACTGCATTAATAAATAGGCTGAAAATATCCAGCTGTATAACGAAAATCCTCCTAAGTCACTCACAATACCTGGCATTGCTGTCGATACAATCGTACCTTCAATCGCTGCCATAAACATTGAAATCATAACCGCAATTAATACGAGGGGACGCCTCGTCTGGTTGTGCGCTCGTGTTGGGATGGGGCTCGCCATGCTCTTCCTCCTTTCCTGTTGTTGTTAGCGTGTGCGTTCCGCAATCGAATCATGCTTAATCAGCGTAAATCATTTTCCGTGTCATTCCCCCATCAACCACTATATTTTCTCCATTAATAAAGTCATTTGCTTCTTGTGCTAAAAACAAACACGCTTTTGCTATATCAGATGGTTTCCCTACACGCCCAGATAAGTGCTGCTGATGGTCGACTTCTCGTAAACTAGCATAATCTCCGGTTTCAATCCATCCCGGACTCACTGCATTGACGGTAATACCTTGATTGCTAAATGACGCGGCCAATGCGTGAGTTAACGCTAATATGCCACCTTTTGTTGCCGCATAGGATTCGGTATGCGGCTCTGACATTGTTGCACGTGTAGATGCGATATTGACAATTCTTCCACCCCCAGAAGCAATCATTTGCTTTGCCGCTTCTCTAGCACATAAAAACGTACTGCGCAAATTCGTATGAATGATGTCTTCCCATTCTTCGACCGTTACTTCTAACGGTGACTTCCACTGCACTTTACCTGCGTTGTTAATTAAGACATCCACAGGACCAAACTTTTGTTTCGTAATCTCCATTAATTCTGTAATATCTTCCGGTTTACGCACATCACATTTTACAAAGATTGCGGTGCCACCTTGTTCGAGGACTTCCTCGACGACCGCTTGTCCACATTTTTGTGCAACATCCGCCACAACAACTTTTGCACCGGCTTTTGCAAATTCAAGTGCCACTTGACGACCAATTCCTTGACTTGCTCCCGTAACAATAACAACTTTCTCCTTAAACATGTATTCTCGCTCCTTTAATGATCTTTATTCTCTAGTATTTCCTATACGATTGTACACGAAACAAATAAAGGGAATGAAGTTTTGTAGATGTACAAACAAAAAAGATGGATCAAAGTATCCATTAAACCATTTAGATACCACAGTTGTTGCAGTCGATTTTTGTTAATATTCTATCCAGTCTACTTTATACAGAAAAAGATCCTCGCTATCCTTGATAACGAAGATCTTCATAGATTTATTTTTTATCCATTTTAGAATACTGTTATTCTATAACCTTCCTGTTGGACTCAATAATCATTGATTTAATAAAAGTTACATCAACTAGTCCAAAACAAATAAAAGAACCCCGTAGTTCAATAACGATGCAATTTATCTGTTATCACACCCTTGAAACGATGGCGTTCTTCCTTATCTCTTAGCAACTTTCTAACCATTTTTCTCGATGAAAATTATTTCATCCATTTTTAATGTGTTATCTACAACATTGAGAAACAGGTTCACTCTTTCCGCTATATCATTACATTTCTGTGAGTTGAACGTATTACCTTTGAATATCTCTAGATATTCATCTTCATCAGGTAAGTTTAGTTCCTTTTGAAGATCCGGAGAGTTTCTCTTATTAGCAAAAGCAAAGAATACTTTTTCTTTGCTTTATCTTCATCGTAATAAACATCCAAATATGCATTTGGTGTCTTCAAATCAAAGACATTCCCTTTTCTGAGTATTTGTTCCTCAGTAATATTTAAATATGAATCAATTATATTATCCCAATCTCTCTTTGTTAAAGAAATAAACATAGTGTAATACCTCCTTGTTGTTATACAAGAAATGATATTACACCACTACATTTAATCCGTAAAAAATTCAGTTATTTAATAAATTATAAAATTATATCCACTCTATTTTAAATTGAGTAATTATAATATTGAATCGTTTCATAGTCATACAGACTAATGGAATTATTTCTTACAGTGCCAGAAAAATGATATCCACTTTCGTAATCATATCCATCAAATTTTTCTCCGTTGATATTTAATTTAATGTGATTACTAACATCATAATGGTATAGGTTAAATCTATCCCCAGTTCTATTTCCAGTAATATAAGTTCCCACATCATGATCGTAAACATTAATTCTATTATCTTCAATACTGCCTGAGAAATTTGTGTACTTTCCGTCTGTATAGTCGTAAATAGAAGTTTTACGATTAGATGTAGTGACTTTTGCTGCAATATATGCAATACCTCTTCTTAGTGAGTTTTTCATTAAATTCCCCTCCGAATATTTGGAAATATAAAACAAATTAATTATATCATTATTTTTTTCCTTTTTTCCATTAATTACTTTTAAAGGAAATTAATTAATTACACAGAAAAGGAACATATATTCGTATTTCGTGGTATATACTATACAAAGGAGTTGATTAAAATGAGCATTCGAGATCGTGGAGCAATTAAATGGACTTCTTTAATGCTGCCTGAACATGTTAAGCAATTAAGAGAACTCGACTGGAATCAAAGTAAAAAAGTTAAACCAGAACTTGATGAACAACAATTGGAGTTAATCGAGGAAACAATTTGTGAAGCAATGGAAAAAAATTCAGATTTGTGTTTTACATACTTTCAAAAAGATAATTTTCATTTAATAATCGGAAAAGTTCACATAGTTGATACTTATAAAAGAGAACTAAGGATTGTGGATTTTCATGATGATGTACATAGGATTAAACTGGATGATTTAATTGATGTGAAAATAAACTAAAATTGCTACAACCCACTATTCTGTTTTTGTTTTTACTTACATACATTGTAAAAGTCTTACGGTTAGTTGTATGTATCATTGTTTGGATAACCCTTTGATTGTTATAAAAGTAATCATCTAGTGTATAACCATCGTAACCCACTCTATAGTGATTGTGTAATATCTCCATTAATACTAACTTTCTCTCTAAATCTGTAATATGTGATTTTCTCTTGCTAAAAATCTCATGAAGAACAACTACTTTCTATTTTTTTAACACAGTTCGACAATATAGGTATAAAGTCCTTCTTAAGACAAAGAAAAAGCACTCTATGGAGTGCTTTAGAATTTACTTTTCATCATCATAATTTTTTATAGTAAGACAGACTGAGAACAGAGTGGCACTAAAGTCGTTAAATTCTACTTTGTCTGGATCTGGACTTAGCACTTTTAAAATTACCTCTTTACCAGAATTCATGGCTAAATGAGAACCTCTTAATTCATCCATTTTTCTTTCAAGTTGTTTTTTACTTGAAGCATGTACTGACATAACTATATTACTCAACTTAATTGCCTCTCTTCATAGACACTATTATTTAAAAATTTGAATATGTCCTTTATATTCGATATATATTTAGGGTTCCAGTGCTGGTTACTATCATTTAGACTTTCAAACATTATTTCACGATCTGGAAACCTAAACTTTATAATAGCGTTTGTAACTCCATAATGCGTTTCTTCAAAATCCATTTCCATGATATCTTTTCTTTTTAGCATCTTTACATTAGTGGTTTGTTCAGTACCCATTACAATTAATATTTTATCCTCAAGAAACAGGAAAAGTTCAGTGCCTTTTTCTTGATTGAATATATTCTTTACATATATATGCTTTATTTCGCTTTCTTGTACAAACTCACTAATAAACCGATTTGCTTTTTCAAAACTGTAATTGTCTTCAGGTTTGTGTAAAGACAAAGTTTTTACTAATTTCATAAATTCCACATAGGTATTAACTTGCATTTTTCCACCTCCCTTCTACCTACTACTTTCGACACGAAGGGGTAATTTCCCTCTTATTCAACCAAATTTTCCCAATGCAGTTTTGATTCTCACTTCAAAATCGTCATCGTATATATCATATGGTACATTATTAGTTTCAAAAGCAAGAAATTCAATAATTCCTATTACAGGGATAACTATTTCTTTATCATAATCCTCAGTAACTATATAGGAACTAGGCTTAAAATGAGCCATGGAATTACGATACCGTTTTAGTTTTTCAATTGCTTCTTCTTGCTTCTTAGATAACTTTAGAATTTTACTCTCGATATTACGAGTCATGTAATCTGTTGATTTACACCTATTAATAACAGTACCAAAATTTAATATATCAATATGGAAATATTTGTATATTTGGCTTGCAAAGTTATCATCGATTTCTAGTTCAAATTTATCCTTGTAATATTGCTTAGTCTTTAATATATACTCTGGTATATTTTTAGTTTTTGGTTTATTTAATACATTATCAACACTTGTTCCTTTTATATTGCAAACTCCAAAACCATAAAGTGCACCATGCAAACTGATCATTAACCATTTAAATCTATGTTTATCATGAATATTATAATAAAATGCTGCTTTTTCTAAATAATCAACAGCATTTTCAAGTTCATCTGTTCTATATAGATATGTGTCTTCCACTTACTTAACCCCTTCCATATTTTCCTACTTTACCATTGTAGAATTAGTTAACATTTTTTACAAATTTCATAGGTGTAAAAAAGCACATGCTAGGTAAATAAAAATCTCAAAGAGGGGTATTTATACTCCAAATCCCCACGCTCTAAGAAGAGTTAGGTCGTTTTTCCTCTAATTAAGACCTCAATATAGTGTATGTTGTGGTCACATGGTATCTTTTTAAAAACCACTCAAAAATTTAAAATTAATTTCAAATCTACACTCTATTTCACTAATCATCTATGTACAATGGCTCTATATATAACAGGTGCGGAAGATTGCATATATACTTTCCACACCTGAACCCTTGATACATCTATCTTTTTATCAACCTGCTAAGTCCTCTTGCTTATCCTTATGTAAGTCCTTCTTATCGTTGTCATCTACTCTACTCATTCCCTCAGCATCCAGTTTTTTTAATTCCATCTGAACGTCCTTTGTATATGGAGTGCGATCTAAAATACTTTCTAAACTAATGCCTTGCATCTCACGTAATGATTTAAGGTTCTCAATAATCTCCTTGTCATTACTTGGCATAGCGTATTGGAACACAATATCAAGCGTCTCATAATCTTCATCACTGAATTTGACACATTTGTATTCTAACAACTTACGAATCTTTTCAAACCGCTGCTCAATGCCTTCACGTATAAACTGTTCACTCAATCCTGCTTTAATGTTAGCCAATTGGAACAACAATTTGATACTCAGTTCTGAAAGATTACTAATGTCTGTCTTATTTAATGATACGGCTGG
>NZ_AKKV01000029.1 GCF_000269865.1 Fictibacillus macauensis ZFHKF-1
CCCGCCAATAAAAATAGCATCTGTCCCAGATTCACAGAGCAGTTCTAAATGCGCATCCGAAATTTCTTTCGCAGGATCTAACTTAAACACATGCTTCCAAACTTCATAATTAAATTCCATATATCCTCCTATGATTGAAAATGATGCAGCATTCAATAGTGAAACGCCCGTAACAATCGGGCGTTTCACAAAAAATTTATACGTAGTTCCCGTTTACGAACCGGGTTGGTTTTCTCTTTTTATACCTTTTGCCATTATATCAAAAAATAAAGCGATGCTCATCTCGGAACCCGTAGAGAAAACGGATTTTTCGATTCCCGTGCAGAACAGGAGAATGACCATGTTTTATCTACAAATTGATGATGAGATTTCTCTAAAGCTTCTTGAGAAAAAAGAAGCGCCACTTTTCTTTCAAATGACCGAACAATCACGCGATCATTTAAGACAATGGCTCGGGTGGGTTGATTACACACGCACGTTAAAAGATTCTAAACAGTTCATAAAAGCAGCGCTGCAAAAGTATGAAGAAATGAGTGATGTCGTCACCCTTGTCTGGTACCGAGGAACCCCTGCAGGATCGCTTGCACTTTATGATATAAAATGGAATAACTACTCTGCTAGTATTGGCTACTGGCTCGTAAAAGGACTCGAAGGAAACGGCATTATGAGTAGAGCTTGTTCAGGTCTCATTTCCTATGCGTTTTCTTCCTTACAATTGAATCGTCTCGAGCTTCGCGCCGCTCTTGGCAATAAAAAAAGCCGCGCAATAGCTGAGCGGCTTGGCTTTACGAACGAAGGTACATTACAACAAGGTGAGTGGCTTTATGATCACTTCACCGATGTTGTTTTGTATCGTATGTTAGCGGAAGAATGGAAGCATTAAATTTTAGGTTCTGTTTGAATCGTTGCTTCTGATTGAAGCTCTTTATTTTTTTCTTGATAGTTGTACACTTTTAACGTAATAAATACGAACGATGCCGCAATTAAGCCACCGAAAATCCAGCCAGATATCTTCATGGCAACTAAGATAAAGTCATACTTCTTCGCGCCATATTCCATAATAAAATACGTTTTCAAGCCCGCTTGAAACAAGCTACGAAACGCAAATAATCCTGTTAGTGCGACAAAATATTTATAGAACGCTTTTTTACGATAAAGTGCTTGCGTTTTTTCTCGAGGCTCTCCTTGTAAGAACGCTACATCAATCGCAAAATGCATGCCAAGAGGTTGCTTAAAGAAAATCGTCGATGAAATTAAGACAGACATGAAAAGTCCAAAGAAAACTTGATTCCAAAGCAAGCGTTCTGCTGATCCTGATAATAAATCAACGAGCGTGCCGGCAAACAATGAGAACAGAATAAATAACCCAGTAATGTTAAACTGCTTCTCTTTCACAAAGCGGTAGATGGTATACACAAAACCCGGTGCTGAAGAAAGCAGGATTGCATAATAATCGCCAATCATATGTCTACCTTGATTCCAAATCAAATAAGGAATCACAAGATAAAACAGCAAATCGAAAATGACTGTGTATTTCTTCACAAGCTTCACTTCCTGTTGTTTAAATTGGTTTCATTCATAGTATTCGAACCATTGCGCTTCTTTTTGCAACACATGAAGAAGGCAATAACGCTATAAAAATCATACCATGCATGGTAAAAATTATCACTATCTCATCCCGCATTTCACAAACTTTTAAGAAATGATGCGAAAAGAAGTTCTCGGTCACAATGGGCCGAGAACTTCTTTAGTTTGCATTACTTCGCTTCTGTGCCATGCACGCGATCGAGCGCCATTTGATACGCATCGTTTCCGAAGTTAAGACAACGTTTAACACGGGAAATCGTTGCTGTACTTGCTCCCGTTTCTGTTTCAATTTTATGATAAGTGTTTCCTTCTCGCAACATGCGAGCCACTTCAAGTCTTTGTGCTAACGATTGAATTTCGTTCATCGTACACAAATCATCGAAAAACTTATAACATTCTTCTAAATCTTTAAGAGAAAGAATGGACTCAAACAACTGATCCAATGCTTTTCCACGTAATTTATCAATTTGCATATTGAACTGCACTCCTCTGCTCTTTCAATCAAAACGACCTTGATTATTAGACGCCTTAATTGTATCGTATCAGAAGGGAAGTTTATTGTCACCTATTAAAGCGGTAAAGCAATCCTTTGCAATCCCCTTCGATCTTCTCTTCTTTTATAGTTTAACGCATAATTGAAGGAAAGAGTATGACTTTCTTTTTCACATCAAATAATCCAACAGGTGTAATACGAATGTACGGCAGATGAGTCGATGAGAAAAATAATAACGAGTAGATGGGGTCTTCGAAAGAATAACCTCGTTCACGAAGCGCTTTTACTAACCCCTTTTCACTCTCAATCATCTCTTCCATCGATGCACTAGACATTCCTCCAGCAAGCGGCAACGGAATTTCAGAAATAACGTCTCCATTTTCAATAAGAACAATCCCGCCTTTTAGTTCTTTCATCCGATTGAAGGCAAGTAACATATCCCGTTTGTTTTTACCAATTAAAATAATATCTCCGGTGTTTGAATACGAGCTTGCAAAACCAGATAATTGGCGAGCAAAGCCTTTTAAAATTGTATTGACACGCCATGTCCCTTTACGATCAATCAGCATAAAAAAGCACTCATCATGATCCATATGAAGCTCATCTTCCCCAATGTTAAGCTGGACATTATACGGTTTCGTAATAACGGAATTGACCATATCCATGCCGACGTAAGAACTAAATTGAAAATCCTTCAACGAAAGATCCCATTGCAACTCCAAAGGCTCCATACCATATTCCTTCCACGGAAATGCGGGCACCTCTGTTTGATCAACCTCATTTTTCTTTACCCATTGTCCCTTTGCTAACACCGATACTGGAGTCGGATTGTTCACGTCATCTAAAATATTTAAATGAGCGACTCTTCCTGGTGCTACCATTCCAAACAAGTGGTCTTTACCGTAATAACGCGCAATGTTATACGATGCCATCTTATACGCGTCAATGGGATCAATGCCTTCTTCAATGGCCATGGCAATCATCGTATCAGTAACCCCTTGCTCATAAAAGCCCGGTGTAGAGCCATCCGTCGTAAAAAAGACACGGTCAAAAGAATGCACACAATTCGCCTCTAGCATCTCTCGTAAAATGTTCCGAGCATCCGGACGAATTGATGAATAACGTAGCGATGTCGTTAATCCTAAATCAAGGCGACGAATCGCTTCCTCACCTGTCATGGCTTCATGATCACAGTCAACGCCAAGCAATGACATCTGTGTAAGCGTTTTCTCAGAAGATCCAGGTAAATGACCTTCAATCCGTTTTCCGACACTTCTCGTTTCCCTCATAAAGTGTAACAGGTGGTCATCACCTTGAAGAACTTTAGGCCAACTCGTTAACTCCCCACCTTGAATCACATAAGGTGAAGCTAACATCTTTTTAATATTGCTTAGTGAAAATAACGCTTCTTCATTTTGTAGCTCCGACTGGGAGTCATAGCGGCACCACCAGTAGTATGTATAGTGCTGTTTATTGAGATCTTCCATTAAAGTAAGCGCTTTCGTAATAGGTAACGTTAAAAACAACACAAGGTTATCGCATAAGAATGTCGTTGTTCCCCGCACCGCTGCATAATGCCCAAGCGTTTGGGGATTATATAATTGAAAAGGGTGCGCATGCGGCTCAATATAGCCTGGAACAACATACTTCCCGTCCAAGTCAACAATTTCGGTTCCAGCTACATTAACCGGAAGTTCGTTTCCAACGTATACAACGCGATTCTCATAAATCCAAATGTTCCCCTTCGTCCAGCAATGGCGAGCTGCATTTAAATACGTCGCGTTTTTTAAAAGGATCGACGGTGCTAGCTCTCCGGCAACAACGGCCGTATGGCGGCGAAGTTCCGCTTTCGACCAAAACAAAAACTGGTTCGACATAGTTTCACCTTTTTCTTAAATTAGCATTTCCCTAAGGATACCATAGAAAGGGCTTTCATGGTTGTTCGTTCCACAAACATTCATAAAGGAGACACTATTTCATGAAACAAAATATCGGCATCATAAACGCTATGATACGCATTGCCTGCGGGTTAACTTTACTTTCAATGCTCACAGCAAAATATACAAGAAAACCATACAAAGGGAGCTATCTCATGATGATGATGCTAGCTGGCCTAAAAGTAGGAAGCGGAATCTTACGCTTCTGTCCAGCTACTGAGCTTATGAAACAAAGCTCCCAACTAAAAGACATGGATTTAGATGACATTTCAAAAGACGGCTCACCGATTAACCCAAGCTAACAGCATGGCATCGAAACTGCTTAAGGCAGTTTCGGTGTTTTTTTATTGTAGAAGAGGAACTGTTTTAGTTGCGGGGATTTGATTGAGGGTTGTATGCTACTTTGTGGATTTGCATTTATGTAATTCAACTCTCTGTGTCTAGATATTTTGTAAAAAAAAAGGTCACAACCATCCTTATGTTACATTGTTTTCTACCAGGAAAAAATGTAAAGGAGGAATGGTTATGACCCAAATTAATTTGAGAAATTTAAAGTGCTGTCCTCTCGCAGGAACAACCAAAAGCCAAGAATAATTAAATAGTGAGATTCGCCGGAGAGAGCGTGTCGTTCGCATTTTCCCTAACACGCAGTCCGCCTTTCGATTGATCGGGGCGGTTCTCATGGATTATGAAAAAACACTCGATGCCGGGAACCGTAAATATTTACCGCCTGCAGAAGGTTCTACCTCCAACAACTAAATAAGGTTTAGCGTAACAGGATTAAGACTAATTTAGATTTTTACACACTATTATGTACTTGACTCTATCTTGCGCGCAAAAGGGACCCTTCTGCGCGCGACCGACCTTTTAGTGTCGCATCCATTCCTCTTACGCATAATTTGCCTCTTTTAAGATTGATTTGCTGCTTTTTACATGCTTTTTCTACTTTTTAGTGCTTCAGCACATAACTTCGTGCCTTTCACATGAGATTTGGCCCTTTTTCAGCTTGCATAGAGGCTCCTGCGCGCGAATCGAACCCCGCTGCGCGCGAATCGAACCCTTCTGCGCGCGAGCCGAGCCCCTCTGCGCGCGAACCGAGCCCTCCTGCGCGCGAACGAAGCCCCTCTGCGCGCGAACAGAACTCTTCTGCGCGCGAACGGAACCCTCACCCCTCCCGCGCACTTTCCCAGAGTCACTCTCCCTGCGCGAATCCAGCTCCTCAATTCTAGCTTTAGTTCTTAGATGAGTGCTCCTATGGCTCGATTCCCAATATCGGTTCGATAAAAAGAGCCTTCGCACGTTAGTTGTTGCATTTCACGGTAAACTTTTCGCTGAGCTTCTAACACGGTCGGGGCTTTGCAGGCGACGAGTAAGACGCGTCCACCGTCTGTTATAAGCTTACTATCTTGCTTTTTTATACCTGCATGAAAAAGGAGCGTATCTGCTTGGAGGGCGTCGCAGCCTGTAATTTCTTGACCTTTTTTATAACTACCTGGATAGCCTTTAGCGGCGAGCACGACCCCGAGATAAGCGTCCTGACTCCAATTCATTTCTACCGTATTCCCTTGCAATATGGCGAGCAATACTTGAGCAAAATCACCTTCTAGTCGCGGTAGAACGACTTGGGTTTCTGGATCACCAAAGCGCGCATTAAATTCAATTACCTTGGGTCCGTTTTCGGTAGCAATTAATCCTGCATAGAGGACGCCTGTAAACGGACGCCCTTCTTCAACAAGCGCATCGGCAGTAGCTTGCAAAATTTGTTGCTTTGCATAATCCACCACATCCGTCGCGATGTGTGGAACGGGAGAATACGCGCCCATTCCTCCTGTATTGGGACCAGCGTCGCCATCGAATGCTCGTTTGTGATCTTGAGCGATAACCATTGGATAGACATCACTGCCGTTGACAAAGGCCATGTACGAAAACTCTTCTCCTTGCAAAAACGCTTCAATGACAACAGCTTTGCCTGCATCACCAAACTGCTCATCTTTCATCATGCTTTTTAGTGCGCGCTCAGCTTCATCGATTGTCATGGCAACGGTGACACCCTTCCCTGCCGCTAATCCGTCTGCTTTCAGCACGATTGGAGCGCCTTGCTGATGAATGTACGCTAGTGCTGCTTCATAGTTGTGAAACACTTCATATGCCGCGGTCGGAATGTTATATTTCTTCATAAGATCTTTTGCGAACGATTTACTACCCTCGATGAGTGCAGCCTCTGCACTCGGTCCAAATACCGTTAAGCCCGCTCGCTTGAAATCATCTACGAGACCAGCAAGCAACGGTCCTTCTGCACCAACAAAAGTTAGTGCGATCTCATGATCACGAGCAAATGCAATAAGCGCTTCATGATCATGCTCACTAATATCCACACATTCGGCAACATCGCTCATTCCAGGATTTCCGGGTGCCACATAGACTTGCTGAACACTTGCACTTTGTTTGAATCGCCAAGCAATGGTATGCTCACGTCCACCTTTTCCAACGACTAATACATTCATCTCACAAAGACCCTCCTTAATGTTTAAAGTGACGAATACCAGTCAAGACCATGGTTATGCCATACTCATCGGCTTTTTTTATAGAGTCTTCGTCTTTAATGGAACCACCCGGTTGAATGATCGCTGTAACACCAGCTTTTGCTGCAGCTTCGACCGTATCATCCATTGGGAAAAATGCATCTGAGCCAAGGGCACTGTTTCTTGCCTTTTCACCCGCTTGCGCAATAGCGATCTCAGCAGCACCGACACGGTTCATTTGTCCTGCGCCAACGCCAATCGTCATATTGTCTTTTACTAACACAATGGCATTTGATTTCACATGCTTTACAACTTTCCAAGCAAGCTTTAAGTCTTCCCATTCTTGAGGAGTCGGCTGACGCTTCGTTACAACATTCAGTACTGCATCATCAAAGCCTAAAATGTCCTCATCTTGCAGAAGTAGACCCCCGGATACGGTTGTGAGCTGGCGTTCTGGTTGTAGTGCCTGCTCCACGCCAACCGTTAGCAGACGAATATTTTTCTTTTTCGTAAGAAGAGCAAGAGCTTCCGGAGCAAAGTCGGGCGCAATAATCATTTCTAAGAAAATGTCACTCATCTTTTGGGCTGTCTGTTCATCCACCGTTGTGTTACAGGCGATAATGCCTCCGAAAATGGAAATAGGATCGGCGGCAAATGCTTTTTGAAACGCATCAAAGGTCGTCGAACCGGTACCAACGCCACAAGGGTTCATATGTTTAACAGCTACTACCGTCGGCTCGGTAAATTCCTTTACAATACGTAATGCTGCGTTAGCATCATTAATATTGTTATAGGAAAGCTCTTTGCCATGTAGCTGTTTCGCCTTCGTAATCGATTGCGTTGCTCCAAAGGGTGCTTCATAAAAAGTAGCTTTTTGATGTGGATTTTCACCATATCGCAGTGCTTGTTTTTTTTCATATGTAAGTGTAATAGATTCAGGATCAGGATCTTCGGTTAAATTCGTTAAATACGTAGCAATAAGGGCATCATAAGCTGCTGTATGACGGAATGTTTTAGCCGCTAATCGCTGTTTCGTTTCAAGCGAGACAGCACCGCTTTTCACTTCAGCTGCAACGGTTTCATAATCCGCAGGATCAACCACTACGGTAACATAGCGATGATTTTTTGCTGCTGAACGAAGCATGCTCGGTCCACCAATGTCGATATTCTCAATCGCTTCCGCTACTGTTGTATCCTTCTTCGCAATCGTTTCTTTAAAAGGATATAAATTGACCACTACAAGATTGATGGGCGTAATTTCGTGCTCATGTAGCTGCTGCATATGATTTGCATCGTCACGAACCGCAAGCAAGCCCCCATGAATGTTCGGATGCAACGTTTTTACACGACCATCCATAATTTCAGGAAAACCTGTTACATCGGAAATGTTCGTAACAGCAATACCCGCTTCTTGAAGCACTTTGCTCGTTCCTCCGGTTGAGACAATTTCAAAGCCTTCCTCCACTAATGTTGCTGCAAATGGAACAAGTCCTTCTTTATTGGATACGGACACTAACGCACGTTTTTTCATCATAGTCTGCCTCCTACGTAATCTTCTGTCTATACACTGAGTGCTGTTGTTTCATGAAATAGCTCTTGGATGATCCGTGGATATAATGCATGCTCCACCTTCTGAATTCTCCGTGCTAACGAGGCTTTCGTATCATCACTACGGACGACGACGGCCTGCTGGGCAATAATAGGACCTGTATCCATCCCGTGATCCACATAATGAATCGTTACGCCAGAAATGTTAACCCCTGCCTGCAATGCTTGCCCAATCGCATCTTTACCAGGAAAAGATGGTAAAAGCGATGGATGTATATTTAGGATGCGACCAGCAAACGGTGTTAGAAGCGTTTCTCCAATGAGTCGCATGTAGCCCGCTAAGACGATCCAATCAACGTGCTTTTCTTGCAACTGCAGCAAAATATCCTTTTCAAACATCGCTTTTGAACTGTAGGCTTTTGGTGAGAAGACAAAACAATCGACACCAGCCGCTTTCGCACGATCAATGACGAGTGCGTGCGGCGAATCACATACGAGCAAAACAGGATTGGCTTGTAAGCGTTGCTTCTCAATGGCACGAAGTAACGCCTGAAAATTTGAGCCACTACCTGAAGCAAAGATGGCAATATTCTTCGTCACAAGGCACCTCCGCCAAATGAAAATTCATAACCTGCTTTGACGCGACCGAGAAGATAGGCTTTCTCCCCACGTTCTTCGAGGGCAGCAATGACGGGAATCGCTTCTTCATGAGGAACAGCGAGCACCATCCCAATGCCCATATTAAAGGTTGTAAACATTTCTTTGCGACTTAAGTTGCCACTCTCTTCAATGAAATCAAAGATGGGCGGAATGGGCCACGAGCCATAATCAACTTCCGCACATAAGCCGTCTGGCAGCATCCGCGGAATATTTTCCTCAAAACCACCGCCCGTAATATGCGCGGCGCCATGAATGGTAAACTGCTTGAAAACGTGCAAAAGTGAAGCCACATAAATTTTTGTTGGTCGTAATAATTCCTCGCCGAGCGTATGTCCACTCTGTGCAAAGGGCATCGTCAATGTATACGCATTTTGTTCAAACAGGATGTGCCGAACGAGTGAGTAGCCATTGCTATGCAGACCATTTGAAGCGAGACCGATGAGCAAATCACCTTCCTGTACCCGTTCAGGAGAAAGGAGCTTCGCCTTTTCAGCAACACCAACCGCAAAGCCTGCCACATCATAGTCGTCATCCTTATACATGCCCGGCATTTCTGCCGTTTCTCCACCAATTAATGCACAGCCTGCTTGCTGGCAGCCATCTGCAATACCGGATACAATGGCTTCTGCTTTTGCTGGCTCTAACTTACCACACGCCATATAGTCTAAAAAATAAAGGGGTTCAGCGCCTTGAGCAACAATATCATTCACACACATGGCAACAGCATCAATGCCAATGCTGTCGTGCTGATCCATTTCAATCGCAACCATAAGCTTTGTACCTACACCATCTGTCCCAGAAACGAGTACCGGCTCCTTATAAGCTAGCTGTGATAAATCAAACATTGCGCCAAAGCCACCAAGACCTGACAACACTTCTTTTCGTTTCGTACGCAGCGCGTGCTTTTTCATGCGATGCACGGCTTCATAGCCTGCTTTAATATCTACACCTGCTTGTTTGTATGCTTCAGCCACGTTCGTTCGCCCCTTTATACCATTTCTTTTTCATACGGAAGAACCGTATCTGAATAAATTTCCGTTGGGTATTTTCCGGTAAAACATGCTAAGCACTGGCCGTTATTAGGATCTGTCGCAGGACGCCCAATTCCTTCTAATAGGCCTTCTATTGATAAAAAAGAAAGAGAGTCAGCACCTATTATTTCGCGAATTTCCTCTACTGTGTGATTCGCGGCAATGAGCTCTTCTCGTTCTGACGTATCAATGCCGTAATAACAAGGATGAGCAATAGGTGGCGCGGTAATGCGCACGTGAACTTCTGTGGCGCCTGCCTCACGCAACATGTTTACGATTCGACGTGACGTTGTTCCACGTACGATCGAATCATCTACCATCACCACACGCTTTCCTTCTACGATACCGCGCACAGGCGACAATTTCATTTTCACACCAAGCTCGCGAAGCTCTTGTGACGGCTGAATAAAGGTGCGTCCCACATAACGATTTTTAATTAAACCAATTTCATAGGGAATTCCTGAAGCTTCGGCATAGCCAATCGCTGCCGAAATACTAGAGTCCGGTACACCTGTTACAACATCCGCTTCAATAGGCGCTTCGTTATAAAGCACCTTTCCTAACCGTTTGCGGGCACTATGGATATTAATTTGATCAATACTGCTATCTGGACGAGAGAAGTAAATGTATTCCATGGAGCAGATGGCGCGATTTGTACCCGATGAAAAATGATCTTTTTCTAACCCGTCGTTCGTAATCGTTAGTAATTCACCCGGCTTTACATCACGTATATATTGGGCACCAACAACGTCAAAGGCACACGTCTCGGAAGCGACAACATACGCATCACCCAGTAAACCGATGGAAAGCGGTCGCAAGCCATTCGGATCGAGTGCAACCATCAGCTCATTTTCCGTCATTAACACGAAGGCATAGGCCCCTTTTAACATGCGTAGCGCATTTTTTACTTGGTCTTTCAACTGCACATAACCGCTTCGTTTAATTAAATGAGCTAGCACCTCGGTATCAGACGTTGTTTGAAAAATACTGCCTTGTGCCTCAAGCTGATGCTTCAAGGCATTCGCATTGACGAGGTTGCCGTTATGCGCTAAAGCTAGACTCGTCGTTTGCGAGCGAAACAACAGGGGCTGAACGTTAGCATATTCATTGCCACCAGCCGTTGAATACCGTACGTGTCCAATCGCGCCGTATCCAGCAAGATCCGCGAGCTCGCCTTGGCTAAACACTTCGGTCACGAGGCCCGCGCCTTTATGCATCTTTACCTTTTCACCATCCGTTACAGCAATGCCCGCACCTTCTTGACCACGATGCTGCAAGCTATGCAAGCCGTAATACGTAAGCTGAGCCGCATCAGGATGGCCCCATATCGCAAATACACCACATTCTTCATTTAAGCCTTTGATGTCAGCAAGCATGGAATCGCTCCTTTCCAGGCAGCGAGCAGCTCTTCCTGTGATGCCTCGAGCACGACACCCGCTTGTTCATCATGTATGACAAGCTTTGGCTCATCTGTTACTACACCAATAGAATGTGCATCCTCACAAATCGTTTCAAATACGCTAGCATGCTCTTTTTTTACAGATACGAGAAAGCGAGATTGCGTTTCACTAAAAAGGGCGGCATCTCTCTCGCCAGTAATAGTAATGCTAGCACCGACACTACCTTCCATCATGCTTTCTGCCACTGCCACAGCTAGTCCACCTTCCGCAAGATCATGTGCGGATTGCACGAGCCCTTGTTGAATGGCTGATAAGAGTTGCTGTTGGCGCATACGCTCTACATCTAAATCAATCTTTGGAGCGGCGCCTGAAATAAAGCCTTGTTGCATTTTTTGTAGCTCGCTACCGCCAAAGGAAGCATCCGTTCCTCCAATGACATATAAGAGATCACCGGCTGTTTTTACATATTGCGTCGTAATGTGTGCTAAATCATGAACGAGACCAACCATCCCAATGACGGGTGTAGGATAGATTGCCACACCATTTGTTTCGTTATAAAGCGAAACATTTCCGCCAATAACGGGCGTTTCCAAGACACGACACGCCTCGCTCATCCCGTCTGTTGATTTTTCAAGTTGCCAAAAGATTTCTGGCTTATCAGGGCTACCATAGTTTAAGCAGTCGGTAAGCGCTAGCGGCTCCGCTCCTGAACAAACGAGATTTCTAGCTGCTTCCGCAACCGCAATGGCGCCACCCGTTTCTGGATCCAAGTAGATATAACGCGCATTGCAATCGGTCGTCATCGCAAGTGCCTTATTTGTTTCTCGGATGCGAATGACCGCTGCATCAGAGCCTGGTGGTACGACCGTATTCGTGCGCACCATATAATCATATTGATCAAACACCCATGCTTTGCTTGCAATAGAAGGTTGTGCTAACAGTTGAAGTAACGTTTCTTTTGGATTCGTAACGTGTGGTACGAACGGTGCTTCTTGTTGATATTGTTGAAAATAAGCTGGTTCACAAGATGGCTTTTCATACACAGGTGCGTCTTCTGCTAACGCATCAACTGGAACGTTAGCTACAATTTCACCATGATGCAACAAACGCAACGTTTGTTCTTCAATCACTGTGCCGACTACTTTTGCTTCAAGACCCCATTTATCAAAAATGGCATGCGCTTCGGCTTCACGCCCTTTTTCCATGACAATCAACATGCGTTCTTGTGATTCTGATAACATCATTTCATACGGTGTCATATTCGTTTCGCGTTGCGGTACGAGATCTAAGTTCATCTCGATCCCCATCCCTGCCTTACTGGCCATTTCAGCGGATGAACTCGTAAGACCTGCCGCTCCCATGTCTTGAATGCCAACAAGACCATCACACGTTTGAATTAACTCTAAGCACGCTTCAAGCAATAGCTTTTCCATAAACGGATCGCCCACTTGAACAGCCGGACGTTTCTCTTCAGAGGACTCGGTTAATTCTTCTGAGGCAAATGTCGCGCCATGAATGCCGTCGCGCCCTGTTTTTGCGCCTACATACATCACAGAATTACCTGCACCTTTTGCTTGCCCTTTTTGAATATCACGATGATCGATTAGCCCCACACACATCGCATTGACGAGAGGATTCCCATCATAGGAAGCATCAAAGTGCACTTCGCCCCCTACTGTCGGAATTCCGATACAGTTACCGTACCCGGCAATACCCGCAACGACCTCTTCGAATAAATAGTGCACGCGCGGAGACGTCAGTTCACCGAATCGTAATGAATTTAAGAGCGCTACTGGACGTGCACCCATTGAAAATACATCGCGAATGATGCCACCAACACCGGTTGCTGCACCTTGATACGGTTCAATAGCTGAGGGATGGTTATGGCTTTCAATTTTAAAAACAACCGCTTGTTCATCGCCAATATCGACGATTCCTGCTCCTTCACCTGGTCCTTGTAATACGCGCGGCCCTGTGACAGGAAACTTTTTCAATACAGGCTTTGAGTTTTTATACGAGCAGTGTTCACTCCACATGACGGAAAACAAACCGGTTTCGGTCCAATTCGGTAAGCGGCCGAGAATGTTTTGCACGAGTGTAAACTCGTCATCACTGAGGCCCATGTCTCGATACAAATGCTGTTCTTGAATTTGTGTGGCAGTCGGTTCATGAAGATAAGACATACTGTTCCCTCCAGCTTTTTACGATTGATTGAAAAAGTTTCACGCCATCCGCACTTCCAATTAAGGTATCCATTGCTCGCTCCGGATGTGGCATCATGCCGAGAACATTGCCACGTTCATTTATAATGCCAGCAATGTTAGCTATTGAGCCATTTGGATTGTTGCAATAGCGAAAAACAATCCGTTGTTGCTTTTCTAACATTTGGAGCGTTTCTTCATCACAATAGTAGTTCCCTTCACCATGAGCAACCGGAATTTGCAAACGTTCGCCTTGTTCGTAAAGAGAAGTAAACATCGTGTGATCGTTTTCTACAAGCAATGTTTCTTGACGACAAATAAATTTTAACGATGCATTACGACGCATCGCTCCGGGAAGCAACCCTGCCTCTAAAAGAATTTGAAAGCCATTGCATACACCAAGAATCGGTTTCCCCTCTTCTGCCGCTTTCTTCACTTCCCTCATTACGTTTGAAAACTGAGCAATCGCACCTGTTCGTAAATAATCACCATAAGAAAAACCACCTGGTAATAAGATGCCATCAAAGCGGTCAAGGTTGTCCTCATCGTGCCATACGTATTCTGCTTCGGCACCGAGCTCATCGACAATGGCATGATACATGTCTACATCACAGTTAGAGCCTGGAAAAACGATGACGGCAAACTTCACAGTGCGACAACCTCCTCGACTTCATAACGATAGTCTTCAATAACAGGATTGGATAATAGCTTGTGGCACATCTCTTGAATGCGGTGATCAAGCGACTCTGCTGGCCCATCTATCGTCAGCTCTAAGTATTTTCCAATGCGAACGTCACTCACTTCATGATAAGCCATGCGATGCAACGAACTTTTCACCGCACTTCCTTGTGGATCGAGTACACTCTCTTTTAACGTTACAAACACTTTGACTTTATACATGAAGCGCTCCCCCTAGACGAGTTAAAATAGTTTCATAGGCATCCGTTAATTCTCCAAGATCTCTTCGGAAAACATCTTTATCAAGCTTTTCATTGGTTTGTTCATCCCATAGTCGACACGTATCAGGCGATACTTCGTCTGCTAGTAATAAGGCACCCTCTTCATTGCGACCGAATTCCAGCTTAAAATCGATTAAGCGTACTTTTTTCTCTGCAAAATAAGGAAGAAGTACGCTATTCACCATAAGCGCAAGGGCTCTCATCTCTAGTAATTCTTGCTCTTTTGCGAGCTTCATTGCTTCAATATGATCTTCATTAAAAAGAGGATCACCGAGCGCATCGTTTTTGTAGTAGAACTCTACGATTGGGCGCGATAATTCATGCCCTTCTTCAAAGCCTGTTCGCTTTGCCAATGATCCTGCTACGACATTGCGAACGACCACTTCTAGCGGAATAATCGTAACGTGTTGAACGGTCTGTTCCGTAGCTGATTTTTTTTCCAGAAAATGCGTGGGAATGCCACGTTCTTCTAACAAGGAAAATAGCAAACTCGAAATCTCATTATTCAGCCGACCCTTCCCCTTAATGTCGGCTTTCTTCTCACCATTAAATGCGGTCGCTGCATCTTTATACTGGATCCAAACGACGCGAGGATCTTCCGTGCTGTATATCTTCTTCGCCTTTCCTTCGTAAAGCAAGACTTGTTTTTCCATCTTAAAAGTCCCCCTGCAATGATAGAATTCTACTAAAAAAACGATCAATTTTTTGAAAAGCGTAAAAAATCAATTAGTTTATAATAAAGAAAAAGCTGAGCGTTACTTCTAAAAAGAATACTCAGCTTCAATTGGTACTACAGTCCTAACCGTTCAAACATCGCATCTACATGCTGTAGGTGATAAGAATAGTCAAAGCAGTCATCAATTTCTTCTTGTGTTAATTTTTCTGTAATGCGTGGCTCTTGTTCAACAAGCTCTTTAAATTGAATGCCTTCTTCCCACGCTGTCATCGTCTTCGGTTGCACGATATCATAGGCTTCTTCACGGCTCATTCCTTGATCAATCAGCTTTAGAAGCACACGTTGTGAGTAGATCAATCCATACGTCCGTGTCATGTTACGCTTCATGTTTTCTGGGAAAACCGTTAAGTTCTTCACGATATTGCCAAAGCGATTTAGCATATAATTAAGCGTAATCGTTGCATCTGGTAAAATGATGCGTTCAGCAGAGGAATGCGAAATATCACGTTCGTGCCATAGCGCTACATTTTCGTAAGCCGTCATCATATAACCGCGAATGACACGCGCCAAACCTGTCATGTTCTCAGAGCCAATTGGGTTCCGTTTATGCGGCATCGCTGACGAACCTTTTTGACCTTTTGCGAAAAATTCTTCTACTTCACGTGTTTCACTTTTTTGCAGTCCACGAATTTCAACGGCGAACTTTTCAATGCTCGTTGCAACGAGGGCAAGCGCCGATAGATAATGGGCATGACGGTCACGTTGTAGCGTTTGTGTTGAAATTGGTGCCGCTTCTAAACCAAGACGCTCACACACATATTTTTCTACGAACGGATCAATATTGGCATACGTTCCAACCGCGCCGCTAATTTTTCCAACCCGTACAGATTCTGCAGCTTGCTTAAAGCGCTCAAGATTGCGTTTCATCTCTTCATGCCAAAGCGCAAGCTTCAAGCCAAAGGTTGTTGGTTCGGCATGTACACCGTGCGTACGTCCCATCATAACGGTATATTTATGTTCAGCTGCTTTCGCTGCGATAATATCAATGAAACGTTCAATATCTTTAATTAAAATATCGTTTGCTTGTAACAGCACATAGGAGAGCGCTGTATCAACAACGTCTGTGGACGTTAAGCCGTAATGAACCCACTTGCGCTCCTCGCCTAGCGTTTCTGATACCGCACGTGTAAATGCAACAACATCATGGCGCGTTTCTTGTTCAATTTCTAAAATACGGTTAATATCAAAAGAAGCATTTTCACGTAGTTTCTTTACATCTTCCTTAGGAATATCGCCAAGCTCAGCCCATGCTTCACAAGCAAGAATTTCAACTTCTAACCACGCTTTAAAGCGATTTTCATCTGTCCAAATTGCCCCCATCTCTGGGCGTGTATAACGTTCAATCATCTGGTTACCTCCACCATTTCGCCATGTCGGATCACATCGCGAATTCGTTTTGCTTTTTGTAATGCTATTTCTTGTGTTTCTCCGAGCACTGTAATATGCCCCATTTTCCGTTTCGCTTTTGCCTCTCGCTTGCCATATAGATGAAGTTTGGCATCGTCAAAAAGATCCATATTCGCCATGACTTGCTTTATATGCTCCCCAAGCACATTAATCATAACCGCTGGCCGCAACAGCTCAGTATTGCCTAACGGTAACCCACAAATGGCACGAATATGCTGCTGAAATTGTGACGTTTCACATGCTTCAATACTATAATGACCTGAATTATGTGGACGAGGCGCTAGCTCATTAACATAAAGGTCCCCAACTTCTCCCAAAAACAGTTCAACGGCGAGCGTTCCACTTAGCTGTAAGCTCTCAGCAATGTTCATTGCCATGCGTACTGCTTCTTCGTGCTTTTGCTTAGATATGCGGGCAGGAACGATACTCTGATCTAAGATATGATGAACATGAATGTTCTCAGCAACAGGGAATGCCGTCATTTCACCTTTTGTACTGCGCGTAACGATCACAGAAAGCTCTTTTTCGAAGGAAACAAACCCTTCTAAAATACACTCCTTACCGTCGCCGAGCCAAGCTTTTGCTTCCTCCACATGAACTGCCGATTGTAGTACAAGCTGTCCCTTTCCATCATAACCTCCACGACACGTTTTCAAAACGGCGGGTAAGCTAATACGGGAGATCGCATCATCTAACTCTTGCGCTGTATTCACCGGAGCATAAGGCGCTACTCTACAGCCAGCTTTCTCAATGGCTTTCTTTTCATGCAGTCGATGCTGCGTGAGCGTTAGAAGCTGACTTCCTTGTGGTAAATAGGCATAGTTCTGAAGCCAATCTGCCTCTTTGGCATCTACATTCTCAAACTCATACGTTACAACATCGCTAGCATTCGCTAGTAAGTGAATGCCATGAGAATCATCAAAGGCTGATACAATTTGTTCATCGCTAACTGGTCCGCACGGTGCATTTGGATCAGGATCAAGCACAACAACTTTATAGCCTAGCTCCCGTGCACTCATCGCCATCATGCGTCCAAGCTGGCCACCACCTAAGATTCCAATCGTTTGTCCAGGCAAAATCATTTTAGTCAAGGCAATCACTGCTTTCTAACGCGGCTTGCGCCAGCTTTTCTCGTTGCTTTTTTAAACGCTCGTTTAAAGCTGAATCATAGACCGCAAGGATTTGTGCTGCTAGCAAGCCAGCATTCGCGGCACCCGCCCTACCGATCGCTGTCGTTGCCACAGGAACACCCGCTGGCATTTGAACGATAGATAGTAACGAATCAAGGCCATTTAGTGCTTTCGATTGAACCGGTACTCCAATAACCGGTAATACAGTCTTTGCTGCCACCATTCCTGGTAAATGAGCCGCGCCACCCGCGCCTGCAATAATGACTCCGATGCTTTGATTCTCTGCTTCTTCTGCATATTGAAACATGAAATCAGGTGTTCGATGGGCGGATACGACGAGCTTTTCGTACGGTACGTCTAGCTCCTCTAATCGCTCACACGCTTCTTTCATTGTCTCCCAATCTGAAACACTTCCCATGATCACGCCTACACGTTTTTGCATATGATCCTCCCCGTTGCTCGCATCACGCTTTTTTCCATAAAAAAAGTCCAGTGTACTGACCTTCTCAAGACTACTCAAGAGAAAGCTACTACGCTGGACATACTTCATTTCGAGGATATGCCGAAAACAGCCGTTGCACTTTCCCTCATAGTCCGATGAATAACGGTCATCAGGTAGAAACTTACAGGCCATAACCCTGTGATTATATGAGGACTTATGTTTTTGTCACCTATATTGTAACGAAAATCACATTTCACTGTCAATTGAAAATCGAACATTTTTTCAATAAAAATTATTAATGTTCGGTTTTTACAGCAATTTACCTTCAAAAACAATGCGTTGTTCGTGATATTCTTGTGTAATTTTCCCGTTTTTCTTTACTTCGATAAAAACAGGTTCCTCCATTCTGCGAACCGGCGTATAGCCTTGTGACGCCATCCGATCTAAACAAGCTGAGAGCGACTCTCCAGGTTGAACTTCAAATTTCATTTTTTTAGGCTTCTTTTCCATGCCTACCTCCGTATGCTTTTTACCCAAAACCCGCCGTGGAACGTTTTTGGTTCATGTGAAATAATAAATGCTTTTGGATCTAACGTTTGAATGGTTTCATAAAGACGAGCTTCCGATTTACGAGACGTTAAGATTTCCATCATTAATCGCTGCCCTTCTCGACCAGAGGCCATCCAATCCGTAACACCATAACCGCGCGAGCGAATTTCATTAGGAAGGCCCGCTGCTACCTCTGTCGTAATGACATTTACGGTAATATAGCCTAAGGCGAGCTTCTCCTCAATTTTCATACCAACAAGAACGCCAAGACCATAGCCAAGTGCATAAGCAATTAAATTTTGAATTTGATCAAGGTTGTCCAAGACAAGACCAAGACCAATTACATAAATAATCACTTCAAACACTGAAATGAGCGCTGCTAAATATCGTTGATTTTTTAATGTTAAAATCATCCGAATCGTAAAAAACGAAACATATACGATATTAATAAGTAAAATAATGAGAATCATCATTATACTTTTTTCAATCATGCCCTTCACTCCTTTCACTTCATAAGCAAATGGTGCATATCAGTTAGATTACCACTTTTTCTAAAAAGGGCAAGAGTCTCTTTAGGATAGGCACCTTTCTCGTCTCGATTCATACGCTGTTAAAGGACACCGAGGTGTTCATTCGTACGTTACGGAAAGGACTTGATAACATGCAACCGTACTACTTTCCAGCTCAACCTTCCTCTTATTATGACTCATTCCAAGATCGGCAGTATTATTGGGAAAACCAAGCGGCTCGCCAACAAGCTCAAGCTCAACATCAAATGTATCAAGAGTTATTAAATACACTCATGTCGAGCATTATTGGTGAAGCTACGGCAATTGATTTTTACACAAGGCTTGCCGAACAAGCACCAAATGACTATAGCAAAAAAGTACTTCTCGATGCTGCACAAGATGAAAAGAAGCACTTACAATTATTTACCCAACTATACACTTCTATAACAGGAAAAGCACCTGCTTACAAAATTCGTCCCGAAAAAATTAAAGATTTCCGTCAAAGTTTATTTGAAGCGTATGAAGATGAGCTATCTGACTATGAAAAATATCGAAATGCTTACTTAGCAGCTACTGATGCCACGGTACGTGATACATTTTTCCGACCATATTCAGATGAAATTAAACACGCTGTTAAATTTAGCTACTTATTAAATAGCCGCTAGAAAAGGCCATCATAAGCCTTTTCTTTTTTTTAGGGAAACATGCTAAGGAAAGAGGCAAACGAGGGGTGAAGTGAGTTATTCATGACTTGGTTCGCTATGACTTTCAATGAGATCATCTATGATTGTATCCATGTCTTCAAGCTTAGCTTCTCCAGTAATACCTATATTTAACGTCCCTTTAAGTTCCTTTACATGTAGTTCTTGAATCTTATAATTCACATTTTCAATTGTGATCGGCTTCATGGACTGAACAGTTTCTTTAAGCATTTGATTTTCCCGTTGTACATCTAAAATTTGCTGCTGCATTTGCTGTAGAATGATATACAGTTGTTCTTGGTCCATTTGTAGTCGCCTCCTTCTGACCATCAATACCTTCTCACCAATTAGGCATACGCCCCATATACTATACAAAAAAGGAGTGATGATGTGTGAATCCTAGTTGGAATAAAGGGAACGAGTGGAAGAAATATGCTGATCAAGTGCTAGGAAAAGATTTCTTTGAAGATTTTAAAGAATTCGGCCTTACGAGCCAAGCTCCTTTAGTCAATATTTATGAAAATGAACACGAAGTATACTGTTTAATGAACATTCCTGGGATAAAAAAAATAGATGACATTTCTGTATATATCCATTATCGTACGTTAAAAATTACCGGTACCATTGATTTCGCCGTTACAAATTATCAATCGGTGACAGAGGAAATTGCAACAGGTCCCTTCGAACGCGAAATTCCATTGCCACACCCCGTTGAAGACACACCGATTGACGCAGGTTACTTCCGCGGCATTCTCTACTTACGTTTACTTCGGCTAAAGCATGAAAAAGAGACCGCAAAAGTGAATATTCAAGACTATAACGATTAATCTTTTGTTGGCTGTTGTTCAATTATAACGTCTTTTTTCTTTTTCATTTCATATTTTCGCAGAATTAAGTTTTTTCCGATATTTAATGAGCCTTTCATCGTAATAGCTTCTACCTGTACGTTTTTAATTGAAATATTCATGTAGGATCCCTCTTTTTGATAGACAAATGTGATCACACCATTATATGAGGTTGGACAAAGGTTTATCCCATTTAATGAGGTGGTCGTAGGGTAAGATTTTTATGAGGTAATTATGAGATAGACCGTTCTTGCAGATTTGTTTTATGCGAAGATGCGTGTGGATTAGTGAAAGAAATAAAAAAAGGGCAGAACGAATTTTCATTCGTTCTACCCTCCTTGCCCGGCAACGTCCTACTCTAACAGGGGGAAGCC
>NZ_AKKV01000030.1 GCF_000269865.1 Fictibacillus macauensis ZFHKF-1
ACTTACTCTGGCTTTTGTTTGGTTTTCAAAGAACATTTTGTTTTCCGTTAATCGCTTGTTTTGTTTCAGCGACTTTATTAGGATAACATCTTTCGGTTGAAGTGTCAACCTCTTTTTTTAATTCGTTTTTTCTTTCGTGCGTCGCGTCGTATCAGCGACAAGTAATACTATATCACGGTTAAAAATTGAGGTCAACACTTTTTCCGAAAAAAATCATAAACTTTTTATCAACGTGAACAATAGTGGCGATGATAGAGCTTTTTACCTTTTGTTTCCCTCGTAATTACGCCAAGTAGTTCTTTATCAATTAAGTACTCTAATAAGATTCCTAAATCAATTGCATAATCTTGAATTTCACTATGTTCCATTAACTGAGCAATCGTCCACTCCTCTTGCTCATGGAAGATGTGCAGCAGATGGCCTGCACCTTGCTTTGCTTTAGCTCCTGTTGAAAACTCTCCTGCAATCAACAGAAGTTCAATTCGTTTTTCGATAGACTCGGCGCCCGTAATTAATTCTTCGTATAGTTTATAGATTTGAGGTTCCATAAGCCTTACTTGATCCCAGACGGTAATTTCGGGATGAAATCCTCTTTCAATAATGGCTAATCGCGCCAAATGGTGTAAGGCATGTAACACATGATTATAGGCATCAAGATATTGTCCGTTATGAAAAAGTGCTTTTCCATCAGAAAAACGGCGTAACAGCTTACCAAATTCAATCGTCATTTTCTTAGAGCGTTCTTGAACCGGAAATTGATCCAAGCGATCTCGTAAGTTCGTCACGTATTCGTTTCGATTAAACAATACCTTTCCATCGGTTACCCATTCAACTACCCGACGATTGGATCCTAGGAGAAGCCATTCATTTAGTTGTTGCTCATCTACTATATAAAGGGCTGCTTTTTTATGATCAAATTGATAATGCTTAACGGTCCATTGTTTTGGGGCTTTCTCCACGATAATAAATAAAATACAATCAAAGTTATCCGTTAATGGATTAAATGGCTTATTTTTCTCAATTAATAGAACACCTAACGTATTTTCATTGCTCGCTCTTTCTTGATAAAGGGGACGTAATAAATCCTCCATGCCTTCAACTCCCGTTCTGTAGTAAGTCTCCCACACAATTCAACACATTTCTTGAAATTCCTTTCTTTTTTTCCAAGGGGCTGTATACTGTAAGTAGGAGGGACAAACATGATTAAATATACGAGTAAGATTAATAAGATTCGTACGTTTGCGTTAAGTCTTGTCTTCATCGGCATCATCATTATGTATGCTGGGATATACTTTAAAACCAATTTTCTCATTATGACGATTTTCATGATGATTGGTTTTCTTGCTACTCTTTCCAGTGCTGTTGTGTATTTTTGGATTGGAATGATGTCTACGAAAGCTGTTCAGGTCGTTTGCCCAAACTGCAATAAAATTACAAAAGTGCTCGGGCGCGCAGATGCATGCATGGCATGTAACCAACCATTAACGTTAGATAAAAACCTTGAGGGGCTAGAGTTTGACGATCAATATAATACCCGAAAAGGTATGAAAAAGCTCGCAAAAAAATAAGCTGATCCAGTTCAAAGCTGGTTCAGCTTATTTGATGTTGTTGAGTTTTACAACTTGGACAAGTTCCGTATATCTCCATACGGTGATGACCTACTTCAAATCCAGTTACTGATTCGGCGAGTGATTCCACTTCGTCTAAACCTGGATAATGAAAATCAACAATCTTGCCACATCCCTCACAAATAATGTGATAGTGATCCGTTGTAACACAATCAAAGCGACTAGAAGCATCTCCATACGTCAATTCTTTTACAAGTCCAACCTCTTTAAATACACGTAAATTATTATATACGGTCGCAACACTCATATTCGGGAATTTACCTTCTAAAGACTTATATATTTCATCAGCGGTTGGATGTGTCATTGATTGAATCAAATGCTCCAAAATCGCATGACGTTGAGGAGTGATGCGTACTCCAGACTGTTTTAACGTTTCAATGGCTTCATTGATGCGAACTTCCGACATCGTCATGCACCTCGCTCTCAAAAGATATTATTACATTGTAATTTTTATAAATAGTGTAAACGAAATACGCCTATTTTGTCAATCCATTCCTCTTTATTATAAAGTTAAAAAGCCTTACAACGTCGCTTTCTTTCATACGACGCTGTAAGGCTTTCGTTTACTTTAAGTTTTCAGGATTCAATCCTTCTAACTCAGGTATTACGAATAGGCCGTCTTTACGAATTAATACATCATCAAAGTAAAGCTCTCCACCGCCGTATTCAGGACGTTGAATTAACACCATATCCCAATGAACAGATGAACGGTTGCCGTTATCCGCTTCTTCATATGCTTCACCTGGCGTAAAGTGAATACTGCCACAAATCTTTTCGTCAAATAAAATGTCACCCATTGGATGTTCAATCATTGGATTAACGCCAATTGCGAATTCACCAACGAAACGTGCACCTTCATCTGTATCAAAAATTTCATTCAATTTATCCGTTTCGTTGTCGCTAGTTGCTTCTACAATCTTACCGTCTTTAAACGTTAATTTAACGTTTTGGAACACAGTGCCACGGTATGGACACGGTGTATTATACGTAATCGTCCCATTTACACTGTCTTTAACAGGTGCTGTGAATACCTCTCCATCCGGAATGTTGTTTTCACCGGCACATGGTACAGCTGGAATGTCTTTAATTGAGAACGTAAGATCTGTGCCTGGACTAACAATTCGAACCGAATCCGTTCGTTCCATTAATTCCTTTAACGGCTGCTGCGCATCAAACATTTTTTTATAATCTACATTACATACATCTAATAAGAAATTCTCAAATGACTCAAAGCTCATTTTCGCCTTTTGTGCTAAACCTTGTGATGGATAATTTAACAACACCCAGCGTCGTTCATTGATCAGCATTTTTTGGACAGGTTTATTGTATTCGCCAATTAAGCGAAACTTTTCTGCCGGAACTTCTGAAAGTTCAGCGTCATTATTAGAGCTTTCAATGGCAATAAACGCATCAATATCTTTTACTTCTTGCAGTTCCCATTTTTTTAAGGTCTCAACTTGCTTCGGTTGCATTCCTGTAAACAGGTAACGATTGATTTCATCATCTTGAAGTCTTACATATGGATAAGCACCAATTGCATAAACTTCTTCAATGAGCGCTTTAACGAGCGGACGAGCTGTTAACTGAGCACGAATTAAGACGCGTTCTCCTTCTTTTAACTGTAGGGAATGATGAACTAAGGTCTGAGCCAGTTTTTCTACTCTTGCATCTTTCATAACAATCTCTCCTCTATGTATATTACTTTTTTAAAATTTTAATAATTCTATCATAGCACGAATCATATCCTGAGGTTATAAAAAAGTGAATCTGGGTATACTTCTTAAAAAAAAAGGGAGTGATTAAGATGAATGTAGAACGCGCCAAACAAATTATTTCATCACCTAGTGATATCGAAGTAAAACACCAAGGGACGTCCGTTTGGATTGAGTCTATTGATGAAGCGAGTCAAAAAGCAAGGGTACATATGAACCGTCAACCTCTACAGTCTCAAGAAGTACCTATTAATGAACTTCAGGAGCAATAAATGCAAAAAAACCGCCTTTCTTCCTATATATAAGAAGAAAGGCGATTTCTCGTTTTCGTTATTGTTCTTTTAAGAATGTTAGAACCTCACGAATGTGATCTTTCACTTTTACTTTGCGATACTCTTGAATGAGTGCACCCTCTTGATCAATGACAAACGTTGATCGTTCAATGCCCATGTACTCTTTTCCGAAATTTTTCTTTAGTTTCCATACACCGTATGCTTCTGCAACTTCGTGATTTTCGTCTGCTAAAAGGGTAAATGGCAAACCGTATTTATCAATGAACTTCTCGTGCCGCTTCACTGGATCTGTACTAACCCCAACAATTACGGCATTGAGTGCAGCAAACTCCTCATGTTGATCACGAAAATCGCATGCTTGTGTTGTGCAGCCTGGCGTCATATCTTTTGGGTAAAAATAGAGTACAACATACTTTCCCTTTAATGTTTCTAATGAAAAGTTGCTCCCATCACTTGCTGGCAAAGTAAATACTGGCGCTTTTGAGCCAATCGCTATCGTCATAGATACTCCTCCTGTTAGTCACCTTCTATAGTAGAAGAGTAACCAATTGCTGAGCAATCTACAACCTTTTTGATGTTTTTTCAATCACTGATGTTAAAACAAAAGCAACAGGAAGTAAATAGCCAATAAGTGCTTCGAGAATAGAAAGCCACCTGCCGACGCCTATGGGTGTAATGTCACCATAACCAACTGAAAGCATTGTCATCGAGCTAAAATACATCGCATCATCTAGTACGTGAAAAAAATAAAAGTGACTAAGGATGACGCCTCCTTTTTCAATCACATGAATATCCATTAACATAAATGAAGTATATATTAAGCCAAATCCTAAAATAATTGTAATATAAACAAGAACGAGCACAAATAAATGTTCAAGAGACATGAGTTGAAGCTTTATTATAGGATGTAAAAAAAGCAATTGTAAGCTTTTAAAAATAATAAGTGCTGCAATCAGTACAATGAAAACATAAATAACGCTCCCCATAGTACACCACCTTACAGTAAAGATGTATGCACAATTGCTCTATTATAGGACAATCTCTATCAATCAAAGATGCTATTAATACTTAAAAAACCGCAATGGAGACTCTACTCCACTGCGGTTTACCTGTTTTTAAAGGACTCGTTCGTTTTTAGCCAATTGTTTTCGTAATTTTATTTAGCAGCTACTGCTTTAGCAGCATTTACTCGGCCATATTTAAATTTGTCGCCTGTTCCATCAACTTTATCAGCTGTACCTTCGATGTCTTTACGGATTTGGCTTGCATCTTTTCCTTGTGATGCAAGAAGACCCGCTAAACCAGCTACAAGTGGTGTAGCCATTGAAGTACCAGATAATTTCTCGAATTTACCACCAGGAACTGTAGAAAGAATATCAACACCAGGAGCGGCTACATCTACCCAGTCACCATAGTTAGAGAAATCAGCTAGCGCATCATTTTCGTCTGTTGCAGCTACGGCAATTGCCGTTTCATTAGCACCAGGATAGCTTTTCTTATCTGTGCTTTCGTTCCCAGCTGCTGCTACGATTACTGCACCTTTTTGAGACGCATATTCAATCGCATCATCAAGCGTTTTAGAAGAACCAGGTCCTCCAAGGCTTAGTGAGATAACTTTTGCTCCTTGATCGGCAGCATACTTAATACCTTTAGCAATGTTATCTAGAGAACCGCTACCTTGTGCATCAAGAACACGGACTGGAAGGACAGATACATCTGGTGCCATACCAGCAATTCCTTTACCGTTGTTCGTAGCTGCCGCTGCAATTCCTGCACAGTGCGTACCATGCTTGTTTTCATCCATTGCATCATCGTCATTATCAACAAAGTCTTTTCCTTTAAGAACTTTTCCTTCTAAGTCAGGGTGACTAGCGTCAACACCTGTATCAACAATTGCTACTTTTACATCTTTTGAACCTTTTGTTACGTCCCATGCTTTTTCAGCACCAATTGTTTGAGGTGCATATTGATTTTTAAATTCTGTATCATCTGGTGTAAATGTCGCCTTGTATGTATAGTTCGGCTCTGCGTACTCTACATTTTTATCAGACTCTAGTTGATCGATGGCTTGATCCACACTTCCATTTACTTTTACGACTTTATAATCTTTCGTACTTTCAACTACTTTTACATTAGAAGCAGAGTTGATAGAAGCAACTTGTGAAGAAGAAACACCTTTTTTGAATTTCACAATAATTTCTTTCGGTGCTACATCTGTTTTAGTTACCGGCTTAGTTGCTGCTTGTGCTGGTGAAGCTAAAGAAACGACAATTGGTAAAGTTGCTGCTACAGTAAGGATTTTCTTGAACATATCAATCTCTCCTTTGATTTAAGATATCCTAAGTTTAGACGCAAATTAGCAGAAAATAAAGAAAAAATTACATATTTCGATAAAGATGAACACTATCACCCAATAATATAGAAATTATATTATTAATGTGTTTAAATAACTATGTGTAATTGTCTGAAATTTCAGTTCGTTTTTCCCAATGAATTTACACTATTTTCTAAATTTTCAGGAAAAATAAAAAAGCGTTCTGTGTAAAGAACGCTTTTTTCCTTTTAATTCCCAGCACCTCGGTATTTAGTCACCCCTTTGTTCCAAAGAAAAAGGGAAATGAAGAAGAAAACAATGCCGATTACCGGTGTTAAATACGTGTAAGTGTACCATTCTTCTTTACCGAGAAAATAGGCAGAAGGATAAACACCAACAAAAGCAAATGGTAGAATCCATGTTAAAACCCAACGAATGACTTTATTATAGATGTTAACAGGATACCGCCCGTAGTTACCGATATTGTACATCATCGGCATAATATCAGTACGACTATCTGACCAAAAGCCTATGCTAGCTAGCGAAATAAAGATCCCTGCATATACCATAGCCCCACTAAACGCTAAAAGAAGGAAAACAAACAAATCATACCAATGGAAGGTAAGGTGAAGCTGGCTAGCTGATACGATCATAATAACGATACCAGTGACCGCTCCAAATAAAGATTCCAGCTCCATACGCTCAAGAATAATTTGAAATAAACTATGAATAGGCCGCGTTAAAATACGATCCATTTCCCCTTTTACAATATAACGATCGGTAAAATCCCAAATATTAAAGAATGCACCAAATAAAGCAAATGGAACAAGGAAAAATCCATAGATAAAAATCATTTCATCTCGAGACCATCCACTTAATAAACTCGTATGGCCAAAGACGACGAGAATAAAGATAAGATTCACAGCTTGTGATAGGAGGTCAGATATAATTTCGACGAGCGCATCTGCGCGATACGTTAATCTCGTTTTTAAATATTGACTAGCATATTGAAAGAAAATTGATACATATGACATCTCTTAACCCCCTTGTACAATCAGTTGTCGTTTCGCGAGCGTCCACAGCATACCAATTGGCAAGAATAAGAGAATGACCCATACCGCTTGATTCATGAGACCATTCCAAATTTGTACACCTTGAAAGCCTTCCGTGAAAATCATGCTTGGAATGTAACTGATTCCTTTAAAGGGTAAGTAATCCATGACGGTTTGTGCCCAACCTGGAAAGAAGCTAATCGGAAGAATAAGACCTGAAAACAAATCAATGACTACTCGTTTCGCTCGAATTAAACCGGCATTATTAAATAGAAAGAACGTTGCAATCCCTGTTAGCAAGTTAATTTGTGTATTAATCATAAAGCTTAATAGGATTGATCCTAGAAAATACACCCATGTTAACGGATGTGCAGAAAAGGAGACCGGAAACAAGAAATATACAATAACCATACCTGGTAAGGAAAAGAATAAAATGCGGAAAATCCCCTCACCAAGCCCTTGCATCATCTTCATCGTTAAATAATTGTAGGGACGAATCATCTCAATGGCTACTTTCCCTTCTTTAATCTCCATAGCAATTTCTCGGTCTATATTATTAAAATAAAAGGCGCGCGCCATCCAAGCGACTGCAATATATGTGGTCATTTGGCCAATGGAAAGGGATTGAATGCTGCCTTTATCTCCATATATAGCACTCCATAAAAAGTAATAGGCACCGATGTTAATACTATAGATTAGAATACCGCTATAATAATTTGTTCGGTACGCCAGCATCATTAAAAATCGAATGCGAATCATTTCAATATATTTAGCCATTCCGAATGGCTCCTTCTTCATAAATATTGCGGATAATTTCTTCTGTTGTCGTTTCAGCCATTTTTAAATCTATGATTTTAATGCTACTAACCACTTTACCAATAACACCCGAAATGATGTCTTCATCGTCATCAATAGAAGCTGTCCAGCTTGCGCCGTTGTCCCCTTGTTCCCAT
The DNA here is from genome assembly GCF_000269865.1 of Fictibacillus macauensis ZFHKF-1. GTDB lineage: Bacteria > Bacillota > Bacilli > Bacillales > Fictibacillaceae > Fictibacillus_C > Fictibacillus_C macauensis. The sequence goes on from NZ_AKKV01000030.1 coordinate 7,953, forward strand.
ACAACGAGATAACCAGCCGTAAGTTGTTGCAACGTTTGTAGTGACACTTCCTCAGAAAAAACAAATTGTATTTGCTTGCCTTCTCCCCAGTTTTCTCGCAACTGCTGAAGAGCGCCATCATAGATGATATTTCCCTCGTCTAGCATAATAACCCGTTCACATAACGCCTCGATGTCCGATAAGTCATGCGTTGTTAATAAAATGGTCGTGCCATACTTCTCATTAATTTTCTTTAAGAACTCACGAATTTTCAGTTTTACAAGCACGTCTAAACCAATCGTTGGTTCATCAAGAAATAATAACGGTGGATTATGAATAAGTGCCGCAGCAAGCTCACAGCGCATTCGCTGTCCGAGTGAAAGTTTTCGAACCGGTTGATTGAGCAATGGTTCAATATTTAATGTCGAAATAACATCTTCCATATGCGTTTCATAGAACGCATCAGAAACGTTATATACTTTTTTTAATAATCGAAAAGACTCTTGAACAGCAATGTCCCACCATAGTTGGGAGCGTTGACCGAACACGACCCCAATACTTCGCACAAATTGTTCACGATCTCTATGAGGATCCATCCCATTTACGCTTACCGTTCCAGATGTTGGCGTTAAGATGCCTGTTAACATTTTAATCGTTGTTGATTTACCCGCACCATTCTCACCAATATAACCGACCATTTCTCCTGGCTTTATTTGCAAAGATATCCCGTTTACGGCCGTTTTCGTAGAATAATTCCTTGTAAACAGATCACGAAAAGCTCCCTTTAACCCCGAACGGCTTGCGTGCGATTTAAATTCCTTGCGCAGCCCATTCACATCGATAATATAGTTCATCCTCTGCCTCCAGCATATTCTCTTTTTTTCTTCAGCAACCATTAGTTTATCTCATGTTGCGCATTGCTACAAATTCCACTAGCTTCTTTTTACACAAAGCCCCTCTTTCTCCCATTATGACCATGTGCTTCTCATGCAGACAGTTACCTAAACGTGCTACAATAACAGATGGAAATAAGGAGGAGATTATTAGATGAACCATGAGAATTCAGAACGATTATATAGTGAAGCACAAAAACATATTGTTGGCGGTGTAAACAGTCCGTCTCGTTCTTTTAAAGCAGTAGGTGGAGGTGCTCCTGTATTTATGGAGCGTGCTAATGGTGCTTATTTTTGGGATGAAGACGGTAACCGTTATATTGATTACTTAGCTGCATACGGTCCCATTATTACAGGACATGCTCATCCTCATATTAAAGAAGCGATCATAAAGGCAGCTCAAAATGGTGTACTATACGGAACACCTACTAAGCTTGAAGTGCAATTTGCGAAAATGTTAAAAGAAGCAATGCCAGCAATGGAGAAAGTTCGCTTTGTAAATTCCGGAACCGAGGCCGTTATGACGACCATTCGGGTAGCACGTGCCTATACAGGGCGTGATAAAATTATAAAATTTGCAGGATGTTATCACGGGCATTCTGATCTTGTACTCGTTGCGGCCGGCTCTGGTCCATCTACATTAGGTACACCTGATTCAGCTGGTGTGCCAAAAAGTATCGCTCAAGAAGTTATTACCGTTCCGTTTAATGACATTGAAGCCTATAAAGAAGCGCTTGATCGTTGGGGTCAAGAAATCGCAGCGGTTCTTGTTGAACCGATCGTTGGAAACTTTGGAATTGTAGAGCCTGCAGAAGGCTTTCTTAAAGCTGTTAATGAATTAACGCACGAAGCCGGTGCCCTCGTCATCTATGATGAGGTAATTACCGCTTTCCGCTTTATGTACGGTGGTGCCCAAGACTTATTGCAAGTAAAACCTGACATGACGGCACTTGGTAAAATTATTGGTGGTGGCCTGCCAATCGGGGCTTACGGCGGCAAAAAAGAAATCATGGAAAAAGTAGCCCCACTTGGACCTGCTTATCAAGCAGGAACAATGGCTGGTAACCCCGCTTCCATTTCAGCAGGAATTGCTTGCTTAGAAGTATTGCAACAAGAAGGTGTTTATGAGGCAATGGATGCGCTCGGTAAACAGCTTGAAGAAGGCATTCTCGCGCATGCGAAGGAATACAACATACCAATTACGATTAATCGACTAAAAGGGGCCCTTACTGTCTACTTTACAAATGAAAAAGTTGTTAACTACGAGCAAGCCGAACAAACAGATGGTGAAATGTTTGGTCGATACTTTAAAGCCATGCTTGCAGAAGGCATTAACTTAGCTCCGTCGAAGTATGAAGCAATGTTCTTAACAACCGCTCATACAGAGGAAGATATTGTTGCCACGTTAGAAGCTGTTAAACGTTCGTTTAAAAAGCTTTCACAATCATGATTAATCAAAACCTGCACGATGCGCTCATTGGCGCGATTGTGCAGGTTTTTTTTATAAATTGATTTCATAAAATTGCCTTCGTTGAATACTTGATTAATAATGGGAAACATTGTATAGTGGTCAAGATTAAGAACTGTTTTATCTTATCTTACTTATAGAAGGGAACACTTGACTTCACATGAAATTTGGAGCCCGCATGATAAAAACGGGGTTAGCCATTACGATGGCCATTTATTTAGCGACGCTACTCGGCTTAAGCACACCAGTATTTGCTGCTATTGCCGCTACGTTTGCCATTCAGCCATCTATTTATCGGTCGTATCAAACGATTATTGACCAAGTACAAGGTAATATTGTTGGTGCGATTTTTGCCATTGTAGCCGTCTTAACAATCGGAAACTCTCCTTTTGTTATAGGATTTGTTGTAATCCTCGTTATAGCGGTTAACTTAAAATTAAAAATTGAAAAGACGATTTCCCTCGCAGTTGTAACGGTCATCGCAATCATGGAAAGCCAAACTGGCGATTTCGTTTCGTTTGCACTCGGACGCTTTTTACTCGTTATGCTCGGTGTTGTTTCAGCCTTTATCGTTAATTTAGTATTTATGCCACCAAAGCATGAAACGAAGCTTTACTTCAGCATCTCTCATTTAACAGATGACATTATTAAATGGATGCGCATGATCAGCCGACATGCTACCGAGTATGCGGCAGCGAAAGATGACATTGGTGCAATGAAAGACCGTATGATTAAAATGGATCAACTTTATCTACTGTATAAAGAAGATCGTACGTATTTTAAAGCACATCAATTTACGAAGGGACGTAAGCTTGTCATTTATCGGCAAATGATTTTTACAACAAAAAAATCTTTTGAACTGTTGCGTAAATTAAATCGCAATGAAAATGAATTAATTTGTATGCCTGAACCGCTGCAAACATTAATGACAGAGCAACTCGATTTCTTAACAACGTACCATGAACAAATTCTTTTAAAATATACAGGAAAAATTCGTTCTCAGCATGCAGCGTGTATGTACGAAGAGTATTGCGAACATAAAAACCAGCTCATGAGTACATTTATGAGCTACTACACAACACCTGAAAATGAAAAATGGATGCATCTTTTCCCTATTTTTGCGCTTATTATTGATTATAGCGATCAACTTGAGCATTTAGATCGCCTCGTAGAAAGCTTTAAAAACTTCCATACGGATGATAATGAGTTGAATTTGAAAGAAGGACAAAGTGAATAAAGAATAAACAAACGAGCAAAGGATGATCCTCCTTTGCTCGTTTATTCGTCGTTCTATTAGTTTTTCATTTTAGGATCGAGTGCATCACGCAAGCCATCGCCCATTAAATTAAAACCAAGCACGGTTAACATAATCGCAAGTCCTGGAAAAATAACTGTCCACGGAGCGTCTAAAATAAAGTCTTTGGAATCGGCCAGCATCTTACCCCACTCAGGCGTCGGAGGCTGCGCACCTAGTCCTAAAAAGCCAAGAGCAGCTGCTTCAATAATGGCTGTCGCAATCGCGAGCGTTCCTTGCACAATAATAGGTGCCATGCTATTAGGTAGCACGTGTTGAAACAATATACGGGAATCTTTCATACCAATTGCCTTAGCTGCCGATATATACTCTTCTTGCTTGACGCTTAATACTTTTGAGCGCACAAGGCGTCCGAAGATCGGTACGTTAATGAGCGCAATCGCAATGAGCGCATTTCGAAGCGACGGTCCTAGTACAGAAACGACGGCAATGGCTAATAAAATACTTGGAAAAGCCAGAATTATATCAAAAACGCGTGAAATAATCATGTCTATAAATCTTCCATAATAACCTGCTATTACCCCTAAAGTAGAGCCAACAATAACAGAGCCTGCTACAGAAATACATCCAACCCAAATAGAAATACGCGCACCATAAATGATTCTTGTTAGAATATCACGACCAAACTCATCAGTGCCAAACCAATGGGCCGCTGATGGCGCTAAATGCTTGTCCGCCATTTTTTGTACATCATAACTATAGGGAGCGATCAGTGGTGCGATTATTGCAATTAGGATAAAGAAAGCCACAAGAAACATGCCTGCCATTGCTAGTTTATTTTTTCGAAACGAGCGCCAGGCATCTCTCCAAGGTGAAATCACCCGCTCCTCTTGTGCTGCTGTTGGGTTCGTTATTGGTGGTGTTGTTCCTGCCAGTTCAGCCATAAAAACTCCCCCTATCAGTATTTGATTCGCGGATCAATTGCAGCATACAAAAGATCGACGATAAGATTAATGAATACAAATAACGTAGCAATAACGAGAATGCCCGATTGAATGACAGGATAGTCACGTGATGAAATTGCATCGTAGATGTACGTTCCTATACCAGGCCATCCGAAAATAGTTTCTGTCAAAATTGCTCCACCAAGAAGTAAGCCTGCCTGCAAACCAATGACGGTAACGACTGGAATCATTGCATTTTTCAAAGAATGCTTGTACACAACAAGCGGCATCTTTAATCCTTTTGCGCGAGCCGTTCGAATGTAATCTGACTTCATTACTTCAAGCATACTCGAACGTGTCATACGAGCGATAATGGCCATGGGAATGGTTCCTAAAGCAATTCCAGGAAGAATTAAATGTTTGACCACTTCGATAAACTGACTAAAATTCCCTTGTATTAACGTATCTAGTAAATATAAATTCGTAATGGCTTCAATCGGTGCCCGGACATCTTCACGACCCGTTGTTGGTAGCAAGTCTAACTGTATGGAAACGAAATATTGTTCCATTAAACCAAACCAGAAGATTGGCATTGAAATACCTATTAAAGCAATCAGCATTACACCATAATCAAACCAAGAGTTTTGCAACCACGCCGATATGATTCCTGCGTTAACTCCAATAATAACGGCAATAATCATCGCCACAAATGCCAGTTCAATTGTAGCTGCTAAATGCGGCCATAGTTCATCACTAATGGGATTTCGCGTTTTTAATGACATCCCAAGATCACCTTGGAACAATCCTTTCATATACTCCACGAACTGCGTATACCAAGGCTCCGTTAAGCCTAATTGCTTCGTGAGTTCTTCAATTGCTTGCTTTGAGGCTTGTTGTCCTAAAATAAGTTGTGCCGGATTGCCTGGAATGGCTCGAATCATCATAAACACTATAAACACCATGCCGAGAAGAACAGGAATGAGCTGACCAACTCTTCGGATCGTGTATGACAGCATGTCCACACCTCATTTATGTATAGATTTAATTTAGTTGCTCTTAAAAATTTGTAAGAAGAAAAAAGAAAAGAGGAGCTGATCTGATCGACTCCCCTTTGCCTTTTTTTACTTCGTCATAGATACTTCTACAAAAGACTGGGATCCCTTTGGATGTGGATAGAAATCTTTAATTTTGCTCGTTCCACCAAGGATTGGCTTTGCGTGAACAAGCGGAACCCACGGCGCATCTTCATGAATAATTTTCTCTGCTTTTTTATACAACACTTCACGTTTCGCTTCATCTGCTGTTGACTGTGCTTCAATTAATAGTTTATGAACAGCAGGACTATTGTAGCGAGAATAGTTATTTGAGTTAATTGTATCTTTATCTAGCAATGAATATAAGAAGTTATCAGCGTCTCCATTATCTCCTGTCCAACCAATTAAGAACGCTGGTGACTCACCTTTACGAATCTTTTCTAAATAGACGCCCCAATCAAAGGTTACGATATTCGCGTCGATATTTACTTTTTTCAAGTTTGCTTGAATCGCTTCTGCAATTTTCTTTCCGTCTGGCATGTAAGGACGTGATACTGGCATTGCCCATAGATCCATTTTAAATCCTTTTTCTAAACCAGCTTTTTTCAGTAATTCTTTTGCTTTCGTTTCATTGTAACCATAGTCTTTTACATCTTTATTTTGACCAGCTATAGCAGACGGTAGTGGTGTTGCTGCCGCTTCTGCTGTGCCATTATAAAAGTTCTTAATTAATTCATCTTTATTGACAAGATAGTTAATAGCTTGACGCACTTCTTTTTTATTGAATGGAGCTTTTTCAGTATTAAAACCTAAATAGGCAACATTCATAGAAGGACGTTCGAACACTTGTAGCTTGTTATTGGATTTAATTTTATCAAGCTCACTTGGATTTACGTTATCGATTAAATCCACTTCGCCTTTTGTGAGCGCGTTCATACGAGCTGAGTTATCTTTGATCACTTTAAACGTCACACCATCTAGTTTCGGTAAGCCTTTTTTCCAGTAACTATCATTTTTAACAACGGTAATGGTAGCATCACGTTTCCATTCTTTAAATTTAAATGGTCCTGTCCCGACTGGATTTTGTCCAATTTTATCACCGTACTTCTCAATCGCTGCCGGACTTGAAATCGCAAACGGACTCATCGCTAAGTTTTTCAAAAACGGTGCTTGGGGACGCTTTAATGTAAATTGAACAGTATTTTTATCAACCGCTTTTACTTCTTTAATAACATGTGCTTTGTCTTTTTTATAGCCACCGAACATTGATGCATAATACGGGAATTTAGCTGCATCACCGTTCATCCAACGCTCGAAGTTTTTAACAACAGCTTCCGCGTTAAAGTCCGTACCATCGTGAAACTTAATACCTTCTTCCAGCTTTAACGTATACTTTAAGTTATCTTTTGAAATTTCCCAACTTTTTGCTAAACCAGGTTGAACATCTGTGTTTTCCTTTTTATAACTTAAAAGTGGTTCAAAGATTTGTTCAGTTACGATAAAGGATTCGCCATCTGTTTCATGCGCAGGATCAAGCCCTACTGCATCGCCACCTTTTCCGTAAATCATTACACCTCCGCCATCTCCACCTTTTTTGCCATTACCGTCACTGGATGTTTTTGAAGAGTTACAACCTGCCAATCCGAGTGATAAAATCAAAATGAAAGCTACAAGCGCGAATAAACTTTTCTTCATCACGTTCCCCCCATTTTCATTTATAAATTTGCCTACATTTATATGTACGAGCTATCATCCGTAAAGATGACAAGCAACGTAGTGGCCATCCTTCATTTCTTGAAATGCTGGACGTTCGCTTCCGCATCGTTCCATCGCTTGAGGACATCGTGTGTGAAATGCACATCCTTTAGGCGGATTGGATGGGCTTGGGACATCACCCTTTAAAATAATGCGTTCGCGTTTTACATCAACATCAGGAATAGGTACAGCAGACAAAAGAGCTTGAGTGTACGGATGCAATGGTTCGTCATACAACTCTTCACTTGTGGATAACTCTACAATGTTTCCTAAATACATCACGCCGACACGATCACTAATATGACGAACGACACCAAGATCATGCGCAATAAATAAATACGTAAGATCGAATTCCTTCTGTAGATCTTGAAGCAAATTTAATACTTGAGACTGAATGGAAACATCCAGAGCTGATACTGGTTCATCGGCAATAATTAGTTTTGGATTCACGGCAAGGGCGCGAGCAATACCGATACGTTGCCGCTGACCACCACTAAATTGATGCGGGTAGCGACCGGCATGATAACTACTTAGTCCGACTACTTCCAACAATTCTTTCACTCGTTTTTTTCGTTCTTGGCGATTGCGCATGCCATGAACGATTAAAGGCTCTTCTAAAATTTTCTCCACAGTATGACGGGGGTTTAGTGACGCATATGGATCTTGAAACACCATCTGCATATCGCGACGCATCTTCCGCATTTCTGAAGAGGAGAGGGAAAGAATGTCTTTTCCTTCAAAATATACTTTCCCTTCACTCGGTTCGAGGAGCCTAAGCAACATGCGTCCAGTCGTTGATTTGCCACAGCCACTTTCACCAACGAGGCCAAGTGTTTCACCTTTCTTTATTGTAAAGGAGACTCCGTCTACCGCTTTCACTTGACCGACTGTTGATCCAAGTACTCCACCCTTAATAGGAAAGTGCTTTTTTAAATTTTCCACTTTAACTAATGGTTCGATCAACCGCACCCTCCCCTTTCGATTCCACGTATAGCCAGCAGCGTACTTTTTGCGCTTCTGCTAACGATGTAAGTTCTGGTGTTTCTTGAAAACAGCGTTCCATCGCATGCTCACAGCGTGGTGCAAATTGACATCCTGTTTGGATACTTCCAGGCTTTGGTACATTTCCTGGAATCGAATAGAGTCGTTCTTTTTTTCCACGCATATCAGGAACGGACCGAATGAGTCCGACGGTGTAAGGATGCTTAGGATTTTTGAAAAGCGACACTACATCTGCTTCTTCAACAATTTTCCCAGCATACATAACAACAACGCGCTGACACATTTCAGCAACTACTCCTAAATCATGCGTAATCATCATAATAGCTGTATCTGTTTCGCTATTTAGTTTTGTCATGAGTTCTAAAATTTGGGCTTGAATCGTAACATCGAGTGCGGTGGTAGGTTCGTCTGCTATTAATAGTTGAGGTGAGCACATCATCGCCATTGCAATCATTACACGTTGACGCATACCCCCTGAGAGTTGGTGTGGAAAATCTTTCATTAACTCTTCTGCACGAGGTAACCCCACTTCTTTTAACTTTGCAATTGCAAGTTGCTGTGCTTGTTTTTTGGACATTTTTTTATGTATCTTTAATGCTTCGATTAGCTGACTTCCAATCGTAAAGACTGGATTTAAGCTCGTCATCGGTTCTTGAAAAATCATGGCAATTTCATTCCCACGAATACTCCGCATCTTTTGATCGGATGCGCGGGCTAAATTTTCTCCTTTAAATACAATGTCGCCATGAACTTTCCCATTAGCGGGTAAAAGCCCCATAACTGAAAGTGAGGTAACACTCTTACCACATCCGGATTCCCCTACAATTCCTAATACTTCTCCTGCATTTACATGAAAATCAATGTCGTTAACTACCGTTACTTCACCATCGTCTGTAGCAAACGCTGTTTTTAAACGGTGTACGTTCAAGACAGGACTGCTCACTTCCTTACACCCCTTTTCTACGGTGACATTTTTTTACACAGTGAACAATTTGTAGGATACTTCTACTGAAATTATGACACTAGTCACAAATTTTGACAATCATTAATTTTCTAAAAAATATAAATTTTCAGTACTTATTTCTCTTTTTTTAGATGAATCCCTAGGTATTTGGTTCTTTTCCAAGCTTTTAACACCGCAATAACTGTCGATATCGTAAAAAAAAAATATTTTTTTACGATTTAGCATCTAACATGTTTTTTTTAGGAACATGAAAAAACGCGAGTGAAGTAGACGACTTGCTGCTACTTCATTCGCGTTCTTCTTAATCAAAAGCCTGCACGTTAAATAAATTATAATAGGCTCCTTCTTGTCGCATTAAGGCACTATGTGTGCCGCTTTCCGCAATCTGTCCATCGATAATAACCACAATGCGATCAGCATGGGTAATAGTCGCTAAGCGATGGGCTACGATAAATGTTGTTCGATCCTTTGCCAACGTTTCTAACGATTCTTGGATTAAATGCTCGCTTTCTAAGTCGAGCGCTGACGTCGCTTCATCCAAAATTAAAAGAGGTGGATTTTTCAAAAATACACGGGCAATCGCTAATCGTTGCTTTTGACCACCTGATAATTTCACGCCCCGTTCTCCAATTTTCGTATCATAGCCTTGAGGTAAACCGAGAATAAAGTCATGTGCATTGGCTGCTTTAGCTGCGCTCACGACTTCCTCATCACTCGCTTCTGGATTCCCCATTAAAATATTTTCTTTTACCGATTCACTAAATAGAATGTTATCTTGAAGCACCATCCCTATTTTATCGCGCAATGTTCGGACTTTATAAGAACGTATGTCGGCACCATCTAATAAAATTCTACCGCCTGTTACGTCATAAAAACGAGGAATTAAACTCACAAGAGACGACTTACCTCCACCGCTCATTCCAACAAGCGCAATGGTTTCTCCTTTTTCTACACTTAAATTAATATCTGTTAAAACATCCGGTTCATGATCGTTATAGCGAAACGAAACATGTTCAAAAGAAATTGCTCCGTCGACATGATCAAGAGATTCCGCATGTTTTCCATCCTTGATATCATATTCTTCGTCCATAAATTCTACAACGCGATCCATGGATGCATGTGCTTGAGTTAGCGTAGTCGATGAATTAACGAGACGACGCAACGGATTATATAGTCGATCCATGTAGCCAGCAAACGCCACTACTTCCCCAATCGTAATATGGCCTAAAATGGCTCGATACGCTGAAATCCCAATAACGAGCAAAGGTGCTAAATCAGTTATTGTATTAACAACCGCAAATGTTTTCGCATTCCATGATGTTTGTGCCATTGCTTTTTCTAAAAAACGACCGTTTCGTTTATTAAATCGCTGCTGTTCGTAATCCTCCAGAGCGAAGCTCCGAATAACTGACATTCCTTGCACACGTTCATGAAGATGGCCTTGAACTTCCGCTAATGCTTGCGAGCGTTCTTTCGTTAAACCGCGAAGTCGAGCATAAAAGTATTTAACCGATCCACCGTAAAAAGGCAACATAGCAAGCGCAGCTAACGTTAGCCAACCGTCCATCGTTGCCATGATTATAATGGCAATCACAATCGTAAACATATCTAACCATACGTTCATAAGACCGGTAATTACAAAATCCTTTGTTTGTTCCACATCATTAATAACACGAGAAATGATCTCACCAGACTTATTGTTGGAATAAAAGCGAAGAGAAAGCCGTTGGATATGATGAAAGAGTTTATCACGAATATCAAATAACACTTTACTAGCAACCCATTGTGCATAGTATTGGCGGTAATATTCGATTGGTGGACGAATAATGCCAAAAACAAATACTGCACCACCTAATAACCAACCGAGCCGAATAAGCTTATCGGTTTCAGAGATCCCGCTTGCACTAATAATATTATCTACTACATATTTTAAAATGAGTGGAATGAGCAAAGGAATACCGAACTTCAATAACCCGATTACGATTGTCCAACTAATTTGCTTACGATATGGTTTTACAAATGATAAGTACCGTCGAATACTATTCAAGTCCTCACCTTCCTTTCTCATAAGTAAATAAACATAGTCACTTCCATTAGGTTTCCCCTTTTACCGAGGTCAATGTGTACATATCCATCATACTAAAAAATGCAAAAAGAAGGGGATATCGTGACTTATGATACTTACAGACGAAAAAGCACCTCATTATTTTTTGTAATGAGATGCTTACTGATCCTTATCTAAATTCTAGGTAACGCTCATACCATTGCTCAATGAACCCGGGCTCAAATGGTCCTTTACGCTGGTTAATCATGGACATTAAATCTTGAAGATTTTTCTTTATAATATAATCTAATTCGTGTGGGTAGTTCATCATTTGCCTATGAAGGTTGTACTCATCTTCATCGAGCAAAATATATGACATGTCGGGGAATACTTTAATGTCGAGATCATAATCTATATATTTCAGTGCTTCGTTATCCCAAATATAAGGTGTCCCCAAATTACAATAATAATAAAAGCCGTCTTGGCGAATCATTCCGATCACATTGAACCATTGCTGCGCATTAAAATAACAAATCGCAGGTTCCCTTGTCCGCCACTGCCTTCCATCTGACTCTGTAACGAGAATCCGATCATTTCCGGCAATCACTACGGATGAATTTCCCTTTAAAATAACCGTATCTTCCCAAGTGCGATGAAGTGTTCCGTTATGCTTGTAACTTTGTATATCAATAATACTTCCGGGTGTGGGAAAACTCATATGCCTCTCCTTTCTTCGCAATTCCGGAAGCTAATGCGCACCAGCTTTTCCATATACCCTTTTTTAAATATAATAAAAAGACTTCGGTAACTCACTAGCTTTCCATACAATTTCGTTCATTATGTCGTCTCTCCATTAGTGTAGCCCTGCCCGGCTCTGTCCATCCCCATGAATCCTGTACTTTACGTTATTTTCTCTTCTACATTATATCGTTTTAAGAATAGTTTGGAAATGATAGTTACCCCAATTCTTGAAAAAAAGCTTGCCCATTTTTTTAGCCAAGCATTAAATACCCGCATTATGTAGGATAAAAACCCAAAAATACCCCCTGCGCCTAAGCACAAGAGGTATTAGTGGATAGAGGGTTATTGTTGTTGTCCTTTACGAGCTTTTGCTCCAGCGTTTTTTTGACGCATGTTTTGTGCGTCAGTTTCGCTAGCGAATTCAGCGCCGTATTGGCCAGCTTGGGACTGTTGGTTTTGTTGCATTGCATTTTGAGCGTTTTTCTTGTTCGCTTTTTTGTCCATGAATATCACCTCCACGAACCTTAATGTAACCGGTCTCTTTTTGTTTTATGTAACCATTTTTTTACTCCAAACGCGATCTATATTTTCCCTTAAAGAGGAGGATTGTGTTTCTTATTAGTCGGGTACTCTACTTACTATAAGGACATGAAAGGAGAGGAACTACATGTATGTTGGTCGGGATTTAACACAATTAGGAATGATGTCTAAAAAAGAATGGAGCGATGTTGAGCTTGCCCACTTTCATTCGTCATTTCAACAAATAACACCGTTTCTAAATGCAGAGGGTGTAGCCATTCATCGCGATATTATAGAGGAGATCAAGGCTCGTGGTGGACTTGCCTCCAGTGAAGCAAGTTATGAACACGGTACGATTACACCTGCCGATTAAAACCACTAAAAGAAAAAGTAGGATGAGACAAACCATGTCCCATCCTACTGTATTAAAAGTTACTTTTAGATTGTCCACCATCGACATTAAGCGTGGCTCCACTTACCCAAGAAGCTCGTTTTGATGCAAGAAATACAACTGTATTTGCGATTTCTTCTACGGTACCAAAGCGCCCTGCAGGGATGCTTTGTTCTACGAATGTCTTAATTTTTTCAGGATTTTCTTCCAATCGTTTTTGCCAATTTCCTGTAGGATGAAGTACTGATCCTGGCGCGACACCACAAACACGAATGCCTTGCCCTATTAATTCATCTGCCAATGATTTAGTAAAAGAAATCATGGCTGCTTTACTAGCATTATACGTAGGTTTCCCACCTGCTTCGCGTCCGAAAACAGAGGAAATGTTAACAATCACACCTTCGTTATGAGTCATCATCGTTGTTGCAGCAAGCTTACTCATAGCGACTGCCGATAAAAAATTCAATTGAAGGGACTCTTCAAATTGTGCAAGTGGCGTGTTCATACTGTCTGTTCCGTTGCTTCCACCAGCATTATTTATTAACACATCAATCGTACCAAAGCGGTCAAGAAAGGCATCGATAAGTGCTTGACGATCCTGTTCGTTCGTTACATCACCTTGAAAAATTTCTAATGATGGTATCTGTTGTTTCGCTTCCTGAAGAGACGTTTCATTGCGTCCACAAATACCAACTTGTGCCCCCTCTTCTAGAAAAAGCTTGGCAATACCTAGGCCAAGCCCTTTGGAACCTCCTGTAACAAGCACTTTTTTTCCGTCTAATCCTAAATTCATTTACTCCACCTCTTTAGCTAATTTTATTATTTTTTGGTGAGAGACAGAAAAAGGATATTGCTCCATTTCACTGAGTGTGACCCACCGTAAATCTTCTTGTTCTCTTCCTTTAGTATGTGCATATCCTGTAAACAATTGAATGTCCCATTTCAAATGCGAAAAAATATGGGAGATCCGACTGATTGCTTCACCGATTGTTGCTTCAACTTCCCACTCACTTTCTAAGAAAGAGACAAGCGTCTGTTCTTCATCCTTCCCTCGATAGCGCACTGGTAAGTTGGGGAATTCCCATAAGTTAGCTAGCAATCCTTCACTAGGTCGGCGATGAATTAAATAGCGTCCTTCTTGATTGCGTAATAAAACAGCAGCAAGATCAACGGTTTTCACTTTTATTTTCTTTACTTTAACAGGTAGTTCTTTTTGCCGTCCTTGTTCAAAGGCGCGACAATGTGCTTGCACAGGACAAAGAAGACAAGCAGGTGATTGTGGTGTACAAATTAAAGCACCAAGCTCCATTAACGCTTGATTAAAAGAGGAAGGGTCTTCTTTACTAATTAGTTCGCGAACAAGTGTTTCAAATAGTACACGAGTTTTTGCTTTTGCAATATCATCTTCCACAATTAAGATTCGCGATAATACCCGCATAACATTCCCATCTACTGCAGGTTCTGGAATTCCATAAGCAATACTTAAAATAGCACCAGCAGTATAGGGACCTACACCTTTTAATTTTGAAATTTTTTCAGGAGAAGAAGGTACCTGTCCACCATAGCTTGTTGATACTTCTTTGACAGCGGTTTGTAAATTACGAACTCGGGAATAATAACCTAAACCTTCCCATGCTTTTAAAACCTTTTCTTCCTCTGCTTGAGCTAAATGTTCTAAAGTAGGAAATTGGGCTAAAAAGCGTTGAAAGTAAGGAATGACCGTATCCACTCTCGTTTGTTGGAGCATAATTTCTGATACCCATACTTTATAAGGATCCTGGTCTTTTCGCCAAGGTAGATCACGTTTATTGTCCTTATACCATGAAATAAGATCTTCTCGAAACGCTTCAATCGGAAAAGACGCTGTAATTTCAGCTACACTCATCGGTTCACACTCCCTTGTGGTAGAAATGCCCAACAGTGTATTTTTCCCACCCCTCCATGAATAAGGGAATGGAGTTCTCCATAAACAGCATGATTTTCTTGAAGCCTTTGTGCTTTGATGGTTTTGTAAGCCTCAATACTACTGACATCAAAGCTTTCAACGTACAAAAAAGGTTGATCATATGCTTTCATCCAGGAAAGGTTCGTAATACCCGCTTTTTTCATTTCAAAAAGCACCCTTTCCATTTGACTTTCATATTGTTCAATGACATGTTCTTTAATTTTATATTCAATAAATACGCTTATTCTTTGCTTCATTTCTCTAACCTCACTACAATAAGATAAAGCCTGTACACACTATAACATAGGAGGTGGGTGTAATGGATACTGGAACCCATATCGTTATGGGACTCGGACTTGGCGGATTAGCCATGTTAGATCCGGTAGTTTCCGCTGACCCAATCACCGCCCAAGCTGTTTTAATTGGAACGCTTGTAGGCTCACAGGCACCAGATTTTGATACAATTCTTAAGTTAAAAAATAACGCTGTTTATATACGCAACCATCGCGGTATTACTCATTCGGTGCCTGCTCTATTGATTTGGCCTGCTCTGCTTGCTCCTTTTATTCATTTGTTCTTTCCAGAAAGCAACGGCTTGCACCTTTGGCTGTGGACATCGATTGCCGTGATCATTCATGTATTTGTTGATATCTTTAATGCTTATGGAACACAAGCGCTGTATCCTTTTTCAAAACGGTGGGTAGCACTTGGTGTTATCAATATTTTTGATCCTTTTATTTTCATTACACATCTCGTTGCCTTAGCACTATGGTATGTTGGTTTTCAGCCTGGAATTATTTTCGCAGCTCTCTATGTGCTTTTAATCGCTTACTATATCGCCAGAATTTGGAGCCGTCATCGCGTTGCACGAGCAGTGGCAACACAAATACCTGAAACGAAAGATGTCATTATATCACCGTCTTTAAAATGGAGTCACTATCACATTGCCGTAAAAACGAAACGTCAGTTTTTCGTCGCCAATATGACACATGGTGTTTTAACAATTCTTGATACGTTTGATCGAATGGCAATTCCTAATACGCCGATTATGCACGCAGCTATGAACGATAAAAACATCTCCGCTTTTTTATCGTTCTCCCCTGTTTATCGTTGGGAGGCAGAACGAAATTCGTTAGGCTACGAGGTGCGCTTTATCGATCTTCGCTATCGTAGCAAAGGTCATTACCCATTCGTGGCACTCGTGCAACTGGATCATCAACTTAAGTGTGTTACTTCTTATACAGGGTGGGTTTACAGCGAAGATCGTTTGCGTAAAAAAATGGACATAACGCCATCCAAGCTTATAAAAAATTAGTGATGAGGTTTATTTACGCCTCATCACTTTTTTGTTAAATGCTTAAATCTTCCTTCGTATAAGTGAAGTTTACTTCCGTAACTGTTAATCCACTGAATAACCATTGCTTCCGTTTTGCCTTTTCCTTCATAGCCATACCCAGCCTTAGCACGGGTTGTTTCAAAATCCTCCCAAAGTCCTTCAATCCAACTTCTTGCCTCCTCATACGTTAAATCATGGTTTCTATTCATAAGCTCTCGCGTTAATGTTTCAAACTGCTTTTCCATTTTCACTTTCCTCCATATCCAATATTTAATGCATTATTTCATTACATGAAAGGCGATTATTCCACTCATACTAAGAGGGAAACCGATTATAAGGAGGGCTTACATTGCGAAATAAAGCAAGCAACTTTCCCCATCGGATTTCCTTCTCAGGTGAACCGAGAGCAAAAGAAGAACATTCTTCTAAGCGTAGTGATGGATCAATTCGCGACCGTCCACAGGAGCGAATGTTTTCATCCAATCGGCACCGAGATGATACTCACTAACTCTTTCGGTTATGGATTGCTCTCTTAGCCAAGAAGTGCTGCATCCAAACACGTAAAGCGTTAGTAGAATTAAGAAAGAAGCGGCTTATACCGCTTCTTTCTCTTTCATTAAGGACGAGTCACTTCCAACAATGCAATTGGAAATGCTTCTAGCTCATGTGAGCTATTACGATAACCCCAAGCAAAAATACCATTCATATACAGTATTTTAAATGATGAGCTTGCATCACTACTAATCGTATACGTTTCACCTGCTATAAATACAGAAGGATCTAATAAATAAGATTTTGCCATCGTAATTTTTCGTTCATAAACAGCAAATTCGCTTACCATCCCCATTTGTTCTGCTTTTTGCGCTTTAGCGTGTAACTGTGCAATTTCTGCCTTAATCTCTGCTTCTGACATTTCACTATATCTTTTCTCCATGAAAGCCCTCCGTTCTGCTTCTTACAGTATAATAGACATTGTAATGGAAGCCAAACATATGAGAGGTGAGAACGACATGAAACAAGCTGTCATTATAACAGGTGGAGGCTCCGGATTAGGAGCAGCTTTAGCATCGGAATTTGCTAACAAGTATAAAGTTATTCTTGTTGGTCGAACAGAAGAAACGTTACAACAGCAATCAGTAAGGTTAGCTAAGGCTGGTGCTGATGTAGAGTATTATGTGTGTGATATGTCTTGTGAGCAAGATGTATCTTCACTTTTTTCAGTGATTTTGACGAATAATCACGTTCAATTTTTAATTAATAATGCTGGTACAGGAATATTTGGACCTTTAGAATCCATGACGGCCTTCGACGTGGAACAGATGTTAAATAGTAATATAAAAGGGACCATCTATCCTACAATGGCCCTTCTTCCTTATTTCAAACAACATCAATCCGGTCAGATTATGAACATCATTTCTACGGCCGGTTTACGAGGAAAAGTTAATGAGACAGTCTACTGCGCTTCAAAATTTGCTGTACGCGGCTTTACAGAGAGCTTGCAAAAAGAAACTGAAAATACGGGAATCAATGTAACAGCCGTTTATATGGGCGGTATGAATACTCCTTTTTGGGACCATTCTCAGCATATTGCTGATAAGACGCGCTTAAAAGATCCTAAGATGGTTGCACACAAAATATATGAGGAAGCAGACGGCCGACCAGAAATTTTTATTGATCGATAACCCCTGAATTCAATACTTCCTCAATAAGTGCTATTGGAAAGCCTTTTCCGTACAAGTGCTGCTTCATTTTCATGGTGTATTGCATTCCTGAAAATTTTTTGTAGCGCTTGTGCGCTTTTGTAGCTTGCTTTATAAGCGCCTCTCGCTCTTCTGAATGAGACATTTCAAAGTCTACCGCGGTCATCGCCTCGTTAATAACCTCTTTTGAAAATCCTTTTTGCAAAAGTTGTAACATGACTTTATTTTTTCGTTCATGTTGTGATTGTCCTTTTGTTTGCGCCGCTTTTTTTTCCGCAAAGGCAGCTGCAGTATCAACCTGCTCTTGCCAAGAATACTCTGATAATGCCACTTGAACAATGCGTTCAGAAACACCCTTTTGTAGAAGTTCACGCGAAATAATAACCGGACCTTTATTGCTTGTATTCTTTTTCGTGCGAACGAGCATTTTAGCAAATTCTTCATCATTTACATAACCATATTGCGCTAACTTTTGCAAAATGGCTGCAATCGCTTCTTCACTGTATTCTTGTTTTTTCAATAAATCTGCAATTTCTTGTTGTGAACGCATTCGAAATGATAAAAACCGAAGAGCCTGATTAAAGCCTTTTTTGATTGCATCGTCGTGCAAAATGGTCGTCATTTCCTTAGCATCAATGGTCATTCCTTTGTTTAATTTATAAGCAATAAGAATATCCGCATCGACACTAAAAGCATATTCCTCTCCAGCTCCTTGATCTATATATACATTGAACCGTTCGGTATTTTTCTTTTGCGTTGTAATCTTCGTAATGACTGCCATATGAATCACCTCATGTATCTAGTGTAGCATAGGACGTCAGTCTACAATTCAAACTTAAGATTAACAACATCGTTTAGCAGATGCACCATATCGCTGATCTAAAAAGTCTTTAAAGAATTCCGCTTCTGTCGGCGGAATAATGGACGGATCACTTTCCTGTAAATGTTGGACATAGGCTTTATAATCCGGAAAGTTAGATACTCCCTTCCCAATATTCCGCAATGCCCGACATCCTTGCTTTACTTTTTTCATAAAGGTAGGCAATTAAGACACCTCACTTATTGTGCTTTCTTTAAACGATTCTTCAGAAGTTGGAAGCTGCTCTTTTTTAATTAGTACTTTATACCATATCCGCATAGCATCTAACAATACACCTAAAATGAGGAGCATGAATATACCCGTCAATACCGCATCTAGCTGATTATTAAAAATAATTTGTTTCGCTGCATCTGCATTCGGAATGGCAGCTGGTAGTTTTCCGGCATCAAGCGCAGCTTGGGTCACTTCTGCTTGCTTTAAGAAACCTATTTTCGGCAATGGTGAAAAAATCTTTTGCCAGCCTGCTGTCATCGTAACAATGAGTAACCATGCTAAAGGTGCCATTGTCACCCAACAGTATTTGGCTCTATTGGACTTAATAATGACAGTTGTTGCTACAATTAGTGCAATCGCGGCTAACATTTGATTGGTAATCCCAAATAGAGGCCAGAGCGTATTAATGCCGCCCAGTGGATCCGTTACACCAACCACTAGGAAATAACCCCACCCCGCGACTACGAGCGCACTCGTTGCATATACAGCTGGCATCCAATTAATACGACCAATCGGCTTCCAAATGTTACCGAGCAAATCTTGAAGCATAAAACGCCCGACACGTGTTCCTGCATCGATCGTTGTTAGTATGAATACAGCCTCAAAAAGGATGGCAAAGTGATACCAAAATGCCATTAGCTGAGGTCCACCAATAATTTTTGAAAAGATTTGTGCCATTCCCACAGCAAGGGATGGTGCGCCTCCTGTTCGTGATAATATACTTGATTCATCCACTTGCGAAGCAATGTTATTAATTTCATCAGCGCTCACGGAAAAGCCCCACGAAGAAATGGTCGTGGCAGCCGTCGCAACGTCTGTGCCAATCGCTGCACTTGGTGCATTGATCGCGAAATAAACACCTGGTGAAAGTAAAGTGGCTGCCACAAGAGCCATAATAGCAACAAATGATTCTGTTAACATTCCACCGTAACCAATCATGTTCGCATGCTTTTCATTAGCAATAAGCTTTGGTGACGTTCCTGATGAGATTAAAGAGTGAAAGCCTGATACTGCTCCACATGCAATAGTTATAAATAAAAACGGAAAAAGATTTCCAGAAAATACTGGACCTGTACCATCCACAAATCGAGAAATAGCAGGCATTTTTATTTCTGGAAGAACGATCATAATACCAATGGCCAGCAGGGCAATTACGCCTACTTTAAGGAATGTACTTAAATAATCACGTGGTGCAAGCAAAAGCCAGACTGGAAGCACGGAAGCGAGAAATCCGTAGCCAATCATCATGTAAGCAATTGTTTTTCCTTCAAAAGTAAATAGTGGTGCTAACGTTGCGGAATCTGCAACCCATTGTCCACTCACAAGTGCTAAGACGAGCAAAACAAAGCCAATTATCGAAGCTTCTCCTATTTTACCTGGACGAAGAAAGCGCATATAAACACCCATAAAGAGAGCAATTGGAATCGTCATAGCAATTGTAAACATTGCCCATGGACTCGCTTTTAGAGCATTAACAACGACAATCCCTAGCACAGCGATTAAAATGACCATAATAGCAAATACTCCTACAAGTGCTAAATAGCCGCCAACAGGACCAATTTCTTCACGAGCAATTTCACCAATTGATTTACCTTTACGTCTCATGGAAATAATTAAGACAACAAAGTCTTGAACACATCCTGCCAGCACAGCACCAGCAATAATCCAAATGGTACCTGGCAAATAACCCATTTGAGCGGCAAGAGTTGGACCTACAAGTGGACCCGCTCCAGCGATCGCTGCAAAGTGATGACCATACAAAACCCACTTATTTGTTGGCACATAGTCCTTACCATCGTTATACAGTTGTGCAGGCGTCGCTCGCTTTTTATTTAATCCAAAGATTTTATTTGAAATAAAACGGGAATAAAAGCGATATGCTACTGCATACGTAGCAAGTGAAGCCACGACGAACCAAATCGCATTAATATGTTCATCACGCTGTAAAGCAATAATGGATAAGCTAAACCCACCAAGAAGTGCGATAGCGATCCAAAGTAACACCATTGTTGTTGATCTTTTTTTCTTTTGAATGATGTTTGGTTGTGTTTCCATAGTCTCCCCCTTAAAATAATTGGTATAATATACTAATCCAATTATAACAAATATTCATAATATTAGAACAAAATAAAAAGAATAGACTATATAGGAGGCTCTTATACGATGAAAATTGCCATTACAGGAGGAACAGGCCTTATTGGCGCTGCATGCACAGAAGAACTTTTAGAGTATGGTCATGAAGTATATATATTGACGCGCTCACCGAAACAAAGTGAAAAAGCAAACTTACACTATATTAAATGGCTTTCAGATAATGCCTCTCCTGAAAAAGAACTTGAAGGAATAGATGGATTTATTAATTTGGCAGGAGAAAGTATTTTTGGTAGGTGGACCGATGAGAAGAAACAAAAAATTATGGACAGCCGTATGCAAGCGACCAATGAAGTACTTCGAATTCTAAAGACATTAAAGAAAACACCCGAAGTGCTCGTAAATGCTTCGGCAGTTGGCTATTATGGGGTATCTGAATATGATCGGTTCACTGAACGCTCAACACCAAAGAATAAAAATTTTCTAACAGAAGTTGCGATGGCATGGGAAGAAAAAGCAAGTGCAGCGAAAGAGCTTGGCATTCGTACCGTATTTAGTCGCTTTGGCGTAATTTTAGATAGCAAACAAGGTGCTTTGCCACAAATGATGAAACCTTATCAATTTTTCGCAGGTGGTCGTATTGGCTCTGGTAAGCAATGGCTTTCCTGGATTCACATTAAAGATGCGGCACGCCTAATGCGTTTTGCGCTTTCCTCTCCTATCGAGGGGCCCTTAAATATTACAGCGCCATTTCCAGAACATAATAATGAGTTTGGGAAAGAACTCGGCGAAGTTTTAAAACGACCACACTGGATTCCTGCTCCAGCCTTTATGATTAAAGCTGTTCTTGGTGAGATGAGTGTCCTTATTCTTGAAGGTCAGCATGCTTATCCAGAAAAAGCGTTACAGCACGGTTTTAAATTTGATTTCCCCCGCTTAGAGGGCGCTTTACAACAACTATTAATTACTAAATAAAAGTGAGGAAAACCAATGCGAACTTTGTTAACGGGCGCAAAAATCTATCCAATTACTTCTCCTCCCCTACCAAAAGGAGATATTCTTATTCAAGATGACAAAATTGTCGCCATCGGTCGATCATTATCAGGCACGTACGATCAAGTCATTCGTTTGGATGGCATGCATTTATTACCCGGTTTCATTGATGTACATACTCACTTAGGCCTATATGATGAAGGAACCGGTTGGGCTGGAAATGACGCAAATGAAACGAATGAAGTCATGACCCCTCACATTCGCGCCATCGATGGCTGTCATACGCTGGATAGTGGATTTATTGATGCTATCCAACATGGTATTACAACGGTTCATATTATGCCTGGAAGTGCAAATGTCATTGGTGGCACGACCTCCGTTATTAAAACGTTTGGAAAAGATATTCGAAAAATGATCATTAAGGAAATTGCGGGCTTAAAAATGGCACTTGGTGAAAATCCAAAACGAATTCATAGCGGAAAAGATAATAATTCCATTACCAGGATGGGCATAATGGGCATGCTTCGAGAAACGTTTTATGAGGCAAAGCACTCTTCCATGCCCACCAATTTAAGAACTGCACCCATTCAAGCTGCTCTCCAACGTGAAATTCCCGTGCGTATTCATGCGCATCGAGCAGATGATATTTTGTCAGCCATACGTTTTGCGGATGAATTTGGACTTGATTTACGCATTGAGCATTGCACAGAGGGACACCATGTGGCTTCAGAACTAGCGGGACGCAATCTTAAAGTTTCGGTCGGTCCTACGTTAACACGCCGCTCAAAAATTGAGCTTAAAAATAAAACATGGGAAACATATCGAATTTTAGCTCAGCACGGCATCGAAGTTTCAATTACAACCGATCATCCCTATACGCCCATTCAATATTTAAACGTCTGCGCGGCATTAGCTGTTCGTGAAGGGTTAAGCGAAGAATTAGCGTTGCGAGGAATTACGATTCATCCAGCAAGGAACCTTGGTGTTGATCATAGAATTGGAAGTCTTGAGCCTGGAAAAGACGCAGATTTTTCCATTTGGTCAGAGCACCCTTTTCACTTTTCTTCACACAATATACTAACGATTATTAATGGGAAAATTATTTACAAAAATCCCAAAATTTTTTAATGAAAAATAAAGAAAAAACCTATTTCATTTTTCGGAAAAATATTTTATGATGCAATTATACAAATGAATACAATCGATGGGAAGGCAATTGGTGCGCCACCAGAAATTCTGGTCCTAGTGGGTTCGATTCCCACCCCGAATTAAAATCAATACTTTAATTCGAGGGTGAAACGGGGATCCGTCTGCACCCTCCGGGAGGAATTAAATTGTTAAAAAAGCGTGATTTACACGACTGTCATGTTCTTTTCAATTTAATGTCGCACCCTGATGTCTTCCCTTTTGTCCGTCAGAAAACAACGTGCTTCGAAGAGTTCTTATTCTTAACAAAAAAAACAATGGAAGAAGAAGAACGCGGAGAAACCATTTCACGGACAATTCTAGATGAATGGCATAATCCAATTGGCACGATTAGCCTTTTTAATGTGACTCAATCTGCCGGGTTTCTTGCTACATGGATTGGCCAGCCTTACTTCGGAAAAGGGTATAATCAGTTAGCGAAGGAAAGTTTCTTTTCAGAACTATTTTACGAAAAGGAGATTCAGACGATTTTCATGACGATACGAAAGTCTAACTTACGTTCACAAAAAGCAGCTGAAAAGTTGCCGTATGTAACAAAAGCCGATGAAGTACGTCCTGATCTCCTACAGCAGATCAATGAACGAGAAGACATTTTCCATTTATATCAGATTGAAAAAGACAATTATATGCTTCATCACCTTCGACATCTTCATGAGTATGCTGAAGATGATCATCTAAAAGAAGCATAAATAATTTGCTCATTCCTGAGCCAAACTATAAAAGGAACGCTTATCATTTAAGCTTTCCTTTTTTTATTATGTAATTTTTGGGGGCGTATGAATGAAAAGTAAAAAACAACAAGCAACCGAACGCAATGCCGGTTTAACAAAAGCTCAAGAAGTCATTTATGCAGAAGAATTCAAAACAGCAAACAGTACAATCGACAACTCACCTTCTGCACAGAAGAGCAATAAATAAGGAGGTTTAATCATTTTATGAAAAGGGAAAAATATAATAATGAGGAACATCCAGACGGATTAACAAAAACAGATTTGGAACAGTCTGCTGGAGTAGATGTTGAATATTCTGCAGCAGTAGCCGATGAGGATGATCGCGAAGCATTAGAACGAGCAGAAGCTGCTGACGAACGTCAAATGTAGTAGAAAGCCTGTGGGTATTTTTATCCACAGGCTGTTAATTTTGTGGATAAACACTTCCTCATTTTCAACAATAACTTCATTTTCTTTTAATTGTAATTATTTAACACGTACTCAAACAGTGGATAACTCTGTGGATAGTGTGTATATGTCATAATTAAAGAGCAATTCATTACCTTCAGAAGAAGCGAAACATAGCGAATTTTGTCACAACTTTAGGGTATATAGCATTTTTTAAACCTATCCACAGGAAATACCTACTTATACACATTTTTCAAATATTTTCTACTAAGAGACTTACTGAACGCAAAGAAGCGGCAATAGCATTTGGCTATAGCCGCTTTTATAATCATCAAATAAAAGTGTGGTCAACATGTGAGCACTCACACGAAATATACCTCTACAAACCCTATCCCTTATAAGTTAATGCACATACGACCTCAACATGAGCGGTTTGTGGAAACATATCAACTGGGGTAATGCTTTCCACTTCAAACCCATTTTTCATCAGTGTATCAACATCTTTTGCTAATGTAGATGGATTACATGACACATATACTAATCGCTTCGGCTTCATAGCACTAGCTGTTTTAAGAAATGCATCATCACAACCTGTTCTAGGAGGGTCTACTACAATCACATCGGGTTTAAAACCTTCCTTGGCCCATTTCGGAAGAACCACTTCAGCTTTGCCGGTTTCATAATGAGTATTGGTAAACCCTTGGCGCTCAGCATTTTCTTTCGCATTACGTACCGATTCTTCTATAACATCCATTCCTCGCACTTCAGCTGCAAATGGTGCTAACCATAATCCTATGGTTCCCGCTCCACAATACGCATCAACCACTTTTTCTTTTCCAGTCAGGTTGGCCGCTTTCTTAGCTTCGTCATAGAGCGTTACAGTTTGCTCTGGATTTAATTGAAAAAAGGCACGCGCTGATAAATCAAAAGAAAGTTCCCCAAGTTTTTCTTTAATGGTTTCCGGACCATAGAGCGCAATGGTTTCGTCACCAAAAACGAGTGATGTCTTTTTCGAATTAACATTTTGTACAATGGAAGTTACGTCTTGTAAACGCTTCGTTAATTCTTGAACCAATAATTTTTGTCTTGGCAATTCACGGTCTGCAGTAACGAGCACGAGCTGTGTTTGACCCGTTTCAAATCCTGTACGTACAACAATGGTACGGATGCCATGGCGATTTTTTTTCTCATGATAAATAGGGACTTTCAAATCTTGCAACACTCTCTTTACCACATTGGTAACTTTAACAGTTTGTGGATGCTGGACTAAGCATTGATCAAGATCAATCAATCGATGTGTATTTAAACGATACAAGCCCGCAATAACCTTTCCTTTTTCAATTGCAACCGGCAATTGACTCTTGTTGCGATATTCAAACGGCTTGTCCATACCTATGGTTGGCTTAAGCGGTAGCTTGCCTTGTTTTATGTTCGTATACCGTTCAAATGCTTGACGAACAATATCTTTCTTTTCCTTTAGTTGGCCATGATAACTTAAATGTTGAAGCTGACAGCCCCCACATTCCTCATAAATTGGACATGGCGGTACGACACGCTGTGGCGACTTTTTCTTAATGTCGACAACGGTTCCTTCTGCTCGATTTGGAAACACTCTTTGTATAGAAACGGTTATTTCCTCCCCAGGAAGTGCTCCTGGGACAAATACTACGGTTCGTTTATAAAAGCCAATCCCTTCTCCATTAATACCTAATCGCTTAATAGAAAGAGGAAGCGTTTGTCCAATCTTCAATGGCGCTTTTACCATTTCTCTTGTCATTACGTTCACATCTTTTCAAAAGATTATTTTTCGCTCCATTATAGCATTTCTATCAGCAAAGAAAAATAAGGACACCACTCAGCGAGGGTGTCCGTTCATTGGCTTGTGAAATTACTTTGACGATGCTTTAAAATCATCTAAGCTTTTAAAGGTATAGCCCTGTTTTTTCAAGTCATCAATTACTTTTCCTAACGCTTCGGCATTATCCCGTGAAACGGTATGAAGCAATAAAATGCTACCAGGATGAATTTGCTTCATAATCGATTGATAGGCGTATTGCCACCCTTTCTGGCGATTCACATCCCAATCAAAGAAAGCGAGCGACCAAAAGACGTGGGTATAGCCAAGTTCCTTTGATCGAGCAATAGACCGTTCACTGAACACACCACGTGGGGGTCGAATGTATTTCATATCTTTTTTACCAGTTAGTTGTTCGTACTGATCTTTTACATACGCTAATTCTTTTTGCGTTCGCTCAAAATTAATTTGGGTCATATCTGGATGATGATTTGTATGATTCCCAACAATATGGCCTTCAGAAGCCATACGTTTAATTAGATCAGGACACGTATTAATAAAATGGCCTGTTACAAAAAAAGCTGCTGGAACCTTCTTTTCTTTTAAGACATTTAATACATCATCTGTATAACCATTCTCATATCCGTTATCAAATGTTAAATAAATCTCTTTTTTACTTGGGTCTCCAATGAACATGCCATCATAATCTTTCATCAGCTTTTCATACTTTGCATCTGTTGTAGGTGGTATTTCTTTTCCTTTTTTCACAAAGTACCATTCATGACGCACGTTAGGTGCTGTACTTTCCGCTTGCACACCTTGCATGGAACACATACTGATCACAAATGCTAATACGCTGATTTTACACCATTTTTTCATGCTACTTCCTCCTTTTCAAGCGGTTATTCTTTTCTTAGTCTCTAAAAGAATAACCTCCTTCATACGAGGAAGATTCAAGAAAAAAATGAGCGACAAAATTGCTTCGCTCATTTCTTTATTCTCTATTATTTAAAAACAGGTTCTTTAAACTGTGCTAAACGTTCTAATGAAGAGCTTTCTACTTCTTGGTGAAGGCTATTACCGTGAGAATCCATCGTTACTACTGCCGTAAAGCCTTTCACATTAATATGCCACATAGCTTCTGGTACACCAAATTGCATTAGGTCAACACCTTCCACCTTTTCCATGCATTCAGCGTAATATTGCGCTGCTCCACCAATAGCATTCAAGTACACACCACCGTGGTCTTGAAGAGCCTGAAGTGTCTTTTTCCCCATGCCGCCTTTACCAATCACAGCACGAATACCAAATTTCTTCATAATATCACCTTGATACGGTTCTTCACGAATAGAAGTTGTCGGTCCGGCAGCTTTTACAACCCACTGATCATTTTCATCTTTACCCATAACAGGTCCACAGTGATAAATGATTTGACCGTTCAAATCGATTGGTGCGTCATGATCGGTTAAATATTTATGAATGGCATCGCGACCCGTGTGCATCATACCATTAATCGTTACAACGTCTCCTACTTTGAGCGCGCGGATTTCCTCTTCAGAAATGGGTGCTTGCAAAGTAACGTTGCGTACTTCTTCTGTTGCCGCAATCTCAGCTGTTGCTTCTTCTTGAAGCTTGGCAAAATCAACAGATTCACCTTCTTGATAGAGCCATTCAGAAATTTCCCCAGTAGCCGGATTAATTTTCACACCGAGACGACGATATGCCCAACAATTGTAGGCAACGGAAACAAAAAAGCTTGCTGGAATACGGTTAATAACACCAACTTTACAGCCAAGTAACGTCGTTTCTCCGCCAAAGCCCATCGTTCCAATGCCAAGTTTATTAGCATTTTCCATTACATATTCTTCTAATTGACGAAGGTTTTCATTAGGATTAACGTCATCAGCAGAGCGGAATAACATTTCCTTAGCAAGCTCATATCCACTCGTACGATCACCACCAATACCGACGCCAATAAAGCCTGCACTACAACCTTGTCCTTGTGCTTGATAGACAGAGTGCATAATGCATTTACGTATGCCGTCAAGATCGCGGCCCGCACGCCCTAAGCCTTCTAGTTCTGCTGGTAGGCTATATTGAATGTTTTTATTTTCGCAACCGCCACCTTTTAGTATGAGGCGCACATCTACATAATCTTCTTCCCATTGTTCGAATTTAATAACCGGCGTTCCTTCACCAAGGTTATCACCGCTATTGTCGCCCGTAATGGAATCAACAGAGTTTGGACGCAACTTTGTTTGTGCTGTTGCCTCTGCAACAGCTTGACGAATTGCTTTCTTCATTTCAATTTGATTTACATTCACCGGCACTTTTATTTTAAAAGTCGGTAGCCCAGTATCTTGGCAAATAGGTGACACGTTGTCATCGGCCATTGTAATATTTCGTGTAATTGTATCAAGCGACATTGCCGCTCGCGTACCAGCATTTTCTTTCGCTTTTGCTTTTGCAATAGCACGGCGCACGTCTTTCGGTAAATTCGTTGATGTTTCTACGATCAGCTTATACATGCTTTCTTGAAACTTTTCCATTCTCTAACCCCTCTTAATGAAGAAATTGTTCTTATATTTAAACAGTTTCATTATAGCAAAAAGGAAATAATAGCGCTTACTTTTCGTCTTTCTCCGACTTTTCCCAGTCATAACGGAATTGTTTACATTTCAGCTCAAGATCATCTAACATGCCGATAATGCGGTCAATTTCCTCTACTCCTGCTGTTTCAGCGTCAATCGTATCTAAAACTTGCAATAACATGTCTACACGATTAACGATATATTCTTTTTGTGATGATTTATCTTGTGTTCCTTTACCCATTATACTCGCTCCTTTCTATCCTACTTTATCAAACGTTCGTTCCACTGCCAATTGCTTCTGCTCTTTTTCTTTGCGCCACTTTGCGTTATCATATGGTGTATTTAGTTGTCCAAATTAAAAGGAGTAATAAAACATGATTCAAAAGAAACCTATTACGGTTACCTATGATCCGTGGGAAGCTTATATGGATGTAGAAGAATTCGGTTCCATGGTTTTGTCCAATATTGAAGTAACGACGACGACACTGTGTAATATGCGGTGTGCACACTGTGCTGTCGGCTATACATTAAGTGTAAAGGACCCAGAACCTCTGCCACTTGATCTGATGATCTCACGATTAGATGAAATCCCTCACCTACGCTCGTTCTCGATTACAGGCGGTGAGCCAATGATGTCTAAAAAGTCGGTAGAAAACTATGTTGTTCCACTACTTCAATATGCTTCATCTCGAGGCGCACGCACGCAAATCAATTCAAATTTAACATTAGAGTTAGCTCGATATGATGCTATTTTGCCCTATTTAGACGTCTTACATATTTCTCATAACTGGGGAAGACCAGAAGACTTTATAGAAATCGGCTTTGCTCATATGGAACGAAAGCCCTCTTATGCACAGCGTCTTGCGCTCTTTGATCGGATGGTTGATAATGCTCAAGCTCTTACAAAGCAAGGCATCATTGTTTCAGCTGAAACGATGCTTAACAAATCAACCCTTCCTTACTTAGCAACCATTCATGAACATATTGCAGAGATGGGCTGTCAGCGGCATGAGATTCATCCAATGTATCCTAGTGATTACGCTAGTTCCCTTGAAGTTCTTCCTCTAGAAGAAACAAGAGAGGCTATTCACTCTCTACTCGATATAAGAAATCCGAACATTTGGATGCTATTTGGTACCCTCCCCTTCTATGCATGTTCAACTAACCAAGAAGATCTTGCGTTACTACAACGCTTGTACAACGAAAAAAATGTTACAGTACGAAATGATCCTGATGGTCGATCCCGCTTGAATGTGAACATATTTGATGGTGAAATCATTGTAACGGATTTTGGCGATACACCATCGCTTGGAAACATTCAAGACACTACTTTTACAGACGCTTATGATCAGTGGATGCAATCAAAAACAGCTTCAGCATTAAACTGTCACTGTCCAGCAGTTAAATGTCTCGGTCCAAATTTACTTGTAAAAGAAGCGTACTATACTAATACCAACTTTTCACAACTAACTTCCAAAATTAAGTTAGGTTAAAAAGTTATATACTTTACAATAGTAAGTCGTAGGGGTATCATTTTTTATAGGTGATCCTAACTTACGTTGAGGTGAAGTCATATGAATTACAACACAATGTGTCCAAAATACGAGGTAGCCATTGAAATTATCGGCAAAAAATGGACAGGCCTCATCATCCGTGTGCTATTGGGAGGAGCGAAGCGATTTAAAGAAATAAAGAAACAAATTCCTGACATGAGTGATCGCATGCTCACTGAACGAATGAAAGAGCTAGAAGCAGCAGGAATTGTCATTCGCCATGTTTATCCAGAAACTCCCGTACGCATAGAATATGAATTAACCCAAAAAGGAACTGCCTTACGCAATGTTATAACTGCCATTCAACAATGGAGCGAAGAATGGGTTGATTAACAACGTAAGGTATACAAGAAAAAACCTCTTTTTTAAGAGGTTTTTTCTTTTACATATGAGAAGAATGAAAACGTAACGCTACATGTTCTTGGACCGGAATCCATGCACCAATTCCTTGTTGCGTCACATTTTTCACTTCAATCCGTTTTTTACTTCCTTTTAAGACAATATAAACTTCGCCATACGTGACTCGTCCTCGTTCATTAACAGCTGGAACGTACCCAGTTAAATAACCTACACGACTTGTAGAGACGTTATACACATTACCTTTACGCGTGCCTGCTCCAATATTCGTTTGAAATGCAAGTGGTAAGTCCGTTTTTTGTTCTGCTGCTATCATCATCATTTTCTTAACAGCTTCACTATTAGGGATTTCTGCTGTTAATCCCCCATTGACTCTTTTGTGTTCTTGCTGATAATAGCGTAATTGCGCTGTTTGCTGCCCACCACGATTATCGACTCGATTGCTGTTCACTTGCTTATATTCCCAATTCACACTTGTTTTCGTCGACTCGTAAGATAGTGGCCATTCTCCCAAAAAGATGCGAGCGCGATAACCAATTGCTAACTTTGACGGATGAATCACTGATTCATTAAGAAGACGAATAAGATCTGGATTAGCAATCGGAACCCTAGAAGTCTTTAACATATCTTTCGCCAAGCTACTCGGTTGTAGGTAAGGTAAATCTTGAGCCGAGTTAGGGTAAGTATTCTCTTTTGATATATCAGCTACAGAAGCTGGAACTTTAATGGAAGTTGGAGCTTCCTTAGCTTCGGTGTAATGTGGTAAAGAAAAGAACAAAATTAAGCCAAACATGATGAACTTTCGTTTCACATCGTTACCTCCTTTTATAATCGTATTTTTTTCCTTTTTACAATAATTATCCCTCTAGAAGCTAACAATTTTTAGCACAATGAAAGCAATGTGTTTACACTTGCTCTTTTAGTGGAACGATATGTACTATAACCAATTGAAAGGGGAAAGAACGATGAATGAACAAGCGTTTAAAGATCAGATTAAACAAATTATCGATACGAACCCAATTGGAACACTTTCCACTGTTTCTCAAAACAAACCACATTCCCGTTATATGACATTTTGGCGTGAAGAAAATCAGACAACATTGCTAACAGCTACTAGTAGCGAAACACATAAGGTGGACGAAATTGAAGAAAATCCGCATGTACACGTTCTTTTAGGATATGAGAAAATCACAGATCCTTATATTGAAATGCAAGGAACGGTCACCATTCGTGATGACAAAGCGCTTAAGCACAAAATGTGGAATGAGAAAATGGAACATTGGTTTAGTGGTCCAGACGATCCTACTTACATTTTGCTAGAAATTACCCCGACCGTTTATCGCCTAATGAATTCTTCAGAAAAAGAACCAGTCACAGTAAAAATGTAAAGATAGAGGAAGCTGTCATTTCACAGCTTCCTTTTTCTATAACAGCAAGAGAAAAGTTTTTCTTTAAAAAAACAGCCATGGTACATTTTTTCATTGTAAAATAGGACAAGAAACTTGAAAAAAGGAAAGAGACTACATGGCTGTATTAACACGTTCAAAATTCACTGTACTCGTCAGTATCGTATTTATTTCTGGTTTTACCCAAGGCATGTTATTGCCTTTAATTGCTATTTTGTTAGAACAAGCTGGTACATCAGCGACCTTAAATGGCCTAAATGCCATTGCTCTTTATTTGGGAATAATGTTTGTAGCACCTTTTGTAGAAAAGCCTTTACAAACATATGGTTATAAAAAGATTATTGTTACGGGGCTTATTCTCGTAACGCTCTCCTTATTTTTATTTCCTTGGTATAAAGCTTTTTGGTTTTGGTTTGCGTTACGAATGATTGTCGGAGTCGGAGATCATATGTTACATTTCTCTACTCAAGTTTGGGTTACATCTAAAAGTCCAGAAGAAAAGCGTGGACGTAACATCGCCATTTATGGAATTGCCTTTGGAGCAGGATTTGGTGTTGGGCCGCTTATGACCCGTTTCGCTTCTTGGAATGAGTCATTACCTTTTATTATTTCTGGGGCCTTTTGCCTTCTATCCTTGTTTATCATGACATGTATTAAAAATGAACTTCCCGATACAGGAACACCGACAGAAGCTGGCATGAATGTGTTTACACGCTATTTAGAAGTGTTAAAGATCGCTTGGGTAGCCTTACTTCCCGCCTTCGGATACGGCTTTCTTGAATCATTTTTAAATGGTTCTTTCCCAGTTTTCGCTTTGCGACAAGGAATTGCTGTAGAGTGGGTATCCATACTACTCCCGTCTTTTATCATGGGAAGCCTTATTTTTCAGTTACCACTTGGTATTTGGAGTGATCGATTCGGGAGACGAAAAGTATTGCTTATATGTTTAGTTATTGGCTTTATGGCATTTGCCTCTACACTATTAGCAAATAAACATATGCTAATCTACTTAGTACTATTTTTTATTGCTGGGATGTTTATCGGCTCTCTTTTCTCATTAGGAATGATGTATTTAAGCGATCTATTACCTCCATACTTATTGCCTGTTGGGAATATTCTCGCCGGAATTGCTTTTAGTGCCGGTAGCATGTCAGGACCGCTCATCGGGGGTACCTTTATTGCAACCTTTGATGCAGGCGCATTTGTATATGCTATATGTGGAATGTTAGCCGTATTATTTATCGTGACGTGGCTGCATAAAGGTGACTCAGCACCAAAACCATTAAAAAATTAGTCTAATCAATTTCTTTGCATTATTGGAGAAGATTCCTTATAATAATAATGGAACTTACATGATAATAATTATTAATTAATACACAATAAAGGAGATAGGAATATGAGATTACGCGCGGATATGCCTGAACTCAAAGGTGCAACTGAATGGTTAAATGGAGAAGTGACAAAAGCAGACTTAATCGGTGATAAACCAACATTGATTCATTTTTGGTCTGTAAGCTGCGGACTTTGTAAAGAAGCAATGCCAAACATTAATCAATTTCGTGATGACTATAAAGATGAATTGAATGTTATTGCTGTGCACATGCCACGTTCTGAAAAAGATTTAGATCTTGAGCAAGTAAAAGAAGTGGCTAAGGAACATGATATTAGCCAACCTATTTTCGTTGATAATCAACATGCATTAACGGATGCATTTGAGAACCAATATGTGCCAGCCTACTACGTATTTGATGCAGAAGGAAAACTCCGTCACTTCCAAGCAGGTGGCGATGGGATGAAAATGCTAACAAAACGCGTGAACCGTGTTCTTGGAAAAGAAACGAAATAATGAAAAAGCTGAAAAGGAGCGTTCCTTTTCAGCCTTTTTTTGAATTGATCACGATCAATGTATGAATGGAACGAATACTCATTACGAGCAACCATCCTAGAAGTGCCCCTAAGCCATTTAATATAATATCATCCACATCAAAAATCCGTTTTGCCCATTGATACTGAATCACTTCAATAAGGAAACTACCACCGAAGCCAACGAATAAAATCGTCTTCAAGCGTTGAAAACTAGAGAAGATAAGCGGTAATAACAGACCAAATGGAAAAAAAAGAAGAAGATTTCCGACAATATTTTTTAAAACTAATAGGACACTTTGACTTCTCCACATTAACTGAATACTCGCAAACGGTACAATATTCGTTGCTTTTCCGTATACGTACGTGTTAAAAGAAAAAAGGGTTATATAAAGGACCATCACAGCATAAACGACGACAAAAATCCAAAGCATTCGTTTTTTACTAGCAAGCATGAAGCTTTCCTCATTTCTTCATATACTCCACTATCATCTCTATGAAGAAAGCACATGCAATATACTAAAGGATCTCAATCCACTTTTTCCTCTAAAAGCCCTTTAGCATAAACGCGATCGACTTTAAATTTATGGAGAATAGCATTTATTAATCCCCCAATTAAAATAACAATGCCTGTTAAGTAAAACCAAAGCATTAAGACGATAATCGCGCCTAAACTTCCATAGGTAGATGTAAACTTGCCAAAATGGTCCACATAATAAGCAAAACATAAAGAAACGAGTTGCCATAGCAACGTAGACACTACTGCTCCGTAACACACATCTTTATAGGAGAGACGCTTACACGGTCCCGTATAATATAAAATTGAAAAGACAATAGCAATAATCACAAAGCTAATAGCCCATCGTAACAATGCCCACATATTTAAAAAATACGTATCCAGTCCTAAATAAGAAAAAATAAACATTCCAATAGCCTTCCCAAAAACCGGAAGAATGAGGGCGACTACAATCGCAATAATAACACCTACTGTTAAGAGGATTGCCAACAGCCGCGTTTTCACAAATGAGCGACATTCCTTTACCCCGTATGCTTCATTTAAAGCCATGATTAAAGCGTTAACTCCGTTTGAAGCAGACCATAAAGCTGCAATGATTCCAAAGGACAGCAAACCATTATTTCTCGTTTCCAGCACCGCGTAAATATTGTCTTGAATGAGTTTACTCGATTGCCCAGGAATGACGTGATTCAAAATAGATAAGGCGTCCTCAGGAGAAATAAAAATTCCGCCCAATGTTAATAAGAAAATCAAAAACGGAAAAAGCGATAAAAGAAAGTAATAGGCGAGCTGAGCAGCTAAACCTGTAATTTTACTTTTTATAAAACTCTCCTTCATTTCTAAAAAGAAGGCTTTCCACGACAAATGCTTCAACTCTTGATAAAGTCTCATCTCCCACCTCGCGCCTTATAATTTCCTCTAACTTCGTTCTTTTGTTGTGAGCCTTTCGCCCATACCTTTAATTTCTGATGAAGCGGACTGTACCTGTTGAAGCACACCACGCGAATTTTTCTTTACATCTTCTACAGTAGTAGCTAGTTGCTTTACTTCTTCAACGACTGTTTCAACCGCAGATTGTGCTGTTTGAAGCGTTTGCTTCACATCATTGGCAACACTCTTAGGGTCCTGTTTAATTTGAGATGCTAATGAAAGTGTACGATCTTTCAGCCGCATCGTTGTATCTTTAACCCTTTGACGAGTAGAACGATCGAACATTGCAATTGCAGCTCCAACAGCTGCCCCCATTAGCATGCCACGAAAAAGCTTGCCACTTTCTTTTTTTTGTGTTTTTTCCATCACCTTGTACTCCCTTCAAGAATATCTATATCTAGAGATAAAGAATAATTACTACATTCCCTTGTCTTTAGTGCAAAAAACATATTTTTCTATTTGTTTAAATCTAAAAGTACTGGGGTAACTTAACGGTACAGCCTCATCAAACAAAAGGAGGAAACGAAAAATGGGATTTTTATGGGCACTTATTATTGGCGGAATTATTGGTTGGTTAGCTGGAATTATTATTGGACGTGACGTTCCTGGTGGAATTATAGGAAACATTATAGCAGGTTTTGTAGGAGCTTGGCTCGGTAGTATGCTATTAGGAACATGGGGACCAAGTGCAGCTGGTTTTGCGATTGTTCCAGCAATCATCGGTGCGATTATCGTTGTTGCAATCGTTAGTTGGATTATGGGTAGAACGAGAAAGCATACGTAATGAGAGAGAAGAAGCGACGTTCCTAACATGGAAGGTCGCTTCTTTTTTTATCCAAAATCTTTTTTGAACACCTTACTTACTTCTTTATAGTTCATTTTCTTTGTATAAAAGCGATGTGTATCATAGCGCTGTACCCCTGAAGAAAGAGCAAGACATTCGCAATTATTGTGAACAGCAAATGCCTCAACAAAAGATAACAATTCATAGCCATAGCCCTTTCCTCTCGAACGCTCTTCTGTTACAAGATCGTAAACCCATACATGCTTTCCATAATAAAGATTGGTTGTTATGGTAAAACCTATTACAGCTTCCAAGCGCGAATGATCATACAGTCCAAACATTGTATATCCAGAATGATGCATTTCCTCTACTAAGTTTAAAAACAAAGCTTCCGTTAAATGTGGACGTAATTGTTTCATGACCGAAAAAGCTTCTATCCATTGAGGTCGCTCACTTAATTCTGTAATGATTGCCATAACTCACCTCCTACAATTGGTGTTCTTGAGCAATAACAGCTAATAGTTCCTGACATCCGGAGACGACAAGTTCATATACTTCTTCAAAATTTCCCGTATAATACGGATCCGGTACATCCTCTACATGTGAAGAAGGAACGAAGTCCAGAAGGCGCGCAACATGTTTTGCAGAAATCGTACCAGCCAATTGCTGTAGGTCACCAACATTTTTGGCGTCCATCGCAATAACGTAATCGTACGTCTCTAAATCTTCCTTCTTTACTTGACGGGCTTTCAAGCCTTGTGTTGATATATTTTTTTCTTTCAGTAATTGTTGTGTACCTTTATGAGGAGGTTCCCCGATATGCCAACTTCCAGTTCCTGCAGAATCAACTGCAATTGACTCAGACCATCCTTTTTTGGCAACTAAATCTTTAAAGACTGCCTCTGCCATTGGTGATCGGCAAATATTTCCTAGACAAACAAATAAAACGTTAACCATCTAACCCCTCCATCTTACGCATCATCTTTTGTTACTTTGACATAATAATAGCGAGTACGCGGTCCGTCAAATTCACAAAAATAAATGCCTTGCCAAACGCCTAACAATAATTCACTGTCATGAATAATAACACTTTGCGAACTGCCAACGGTACTAGCTTTGAGGTGCGCAGCCGTATTTCCTTCAGCGTGACGGTCATTAGGGTGTTCCCACGGATATACCTCATCCCACCTCATCAACATATCACGCTTTACATCTGGATCGGCATTTTCATTAATAGTTATGCCAGCCGTAGTATGAACAGAATATACGGTTACTAACCCACTTGTAACGCCTTGCTCTTGAATGTATGCTCTAACCGTTTCTGTTATATCAAGCATTTCATCGCGTGCGTGGCTTTGAATTGTGAATTTCTGAAGCATACGAACTCTCCTTTACGTATTTGTCGTTACTGTAGTGATTACCACTCTTATTGTACATCAAACCTTATGGAAAGAAAGGACATAACTATGAAGACTTTTCCCATGGATCAATTTGATTCAACACAAGATACGATTTTACAGCATTCATTTTTTCAGAAGCTCTCGAAAGACGAACACCTTCAAATTTTTTTAAAGCATCAAGTATTCGGCACATGGAACTATATGTCTTTATTAAAAAGGCTGCAAATGGACTTGAGCTGTGTTACCCTTCCTTGGCTGCCACATCCTTATCCAGAGCACACCACTTATATAAATGAACTAGTTGCCCAAAAAGAAACGCATGGTAACTTGAATTCCTTTAAAGAATATGTTCGATTAAGTAAGGAACGTGGTGTGGATACAATGCCCATCGTTACTTATATTACACGTCTCCAAGAACTTGAGGATCCGATTCTTTCGCTACATGCACAAGAAATACCAGACAGCATTGCTACGTTTACAGAGAAAATATTAAAACTGGCAATGCACGGAAAAACGCATGAAGTAGCCGCTGTATTTTGTATTACTCGCGAAAAGTTTCTTCCACACTTTTTCTCGCAGATCAATGCTGTTCTTAAGAAGCATAACTTAAAACCGTGGCTAGAGCATTCAGACTTTATTATCAAACCCGACTTACAAAAAATAGAAAACCTTTTGAATACTTTATGCGGTGGCGATCCTGAAAAACTAACGGAAGCTTCTAATGCTATTCGCGATGCTTTTGAAGCACGCATTATTATGCTAGACGGCGTCGTTCATGAAATGGATCAACTTCAATAAAAAAACGAGTAAGGCTACAGTTAATGAGCCTTACTCGTTTTTTTATGGGCGATTGAGTCGCGTTCGATCACCGGTCATTTTTTTCCATTTCTTTTTAGCAGCAAGCTCGGCTCGTTTATCTTCTTTTCGAGCAAGATAAGCTAATTCACGCTGCAATTTAAGATAGCTAAAATAGCGCTGTTGTTCTAATTCTCCTGACTCTATAGCCGCAATGACAGCACATCCTGGCTCGTGTTCATGTCGACAATCCGAGAAGCGACATTGTACTATGAATTGTTCAATGTCTTGAAAGCTTTGACTAATACCCGAATCCGCTTCCCATAACTGAAGTTCTCGCATCCCCGGTGTATCTATAACCACACCGCCATTTTTTATGACGACGAGTTCTCGATGGGTCGTCGTATGGCGTCCTTTATCATCGTCCTCGCGCACTTGCTTGACCGCTTGTTTTTCTTCACCGAACAAAACGTTAACAAGGGTTGATTTACCAACACCAGAAGAACCTAACAGTGCAACAGATTGCCCTGGTTCAACATACGTTTTTAAATGCTCTATCCCTTGATTTTGTTCCGCACTAATCACATGAATAGGCACACCTAAAGCTACCGCTTCTACAGCTTGCACCTTTTCTTCAACATTAGGGCAAAGATCCGCTTTACTTAAAATGATAACGGGATTGGCACCACTTTCCCAAGCTAGTAATAAATAGCGTTCAATCCTGCGTACATTTAGATCTAGCGTGAGTGCATTCACAAGAAATACTGTATCTATATTCGCCGCCACAATTTGTTCTTCCGTCGTAACACCTGCCATTTTTCTTGAAAATTTACTTTTTCGAGGCAAAATTGCTACGATGGTTGCTTTTCCTTCCTGTAAACGAGGAGCTAAAACAACCCAATCGCCGACAGCTGGAAAATCATTGCGTGTCGCTGCCTCATGCCGAAGCTTCCCTGTAACCTCTGCTAATAGCTCTCCATAGGCCGTAAACACGCGATACATTCTTTTATGCTCTAAGGCTACTCGACCGACAATGTAGTCGCCTTCGTATTCAATGGAAAATCTCTCT
Source organism: Fictibacillus macauensis ZFHKF-1 (assembly GCF_000269865.1). Lineage (GTDB taxonomy): Bacteria > Bacillota > Bacilli > Bacillales > Fictibacillaceae > Fictibacillus_C > Fictibacillus_C macauensis. Next base: position 47,484 of record NZ_AKKV01000030.1, read on the forward strand.
TCTAACTCTGTTGTCCATCCTAATTGTTGTAAATCCAATAGTTATTCCTCCCATATTTGAGACAAACAAAAAAAGACCGTTCACATCGGTCCTTTAATCTGTACTGTCGATTTTGACACCCGTGTACTGTAATGAACAGCCCACCGATCTCTCATGGAAGTGACAACATACACTAAAAAGCGTAACTGCTCCGATGAGTGGGCTGTTTTATTAAATTATTTGCGTCGTTCACTCTAATAAAAATCATAAAACATCCCTCCTCCATATAATCTATTTACAGTATATGCCACAAAACTATAAAAGTAAACCGTTTTTTGAAAAAGATTCCTTTTCATGAAACCATCCACTAAGAAAAGCGCTCCTATTGCACAATAGGAGCGCTTTTCTTATGTGTATTATTTTTTACGAATCCACACAGATCCAGCAGAATTATCTTTCGCTTCACCTAGAATACGAATTTGTAATCCAAGGTTTGGCACTTTGCGACCAGCATCATTAATAACGCCGTCTTCTAAACTACCGTTATAATCTGTTTCGTCAATATATTGACGACCATCATCAAATGTCGTTACCCCATCAAGTCCTTTATAGTCAAACAGACCGCGTGATGGAGAATTGATTTTCCAAGCTGGTGCTTTGTCAAAAGAGAAAGCAGCATCAGCAATTTGGTAACGTGTAGAATCTTCTACAGTTGGTTTGCCATTTAATGTTCCAACAATTGCTTTTGGATGTGAGTCTACTACTCCTAGGAAACCTTCACCTGGATGTGGACCAGTCCAGTTATCTGTAAAGCTAGAATCTGCGTACCAAAGCATCATACCTGTGTTATATTTTACCCCACGTGACTCTTCAAGTGCTTTGTCTGCCCCTGCATAGTTACGCCATTCTAAATAGTAGTTATTTTCTTTTAAATCATATCCGTCAGAAACGATCGCACCTGCTAAAGTTAATTTCGGTGTACCTTCAGCATCATCAGCAAGGATCACTTTATCATCAGCTGTTACAGATAGGTTGTCCATTGCGAAACCTTTCATCGCTAAACCGCCATCTGTTACGTATTCAAATACTACTTTAATCTTTTGACCTTTATATTTAGAAAGATCGTATGCTTTATCTACCCACTCACCTTTTGTAGAATCAGCAGTTTTATCCGTATGCTCGTCACCATATACATCAAGCGTATCTGCAGAACCGTCTGCTTTTACAACTTTAATGTTCAAGTAATCGTAATCAGCTTCAATTTCATACAGCGATTTAAAGTTCAATGAAGCTTTCGTAGCGTTTGTTAAATCAAGCTCAGGTGTTGTCATCGTAGTATGAAGATCATCACCTTTTGTGCTGTAGTAATACTTTTGGCCAAATTTCGGCTCAATGTTTTTCACCTTTTTATTAGGTAAGTTAACACGAACGATGCCTGGTTTATCAGACTTTGTAACGGATTGATCAATCGTCGCTACCGTCCCTAAGCTATCAAGATCATTAAAATTCATCTCTTGAATGTTCGCCCAGTTTCCACCCATTAACTTTTGGAAATATTCTTTGTTTTGTGGAGAGAAGCTTGTTGGTGTTGTACCAGCAATGCGACCATTCCAGCTTCCGCCACTCATAATAGACCAAGAAGCTACTGGCTCACCATCGCCTGTGTATTGTGTGTCATACTCATCCGGAAGACCTAGGTCATGACCATATTCATGAGCAAATACACCAACAGCGCCATCTTCAGGCTCTACCGTATAATCATACGCACTCATATTCGTACCAGGAATTTTATAAGGTTGGTTCCCGATTACGGAGCGATGAGACCAAATCGCATCATTACCTAACTTTCCGCCGCCTGCTTCTTGACCAACACCTGCATGAATAACCATTAAGTGATCGATGATGCCGTCTGGCTCATTAATGTTTCCATCGCCATCAAGGTCTTTTGGATCTAATTTATCAAATTGTGAAACATCAAGTCCTTTTTTAACAGCAGCATTTAATGCATCTTTAATGAAATCACGCGGTCCAAGTGGCGCTTTATTATCATGACCACTTGCAGCATCATCACCATAATCCGCTGCTTTCCCTGGAACTGTTACCCAATCTGTTACCGTTCCATCTACAGTATAGCTACCACCTGATTGTTCTTCGTAAAATTGCTTAAACGTGTCCACTTTTGAACCATCAAACAACTCAAATTGTTGATTGCCAAATAACATTTTTTCATAGTGTGCACGGTTAAAATCTTTGGAGAACATATATCCTGGCTGTTGAACGATATTATTATGTTTGAAGTCTGAGAACTCAGCTAACAAAACAAGTACATTGTCTTTGCGAACTTCGCCATTGTATGGTTTCGCTTTTGCAGGCTCTACTTTCATCGTGCCATCAGATGATCCCGCAAATTGTGGTGCGCTTTTCATCTTAGTGTGTGATTTATTCAATGATTTCGATAGCTTTTCTTTTTGCTTACGCATAAAGTCTTTTGCTTTTAAATCAAAGTTTTTCTTGCTGTTATTAATTTGAAAAGCATCTGCACTTGTTTTAGCGTTCTTTTTCGCTATGTATCTTTGAACAGCAGCTTTCAGTTCTTCTTTGGAAGCATTTTTTGCAACAAGACCTTGATTTTTTAATGCTTTTGCTAACGCATCTTGATCAACAAGATTCATATCAATCCCGATTGATGGTAATACTTTTTCTCCGCCATTACTACTAGGTGATACTTCACTTGCATGCACTGCTGGTGACATTACTCCTAGTGCTAATCCTGTAATTAGGAGTGAAGACCCTGCTTTTTTTGACCATTTCCCCAATGTAACCCCTCCTGTTTTTTAAACCGCGTGAATTTTCTGTCTTTACATAAGATAGCATATCCAACAGAGATTGAGGATTGTACTTTAGGACTAAAAATAAGTGAATTTTACAAAATTTAAACAGTATTAAAGGCACTTTAAAACAAAATAAATATATGCATAAATTCAATTAATAGTAAATAATTACTATTAATACCTTTGCTGTAAAGTTACTTCTTTTAGAAAGTATGCCGACTTTTGTCCTTCTTTCACCAAGTTCTTCACTTGGTTTAATTACATTTTTACACTGTGTAGCGAATGCAACCCTTGAAAAAAGAGTGATTAAGACGTCATATTTGAAAAAAAGTACGTCGTTGTTCAAATGACTTGTTTCACTTACGAGGCATCCGCACCCTACATTTACCATTATTTCTAAATCATCTATACTTAAAGTACACTCTACCTGTCTATCGGCTTCAAAATCTATTTTCTTAAGACTACGATCACACGTTAAAGGAGAATCACGATGCAAAACTATAGTTATCAGACAACACCACCCACCCTAGAAGAATATAAGTATTTATGTGATGCTGTAGGGTGGACAGACTCTATGAATTTTGAGGCAGCAGAGCAATCACTGCAAAACTCTCTATATAGTTATACCGTTTATTATGAGAAGCAAATTATAGGTATGGGGAGAATTGTAGGAGATGGCGCAATCTATTTTTATATTCAAGACGTCGTCGTGCATCCAGCATATCAAGGACAAGGAATCGGTAAAGAAATTATGAATAGCTTGATGACGTACCTTCAACAAAAGGCCCCTAATCAAGCCTTTGTCGGTTTATTTGCATCAGAAGGCAAAGAAGCCTTCTACGAAAAATATCATTTTAAAAATTACACTCCTACTATGACCGGGATGTTTACTGTTATTTCAAAATAAGTTCCTTTCTGTCTCGCCATGCAAAAAAAAGATCTTGAGACAAAACTCAAGAAACTAGAAGACGAACGAAATAAATGACCCCTAACGCGGAGACGTTATGAAATATTTTCTATTATTAATTTCTATCGTCGTATACACGTTGGTGCTATTCTAAGACTCTGAGAAGAATGGACCATCGGACGAGCTCTCTAGAACACGCAAATAAGGGCTGATAAGATGATCTTATCAGCCCCTATGGATGGATTTGAAACTATTAAAAATAAAAAGTACGTTTAATAACCATTATTAGAAAGAAAATCGTCAAGATCGCATTGAGAAAAAAAAGAATGGATGTGACTAACTTAGCCGTTCGATTATGTTTATACATTCTAAAGAAATAGATTGAACGCATTGCAATATAGAACGACGTAAAAGTCAGTACTATAAGGGTTAAGGGTAAATCCATTATAATAGATTCAATTGCTTTCACGAATGCGTCCAGTTTGATCTCCTCCATATTTTTTTAGAGAACTATACCTGTTTTTTGAGATCGATAAACAACGATTCAACGTCACTGTTTTCAAACTCACGGACACAGCATCACAGGGTTCAATCTGTTTTAATTGCTGATGAAACAAACCGATCTGATGGAAGGATTCAATGGGCATGCGGCCGCTTGTGGGTTGAGTGACTTCTCTTCTTTAAAAGACAGGTTGGAACTTTTCGCGGACGCTCATCTTAGCGCAGCGGACTTACAAGCCAAGCTCAAAAAAAGAACACGGTCTTTTACAACCGTGTTCTTCTTTGCAAAAAATCATTGCTTATTCCGTTCAATTTCTTCAACAAGCTCAGAGAGCTCTTCCCATCGATTCATAGCTTCTTCAAGCGCCTTAGCCACTTCTTGCTGTTCACGGAACAAGCCATCAACAATTCCAAAGTCACTACCCGCACCATCAATTTGCTGTTGAATCGCTTCATGCTTCTCTTCTAAAGAAGCAATTCGATCTTCAATCGTATCCCATTCTTTTTGCTCTTTGTAGGATAATTTCTGTTGTTTCTCTTTTTTTGGTTTTTCAATTTCGCTAATTTTCTGTGGACGAATTTCTTGTGCCTCTTCTTGCTGCTTTTGCTCTAGATAGGAGGAATAATCGCCATCAAAACGACGGACAACCCCATCGCCTTCAAGCGCAAACAGATGGTCCATGGTACGATCTAAAAAATACCGATCATGCGAAACTGTAATGACTGCGCCCGGAAACTGTTCTAAGTAATCTTCTAAGACGGACAATGTTTCAATATCTAAGTCATTTGTCGGTTCATCTAAAAACAATACGTTCGGTTCACTCATTAACACACGCAACAAATACAACCGTCGTCTTTCTCCACCAGAAAGGCGAGAAATGTACGTCCATTGTGCACTCGGTGTAAATAAAAAGCGCTCTAACATTTGCGAAGCTGTAATCGCTTGGCCATCTTTTGTATGAATAACTTCAGCCACTTCACGAATATATTCAATAACCCGTAAGTTCTCATCCATCTCTTCATGATTTTGTGTGTAAAAACCTAATTGCACAGTACTTCCTGTTTCAACTGTCCCTTCATCCGGTTGGATTTTTCCAGCCAGCACATTTAATAAGGTCGACTTCCCTGTACCGTTTTTGCCGATAATCCCTAAACGATCTTGAGGCATAACGAGATAACTAAAGTCTTTAAATAACAACTTATTGTTAAATGATTTTGAAATACCTTCAATTTCTAATACTTTTTTGCCAAGACGAGTAGAACCAATGGAAACATCTACTACTTTTTTATCTTCAGGGCCTGTTTGTTCTTGCAGGGTATGGGCACGTTGAATTCTTGCTTTTTGTTTCGTCGTACGTGCTTTGGCACCTCTCTTTAGCCAAGCTAGCTCTCTTCGCAACAAATTTTGTCGTTTTTGTTCGGAACTGACTTCACGCTCTTGTCGTTCTGCCTTCTTTTCAAGAAACGTTTCATAATTCCCTTCATAGCTATACAGCATTCCTTGATCAAGTTCAATCATACGATTGGTCACTCGATTTAAAAAATAGCGATCATGCGTCACCATAAGAAGTGCTCCGCGATACTTTCCTAGAAAATCTTCTAACCATTCAACTGTATCGTTATCAATATGGTTGGTTGGCTCATCTAAGATTAACAAGTCAACCGGTTGAATTAATGCTTTAGCAATCGCAACACGTTTTTGTTGACCACCTGACATCGTTCGAACTTTTTGCTCTAAGTCTGTAATACCAAGTTTTGTTAGGATGGTTTTTGCCGTTGTGTTCGCATCCCAAGCATTCATTGCATCCATTTGTTGTTGCAAACGAAACAATTGATTTTGAAGCTTTTCATTCATTGAATCTCTCTCTAACTTTACAATCGCACGCTCATATTCTCTTTGAAGTTTCATGAGAGGGGCATCCCCAAAAAAGACCGCCTCAAGTACAGTATCCTCTGTTTCAAAAAAAGGAGATTGTGGTAAATACTCGATTTGAAAATCTTTTGCATGTAGAAGCTCACCAGCATCTGCCGATTCAATATTTGCAATAATTTTTAATAACGTTGATTTTCCCGTTCCATTTACACCTATGACACCAATCCGCTGTTTCTCACTGATTGTAAATGATAAATCATGAAACAATACTTTATCGCCGTAACTTTTCGAAAGATGCTCTATAGATAATATACTCATTGTCATTCCTGCCTCATACTATTAGTTATACGTCCTATTGTATCAAAGTTCAGCAAAAGGCAAAAATAACTCTTCTAAAATCTTATAAAGAAATGCACTTCCGGTAGGAAAAAACCTCCAAAAACGTTTAAAAATATGATTTAATTAAATAGTATAATAATGAAAGGTTGTGAACAAATGGATACTGTAGAAAAAACAGATACTACCGGGCAGTTATTGGGCGCTTTTTTCGGCTTGTTTACCGTTTTTTATCTTTTAGTAGCACTTTTTATTACCGTATTAGTCATTATTTTTATCTTTAAATCTTTTGGTTATATGAAACGAAAAAACCACCACGATCACATACGTAATGCCCTCTTACAACAATTAGTAGAGCTTCAGGCAAAGCAAAATAATAATACGATTACCAACACTCCCCCTGTAGCTCAACAAAGTTCAGAAAACCCAAGTGTAGAGTTAGCCAAAGAACAGGACAATAAACCAAACGAATAAAAAAACAGCACTGCTCCTTAGCAGTGCTGTCTTACATTTAATCACCATCTACAATATTGAAAATTCCTTTTAAAGCACTTCCTTCATCCTTAGATTGAGGAATCGCAGCAAATACACGGCTTGCTAAGCGGCTAAATGGAAGGGATTGTACCCAAACGGTTCCTGGTCCGCGCAATGTCGCAAAAAAGAGGCCTTCGCCACCAAACAGTGCTGTTTTTACTCCTTTTACAAATTCAATATTATACTCCACATCTTGAGTCATAGCGACAAGACAACCTGTATCGACCCGCAATACTTCTCCTGGTTGGAGTTTCTTTTCATGCAAAGTTCCTCCCGCATGCACAAACGCCATGCCATCTCCTTCGAGCTTTTGCATAATAAAGCCTTCGCCACCAAAGAAACCTGCACCAATTTTTCGTTGTAATTCAATGCCGATTGAAACGCCTTTAGCTGCTGCTAAAAAAGCATCTTTCTGACAAATGATTTTCCCATTGTAAACACTTAAATCCATCGGAATAATTTTACCTGGATACGGCGCCGCAAACGAGACATGCTTTTTCCCACTGCCCTCATTCGTAAACGTTGTCATAAATAAACTTTCTCCTGTTAACAATCGTTTACCTGCCGAAAAAAGTTTCCCCATAAAACCAGACTTTTGAGCAGATCCGTCTCCAAAAATCGTTTCCATAACGATATTTTCTTCCAACATCATGACAGCTCCAGCTTCAGCAATTACAGTTTCACTAGGATCTAATTCAACTTCAACAAATTGCATATCACTGCCATATATTTTGTAATCTATTTCGTGATTATTCATCATTTAGCTCCTTCGCTTTTTTCATACTCTATCATTTTTTACTTAAACTATACGATACATTCTTAAGTATTTCCTTTGTTTCTTACAAATTTAATAAAATGTTATGAATTTAGAGAATTTATGGAAAAGGCAAACCTTATACAACGTGTTCTCTCTTTTTTTTACCAGTGTAATCACTTTCCATTTTGGAAATTATAGGTGATAAAGGAGGGATTCAAATGACAAATGATAAAGATTGTGAAGGCCGAAAAGAATTTTATGTAGACATTGATCGAATGATTAATGAGGGTATGGGAGGAGGCTCCATTGCAAACGAACATGATTTAAAACAAATTACCTATTCTCCAGAAGTTGGTCCCGAGGAAGAACCTCCCATTAAACAAGAATAGTGCCCTATGAGATGTGAAGCGAAAATCACCCTATAAAAAAGCAATTTTCGCTTTTTTATAGGGTGATTTAGTCGTCAAAACGGCGAATGTCCACCTTTCGAGGCTTTTGTTGTTCTTCAGGTACACGTAACAACTTAACGTATAGAAATCCTTTCTTATACGTAGCTCCAATTGCATCGCTACGCACGCGATAAGGAAGAACTACCTCACGATTAAAGGCCCCGGATCCAAATTCCTCTCTCGTAGGTTTATACTTACCTCCGACTAAATGTGTTTTACCTTTTAGATGGATAGAGCGATCATCCACATATACGTCAACATCTTCTGCTTTATCTAGCCCCGGGATTGCAGCAATACATAACAATTCATTACCTGCTTCATATATATTAACAGCCGGAAAATCAACGTCTTCTTTTTCATTTCTATGCTCCGATTGTGCTTGCTCCGGTTGCTGATACGGTCCAAAAAAGTTTTGTCCAAGATATTGATCAGCAAATTTCTTCCACTCCATCATTTGTTTCCAAGAATCCATATCCAGTACCTCCTTTCTTTGTCATTATGAAGGAGCTGGAAGCTGAACGGTTTGTGGCAATGGCGGCGATATTGGTGGAGCTGCTCCTGTATAAGCCCCCGTATTGTAAAGATTAGATACCGGACGAATCATACCCGCACTTCCGATTTGCATAACGGAGGAGTTCTGAATGCCTTGAACTTTTAATTGATAAATGGTAATTGTTTGATTGACAAATAAATTCATTCCTCCTCCTCCTTTGTACTAGCATCTCGCGCAAAAGGAACAATCGCTAAACTATTAGTATCTGGGTTACTTTCATACTCACGAATTTGCTTTACCCGTGCCTCCAAATCAACCTCACCCACATTTCCAACATGCAAAATGCCGCACGTGGACATCCCTATAATTCGAATCGAACCGACTTCAATGACAGGATAACGATTTTCGATACTCATCTGCACACCATTTGGTTGAGTGGGTTGTGGTCTTGGAATTTGAAAAGTTTGATAATTTGCAAAATCAACCTTTTTTACTAACTCTTGCGAAAAGGTTGGCGTGAATTTTTGCAGAGCAATGGCTCTAGCTTGGGAACGAATTTCTCCCGTGTCACCTACATTGACAACGGAAGATAAAAGAACCGAATTAAGCTTTATGTGCTGTACTTGAGCTAATCTCGGTAACATATAGCCCCCCCCTCTACATTGGTACGAGTACGGTCCCTACCACAAGGCTTTCGGGAGGTGTATCAAATATGGAAGACAAGGTAATGTAATTGGTATCACCAATTAAAACAAGAGCCGATATGCTCACCCCAAGAATTAAAATGTTATGAACCTTCGTCTCGTGGTTGATCACTTCGTACTTCATTTAAATCGCCCCCAATGGCATTGCGTTTTAAACCCATTAAAAAATGCTCCATTCCTTTATAAATATCACCTTTAACCTTATTTTCAACAAACAGAACTTCCTCGTTCGTTTTTGGTGGATACTTTACTAAATAATGTTGAAGTCTTTTTGGCAGTTGCTGCCGTATATCATTGACCATTAACTCATGATAGGTCGAATCTAAACGATACTGATGTTCATTTTCAATCTTTTGAATATCAATGGCTACCTCTGCCGTTAAATAATGCTCCAGTGCATGTAAAATATCTTTATATTCATGAAGGGTAGTAATTTCCAGTTCCTCTCTCTGTCCAGTCATGATGGACTCCCCGCCCACTGTAAAATCCTCTACTAAATCTTTACCATTCTGATCCGAACCACTTAAACCAATATTCAACGTTCCATCTAACCGTTCAATTTTTAATTGATCAAAGGAGTATTGAATTTGAGTGGCCGGTTGTGACTGTATTTTTTTTAATTGTTCGGTAACATCAGACAGCTTCTTTTCTAACATACAAACTTTATCATTCAGACATTGTAGCTGCCCTTGCATTTGCTGTATGAGATAGTATTGATCATACGTATCCGGCATAGCATCATCTCCTTATAACACGTTATGCCGAATACTCCAATTATTTTCCTGTGAATACTAACTCTCTTGATTCTAATTGTTTAATGCTACAGAATCGTCTACTACGTCATCATCCATCGTGTTTGTTTCGTTATAGTGTGTATTCGTTCGAATATGATCCCCTGTATTAAATGATCCTGCCCCGGCAAACGTTTTTGCTGTACTGATCGGGGTAATCGTTTGTACGTCCCCGACATGAACGACAGAGCTATTAGCAACAGAGGCAATGGATATCGTACCAACAATGCCTGGCATACAAACGGTCCCCCCTTGCTTATAACACTTCGCTTTACTGTATGCACATAGAAACATAGGTGTTCACCCTTACTCTGGAACCTTTGCCGTTTCACTCTTTTCTTTTTTATACATACGCTAAAGAAAAAGAAAAGGAGGTCATCCCTTGCCTTCTCTCATCGTTGGACCTGTAACAATCTCATCGGTTGCAGCCGACGGCATCGTAAATTTCGGCGATGCCCTCGTCATTAATCCAAAAAGCGCAAGTAAGTCGTATGCCGGAGCAGGTGGTGGCAACACCGGTAATTTTTTGCAAACAGGAACACTTATTAGTGCCACAAATACGTTAGACACAGATGCCTTTGATTCAAATGTTGCTGGCAATGCATAACAGGAAGGAGCAATGAGCACATGGCCAAAGACAATGATTCACCCCTTTCTTCCATTTTCAATGAACAAACGATCAGTACGTGGATTAAATCACTAGAGTCATTTATTGATAAGAGTTTTGAACATTACGCTTCTTTTGTAGATCATCTTTCATTTCCTTTAGATGTTCATGAAACAAGAACAGAATATATTGCAACGGCTAGACTTGACGGTTATGACCAAAAACAAATTCAAATTGAAGTGCTGGATCGCGCGTTACGTGTCATTGCCTTTGCTACTGAATCTACGAAACTTACGAATGAATCAACATCGCTTACATCAGCAAATCAATCACACAAACGTGTAGAACGTTTAATTCCATTACCATTTGAATTAACAACAGAGGACGTTACCGCCACATTTCAAGATGGTTTATTAAAAATACGGATTAAGAAAAAGCTTCCAACCTCACACTATATAGACATTCAAGAGGAAGAATAAAAGAAACAATGATTAAAATAAAAAGGAATGATGACATGTACCCTTACTATTATGGGCAAAACCCATATCCGCATGGACAATATGCCTCAGCTGGCTACGGACAAGGATTTCCTGGTTACTACAATCCTGCTTCCTATGGATATGGCTCACCTGGTACCTATTATCCTGGTATGGGCGCCGGCTATAACCCAGGGTGGTATTCCCAACCGACACCGCCTGCACAATCATTTAGTCCGCCCTACCAGCCAACACAAGCACCAACATCTTCATATTTAACGCCACCACCTACTGCTGGAGGAAGTGGCTGTGGCTGTGGTGGTTAAATAACCGGCCACATACATTCGCCAATCCCTGCATACATCGTCTATAGAGAGGGGGTGACGTATGCAAAGACAATCAAGGGCAAAATTACACGAAAGCGCATCGCTTTTTCATGCACCTGCCTTTCACAAGAATCTCATTCACGCTCATAAAGTATTTAAAGAGACGTCACCTCTTGCTAGTAAAGTTCAATATCCACTCATAAGCGATCGCAATCACAGTATTTCAAAAGCCTATCAGGTGTTAAACGAAGAAAAGGGAGCTGCAGAACGAGCGTCCATTCTAATTCTCTATCCAGAAGAGGTTGGCCGTAATACGTATGAGTTACTTCGAATCGTGCAAGCACTTCATTATGCAACAACGACAAACACAGCCACCCCAGCAAACTGGGTACCTGGTCAGCAAGGAATTCATCCGAACACGAATCAAATTGGCAGATAGTAAAAAAAGTACCTCCTCATGTTCTTAAATGAGGAGGTACTTTTTTTACTATGTTCGAGCGCTTACAGTCTGTCTTACGGTTATAGAGTGAGGCATAATGATCCAATGTTGCTCTTCTTGCTGTAATAACATCGTTACAGACTGCTTCCCCATTTCATACAATGGTTGACTAATCGTCGTTAAAGGCGGAATCGTCATTTCAGCCATCTTCGTATCATCATAACCCATAATGGAAACTTGTTGGGGTACAGCTATATTTTGAGAATAAAGGTAAGAAAGAGCTCCCGCTGCCATTTCGTCACTACAACAAAAAATGGCGGTTAAACTAGGGTCTTGTTTGACTAATGCTTCAGCTCCTGTTACTCCAGAGGCAAAACCGAAGTCTCCATAGACGATTCTTTTCTGTTCTACTAGAAGTCCATAGCTCTTTAAAGCCCGTTCATACCCTTTCATTCTCGGTTCTGTAGCGATTGGATCACCCTTTGTTCCAGCAAGTAATCCAATTGCACGATGACCTTGTTCTAACATGTAAGTAACACCATCATATACCGCTTTTTCATCATCTGCTTTTATAAACGGAACATTATATGGAGACGTCGTCGCCACAAGAACCATCGGTAACTGCATAGCAATGACCGCATCATAATATTCTTTCTTCAATTGCTCACTAATAAATAAAATGCCGTCAACTTGCTTTTCTCGAAGCGCATGTAAATATTTCATCGTGCGGACACCGTCTTGATCCGTATTACAAATCATGACGCTGTAGTCGAGTTCGTGTGCTTGATCTTCAATTCCACTTAACACTAGCGATGCAAATAGATCAGATACGGCTGGTAATAAAACGCCAATTGTTTTCGTTCGTTTATTAATTAAACCTCGCGCAATTGCGTTTGGTTGATAGCCCATTTCACCAATAACCTGCATTACTTTTTCTTTTGTTTTCACAGAATAGCCAGGTAATCCATTGAGGATTCTTGAGACAGTGGCTACAGATACCCCTGCTTCTTTCGCTACATCTTTAATCGTATAGGCCATAGCTTCTCCTCCGCTGTCTTTCTTCCTTTTTTTAACTATATCACTGGCTCATCCGACTTTCAATCTTCGTTCACTAGTAACGAGTGATTACTTCTTTTCATTAGAAGCAAGTCCGATTCCTGTATAGCCATAGATTAGAGTAAATAAAGGTGATAAATACAATAGAAAAGCAAACGGAATATAGTCAAGCGCTGACACACCAAGTGTTGCTGCAAAAAAGGCACCACTTACACTCCATGGAACGAGTGGGTTAATTAACGTACCCGCATCTTCCATTGTGCGTGATAAGTTAAGTAATGACACATTATGCTGCTCATAATATTTTTTAAAGGATTGACCAGGTAATAAAATGGACAGATACATCTCTCCTGTTAATAAATTTACACCTAATCCAGTCGCAGCTGTCATTGCAATCAAATGACCTGTCTTTTTCATTGCTCCTCCTGCTGACTTTAACAACAAATCAAGCAAGCCGAGCGATTGTAACAGGCCACCTAAGGCAAGGGCAATCATAATTAAAGAGACAGACCACATCATCGGAAGCAATCCACCCTTATTAATAATTGCATCTACTGCCACATTACCCGTTTTCATTTGCAAGCCATTTTGAAGCGTATTGATGATTTGACTAAGTGTTAGTGTATCGTTTACAAAAAATGTTGTAACGATTGCTGTTACGACACCAATCATCAAGGTCGGAATAATGGACACTTTTCGAAATGCCAGAATCATGACGCATAATGGTGACAAAAGCGTCCAAAGCGTAATCGTAAAATGACTCCCTAATACTCGTTTCATTTCAGTTAATTGGTCAAGAGAGGCACCGCTTGAATGATGACCAACAAACACAAAAATAATGGCGGTTATAATCAGTGCTGGGACGGTTGTCCACATCATATGTCGAATATGATTAAATAAGTTTACTCCAATTGTTCCAGAAGCTAAATTCGTGGAATCTGATAATGGAGACATCTTATCACCGAAACAGGCACCACATACAATGGCTCCCGCTGCAAGTCCTGGATTTACACCGAGTGCATGAGCGATTCCCATCAGTGCAACACCTACTGTACTTGCCGTCGTAAAGCTACTACCTGTGAAGGTAGATACAAGAATGGTAATAAAAAGGGCACTAATAGCAAACCATTCGGGTTTAATAAAGCCCATACCATAATAGAGTAACGTCGGAACAGCTCCACTCATCATCCAACTCGCAATAACAAAACTAATCATGAAAAGCAACATGAGGGGTTGAATTCCGTTCACAATTCCGGCGATGAGTCCCTTTTCAATCTGTTTCCATTTCACTCCTGAAACAAGAGCAAATATACTCGTGATCATAATACAAAAAAACAAAGGAATATGCGGTTCTACTTTTAGTAACACTAAGCTAGAAAACATAATGGCTACAATTAATACTAGTAGTAAAACAACCGCTGGCGCTTTCATTCTTTGATTCATCTATCTTCTCTCCTCGAACTTTTCTCTATATTAGTACACAATCACTTAAACGCTTTTATGCAATAAAGGTCGTTTCTATCCTACGGTACTTCATTGCTATTGTCAATGGAAGTTAATGTTGGGAAAATAAGAAAAAATTCATACCTTTAATGCAAATAAAAAAAACGATCTCCTTACACAACTGAAATCGTGTGCAAAGAAATCGTTAATCATTTGTACGCTACATGACGTTTTGTTTTCGTTGAGATTGGTGCTTTTTTTTCTTATGAATAAATAAGAAGTAATAAATATAACAGCAACTAAAGAAGCCGACACCTAGATACAGTCCAAGACGTTGTTCTTCATTAAAGCCCATGCTCACAAGTACGCCTAAATTAAGGATCAAAGCAACGGCTGGTAAAAATGGATAAAACGGTGTTTTAAACTTTAAATCTGCTACTTTCCCGCCGTCTTTTACATACTTCCGTCGAAAAGCAAGTTGCGAGGCTGTAATAGCAATCCAGCCTACTTGTGCCCCAATACCCGCTACCGACAGCAACCAATTAAATACTGTTTGGTTTTTGAAAAATGCGGACAATAATGACAACAGCGCAATCCCCAACGTAATGTACAATGCATTCATAGGAATGCCACGCTTGTTTAGCTTACCGAGCTTCGGACTTGCCATTCCTTCCTTTGATAAAGAAAACAGCATGCGTGTTGCTGCATATAATCCTGAGTTCGCTACAGAAAGTAATGCCGTTAACACGACGAAATTCATAATATCCGCCGCATACGGTACACCAATTCGATCAAAGACTTCAACAAATGGGCTTCCTACTTCTTTTGCTTCCGTAAGTGGTAATAATGCAGACACGATTCCGATGGCTAAAACAAAGAAAAGCAATGTACGCCATACCGTTTGACGAATTGACTTTGGAATCGTTACTTCCGGGTTCTTACTCTCTCCTGCTGCAATTCCAATTAACTCGGTTCCTTGGAACGAAAAGTTAACAGCAAGCATCGTAATAAATACAGCTCCGAATCCATGTGGGAACCAGCCTTCTGCTACGAAATTTGAAAAGCCAGGAGCAGCATGACCGCCACTCATATTCACAACACCAAACATCGCACCAAGACCTAACAAAATAAAGAGAATAATAGCGGTAACTTTAATGCTTGAAAACCAAAACTCAGCTTCTCCAAATGCTTTCGCAGAAAGCGCATTTAAGCCAAACATAATGACGGCAAAGCCCATGCACCATATCCAAGTTGGAACATTTGGAAACCACCGTTCCATTAAGGCAGCAGCACTAAAAAATTCCAATGCCACCGTCATGGCCCAACCAAACCAATAAAGCCAGCCGACAGCAAAGCCTGTACCTGGTCCTATAAACTTCGTTGTATACGTTTGAAAAGAACCTGCAACCGGCATGGCAACAGAGAGCTCTCCTAAACAAAGCATCGTTAAATACATAATAAAGCCACCTACAATGTAGGCAATTATAGCACCGATAGGGCCTGCATTATAAACCGTTTGACCAGAGCTTACAAATAACCCCGTTCCGATAATTCCACCTAATGAAATCATAAATAAATGACGCGCTTGTAAATTCCTTCTTAATTCTTGATTGTTTTGTCCCATTTTTTCACCTCTGTACCCTCATGATGAAATCGCTTTCAATTTCTCCCCTTATTTTATCACTTTTTATTAAAGAGACTAGTCTTTTTTTCACAGTTTCGATAAATCTGACTATATTCTAAAGCTCATGACCCATAATATAGTAGTACTACTAACGAGATTCAACCTTCAATCAATAAAAATCAGTCGCATAACAAACCATTTTTACAGAAAAAGAGACTCCCTTTAAGACGGCAGCCTCGATCTTTGCTATTCATAATCAGTCATATCATTTTCGTCGTTGTCTTCATTAAGATTAATCATGTAGGCACAAGCATCTGAACAATCGCCAAACGTAAATACCGCGCCTACCGATTTCGTATTGGCAGTATGACTGTTTTGCAAGCTGCTCCCAATATCAATATTTCCGTTCTGGGTAATGCCATTCGTCACAACATTTTTTATATTAAATGAAAATTGCACGGTTGCCCCATCCTTTACCTCTTTTCCTTTAGTTTATGGAAAAGCTGTAAAATGGATTGGACATCCTGTTGAATCTGTTTACAACTGACCTACTACTGGTGCAGATGGGTTCGCAATTTGATCTTGATCGCTTACATCTGGATCAATATTGCTATTAACCATAAATCCAGTACACGGAGAAAAATCTCCGAGAGACATGGTCGAGCCTACTGACTTCGTATTAGCTGTATGGCTATTATGAACCGTTGGACCGATATCAACGTTTCCGTTCATCGTAACACCGTTTGTTTTAATATTAAAGATATTAAATAAATAAGGCATCTAGCTTCCTCCTACCGTTATTCTGCATCCTCACTATTAGCGCTTTGCCCTTGATCATTGATATCCTGATCATTCATTACATTTTTCATGATCGCTTCCGTTGGAGAATAGTCGCCTGATGAATAGTTATCTCCGACTGACTTACTATTGGTCATGTTGTCTTTATGCAATGTTGAGCCTAGATTTAAAGAGCTATTGCTCGCTAAGCTGTTCACCTTTAAATAATAGATGTTCACTATGCATCCCACAGCTATCTCCACCCTTTGCAAGTGTTAGTGCAGTGTATGATTCATGTCATTAGTTGGTGAATTTTCCTAAGCAGAGAGGACAGCGTACATTTAATCAAAACCACCAGTGGAAACTGGTGGTTTGCTCTGCGGCTAAAAGCCTCGCTTACCCGGCCTTAAAGGCCCCCTTAAGAGATCTCCCTTTTGCACCACATTCGCTCACTAATTCTAAAGAATTTCCTTACTTCTTTTTATTTTTCTGTCCGGTGAACGGGTCATACTCTTCAAATAACGTTAACTGATCTGCACGAAAACCTTCTACGAGCTGATTTCGTATGTATTCTATATACCAATATTTAACATTATTTATATAGCATAAAAAATAAATTATGTTATATTAATAATGGAAAAATAAACACAAAGTGGAAGAGGGTTTTCAAATGAGAAATATTTTTTTAATAGTAAGTTTTTTATGTTTATTTTTGCTATCAGTAGCATGTCAAGATCAAGCTAAAGACAAAAATGAACAAGGAGAAAAAATGCCAACTTATGAAAGAATAAAAGATTTACAAGAAGTCCGAGTATCAAAAATTCAAAAAGAAGATTATAAAATATTTAACAAAGCTAAGGAAATCGAAATATTTAAAAACATGTTAAAAAATGCAAGCAAAGAAAAATATGATTCTGGGAAATATGATTACGATATAAAAATACTCTTCGATAAAAAAGGAGATGAAAGAGGTTTATACATGGCAAAAGTTAAAAATAAAATTGTTTTAAAATACATAGGTGACAGCACCGACACTTATATAGTTAATTCAAATGATTCAAAAGATGCTATTACTTTAATTGAAAAAAAATAATTCTTTTAACACCAATTCCTATAGCGATATTTTAAATCCGCATGTCGATTGAAAATCATCAGAATATTTTCTCCTTTTAAGTAACACATAAATTGAGATACGCTTCATTTAGGTGGCTCACCAACATATGAATGTGGTCTTTGCATGCATTGGCTTCATGAATGACGACTCCCTTGCATTCACATAAGTTTCGGATCATTTGACCGATATTCTTTCTTTATTTTCCATATATAATTTGTCTTCTATATATTGGTACGAATACGATGTGGTACTTACAATTCCATGTCCTGTGTGCTAAACTGATTCATGTCCTTCACAAGGACATACCTCCTTTTATGATGAGTGAAGTGGCCGGGAAACCAACTTTAGCTTATCATGAAGTGAGGTTTTTTTAATACCACGCTTGAAGCTTTTTAGAACCCCCGGCATAGCCAGGGGTTTTCAATACATCAAAAAAACAGAGACGAAGCACAATGCTTTTCGTCTCTGTTCTCCACCTTAACTTTAGTCTTTAATTTCCTTCAATCGTAAGATCACTGTTTCGTTGGCAACAGCTTGATGATTTAAGTATTTATCCATCAACCCAACTTTTTCACCATTCGTAATAGTAAGTGTTGTGATTGTACTTTTTGCTCTTTCTTCGATCAGAGAAAGATTACACGATAAGAGAAGCTGACCTGCAGAAACACGCTCTCCTTCTTCTACATGAGCGTTAAATCCTTCTCCTTTCATCATAACCGTATCCAGTCCAACATGAATAAGCAGCTCAATTCCTTGGCGGCCTCTCAAGCCAATACCGTGTTTGGTAGGAAAGACTTGAATGACTTCTCCATCGATGGGAGCGTACACATTTCCTTCTGCCGGTAGGATTGCTACACCGTCACCAAGCATCTTTTGAGAAAAAACAGGATCAGGCACTTCCTCAATTGCCATTACCTTCCCTGTTATAGGAGAAGTAATTACTTCTTCAGATGGAACGTTGTTACTGGATCGTTGAAATAACTTCCGAAACATACTCTCACCTACTTTATTTAGTTGATTAGCAACTGCTTTTACGTTAAGTTAACCATAAATGGCTTATTACTGGCAAAAACATTGTGTATTTTGTCTCAGCTAAAAAAATTGATATAATATGAAAAGGAAAAAAAGAGAAATCTAAAGTCAGTTATATTAAAGGAGATTGAATGATGAGCAAGTTTAAAGCACTAACAATCGCCGGTTCCGATACAAGTGGTGGAGCAGGTATTCAAGCAGACTTAAAAACATTTCAAGAGCTTGGAGTTTACGGAATGACTGCCATTAACGTAGTGGTAGCACAAGATCCTGACCGAGAATGGTTTCATGAAGTATTTATGCTTCCTCTTGATCTGTTTAAAGCTCAACTAAAAACAGTTCTAGGCGGCATTGGTGTTGATGCAGTTAAAACAGGCATGCTCGCTTCTGTAGAGGTTATTAAAGCCACTGCTGAGGCTATTGAGAAATACGATATAAAAACGGTCGTAGTAGATCCAGTTATGGTTTGTAAAGGTTCCGAACCACTTCACCCTGAGCTAGCTGAAACATTACAAAATGTTCTTGTACCTAAAGCTACTGTCGTGACACCGAACTTATTTGAAGCGGCTCAGCTTAGTGGCATGAATGCTATTACAACAATTGATGAAATGAAAGAAGCTGCTCAAAAAATTCAAGCTGGTGGCGCCAAATACGTTATTGTAAAAGGCGGCGGCAAGCTTCAACATGAAAAAGCAATCGATGTTTTATACGATGGCAAGACTTTTGAAGTCCTTGAATCTGAAAAAATTGATACAACGTATACTCATGGAGCTGGTTGTACGTTTGCATCTGCCGTAGCGGCAGAACTTGCAAAAGGCAAACCTGTCCACGATGCTATTGCAGTTGCAAAAGACTTTATTACAGCTGCCATTCGCCATTCATTTCCTATTAACCAATATGTCGGTCCAACAGATCATAGCGCTTATCGAAATCAATAATAGGAAGAACGTGAGGAGCAAACACTATGTTTGTTCCTCTCCTTTTTGAGCGCATTTCTTAACGCTTTTCATAGGAGTAAAGTATAATAAATAAAGAAACGTATGAGGAGGGAAAATCTTGCAGCCGATTAACCTTAATGAGGTTCAACAACACATTGAGCAATTTGCGAACCGCGATGTCTATTTACACTTGGAGACGACGAACGGCGCGTACGCCTCCCACTTTGATCAATCATTTTTTTCTGCGGGCGCTTATATTCGCAACGCAAAAATTAATTTCACACGAGGCTTGATTACAGGTGATCAAGCACCGTATCGCGCCGGTCTTAAACTGGAAATAGGCTGGGTATATGCAGAGGGATTAACGCATTGGGAGCTAACAGAAGATGGGCAACTTCTCATCGCTGGTCATAGCCCTGATGGAAAATTAGCTGTTGCATTGCAACTCAGTCCGAAACCGTTTGAATAGGAGGTACCACCATGTCACAGCATGAACACGTCTTAGTCGTTTTTCCGCACCCAGATGATGAAGCATTTGGTGTTTCAGGAACAATTTCAATGCATACGGGTAGAGGCGTACCGGTAACGTATGTTTGTTTAACACTTGGAGAAATGGGTCGTAACTTAGGGAACCCACCATTTGCTACGCGAGAATCTTTACCAAAGATTCGAAAAAAAGAGCTACACAATGCTGCAAAAGTCATGAATATCAATGATTTGCGGTGTTGGGGCTATCGAGATAAAACGGTAGAATTTGAAGATCCAGAAGCTCTTTCCGCTCGAATTAGAGGGGTTATTGATGAAATTAATCCGACTTTAATTATTACGTTTTATCCTGGCTATAGCGTGCATCCTGATCACGAAGCAACAGCACGTGCAGTAATTGCTGCTGTAGAATCAATGCCTCAAGCACAGCGTCCTACGCTTAACTGTGTAGCCTTCTCTAATGATTGCTACGAGATGCTTGGCGAACCTGATGTTATTCGTGACGTTAGCTCTGTCTCTCAACAAAAGATCGAGGCGATTAAAGCCCATCGTTCCCAAACAGAATGGCTTATTGCCGCAATGGCAGAAGAAGATTCTAAGCAAGTTCCAGACGTTTTAAAACGGATTAATCGTGAACAATTTTGGACTTACAAATTTGAATAGATGATCCATCACTGCATCCGCATTGGCTAATTGCTAAAGCGGATGATTTTTTATGCTTGCTTCCTACAAGGATCCTTGTCATAAACTTCGCCCCTCCCCCATACAATGAGAGCAAAGCTTACTAAAGGGGAGATTGCTTTGCAAACAAAACATGGACAAGTTACTGAAGAAATGGTTTGTCGCTTTTACGAATTAAGTAAACAAGCAAAAGCCATTGAGAATGAACTATCCACACTAAAAAAGCAATTTAATGCTCACTTTGATTTTATCTCTGGTCATCATCAAAAAGGAGAACTTGCAGTTGGGGCCTATAAACTTCAACGTCAAATTAGAACTTCACAAAGTTACGTCGCGGAAACGACAGTGAACAAATTAGAGGAACTGCAACTAGAAGATTGCATTCTAACAACACGCACACCTAATAAAGAAAAAATTGAAGCAGCTCTTACACTTGGCCTTATACCTGCTGGAGCACTAGATCACTGTCATCTCGTCAAGCACACCCCAGTCATTACTGTAAAAGCAAATAATCAACTCTCCTAAAAAAAATCCCTTTTCAAACGATGAATGAATAGATTCATAGTTTATTGGTCATACTAATGATAGTAACGAAAAGGGGATGATTACATGACAATTTATGAGTATGCTGTTATGAATGTTGTTATTGCATTTAAGCGTAAGGATCTTAACATAATTGATGAAAACTTAATGAAAATTGCTTATACAGTCGCTGATGAGTTTGTAACAAAACAACTTGATGTCTCGTTAATTGAAGACATAACAATGGACATTATGCCTGGTTTAATTCATATTGAAGCCGGTTGCTATGATTGGCAATTTGATTTAGATGGTAACTTTACGGGCAATGGTTTTTTTGCAAATGTTTCTGTAGAGCTTGTTCATATGTAGAATAATCACTGCGACGTATCATTTGAGATGGTACGTCGTTTTTTTGTTTCTTTCTATAAAAAGAGTGGAATAGAATACTAAATAATAATATAAGGAGGCTGTTCATGACCACGTCTACGATTCTCCTATCAATTCTACTCATTGGAGTTGGGATTGTAGTAATTCTGCCGCTAGCACTATTTATTTATTTGTACATAAAGGATGATCGACAACAACAACACGCCATTTTACGAAATTTTCCGGTGCTAGGGAAAATACGCTACGTATCGGAAAAAGTCGGCCCAGAATTTCGACAATATTTATTTAATAATGACAACGAAGGCAAACCCTTTTCACGTAAAGAATTTGAGAATATCGTTAAATCTGGAAAATATAAAGAACGGATTATCGGCTTCGGTTCGCTTCGTGATTTTCAAGCGGATGGATTTTATATACGCAATACGTTATTTCCAAAACTATCGGAAGAAATGAACATAGATCATGAGCCGAAGGTCCATTCTAAAGTGTATGAAGTAGACGGAGAGAATTTATTCGCCCGCAAAGAGCATCGAAAAAAAGTAGAAGTAAGCCCTTACTATTTAAAAGATGAAGACGCGATTATTCTCGGAGACGCAACATGTCGACATCCGTTTGTCGTAAAAGGAATGATTGGTCAATCCGGCATGAGTTACGGTGCACTTGGTGAAAATGCGATTCTCGCGCTTTCACACGGTCTTGCTCTCGCTGGGGGAACTTGGATGAATACAGGGGAAGGAGGTCTATCTCAGGAACATCTTGACGGCGGTGGCGATCTTATTATGCAAATCGGACCTGGTCTATTTGGTGTACGAGACAAAGAAGGCAATTTTTCTTGGGAAGAATTTAAAAAGAAAAGTGATCTTCCCGAAGTTAAAGCATTTGAACTTAAACTCGGCCAGGGAGCAAAAACGCGTGGTGGTCACGTAGAAGGAAATAAAGTCACTAAGAAAATTGCTGAGATTCGGATGGTAGAACCCGGTGTAACGATTAACAGTCCAAATCGCTTTAAAGATTTTAACGACGTCCCTTCTCTCTTTCAATTTATTGAAAAGCTTCGTGAGGTTTCAGGCAAACCGATTGGCATGAAGATTGTCGTTGGTGATGTTGATGCATTAGAAACAATGGTGCGTTATATGAAGGAAAGTAACACAGGTCCCGACTTTATAACCATTGATGGTGGTGAAGGTGGTACGGGTGCTACGTATCAAGAACTAGCTGATTCCGTTGGGTTTCCTATTCACGCTGCACTTCCTATTATCGATGAACTTCTTAAAACCTATGGCATTCGCCACCGTGTTAAGCTTATTGCTTCTGGAAAGCTAGCTTCTCCTGATCATATCGCCATTGCCCTAGCTATGGGAGCTGATTTAATTAATATTGCACGTGGTTTTATGATTAATGTAGGTTGCATTATGGCTCAAGTCTGTCATACCAATCAGTGTCCTGTTGGCGTTGCAACCACTGATCCAAAATTACAAAAAGGCTTAAGCATTGAAGAAAAAAAATACCGCGTTTGCAACTATGTTCTTTCATTACGAGAAGGATTATTTAATTTAGCCGCAGCTGCAGGCATTGACTCACCTACAAAATTTTCTCATGAACACATTGCTTTTAAAGATCGCTATGGAAGAATCTATTCCCTAAACGATTTAGTACATGCAGCTAAACAGCCAATGAATGACGTTACCTACAGTCCGACTAACTAAAAACTAAATAGGCTCTCATCCTAAAAGGGGATGCAAGAGCCTATTTCAAAATTGTAGTAGAAAATAGAAAGAAGGCTCCCTAAAACAATCGTATGAAAGGAGCCTTCTTTCTATTTATGAACCATTCTATTATCCTCGTTGTCTTACTTTAATAGAGAAATTATCTTTAACCGTTGAATAGGCAAGAATTTCTTGATCATTCGAGATTGTGAGCAGCAACTCTTCTTTATGCAAAAACGGAAGAAGTGTTTGTTTATAATCTTCGTACATTAAGTAAAATGCGTAAGTAGCTTCGGCTAATGATTCAAGATCTGCAATGTTAAAGTATATTTCTATTTTCCCTGCTTCTAACACATTCACATGAAGATCTATATACTGAATATCCTCAATTACTTTACGATTTTGAAGTTTGATTTGCTGAAATGCTGGTATAGAATGACCTTCCATTTGAACCGTCAGTTTCACTGCACTATTGAAGAGATCCACTTCGGTCGATTTGAATAAAAATGGTATCGGAAGTGTTAACTCTCCATTTTTTATAGAATAATACGGTAAATGGTCTTCATACATGACCGTTTTATCTTTTTCTTCTTTTGACCATTGTATTAAGGCGATAAGATCTTCATATCTGTTTTCTACAAACAGCTGGAATATAAGGCGATTAATCGGCTTAATAAAACTATCTTCTAGTGAATAAGATCGTTGATAGGAAAAAAAGGTATTTATGACCTTACTATAAATATCAAAGTAAAGATCTTTTTCTTCACTTTCAAGAAAATGCTGGCGATCAAACAAGCGGGTTGTGCAATCAAATTCGATGATGCGATTAACAATGCGCCGTTCTTTAGCTTCTGGCAAATTTTTATCCATGACATATTTAAGAACTTCAACATTTGTGTGCATTTTCTCTAACGTATCTGTGCGTTTTGTTAAGGAGACATTCTCCTCATCTCGATTAATATAATAGATGGGCGTTGTAGTAGTCGATATTTCAGGAGAATGAAGTAAAACATCTATAAAAAACTGCTTATCTTCAGCATATTTCATGTCTGGAAATGTAAGATCATGATCTTTAATCACATCTAATTTAACCATGCGTCCACAAGGACTCAAGTGATGAAACATGTGTTGAATCGAATAGGGAGAAACCTTTTTACGTACTTTATTCGATTCATGCTTTCCGACTATCGCTTGTTTTTTAGTACCTACTCTAATCGTCTTTCCTACACTAAAGTTAACGCCTGTTTCCTCCATTAATTCATATAAGGTACTAACCCCTTCTCTAGCAAGCCAATCATCGGAGTCTAAATACATAATATAAGTAGATTGAGCTAAGTATGTTCCTAAATTTCGTGGTAAAGCAGGTGTGCCTGTATTTTCACTGAGAAATACCGATACAATATTAGAGTGCATTGTAGAATACTTTTCCATTATGGACTGAGATTCATCTGTCGAACCATCATCTACTAAAATGAGTGTTATAGTGTCAACGTTCATTGTTTGGTCAATGACCGAATCTATTGCACGCTCTAAGTAGTCCATCGCATTAAACACAGGCATAACAACAGTGACTTTAACCTTTTTTTTCAATTGCTCTTTATTCAATAGTTTATATGGAATCCCATAGTACACATTTTTTTTCGTAAACGTACGTTTTAGTAAATTTAACATAGGTCCTCCTAAATACTATTACATTTTCCCGAGTGCTTTCCAAAGTAAACCTAAATTAACACATAACCAACTTTAAAGTTTAAATAACTTTTATATACATATTATTAAATAGCTGTCACAAAACGCTTTCAAAAAATAGTATAACTACTAAGTGCTTTCTCAACATTTTCCATCAGACAATAAAATTTGTCAAATATAAACAATGAATATGTAAGTATTTTTTACTATTTAGTATTTAAGACCTACGAACCATTACCCTGATCTATATAAACTACAACAGTCTTAATGACTTACTAAGAAAGAGCTATCGATGAAATTTTTCCTAGAAGGATTGAGTTCTCATAGGAAGTCATACTATAATCAAAGGATAAACTTACAAGAAGAAAAGGTGCATATAGATGAGTGTTTTAACCGTAAAGAACTTAAGCCACGGCTTTGGGGATCGCGCAATTTTCAATGACGTTTCCTTTCGTTTATTAAAAGGAGAGCATGTTGGTTTAATTGGTGCGAATGGTGAAGGTAAATCAACCTTTATGAATATTATTACAGGTAAGCTTCAGCCTGATGAAGGAAAAGTGGAATGGGCCAAAAATGTTCGTGTAGGGTATTTAGATCAACACACGGTTCTTCAACAAGGCCTCAGTATTCGTGACGTATTAAAAGGTGCCTTTCAGTATTTATTTAATATTGAAGCCGAAATGAACGGTATGTATGAGAAAATGGGTGAATCTTCGCCTGAAGAACTAGAAAAATTACTTGAAGAAGTAGGTGTTCTTCAAGATACATTAACCAATAATGACTTTTATGTTATCGATGCCAAGGTAGAAGAAATTGCTCGCGGCTTAGGCTTAGATGAAATCGGACTTGATCGCGATGTTCATGATTTATCTGGTGGGCAGCGCACAAAAGTATTGCTGGCAAAGCTTTTACTAGAAAAACCAGAAATTTTGTTACTTGATGAGCCTACAAACTATTTAGATGAACAGCATATCGAGTGGCTAAAACGTTATTTACAAGAATATGAAAATGCCTTTATTTTGATTTCCCATGATATTCCCTTCTTAAATAGCGTTATTAATTTGATTTATCATATGGAAAATCAAGAGTTAAACCGTTATGTAGGCGACTACGAGTATTTCCAACATATCCATGAGGCGAAAAAGCAACAACTTGAAGCTGCTTATAAACGCCAACAGCAAGAAATTTCTGAGCTGAAAGATTTTGTGGCGCGCAATAAAGCACGCGTTTCAACTCGTAATATGGCTATGTCTCGTCAAAAGAAGCTGGATAAGATGGACGTAATCGAACTAGCACGTGAAAAGCCAAAACCAGAATTCAACTTTAAAGATGCCCGTACGAGTGGTAAGCTTATTTTTGAAAGTAAGCAGCTTGTCATTGGTTACGATGAACCACTTTCTCGCCCGCTAGATTTACGCATGGAACGCGGTCAAAAAATTGCGCTCGTAGGAGCAAACGGAATCGGAAAAACAACGCTCTTAAAAAGTATTCTTGGTGAAATCAAACCAATCTCTGGAACGGTTGAACGAGGAGAATACTTGCATATTGGGTATTTTGAACAAGAAGTGAAATCGAACAATAACAATACATGTATTGATGAAGTATGGGATGAGTTTCCTTCTTACTCCATGCATGAAGTACGTGCTGCTCTGGCAAAATGTGGGTTAACTACGAAGCACATTGAAAGTAAAGTGAGTGTATTAAGCGGTGGTGAAAAAGCAAAGGTTCGCCTTTGTAAATTAATTAATAACGAAACAAACTTGCTTGTTCTCGATGAGCCTACAAACCACTTAGATGTCGATGCGAAAGATGAACTAAAACGTGCATTAAAAGCCTATAAAGGCAGCATTCTTCTCATTTCTCACGAACCAGAATTTTATCGTGATGTTGTAACAGAAGTTTGGAATTGTGAAGATTGGACGACGAAAGTCTTTTAAACAAAAAAAGAATGGGACATAAACAGCCCTAACTCATAAAAATGGCTTCATCATCGGTTTTCGATGCTGAAGCCATTTTTTGATGTCGCTCGTTATGTTCAGTTTAGATTGTCTTGCGTTCAAGTTTGCAAGAGCACCCGATTCGCGCAAAAAGAGAGCAAATCAAGCGCTAAGCTCGCGAATGCGCCACAAAACAGAGAAAATATCGTGTCCCAAGTCCTTTTTTTATTTCTCCCACTTCAAAGCATCTTCTCCACCTTGAATCGGTAAAATCAGTTTACTCTTTTGTAGTGAAACCGTTATTTTCGTGCCTGCTTTTGGGCGTAGCGTATAATCATGATCACTCGATAACAGCACAAGACCAACTGTATGACCTTTTTTCACAACATAATCATCGGGTTGTAAATCCCACTTAAACGTATAATTTTTACCCGGGGTTAGCGCTTGTGACTGTGATGAGGATTTAAGGTTTTGTGGATCCATCCAACCACGCGTAATAATTTCTGAAAACTTCGGACCATAATCAACAAGGACAGCTGTTAGGTTAGCAACTGGCTTATCAATGCTTGCCGTTGCTTGCATATATGGCGTACCACTTATTCGAATACCCTTCTTTAATCGAGGGGTTTGGAAGAGCAAATGATGCTCGCTTGCTTGCTTAGGATCCTCCAGCATGTCTTCAACACGTACGGAAGCATCATCAATCATACGTTGTTTCACCTGCTCTGTATTCATCTTCGTAGTAAGTTTTCCTGGCTGAAGGGAAAGAGAAACGTTTTCTGTATGCTTAGCCGGCCACGTTTTTTCTTTTTTCCACGTCAAATTTTCTCGTTCAATATCGACTGCTGGCTCCTGCATCACATTATTATGACTATTGTACAACCAATAATCAAACCATTTATTCAATGTATGCAACCATGCTTCTCTACGGAAATTGTATGGCGTATTATGTCCACCTTGATGGAGCCAAAGCTTACGTGGTACATCGAATTTGCCAAGTGCCAGCCACCATGAAGACAATTGTTTTGTTTTAACGTTCCAATCATTTAATCCATGTACAGAAAACACACTTGCTCGCACATGATGCGCTTTCTTAACATAGTCTCTATGTGCCCAAAAATTATTGTAATCGCCTGTTTTCCGATCTTGTTCAGCTGTTAGTTCTTGAGTTACCTTTCTACACTTATCCGGATTTTTACGCGTAGTGATCGCTTCTGCCATATTGTCAGCATCTTCACCAGGATAACCACCTGGCGCAATGACTGCACCATTTCCACGGTAATAATCGTACCAAGAACTAATAGCTCCAATTGGGACAATCGTTTTTAATCCTTTTACACCCGTCGTTGCAACAGCATTAGGTAATGTGCCATCATATGAAACACCTGTCATCCCAACGTTACCTGTACTCCATGTAGCCTTTACTTCTACTCCCTTCGCATCGTATGCTTTGGCTGATCCATTTAACCAATCAATAACAGCTTTTGCGCCAAGTGTTTCGCGCTCATCCCCTGTTGTTGGACAACCATCGGATTGACCCGTGCCAATACTTTCAGCTAGCACCACACCGTATCCTCTCGGAACGAAATAATCATCATAATACCCAGGGAATTTAGAGGCACTTCGTAATGCTTTGCTCCCCACTTTCGAAACTCGTGTGTTGCTGTTCTTTGTAGGAACAGCCGTTAATTCCGTATTCACATCATATACAGGAACATCTTTAATACCAGCATTGTACGGACTCATTTCATAGATTACTGGTACTTTTAAGCCGTGCGCTGTCTCCCGCGGACGAATCAAGTCTGCATGCACGCGGTCGCGTTTTCCATCGCGATCACTATCAATGGTTGTCTCGATAAACACTCTCTCGACAATCGCCTCATCTAATGCATAAACAGGCTGTGTAATGCCTTTTTTCAGAACTGGTTTTTGATACGCTTGTGCTTCTTGCCCTGTTGTCGCTAACAGTGAAAGTAGTAGTGAAGAGCTTACTGCCATGGCGTAAATTTTTTTCATAATCCCCCTCCTCTTTTATCCTCATTTTACCATCCATTTCACACTCACTATAATTTTTATAAAGAAAAAAGTCGACCTATAGGAGGTCGACTCATGCGTGTTACTTTTTCCAAATTTGATTTGCATATTCCGAATGATCAATAAATGGATTGCGGTTATGTTGATAGTCTTTATAAATTACTTCATTGCGATGACGTTCATTATCATCTACTGGATCTTGCTCGTTCCATTTAAGAAGAACAGACATTTTACCCATAAATGGATCTTTACCATTGTTTACTTTTTCATTCATTTCTAGATCTGGCTCACCGTGCTCACCTTCATAGCGAACAGCCATATAGAAGATCATACGTGCGATATCACCTTTAACCGCATCTCTTGGCTCCCAAGAATCACCATCAGCATAGTTGCCTTTTGCTTCTGAGTTTTCTTTTCCACCCATATCAAAGTCAAGGTTACCACGAGCACTATTTACAGTTACATCTGCAGGTCTTAAGTGATGAAGATCCGTTCCTGGTCCATTTGCTGTGCCAAAATCGCCATGTGATTTCGCCCAAACGTGTTCGCGATTCCAATCATCAGGACCGCCGCCATTTGTGCTTTTACTTTGAGAACGTCCAGTATATAACAAAATTACGTTATTTGGGTTTTTTGGATCCTCATCTGTTTTCTTCAAAGCATCCCAAACTCCGTTATAAGATAATTCTGTTTGATTATCAATAATATCATTTAGTGTTTTCTTTAAATCTTGTCCTGTTTTTCCTTTAGCCGGTGCATAGTAGGAATCCACATCTTTTGCTTGGAAAACGACCTTGCTTGTTGCTGCATTTTGTACATTTGCTGCTGTTGCATCCGCTTTCATTGTTGGAAGCAGAGCAATATTCCCGATAACGAATGTTGATACGATAGATGTAAGCAATGCTTTTTTCGTGCGTTTCATTCGTAAATCCTCCCCATTTTTTCTCTATAGTTTTATTATAAAAGCCAATTCCTTTTCATAGTATAAAAATTCTTGCAATTCATGAAGTTACAAAAGAATTAAATATTTTCTTAATAAAACACCGTCAATGGTCACTTACCTGCATTTTTTACAACTGTGACTAGTTAATTCTTACACCTTTTTTTCCGATATTTGTTTAAACAATAGAAAAACGCTGCCCTAAAAGAGAACAGCGTCTAAATATCATTTTATAATTTAGTTGTCGTATAGCTACCGAGAATATTGACATGATGACCAAACGTTTCAATAACAGCTCTTACTTTTTCTAATACTGGATCTGCGACACTCGCTTCCGCTTCTAAGAAAAATTGATACGTACCTAACTTTTTCTTCGTTGGGCGAGATTCAATCCACGTTAAATTAATGCCTAGTGTAGAGAAGACTGTTAAGATGGAGGCAAGTACACCCGTATACTCATCTCCTGGCGTAACTTGAAGCATTGTTTTTTTCGCACCTAATGACGGCGTTTTGTCTTTAGAGACAACGATAAAACGTGTTTGATTTTCCGAACTATCCTCTATATTAGCCTGTACCGTCGATAGTTCAAAAAGCTTGCCTGCATAAGAAGAGGCTACAGCTGCAACGTCGCCTCTCCCTGCCTCTTTAATAGCTGCAGCAGCCCCCGCTGTACTATCGAAGTGGCGCATGGTTAGCTTCTTTCCACGGAAAAATGCACGGCATTGTGCTAGTGCTGGTGGAATACTCCAAACTTCTTTAATCTCTTTCATAGACGCCTCGTGCGCTGCTAGTAAATGGAGAGAAACTGGTAAGATAGCTTCTCCTTTTATATAAAGATCATTAACTAAGAGGCTATCAACAGTCATTGTAATAGTGCCTTCAATTGCATTTTCAATCGGAGCAATTCCTTCGTCAACAAGGCCTTCGCCGACTGCCTCTAATACTTCTGGAACTGAACTGCACATGTGCCACTCTATAGACTTATCTTTATAATAGTTATGAGCTGCTTCCTCAGAAAAGGTACCATGAGGACCTAAATATGCTACTTTCATCTTGCAAACGCCTCTTTTCATGACAGTGTAATACGTATTGGAGAGGATTATATCATTCTTGAAAGAAAATCACCACTTTAACGCAGTAAAGTTACTCACCATCCTACTATTACCGTATATTACGAGGTATTACTTTGTAATCGCGCCACTCATGCGGCAACATCCCCTGATAGAGAGGCTGCATAAATCGATCATCTATTAACACTACAACACCCTGATCACTTTCGGTACGAATTAATCTGCCGCCTGCCTGCAATACTTTATTCATCCCAGGATATGTATATGCATAATGATATCCTTCTTTACCTCGTTGCCCAAAATAGTCTTTTATAAGATTTCTCTCTAAGCTGAGCTGAGGCAATCCTACGCCTACTATTATTACTCCTGTTAAGCGGTTGCCTACTAAATCTACACCTTCTGAAAAGATTCCCCCCATAACAGCAAAGCCAACTAATGAGGACGAGCGCTCGCTTTGAAAATCCATCAGAAATGCTTCCCGCTCCTCTTCCGTCATATAAGATTCTTGTTTTCTCGTTGCAACGTCAATCTCGCACTGCATAAAGGCCTCATACACATCGTTCATGTACTGATAAGATGGAAAGAACACAAGATAATTACCAGGCCATTCTTTGACCGTTCGCTTTAATGTAGAAACCAATGATGCTTTCGTTTTATTGCGATCTACATAGCGCGTGGATAATGGCTGTATGCAGACGTGCAGTTGCTCTTTTGAGAAAGGAGAGGGCAGCGCAAGGATGTAATCTTCCGCTTGCAGTCCCATCATTTCTTTATAATAATCGAGCGGTGTTAGTGTGGCGGAGAAAAAAACAGCAGAACGATATTTTCTTCGCATATTCGTCAGAAGTTGAGCAGGATCTAGACAAAATAACTTCAATGAAATGTCGCTTCCTTCTCTCATAGCATACGTCTTATAATGTTCGTCATACAGTCTACACACCTTAAGAAAGCGTTGCGCCATAAAGTATGTATCACGCAATAAATCTTGGTCCGCTTGCTGCCGAAACAACTCTCGCTCCGCTACTGCGGTAAAAACATCTAACCACTCTTCCAGCTCTGCAGGTGGGGTGTCATCTATATAATACGCATCGGTCATTTTATGGGTTAATTGCCCAAGAAAGGACTGCACAGCGTATGCAGACTGACTTAAGGTTGGGTTTAATTTTATGTAAGAGGAGTAGATGTCTTCAAACGCCGACTGCATAAGTACGGCAGAGAACATCTCTCTTCCACGATCCACAAGATTATGCGCTTCATCAACTAAGAGAGCCGTCTCCCTTTTTCTTTCATCACTCATGCGCTTTAAGGATACACGCGGATCAAATATGTAATTATAATCACCAATCACTGCATCTGCGATGTATGCTAAATCAAGTGAAAATTCAAAAGGACATAATCGGTGCTTCATAGCATACTGCTGAATCACTGTTCGCTTCATGCTACGTTCATGCTTTAAAATATCCAGTACAGCTCCATTTAATCGATCATAGTGACCATCAGCAAAGGGACATTCATCCTTGCCGCAATCATTAGGACACATTTTATCTTTAGCAGTAAGCGTAACGGTATGAAATTGCAATCCAGCTTTCTCTAACAAAGAAATAGCATTCTCTGCTGCTTCTCTCGTAATAGTTTTTGCGGTTACATAAAAAAAACGCTCTATAATGCCTTCTCCTATTGCTTTTATCGTTGGAAAAATAGTAGACATTGTCTTTCCGATTCCTGTAGGAGCTTGCGCTAAAATGTCTTTTTGTTGCGCAATACTTATATATACAGCACCAGCTAGTTTTCGTTGTCCCGCACGGTAGTTTTGAAAGGGAAAAGAGAGTGCTTGGATGCTTGCATTCCGCTTGCTGCGATGAGAAAGAAGCAATGTTGCATACGCCGTGTAGCGATCTAACACATCATCCATAAATAACGTTAACTCTTCTACGGTAAAAGTTTGCCGAAAACACTTCTTCTCTTCTGTGACTTTTTGTATATAAGTAAGTTGGACGTCAATTGTTGATAGTCCATGGTCCATTGCGTACATATATGCATAGACTTTTGCTTGTGCCCAGTGGACAGGATAGCTTTCCTTATTAATTGCAGACAATTCTTTTGCTGTAGATTTAATCTCATCAATTGTAATGAGCAACTTTGAAAATAAAATCCCATCACATCTGCCATCAATCTCGAAGGTTAGATTATTTTTATCGTACTTACATTGTAAGTACACTTCTTTCTGATCGCCTTCGTTGTAGGTTTGTTGAACTTTTTGATGCAATCTAGTTCCGTCTTGAAGTGTCGTGTTTGTTCTAAAGCGAGGGTCAATACTTCCGCTACGAAAGACATATTCAACAAGCGTTCGTACTGAAACAGCAATCGTCTTTTCCATCCTTTCATCACCTACCTTCATCTATCGATTGAATTCATTCTACCAGAAGACGTCTTCCTTCATCATGTACAATGACTGAAAAAAGAGATGAATAGGATAGAAAAAGCATTAAGAAAAATCAACCTCGTTCAATCCCTTCCGCTACCTACCGTGGAAGGAATCATGACTGAATCACGTAAGAACGGAATCATCGTTCAAAAGGCAACATGCCCCTCCGATTGCAAGCTCTCTGTTACATGCGAAGAAATTGGTAACTGAATTCTTACTTCCGTCCCTTTATGTTGCTCGCTCATAAACGTGACTTTACCATTCATTGATTCAATAATTCTTACTGACACGGCTGTTCCAAGACCGGTGCCTTTCTCTTTTGTCGTATAAAAGAGTGTGCCGATTTTATCTAATTGTTCTTTCGTCATTCCTTTCCCAGTATCTTGAATACGAATGTACGCTTGTTGTCCTTTTACGAAAAAACAGACGTGTACAGTCCCTCCCTCTGGCGTCGCTTCAATTGCATTTTTCACAAAATTTACGAGTGCTTGCTTTAGTTGATTACGATCACTTAATAGAAAAGCATTATTTTGTATTTCCTCGTGAAGTTCCACACCATTTTTAACAGCCAATGCATTTAACAGTAAAACGATGTCTGTTAACACGTTAGGAATAGAAAACACTTCTATTTTTTTAAATTCAGGTTTAGCAAAATTTAAATAATCACTAATAATGACTTCCGCTCTTCCCAATTCACTTAGGACGAGAGGAAGATACGGTTGTTTATGCGCATCTTCTTCCTTTTGCATAAGTTGTAAAAATCCTTTAACGACAGTTA
Organism: Fictibacillus macauensis ZFHKF-1; assembly: GCF_000269865.1. Classification (GTDB taxonomy): domain Bacteria; phylum Bacillota; class Bacilli; order Bacillales; family Fictibacillaceae; genus Fictibacillus_C; species Fictibacillus_C macauensis. Next base: position 82,126 of record NZ_AKKV01000030.1, read on the forward strand.
ATGGGTTTCTTACTTCATGAGCAATTGACGCTGCAAGTTCACCCATTGTATTTAATTTCTCAGCTCGCTCAATTTCTTCTTTCATACGAATTCGTTCAATATAAAGTTCAATTAATTTTGCCGCCATACATGTTCCAATTAATTGAATACAGGCAAACAATAATAAATGGTAAAAAGTTTGTTGAAAAGCACCATCGAACTGTCGATACATAATCGTATAACTAAATAGGATCGTCATCTGAATAACGGCTGGCCATCCGCCCAACAAAACAGTTACTTTTAGCCGATTATTGCTGTCTGCTTGCTCATAATATGTAACGCATAGAAAAGGAATGGAGGCAACGACAAGGATTCCTCCGACAGCTAACAACGCAGCATCTCCACCTACTGTTATACGCATGATACATTCAACAGCTGTTACCATTAAACCAGCCTTTCTACCACCATATAGAAAAGCTAGAATGAGCGGTACATAGCGTAGATCCCAAAAGAGACCTCCCTCATAATAAGCAAATGTCATACAAAATGCAGCTGAAATACTATAAAGCCCACCAATAAAATAAGGTGATTGAGTAATTGGCTTCCTCTCAAAAAAGAAACTGTAGCATAAGACCGGCATGAGTGTAATTAATAAGTGGAAAAAAAGTTTTTCAATCAGCATTTTTGTTCTCCGTATTTTTATTTACTTTTTTGTATGTAATACGACATAACTAGTCCAATACCTTTCCAATAGGTGAGAATTTTGTATAAACTTATCATCTTTTGTATAAAAAAAGGAAGTTATTGGGACACACTACTTCCTATGTTTAGTGGTGCAACCGGGGAAAATAACGTGCTTGCGTGCCGAGTCAATATGCTGCGCGCAAACCAGAATCTCTTGTACGCTTCATTCTTTTCGCAATAATTGAATAGCTTTTACGAAATTTTTTATCAGTTTTGAGCGCATTTACGAGATTACCTCCTAATTTGCTCTGTTTTTTTTTCCCTTACATACATTATTGAAGGCGATTTACCTGGTCTGCGCGCGAACCGAGGACTCCTGCGCGCGAATGGACTTGGTCTGCGCGCGAACCGAGGGCTCCTGCGCGCGTATGGATCTGGTCTGCGCGCGATTACAGAGGAGCACTTACTCCATTTTCGGTTGTATTCAATGGCTGCTTATATACGCAAGACTAAAGAGCGACATAAAAAATGGCTTCATCATCGAAAAGGATGATAAAGCCATTTTTTATGTGTTAAGGCTGTTTATGTCTCAGCCTCTTCATTTTTAACGACCACGGTGTTTTTCTTTTTTCTTGGCAATCTTTAGTTGCCGCTTATATGCAGCATGAGCTGCTTTTTGTTCTCTCGATACTACTTGGCGCTCTTTTTTTCTTTGATTCAGTGCGACGTTCAAAGCCTCTTGTGCATAGGTTTGAATACCTTTCCCACGACTTTCTTTAGCTGCGAGACGGGATAAACGCTTTGGACTCACACGTTTTTGAAGTGTAGGTTGAAGAGGCATGCCAACAGCGCTTTCATTTAGAAGCTCCGGCAGCGTATACAACGTAAAATCCCATACTTCTTTATCTTTTGGTTCCGCACCAAAAATGTGTTTTTTAACGGTGAACCGCTGCTCATCATAGTATTCAAGAACACCAATCCAATACGGCTTTTCATAGTACACAGTAAACTTCATCAAACTCCCCCTCTATTTAAATAAAAGGAAATAATGGACATCCCGAGGGGGGAAGGCTACTAGCGTAGAGAGATCTACGCGCCTGGACTACCAACCAGGCTGTGATTTTTCATTTCCAATAATAGGATAGATCAGTACAAACAATTAGGATACTTTTTCAGTAGTCGGTTCTTGATAGTCTTTTTCCCAGAAGTTAGCTCCTTTAATGCCTAGTTTCTTAGAATTAAAGACAGGATCAAGCCCTCTTTTCTTTTGAGCATCATAATCTTTTAGTGCTTTCAAGGCCGGTTTGGCTAATATTAAAATAGCGATCAAGTTTAGCCATACCATAATTCCTAAGCCCGTATCACCTAACTTCCATACGAGGCCGGCATTTTTCACGGCACCATAAAAGGTGGCACCAAGAATGATAATTTTCAACAACGGAATTGCCCACTTATTTTTGCGTCCATTAATAAGATACGCAACATTCGTTTCAGCAATGTAATAATAGGCCATGATCGTTGTGAAGGCGAAGAAAAACAATGAAACGGCTACAAATCCAGCACCAAACCCTGGGATTACTTGTTCTACCGCAGCTTGGGTAAAAGCAGGACCCGGCTCAACGCCCTGTAATTTATTAAATAAGAAGGTTTTATCAGGCGCTTGTGTATTATACATTCCTGTAAATAAAATCATAAATGCTGTTGCTGAACAAACGAGAAGCGTATCAATGTATACTGAAAAAGCTTGAACAAGACCTTGCTTTGCGGGATGAGATACTTCAGCAGCTGCTGCTGGATGCGCCCCTGTGCCTTGTCCTGCTTCATTCGAATAAATACCACGTTTTACTCCCCATTGCACAGCCATACCAACGATTCCACCAAAAACAGAATCTAACGCGAAAGCGCTTTGGAAAATGAGTTTAATAACATTAGGAAGTTCTGTAATATTAACCGCAACGATAATAAGTGATACGAGAACATAACCAATTGCCATAAATGGGACAACATATTGAGCTACGTTCGCAATTCGCTTTACTCCGCCAAAAATAATGATAGCAAGTAATACGACAATAATTGCACCTGTAATGCTTGTATTTGTGCCAAAAGCATTTTCAATTCCCGTGGCAATTGAGTTAGATTGTACACCTGGCATAAGAACGCTCATTGCTAGCACTGCTGCAAAGGCGAATAACACCCCAAACCATCGCCAGCCAATTCCCTTTTCAATATAATAGGCTGGTCCACCGCGATATTCTCCGCCCTGTTTTACTTTATAAATTTGGGCAAGTGTGGATTCGATAAAAGCTGTAGATGCTCCGATAAAGGCAATGGCCCACATCCAAAAAACGGCACCTGGACCACCAAAACCAATAGCTGTAGCTGTACCTGCAATGTTTCCTGTCCCAACTCGTCCTGACAGTGCAATCGCTAACGCTTGAAAGGAAGAAACACCCGCATCAGAGCTTTTCCCTTGAAACATAAGCTTAATCATATCTTTAAATAATCGTACTTGTACTAAGCGCGTCAATACCGTAAATACCAAGCCAATGCCTAAGCAAATATAAACCATAGGCTGACTCCATAAAATAGTATCATTTAAATATGTAATAAAATCTTCCATCCAAATCCCCCTTAATCTTAAAATCAGAATTTTTTAACTACTATAAATTGTAAGTTATTAACTTCTATAAAACAACTAATTTTGACAAAAAAAGGATGATTTTTAAAAGATTTTACTACTTCGGTAACAAATGTTCTAAAAAAGTGCGATAGCGTATTTCTCTTTTCATCAGCTATAGAGCAAACAAAAAACCCAAACAGTGTTTACTACACCTGTTTGGGTCATGACTAGCTATTAACCGATTTGCTCAAGCAACTGCCACGCTTCCTCTTGCGTCGATGCTTGCAATAACTCGTTACGAAAAGCTTCATCCATGAGTTTAATAGAAAGCATTTGTAAAATTTTTAAATGTTCATTTCCAGCACTTTCTTCCGGCACCGCAATCATAAAGATGAGTTGGGCTTTGTCACCATCAACACTATTCCAATCAACACCATCTGAACTTAAGCCAAATGCAACTGCAGGTTTGTTGACTGCTTTTGATTTTCCATGAGGAATCGCTACTTTAAATCCGATACCCGTACTCCCCTCTTTCTCTCGCTTCTCAATAGCTTTCTTAAATTTACGTTTTGATTTTAATACCCCTTCAGCATCTAGTTTTTCAATAAGAAGGTCGATGACTTCATCTTTTCCTGCCCCTTTGAGTGCAGGATCCACAAGGTTCTCTGTCATTAATTCTGTTAATTTCATATTAAATCACTCCTGTACTTAGCTAATATTTTTCTTTAACACGTTAACCATAAGCGCTGTCACAATTACCCCAGCAATAATGCCAACAAAATACATAATGGGATGACTAATTGCTCCCAAGACAGCAACGATGGCTCCACCATGAGGGACGTTATTTCCTACATGACTCAGCATTACTATAACAGTAGCTACCATGGACCCTACCATAATGCTCGGAATAACTCGAAGCGGATCTTTTGCTGCAAATGGAATTGCTCCTTCAGTAATACCAACGAGTCCCATCGCAATCGCAGCTTTTCCAGCTTCGCGCTCTGCTTTTTCATATTTTCGTTTGTTAAGTAGGGTAGCAACACCCATTCCAATTGGCGGAACACAGATAGCTGCTGCAATAGCACCCATGATTTGCACATTTCCTTGTCCAATCATACTTGCTCCAAATAAAAAGGCTACTTTATTGACAGGACCACCCATATCAAAAGCAATCATTGCACCAAGAATTAAGGCTAAAATGACACTTGATGCTCCCTGCATGCCGTTTAAGAAGGTTGTTAACCAACTCATAATGCTAGCAATTGGTGCTCCAACAACGAAAATGAACAGACTAGCAACAACAATAGAAGCCAGTAATGGGATAATTAAAATAGGCATAACCGGCTGAATCATTTGTGGAACTTTCCATGTCTTAATCCATTTTGCTACATAACCTGCCACAAAACCTGCAAGAATTCCTCCTAGGAATCCCGCCCCTGCTGCACTGCCATAGAAGCTACCATTTGCAGCAATATAACCACCAATCATCCCAGGAGCTAATCCTGGACGATCGGCAATACTCATGGCGATAAATCCAGCTAAAATTGGTACCATAAAGGTAAAGCCTGCGACACCTACATCGTTAATTTGCTTCCATACCGAATCTTTTGGAATTTGCAGACCACTATCTGTTGGCACGCCGCCAATCGCAAGCGAAAGTGCGATTAAAAGACCTCCAACGGCGACAAATGGAATCATGTAAGATACACCGTTCATTAAATGACGATAGAAAGCATTTTGCTGACTTTTGCGTTCTGCTTTTCCTTCCTCAACAGTTGCTCGACTTTCTTCGTATACTTCGACATTTCCTGTTTCAAACTTCTTAATTAACTCTTGCGCTTTATGAATACCATCTTGAACACCTGTTTCAATTAGCGGCTTTCCCACAAAACGACTCTTATCTACATTTTTATCCGCTGCAATAATAATTCCATCTGCTGTTTGAATTTCTTCGCTCGTTAATTCATTTTCCACACCAATAGAACCTTGTGTTTCCACCTTTATTTCAACACCCAATGCCTCCCCAGCTTTTCGCAAGCTTTCGGCTGCCATATACGTATGAGCAATGCCGTTTGGACACGAAGTAATAGCTAATACTTTCATAAGTAATCCTCCAGTTCTAACAGGTTTATAGTCTAAGTGTAGCGTACAAAATTATGATAAAAAATTTTTTATTTACCATAAGTTACGGTAAAAACGCATTATATAAAAACGCTTACATTCTTGCGATTTTAAACGATGAATTATAGCGAAACTAAACTCTCCTAAGATAGGAAAGAAACATTGCCAAAAAAAAGAAACGAGGCGCATAAACCACGTTCCGTACTTTGTGACTCAACAAAACAAAGCATAAAGAGCTTTAGTATCTTCTGCTTGTTGAAGTGTTCGAATCCACTGTAAATTTTCTGTTAGCTGAAAGATTTCTTTAAATAATGCTTGTAGCTGGTGATGATCTTCTTTTCGGGCAGCAAGTTGCATTACAAGTGACACCGAGGTTGTGCCCCATTGCATAGGTGTCCGCATAACCGTAATAGCGAGAACTGTTCGAAACACAAAGGATGGATTACCATGAGGAATGGCAATTTCTCCGCCTGCAGCTGTAGATGACTGCTGTTCTCTTTGTAACACACTTTCTAAATACCCTTCCATCACATATCCTTGTTGCTGCATCGCTGTTGCCTGCTCTTTAATAATCGATTCTCGTGTACATGGCTTGCTTTCAATAAACACGAGTGTTGGTGTCATAAACTGCTGTATCAACGATTCTCCTGGCGCAAATCGCTCTTCTTCGTTTTGCTCAATAAACTGTTCTATCTTTAATTCTTCCTCTTCAGTCATAAGCGGCGATATGACTAGAATGGGCACATCGGAGTATTCAAAGGCAACCGTACTGATTACAAGATCCGGATGTTTTTTTTGAATTTCACTTGGGGCATCATGTAACGAAGCCGTTCCTAGTATTTCTAAAGAATGAAACTTTCGTTGAAGCTTTGTTACAATAAGCTGAGACATACCAATTCCCATTGTACAAACGACAAGCACTTTACGATGTTTCGCATTTTTCTTTTCAAGACGCTCATTGGCCGCTTGAAAATGCAAGGTAAGATACGCAATTTCGTCTGGCGGAAAAGCTACAGCCATCATATGTTCTAAAGGCGGAATTACATAATAGATCAGCTCAAACATTGAAAAGTATCTTTTTTTAATTTCTTTCATCATAGGATTAGCTAGCGGCAAACCATGCTTTATTCGATAAAACGTCGTTTTCACATGGGCAACAAGCCCTTCGATGAGAAGTGCATCTTGCGTAAAAGGCGTATCTGTCACTTCAGAGATTGCTTTTACTAATCTCTTCGTAAATTCTACTACGTCCGTACCGGCCTCTTGCAAGAGCTTCTGATTTTGAGTCTGATCAATAAAGTCATAATACACCTTTGCACCAAGCACACGGATCGCTAAATATTGTTGCTCCTCTGGAGGAAGTTTCACAACAAGTTGACGTTCAAGTTGATGAAGGAAATGGAGGATTGCTTCATATTCAGGAGACTCTGCAACTTTCCAAGCTTCTTCTGGTGCAATGCTGATCCGGCTACCTACTTTGACCCGGGCGATTGCTACCAAAATGTGTGTTACAAGTTGATTGACGGCCTCATCAGTAAAAGAGCCAGTCATTTTCTGTTGTAATTGTTGAAGACCTGCCTTTACAAGTTGAATTTCATGCGCAGCAAAAATAGAATGAATGTATTGTTGCTCTTCTTCAGTAGCGAGAATTAACATCCCCGTCAAGCGTGAGAGCGCTTCCCTTCGTGCTTGTTCATTGCCCTTTAAAGCAATACCAACCTTTTGCTTCACAACTATAGTAATACCAAAGGTTTGTAACCATGCCTCCATTTCCTCTAAATCGTGACGAATCATTCCCTTGTTCACATAATATTGGTCCGCTAATGCTTGAAGCGTCATCTCTTTATTCTTCAAAAGAAGCTGGCGAATGAGTTGATATCTACGAACTTCATCGTCCTTATTCGTATGAAGAGTGGTCGCAACCCTCTTTTCTTTCATATGCCGCAATTCTTGTTCGCTACCTTCTAAGTACAAACCTACGCCTCTTTTACGAACAAGTCTTATCTTTTCCGTTTTTCTTAACTCTTGATCAATAACTTTACAATCATTACGTATCGTTTTTTCAGAGCAAGACAATGCTTCTGCCAAATCATGAACAGAAGCTCCCCGTTTTCTTTCAAGTAGCAGTGTAATAATAGCCTGTTGTCGCTTGTTCATGTACCTTTTCACCTATTTCTTCGGATAGCATTTCTATCCTAAAGTTCATCGTCCTTTTTGACTATAAGTTTAGGATACTAAAAAAAGATGTCAAGAAAAGCGTTTTCCTTCTGCTAATAATAAAGAAACGAGAAATTAGGAACACTACAACTGTAAGGAGGTAGACGAATGAAAGAAGCAATCATGAAACGTCACTGTGAAAAGTGTCAAAAGGAAACAGAGCATGTGGTTAGTGAAGATGCACTTGAAATACAATATGCGTGTCAAACGTGTGGCTCAGAAACAACAGAAGTAAAAAGTTTTTTTTAACTCGACACTAAAATGAAGCCCTCTTAAGTTCACAATCGAAACAAGAGGGCTTCGTTTTATTCTACATGCTCAACTGCAAACTGACTTAAGTCATCCCAACTTTTCTTCGCTACTTGTAGATCTTCTTCAAGGAAGTTAAAGTCATCAGGCGTAACGGTCTTAAGATTTTTTATTACATTATTATATTTACTTTCAATAGATTGCCAGTAATTTGAAACAGATTGTAGTGCCGTAATGGCTGAGTCAATCGAGCTAGTTAAATTATTCACCTGATTTTTTACATTCATTAAAACTGCTGCTTCAGCTTGTGTAGAAGAAAGCTCCGCTGTTTTTTGAGCAAGGACATTTCTTCCGTTATTCACCATTTTTTTGCCATTAGCAATCATTGGTCCACCTGCTATACAGCCAATGCCAGTGGCACATAGGACGCCACCTGCAATAATTAAATCATTTCCTTTTTTAATGGAACCATTAATCTGATTAATTTCATTTTGTAGCAAAGGTAACGTTGCATCGTTAGCTGCTAAAATAGTCGTAATTTCTTCGGCGTCGGTTTTGAAATTTTGTGTATCCGAAGTAATACTACTACGGTATTGAGATAAAAGTGAAATAAGTTCATCTGTTTTCGCTTTGTTTTCAGAAACACTCGTCATAAGGTTTCCTAAATGGGACGCTAATGCATTGGCGTCCTTTTTCTTGACATCTTTTACTAACGTATCGTACGCCTCATGAAATGTTTTGCTATATGCAATGATACCTTGTGTCGTTGCGCTCATTTTTGGTGCAATCGTATTGATCCAGTAGGAAGCATTTCCACGAACATTCGATTGATGAGTGGTAATACGACTCTTTAAGCTATTATTCACATCACGAATGCCATTTAAGTCTAGTTCTTTTTGCTCTAGGATCATCTTTGCATACGTATCGAGAGCTAGTGCGTTAGCATTCGATGTTTGCATCGCTTCTTTAAACTCGCCTGCTCCTAAAGAATAGCTTTTTGCATATTCTTCCTTGGTTACCTGTTGTGCATCGAGTTGTGCATAGGACGTTGCTGCATAGCTCATGGTTAATCCAGTAATTCCTGCTGTTATTACTAGTTTTCTAATCGTATGTTTCATCATCTCACCGGCCCCTCTATTCCCCACGATGTCTTTGGTTTATACCTGTTGAAACGTTTGATTTCCGTAATCGTATGTTTCTTTCCAGCTTTTCTTTAAAACGAATAGATCTTCACGTGCAAATAGCGACGAATCAAACGTTAATTGCTTCATATTTCTCATAACAACGGAACACTTGCCTGCAGCATTTTGACAGTATTGAATGAATGATTGCGTTGCATTAATAAAGGCATAGATTACAGACAACAGCTGATTCCCTTCTTGTAGCAATGCCAGAAAAAAATGATCCTCTTCGCGGAGAGCAACGCTTTTTTCCTCCATCGCTTTTATTTCTTCGTCTGTTAAGAATTGAAATTGCTCATATACCCACGCTTCATTTGGGAATGCTTCTTTACTTTGCATTTCTTTTGCAACCGCATCTTTAAGTGCTCGTGTTTGTTTTTCTATAGTAGGTAGTAGTTCTTTCGACGCTTGCACATTTACTGTCCATGCATCTACATATGTTCGTAGTGTTGCCGCAAAATCCATTAATTCATTGCGATGTTGAGCTAGTAATGTTAGACAATGCTGATATCGTTGTTTATTACGCTCGATTTCTCCACAAATTGGTTCGATGTAAGCAGCATTAAACGTAGCTGACTCAAGCTTTAGTAACTTCATCTGGCTTTGAACGTAAACATTGTTCGTATGAACTTCATACATGTCATGTACAATGGTTACGTAGTTTGAATGTAACCATCGTTGAGTATAGTCTACAATTTCCTGTTCCATCGAATGAAAGCGATCTAACTCTTTCTCGTCCACTCCAGGAAACGTCAGCATTTCATGTTTTTTTTGTGTTGTAATCGCTTGGGCAAGCTTGCTCATCATAAATAATTTACTCGAAACATGTAGCTTACTTTCAGGAATAGATGACTTTGACCGTTCAACGACCTGGATCTTTTCTTTTATATCCTTCTGCGATTGTTTGTTCTTTCGATTCATCCAGCGTTGTAATACAGACATTGTTCTCTCTCCTGACGTAATATGTGTATAGCCAAAAACCTTCCGTATGAACGGAAGATCTTTGACACATGATTGATTATTTTGCTTCAGTTACTTTAACATTATTTTGTTGGAATAAGTTATCTGCATACGTCTTAACGTCATTCCAGCTCTTCTTAGAAACTTCTAAATCTTCTTTAATGAAGTCTAGATCTTCTGGATCAAGCGTTTTTACATTTTTAATAAGTGATGTGTACTTAGAATCCATGCGCGACCATTGTGTTTTAATGGCTTCAAGTGACGTAATTGCTTGATCAATCGTATCTGTTAATGTACCAAGTTGGTTTTTCACATTTGTAATATAACCGACTTGAAGCTTTGCATTACTAAGCTCTTTCGTTACGTTTTTCAAGCTTTCTTGTGCTTCATCACGTGCTTTTGTTGCAAGAACAATACCAACTGTTCCACCAACTGTTGCAGCTGCGCCACCCGCGATAATGGCTACGCCAAGCGGAGTACCAACACCGGTTGCGATTACGATTGCTCCACCTACGATTGCTAGTGGCCCAATAGCCGTTGCTACTGCGGATCCAATGATTGCACCGTTTAGGTCTCTCACCGTTTTGTTATACGTCGTAATTTGATTCTCTAACAACGGAATACCTGCATCTTCACTAGCTAGGATTGCCGTTACTTCATTTGCATCGTCTTTGAAGCTTTGCGTATCTTTTGATAATTTATTACGGAAACTTTGTAGTTCTTGAATCAAGTTCTCTACTTCTTCTTGGTTTCCAGAAATTTCTGTTTTAAGTTTCGTTAAGCCTGTTTCTAGCGTCTTTTTATTTCCATCATCTACCGCCTTAATAAGGGTATTGTAGTAGGTTGAAAATTTCGTATCGTAGTTAACGATATTTTGGTTTGTTTGAACAATATGTGGCTTAACCGTATCTAACCAGAAGTTTGCATTTGCTTTTGATAATGACTGATGAGAATTGATTTTCCCTTTTAACGTATCATCAATCGATGTTACACCATTTAATGTAATATTTGCTTGTTTTAAAACGGATAATGCGTATAGATCCATTACGATCGTATGGTTACCAGTTTCTGCAAGTGCTTCTCTTAAGCCATCTGGCCCTAATTGGTATGATACTTCTTTTTGGGCTGCTGCCTTAACAGATTTAACGGCTGCAGGTGCATCGTTCGTTGCTGCATACGCTGGTACAACACTTCCTGTGAATAGAGCAGCTGCTAGTGCAGTCACGGTCATTACTTTGTATGGTTTTTTCGACATGATTGTTTCTCCTTTACGTTGATGTAGAGTAAAAATGGATTAAGATAAAACTTCAACTTGAGTCGTAAAGTCATCGAATTGCTTTGTTTGTTTTCCAAGGCTTGTGCTAAATTTATCTAACTCTTCAAGTTTTAATTTAACTGCCGATGGCTTTACGCCATCTTGAGTAAGAGCTGCACTCAAGTCATCCATATTAGCGCTGAATTTCGTCCAATCTTCTACTAAGAACTTATAGATTGCAATTTGGCGATCAACCATATCTGCAAACGCACTTGCTTGATCTTCTACAATCGTAATTTGTGTTGCTTGACCATTAAGTAGCGCTAATTTTTTGTATAGAGGCATTAATGCAGCTGTTTTCTTTTGGATAACGGCATAAGCAGCAGTTGCTTTATCATCACTGACATCAATTAGTGCATCTGCGATTTTACCTACTGAAGCAAAATCAAATTTTTGCGAAGTTCCTGTTTCATTGACAGTTGTAAATACTTCCTCACTTACTTTGATTGAGCCTTTGATGATTTCTTTCGGACGACTTAAGACAATTGTTAATTGTTCTTGAATCTCGTCTTCAATTTTCTTAATTTCAGCACGAACATTTGCTAGCTCTCCACTGTTCGCATTGAGTGATTCGATTGCTTTATCACCTTTTGCTGTGAGATTTTGGTTATCTTTATCAAGCAACTGTTTGTAGCGCTCAAGTTCAACTAATGTTTGCTCCATATCATCTTTTACGCCAGAAGCTTGTACTTTTAATTTATTGAAAGCATTAAGGAAGCTTTCTTTAGCTGCTGGATCCGTATCGAACTTTCCAGCAAGTTCAGCTAATTTTGGTTGATATGCTGCATAACGACTGCTAAAGCGCATCATATCTTGATTAAGACTAACTAATTTTGGGCTTTGCTCATCAAGCCATTCTTTTACATTGTTTTTTGTAACGCGTTGTGCCGATACAAAACTAGTAAGTGCTGTTCCTTTTACATCGGGTTGCTTAAGAACAACAAGTCCGTAAGCTGTAAGTAATGGGGTTTGTGATCCAAGTTTGAAAATAGATGATGATAACGTGTTTTTAATCGTTACGTCACCTACGTTTGTGACAGCAGTTGCTTTTTGAGGCGTTGCTGCAAGTGCATTCATTGGAACAGTAGCTCCAGCTGCTAAAGTAGTGGCGAGTACTCCGGTAATCAGTGTCTTTTTCACGTTCATTCCTCCTGAATGTAATAGCTAGATTTTTTTGGTAGATAGTAAATTAAGTAGTGCTACTATTCGGAATATTCAGTCTAAAAAGAGTTCATTCCACCTACTTTCGCAAACTTAACATTACTAGTGCTTCCAATCCCTTGCTATGAAAGCGTTTGTGGCTTTCTGTAACTTCATTAAATCATGGAATGTGAAGAAAGTAAACGGGTTAAATATCGCCTAATATTGGTAATTAATGATTGAAAAATTATTTCAAGAAAACGTTATCACGAAAACATTTGCGGATTTTTCAGAAAATTATCAAATAAGGCCTGTGATTAGGCTACTTTGTAGTTATTCCAAAACAATATTATCTCTTGAAATACTAAAATCAGTTAACAAATTTTTAAGAATCTATTGTATGAAAATCACTAAAAAAGACGATTTTATTCTATTATTTACCATTTTTAGATATAACTATAATCAATATACAGTATCCTAATTAATAAATAGACCTATAAATGTACCATATATTGAATTTACAAGTGTCTTGTCACTTATCGATTTTTTTCTTAAGATTCTAGGTAAAATCATTGTTATTGGCGTCTCAACAGCGTAGTAGCATTCTCAATTACGCATCATTTTTGATCCATTTACGAAAAAAACTTTATCATCTCGTGAGAAATGATAAAGTTCTTCGTATAAATAATAGATTAGCCTTCTACTTGATCGAACTGACTTACATATAATTCTGCATAAAAGCCTTTTTGAATGAGTAACTGTTCATGAGAACCATCCTCTATTAATTCTCCTGCCTGCAACACACAAATATGATCTGCATGTCGAATCGTATTTAAGCGATGAGCAATGACAAAGCTTGTTTTCCCTTTCATTAACCGTAAAAGCGCTTCTTGTATTTTCACTTCCGTTATCGTATCAATACTACTAGTTGCCTCATCTAGAATTAATAACATTGGATCCGCTACAATGGCGCGCGCAATACTTAATAACTGCTTCTGTCCTTGACTAATTCCACTACCTTCTTGACCAATCTTAGTATGATAACCATCTCGAAGCGAAGAGATAAAAGAATGCGCATTCGCTTGCTTTGCTGCTTCCATAACTTCTTCGTCTGTCGCCTCTAAGCGACTATAACGGATGTTGTCCATAATTGTTCCTTCAAATAAAAACGGATCTTGTAGAACAAACCCCATCTGTTGTCGAATGGAACTTCTACTGTACTCCCTCAAATCATGGCCATCGATTAGAATCCGCCCTTCATTCGGGTCATAGAAGCGAGATAATAAGTTAATAATCGTCGTTTTCCCCGCACCTGTAGGACCAACAAATGCAATCGTCTCTCCTGACCCAACAGAAAAAGAAACGTTTTTTAACGTTGGTTGTCCTTTTTCATAAGAGAAGCTCACGTTTTCAAACGCAACATCCCCTCGTAGAGAAGCCAACTGCTTTTTCTCCTGCTCTCCTGCTTCCTCCTCTTCTTCATCTAATACCTCAAAAACACGTTCAGCCCCAGCAATAGCGGATAAAAGCGTATTAAACTGGTTAGCAAGATCATTTAAAGGACGCGTAAACTGTCTCGTATATTCAGCAAAAACAACGATTGTTCCGATTGTTACCATTCCTTTATAAGCAAAAAAACCACCCGTAGCCGCAATGAGTGCAAAGCTTCCATTATTCAATACATTCATAAGTTTTGGAATAAAGCCTGAATAGGTTTGCGCCCAGAAGCCGGCTACTTTTAATGCTTGGTTTTTCTTTAACAGCTCTTGCAGCACTCGGTCTTCTTGTGAGAAAGCCTTGACAATGCGCTGTCCAGAAATACTTTCCTCTATATAACCGTTCAAATCTCCAAGTCTCCGTTGCTGCTCTTTAAATAAGCGCCCTGTTCTTTTAGTAATCCAACGCATACCAAAAAACATAATTGGAACGATGATCAGCGAAACAAGCGTGAGTAGCGGACTTAACCAAAGCATAAACCCGAGTGTTCCCATTAAGGTGAGCACACTGGAAAACACTTGAATAACTGAGCTATTTAAAGTCGAGCTAACATTTTCAATATCATTAATAACACGACTCATAATTTCTCCGTACTGGCGGCGATCGAAATATGAAATTGGTAGTTTGTGCAACTGGGTAAAAAGCTCTGTTCTCATCATAAAAACCGTTTTTTGAGAAATACCAATCATCCAATAGTTTTGAAACCACAATGCTAGCGAATTCATCACATACACACTCGCTAACCCACCTAAAAGGAGCACAAAACCTCCATATTGCTTCGGAATAATATAATGATCAATAGCCCGACCAATTAAAAAAGGGCCAAGCAAGCTAGCAATTGAACTAACGACAACCATCATAAGTACAAGCATCAGCATTAGCTTTTCGCGAGCTAAATAGGCCCAAATCCGCCCAACCGTTCCACGAAAATTTTTTGCTCTCTCCTTTTTTTTGCCGCGCTGACTTACAGCAGGCTTGCGTTCGTCAAGGTGTAGTCGTTCATATTGAAACGGCTCCTTTAACTGCTTAAACATCCTGCGTCAGCTCCTTTCCTAGCTGCGATTCACAAATATGCTTATAGAGGGATGAACGTTGTAGTAGCGAATCATGTGAACCTTGCGCAAGAAGTTTGCCGTCTTCCAATAGCAAAATACGATCAGCTCTTTTACTTGTAGCAACCTTTTGCGTAATAATAAGCGTCGTCACATGAATTTCTCGTAACGCTTCCAGCAGTCTGTGTTCTGTTTGTAAGTCAAGTGCACTTGTACTATCATCTAACAATAAGATAGCAGGTTTTCGTACGAGTGCTCGTGCAATAGATAACCGCTGTTTTTGACCACCAGATAAGTTAACACCTTTTTGACCAATTTTCGTTTGAAAACCTTGTGGCAACGCGTCAATGGTTTCTAAAATTTGTGCACGCCGACAAGCTTCTCTCACTTCCTCTTCGGTCGCATTTTCTTTTCCCCATAATATATTTTCTTGTACCGTCCCTGTAAATAACAACGGATCCTGCGGGACAAAGCCGATTTGTTTCCTTAATATTCGGGGCGGGAGCTTTTTTACATCAACGCCACCCACTAGGATATTGCCATTTGTAGCCTCGTAAAGCCTTGGAATGAGCTGAAACAGTGAAGTTTTCCCGGCTCCCGTAGCTCCCATGACCGCAATCGTTTCACGGTTGGATACTGCAAAAGAAAATTGGCTAAGCACTTGCTTTGAACTACCTGGATAAGAAAACGAAACGTTATCAAACAGAATACTACCACTTGCTGTAGGAAGTTCAGCCGTCTTTTGTTCTTTTTCAGTAAGATCAACATCAGCTCCTAGCACTTCATTAATTCGTTCGGAAGATGCTTTTGCTCGGGAAAATGTCATCATGATCCATGAAAACAATCCAAAAATAGCTGTAATGCGCATACTATAATTGATAATTGCGACTAAATCGCCTACTTGCGTGCTCCCTGCTTGAATTTGCAGATTACCAAACCAAAGAATACAAAGAATAGCTGCATTCATAATGACTAATAAAACTGGTGTAGTTGCTTCCATTAGTCGTAAGCCTTTCATTGTATTATCTTTTAATTGTTCATTCACGTTAGAAAAGCGCTTCCTTTCATAGGTGCTCCGTTGAAACGCTTTAATGATTCGGATTCCAGATAAATTTTCACGCATGACGCCATTAACCTTGTCTAATCCAGTTTGCAACGCTCGAAATACAGCATTCCCTTTTTTCATGACCCATCGTAAAAAGAAAAAAGAGAGTGGCGCTGCTACAACTAGAAATAGTGCTAATCTAACATTTACAAGGAGTGCAAGAACAAGACCTCCCATGACAAATAACGGAGCACGCAGCATAATTCGCAGCGTCATATACACCGTATTTTGAATTTGTGTGACATCATTCGTCGATCGTGTAATGAGGGAAGAGGTAGGATAGCGATTAAAATTGGCTAATGAAAAAAATTGAATTTTAGTAAATAACGCCCTACGAACATCATAGCCGAAGCTTTGACTAACATGAGTGGCGAAAAAAGAGTTTATAATGCCACCACAAAATGCAAAAAGCGCAACGACCATCATAATAGCACCCCAAAAGAAGATGGCATGTACGTCTTTTTGCATGATGCCTTCGTCTATAACTTTAGCAATTAACAACGGTTGAACAAGTTCAGCTGCTAGCTCTGCTAGCAAAAAGAAAAGTGCAATAAAAAACGGGAGCCGATACGGTTTTAACATCGAAATAACTTTCATCGTTGTTGTGACCACCCCTTTCCAACATCTGTCTTTAGTCTACTCTGTCTATATCATACATCGTCTCTTACAATTATTATACTATTTATACTTTTCATTTATTTATGTCATATTTTCAGAAGCGAAACTAGCTCTGCAAACGATTTTAAAAGCGTGTTATACTTCTTTTAGAGACGAGGTGATGATTTTTGGACGGACAACAAAGACGAGACATTACGGTCGGCTCTTTAGTACGCATCGTTCTTAAGGAACATCAACGAAGCGGTCAGTTAACCGAAGGCATTGTAAAAGACCTTTTAACAAAAGCAGCTTTCCATCCGCATGGCATTAAAGTTCGGCTTCAAAGCGGACAAGTAGGGAGAGTAAAAGAAATAATCCAGAAAATTTAAGGAGGGATCATCATGACTGTTGAAGAAAGAAATAGCCAGCTACCACCTAAAACATGTAGTATAGAACGCCTCGTTACTTTGCCTAAAGATGTAGAAAAAGTAGTGGCAGGTAAGAAAACGGCTACGCGCCGTAATGGACGCTATGCTGATATTGGCGAAATGATGGAGTTAAATGGTCAACAATTTATCGTAGAAGATGTGTATGTTCAAACGCTTGGTGAGTTAACGGATCAACATGCCGAGCAAGAAGGCTTTGAAAATGTCGAAGCCTATAAACAATCCATTCTTTCTATTCACCCTGGTATGCCTTGGTTACCGCATATGAAAGTATGGGTCCATGAATTTCGCGCATTCCAAGCGTAATTTACCCAATCAATGAATAGTGCCTATCCATTACTTCTATATGCTCATATTTTTAGCGTCATATTATCAATAGGGCCTTTTTTCATTCTTCTTCCATTTATTAAACACTTACGACAAGGTGTGCGTGCAGAAGAGAACGCTTACCTTTCTGTCTTTAAAGCCGTCGTAAGATTAAGCAAGCATGCAGGTCACGTGCTCGTCGTAACAGGGATTCTTCTTGTTTATGTGACAGGATGGTCTTGGAAGACACCATGGCTGCTTATAACCATTTTGATTCTTGTGAGCTCTTTATTTTTCTTAGCAAGAGCATTTTCACCGACCATTCGAAAGTTTGCTAACAATGACGCTCCGCGACCACCGTTAGCTTCTAAGCTACAAAAAACGATTTGGTTATATTTAGCGTTAATGCTCGTTATGCTCTGGCTAATGGTAGCCAAACCAATGTTTTGGTAACAAACAGCAGAAAACCGACCCACCTTGTCTACACAAAACGAGGTAGGTCGTTTTTATTACTCTACTATCCCGGTTTACGCTGCGTATGAACGCTTCGTATAGTGGGTCGACGATGTAAAAAGTTTGTCGATGCAAATCCCCTCACTTGCTCTTCGCTATAATATTTTAGTAGTTCATTGATTAAATTTTGACTTTTCCCAGCATGCTCTAGATGTGTTACATACGTTGAAATGCCATCAAAATCAGAACCTAAGCCGACATGAGAAACACCACCTAATGCACAAAAATGATCAATATGAGCAATTAAATCAGAAATGGTTGCCTCTGTTTTGTTTTCATTAATAAAAGGTGGATGATAGACAACATGAACCGTTCCCCCGCTTTGAAAAAGAGCCCTTGCTTGATCATCTGTTACATTTCGCGGATGATTACAAATAGCTTTTGCATTAGAATGACTGGCAAATGGATAGTGGGCCTCCTCCATTACATCCCAAAAAGCCTTCTCACATAAATGCGAAACATCTGTTAACATTCCATGCTGATTTAAAAAGCGTACGACTTCCTTTCCAAAAGTAGTAAGCCCTGCTCCACGAGGTTCTAACGCTCCATCCGCCGCTAAATTGGCATGATTCCATGTTAAGCCTACACTTAAAACACCAAGTTGCCTCAATATATGGAGTTTTGTAAGATCATCCCCAATGGCATCCACTCCTTCTAAAGTAAGCATTGTCCCAATTTCACCAGCTTGTAACGTATCAAAATCTTCCCATGAAGATAGATGCTTCATCTCTTTATTTTTTTGCAAAATTTCTTTATAGTAATAATCCACTTGCTTAAGAGCCATCTGAAATTTTTGATCGAATGGTACATTAGGTTCAATGAATATAGCAAAGCACTGAACCTTGACCTTCCCCGCTTGCAATCGTTCTTTATTCGTATCCAACCTAGAATCATTGGCAAATGAACGCTCTCCTTGACCTTGTTGCAACTTCAATAATGCATCACAATGAAAATCTATAATTTCCATTCTTATCCCTCTTTCTTATTTCATCGTTAAGATTCTATCTTTTATTCTATCTCTTTTTTAAAAAGATTTTGAGAATCATAAAGGATATACTCAAAAAATGTCGAAATAGTCCAATAACTTTCTAGTTCTTTCGTGCTAGCAGTTTAGTTAAAGTTGAAAGGGAAATGTCTATGAAATCAACAAAAGCGCAGGCAGCACGCTGGTTGTCTCGATGTATACAAAAGGACCAATTGGATCAAAAACAAGACGAACCACGACAAAAAGACTATTTTTTTGTTGTTGAAGGATTTTGTAAAGTAGCACCTGTTTTTTTTATTACCCGCCAGGAGCAAGGACTTTGCTTTGGTTATCATACAAATCAGGTAGAACGGGTTCAAAAAAATGAACTTCACTGGGATGAACTTCTACAGCTTCATCCATTTGAACGAAAAAACCTCATCCTTAACCTCTTTATGACAATGATTCGTGCACGAAAAAAGCAATATCGAACGTGTCAGCGCTGTCATGATAAATTCCCACCAGAAGCAAAGTATAATTTAGTTACCTGTTTACTATGCGCTCCCTAGCATCATCCATCCTATGAGCAAGACAAAACGAACGATTATTTTTCATCGTTCGTTTTGTCTTGCGATCGTTTCGTTTAATGTCCACCTAAGTACGCCATTTTGACTTGGTCGCTTGATGTTAACTCATCAGACGTACCCGAAAGAACAATTCGACCTGTTTCCATGACGTAAGCTCGTTGAGCGATGGAAAGGGCCAAATGTGCATTTTGTTCTACAAGGAGTATGGTAGTACCCGCTTGGTTAATTTCTTCAATGATACGAAAAATAGTTTTTACAAGCAGAGGAGCTAGCCCCATTGACGGTTCATCCAACAAAAGGAGCCGCGGTTTTGCCATAAGCGCTCTCCCCATCGCTAACATTTGTTGCTCGCCGCCAGATAACGTGCCGGCTTGTTGCTTTAGCCGTTCTAACAACCTTGGAAATAAAGAATATACTTTTTCATAGTCTTGCTTAAGTCCTTCTTTATCTTTACGTAAATAGGCACCCAGCTGTAAATTTTCTTCTACCGTCATATTTGCAAAGACGCGTCTTCCCTCAGGCACATGAGAAATCCCTTTTTTGACAATAAGTTGGGCAGCCTTGCCACCGATTTCTTTTCCCTCCAATAACACGCGACCCTTTTTCGGTTTTAACAAGCCCGAAACGGTTTTTAATAGCGTGCTTTTTCCCGCTCCATTGGCGCCAATCAGCGTTACGATTTCTCCTTGTTTAACATGAAGTGATACTCCTTCAAGCGCTCGAATGTTGCCATAAAAAACCTGCACATCTTCAATGCTTAACATTAAGAAACCTCCTCTCCTAAGTACGCTTCAATCACCTTTGGATTATTTTTTATTTCTGTAGGTGTACCTTGTGCAATTAATTGCCCATGATCCAACACGTAAATTCGCTCGCAAACACCCATAACGAGCGGCATGTCGTGTTCGATTAGTAGTACCGTAAGCTCAAACGTTTCACGAATTAGAGCAATTAAGTTCATCAGTTCTTTTGTCTCTTGAGGATTCATACCAGCGGCTGGTTCATCAAGCAATAACAATTTAGGCGAAGCCGCTAGTGCGCGCGCAATCTCTAATCGTCGTTGCTGTCCATATGGAAGATTTTTTGCTTTTTCATCTTTAAAACGCTGTAATTGAAATATTTCTAAAAAAGCTAATGCTTTTTCTTCCATTTCTCGTTCTCCATTAAAATGTTGGGGTAGTCGGATAATAGAACTTAACAAGGAATGCTTTGCTTGTGAATGATAAGCCACTTTTACATTATCAATGACAGATAGTTCCCCAAACAGTCGGATATTCTGAAACGTTCGACTAATACCACCTTGTGTAATTTTATAAGGTGACAAGCCGTTTAGCTTACGATTCCCTAACATAATCGTACCTTCTGTCGGTTCATACACACCTGTTAGCATATTAAAGAACGTTGTTTTCCCAGCACCATTAGGACCGATTAAACCAACCATTTCTTTGCTAAACAATTGTAAGTCTACACCTTGAACAGCACGCAATCCCCCAAAGGATATTCCTAAGTTCTCTACATTAAGCAACGGTTTCGCTTTGTCCATCTTTCGCGCCACCCTTCGATTTCTTTTTTCTTGAGAACAGAGAAGTAATTTCTTTCGTACCCATGAGTCCCCGAGGACGGTATAGCATCACGATAATTAAGACAAGGCTGTAGATAATCATGCGCGTTTCTGGGTAATCTTGCAAAAAAGCAGATATAACGGTGAGTAAAATTGCGGAAATAACAGCGCCTGATAATGACCCAAGGCCACCAAGTACGACGAAGATCAGAATATCAAATGATTTTAAAAAGCCGAAGTTAGACGGCTGAATAATATAGAAATTATGAGCAAACAAGCCACCAGCCACTCCTGCAAAGAAAGCGCCAATCATAAAGGCTAACACTTTATAATAGGTCGTATTAATTCCCATCGCATCGGCGGCCGTTTCGTCTTCACGAATGGAAATACAGGCACGTCCATGTGTGGAACGAGTAAAGTTTAAAATGACTAGAATAGTGACTAACATGCAGCCAAATACCCATGGCCATGTCGTGAAATGCTCAACCATCATCCCGCTCGCGCCACCCACATAATCAACATTTAAAAAGGCGATGCGAACAATCTCACCAAATCCAAGCGTGGCAATCGCCAGATAGTCACCTCGCAATCGCAAGCTTGGAAACCCAATCACAAAACCGGCGAGTGCAGCAACAATCCCCCCAACGAGAAGTGCTAGCGGAAAAGGAAGCTCTAGCTTCATCGTAATAATGGCCGAAGCATAGGCGCCGACAGCTAAGAAGCCGGCATGACCAATCGAGAACTGCCCTGTAATTCCGATAATTAAATGAAGGCTCACAGCTAAAATAATATTAATTGCCATATAAACTAACGTATTTTCATAAAAAAGATCGAGTGTGCCATTGCTTAATAGAAATTGGACAACAGCAAAAATGACTAGTGATACAACGATCCCGCCCCAAAAGAAGCCTACTTTTTTTAAAAAGGCCATCTCATTTTCCTCCTATACCTTTTCTCTTCTGTTCTTACCGAACAATCCAGACGGCATAAAGACGAGAATAAGAATAAGTACAATAAAGGCTGCTCCATCTCGCCATAAAGAGAAACCAATCGCACTAACAAATGATTCAATGACCCCAAGCAATAAGCCGCCAACCATTGCACCAGGTAAAATGCCAATTCCACCGAGCACGGCCGCTACGAATGCTTTTAATCCAGGTATGATCCCCATAAGCGGTTCAATCTTCGTATAATAGACACCGAAGATTACACCCGCAGCTCCTGCTAGTGCTGATCCTATAGCAAACGTATAGGAAATTGTTCTGTTCACATTAATGCCCATTAACTGTGCAGCTTCAGCATCATATGAAACAGCGCGCATTGATTTCCCCATCTTTGTTTTATGTACAATAAACTGCAATAGAATCATTAATGCGATGGAGACTCCAAGAATGAGAATCGCTTGACTCTCAATTTCAGCGCCAAAAAGGTTGATTTTAAAATCTGGTAAAACATCTCTTGGATACGCCTCAAGCTGTGCGCCTCGTACGTAGATAAATCCATATTCAATTAATAAGGAAACACCAATTGCTGTAATGAGAGCTGCAATGCGTGTGGCATTACGCAACGGCTTATAAGCAATCCGTTCAATGAGCATTCCAAATATTGCACAAACAACCATTGAGACAAGCAACGCTGCTACAAAAGGTAAATGTAAAACCGTTATGCTATAAAAACCAACAAAGGAACCAACCATAAATACATCACCGTGCGCAAAGTTAATTAATTTAACGATCCCGTATACCATTGTATAGCCGAGTGCAATTAACGCATAAATGCTACCAACAGAAATTCCATTGACGAGCTGCTGGACATATTCCATCTGTAAAACGCTCCTTTATCAAGCTTTTTTTAGAATACAATAGCGAACCAGGGAGCGCTCGCCCCCTGCCCCGCTTTCGTGTGTTACGGGTTGATTTTCGTATTGAACACTTGCTTACCCTCTTTGTATTCTAGGATGGATGCAGACTTAATTGGATCGTGCTTTTTATCAAGCGTTAATTTTCCAGAAACGAGTGTTAATTCTTTTGTTTCTTCTAACGCTTTTTTAATCGTTTCAGGCGTAACATCTCCTGCTCGTTTAATAGCATCTGCTAAATAATAAGCGGTATCGTAGCCTAGTGCACTAAAAGCATCTGGTGATTTTCCGCCATATTTCTTTTTAAAAGCCGAAACAAACGTTTGAATTTTTTTATCAGGATCAGCTGCGGAGTAATGGTTTGTAATATACGTTTTATTTAAGGCTTTATCACCAGCAATTTCTACAAGCTTCGGAGAATCCCAGCCATCTCCACCCATAATTGGCACCTTAATGCCTAAATCCCGTGCTTGCTTAATAATAAGACCAACTTCTTCATAATAGCCTGGTAGAAAAATGAAATCTGGTTTTGCAGCCTTTAAGCGTGTTAACGTCGCTCTAAAATCTGTGTCTTTTGCCACATATGCTTCTTCCGCAACGATCCTTCCACCTTTTTGCTTATAGGCATCTTTAAAAGCTGCGGATAGTCCTTTCGAATAGTCACTTGCACTATCAATAAATACAGCCGCTTTTTTCGTTTTCAATTTGTCCAAGGCGAAATTAGCAGCTACAGTACCTTGAAAAGGGTCAATAAAGCACGTACGGAAGACGTAGTCATTTACTTTCCCATCTTTATTCGTAATATCAGGATTTGTCCCTGTAGGTGTAATAAGCGGTACTTTATTTTTGTTAGCAATCTGTACTTGTGCGAGTGTATCAGTACTCGTAGCCGAACCGATAATGGCAGCTACTTTATCGCGACTTACAAGTTTAATAGAACCACTCGTTGCTTCGGCAGCATCGGACTTATTATCCACTTTTACGAGCTTAATCTTTTTACCTTTAATGCCACCCTTATTGATTTCATCCAAACCGAGCTGTAATCCCTCATTTATTGATTGACCATAAGAAGCTGTGTTTCCAGACAGCTCCAAATTCGCACCAATTACGATTTCTTTACTATCTGTGCCGCCATTTGTTGCATTTGATCCACAACCTGCTAGTATACTTGCGGTTAAAGATAATGATACTAATGTGCCTGCCCATGCCTTCTTTTTCATGTTCAATCCCCCTCTTTTTTGGATAAATCATCATTAATGTTTAAATATTGTAAATAAAATCAATATTCTGAAAATATTTTACATTATTTCCATACCACCCGTCTATAGTACGATATTGAAGTGAATATTCCTGCTTCTTACTAAAATATTACTACGTTGCAGGACAAATGATTCTTCGACAAAAATTTCTGTGTACACGCATGTGGGAAAGCACAGTGTGTGTTTTCTATTTTTTGCTAATACTATCGATAGACAGACTTCTCAAGCGCTTCTTACTCGTACAAGATCCATTTTTTTAATTCTTATCTATTCTTTTCACACTTCACTAACAATGACAATTTTGTTTCCGCCTAACGAGTGCTATAATGGGGAAATAGAATAAACAGAAAGGCTGATACGGGATGGAAGAAAACTCTAATTTTATACGAAGTATCATTAAAGAAGATTTAGCTTCAGGTAAACGAAAGAATGTGGTAACACGCTTTCCACCAGAACCAAATGGTTATCTACATATCGGACATGCAAAGTCGATCGTGATTAACTTTGGAATAGCCGATGAATTTAATGGAACGACTAATTTACGTTTCGATGATACGAATCCATTAAAGGAAGATCAAGAATACGTAGATGCAATTAAACATGATGTGGAATGGCTAGGTTATCAGTGGGAAAACCTCCACTATGCTTCTAACTATTTCTCAGAAATGTATGAGCGTGCAGTCCTTCTGATCAAAAAAGGAAAAGCGTATGTAGATGATCTTTCTGCAGAAGAAATTCGTGAATACCGCGGCACACTAACAGAACCCGGTAAAGAAAGTCCGTACCGCAATCGTACAGTAGAAGAAAATCTCGATCTCTTTCTTCGTATGAAAAATGGTGAATTCGAAAACGGACAAAAAGTGCTACGCGCAAAAATTGATATGACTGCTGGGAATATTAATATGCGTGATCCGGTACTTTATCGCGTGTCTCATGCAACCCACCATAATACAGGAGATACGTGGTGCATTTACCCGATGTATGCATTCGCTCATCCTCTAGAAGATGCCATTGAAGAGGTTACGCATTCACTTTGTACAACTGAATTCGAAGAGCAACGTCCACTGTATAACTGGGTCATTGAAGAATGTGAGATGGAAGCTAAACCGCAACAAATAGAATTTGGTCGCTTGAACATTGAGAATACAGTAATGAGTAAGCGTAAATTAAAGCAGCTTGTTGATGAAAACTATGTAGATGGCTGGGATGATCCGCGTATGCCAACCATTTCTG
The DNA here is from genome assembly GCF_000269865.1 of Fictibacillus macauensis ZFHKF-1. GTDB lineage: Bacteria > Bacillota > Bacilli > Bacillales > Fictibacillaceae > Fictibacillus_C > Fictibacillus_C macauensis. Next base: position 107,570 of record NZ_AKKV01000030.1, read on the forward strand.
GACTGCGTCGCAAAGGTTTTACTCCTGAATCTATTCGTGAATTTGTTCAAGCAACCGGCGTATCCAAAGGTTCCGGTGCAGTTGACGAAGCTATGCTTGATCACTTTGTGCGTGAAGATTTAAAAATGAAAGCACCGCGCACCATGGGTATTCTTAACCCATTAAAGGTCGTGATTACGAACTATCCAGAAGGACAAGTAGAAATGCTTGATGCTGAGATCAATCCAGAAAACCCGGAAATGGGCTCTCGTCAAATTCCGTTTTCCCGGGAAATTTATGTCGAACAAGATGATTTCATGGAAGATCCTCCAAAAAAATATTTCCGCCTTTTCCCTGGAAATGAAGTTCGTTTAAAGCATGCTTACTTCATTAAGTGCGAAGAAGTAATTAAGGATGATGAAGGGAACGTCATTGAATTACGCTGTACGTATGATCCAGAAACGAAAAGTGGTTCTGGCTTTACGGGGCGTAAAGTCAAAGGAACGCTTCACTGGGTTGAAGCAACACAAGCTGTGTCAGCACAATTCCGCTTATATGAACCACTCATTCGTGATGAAGATTTAAAATCGGCTGACGGAAATGAAGGGAAAACATTCCTCGATTTTGTAAATGAGCAGTCATTAAGTATTCAACACGGCTTCATTGAGCCAACTATGAAAGACAGCAAGCCACATGATAAGTTCCAATTTTTCCGTCATGGCTATTTTAATGTTGATCCAAAACATACAACAGAAGAGCAACTTGTTTTTAACCGTATTGTTTCATTAAAAAGCTCCTTTAAATTAAAATAAGCACGAAAAGAGAACCTAGTGAAAACTAGGTTCTTTTTCTGTATCACGGCATATGCCGCATCAATACGGTGGATGCACCGCAGCTATGCAGTGATGCCTTCTATCTTATGTAAAAGCGATGATTTCAAAATTCCCTTTTGATACCAACTTTTTTATTTGTTATGCTTATTATTAAGTAGTGAAACTTTTTTGTATACAGGATTGAAACAGGAGGGGAACGCAATGTTAGCGCTTTTAGGCTTTCTATTAATTCTTACTTTCATGATACTAATTTTAACGAAACGATTAACTGCCATTGTAGCACTTATCATTGTTCCCGTTATATTCGGCTTAATTGGAGGCTTTACAACAGAGCTAGGTCCGATGGCTTTAGAAGGCATTAAAAGCGTTGCTCCAACAGGAATCATGATCTTATTTGCCATTCTTTATTTCGGCATCCTCATTGATGCCGGTGTATTTGACTCCGTCATTGCGCTCATTTTAAGAATTGTAAAAGGCGACCCTGTAAAAATCACACTTGGAACAGCCATACTTGCTTTGTTCATTTCACTAGATGGTGATGGAACGACAACTTATATGATTACGATATCTGCGATGTTACCACTCTATAAGCGTATTGGGATGCGTCCTTTGCTCTTAGCTGGAATTGCGGTTTCTGCGTCCGGAGTCATGAATTTACTTCCATGGGGTGGACCGACGGCGCGAGCCATGACAGCACTTCATCTAGAAATGTCTGATATTTTCACGCCAGTTATTCCAGCAATGATTGGAGGCATACTTTTTGTCCTGTTCATGGCTTATACACTAGGGAAAAAGGAGCGTAAACGCATCGGAGTCATTCCAATTGAAGGAGATTCCACTCCCTTTTTAAGCGCAGCACTTCAATCAAATAGTTTGAAGAGGCCTCAGCTTTTAGTACCTAACGTCACTATTACCTTGTTATTGCTTGTAGCCTTAATTATGGAATGGTTACCACCTACCGTCCTTTTTATGGTTGGCTTTGCTGTTGTTATTACGCTGAACTATCCAAATCGTAGCACTCAAAAAGAGCGCGTTGCTCAGTATGCTGACAATGCCTTATCCGTTGTTAGCATGGTTTTTGCAGCCGGTATATTCACTGGCATTTTATCAGGTACTAAAATGATTGACGAAATTGCAAGCGTTATCATTTCAAATGTGCCTGCTGGAGCTGGTTCTCATTTCGCTCTTATTACAGCTATTTTGAGTGCTCCTCTTACTTTTTTCATGTCTAATGATGCCTTTTATTATGGTGTGCTCCCCTTGCTTGCTAAAGCAGGCGCTGGTTTTGGCATTGATCCAGCCATGATTGGGCGTGCGTCTTTATTAGGACTACCTGTGCACTTATTAAGTCCACTCGTTCCTTCTACTTATTTGCTTGTTGGCATGGTTGGTGAAGAATTTGGCGATCTTCAACGTACTTTTTTGAAGTGGGCTTGCGGTAGTACCCTCGTTATGATCATTGTTGCTTCAGTATTTGCCATCATTTCACTTTAAATAAGAAAATCCGAGTGGGTTGCAAAAAATCGCAAACACTCGGATTGTATCGTTATAGGCGATTATAATCACCTTTCCACTGTTGAATCTCTTTTTTAATGGTGGCAGGCTCTAATCCTTCTTTTACCGCCCGTTCACACAAACTAGGAAATTCCTCATCACTAGCAAAGCGTAAAGCTACGACTTGACCGATAGAAAGTAAAGAAGGCAAACGCTCACCTGTTAAAATATAATAACGCAATGCTTCTTCTGCACGAATAGCCCGATCTTGTGCCCGTAACGGATACATACGAAGCAACATAAACGTTATAAGGACGACAATAGAGAGTAGAAAGAGAACGACAGAAAGCAGTTTATTTTCTCCGTGTATCCAAGACGTAATAAGGTATGTGATGGCTGTGCCAAAACTAGCAAGAACAAAGATTGACAACACATAATGATAGAGTGGATGCATTCGTGCATGATTCTTTAAATTTTGTTGTTCCATCATCTCATCTCCTATTCCCATTTAAAGGTTATACTTGCAATTACAAAAGCAATGATTAGCCATCCGGCTAGAATGAGCGCCTCCATCCCTAAGGAGGCAAAGGAAACACCTACATTCATCGTCTCTCGCAATGCTGTAGACAGATGAGAGATAGGGAGCAATTTAATAATCGGTTGCAAAAAGTCGGGCATATCTTTAATTGGAAAAAACACACCGCCCAGAAAAAGCATTGGAAACGATAGAAAACCAGCAATTGGTGCTGCACTTTCCGGTGTTTTAGCGATGCCCGCAATAATAAAGCCAATGGCCATAAAAGCTAGGGTACCCAGAATAACAAAAGCAATTACTGACAGCCATGAGCCTCTAATAGCAACGCCAAAGACCATGCGTGCTACACCTAAAACAATGAGCGCTTGCAACCCATTTAATACGAGGCGCGCGGTAATTTGTGCAGCAATAAACGTATGGGCCTTTAACATGGTGCCTTGCATTCTCCGTAAGATCCCGCGTTCACGCCAAGAAGCAATTTGCCCAGCAACACCATTCATATTGTTATTTAAGATCATCATCGCAACGATTCCTGGCACAAGAAAATCAATATAACTTAAATGTAGCGATTCAATACCCTCAGGTTGAATAACGACTGATGGCTTGTATTTGGTTTGTTTTTTACTAATCGTATCAATTGCATTATTAACAAGCTGTTGTCCTACTTGCGATACGGTTAAATTTGTTTCATCGTAATAGACAGGTAAAGCAAAAGGTGAGCCTGCACCTTTCTGCTTGATCCGCTCTTCATATCCTTTTGGAATTTGCAAAACGATTTGCAAATCACCTTGTTTTAGTGACGAAATGGCTTGCTCTTTTGTATTTTTTGCTTCAAAAGATAAGGCTTTATTTTTCTTTAACAACGAGAGTAATTCGTGCGATTGTGGGCTTTTGTCAGCATCGACAACGCCTACTGTTACGGAAATCCCCCCGCCTTTTCCTAACGTAAAACCAAGGACTACCATTAAAAAAATAGGAAAGGCTAGCGTCCAAAACAATACTTGTTTATTGCGAATAAAAATACGTAGCTGCGCTAAAGTTAACTGCCAATAAGCTTTCATTCTTCACGCAAGCTCCTTCCTGTCATATGGATAAAAACATCCTCTAAGGTAGCTGTCCTCGTTTGTAAATCTTCTAACGCAATCTGCCGTTCACTTGCTGTTTGGATTAAGCTTGTTAAGGTCAATTGCAAATCATCACTGTACAGAACGACTTCCTTTTCTTTGCAGTCTGCTTTCGTAACACCTTCAACCTTGGCCCATTCATTCAAATCTACTTCTGAAGAAACAGAAAAGGAAATCGCACTTGCCGCGTGAAGATTTCTCACTAATGTCTCTGGTGTGTCGAGTGCAATGAGCTCTCCACGATCCATAATCGCAATGCGGTCACATAACACATGCGCTTCGTCCATGTAATGCGTTGTAAGCACGATTGTTTTTCCTCGCTTTTTTAACTTTAAGACAATATCCCAAAGCGTTCGACGTGCCTGTGGATCAAGCCCTGTTGTTGGTTCATCAAGAAAAATAACCCAAGGATCATGTACAAGAGCGAGTGCAATAGCAAGCCGTTGTTTTTGACCACCAGATAAACTCTTAATGCGGCTTTTTCGCTTTTCGGTCAGAATCATATCATCAATCAATTCAGCAATCGGTAAATGCTTCGGATAAAAGCTACCATACATTTGTAAAATTTCCTCAACGGTTAATAACTCAAATAGTGTCGTAGATTGCAGCTGTACACCAATGACTTCTTTTACTTTTTGTAGCTCTTTACGAATATTAAAGGAGCCAATAAAGGCGGTCCCTTCCTCAGGTTTACGAAGACCGACCAACATTTCAAGTGTCGTTGTTTTTCCAGCACCATTAGGACCTAATAATCCAAAAACTTCTCCTTTTTGCACTTGAAAGGTTACCCCATTTACCGCAGTAAAATTGCCATAGCGTTTCACTAAAGAGTCAACTGTAATCATGGATTCCGCTTGCTTCATATTCTCACTCCATCTCCTTACCAGGTCCTTCTCGGGTTGTTTCGCGCAATCTCTTTACTGTATGCAGCGACTGAACCATTCATTTCAAAAAAGAACACAACAGGCCATATAGCGCCTACACCACATCCTGCTCTAAAACTCAACAGAAGAGAGTTTACTGCGACAGTACGCGTTTTGCATCTTCTCGCAACGTTTCTAAACGCTTCCGATCTTCAACACGCTTTAGGGATTGCTCATCTTTCACTTTTTTGTATTCATCAATTCCTTTTACAATCGTTCCCCACATTTCTTCAATCGTTTCCATTTTGATACTCGAACTACCCGTTTGCCGCGCAATATCAATACTTTGATTCATAATGTCGCTCGTTACTTGTTTCAACCGTTCATTCGTCCGTTCTTCAAATGCCTGAAGCGCATCAGAATGTAGCTTTTGACGTTTTGCATGCACCGACTGGATAATCCCCATTTTAAAAATCGGAATCGTTGTAATAAAGGCGCTATTAATTTTAGCAACAAGATCATTATTACCGCGCTGCATTGTTTTTAGTTGAGGAGCAGCAATGACTGCTACCATTCTAGCTTTTTCTAAGTCATCCACTTTACGTTCTAATAATTCTTTAGCAGCATGTACATTTTCAAGCTCAATACGCGCTAACTGGTCACCGCCATTCACACGCTCTTCTAGTTTGGGTAAAATGGTTGTTTTCACTTCTTCAAGCTTCAGTTCAGCTGCCACAGAATACTTCTCTAGTTCATAGTAATATTCAATATCTTCCTGATAAAGCCCTTCAATATCGTTATTCATGCGCTTAAGCTCATCTTCAATAATGGCAAATTGTGCATGAATTTGATCAATTTCATTTCCCATCGTTTGATACTTTTTAAAAATAGCTTCTGCTGTTTGCTTAGCACGTTTAAATAGCTTATCCATGAATCCAGGTTCTTTTGTTAACTCTTTACTATCAAAGCGTTTCATCACTTTTTCTAGCTTATTTAATAACTGACTAGATTCTTCTAATTTCGTTACCGACATAGAATCTAAAATGCGATCAGAAAAGCGTGACAAGCGCTCTGCTGGTTCCTTACCTAAAGAGAGCAATTCATTTTGATCTCTTAAATCCATAGCTTGTACTAGTTGTAGGACTTGTGGTTCATTGCGAAGCTGCTCGCGAAGTTGATTCGCACTTCCTTCATTTAAATCCTGTTTTTGCAACTGTAATTCTGTGGTCATAACAACCTCTCCTCTTCAAACAATTTAGAAAATCTTGCGCACTAAGCGCTTAATTAGTGACCCTTTATGTTGCTCAGATGAAACATACAACTGTTCAAAAACAATATCTTCTAAATGATGAACATCATAATGCATCGAATCAATAAAATGTTCAATATCTGATTGTCCTGAAGGATTGTACATAATAATGTCTACACCAAGCGTATTCAACAAGAGAAGAAGCGCCGCATCCTCTCTTGTAAAGCCTCCATTGAATTCTGTATGATAAAGGACTACTTTCGGTACACTCTTCGGATAATCATACTGCTGTAACAAGCGTAATAGCTCTTCTGGCAGAAACGTGGCTTGTTGGAAAAGAAAAATTTGCACGTCTTTTGTCTGCTCATGTTGCGCTTTCAACAGCTTAGGATGTTCACTATACGATTTAATAGCTGAAGCGAGTGTGAACTGTAACCCTTTTGGTAAATGATCATATTGCCACCAATGGCTATCCATCATTTTCTGAACAGATAATGTGCCATCATTTCCAAGTGCTTGTTCATAATGATATCGATAATTGCCTTTTACAGCTGGTGCATAGGGGAAACGTCGAATGCTTACTGTCAGGGGTTGTTCCTCCAAGCTGTGCATCTTATCCCAATAGTCTTCACGATCGTGCGAAACGCCGTGCACTTTGGCAAAGACAACAGGTAGCTTTACCGTCCGTCCTTCAATTTGGAAATCGGGACGAACCATCGCCTCTTCAACTCCATAAATGAAAATATCGTCATACGTCATTTTCATCGTTAATGGTAACGGCTGATGTTCTCGAAATTGCCATGGCTTATAGAAGCCTGACTCCTGATCGTGTAATAATTTCTCTAACTGCTGGGAGGCCCGATAAGCGACAGTCGCTCGCCGTTCCTGACGAGTGGTAGGAAAAGGTTGCAGAGCTACCTTGTTACCATACTCGTATTTGTGTGAGAACCTATTCGTTGGATCGATTCGAGCAAAATCATCTTGATGATCAGGATGAAAGATTAAGACGTCACACCCTAATTTCATAAGCAATAATAAAAAATACATATGACTTATTTTTAATGGTCCGTACCATATAACCTTTGGAAACGGATCTTCTACCGTCATATTAACGGTCCATTTTTCCCAATGGTTTTTTAACCATTTTATAATATCAATGACAACACGCCTAAATTCAGTCGAGAGCAAGCCGCTTTGCTCTTTTTCTTGGAAGAATTCCATCACTTCAATGAGCTGTTGCTGAAGATGGCGATTAAGTGTAGGGTCACTATGCTGCGGAAGAAGACGTCTTCCTACCATAAAAGCAATAAGACGTTTAATCGAAAGACCATTCGGCTCTTGATGATGAAGATTCATCACTTCTTGAATCTGTTGAAAAATAGGAGGTTCAATATGTTTGTCGAGCTCTTCACTGAGCACATGATAAGTAGGATCTTCTTTAAAATCAATTAGCGTATTATAATAGCTTTCCTCTTCAAGAGGCACACCTAGCACACGAATTGCCACAGTCCAAAACGCATGTGTCTGTTCTGCTTGCTGTCCGCTAGCTAGCGGACGAGTGATTTGTTGAAATTGTTCAAACCATTCCGAGTTCAATGGAGATAACTGTGGCTTGATTTGCTCATAACCCATCTCCTCACTCCTTTCCACAAAAAAGCTTCTTCCCTTAGTATATCGGTTATTTTCACGCTTTGCACAATAAACCATTATGTTTTTGCGAGCAAATCACTTGAATGCAGCCATTGCTTTTTGAAATACTAGTTCATACTTAGAAATGAAGGAGTGAAGCAAGGATGAACATCTTTTTAGTAGGCGCAAACGGACAAATTGGACAAAAAATCGTAACACTTCTTTCCAACCATCCCGATCATGCGGTTACAGCTATGGTGCGTGATGAACAACAAGCTGCTGCACTTCAACAACATGGTGTGAGTACAGCTACTGCGAACCTAGAAGGAACTGTAGGTGAACTGGCAAATGCCATGAGCGGACATGATGCCGTCATCTTTTCAGCTGGTTCTGGTGGACAGACAGGCTCTGATAAAACACTGCTCGTTGATTTAGATGGTGCGGTAAAAACGATGGAAGCCGCTCAACAAGCGAACATTTCTCGTTTTGTAATGGTGAGCGCGTTACAAGCTCATCATCGTGAAAATTGGAATGATCAGCTTTTACCTTACTATGTCGCTAAGCATTATGCCGATCGCATGTTAGAAGCAAGTGCTTTAAACTATACAATTGTGCGCCCCGGCGGACTCCTAAATGAAGACGGAACTGGCAAGGTTGCTATTGCTGAGAACTTACAGCATGGTTCTGTATCCCGCGAAGACGTCGCTCGCACGATTCTTGAAGTTTTACATGAAGAACGAACCTTTAAGCGTGCTTTTGATTTGACTGCTGGTAACACACCAATTGCAGAGGCACTTAAAACATTCTAGAAAAAAGCTGTTCAACCCGTTAGAGTTGAACAGCTTTTTTTCTTACCTATGTTTAATTCACCGGTTTTTGTGAAAAGAATAAGGTGGTTCATTTTTTACATAACGAGCAAACTCTAAAAAAACAATAGCAGGTGATTTCATGAAAAAACTTGTACTCATTCGACATGGTGAAAGTCTTTATAATTTAGAAAATCGCTTTACCGGCTGGATCGATGTTGATTTATCCGATGGAGGTTATCAAGAAGCACGAACAGCAGGCGCTATTCTTAAAAAACATGGATATGTATTTGATGTTGCTCACACATCTGTCCTAAAACGAGCAATTCGCACGCTTTGGATTATGTTACATGAAATGGATTTAGTGTGGATCCCTATTTATAACTCTTGGCGACTCAACGAGCGTCATTATGGTAAACTTCAAGGTCTTAATAAAGACGAAGTAAGACAACAATTCGGCGAAGAACAGGTGAATGAATGGCGCCGTTCTGCTACTATTGCTCCTCCTCCATTATCACATAATCAACATAAGCGAGACGTATCTGACCCCAAATATGCAGCGATTGCTCATGAGCTCATCCCTTTTACAGAAAGCTTACTAGATACTGAAGCACGCACGCTCGTATATTGGCATGAAACGCTCATTCCTAGCTTAAAGCACAATGATCGGATCCTGATCTCTGCTCATGGAAACACGTTACGTGCACTCGTAAAATACCTTGATTGTATACCAAATGACAACATTGCATCGTTGAATATTCCAAATGGTATCCCTCTTGTATATGAGTTAGACGAACAATTAAATCCGATTAAACGTTATTATCTAAATGAAGAGGGACCCATGGATGAGCACTGTATCCCACGCCATCTTGATTTAGATGATCAAGAAAATTGTGATTGGATGGGCTAAGAGGTTCCGTTAAGGTACTGCTCTAAAGATACTGAAGCTTGTTCATAGGCTTGTTGCATTTTCACTTGAAGAGAGGATGGAATGCAATAAGATAAACAACCTGTGAATTGCTCACCATGAACAAGCTTCGTTCCATTTTTATAAGGCTTTAGCTTCCAATAATGCCTACCGAATAGCACGCCTTTAACACCACCGGTCCAGGCTAGTGCTTGCTCGCTTTCCCAAACAGTAATAGTAGGACGAAACGAAAACGTAAGCGACTTGAAAAAAGGAGCTACAACTGTTGCTTGTAACGTCTCATGAACAGCGCCCCGTCCTTTTAAGGAATGAATTTGCGGATTCCACCTTCCATAGTGTTCGAAAGCTATTAATGCGTTCCAGACGTCGCTTGGAGAATGGGAAAGTATGCGCTCATCTCTAATTTCAATCATGTAATCTCCTTTGTGTTTCAGGTACTCGCTCACCATTTTGAAGCTCTGTAATACTCAATCCAAATTCCATTTGTAAGTGAGGGTAATCTTTAAATTCCCAATCTCCTCCCCATGAAAAACCAAGACGTTTTGCAAGTTTAACGACTTCCATCCAATCGGACAGTCCATTTTTATTTTCATCCATTCGCATATCCCAGACAACGGATCCATCTTTTTTTCGCAATGCAAAATCAATGGCTAGACCGTAATTATGGTACGACTCGCCTCCTCTAGCCGTTGTAACAATATTCCCCTTCTCGCTTCTTCCTTTAGCATATAGCTGGTTTTGCTTAGCAGATGACCGAAATCCATCGGTAACAAGAAGGGAAATACCTTTTGCTTTTGCTTGCGAGATGAGCTTATTTTTCCCAGCAACAACCGCAGGATGTAAGCCTGTAGGTAGTGGTGTTTGCCGCTTTTGCTCTTTTTGCTCTAGGAAATAATAGAGTAAAAAACTAGCTCCTAGTATACAAATAAGCACAAGCCCTCTTTTTTTACCGCTCATCGTTCTTACTTTTCAAAATAACGGCCTAGCTCGTACTGGCGAAGTAAACCTTCCATTTTGATGGCATGAACGAGACTACCATTTACTTTTAATTTCCCCATCATATAGGCTGCGGTACCATTTAATTGCCCAATTAATAACTTTTTAAAGCTTTTTCCTGATAAAAAAAGCGTGCATGCTGGCTCATAGGAAAGTTCCTCATGCACAGTTACTACTCCGTGATCGAAATGCATTTGAAAAGCATAATCCTCATCTATAATGGTAAATTGATACGTGATTCCTAACTCCTTTATTGGTCCAGGTTGTTCATTCATAAGTGTAGCTGTTTTTTTACTAATTTCTTGAATCGTATAGTTTTCAATGGCACTTGTCATAGCAGTTCCTCCTAGGATTATTGAGATTTTTTTAGTAGTTTACGATAGGCCGCTAGAAATGAAGGCCACTGTATTCGTTTTCCATAATAGGCAGTGATCAATTGCTTAAAATAAGGATACTTCCCAGCATACGGATACCAATTAACTTCTGTCGCCTTCTTGCCCTCATCTAGTAAAATAGCTTTTGGTTCAGTAAATAGTTCAATTCCAGCTCTGCCATGGTATCTCCCCAACCCACTGTTTTTCACTCCACCAAAAGGTAAATGAGGATTAGCAAAAGATACAACAACATCATTAATACAAACGGCTCCTGTTTCTAAACGTGCAGCTACCCGTTTTGCTTTTTCAATGTCTTTTGAAAACACACTTGCATTTAATCCAAATTCAGAATCATTAGCACAACGAACAGCTTCATCTTCTGACGAAAACGGCACTACGCAAAGTACAGGACCAAACGTCTCTTCCGACATGATCTTCATGTCCTCTGTTACATTGGTTAGAAGCACTGGTTCTAGCCGAAACGAATCGTTTTCATGCCAAGACTCATCATAAGAACCGACTTCTTGGATTGCCCCCTTTTCCATCGCATCACGCAAATGCTCTTTAACAATCGCTACTTGAGGAGCGAACGTCATGACTCCTAAATCCGTGTCATCACTTATCTCTTGACGAAGCGTATTCAATTCTTTTTTTAAAAGCTCAATAAACGGGGCATACACTGATTGTTGTACATAAATACGTTCCACAGACATACACACTTGTCCTGAATTCGTTAACGCTCCCCACACCGCCCCCTTTGCCGCACGCTCTAAATGAGCATCATCAAAAACAATCATTGGATCTTTTCCACTTAATTCAAGTGTCGTGCCAATCAATTGCTCAGCAGCAGCTTTTTGAATCTTTTTTCCTGTTTTAATAGAGCCCGTAAACAAAATATAGTTCGGAGAAGCGGCAACGAGACGTGCTCCAAGCTCTCCTGATCCATGAGCAACTTGTACCGTTCCATCTGGAAAGCCCGCTTTAGCAAATAAAGATTGAATTAGTTTACCAATCATTGGGGTAATTTCGGATGGTTTTAAGATTACACAATTACCTGAAACAAGTGCACTAAGCATAGGAATGACCGCTAAGGAAAACGGATAGTTCCACGGAGAAATAATAAGTACGGTCCCCTTTGGTTCATGTACGATATACGATTTTTTTCCTAATAAAGCGAGAGGCGTTTTTACTTTTTTCGTACGCAAAACGTCCTCACCATGTTTTTCAAGATGGCGAAGCGACTCGACGGTTGTTAATAATTCAGCTGTTATAGCCTCTACTTTAGGCTTACCGGCATCGCTAGCAATAATTTCCACGCAATGATCTAGCTCTTGTACTAAAAGTAAACGCAGTCGCTTAAAGTAGTGCAAACGCTCTCTAATCGGAAGCGTTTTCCATCCTTCAAAAGCTTCTCGTGCTTGTGCCATCATCTCTGGAACCATCTCGAGAGACGTCTCCTCCACTTCATCTATTACCTTACCTGTTGCTGGATTAATTGCCATTAATGTTCCCATCTCGTTCCCCCTATGTAACAGAAATCTCTTTATCTCGATCTTTTCGATGATGTTTATAGTACGCTACAATTTTCGGTGCATAGTCTTTGAAATCAGGACATGTTATGCCATATTTTTCTAAAATAGCAATTGCTCCCGAGGCATCGTATGTCGTCATGCATCCAAAATAGTGCAGCGCTTCTCGTTCTACTTTAAATAATTTTCGAATTGTTGCAAAGGATAATGCGCGTTCCATTATTGTAGAAGACATTGTCCAAGTTGGTTCTTTTCCGAGTAATTCTCGGCAAATGAGAAGATAAAAGTCTTTGCTTTTGTAAGGATTCGGATCTGTTAAATGAAATGCCCGTTGACTGGCTTCTGGAGCATGAGCAAGACATAAGGTAGCTTTAATGATATAGTCTTCTGGAACCGCGTTAAAAAACGCTTGTGATGTACCTATATAGGGAATCGGTAATGAGCGTACGCGATCAAGAAAACGCATAATAAAGTACGGACCATCAAACTTAACGGTTTCTCCCGTTTGTGAATGACCAACAACAATGCCTGGACGAATAATCGTATACGGCACATCGCTTAACGCAGAAACACGTTGCTCGGCAGCAAATTTCGTCGCTTCATAATGGTTTTTAAAGGATTGCCCTCGATCTAGCTCCTCCTCTAATATTAAGCCAGTGCGCTCTCCAGATACGTAAGCTGTGCTAAAAAACACGTAGCGTTCTAGGCGTGGAAGCGTACGTACTAGTTGATTTATATGTTCTGTTCCTATGACATTAACAGCTGTGGCTGCTTTTAGAGGGACCGCTAGATCATAAAGAGCAGCGAGGTGGAAGACATGCGTAACATGTTCTTGCATCCACACACGATGATGATCACTAAGATACAGATCCTCTACGGTAATATCACTGGCAAAAAGCGTTACATTCGAAAAGTGTTTCACTTTTTTTCGTGCTGTCTCTAGTTGCAATGGATGAACGAGTAAACCATAGTGATCCCATAAATTTTGTTCCATCATCGCCTCTACTAAACGAGAAGCGAGAAAGCCTGGATATCCTGTTATTAAACATGCTCTCATCCGTCTTCACCGTCCTCGAAGTCTATGATCGTTCCTGACGCCGCTTTGGTTGCAGTGTGAAAAACGGAACATTCTCTTGTCCCGTCATACGAACGTACACAAACAATTGCCCCTTATGATGAATTTCATGATCCCTCATATTCTCAAGCCAAAGTCGACCCGAGGCCTCATAGCCAAATAGATCAATTTCTTTTTCTAAATGTTCAGGCTGCAAAGACTCAAAATCTTGTTTTGTTTGCTCTGTATAAGACTGAAGAATGCTACGAACGTCATTCATCGTCTCAAATTCAGGCGGTGCAGCTGGCGAAACAAAAACTCCAGCAAGCAGTGTTTTTAAGAACATATCTCCTGAGCTTCCGATATGAACGATTAGTTCACCGAGTGGCATTGCCCCTTCCCATGGCTTAAATCGTACGTGTGTTGATTCTGTTTCTTGCACTAAACGCTCAAGCACCACACGATGCTTTAACCAGCTATCCCTAAATTCTGAAATAATCGTCATCGTTTTACCTCCCGCATCACTTATTTCTGCGTATGTTAATACATTCGAGATGAACATACGAACACCTTTATAAAAAAATGAGTTCTCGGTAGTCAGAGGGAAACACTTGAAAATGAACGCTAGTCATCTATGAAAAAAGAACACGATCTGGCGGGCTTAAATCAGCTCGTCAAACAATGTTCTTTACTCGATCTTGTTAGGAAGAAAGAGACTGTGGAAAAGAAAATACATCATATGGATCGTACATGGCCTTTACTTTTTCTAAACGAGGAACATTACCACCAAAGTACGCGCGCTCTGGGTCACTTAATTCGCTATACGGAAAGTTCACATAAGATCCTGTTGTAATCCTGTCTAAATAAGGAAAGCGATTCTCCAACCATTTCACATTTACACTTTTGTATTCTTGATCTTCCCAAACCGACTGTAGTCCCATAATATAGTGAGCATCTCGATAAAAGAACGCTGTCTCTTCCGGTGCTACTTCAGCTACTTTACCCCCAAGTGCATAGAGAGATAACGCAGCGTAAACCGATCCTGGAGCACGTTGTCTAAGCAAAGAAATAATACTTTCAATTTCCCGCTTACTATACGTTCGATTTACAAAACGTCCTGTGGATTTGAATCGTTCATAAGGAGGATAAGCCGCTTCAACTTTTTGAATCGCTTCATAAAAAGGGAGTTCTTCCACGCGGATTTGAACGTTACCTCCTAATGATAAAGGCTCGACTAAACGTAGAGCTTCCTCTTTAGATCCATAAAAAAAGCCAGTCCCACCAAGACCATAACCACCATCTAGTGCATTATAAATACGACCCACCATCGTCATTCGTGAATCCATTGACGCAAGCCATTGTTGCCATGTATAAAAAAACTGCATTTGCAGCCGTTGCGTTAAGTTAGGCCCTTCCATTTGAATCAAGCTAATCTTGTTTACTTTGTTAGGAACCTTGTACGTTAAAGAAACGACAACACCAAAGTTCCCACCTCCCGCTCCGCGGCAAGCCCAAAAGAGCTCACTATTCTGCTTCTCATTTGCAACGAGAATTCTTCCTTTGTAATCTACCATCTCTAGCTCTACTAAAGAATCACAGCCTAAACCAAATTTACGGGAAGAAAGCCCCCAGCCCCCACCTAGCGTATAACCACTAACACCAACAGTCGGACACGTTCCTCCTGGAAATGGATAACCGCGGGATGAAACATATGCGTAAAGCTGTTCATTTTTTACACCTGCTTGTACTGTAATGTTCATTGAATCTCTAAAGGAAATCGCATTCATACGACTAATATCAATGACAAGTACCCCATCACCAATTGAAAAACCTTCGTAATGATGACCACCCGAACGAATTCTCAGGGGTACTTGTTGTTTGCGCGACCAAATAACAGCATTGCTAACATCTCGATTGTTTTCACAATACACAATTATTAGCGGAAACCGCTGAACCCCACGATTCCACTCCTGTCTAGCCGCTGTATAAAGAGGACTAAATCGCGTAATAATCTCCCCGGTTAATCCTTTTAAATCAAGGGTTTTCATTCTATGCATCCTTTTTTTAGATCTTGAGTAGAGCCACTACTGCTCCCTTCTATACTTTATGGACAAGATGACACTTTCGTGAGGGCGCTTGTGTTATGTCATTATTTTTCGTGTTACACTACAAAACATAAATGTATACACATATAAATCTACTAATGCTATGAAACAGGTGATCAGATGGATATTAAACAATTACAATACTTTATTGAAGTTGCTAAATACAATAGCTTTACAAGGGCGGCTGATGCCCTTTTTATTACACAGCCAACTATTAGCAAAATGATAAAAAACCTTGAGGAAGAGCTTGGTGTTACCCTGTTTGATCGTTCCCGAAAAGGATTAACATTAACAGATGCAGGACGTACAATATTTGAGCAAGCCAAACTCGTAGACAAGGCGTTTGCAAACTTAGAAATGGAGCTTGATAATCTACTTGGTTTAAAGAAAGGCCATATTCGAATCGGACTTCCTCCTATCTTCGACTCGCGTCTATTTCCTAAATTGATCGGTAGTTTTCATGAACGCTATCCGAATGTTACGTTTGAACTGTGGGAAGAAGGGTCTAAAAAAATTGAGGAAGAAGTAGCCAATCATCAGCTCGACCTTGGGGTAATTGTTCTACCAACTAACAATGCCACATTTCAATACTTTGCATTTATGGAGGAAGATCTTCGTCTAATTATTCATCCCGATCACCCACTTGCCTCTCGAGATGAAATTTCTTTATCAGAATTGTGCAATGAGTCTTTTATTTTATTTAACAAAGATTTTGTTCTTCATGATCGTATTATCTCTTCTTGTAACCAAGCTGGCTTTAACCCACATATTACCTCAGAAAGCTCTCAATGGGCTTTTATTGAAGAAATGGTCGTTTGTAAGCTCGGTGTCTCCCTTCTACCTGAGAGTATTTGCCGACATTTAACCGATAACGTTCGTTCTGTTAAAGTCGTAAATCCTTCCATTAGCTGGCATCTCGCTTTAATTTGGAATAAAAATCAATATTTATCTTTCGCCGCAAAAGAATGGCTTCGCTTTGCCCAAGAACAACTAAAAAAGCACTAATATATACCCGATGAGCTCGTCAAAGGACGGGCTCATCCTACTGAATTTACTCTAATATCTATTATGAAAGTTTGTATAAACTAGGACTAAAATCTATAAAAAGCTACTTTTAACATCTTTCCCACCTTTTATCTATGCTTGATAGACATATATGAAAGCATTTACATAGATAACATCTATGTAAACGATAAAAAATAGCCATTTTACTTCCTTAAACTGGTGGAGTAGACTTAATCACTGTAAAGAGCACAGGAAACTTTCACCAGAAAGGATGTTTATGTTGAACGCTAAAAAAACGAGCGAAAGCCGCATTATTAATACAGATCAAGTACTATCTTGTGATTTAAATAACTACAATACGTTATTCGGTGGTGTTTTAATGAAAAAGCTCGATGCAGCTGCTTCTTTATCTGCTCGCCGCCATGCACGAGTTAAAACATGCGTAACTGCTTCTACAGATTCTATTGACTTTCTACATCCGATCCATCAAACGGACTCAGTTTGTATCGAATCCTTTGTTTCCTATACCGGATCTAGTTCAATGGAAATTTTCTGTAAAGTAATTGCCGAAGATATTCTTACTGGAAATCGTCGCATCGCTGCCACAGCCTTCTTAACATTTGTGGCACTTGGCGAAGATAAACGCCCTGTGAGCGTTCCAGCTGTTGAACCTGAAACAGAAGAAGAAAGATTTCTATTCGAGACAGCGAAAGGTCGTGCTGATATGCGAAAAATCCGTCGAACGCACAGCAAAGAATTAGCCGAAGTCATCTCGCTAAGAAAACCATGGCAAGCTGAAGGGGGTGCTACCGCATGATTACATTAGGTAGTCACCAAGAACTAAAACAAGCAAAAGATGCGCTTGAATTGTTAGAAAAAGCGTGTCCGGATTTATATGAAAAATGGATTAGTATTATTCATCTAACACGTGCTCTGCACTTTAAATATCAATACATGGGAGCTTTACTAATGAATGAAGACACACGAAGGTATGCTCCCGAATTCGTTCAAGGATCGGTTATTAGATTATATAAGCGTGAGCTGCGCATTGTACAAGATCATGAAGAAATAGATGCTTTACACCAAATTCTACGCCGCTATCAACATGCCGGGGCAGCAAAACTTAGTTTGCTTGCACTTGGGTACACACCGGAATCACTCGTTGGTACGTCTAGTATTATTCACTAACCACTGGTCATCCTCGGGCTTATGGCTGTTTCCTTGTAAGTCGCAAAACTTTTGAAGGCATAGTTGCTTCTTAACCATACAAACGTTTGCCATACGTTGTATTCTCACAACCTTTGACTATGTTACTTTTACACTATAACAACTTTTCATAAGACGACGATGGCCAGACTATAACTACCTCATGCAACACTCATTCACCTCGCTAGACAATCTTCTAAAAAAAATAGCCCCTCGAATCTTACCGAGGGGCCATTATTAATCTTCGTCTTTTGCATCCCAATCTTCCGGAATCGGCTCATCTAAATACTCTTCCACTAGCCTTTTGTACTTTTCCATCTGCTCTAAATGAGTAGCAAACTGGTCTTTATTAATCATATATTCTTGTCCGTCATAAAAGGCACGGATTTTGTTTGTTTCAATAAGCTTTAAAATAAAAGCCGGTGGTAATTCAAGGTATTCTGCCGTTTCGTTTAATGTGAGATACATATGGTCACCTTTTCTGTCAAAATTCTATGAAAAAATACGATCAATCGCGTCTTTTTCCTCTGCTGTTAACTGTACATCTAATGTTTTCAAATTATTGCTCACTTGATCTGCTCGCTTTGCTCCAGGAATAATAGCATCAATTGCTGGTTGCGTTAAGTACCAAGCAAGAACAAGATGTGCAACCTCGGCATTTTTTTGCGTGGCAATACTTCGTAACTGCTCTACTTTCTCGAGATTGCGTTGAAATTGCGCTGGTTGGAAATACGGTAAATCTTTACGAAGATCTTTAAACTTCGCGTTTGCATCGTACTTACCTGCCAATAACCCAGAAGCGAGTGGGAAATACGGAACAAATGAAATGCCGTTCTCTTTCATATAAGGAAGCATCTCTTTTTCTACTTCACGTTGTAGCAAGTTGTATTCGCCTTGCACTACATCAACATATCCATCTTTATTGGCTTCTTTTAATTGCTCCATTGAAAAATTAGATACGCCAATGGCACGAATTTTACCCGCATCTTTCAATTCTTTTAGGGCGCCTACCGCTTCATCTTTCGGCGTCGCCTCATCTGGGAAGTGAATATAGTATAAATCAATATAATCTGTTTGTAATCTCTTTAAGCTATCTTCTACCGATTGCTTTAAAAAAGCCGGCGAATTATCAAATACAGTATCGCTACCGACAAAACGATGTGCACCTTTTGTTGCTAGTACCGCTTGTTGACGACTGCCTGTTTCTTTTAACACCTGACCAACAAGCTCTTCAGATCGTTCTGGACCATAAATAAATGCTGTATCTAAGAAGTTTACCCCAATTTCAAGAGCTCGGCGAACAAGCTCCTTCCCTGCTTCCTCATCTAGATCAGGATATAAATTGTGACCACCAACTGCATTCGTTCCTAATCCAATAGGATTAACAACTAAATCGGTTTTTCCAAGTCTCGTTTCTTTTGCCATGCCCTCATCTCCTTTAAATCATCATACTCTCTTTTATCGTAGCAAAGAGACTGAAATAAGGGAAAATTTACGCTCAATTTTCTCTCGACAAAGTTATAATTCGCTCTGGATGTGTGTAAATATTACAGCGAGCTTGGCGAATAAAGCCAACCGCTGTAATGCCAAGATCGTGCGCTAACTTTAAGGCAAGTGACGTTGGTGCCGATTTTGACAAGAGGATACCAATCCCCATTTTAGACACTTTCAATAAGACTTCAGAAGATATTCTTCCACTAAAGGCAATTACCTTTTCGCGAAATGGCAAGCTTTCACGTAAACAATGACCATAAATTTTATCAAGCGCATTATGACGTCCAATATCACTTCTCATTACTAGCATTTGCTCATGTGAGCACAAAGCCGCGTTGTGTAAACCGCCTGTTGAATGAAAGTCGTTTGATGCATGCTGCATCTCATCTATGAAAGTCAAGCAGCGCTCTATTAATAGCGCTTTACGAGATGAAACGGTTTTTGCAGTTTTTACATCTGATTGAAAGTAGAATTCTCGGCTCACACCGCAACAGGAGCCAATCCACCGTTTTGCGGTATTTTTTACGATGCGATCTTTTTGAAGCAATTCAACATATGCAAAGCCTCGCTCTTCATCGATCGTCAATTGCTTGATCTCTTGATAACGTCGAATCACCCCTTCTGAAGCAAGAAAGCCGACAACAAGATCCTCAAGATCATTGGGCGTACAAACCATCGTCGCGAATTCATCGCCATTGATCACGATTGTTAGCGCGTATTCAAGAGCCACTTCATCTTCTTTTTCTTGGAATTCTCCGTTTTCAAACCGAATCACCGCGTGCTTTTCTTTCACGTTGCCCATAGTTAGCTCCTTTCTTAGCTAATCTCTGTTTCTAAATCTTCCACTCTTTTTTCAACATAGCTTATATCTTTTCGCGCATTGAATTGTTCGGCTTTTTCAATATATACGCCTACATTAAAGCTTGGAATTCCAGCATATTTTTCATATACACCTTTTGGTAACAAAAAATTACCTTCTGGAAAATGTACTTCCAAGTTGCCCTTTGCGATATCAATAAAGCGCGCACGCCCTTGAAAGACGCCATGTTCATTATGAACAACAACTAACTCACCTTCTGCAATTGAAAGTTGCTGTGCATCCTGAGCATTCATAAGCACATCATACCGATCGGCTTGATTAAAAGGATCTTGCTCGTTATAGACCATTGAATTAAATTGCTTTCCTCTTCGCGTGGTGACATAAAACATTTCTTTCGTTTTCTTTAAATCAGGAATAGCAACAGCTATTAAATTTCCTTTGCCATCACTCGTCGGACATAGACCATCTTCACACAGCCACGCCCCTCCCCACTGAAACACATCCCCGCGTTCTTTTAAATGCTGAATGCCTTCATAATTCGAGTTTGCTTTCGCTATTTCTTCACGAATCGCTTGCCCGTCAGCAAAGTCTACTAAGTGAGCTAGATCTGGTTTTACGCGCTTCGCAAGATCTCTATAGATTTTCCATTCAGCACGCGCTTCTTTTACAGCTTGTGCATTCCCTTCTATAGGCGGCGAGTAGTACACCATACGTTCTGTTGACGTAGACGTTCCGCCACCTTCTTGTTCGTATCTTGTTTTTGCTGGTAAAACAATTACTGTTTCTTTCGCATCAACTAAGGTTGACGTATTAAATATAATATCTTGATGGACACGCAACTCTAATGAAGACAATGCTTTTTCAATGAATAGAGGGTCAGGCATCGTTTCAAGAAAATTGCCGCCTGATACATAGTACATTTTAATTTTTCGTTCATGATCGTCCGGAAGCATAATATTTTCTAATGATACGCCAAGCACGTCACCTTGCCATTTTGGCAACGTAAAACCCCATAATTTCTCAATTCGTTCAATGGAGGCAGGTTCAAAATCGCCACCTGGCAAAACAAATGGATCAGCCCCCATTTCTCCCGATCCTTGTACGCTTGAATGACCACGAATCGGCATAAGGCCACAATGCTTACGACCAAGAAATCCCCGCAAAAGTGCTAAATTCGCAACTTGCGAAATGTTATCAGAAGCAAAAGTATGCATCGTTAACCCTAATGACCAGACGAAAATGCCACTTTTACTTTTCGCTAATAGATCAGCAAGTTCGTACATACGCTCTTTTGCTACACCAGATGAAGCTTCAATTTGCTCCCATCTTTGCTGCTGCACATGGCGTTTTAGTTGCTCATAATTGTTTACATGTTGCGCAACAAAGGCATGATCAATCGCTTTGCCTCGTTCTTCTTTCTCCATCTCAAACCAATGCTTCATAATGCCGTGCATAAAAGCAATGTCTCCACCGATATTCACTTGATAAAAGTCATCTGCTAGCTTCGTACCAAATAAAGCCGATTCTGGAATGGACGGAATCCAATATTTCTCCATAGACGGCTCTCGATATGGATTAATACAAATAATTTTCGTCCCTTTTCGTTTTGCTGCATACATATATTTAGTTGAGACTGGCTGATTATTAGCAGCTGCTGATCCCCAGAAAACAATAACATCTGAACCGATCCAGTCACTATAATTACACGTTGAAGCACCTAATCCTATTGAGCGCTTTAGCGCTGTTTTTGAAGGAGAATGACAAATGCGAGAAGCGTTATCGATGTTATTCGTTCCCAGCAATCGCGCCACTTTTCCTGCTACATAATAAGACTCATTCGTAATGCCTCGTGATGTAAGAAAAAAAGCGGTTTGTTTAGGATGCAATGCTTTCATCTTCTGAGCAATCACATCCATTGCTTCATCCCATTGAATGCGAGAAAATCGGCGTTCACCTTTTCGACGGATGAGCGGATAAGGAATTCTTCCAAGCTTGCGAAGCTCCGCACTGGAATACTGTCTTAATTCATCAATATCCGCATGAACCATCTCTTCCTTCATTTCAGGCATCGTATTAAGACGAAGAATATTTAATCTCGTTGTACAAACGTGCGGTCCTGCTAACGTTTGATCGTACAAGCCCGATACACCTAACGCACAGCCGTCACATACACCTTGCGTGATAATACGTCTCGCATAATTTAAATTATCACGATTTTCCCAAATCACTTTCATCGTATCGCGAATGTGCCCAGACTTTACTTTTCCTAAGCCAAATGGAACGGGGCTTACCCAATGTTTGGGTGCCCATGATTTCGGAAGTTTTGCCGGGCCATCGTGTTTTGTCTCTCCCATCCGTCTCATCCTCCTTTAAAAATTGAACCGCTAAATGTAAGCGTATTCTTTTTTCTATTCTACCATAGACGTTCCTATGATTTTTGGAGAGAATAAGTTGTGCTATCATTAGAGATAAAAAATATCTACTGTACTAGGCTTAGAAAGGGATGAACTAAATGATTTACTTTTTAGTTGGAATCGGAGGGATCGTCGGAGCGCTTTTGCGATTTGTAAGTAGTCAGGCGTTTCCAACACTACTCTTCCCAACGGCTACTTTATTCATTAATCTCACCGGTTCCTTTATTCTCGCTTGGCTAACAACGTATGTAAGCAAGGTACATCTGCTGCCACCGGCTCTTGTTACTGCTCTTGGTACAGGATTAATTGGTGCCTTTACCACTTTCTCTACTTTTAGTGTTGAAACCGTCAAGCTCATTTCCTCTCACCATTATTTTATGGCTGCTATGTATCTTCTTTGTAGCTTATGGGGTGGCTTGCTTTGTTCTTGGCTAGGCTTTCGCTTTGGTCATTATTGCTATAGCAAATATACGGTAGGTGCAAAAGGATGAGTGCCTATATCCTTGTTGCGCTTGGTGGATTTTTTGGAGCGATTACGCGCTTTTCCCTTTCAACAATGATAAAAAGAATTTGGCCCATCACATTTCCATTGGCCACTTTCTTCATTAATAGTATTGGCTCTTTTTTATTAGGGTGGATTGTTGGTATACATGCTAACCTTCACATGCAATGGCTAGTCGGCACTGGATTTATGGGAGCATTCACTACGTTTTCAACATTTACGTTGGAAAGCATTCAGCTGATGCAACAGCGCAAATGGGGCGTACTGCTACTATATGTTGGAGGTAGCTATTCGGTAGGCATCCTATGTGCATTTCTCGGAATGGCTCTTTCTTCGACTTTTGCCTAAACGTTAGCGTAAACAAAAAAAGCTCCCCCTTTTTGCTTTTGGGGAGCTTTTCACGTTTACATGTTTTGATTTCTACGCTCACTTCGTTTTCCGAAAATAGAAAGATAAAGATCGATAATTTTTTGAATAGGCTTTTCAAACAGAAAGTCTAGTTTAGTAATAATCAATGCCAAGATTACTGATACGACAATACTTCCTAGTACATCAAATGGATAATGTAGACCTGCATATATTCTAGAAAAACCAGTAAGCACAGCTAACACAATAGCAAACGTCCCGATTTTCTTGCGGTAAGCAAACAAGATCAAGGCAATCGAAAAGGCCCCTGTCGTATGATCGCTCGGGAAGGAAGCATCTGCCGCATGGTCAATTAACGGCTTATAGCCTAACGTCACAAACGGTCTAGTCTCAAAGTAAATATGAGAAATCGCCACATTAATAACAATGCCAATAACACCGGTAATTCCCGCTAATAATGCCACTTTTTTCGTTTTCACATTGCCAAACACCCACATGAGCAATAAAATGAGCCCAAATAGATAGATGGCTTTATCAGTTATAAAAATCATGAGTTGATCTAACAAATCTGATTGACCGGCTAAGCCATGAATGTTCTTTAATAACGTTTCATTCATATCGTCTTAAAACCTACCTCTTTTAAGTAATGGTGTTCTCTTAACGTGATTAAACTCTAATTTTAAGGCACAATTCTTTTCATGACAAGTGACCAAAAAGAATCAATGATGACATTTTTATGAAATAACTAGATTTTTTTTACGATGACAACTTTTAGATAATTGCCCTCTTTATAGTTGTTGATCGTTTTAAAGTCTTCAGGAAGCGTATGCTCTTCCAAAACCTGATATTTAAAACCTTGGCGTTTAAACGCCTGGTCAATGAAGCCTTTAAACTTCTTCATTGAAAACGTACTACAGTTGGAGGATGCGACAATGACGCCACCTTGTTCTGTAATGGCAATCGCTTCTGTGAGTAACGCTGTGTAGTCTTTTGCAGCACTAAACGTATGCTTTTTTGAACGAGCAAAGCTTGGTGGATCTAAAATCACAAGATCAAAAAGAAGTTGCTTACGAACGGCATATTTGAAATAGTGAAACACATCTTCAACAATGATTTCTTGTGAAGCAGGATCGATTCCGTTAATACTAAATTGTTCTTCCGTTTTACTACGACTGCGATTGGCTAAGTCAACACTTGTTGTTTTCTTAGCGCCACCTAGCGCAGCGGCAACAGAAAAAGCACCTGTATAGGAGAACGTATTTAGCACGCGTTTGTTAGCCGCATACTTGTCCCGAATCGCTTTACGAACATGACGCTGATCTAAAAAAATACCAACCATGGCACTTTCATTAAGATAGGTTGCAAAAAACATGCCATTTTCTTGGACGATGAGCGGAAACTGCGCGCGTTCACCTTCTACAAAATCATCATCTTCAATATATGAACCCTTTTCAGCAAAGCGTTTTTTTTCATAAATCCCTTTGGCTGTTGTGACTTTACGAAATGCCTCTAATACCTCTTCTTTAAAATCATAAATTCCTTCACTATACCAATTGAAAACATAGTAGCCATCAAAATAATCAATGGTCAGACCACCAATTCCGTCTCCTTCTCCATTAAAGACACGAAAAGCTGTTGTTAAGGAGTCATTAAATAAAGAAGTCCGCTGTTCCAATGCTTGCTTTAATTTTTCACGAAAAAACGAAACATTAATTGTCTCTTTTTCATTAGATGTTAAGAGCCAACCCATTCCTTTATTTTGTTGACCAACATACCCTTTCCCTACAAACTTCCCACGCTGATCGATCAGTTTCAAAAGCGTTCCTTCTTGTAATCCTTTACCGCCATTGATCATAAGATCGGCCGTTAGCAGTGGGCTAACAGGGGCTGTCTTCACCGTAACGATGGTTTCTTTTCTCATACATTCACCCAATCTATCGTTTCATATACTATTCATACTCATTCTGTCATTATAATACGTAACCTCAAAGAAAGCATCACAATGCCAAAAATCACTTCACAACTACAAGACTTCAGTACTCATGCTTTCCCTCAAATAAAAAAGGATTCATCATGATAACACAAATGATGAATCCTTTAACATCTAATCCTTATTGCCCCGTTTCCACCGTGGAAGTTTCGGTTCTTTCACGCGAATAAAACGGAAGATCATAAATAAAATATAAATCGCTAATGCGACATAAAAGAAGATTGGCACTCGTTCAAATTTCGCTTTTGATACAAGATAAAACATATAAAACAAAAACAACGTAACGATTACACCGTTCTTTGGCATACGGATGCTTTTAAAGCTTGGAATCTTAATGGTACTAACCATTAAAAGTGCTAAACCGTAAAAAGCAATAATAAAAATCCAAAGTGGAATTACTTTCACGAATAGCACAAGAAAGGTAACGACTGCCCCTGCTAATGTAATCGGTATGCCTGTGAAATGATTCATTGACTCTTCTTTCGGTGTCATATTAAATCGAGCAAGCCGATAAGCACCGAAGACAGGAAAGAGTCCTGCCATAACAACTCCTGTAATATAATCCAATCCTGAGAAGTATGTATGAGCAGCTAAGAAAGCAGGTGCAACACCAAACGATACAACATCTGCAAGTGAATCCAATTCCTTGCCCATTTCATTTGCAACTCCAAGTAAACGAGCTGCACGACCGTCGATTGCATCAAGCATAATGGCAATAAAAATTAATATGGTGGCGTTTTTACTATCGCCATGAATAATATAACCGATGGAAAAGAAACCACAATACAAATTTCCAAGCGTGAGAAGATTTGGTATATGCTTTTTCATTGAACACGTCCTTTATAGAGAGACTATACTCTTCTATAGTAAAGCATTTCACTAAAATTCTAAATGGTTTTCTTTTAGAAAAATGAGAAAGCCTCTTCTATTCTAAAGATTGATTTTGTGAATTAACGAAATGAACGTTTCAATCTCACCTATTGTCATTTTGCTTAATTTCTCCTCATAAAATTCATGCAAAACTTTATCCATATTTACGGCTAATTCTTCGCCTTTTGGGGTAATAGATAAATAAACAATTCGACGATCCTCTGCACTGTTTTTTCTTATTACTAAACCACGATTAATAAGCTTATCACTCGTTACCGATATATGGCTATTTGTTACCTGCAGATGATCAGCAATTTCCGAAATCATTAAATCGCCATGACAATGTAATTCATTTAAAGCAGCATACTCATTTAGTGGAATGTATTCCTTCAACATAGGAAGAAAACATGCCCGAATCTTTCGTATTTGGTTTTTATAATCCGATACTAAGGTTTGTATAAGCACTTCTCTCTTACTCATCTTTCTCTCCTTACGTGTTTGAAAATGAAAGAGCATTTTACACTTTTGCTTTAATTCCAGCTTCAATTTTTTTTAATAGACGGATGTACTCATCTTGCTCTTCTGTTGTTAATGTCGAAATCATTTCTGCCCAAAACAAATTTCGTTTCTCTAATATAGAAGAAATTAATCCTGTTCCGATTTCTGTTAAACGAATCCAAACAACACGGCGATCCTTTTCATCGCGAACACGACGAATGAGTTCTTCTCCTTCTAATTGGTTTAATAAGGTGGTCGTTGCACCAGATGTTAAACTCATCTTTTGCGAAAGATCAGCAACCATACAATCTTGTTGTTGAAACAATGTTTTTAAAACAGCGTATTTTGTTGGAGTTAAGTTATATGGAATATCTTTAATTTGATCTTCGATAAAGGCGCGTCTTAAATAAAAAAAGGTATCTTTAATTTGATCGAGCTTTTCAATTTGTTCATGTACACGACGATCCATCCCTGTCATCTCCTTCAGTTTTCAACCATTTCACTGGAAACATTATACTACTACAACTTTAAAAGTGTTTTTTATTGTACGTTAGTAATGTTTGTGGTAAAGTTGTTACTTAGAATATACCTTTATCATAAAGTATCTTTCATAAAAAGTAAAACTTTCACAAAGGTATCATTATAAAAAGTTATCTGTTCCTTACAGTTAACTTTATTAATAATTAAGGAGGGCAACCAAATGAGTAGAGGTCGTTTAATTTTGACCAATATCATCGCACTATTAGTAGTTATCTTATTAATTGGAGGAGGAGCTTACTACTACGTGCAAAGCAGCGACTATGTCAAAACTGACAACGCAAAAGTTTCTGCTGATCTTAACACTATTACCGCTCCAGCAGCAGGTAAAATTACAGGTTTATCAGCTGAGGAAGGGAAAGAAGTTTCCAAAAGCGATAAAATTGCAACACTAGAAGGTGAAAAGAAAGTATCTATTTCTGCACCAGCTTCAGGAACAATTATTAAGAAGCAAGTCAACAACGGACAAATGGTACAAGCTGGACAAACCATTGCTCACGTTGTAGATATGAAAGAACTTTACGTTATTGCTAACGTTAAAGAAGATGAATTGAAAGATCTTGAATCAGGCGATTCTGTTGACGTAACAGTTGATGGAGATGACGGTTCTACATTAGATGGAAAAATCGAAGAAATCGGTTATGCAACAAACTCACTATTCTCACTTATGCCAAAATCAAGTGATGATGGTAACTATACAAAAGTAACACAAACAGTACCAGTTAAAATTTCTATTAAAAATCCTTCAGACAAAGTTAAACCAGGTATGAATGCTGAAGTTAAAATTTCTAAAGACTAATGCAAAATTTAAGGACTACTTTTCCAGGAAAGGAGGAAAATTAAATGACAAGTGAACTCGAACAACCACAAAATTCGCATGATATTAAACGGTTCATTCCGCTATTGATTATATTAATGGTCGGTTTGTTTCTTGCCATTTTGAACCAAACATTGTTGAACGTAGCCATTCCGCGCATAAACACTGAGTTTGGCGTAGAAGCTAGTACTTCACAATGGTTATTAACAGGCTACATGCTCGTTAACGGTGCACTCATTCCGTTATCACCTTTTTTAATTGAGCGATTTGCTGTTCGTCGTCTGTTTCTTTTTGCCATGTTGTGCTTTACAGTCGGTTCTTTAATTTGTGGAGTAGCAACTGGATTCCCAATTATGATTACTGGCCGATTAATTCAAGCCATTGGCGGGGGCGTACTTGCTCCACTCGTAATGACCATCATTCTCTTCATTTTCCCTCCAGAAATTCGAGGAAAAGGGATGGGGATTTTCGGTCTTGCGATGATGTTTGCGCCAGCAGTCGGACCAACTCTTTCTGGTTGGGTCGTTCAAAACTATAACTGGCACTTACTTTTCACAGGTATGGTACCACTAGGTGTAATTGTACTTGTGCTTGCTTTTATTAGCTTAAAAGACATTCAGCCACCGAAAAAAGTCGCGGTTGATACACTTTCTGTCGTAACATCACTCGCCGGTATGTCACTTTTACTTTACGGGTTTAGTGAAGCAGGAAATGATGGCTGGACAGATGGCGTCGTTTTATCAACGATGATTATTGGTGCTCTATTATTAGCGTACTTCACGATACGACAATTTCGTCTTGAGAAACCGTTGCTTGATATGCGTATTTTCAAGTTCAACATTTTCTCACTCTCAAGTATTATCAATATTGTATTAACGATTAGTATGTATTCTGGTATGTTCTTACTACCAATTTACTTACAAACAATTCGTGGCTACTCACCACTGGATTCAGGGTTACTTCTCTTACCAGGTGCGATTATCATGTTAATTATGTCTCCTATTTCGGGTACATTATTTGATAAGGTGGGACCACGACCACTTGCTATCTTCGGTATGGTAATTACGACGGTAACAACGTACATGTTTACAAAACTTACGATGACAACACCATATTCGTTCATCGTCGGTCTGTACATGATTCGTATGTTCGGTATGTCATTCCTAATGATGCCGATTATGACAGCTGGTTTAAATCAGTTGCCGAAAGAACTAAGCAGTCATGGTACGTCTATGTCAAATACATTGCGCCAAGTCAGTGGTTCAATCGGAATTAGTTTAATTACAACAATCTTTACGAATCGCACAGATTTCCATAAAGAAGTGATGAGTGGAAGCATGAATACAGGTGATCCGTTCTTCATGGCATCTTTCCATGATTTTGTTCAAAAAGTGGCCATTACGCTTCACATTCCACTTCCACAAGCACAAAACCAAGCGTTACAAATGCTTTATGGAAGAATGAGTCAAGATTCAGCGATTAGCGGCATTAACGATGCGTTTATATGGGCAACCCTTATTTCACTCGTCGGCTTAATCTTAAGCTTCTTCTTGCGCGATGTTCGTAAAGATAAAGCGAAAGCAAAACAGTCACAAAAAGATGAAGTGCTCTTGCTGCCTGCACCAAAAAATGTATCCTAAACTTTCCAATTTTGAATAGGAGGACTACATGATGAAAATTTGTGTTGTATATGACAGCGAAGGCGGCCATACGAAAGCTCTTGCCGAAGCCATTGCGGCTGGCGCACAAGAACAAACGGGAGCTGAAGTATTTTTATGGAGCGTAGATGAAGCAGATGTCTACGCTCTTCCTGAAATGGATGCCATTATTTGGGGATGTCCAGGTCACTTCGGAACCATTAGCTCTGGCTTAAAGAGCTGGATTGATAAACTCGGCTACTTATGGGCTGAAGGAAAACTTATTAATAAAGTGGGTGCTGTATTCACTACAACAGCTACTACTCATGGTGGATTAGAAGCAACCTTATTAAATCTAATTACACCAATGCTTCACCAAGGAATGCTTATCGTTGGCTTACCAGGTAACATTCCTGCCAACGCGTTATATGGCTCTTATTATGGAGTAGGTGTAACGTTCCCAATTGATGGAGGAGAAGAAATTTCTTCAGAAGGAAAAGCTCTTGGTCACGCATTAGGAGAACGTGTTGCCAATGTGGCAAGACAACTAACAGATCGGTAGGTGAGAAGACATGTTTGGTGTGCTGGCTATTATTATTGCCGTTATTTTGATTGTCGTTTTAATCATTATCAACTCTAAAGCCGTTTCATCTCGTGGAGCAGCTAGTGAACAAAAACAACAACAAAAACAAACATCAGCGCCGTCTGCGTCTTCAACGTCTATGCCGTCTACTTCTTCTGAAAATCTTGATCCGGCTCAGCAACCTCTTCAGCAACATGAGAGCCCTCGTGCTCCAGAACAACCTGAAGTGAAAAAACCGGTTCAACAACAGCAGCCTGTCAGGAATCAAAAGAAAGTAACGATGCCTACAAATGAACAAGCTGATATTCAAGAAAAGACTACGCATCCTGAAACGGAGACGACAGCTCTTAAGCAAAGTACTCCGGTAAACGAGGAACAGAAAATGGGGGATAATGAATACCGCAATGCCTTACAAAAATTGCAAACTCCATCTCCAATTCCTGCTCCAAGTGAACCGGAAGAAGAAAAGAAACTTACGATGAAAGATAACGATTATCGTAAAGCTCTAAAATCTTTACAAGATAAACAAGATTAATAAGGAAAAGGCCATAGAAATGCTATCTATGGCTTTTTCTATATCAATACAGGTACAGAGAGGGGATCATCTTATGAAAGTGCAAGATTTTATGATTTCAGATGTGTATGTTGCACATCTTGATCAAACGTTAAGCGAAGTAATGGAGATGTTAGCTCGACAAAATGTAGGAGGAATGCCTGTCGTCGATCATGAAGGCAAACTACTTAGCATGATTTCAGATGGCGATATTCTTCGCGCATTGAAGCCGAAAAGTCGTCATATGTATGACTTTTTCTCCTTTGTATTTTATGAAGAACAAGCTGAATTTGAAGAAGTTATTCGTCATACCGGTGCCACACCATTACGTGAACTTTTACCTAAACGCATTAAAACATATACCGTTTCTCCACAGGATGAAATGGAGCATGCGCTTGGCCTGTTAGCGAAGCACCATTTCAAAAAGCTTCCTGTTATTGATGAACAACAACATGTAGTTGGTATTATTAGCCGTGGCGATATTATAAAGAAAATCCGCAATGCAATTTTACCACAGCTGCAAAACGATCAACGTTAATCTTGTAAGCACACAGAACAGCTTCTTACGGCTGTTCTGTTTTTATTTCTCGCACGCTTTCTCGCAACACATATTTTTGTATTTTCCCACTAGCATTGCGCGGAAGTTCTTGTGAGAATATATACCGACGAGGTCGTTTATAATTGGCTAATTGGGCACTCTCTTGACAAAAACAGTCTAGCTCCTCTACCGATACATTCTCTTTTTTTCGAACGATGACTGCTACTACCCGTTCTCCCCATACCTCATCAGGCTCTCCAAACACGGCCACATCTAAGACATCTTCATGTTCAAACAAAACATCTTCTACTTCACGAGGAAAGATATTCTCTCCACCACTAATAATCATGTCATCAATACGATCAGATACATATAAGTACCCGTCCTCATCCTTATAACCGATATCACCCGTATGATACCAACCTGACCGCAAAGCCTGGGCGGTTGCTTGTTTTTTTCCTAAATAGCCCTTCATCATACTTGTACCTCGAACGATAATTTCTCCCTTTTCGAAGGGAGGAAGCTCTTGCATCGTTGCTGAAGTCTCATTATATACCGGTTTAACGATGCGAATTTCATGATTTGGGCAAGCGATGCCGGCAGATCCTACTTTACGCTCCTGCTCCTCTTCGTATAAAAAGGAGATGGCTGGACCCATTTCTGTCATACCATAGGCTTGTACGAGCGCTATACCCATCGTATCCATGAGTTTCCGTATAAGAATGGGTGCCATCGGGGCTCCACCGTATAAACCAAGTCGTAATGCATCCAATCGGTACTGTGTTACGTCTTCCTGCATGAGCATATTCCACATTGCAGGTGCTGCAAACATTACCGATATACATTCCTTTTCCATAATAGATAGTACCTGTTTCGGCTGAAATTGTGACATAATGATTGATGTTGCACCACAATGAATACGAGGCAAAAAGGCACAATGCAGTTCCGCACAATGAAACATAGGAGCTGCTGTTAAGCCACGATCATGAGGACGCAGTTGAAGTGCTTGCATACAAATTAAACTTTGTTCTATCATATCGCGATGACGATGAAGAACACCTTTTGGTTTTCCCGTCGTCCCACTCGTATACATAAGCGAGTAAGCTTCATCTTCATTCACTTCAATCGGTAACGCAGTTGTTGGAGCATTTTGTATATACGTTTGTAAAGAATCAGCCCGACTTGTTGTACTACTCATCCAGCAACGAAGCTTCGGATCTGCTTTTTGCAATTGCGATACTTCAGCAGCTAACAACTCATCATAAATGAAAAGAGCGGGTGTAGCATCGCAAACAATGTGTGCTACCTCTTTCCACTTCAACCGAAAGTTAATAGGATTAAAAATAGCACCCATTTTGGCACATGCCAAAAAAATCGTGGCAAATTCAATGCTATTAAACAGAAAAACAGAAACAACGTCCCCTTTTTTAACACCCGACATTCGGAAGGCTTGTACTGATTGATTTACAAGTTCATTCCATTGTGAGTACGTATAACGTCTACCTCTTTCTGAATCTACAATCGCTTCTTTACTTGGAAACTTGTTTACACTCTGTTCAAATAATTGACCTATTGATAAATACATCCCACACACGCTCCTTTTCATTTAGATGAACCTATAAAGGAAAAACGCTAGATGTGCTTACTGTATTCCCGTCTCTTTCTATAAAATCCTCTTACAATCAAAAAAAGAATAAATCTCTCCTATCTTCTGTCGATATACTTCGTAAGACTCGATTTATAGGAGGATGTTCTTTGAAAATTATACTGTTAGTCTCCCTATTGCTATTCACTTTACTGAATTTTTTCCAAAGCCATGCTTTTGCTGCTGTGAGCATGACGAAGCGTATTGTTACCTATCCACTTACACTCGATGAGATGGTGCAAATGCAAATGAAAACACAGCCACAAACCGATCATCGTTATTCCATGTTTGTACGAGGCAATACGATTCAACCTGTTAATGATCATATTGGCATTGTCATTAAAGATGAAACGACGATAAAAAACGCACCAACACCATCATCATGGACTATTAACACTGTCAAAAAAGGCGATCAGCTTTCTCTCCTTTCAAAAGTAAAAGGAAAAGATGGCTCTCATTGGTTTCGCGTGCTCCATTCAAAGCAATGGTTCTATGCTCATCCTAAGGACGTACGCTATAACCTTGATCCGAGTACGTTTCTAGCAAATACTGTACAGTCATTGCAGTTCGCTAAGCTATCGCAAAGCGCAAATCTGCAAGTCAATGAGGTAAATAATGCCTTGTTAAAAGGAAAAGGTATTTTGGAAGGAACAGCAAAGGTCTTTATTTCAGCTGCGAAAAAGTATCGCTTGAACGAGGTATATTTACTCTCACATGCATTATTGGAGACAGGGAATGGTGCATCTGCTCTTGCAAACGGCATTTCTTATAAAGGAAAAACGGTTTTTAATATGTATGGAATTGGCGCTGTAGATCACCGTCCACTAGAGGGTGGTGCAAAATATGCTTACGAACATGGTTGGTTTACGCGTGAACAAGCAATTCGTGGCGGAGCGGCTTATATTGGCGCTAACTATATTAAGAATGGACAGGATACGTTGTATAAAATGCGGTGGAATCCAGAAGGAGCGATGAAGCTTCGTTATGCTTCTCATCAATATGCTTCTGATGTAAGGTGGGCAACTAAACAAGTCACGTATATGAGCCAACTATACAAAATGTTATCAAGCTATCACCTTTCACTTGAGATCCCTGCTTATCAAAAACGTTGATTCATAAAAAATCCGCTACCCATTTGCGGCCTTTATAGTGGCACTCTTTCATAGCTTGCTTACTATATCGTAAGGGTATTGAAAAAAAGATATAACCCTTCTATCTTAAAATAGAGAAAGCAGGGAATGTGTTGGCTATGAATGAACGTGTGAGAAAAAGTGTCAACTCACTTACAGCCAGTGAAAAAAATGATTTTGTAAATGCGGTTCTCACCTTAAAAGCAGAAGGAAAGTATAACAAATATATCGCTTGGCATGCCTCGGCTGGTGGCTTTCAGACACCACAAGGCGCCGACCGAACAGCAGCACATATGTGTCCTGCATTCTTGCCGTGGCATCGTGAATTTTTGTTGCGATTTGAGCGAGATTTACAGTCTGTTAATCCAAGCATTATGCTTCCTTACTGGGATTGGGCTAGAGACGCCATGCTTCGTGACCCTTCACAAGCACCGATCTGGCAACCTGATTTCATGGGTGGAAATGGAAATCCACGCAATGATAATCTCGTAGAAGATGGGCCATTCATCGGCAATCGCTGGATTACGATTGATGAAGAAGGACGACCTGCGGGCGGATTACGGAGAGATTTTGGTCAAGACGGTTTAAGGTTACCAACCGAAACTCAGGTAAGAAATGCCTTAACTATTCCCGTCTACGATCGCCCACCATATAACATGGATAGCCGAAATAGTTTCCGTAATACACTAGAAGGCTTTCCAGACGGACCGCAGCTTCATAATCTTGTTCATCTATGGGTTGGTGGGCAAATGGGCTTTGTGCCTATTGCGCCGAATGATCCTGTATTTTTTCTTCACCACGCAAATGTAGATCGTATTTGGGCGATGTGGCAAGATTTATACCCAACAAGTCCATACCTTCCCCAAGAAAATGGACCATACGGCCAAAATTATCATGATCCTATGTATCCTTGGAACGCGCAAACTCCTTCTGATGTGAATAATTATCGTGCATTAGGTTATGTTTACGAAGCTAGTTCAATTTCAAACTCTCCCAAAAAAACATCTTCCCTTTCCCGATAGACCCCCCGCTATCGACTTTAATCCCCTCTCCTATAGAGGCCCTTATGAAGGTTCCCTCTGTGTCTCTTAACCATAAAAAGGCAACTTTCCAACCAAGATGGTCGGAAAGTTGCCTTATTTTTTTAGCTAATCATGTGCGCCAAGCTCCTCTTTTAAACAAAGAAGTTCTTGCTCGGAAATCGCCCTATACTCTCCGATTGGGAGCGTATCTAATGAGAGACTCATAATACGAATCCGTTTAAGAGAAGTGACGGTATAACCGAGCGCACGTGACATGCGTCGTATTTGTCTGTTTAATCCTTGTGTTAAAACGATGCGAAAAGTTTCCGAATCAATTGCTTCTACGACACACGGTTTTGTTTTCACTTCCGGAAGTTGAACGCCTTGAGCCATTTGTTCAACAAACCAAGAAGTAAACGGTTTATTAAGTGTTACAATGTATTCCTTTTCATGTTCATAATCGCTATGACTGATTCTATTAGAAAATTGACCATCATTCGTTAAAAGAATTAATCCTTGAGAGGCTTTGTCTAACCGTCCGATTGGAAATACCCGCTCCGGATAGCCAATATAATCTATGATGTTACCTTCAATATGCTTTGCGGCCGTCGTTGTCACACCAATTGGCTTGTTAAACATTAAATAAATAGGCTCTCCCTTTTTCTCTAACGGCTTACCATTAATGAGAAGAACATCGCCCTCAGTTAGCTCTGTTTTTGATGTGCAACGCTCACCATTACACGTAAGCTTCCCATCCTCAAGCAATCGCTTCGCTTCGCGCCGTGACAGATTACCGTTTTCACTTATAAATTTAAAAATATTCATGCACCATTCCCTTTCTTCTTTAACACTAGGAAGGAGAACTCTTATGATGCGGCCGACATTGCTTTAAGCTCTGTACGTCGTGCACGTTTCCATTCTTGGATTGTTAGAACGATAAAAAACGCAAACCCAATTAACATAACACCAAGCCAAATACGTTCAATAAAGGGTTGCTTCCATAGCCCTGCTAACGATAAAAGAGCTGGAAAAGTCAATGTAATCCAAGACTGAACAAAAGCAACTTTGCCAACATACTGATCGATTTTCTTATTTAAGCCACCTGTTAAAAAGAAAAGAAACCATAAATACGCCCAAGCTAACCAAGTTAGCGCACTAACTAGGCTATGAAATTGCACGTAAGAAACGATTGTATATAGAAGGGCAATGATGGCTACCCATAGCGAGTAATAGCCAAGTCCACTTGCCTTCAATGAGAATAGATTGGTTACACCTACAAATAAGTACGTTAAGCCAAACAAAAAAATGGAGGCTAACTGAAAAAGTGTCCAATGCTCTTGATCGGAAATCACAATTAAATAAAACGGAATAACAATTTGAAGCACACCAACAAATAAGTTAAAGTACCCGGCGCTTTTACCATCTACCTTGCCAAGAAGAACAAAGCTATTTATAAATAAGGCCGCACCTGATAAAAATAAACCGACATCACCCATAACGAATCGCTAGTAGCGATTTATTCACCTCACAACTATTCTTTCCAAACGTAAAAAAAACAAATCCCTTCCTGCACCTGCAGAAAGGGATTATGCCCTCATTATTAGAAGCTATTACAGAATTAAACTTACGATAATAGCAGATAGAACACTTACTAATGTTGCTCCGTAAAGAAGCTTTAGACCAAAACGAGCTACCGTGTTTCCTTTTTCTTCGTTTAACCCTTTAACGGCACCAGCAATGATCCCGATGGATGAGAAGTTCGCAAAGGATACAACAAACACAGAAATAATTCCAAGTGTTTTCGGTGTAAACGTATGAATCTTAGTAAGCTCCTGCATGGCAACAAATTCGTTTGTCACAAGCTTCGTTGCCATAATGCCACCTGCTTGTACTGCTTCGTTCCAAGGAACACCCATAAGGAATGCAACTGG
Organism: Fictibacillus macauensis ZFHKF-1; assembly: GCF_000269865.1. Taxonomy (GTDB): domain Bacteria; phylum Bacillota; class Bacilli; order Bacillales; family Fictibacillaceae; genus Fictibacillus_C; species Fictibacillus_C macauensis. Next base: position 144,626 of record NZ_AKKV01000030.1, read on the forward strand.
TGCAAAGATATACCCTAGAATGTGTTGGAATGTTACGCCGAACACAAGATCAAATACGTTATCGATACACGCCATAAGCGCTACGAAACCAATAAGCATTGCACCAACAATTACTGCTACTTTAAAACCATCCAAAATGTATTCGCCAAGCATTTCGAAGAACGATTGTTTTTCTCCTGCTTGTACTTCAATAATATCTTCTTTTGGATCTACTTCATATGGATTAATAATGGAGGCAATAATAAAGCCACCAAATAAGTTAAGCACGAGCGCTGTAACAACGTACTTTGGTTCAATCATTGTCATGTAAGCACCAACAATTGACATAGAAACCGTCGACATAGCTGAAGCACATAGTGTGTATAAACGATGTTTCGGCAATTTTCCTAATTGCTTTTTCACAGTAATGAATACTTCAGACTGCCCAACCATAAGTGAAGCAATCGCATTGTATGATTCAAGTCTACCCATACCGTTTACTTTGCTGAGTAGGAACCCAATAATTCGCATAAAGAATGGTAGTACTTTAATGTATTGTAAAATTCCAATAAGTACAGAAATAAATACGATTGGCATTAATACTTTTAAGAAGAAGGAATATCCTCCATTGTTTATTACGTCTCCAAATACAAAGCCAACACCTGAAGCAGCATATTCGAGCAGCTTATTAAAGACATTAGCGATGGAGCGAATAATAGTTTCTCCAACCTTCGTATTCAAAAGAACATACCCTAAGATGGCTTGAATAACGACCATAAGGATAATTGGTTTCACTTTAATGCCTTTGCGATTATTGCTAGCAATCAGTGCTAGTACGAATACAACCAAAAGTCCAATAATTGAAATTAAGTAAGTCATCATGAATTCTCCCAGAAGTTATATTTGAAAAAAAACTTATTGATGTAAATCTTTTGATGAAAAATAACCAGGCAATAGCTCGTTAATCGTTGTTTCTTGTACATCGCCATTAAGGTTAGCCAAATAGATTTTTGTTTGTTCATTACAAAACTCAGCAATGACTTGGCGACATGCACCACAAGGCGAAATAGGTCCTTCTGTATCTCCAACAATTGCCATTGCTTTTATAGTCTGTTCACCTTCTGAAACCGCTTTAAAAATTGCGGTGCGTTCAGCACAGTTGGTTAAGCCATACGAAGCATTTTCAACATTGCAACCGAGAAAAAGAAGATCATTCTCGGTTAACAATGCTGCACCAACTTGAAATTTTGAATAGGGAACATACGCCTTTTGGCGGGCTTTTACTGCTTGTTCAATGAGCCATTTTGTTTCCATCATGTATTCTCCATTCAAATTGAATTTTTTAGTAAGAGGAATTAGACGTCTGACCTTTTGCGATAGCAACACCTGAGCTTGCTCCAATACGAGTCGCTCCTGCTTTTACTACGTTTTGTGCATCTTCAAGGCTACGTACGCCACCGGATGCTTTCACACCAAGATCTGGTCCAACTGTTTTTCTCATAAGAGCTACATCTTCAACCGTTGCGCCACCTGTAGAGAATCCAGTAGATGTTTTTACATAATCTGCTCCTGCTTTCACAGAAAGCTCACAAGCCTTAACTTTTTCTTCATCTGTTAGTAGGCATGTTTCAATAATCACTTTCGTTAATGCTTTACCTTTAGCAGCGTTGATAACAGCAGCAATATCTTGCTCTACAAGATCAAATTGCTTGCTTTTCAATGCACCAATGTTAATAACCATATCGACTTCATCTGCACCATTTTCAATCGCATTGATTGTTTCAAATGCTTTCACTTCTGGTGTAGATGCACCTAATGGGAAACCAATTACTGTGCATACTTTTACTTCAGGTGTATCTTTTAAAATGTCAGCCGCTTTTTTAACCCACGTTGGGTTTACACAAACGGATGCAAATTTATATTCTTTTGCCTCCAGCGCTAACGTCTCCACTTGCTCAGCCGTTGCTTCTGGTTTCAAAAGGGTATGATCAATCATACTAACTAGATCTTTGTTTGACATAACCGTCAATCCTTTCCATTATAAGAAATAATAAAAACGCTTTCATGTAATGATCAGATGATACAATATCACTATAGCAGTCATCTGAACAAATGTAAACACGAAAGCGCACAATTGTAAAATATTCTAGTGTTTTTTATCTATGAGAAATCGTGCGGTATATTGATCAGTCACAAGGACATTGGCATATCCACCTTTTAACGCCCCATATATACCGTCAATTTTTTGTTGACCTCCTGCTACTAAAATAGCGAATTCTTTCTTTTTTAGTTCTGCTAAATCGATTCCAAGCGTGCGATCATTAAGATTGGCATTTAAAACATTTCCATCTTCATCAATAAATCGTGAACAAATATCGCCTACTGCTTTCGCCTCAATTTCCTTCATATCTTCATCAGAAAAATAACCAAGCTGAAACAAAAGAGAATCCGCTTTAACAGGTCCAATTGTAAACAACGCAATGTTTGCTTCCTTCCCAGTATCAAGAATCCGTTTAATATGCCGGTCAGCTTCCATTGCTTGTTTCACAACAATATGATCCACAATAACCGGTAAAGGCAAATGAATGGGTACCGTTTGAAAGGCTCTTCCAAATAGGTCAAGAATGTCCGAATGGTACGTATTTGTTTCTGAATGACTAATGCCACCCTTTAACTGCACGACTTTTACGTTTTTTACAAACTTCTGTTTCAATTCACACGCCACGTTATATAACGTTGTTCCCCATGTTATGCCAATGACATCGCCGTCTTTTACAATCTTATATAAATAGTGAGCCGTTTTTTCACCTAATTCTTTTTTTATAAACTGCTGATCATATTGTGGAACAGTGGCTACAATTGCTTTTTTCAATGAAAACTTTTCCTCAAGTTCTTTTTCCAGCTGCTCGCTTCCATTCGAGGGATCCATAATTTTAATTTGTACAATGCCTTCGCTTTTCGCTTGTTGGAGAAGCCTTGAAACGGTCGGTCTCGAAACACCGAGCTTGACCGCAATCTGACTTTGGTTATAGTCGAGCAAATAATACAGTTTTGCTGCCTCAATCACCTTTTTTAATTTTTCTTCCTCCAAAAGGGTCACCGCCGTTTCTCATATTCCTTCTCTTATATTAACAAAATTTCACTACGTTTGAACATATGTAAAAAGACTTACTACAATCGATGAGCGACCCACGTCTCTTCCCTAATTCCCTATTCTAACCATCCTTGCCATTTCAAAAGATTTTTTCTACTTTTGTTTCGTTTATAGCTTGTTTGTCACAGTTCTTACTGATATGATAAATGACATGCTTTAACGCACAAAAACATAAAAGGAGGAAAGTAATAGATGAGAAAAGTATTGCTCATTATACTTATTGCACTACCTATTATTTCTCAATTAATTGCCCTTCCCTTTGTTAATTCCATTCATCCGATTATAGTAGGATTGCCGTTTTTTCATTTTTGGCTCGTACTGTGGATCTTTCTTACACCATTATGTACGTGGGGAATTTATGCGCTTCAAAAAGCAGAAGGGAGTATTGACTAGATGAATGATCAATTGATCGCTCTTTTCATTACATTTATACTTGTAGCAATTATTGTCGTTATTGGCTTTATGTCAGGGCGAGATAAAAAAGTCCGAAGCTCTGTAGAAGAATGGTCGGTTGGCGGTAGAAACTTCGGAGGACTCCTCGTCTGGTTCCTTGTCGGTGCCGACTTATATACTGCCTATACGTTTCTTGGCTTAACAAGTTCAGCTTATACGAGTGGAAGCCTTATATTCTTTGCTATTCCATACTCTATTCTTGCCTATTTTATATCTTATTTCTTTTTACCAAAACTGTGGGCCGTAGCAAAAGAATATCGATTTACCACCTTAGCTGACTATGCACGCGGTCGCTTTGACTCAAAGTTATTATCTGCATTAATTGCGATTGTTGGTGTTCTAATGCTTATTCCCTATATTTGTTTGCAGCTAAGCGGGCTCCAAGATACGCTACAAGTTGCTGGGAAAGGCTACATTAACGTACAAGTCATTGTCATTGTTTCTTTTTTACTGGTTGGTCTCTATACGTTTTTCAGCGGCATTAAAGGACCAACGTATACAGCAATCATTAAAGATATTCTTGTTTGGGCAATTATGTTATTCATGATTGTTTCGTTACCGATGATTCACTTTAACGGCTGGAATCCGATGATTTCTCATATTACAAAAGAAGCGCCACAACTACTTACAATTCCTAGCAGTGGACCAAAGGCTTTTCCTTGGTTTATTACATCAGCTATTGTTTCTGCGCTTGCACTTTTCATGTGGGCTCATGCCGCTACTGGGGTATTCACTGCCAAAAGTGCAAATGCGATTCGTAAAAATGCGATGTTTTTGCCCTTATATAACATTATTTTAACACTCGTTATTTTCTTAGGCTTTATTGCGTATATGGTTTTACCAAAAGGTACAAACCCTCGCTTTGCGCTATTAGAACTGATTCATATGTCTTATGGTGGCGTCGCACAAGGATTGGCTTATGCAACCATTGCTCTTGCTTCTCTCATTCCGTGTTCAATTATGGCCGTTGGTGCTTCTAATTTATTTGCTAATAACATTTACCGCGACCTTATTAACCCGTCTGTTAACGGTGCACGCTTAACAATGATTACGCGTTGCATGGTGTTTGTTGTCATTGGCTTAGCTTTATTGTTTGGAATTTTCTTTCCGACAGCACTCGTTTCTTTACAATTGCTCGGTGTGGCTGGCATGGTACAAATTTTCCCGGCGATTGTGTTTAGTTTGTTTTGGAAAAAACAAACACGTGAAGCGACCATCGCAGGCTTAGTGGTCGGTGTCATTGTTACGTTCTCCATGTATTTTGCAGGCAAATCATTTGGCATTAATGAAGGCTTTTGGGGCCTTGTATCCAATATCGTCATTCTTCTTCTTTTAAATCCCTTCTTCTCTAAACGGGCGGGGACGAATGCAATTAAGCAGTTTTTATTCCAAAAATAATAAAGAAAGAGACTGGGACATAAACAGCCCTAACTCCTAAAAATGGCTTCATCATCGTTTTTTGATGCTGAAGCCATTTTTTGATTTTAGATTGTCTTGCGTTCAAGTTTCGCAGAAGTACTCGGGTCGCGCGCAGGAGATCGAAAAGAGAGCGAATCATGCACTACAAAACAGAGGAACTATTGTGTCCCAAGTCCTTTTCCTGTTATATAAAAGTTTTTATCACGAAGCAGGGTTTTTATGGAAGAACGGCGAAAAGGGAAATAATTTCATAAACAAAGGGGGGATTTAAGCTTGTTTCGGTTCGTCATTTCTTAATCGAAAGGGGAGCGCGACATGAAATCACAAGTAGAACAGCAAGGAATTGTTACCTTAACATCAGAGGCAACGGAATCAATGCGCAGTAGTGAGCTTTGGAACGATGATTTGCGACCAACAACATTGAAAGAACATACGTGGAGTGGCTTGAATTTTGCTACGCTTTGGATTGGCATGTGCTTATGTATTCCTGCCTATACAATGGCTAGTGGCATGATCTCACTTGGCATGAATTGGTGGCAAGCAATCGGGACTATTTTTTTAGGAAACGTCATTGTCTTAATACCTATCTTACTCAATTCTCATGCAGGTACGAAATTTGGTATTCCCTATCCAGTCTTCGCCAGGTTATGGTTCGGTTCCAAGGGTGCACACATTCCCTCAATGGCACGAGCCATTGTAGCTGCTGGTTGGTTTGGTATTAATACATGGATTGGCACGACAGCCATTGATGTCCTTCTATCAGCTTCCTTTTCAACGTGGGCTAACTTAACAGGTCATACAGCCATCATTTTCGCCCTGTTCTGGGCCTTAAATGTAGGTGTTGCCTATAAAGGTCCACAAGCGATTAAAGTATTAAGCTTACTTGCTGCCCCTATTGTTGGAATTGCAGCCATCGTACTCCTCATCTGGGCTTTTACCTCTGCAGGTGGTTTTGGGCCTATTCTATCAACACCATCAAAATTTACAACTACGGGCTCTTTCTTAAAAATATTTTTCCCAGCTTTAACAGGCGTTATTGCCTTTTGGGCAACACTCGCCTTAAACATTCCAGATTTTTGTCGTTATGCAAAAAATCAACGCTCGCAAATGATTGCACAAAGCTTTTCTCTTCCACTCACCATGAGTATTTTCTCCTTTATCGGGATTGCTGTTACTTCTGCGACGGTCGTTATTTTTGGCACCGCCTTATGGGATCCTGTTCAACTTCTTGCTAAATTCCCACCTTATGTGATTTTCTTAGGTACGATTATCATCGCCATTGCTTCGTTGACCATCAATGTTGGAGCCAATATTGTTGCACCCGCTCGCGCCATCGAAAATCTTTATCCAAAACGCATTACCTTTGGATTAGGCGCACTTATTACCGGGGTTTTCGCAATTCTCATGCAACCATGGTATATTATGTCAAACTTCGGCAACTACATTTTTGGCTGGCTCGGTACGTATGGTGCACTTCTTGGTCCAATTGACGGGATCGCCATTGCAGATTATTGGCTCGTCCGTAAAAAGCAGATGGCGTTACAAGAATTGTATGATCCCAAGGGTCGTTATTCATATTCCTCTGGCTATAACAAAAACGGTATTTACGCCTTATTAATCGGTGTAGCCATTCCATTGCTCGGACTGATTATTCCAGGAGCCCGCTTTCTTTGGGATAATGCTTGGACATTCGGGCTATTCATAGCGCTGTTTACGTATACGTACTTCATGCGCAATGATCACAGCATTTTGCGCAGTGGTGAATATGAAAAAATCACCCACTTTTCCACCGGAACAGATACACAACCTCCTGAATTCATCGCTAAATAAGTGAAAAAAAGTTGCTTCCACTAGTAAAGGGAGGCAACTTTTCTTTTTTATAACGAATAGATTGTAAATGCTTCATACGAATTGTTTTCGTATAACGATGGAATCTCAATCACTTGTTCCACTTGAAACATCGTTTGTTGCTGTAGAAAAAAATGATAGTCCTCGTGCGCATAATATAAGATTAGTACAATGCGACGTGGAAAGGTTTCAAGCGATTGTAAAATGTTTTCAATTACTTTCATGAAAATAGGTAGTGAGAACGGATGAAAAAAGTAAAAAATCGTATCAGTCTCATCAATAGGGTAGCGTGTCGCATCGTCTTCTATAAAGGTTAGTTTCCCCTTAGCATCCGGAAAGTTCTGTTCATACTGTTTCAAATTGTGTTGCGCCTCTTGAAAGAACCGAGGTTGTCGCTCAATGCCAATGGCGTCTCGTTGCAACATATAATGCCAATAAAAGCTTACGCGCCCTTTTCCACACCCAAAATCTACAAGCCGACCTGGAATCCTCCCCCACTCATAATGCGTAAGGAGAAGATGAAGCCCACCATAAGACGTAGGTTCATAGCGATGATAGTGCGAAGTTGCTTCATATACATGTTGGACCTCACTCGTTTCAATGTGCAACAACATTTCATACTCTTGATCCTTCATTTCTTGTTTATGGCTTCGTGACAAATGAAACCTCTCCCTTTTCCTCCGATACCTTCACACCTTTAGGCACTTTTACATACAAAAAGGAAATGCCGTGGCTTGTTAATTCTACTTCATGTTCCGTGTCACCCATGTTCTGCAAAAATCTTGATGCAACTACCTCATTCAGTGCTCCAAGCTTAGCTGTTTTGTTCTGATCAGTAACGATTATACGCTGACCATCATGCTGAACAATTGGCGACATAATAGTATGTGTATAATCAAAGCCTTCTTGAAAACTTCGGCCATGATAGTACTGTATTTCAATTTTCCCAGCGGTTCCTGGTTTTCGTTCGACATACACATTAGTAAGCGCCTGATCTCCATTGTGATCAGAATCAAAAGCAAACACTATCTTTTTTTCATGAATTGGGAAGATCCATGATTTCTTAAGAAATAAAGTATGTCCAAGTCCCGAGGGGAAATTTCCATTTTCTAATGCTTGATAGAGTGCTAGTTGTTCCTTTTCATGTTGTTTCATCTCATCAACCGTAGCCAATGGTTTTCGTTGAAGAGATTCATTGTCTATGCCAAAAGAGCTGATCGTTATTAAAAGTAAAAGGACAACATAGCCGATGAGAATGCGTGCACCGTTCTTGCCTGTTAATTTATCCTTTAATCTTTTTGAGAAAGCAAAAAGAAGATAAAAAACAATAAGAATAAGAAATAAAATCCATAGCAACGCAACAATCATGAACCATCCACCTCTACTTCTCGGGAAATAAAATAACTAATAGAATAACACGCACATGATACAACGAGCGCCTTCAAAGTAAAAATAACGAGTGACGTTTCCTCTGTAAACAGCTTAACGAAATTTGCAATGTAGGAATTCCCCATGAGTACATATCCAATAATCACTAACAAAACAATAGAAAACACAGCTTTTTTGTGCCATTGTACGAGCATACCAATTAAATATCCTATACTTCCCACCACTAAGAAATACAGCATTTGCACAAAACCCTCAATCATCATTTGTTGCATATTTATATCCTGAACATACAATGCGTCTACTTCATTAAATAAAAGAATGACTACTAGAGCACGGCTGACAAAAAACATCATACTAGCTGCAAAGACAGCTGTTGTAAGAAGAAACAATGCATTAGCGATGGTACTTGTCGTTGCATTGCATATAAATGTCACATCATCATATCGATAGCCTTTAGTCGTAAGGAGAAAAGCCGCTATTCCTTGCCATATAAGCAACACGACTAACATTGTAAGAACTGAATATATATTCATAGTATCGCTACTTCCAAAAGGCTGTGTTGCAAATAATAAAAATAATAGTTGAATAAAAATAAACGACGTAAAAACTTGCCGATAGGCACGCATCTTATACAGCCACTGTTGTTTAATAACTCCCCACAAAGAAGGTTCATGAAAAGACACGATTTATTCCCCCTCTATCCCCATCTGTTAAGTAAATACAAAGATCATCAACTGCTACTTTTTCAGCTACGAGCCCCTTTGCTTGGAACATTTCTAATGAAATGTCACTTTGCTTTACTACACCATACGTCACACCAGGTGTAATTTCTTTTTTCATAAGCCAATCGTGTTCCGCTACCACAGACTGTATTTGAGCAGTCGGTCCACTTACACCGATTGCGTATTCTCTTAACTCCTCCATAGGAAGATGCAATACTTTCTTGCCTTCATGAATAAGAACAATATCCTCAACGAGTTCTTCTATTTCTGATAGAAGATGACTTGATAATAAAATTGTACGAGGATCATCGATATACTCTTTTAGAAGCAAACGATAGAAATCCTTACGTACCGCCACATCCATCCCCGTTGTTGGTTCATCTAAAATTGTTAAGGGACAACGCGCACATAGCACGACAATCATTCGAAAGATGCTTTTCATACCGACTGACAAATGATGATAATAGCTTTCTTGTTCTAATTGAAAATACGTCATTAACTTCAAAGCTCGTTCCGCTTGCCAATTCGCATAAAATGCAGCCATTTTCGCTAACGTTTCTTGTAGTGTAAACTTCGGAGAAAAGCGCATCTCATCGCTAGCATACATACTGTTAGCAGAAACAAAAAGTGAGTTGTATGGGTTTTGAGCGAACACTGTAACTTCTCCACTCGTCGGACGAATATAACCAGCGATTAATTGTAAGAGTGTCGATTTCCCCGCTCCATTTCTTCCAATGATGCCAATTATTTTCGGTTCACTGCTACTAAAAGTAATAGAATCCAACGCCCGTTTACGTCCGTACTTTTTACTTAGCGAATGGCACTTTATAGCGTGCATGTTATAACTCCTCCGTTTCCTTGACATTTCTATACATGTGTACAATCATCGCAATCAAATCTTCTTCCGCAATGTTGAGATGAACGGCTTCACTCGCTAACTCCCCCACTAGCGGTTGAAGCTTCTTTTTTATTCGTTTATGCAGAACGATTTCTTTTCCTTCAGGCGATACGAACATACCAAGTCCCCTTTTTTTATAGAGCACATTTTCCTCGGCGAGTATAGTTAAACTTTTAGCAGCAGTTGCCGGGTTTACAGTAAACATTTCAGCTAATTGATATTGTGAGTACATTTTTTCGTCTGCAGCGATGGTATTGTTAATAATCTGACTCTCTAACCACTCAGCCAGCTGCAAATAAATCGGTATGATACTGTCATTATTAAGAATCATTTATAAAACTCCTTCGCCCTATACTACTATAGTGCATTATATGTGTAATGTACCTTATGTTACTATCACTTGTCAATTATTTCTAAAAAGTCTAATAGCCTAGGTTGAGATAGGCATGGAAACTGATTAAAGGATTCTCATCATGTATGTGGAATTGTTTCTAAGAGAATGCACGGAATAAGGAGGCTTTTTATGATTGCAATTCAAGATCTTTATCCTGAAGATTATTCATGGTGTTATGGCTGTGGTCGTCTAAATACGCACGGTCATCAATTCAAGACGTATTGGCAAAATGAGCATACGGAAACAATTTATACGCCGAAAGAAGCTGAGATGGCGGTACCAGGATTTGTTTATGGTGGGTTAATCGCTTCTCTAATTGATTGTCATGGAACAGGATCGGCCGCGCTGGCTTTGCATCGCAAAAACGGTCATGAACCAGGAGATGGCGCCGAGCCTCCTCGCTTTGTCACAGCTAATTTACATGTTGATTTTATGAAACCAACGCCTCACGGGATCCCGTTACGCGCCGTTGGTACGATCGAAGAAGTGCATCCAAAAAAGTGGATTGTGCATACGGAAGTATTTGCGAATGAATTACTTTGTGCGAAAGGAACCGTTACAGCTGCCGTTATGCCTGCTAGTTTCCTTCAAAAGCAATAAGGAAAAGGACTTGGGGGACAAGACTTCCTCTGTTTTGTGATGCATACGGTGGCTCTTGCGCGCGAATCGAACTTACCTGCGCGCGAATCAACCTTGTCTGCGCGCGAACCGGGGGCTCTTGTGCCCTTCACTCTTTTGATGATTATTGAAGAGATTGCACGCGATTTCTTCTCATTTTTGAGCACATTTACGAGATTAGCTCTTAATTTGCTCTTGTTTTCATCCCTTGCATACGTTGTTAGAGGTGATTTGTCTAGTTTGTGCGTGATTCGGGGCTTCTGCGCGCGAATCAACCTTGTCTGCGCGCGAACTCGGGGCTTCTGCGCGCGAATCAACCTTGCCTGCGCGCGAACCAGGGGCTCCTGCGCGCGAACTAGGGCTTCTGCTCCCTTCACTGTATTTGACGATTATCGAAGAGATTGCCCTCTTCTTGCCGGCTGCTTACGTACACAAGACAATCTAAAAATAAACGAATGAGCGACACAAAAAAATGGCTTGATCACCGACACCGATGATCAAGCCATTTTTATTGAGTTAGGGATGTTTATGTCCCTGCCTCTTTTCTGTTACATTCTACTGCTATGTCTTTGCGTAACGTCTACGACAATACCAGCCTCATCATCTAGCAATAGTGACAATCCTGCTGACATTGGATCAATATCGGTTTCTGTGCCGAGGTAAAAACGCAGTGCTTCAATTAAATTTGCTTCAATTAACACCTGTTTGCGACCCATCGTATGCACTTCAGCTGAAAATCCATAATCATCGTCATACATTAACTCTACTTCGACATCTTGTGGTGCTAAGGATTTTTTTTGAGCAATATGCAAACATACCGCGTTAATCAAATCCTGTTCGTACAGTCTTATCGTCTCCATTGATCATCGGTCCTTCTACGGTTTTTAAACATAGAAACGAGGCGCATAATTAAGGAAATAATGACAACGATCGCCAGAACATTCACGAGTAAGCCGAGAATGGAGCCAAGAGGTCCTAAGCTACTTAATAAACCTCCGAATAAAAAGCCGGCAACCCCACCTAGAAGTAAGCCTCTAAAGAAACCGCCTCGTTTTGATTTCGTATTACTTCGTTTCGAAAAGAAGCCTTTGTTTGATTTTTGCTGTTGCTTAAATTGCGATGGTCCATTATTGCTACCACCATTCTTAAAGCCTTTAACACCCGAACGATATCCTTTTGCACTTGCAACATGGTTCGTATCATGAAAAACGATACTCGTAACCGGTCCAAGTAAAAACGTAAATACAATTGACGCTGCAATAATTTTCTTTAACATGATATTTTCCTTTCTAAATGAATTTCCTTTTGTTCTCTATACCCTCCTATACGAAAGCTTTCACAAAAGGTTTCAAAAAATAGCAGATTTTTTTATAAACTTCGTAGATTGGATCTAGTACTAGTGTACCGAATCCTCATGTTTCAATGCAAAAAAAAGCAAAGCACCTCATGTGAAGTACTTTGCTTCGCTCATTTAGCTTACACAGCGGAATGAATTTGCTCTTGTTTTTTGCGCAGGCGACGAATTTTCTTTTCCTCACCAATAGCTACGATGGATAGGAAGATAATTCCTAGCACGAGAGCTGCATTAAAGACGATAAATGTATCTGTCCAACCGTGTAATGTGATACCACCAATTGTTAAACCTTGTGTTTTCGGATCAGCGATTTGCGCAAGTCCTACTTTCGCCATTGAATCTCCGAATAAATAACCAAATGTTCCAGCCATACCGTTTGTAACGGTTGTTGCTTTCTTCGGTGCAAATCCAACAATCGATACACCAATTAATAGTTGTGGACCAAAGATTAATGCACCTAGAGCGAACAAGGAAACGTAAATCATTAACTCGCTTGTTCCGTAACGATAACCTAATACAGCAACAGCTGTTAAAACGAGGCACAGTACAGATACGAGTGCACGTCGACCTTTTAAGAAATCAGAGAGTAAGCCCCAACATAAACTTCCAAATAGTGCGCCAATTTCAAAATAGAAAATCGTATTAACAGCACTTTCTGCACTAAAGTGAAGATGTTCTGATACATAAAGTGGTGCCCAGTTATCAATACCAATGCGAACGACATAAACGAATACGTTAGAAATACAAAGCAACCAAATCCAAGGATTTTTCAACACATAGGTTGTGAAAATTTTCCACTTGCTCATTGTTTCTGTTTCAATATTTTCATCGGCAATCGGCTCACCGAAAATTTCCTCACTACGATTCCAACCAAGTTCTTCTGGATCATCTTTTCCGATAAATAGTGTTACAACCCCGATAATTAAGGCAATGATCGCCGGGAAAACAAACATTCCGACTACGTTACCGTTAAAGAATAAATTGGCGCCCCATAAAGCAAATCCACCAGCTACTGCTCCACCGATGTTATGTGACCAGTTCCAAAATCCTAAATAACGACCACGTTGCTTTTCAGGTGTCCACCGTGTAATTGTTGAATAAGACGAAGGTCCTCCCGGTGCTTGGAATAAACCACTTAACCCCCAAAGAGCTAATAATAATCCAATTGGTGCTCCACCTGCACTTAAAGCAAGACCAATCGCTAATACCATCACTGCTGATAAAATAAGTAAGACAGAAATAATACGTTTTGAATTTTTTCCATCAATAAAGTAACCTAGAAGCGTTTTCCCAATTCCGTAGGTGACTGAGAATCCAAAGCCGATATAACCTAAATCACTCGTTGAAAAGCCAAGTTGGCTTTTCAATAATGGCTGAGCAGCCTTAAAGTTATTACGAATTAAGTACATTGCCATATAGGCAATAAAGACAACTAAGAACGCTTTCAAAAACTGTTTTAACCATTGTTTACGTTGAATTTCAATTGGAATGTTTGCATTTTTTATACGATTAATGCTGAAAAACCCCATGATTGTTCCCCCTTATTCTTGTTGCTAAGTCTTAGGGCTTACGATAGTGATTGTATGCCTGCAATACTTGCTTATAATGCTGTGTCGATCCGCTTTTGATTGAGCGTAACAACTGTTGTTGACTGCGATGACTGACTGGAATCCCAAACGAAACTTTTCCTAAAATTTCTGTAGCAGGCTTTGATAAGCAATAGGCTAAAAACAAATCGCCAACGGCTCCATGTGGGGCATCTCTTAATTTCGAAATGGCATTCACAGAATACATGTTTTTATTAATGACATTACTTTTCATTGGAAACTGGCGTTCACGTAGCATTTTTTGATCGCCTAAAAAATTAATGCCAACTAAATACTCACCACTTGCCACAAATTCTGCTGGGCTATAACCATTTGCAGTCCAATAGCCAACATTATTTAAAAAATGTTTCAGATAGTTCACACCATCTTTGCCGCCCATATCTTTCGCAATCGCTTGCAAAATTTGAACCCCTGTTCCTGAAATATGCGGGTTTGGTAGGACAATCTTTCCTTTCAGACGCTTATCAAGTAAGTCTTCCCATGTTTTCGGTAATGGAGCATTACCGAACGCTTTTTTCCACGAGGTTTCATTCACAGCAATTGCCAACTGTTCAAGCTCATATCCGTACCAATAATGATCTGGATCACTACTACTTGTCTGTGATGTAAAGGATTCATCTTTCATCATTACTGGCATCGATAGTTCTTCTTTCTTTAGTAGTTGATGCGCATCTAACGGGCCGCCAATGACAATGTCCGCTTTAGGATGATGACGTTCTTCACGAACTTTTCGCACCAACTCTTCTGTTGGTAATCGAACAAATTCATACGTGCAACCTGTCCGTTTACAAAACGAGGAAAGCAATGATTCTCCAACTTCTTCACGAGCTGCAATATAGGCGACAACATGATGATTCGTTAAGTTCGGAACTTCCATATCTAATAACTCATGGAGTTGCCGAACATTAAAGTCTTCTGTCCCTCCTAAAAATAGGAGAAGAACAAAGAAAATCCGCTTCATAATTGCGCCCCCTTTACATTCAAACGATCAAGAGAGCGGCGTAAATACACCACATTTCCGTTATCATCTCCTAAGTATTGAGCAATGACAAATTCCGGATAGAGCGACAAACTTAACACATCTGTTCGCTTCCGTCCCTTTTTACCATGAAAGGAAATATGATAAATAGCTTGTGGTTTTTTGTATTTCAACATGAGCCTCGTTATTTGATCATAATCCTCGATCAGCGTCGCGTTGTGAATCTCTGTACTTAACTCATCTACTTTATTGCTTGGTAACAGTCTAATATGTTCTTTATGCTCTGTTACCGATTGGGCATGCTTTACGAAGGAAGCGATTTTCTTTGGTGTATAACATAAGCTAAGTAAAGCTGCCTTTAAAGATGCCGCAATTGCCATTACGTTATCATCTCTATAGAGATAATGATCTACAACAACACGGTCACCTAAGGAGAACGCTTTCACAGAGCCGTTTAAATACGTAATCGTCCCATGAAAATCACCTTTTATTACCTTCACTTTTTTCCTCAGCGTGCCACGCTCGCTAATTTGACTAAAAGAGGCGGCAATCCTTTGCAAGTGAAGCTCATCACGAATCGTGACCGTTCCCCACGCTCGATGATGAAAGGTAATCATCGTGGGTATCGATTCTCCTGTTCGGGTCACGACTTCTTTTCGATCATCAATCGTTTCGATATGATTAAAGTAACTATTATGAATGATGGCTAAGCCAATACTAAAACCAAGGATGATCATTAAAAGAACACTAGCACGTGACAGCCAATGATTCATGTTGTTCATACCTCCAAATGTAAAGAAAAAATGTTTCACAAATTCAAAGTAAATGTTTCATAAATGTATCATTTTAAAAGCGCTTTCATGCAAGGGACGCTACATGAATAGCAAATCGTAAAGAAACGGTCATTCCACCTTGTTTATTTTCAGAAATACTAAATTTCCCACCCTGTTTACTCATAATTTCTTCACAAATCAGTAAGCCAAGCCCATTGCCTAACGCTGAGCGTAATCGTCTACTCTTACCGCGATCATGCCATTGTTGCAGGATGACCGGGTCCATCCCTATTCCGTCATCTTCTATATGAATAGCTACATAGTTCTCTTCCATCTGCTGTGTAATATCAACATGAAGGGCATCACTGTATTTAACGATATTATCAAGAACATTTAGTAGCACTTGCTTTGTCTTATCATAATCAGCAAGCACGAAAACATCGGAAACATGCATATTCACTGTAAGATGTTGTTGTTGAAACTTTAAGCTCATCACATTTAAGGCGTCTTTAAGCAATGGAGCAACATTCATCATGGAAGGCACGACTTGAAAATGATTGCGATCATAACGAGAGGAGGCGAGCACTTCGTGGATGAGTTGTAATAACCGCTTACTCTCTGTTTGTACATACGTAAAACATTCTAGTTGTTGTTCTTTGGATAACTTAGGAATTAGCTCTACATATCCCATAATGGCAGTGATTGGTGTTTTCAATTCATGAGTAATTTTATTGGCAAATTCACGTTGCTTTGTTTTTTCATCTTGAAGTTGCTCAATATGAAACTGAATAGAACGCGCCATCGTTTTAAAATCAACGGCAAGCTGTCTGATTTCTTCATAGCCAACGACCGGCATGGATACATTATAATTTCCTTTCGTCATATAGTGAGACATTGCGCGCAACTGTTCAATGGGCTCACAAATAATTTTAGCAACACGCTGAATCCAAACCATCGCGATAACGACAATTAAAATAAATAAACCAATAAAAGCGGCTGTTAAATTGCGTAACAGTACGCTTTCTTCTTTTAATGGTGTAACAAATCGGATCACCCCTACTACCTGATCCTTATAATAGATTGGACTTGAAAATAGCAATGTCGGAAAAGGGTTATTTGATTTAAATACATAGGCTTTCTTGCCCGCTAACGCTTTTTTTAAATCTCCTTCAATGTACGGAAGAGTTCCCTTTTCCGTATCTGTTAGTAATTCTTTTTGATTTTTAAATAATTGCACACGTGTATCGTACCGTTTTGCTAAATACGACGCGACGAGAGACGCATTTTCATATAAGCGATGAGCGCCCTCTCTCTTTTGCAAATAACTCATCGCGTAAGTCTGTGCCTCTACACTTAAACGTTGAGATGTTTCCACCGCATTATCATACATTGTTCGTTGAAGAAAAATATACATTCCACCATAAACAACTAAGAGCGCTGGAATGAGTAGGACTAGAAATTTATACGTAATGGTTCGCCTTAAACTCATTTCACGTTGCTCTCTTCCCACTTATAGCCCACCCCATAAATGCTAACAATGCCTTGACTGTACGTACCCAGCTTTTTTCGAAGGCGTTGAATCATAATATCTACTGCTCGTGTGTGACCGATAAATTCAAATCCCCAAACAGCTTCTAATAACTCATCTCTCGTAAACACGCGACTTGGATACTTGAGTAAAAGACATAAGAGATCAAATTCTCGAAATGTCATCATAACTTCCTCGTCGTTTACCCACACTTTTCGTTCGTGAAGAACAATACGAATGCCTCCTGCTTCCAGTGTATCGCTACTTTTCATTGTCAATTCAGCACTTGAACGTTTTAATAAATTGCGAATGCGCAATAACAATTCTGTACTATTAAACGGTTTCGTCATATAATCATCGGCACCGAGCTGTAACCCGATAATTTTATCATTTGTTTGGTTTTTAGCAGTTAACATGAGTACCGGTAAATCTGGATTTTCTGCGCGAAGCTTTGGTAAAAGTTCATAGCCTGACATATCTGGCAACATTAGATCAAGAATGACAGCATCAGGTTGTTTTTTGACTTCCTGAAGTGCCTGCTTTCCATTCATTGCCGTACTTACTTCATATCCTTCCAGTTCCAATTGTAATTGAATTAAATGCGAGATGCTTTCTTCATCGTCGATTACTAATACTTTCATACGTTACGTCTCTTCCTTCCTATACACCAAGCTTCGTCTATACTATAGCATGTGCGAAACTACAAATTCATATTTGTTCACTATCTTTTTCTACTAACATAAAAAAACGAGGCAGAAATGCGGTGTTCGCACTTCTGCCTCGTTACCTAAGTGATTTAATCTTATTCGAAATCACATTTTTGCAACGGCACTACCTTTGTTTTCTTTACAAACTTATAGATTAACCACACAAGAATAAACACCGGTAGACCAATGTAGGAAATGAGAACATCTCCCCAAGCAATGTGTTCACCTAAAAAGGCATTGTAATTCTGACCAAGAACGACAAACACACATAGCGCAAAAGCAAACAGTGGGCCAAATGGAAAGAATTTTGATCGATAAGGCAACTGCCGTAGGTCTCGTCCCTGTGCTACATAGGCACGTCGGAAACGGTAATGGCTAATTGCAATACCTAGCCAAGCAATAAAGCCTGACATACCCGATGCATTTAACAACCATGTGTATACTTTGCCATCTCCAAATAAAGAAGCAAAAAATGCTAAAGCGCCCACAGCTGTTGTTACGATCAAGGCAGCAACAGGCACACCCCGACGATCGAGCTTACCTAAAAACTTCGGCGCTTGCCCTTCTCGCGCCATATTCCATAACATTCTCGTCGAAGCATACATTCCCGAGTTTCCTGCAGACAGAACTGCCGTTAAAATAATGGCATTCATCACTGAAGCTGCAAAAGCAATTCCCGCTCGATCAAAAACGAGCGTAAAAGGACTTACTGTAATAGCATCACTTGCTAATCGACTATCTGTATATGGAATAATTAAACTAATAACAAAAATCGCTAAAATGTAAAATAAGAGAATACGCCAAAATACACTGCGAATGGCAATTGGAATGTTTTTTCGTGGGTTTTCCGTTTCACCAGCAGCAACACCAAGTAGCTCTGTTCCCTGAAATGAAAATCCAGCTGCCATAAACACGCCAAGTGTTGCAAAGAACCCACCATGAAATGGCGCATCGCCAATTGTAAAGTTTTTAAAACCAACTGGCGCTTGGTCACCAAGAATACCAATGATCATAAGTGTTCCTAATACAAGAAAAACAATAACTGTGACTACTTTTATTAAAGAGAACCAATATTCCGCTTCTCCAAATCCTTTAACAGATAAATAGTTAAGAAAAAACATAATAGCTAGGAAAAGAGCGCTCCATATGAACGAGGGTGTATTCGGAAACCAAAATTTCATAATTAATGTAACCGCTGCTAGTTCAGCCGCAATTGTAATCGCCCAGTTATACCAATAATTCCAACCAAGCGCAAATCCGAGCGATGGATCGACGAATTTCGTAGCATACGTACTAAAGGAGCCCGCAACTGGCATAAAGGATGCCATCTCTGCCAAGCTTGTCATTAAGAAAAAGACCATAATTCCAATGACAGCGTAAGAAAGCAGTGCTCCACCTGGACCGGCATTATGAATAGAACCACCACTTGCTAAAAACAACCCGGTTCCAATCGTACCTCCCAAAGAAATCATCGTTAAATGTCGAGATTTCAAGCCTCTTTTAAGCTCTGTTGGTGCTTCTTGTGACGTGGCGGAATGTCTGTTTGAACTTTTTTCGATTTTCTGCATAAAAAAGACTCCTTTTTGTTTAGGAAGGAGCGGGTACTAAAAAAGCCGTCAAAAGTGTGACAGCTATTCTAATAGAATCCGCATCAAACCTCCCGTAAGATAGCACAACTCGCATACCAGTATCCTGCTATGCGTGACAGTTCTGTTCCTATTCGGATACAGTCCCAGCTTATGCTTTCAGAGTAAAACACAAACTTCGGCAACTTTTCCTTTCAAGCTGAGTCTTTGATGTTCTCTGCATCTCGTCTGTTCTACTCTTAAAAGTTGCGACCTCTACCTCATCGGATGTGATGAGGATTTTGTATATGTAGTTGTAAAGCTTGTACCAATTATAAAGTGAACGGTATGAATATTCAACTCTTATTTCATACCATCTTTTGGGTTATCCCTTTATTTCTCTAGATGGTTTGAGTGATGCTCTGCTTCTTTTAGAAGTTCCGCATACAGCCTCCATTCATTCATCACCTTCTTATGAACAGTATCAACACTTTCCTGATCCAGATGAGGGCATGCAGCTAGCAATACGTGATACTCATGTAAAACCGCTCTTCTCATCTCCTCACATCGTTCATAAAGAGCGCGAGGTTCAGTCCATTCTTTCATTCGAATTCCTGCCTTTTTTCACTATATTATGAACTAAACATACAAAAAAAGGCAGGGATATACAAGTGTTTTTTCATAATTTTAAATCAATTTCTCTTCTGCTAATAAAGCAGCCATTATTGAAAAGTGCGCGTCCTCTGTTAACGCTGTTAAATTAGCCACTTCAAAAAAAGCAGTAAGCAAACGTTCTCTATGCAGCATTGCTTTCTGTTTACTTGAAGCACGGACGCTCTTGGCAAATACAAGCGCTTCTCTTGGTATATGTTTGTATACAATCAGCTCAGAATGCTCCTCGTGATGCCTAATACACCAAAGCGCACATAGTAAGGTAAAGTGAAGGGGATAATTTGGAGACAAGCAAAGCATTATTTTTCCATTTTCTCGAAAATAAGAAAAAACATACTTTTCCGCTCCCTCAATAGGCACTACATATATGCCGGTTTTTACGCACATTTTCAATAGCTCATTTGAAGATTGGCGTATGTCATCCTCAGTTACTATGCTACCAATGTTCCTTTTTACGTCTACCGTTTTTCCTACTTGTTCACTGATCCATCGCAAGTATCCTTTATGAAGACGCATCGGTACAGGTTCATTGCTCTTAGGCGTTAAAAAGGAAGTAAACTTATGCATTAAATACAAACTGCATAATGTACTATATTCTCCATCAGAATACAAAGGGAGTTTGTGCTCATAAAAGGCAAGAGATACACCTTGATTTTGCAGTATCTCCAGCTCACTACGCAGATTCTTTTTGAATAATTGTAGGATAGTAGGTGCAATCGAAAGCTTGGAGTCTGCTACTCTCTTTCGGAATGTGCTCTCATTACACGTTCTAAAGTCTAGTGCTTCTTGTTTATTTTGAATACTTTCTATTGTAAGAGCTTGGAGTAAAGTCGGAATATCTGAAATAACCGGCTCAAGCGCAATCGCTTCAATCATAATTTTCTGCGCTGAAGAATGATATTCATCATAGAGCGCTTGTTCCTCCTGAATGCGTCGGATGAATTCATCGTAAATGGCATGATACTCCTGTTTTTCCGTCTCACAAAGCGCATACGTTTTTAATTGTTCCTTCTGCCATAATAGGCTTTCCAATCGTTTATAGCTCATTGAACGTTCTCGATCATTCGTAATCATAGCAGCTCCTGTAGATCTAATGATACAATTCCTTTAGGATAATCAGTGTATCTTTCCGTCTGAAACATATCTAGAAAACAAGGATTCTTACCATCAATTACCCGATCAATTGCAATCATCATTGCCGGAAAATATTCTCCAAGGTATTTTTTTCTCTGTAAGGTCGTATCACGGAATTTACCGTAAAATAAAGGTTCTAGTTGTTGTAATACATGTGTATTGACGTGGCGTTCATCCCAGACAAGATCATAATCACCAGGTACCTTCTTAAGTGTAACGAAACTGCCATCTATATACACTCTCTTACACCCAGCTTTCTTTAAAATTTGCAGTCCCCGCTTCATTCCAGCAAGTAACGTTTTTCGATGTGCATTCGTGCCAAAGGCCCGCATAAGTTCATCCCATGTTAGAAAATGCTTTCCAGGCGTCAAATTTCCTCGTTTGTTGAAGGTTAACGTCTTTTTCATTCTCCACCTCCGTAGTTCACCCATCACTTTATAAATATGAAAGAATGATTCTTATTATGAAGAGTCTTCTGCTCTTACATAGTCTTCTTAAAAACCGCGCAACCTATAGAGGTTAAATTAGACAAGCGAAACGTAGTATGCTATTTTGATAAAGATTTTTAAGTAAAAACTAGGAGACGATTGCTTTATGAAAAAAACAAAATTATGCTTTATTGGTGCAGGCTTTCATGCCACGACGAACATTTACCCTGCTGTTGTTGAAGCCGGTGCTGAAATCGTTGCCATTGCTACACGTAGCAAAGAACGATCTCAAAGTGCACTAACGCGCTTCGGAAGTACGGGAACGCCTTATGACGACTATAAAAGCATGCTCGAAAACGAAGAATGCGACGGTGTTGTTGTCATTGCGCAACCGGATGACCACCCTTCTCTTGTTCTTGATTGTATTGCAGCTGGCAAGAATGTATATGTTGAGAAACCGCTTGGCATGAGTGAAAAAGAAGCTGCTATGCTTGCTGAAGCGGCAGAAAAAGCTGGCGTTGTTCTCATGGTTGGTTTCATGAAGCGTTTTGCGCCTATTTACACACAATTAAAAGAACTCATTGATGGTGAATCATTAGGAAAAGCTCGTTCCTTTACAGCACGATTTGCTGTTAACAGCACGCCATTTTGTAAAGACGAAGAGCAATTTATGAAATTTGCAGCCATTCATATTGTGGATCTTGTTCGTTTTTTATTTGGAGAAGCAGCGCAAGTAACAGGATTTCGCAACAATGATAACGAATTTATTTCTCAAAGCATTTCTATTAAATGTGAAAACGGCATTGTTGGGAGCCTCTATTTCTCCGGCATGACAGCTTGGTCAAGAGAAAGTGAAAACGTTCTCGTAACCTTTGATGACGGCTTTGCCTACGCAGATGAAGTAACAAGTCTTACGGTTCACAAATCACAAACGTTCGATGATTTACCTTGGAAATCATTAAAAGAAGCAGATACGGTTTATACACCTTCTATGACACCAATGTCCGGAGCATATCGTGACTTGTACTTACGTGGCTTTGTTGGGGAAATGGTACATTTTATGCACTGCTGTGAGACAGGACAAACGCCTGTTGCAAGTGGTCAAGATAATGTGCGTACGATGGCACTCTGCGATACCATCCTTTCACACTTACAATAAGCGATTCTTTTAAGGGGGCTTGTACATGGCAAAGGAAACAAAGAGCTGGTACACAGCGGCTTTATTATTTGAAGCCGTTCATGATGGAGAACCACATCACGTGGACGAACACTATGATCCTTTTACAAAAACGTATGAAGAAAGTCATATTATTCTTTTTGCTAGCTCTCGTGAAGAAGCAGTACACATGGCACAGGCATTAGGAAAAGATAAGGAACATACGTATCAGAATAGTTATGGTGAACGTGTTTCATGGCAGTTCATTCGCATGATAGATTGTTATGAGCTGTCCAGTCATCAGCTTGCTTCTGGAACAGAAGTGTTTTCCCGAATGATTCTCACCTCTCATGAAGAAAGCCCAAACACCTTAGTACAACGCTTTATGTAATAAAAATACGAACGACGTTTAAGCCGCGTAAGTACGGCTTAAACGTCGTTCTTTTTTATATTCCTTTGACCGGAGTCCAATGCAATAAAGCAGCATGAAAGTGATAGGTGTACCGATAGCCTCCATTTTCTTCGACTAAATGTGAACGGAGAACGTCTGCTACCTCGTCCAATTTCGTATGATCAAGAGAAACGATTTTCGTCACATTGTCGTTCAAAGCCTCATCGAAAGATCCGTATAGTTTCGTACTTTGTAACGGAATGAGCGTACAATTGGCTCGAATTCCTAACTCAAATAAAATATTTAAAAGATCGATGTAATCTCGTTTACGTAATGAAATAGTAAATCCACGACGATGGAGTTCCATATAGTGTGGTTTCTCTGGCCCTGTGTTCATGCCAACAATCGCTAGCCTTTTAGCCGTTCGGTTCATTTTTAAAAGTGCTTCTGTAATCTGAAACATTCGATAGTAACAATTAAAGCCAAAGACCACATCGTGTTGTGGAACCAGCGTTGCCTCTTCCCACTTTTTATGGAGAAAGGACATGTTATAATATCCTTCTTGCTCTGCACGCTTTTCTAACGATTGTATAATGGCTTCGGCACTATCCACACAAGTCACATGCTCTACATCACGCGCTAAGGAAAACGTATAATTCCCCCAACCTGGACCGATTTCCAATACTGTATCTTCCTTATGGACTAATTTTGCAATTCCTCTATAAACATCATGTGCATAAGGATCCGGCTCTGTTTGCTTTCTTTTTTGTAAATGAGTTTTCCAAAACGCTTCTTCAGCGCCATCATCGATCATTCGCTTTGGCATGTTACCTGTATGATCTACCATTGCCTCTTGCCATCTTAGGACATAACTCATCTCATTCTCTCCTTTACTAATCCGCTTCCTTCACTGTATCGGTTTTCAAGCCGAAAGGAAAGAACAGAAATGGCTATTTAAGGAGACTGAGGAAGGGAATTATTGTGTGCTTGCGGTGACTTTATAAACAATACAATAATGAACGACACCCCATTCAAGCATGCAATAAGCGTAAAGGTAGGCGCAAACCCTCCGAGTAGAACAGCCACACTTGAAGCAGCTAATGCTCCTAAGCCAAACCCTTGATAGATCATTCCATAGTTTTTACTTTGATTTTTTAAACCAAAAAAGTCAGCGACGAGCGCAGGAAAGATTGTAATATTGCCACCGAAACAAAAAGCAATTGCTGCTACCACAACAAAGAATATCCCTTTCGTTAGAGGTAGCGTACTTATTATCGTAACTGCTGTTGCTGTTACAAATAATGCCGCTGCGATTACTTTTAAGCGACCTACTTGATCAGATAGCGCCCCTAGCACAATGCGTCCAATTGTATTAAAGATTGCAACAAGAGCTACTGCATTAGCAGCGGTTTCTAAATTTAAGTGAGCAAGATTTACACCTATATCTTTCACAATTCCTATTAAGTACAAGCCACTCATACACGCGGTAAAAAAGATAATAAATAATAAGTATGCTTGTTTTGTTTGTAGCATTTCTTTTACTGAATAATTTTTTTGTGACTGTTCTTGATTATCATAGTCCTCACTACCTTTTGCCTCAGAGAGCAGTAAGGCCCCGCCAATAACGAGGAACATGACAATACCTCCCCAATAGTAAAAAGCATGCGATACACCCACAACTTGAATGAAGTAATTATTAATGTATTTAAATATAAGGCTACCTGTTCCGTAAGCGCCTACAGAAATACCTGAAATCAGTCCTTTACGGCGCGGAAACCATTTTATTAGATTCGATAATGATGTAATATAGGCTGTCCCATCTGCAAAACCAACGATGACGCCAGCTAATCCATATAACAGCCAGAGTGAGGAAGCTTGTGAGCTTAAAAGTAATCCTATCCCGAGTACAAAGCCCGCCGTGATCACTAAGCGCCGTATCCCCCATTTTTCTTGCAGCTTTCCGGCAAACAACGTAGCAATCGCTAGGGCAAAACTTGTAATGGAAAAGGTTAAGGCCACCTCATTCAACTTCCAGCCGTATGCATTGACAAGCGGCTGATTAAATAAACTCCACGTATAAATCGTACCAAGACCCATTTGGACAATAATCGTACCAAGAATTACACGTAATCGCTTCACATGAATCTCCTCTTTTCTGTTCTTCTAAGGTGTATGGTTTCTTACTATTCCTCTACTTCACATTCAGCTCTTTATAAAAATATCGTTAACAAATATTAGGAATGGACGATATTTAACGTATCCTATTGAATGAGAGAGCGAGGCAAATTGTATGCAGTTTAAAAGCCTTCGACGGCGAACTATTTTAACATTTATCCCCATCATTCTTTTACTGTTCATTGCCGTGACGGTTAGTAGTTATTTTTATTCGAAATCACTGATTAATTCAGAAGTAGAAAAGAAAATGAATCATCAGCTTGATAGTATTTTAAATCAACAGCAAGCAGAGCTCGTCGGCCATGCTAAGCTACCTCAAATAGTAGCAAGGACCATTGAAGATGATGCTACTATCCTTACAAAACAAGATTATAAACAACGCATAATCAACGGCTTAAAAGCCAACCCAACGACATTTGGAAGCGGTATCTTTTTTGAGCCTTATGCGTATAAGAACAACGTTAAAAACTTCGGTTTCTATGCTTCTAGAAGTCAAGGAGCCATTCATTACACTAACGCCTATATGAATGAAAAAGTAGCCTATACTCAGTTTGATTGGTATAAAAATGGAAAGCAAACGAAGCAAGCCTATATTTATACTAAGCCTTATATCGATGATGTAGCTGGGCACGTGCCTATGGTCACTATTTCAGTTCCATTCTATAATAACAAGCACCGCTTTCTCGGTGTTACTACAAGTGATATTGACTTACGCTATTTACAGCGGTTCATTTCAAAAATTAACGTTGGGTATTCTGGACGCGCTTTCGTCTTGGATCGTCATGGAAACTACTTAACAAATACGAATCCTACGAAAATCATAAAAACATCGATTCTTAACGATGAAAATACCTCACTTCTGCAAGTTGGTAAAGATATGTTGCGACACAATCAAGGATCTGCCTCTTTCACTGAAGGAGCCTTATTAAAGCGCGTGTATTACAAAAAAATGAGCGATACCGGCTGGGTTATTGCCCTCGTCGTCTCAGAAGACGAACTGTTCCAACCTATTTCCTCCTTGCTTCAACGCATCGTACTCATTGGCGGAATCGTGCTCGTGATCGCAATTGGAGCTGCCATATTGAATAGCCGGTATATGGAAAATCAGCTACAACGCATTAATAAACATACGCGTTCTTTAGCGGAAGGAGATTTTACAACATTACTTCCTGTTAACACAAAGGATGAATTCGGACAAATGACGGTCCACTTTAATGAAATGACGCAGCAAATGCAAGCCATACTCAGCCACGTTACGATGAATATTCAGCATGTGGCCGCGACGGCTGAGCAGTTGTCAGCCAGTGCAGCGTTTTCCTCTCAAGCCACACAACAAATTGCACAATCCGTTCAAGAAATTTCAGCAGGATCTGAGCAGCAGTTGGAAACGATGGAAGGCGGAAATCGGCAAATGGATGAAGTTGCTCGCCATATTACTACGATTAAAGATCGGCAAGAACAACTCTCAGAAGCATCTAGTAAAGCTTCTACTGCCTCAAAAACAGGCGGACAAGCTCTACAAAAAGTCGTTACACAAATTCAAGTCATTCAACAAAAAGCTGAGCATACAGCGGATTTAATCTCTGCTCTCAACGAACAAGCAAAGCTAATTGATACAAATGCACAAGCCATTACTGATATTGCTCAACAAACGAATATCCTCTCCTTAAACGCGGCCATTGAAGCTTCTCGAGCAGGAGAACATGGCAAAGGATTTAGTGTAGTGGCTGATGAAGTACGGAAGCTCGCCGAAGAAACTGCGATAGCCTCTAATAAGATTCACTCAACCATTGATCGTATTCAAAAAGATGCAATCCAAGCTGTTACCGTTATGAACGAAGGAGTGATGGCTGTTGAACATGGCATGACTCTTACTGAGCACACAGCTAACTCTTTTCAAGAAATTGATGCTGTCACGATGAGCGTAGATGAACAAGTAAAGCAAGTTGTTAGCGCTTTGCGCTCTTTGCAGCAGTTCACCCAATCCATGGCTCAAGGTGTAAAAGAAGTGAACGTCATTGCTCGACAGGCAACAGCACACGCCGAACAAGTAGCCTCAGAAACCGAAGAACAAAGTGCCTCAATGCAAGAAATCACTGCAGCTTCTAGCGTTTTAGCGCAGATGGCTGAGAAGTTACAGACTGCTATATCCCATTTCCGAGTTTAAGTTTTGTTTGTAATGATTGAACGCAAAGGTGACATCATGCCTTTGCGTTTTGCTTGGCCTTTACTATCACCTCTCTATTTAAACCACATCTTTGTGCTTTTCACGGAAGGAACTCGGTGATTCCCCACTCACACGCTTAAAGACTTTACTAAAATAATTACTACTCTCATAGCCACTTCGCTTTGCAATCTCGCCAATGCTCATATCACTTACTGATAACCATTTCATCGCCCGCTTCATTCGTTGATTTGTTACATACTGCATGGGCGTCTCATTTAAGTGCCGCTGAAATTGTTGAATGAAATAATATTTAGATAAGCCCGCGACTTGGGCTAGCATGTCTACACTGAGTGGAGAGCTTAATTGTTTGTGTATGCAACGTACTGCGCTCTGCAGTGATTCTGGTAATTCTTGTACTAGACTTTCTTGACTTTCGCGGCGTAACGTCATTGAAAATTGATAAGCTCGGCTGGAAGCTATGTATGGATCGTTAATTTTCTTGGCATACACTTCTTGATTAATTTCGTACAACAATGTAATAAGTGGAGAGTGCAACGGCAAATAGGTTCGCATTCCTTGTTCTATAATGTAGCAATCCCAACTTTTCTTTGCGATTTCTCCATTCAGCACAACATACATAAACTCCCATTCAACTACATCTTTTACAGTTACATCACTCTTCTCTACGACGATCGCATCTCCTGGTTTTACAGAAACGGTTTCTCCATTTAGCTCTATGTGACCTGTTCCTTTTGTTGTATACAGAAACAAATATCCGTTAGACATAGTTTCATTTAAAAACAGATGATTCTTTATAAAATGAGAGGAAGTCCAGCGCTCCCACCCTGCATACCATAGATTAGCAGGAGAGGTGAGCTCACGAGCTTCATAGTGAAGAGCAGAAGAACCATATGGCTTTTCCAAAACGTGAAATCGCAATTTTCAACCCTCCTAACGCATTTATTTACCATTGAATTCTTATTGAAAGCGCTTTACTATCGAGTATAACATAACTTAATTAATTTATTTTACATTCTTTTTTACTAATTTCTGATAGAAAAGAGGGATTTCTCTTGAAAAAAATTACATTCATCGGTGCTGGTAGCACGATTTTCGCAAAAAATATTTTAGGCGATTGCATGCTTTCTCTTGCCCTACAAGACTTTGAGTTTGCTCTATATGACATTGATTTCAAGCGCCTTCACGAATCAGAAATGATGCTGACGCAGTTGAAGCAAAACTTGAAAGCGCGTGTCACCATTACGGCCTATAAAGAACGCCGACCAGCTTTAGATGGCGCGTCCTATGTAATTAATGCGATTCAAGTTGGTGGCTATAAACCGAGCACCGTAATTGATTTTGAGATACCAAAAAAATACGGCCTTCAGCAAACGATTGCCGATACGGTTGGCATTGGTGGTGTATTCCGTTCTTTACGTACCATTCCTGTCTTACTTGAAATCGCTCATGAAATGGAAGAGGTTTGTCCTGATGCCTGGCTTTTAAACTATAGCAATCCAATGGCTACACTAACTGGAGCTGTCCTTCGTTATACAAAGATTAAAGCAGTAGGTCTTTGTCATAGTGTGCAAGTTTGTACCGAGCATTTGCTAGCATCACTCGATCTACCAACTGATCATATTGAAGAGCGCATTGCCGGCATTAATCACATGGCTTGGTTACTTGAAATTAAGCGAAACGGTGAAGATTTATATCCAGAAATTAAACGACGTGCAAAAGAAAAGCAAAAGCAGCTTCACAATGACATGGTTCGTTTCGAGCTTATGGATAAGTTTGGCTATTATGTAACTGAATCGTCTGAGCATAACGCGGAATATCATCCGTATTTCATTAAGGCAAATGAGCCAGAGCTGATCAACCAGCTTAACATCCCAATCGATGAATATTTGCGGCGCTGTGAAAAGCAGATTACAGATTGGGAAAAAATGCGTGATGATTTAGTGATGAATGAGCAATTAACACACGAACGCTCACGAGAATATGGCTCAAGAATTATTGAAGCGATGGAAACCAATACCCCTTTCGTCTTTGCTGGAAACGTTCTTAACACAGAAGGACTTATCTCCAACTTACCAGCTAAAGCCGTCGTCGAAGTGCCGTGCGTCGCTGATCGCAACGGTTTAAAGCCTTGTTCAATGGGCGAACTTCCTGAACAGTTAGCTGCCTTAAATCGAACGAACATTAATACGCAGTTGCTTACAATTGAAGCGGCTATGACCAACAAGAAAAGTGCTGTATATCAGGCTGCATTCCTTGATCCTCATACTGCAGCTGAGCTTTCACTAGAGAAAATCATCGCCCTTTGTGATGATCTTATCACCGCACATGGTACGTGGCTTCCCGTGTATCATGCGTAAAGAACAGTAAAGGAGGTAATGAGGATGCAGTGGTTAACAATTATTACTTTTTTAATCTTTACAGGATTTGTTGGTGCTTTTACGTACTATAAATCAAAAGGAAAAGTAAATGAAGTGCATACGAACGATACGTATTTTTTAGGTGGTAGAAGTTTGAAAGGCGGCGTAATTGCCGCCTCCCTCATGCTTACAAACTTAAGTACCGTAAACTTTATTGGTATGAGTGGACAAGCGTATAAAAACAATATGTCGGTCATAAGCTGGGAAGTGACGTCAGGCTTAGCGCTCGTCGTAGTTGCTTTTTTTCTCATTCCTCGCTATTTAAAGGCAGCCATTACAACGATTCCTGAATTTTTAGAAGATCGTTATGATACTGGCGTGAAAACATTTGTTACGTATTTATTTATGGCTGGTTATATCTTAAATGGGATCCCTGTCACCCTTTATACAGGCTCTGTCGCACTTGGACAAATTTTTGATGTGGCCGGGTCGTTTCACATTAGCCAAAGCGCAGCCATTTGGGTTATGGTGTGGGCTATTGGTATTATCGGTGCCATCTACACGCTATTTGGTGGCTTAAAGGGGATTGCCATTTCTGATACGATTTATGGGATTGGCTTACTAATTATTGGCTTTGCTGTCTTATATTTTAGCCTTCGTAGTCTCGGGCACGGCCATTTCACAAGCGGCTTTAGTAAGCTTTTTGAAGGTAATGATGCAAAAATGAATGCCATTGGCTCATCGACTGATCCTGAACCCTTTGGGACTCTATTTACAGGCATGCTACTTGTAAACTTGTACTATTGGGGAACCGATCAGGCCATCATTCAACGCGTACTCGGCGCGACTAATTTAAAGGAAGGACAAAAAGGAGTGGTGCTTGCTGCCTTTATGAAAGTCATGACTCCGTTCTTCATTATCATTCCAGGCATCATTGCTTTTAAAATGTATGGTAATTCCATTAGCAATAGTGATTATGTGTATCCACAACTTGTAAATGACGTATTGCCAGGCGCGATGAAAGGCTTCTTCGCAGCTGTGATGTTCGGCGCTGTTTTAAGTACGTTTAACGGGATGCTCAATAGTGCGAGTACTTTATTCTCAATCAACGTCTATAAAGCGAAAAATAAGGCAACCTCAGAAGCTTCTATTATTAAAAAAGGAAAATGGTTCGGCATCATCTTAACGATCGCCTCCCTTTTTATCGCACCCTTTATTATGTATGCACCTAACGGACTGTTTCAATATTTACAAATGGTGAATGGCTTTACGAATGTGCCCATTTTAACCGTCATCGTAGTCGGATATTTATCAAAACGCATTCCCGCTGTAGCGGCAAAAATTTCACTGGCACTGTTCGTTTCTGTTTATGCGCTATTACAGCTCGTGATCAAGCCTGATATCCACTATTTATATCAATTAGCCATCTTGTTTGTTGTATGTGTGATCGTAATGATGATTGTTGGGACTCTTAAGCCAAGACACACTCCTTACGCGCTTCCAATCACAGGTAAAGTCAATATTCAACCTTGGAAGCATCGATTTGAAGCATCAGGTATTGTTATTTTTGCAATGCTTGGCATGTATGTTTTCTTTTCTAAGCTTGGGTTTGCCGGAAAAGAGGGCGTAACCATTATGACGTTCGTATGGCTAGCGGTTATTGCCGTTATACTCGCTGTTCTCGTCATTGTTTTGAAAGTACGTGATAAGAAGAAAATACTTCATGATGTTTCAAATCAGCATCATTCCCTTCACTAAAAAAAAACGCTTAAACGGTCCACTCTTACCTGAACCGTTTAAGCGTTTTTCTATGAGACGAGAGCTACGATGAACCAAAAGCCAAATTTATATAAAGTAATGAGAATGCCCAGAATAATCCCAGTAAGTGCCATACCACGAGATTGATTACTTTTTAGTCCAACAGCACCAAAGATAATAGCAAGAATCCAAGCAGGTAAAAAGAACCAGCCAACAAATGGCCAAATACCTAACACAAAACCAACAATCCCTAAAATTAAGCTCGTAATCGCCATTCCATTTCCTTGTGAAGCTTGCTGTGACTGTGATTCCATCCGTCTCCCCCTCTTCTCAAAATTACTTACTTCCTCATTTTTATGAACTATGCTAGTAAATATGTCGGTTTTTTTCTATCCTCATAAAGTTGGGGGAAATGTGGATACTTATTCGTCGTTCATTGTTGCACTCGTAAAAACGATCGGTGGGGTCGCTCGCTGTGCAACAAGGATTGGCCACCAGAACCGGGAACCCCGCCATCCTTTGTCTTCTGAGCCTTGTTGTTCTGTAAGAATCAACACAGGATGCTGATCGCCAATTTCTCTCGCTATACGCAGTTCACTGTTTTTACTAGATGGTGTATCTGGAGCATCTTCAAAACGTCCCGTTTGCTGACGCATCCGCCCCATATTCCGACCGCGGCGAATGATTAACCACACCTTTCCTTTGTCACGTTTGGGCACATGTTGTGCTAAATATTCTAAGCACGAAAGAAAAGCTGTTACGTCCCACGGGTTTCCCGCTTCACCATCAAATGTTTCAGCAATGTGATCAACGATTTGCCTAGCCATTCTATAGTCGATCAGCACTGGTGTATCACCTTGCTCTACTTTCTTAATTGCTTGATCGAGCATGCGCATTGGTTGTGTCATATACGTTTTATAGCGTGTTTGAAAACCAACTGGCAACATTCGTTTATACGGTTTTAGCGTTGTAATGTTTGATAGCACAATTTTATTCGGAGAACATGGAATGAGTTGTTCACTTTGATCTCTTTGAATGAAAACTACGCCATTTTTCCCATGTCCTTTATGGAGAGCACGACGAAGTGCTGTATCAAATTCATGGATTTTTTCCATGACAGCATAGATGGCCTCTGTTGTATAAAAGCGCGTAACTGCTACGTCTTCTAACGGACGATAGCCAAACATACGAGAATGCTGTAGCACGGTATCTTGTTGGAAGGTGCGCGGATTGCGACCATAATAAAAACCAATCAGATTCGAAACCGTAATGCCTCGATCTAAAATTTGTCCACCAATGAAAATATTTAATGGTACCCGAAGCTTTAACTGACCCGAGCGATCTAATAATTCATTTACATCTCGTTCTGAGTTCACTTTCGTAATCATCACATGATCTTGTGCTAGCGCATAAATGGCTTCAAATTTCACCCGCTCAAATGACGGAACAGGTCGCTCTGTAAGTGACAGAGACGCAACAATGTTACAATACGCTTCCTCAACTAATTTTGTTAAATAGAGAGCATCAGTTTCCGCCGCTTCCGTAAGCTGCTGCTTGATTTCTAAAGCGATTTCTTCTTGCCACTCATGTGCTTTTTTCGCCATTTCCGTATGAATAATAAAACTATACTTTTCTTGGCGTTTGCCTTCATCCCTACATTGCAAACGCCGTATTACACCACCTACAATAAAGTGAAGAAATGCCGAACGCAAGGAGCGGATCCGCCTACTGTGCAATGCTTCTTCTAACTTAAAGCGTCGACGATCTTGTTTTTTTAACACAACGAGCTCCTCTTCAGCAATTGGTTCATATAAATAGGCAGCAATGGAGCGGCGCTCTCGACTTTTTTTAAAATAATACTCACTGCCAATATAGGAATCTGGTACCGGTACGAGCGACGTAAACGCTGGCTTAATGGGTTGAAAACGCACATTGCCTTTTTGGAGAGTAGCCGGTTGTAAATAAAGGGAATAGGGCGTGGCTGTTACTTGTAGAAAACTTGCCTGTGTAAGTTGTTTACGAATCGTATCAATTTGACCTGCGATAACATTGATTTCAAGAATTTCACTTTTTGTTTTCGTAAAACCAAAACTAGCAAAATCAGCTTCATCATCAATAAGAAGCGTTCGCTTCTGCTGCAATTGCGGATAGCGTTTAAAGAGCGCCTCATGAAGGCGATTCATATTGTTCTTTTCTTTTTTCACAACGATCATTAGCTTTTGATTTAGCTCATAATTCGTTAAATTACTCGGTAAGGTCATAATATCAAACACTTGAAGCGCATCGAGTTCCTGTTGGTCAGCAAATTCATCACTCAGTCGTTCATACGTCTGCTTAGCAAGCGCCCGTGTTCCTTTCGTTAACACGATCGCCACCTCATAACCATTATCGAAGGCTAGTCCTGCAATGCCAATAAACGTCCGGGTTTTTCCACTTTGAATTTTACCAAGCAGCATCCCTGGTCGATTGCAATCTGTCGTCTCACTCATTAATTTTTCAACCGTTTGCTCTATGCATTGCTTTGTTTCTGAAGAGTAGTTATTTTTCTGATTCAAAGCGCTATACAATTCTCCGTCCGTTCGAAGGATCACCGATTGTTTCACATTCTCACATCTTTTCATTTTACATTTCTTTACCATAGGCTATTTTTTCATAAAAAAAGCCGCTCTGGAAGCAGCTTTTTTATTTTCTTTGTTGTTTCAGTCGGTACATAGCTGACATAACAAGAACCGCTAAACCAATTAACATGACAATGATCGTCACAACCATAGCCGCCGTTTTGTTTTTCACAAACATCGGTGAAAACCAAATCACTGCCATGCAAACAATGATAATTAAATAACGAAATCTATTTAGTCTCTCCATACGTTCTCCTTTTAAAGGCTGATGACACTATCATACTGTACCGACACAGCTTTTAGCAAATGATGATGAAGATCATTTTACACGTAAATCTTATACGTTTGTCCTGTTTGCGCTCCTTCTACGCTACGCGCATAAGCTTTGGCAACACGAGCTGCGGGTACAGGTTCAAATCCTGGAAAGAAAGGTCCATACGTGCTCATGGATTCCACTAAAACGTTTGGGCTCACATCATTGATACGAATGTGATGAGGTAACTCGATGGCTGCAGCTTGTACAAAAGCGCGAATTGCACCACCAGCCATAGCCGAGGATACGCCTCCAACGATTGGATCATCCATAATAACACCTGTTGTTAACGTAAAACTGCCCTTTTCATTTAAGTAAGGCGTACCAATTAATACTAAATTAATTTGACCTTTCATTTTCCCTTCAATGGCAATCTCGTTATTTTCTGGTGTTAGCTCAGCAAGTGGTCCGAAAAACGCCTCTCCTGCTGTACTTATAACAGCATCAAGGTTACCGACCGTTTCAAACATGGCTTTAATGCTGTCCGGCGAACGCATATCTACCATAACATCCGCTTCCTTTCGTCCAGCGGTAATAACCTCATGTCGCTGACTTAACTCCTCATATACAGCGCTTCCAATTGTTCCACGCGCACCTACTAATAAAATTTTCAACGTCGTATGCCTCCTTCTTATTTCCATTCATGCTAAGTGTATCGCACGTTCGTTCTTTCATGCTACTAACATGCTTAGCTTAGAGACAGACAAACTCTTTCAAAATATGACAGTTCATCGTGCAACTTCGTTTGCTATACCTTACAATAGGAAAAGATACTTACTGTTGGTGGTGATAACATGTTTACAATTCTCGTTGTAGAGGACGATGCTTCTCTGTTTCGAAAATTACAAGAACGGCTTTCACAGTGGTCGTATACCGTGCATGGTATTACGAATTTCGAACGCGTATACGAAGAGTTTAAAGCTTTGCAGCCTGATCTTGTTATTCTAGATATTCAGCTCCCAAAATACGATGGCTTCCATTGGTGCCGCATGATTCGGACGCACTCAACGGTTCCCATTATTTTCTTATCCTCACGTGATCATCCGTCCGATATGATTATGTCCATGCAATTTGGTGGCGATGATTTTGTTCAAAAACCGTTTCATTTTGATGTGCTCATTGCGAAAGTGCAAGCGACATTGCGCCGTATTCATGACTATAGTCAAGAACCCGCAACCATTACACGGTGGGCAGGAGCCAATGTAGAATGGGAGCGCAATACAGTGTCAATAGAGAACACAACTGTAGAATTAACAAAGAATGAGATGTTTATATTGAAGTTATTAGTGCAGCATAAAAATAAAATCGTCACACGTGATGAGCTCATGAACGCGTTATGGGAAGATCATCGATTCGTGAGCGACAATACACTGACCGTTAATGTGAACAGATTGCGAAAAAAATTAGAAACACTCGGTCTCGACCATCTCATTGAGACAAAAGTAGGACAAGGTTATATCGCCCTTGAGGAAGAACGATGAGCATAGTGACCTTTTTAAAAGAACGCCGTAGCTGGATTGTTGCTTTTATCTTCCTTCAGTTCTTTTTATTATTCGTCGCCTGGATTGATCCTACAATAAATGTAACGTCAGCGCTGTATGCGATTAGCTTAGCACTGTTTTTATTTTGCCTCTTTCTCATCTATCGCTTCTATAGAGAAACAGCCTTCTTTAAAAAAATTGAAGCGCTTGATCACGAAAATCAGCTGTCTCAATTCCATTTCGCTCGATCTCCTTTTGAGAAACAATGGCTACACTATCTCGGTGAACAGATGACGTTCATTCGCAAGCAAACATTAGAGCAACAAGCACTACTAGACCGAGAAAGCGATGAACTCGTTGCTTGGATTCATGAAGTGAAAACACCGATGACTGCGCTGCGTTTAATGATCGAGCAATTAGACGATCTTCAAGTACGTACCGAATTTCTCTATGAATGGCTACGGATTCATTATCTTGTTGACCAACAGCTTCATCAAAAACGGCTATTATTCATTGAAAATGATACGTACATAGAAGAAGGTTCACTACATGATGTGCTTATATCAGAAATTAAAAATGTGCAAGCATGGTGTTTTCAAAAAGGCATTGGCTTTGATCTTCAAGGTACAGAGCGATCCGTGTTCAGCGATTTTAAGTGGCTTTCCTTCATACTTCGCCAACTTCTATCCAATAGCATAAAATACAGCCATGATAGCGATATTGTCATTACCGGAACGGAAGAAAACGGCATGGTTACTCTCACTATTGAAGATTTCGGTCGTGGCATTGATGCGCGTGATTTGCCACGAATCTTTGAGCGTGGCTTTACTTCCACTGTTCACCATGACGATCATGCCGCTACCGGCATGGGCTTATATTTAGCTAAGAAAGCGGCAGACTCACTCAAAATTAGGCTTCATGTTCAGTCTGAGCTATCAAAAGGTACTACCGTTATTCTTCATTTTCCAAAACGAAATCAATTTAATATGATTGAACGTGAGACACGCATGTGACAACATTGTCACATGCTTCTTTTCAATTGTTAGTGAAAACGAAGGAACGAACAGGCTTTCCTTTTTATACTGAATGTAAGAGATACAAGAAGGAGACGATACAGATATGTTTATATTAGAAGCGAAAAACATCCGTAAAAGCTACGGCAGTAAATTGAATAAACAAGAAGTCATTAAAGGATTAGATCTTCAATTAGAGGCTGGGGAATTTGTAAGCATTATGGGAGCATCAGGTTCCGGAAAAACAACCCTTCTTAACGTTTTATCTAGCATTGATTCAATTAATAGCGGAACGATTATGATTGAAGGTAAAGAAGTTTCTGCCATGAAAGAGAAGCAACTGGCACAATTTCGTAAACATCACTTAGGATTTATTTTTCAAGAATATCACTTGCTCGATACCCTAACGGTTAAAGAAAACATTATGCTTCCGCTCACGGTAACAAAGGTACCTCGAAATGAGGCGGAGGCACGTTTCAAAAGCATGACAGAAGAGCTTGGTATTTATGAACTGAAGGATAAATATCCAAATGAAATTTCCGGTGGTCAAAAGCAGCGAACATCAGCGGCACGAGCATTCATTCACAATCCTAGTATGATTTTTGCTGATGAACCAACCGGTGCACTCGATTCTAAATCCGCTTCAGACTTATTACAAAAACTCACCGACTTGAATCGAAGCCGCCAAACGACGATTGCGATGGTGACACATGATCCTGTTGCAGCGAGTTATTGTAGCCGAGTTATCTTTATAAAAGATGGACAGCTTTATACCCAGCTTTATAAGGGAACACAAACGCAACAAGCGTTCTTTCAAGATGTGATGAAAACACAAGCAGTTCTTGGCGGTGTCCCAAATGAGTATTAAAACCTTAATCTTACGCAGTTTGAAAAAAAATCTTACAAACTATTATTTATACGTATTTGCGCTTGTTTTTAGCTCTGCTCTCTACTTTTCTTTTGTAACACTGCGCTATGACTCATCAATGAATAAAGTGCAGGCTTCAGTAAAAGGAGAGGCTGGTTTTTCAGCCGCTTCTATTTTATTACTTGTTATTGTTAGTGTCTTTTTACTTTATGCCAACCAGCTGTTCATGAAGCGCCGCAGTAAGGAAATTGGCTTATATCAACTAGTTGGGATGACGAAATTTAAAGTCTTTCGCTTGTTATCAATTGAAAGCATGCTCATTTATTTCGGCTCCCTAACGATTGGTGTTATTCTTGGTTTCTTTTCATCAAGATTGATCGTCATGCTACTCTTTAAAATAACGAATGTACAAGCTGTCGCTACCTTACATTTCTCACCTGAAGCATTGCTGCAAACACTTCTTGTGTTTCTAGTCATTTTCGTGCTGATGTTGCTTGTAAACTATTTCTTTATGAAGCGCCAAAGCATCTTATCTTTGTTTCGTGTCGTTTCTACTACAGAAGCCTCAGTGAAAAAACAGTCTGTGCTAGAATTAATCATAGGAATCGCTGGACTATGCCTCATAATTCTCGGGTATTACTTATCATCCCGCTTATTCAGCACAGATACAGTTGCGACAAACGCTTTACTCGGTATGATGGTTGCCATTCTCGCTTCTGTCATAATCGGAACCTATTTCTTTTATAAAGGTTCTATTTCTTTTCTATTCAATCTCATTCGGAAAAAGAAAAATGGATTTTTATCTGTACAAAGTGTGCTGTCTTTATCGACGCTTATGTTTCGAATGAAAGCAAATAGTTTTTTACTAACGGTCATCACTACGATTTCAGCTTTAGCGATTGGCTTATTATCCTTAAGTTATATTTCTTATTATTCCGCAGAAAAAGCGTCGGAACAATTCGTACCAAACGACTTTACGTTTTCCCATAAGAAAGATTTAGCATCTTATGAAAAAACATTGAGCGATCATGGTATCCCGTTTGAAGAACATCGCATAAAAGTGTTGTCTGTTCCAGCCGATCTTTCTGATGTTTCGGATCGACCTTTGATCTTTGCAAGTAGCAATAGCAAATACACACCAATCTCCGTCATTTCAACAAAAAGTATAAATGAACCTCCTTTAAAGAAAAATGAAATGTATCTAACAGGGGCGAATGATTCTTTTTTACGCCTCACAAATTTTAAAGAGTCTGGAACCATTACCTTTAAACTGAAAAAAGAAAGCTTGAAACGAACTTTTACAGAACTTAAACATCACTATGTTGTTTCAATAAAGTATTCAAACGGCTCACTTCCTGTTGCCGTTGTCGATCATGCAACCTTTCAATTGCTAGAAAAAGAAGGCAAACCTACTCAGTCCATTTATAATGGTCTCGATATAAAAGATAATACTAAACTGGAAGCAGCGAATGATTACTTTATACATCAATTCAAACCGGTTGCAAGTAATAACCTTTCTCCTCGTGTCGCTTCTCGCATTGAAGATGTTAAGCAACAAAGAGGCATGATCGGATTAGCCATGTTTATCGTTGGCTTCCTCGGACTCACATTCTTAATTACATCAGGCTGCATTCTTTACTTTAAACAAATGGGGGAAAGTGAGGAAGAACAACCGAATTATACCGTTTTACGCAAACTCGGCTTTACGAGAGACGACCTATTAAAAGGGATTATGTTTAAACAACTGTTTAACTTTGGTATCCCCTTATTTCTCGGCCTTAGTCACAGCTACTTTGCCGTAAAATCCGGATGGTTTTTCTTTGGTGTTTCACTATGGACACCGACTTTAATCGTCATGGGAATCTATACAATGCTCTACTCGATTTTTGCCATCCTATCCACGCTGTACTACAAAAAAATAATTAACGACTCACTATAAATAGCAAGCTCCCTAGGGAGCTTGCTATTGTATTTAAGCGGACTGTTTGACAGATTTGCTGACTTCCTCATGTGCATCGCTTACTTTAAAAAGAACAATGCCCACAATCACTACGAGAACACCTATTAATTTACTCCAAGTAAACGGAACTTTTGCGAGGCCAAAGCTACCTAGTGAATCCAGAATAAGTGCCGATATGAGCTGTGCAGTCAAAACAATTGAAATCGCAATCGTCGGACTTAGACGCTTTACTCCTTGTGTCACACATGTCACCACTCCAACACCAATTAAGCCACTGAAATAGTACCATGTTTTCATATGAGTTACATGAAAAAGCGAAGCACCTTCAAAAATAATCCCAAGTATAAGTGAAGCTAAAAACCCAAGCGCTAACACAAGCATCGTAGTCGCCCATGAATGAGCTTTTTCATTTACTTTCGAATTGAAAATATTTTGCAAGCCTACAAGAGCACCACCTACTAGTGCAAACAGAATACCCACAATCATATAGCGCCCCTCCTTTTATTCATAGATGTTATTATTACTCATTTTTTGCAAGCCTTCGCGGTCCCTGACAACAATCCCACCAGGTTGTCGTTCGACTAAGCCTTGTTCACAAAAATGCTGTAAAATGCGATTTACATGACGATAACTCGTGCCAATTAAGTTTGCCGTGTCGCGCAAGCTATTTGCACTATGATGTCCTTTTACTAATGCATGTGACTCATCAAAAGAGACGGACAGCAAATAACTTGCTAAACGAACCTCAACTGGATATAACAAATTAAATCGCAATGAATTTGATTTCACATAAAATTTTTCAGTAATAATTTTCAATAAAAATTGTAGAAAGAGCGGATCCTCACTTCCATATTTACGAACATACGGATATGGTACACAAAGCAACGTCACTGAGGAAACAGCTTCAACGGTATTAACTGTATCCGTATCTCTTACAAACTCAATGTCACCGAGTAACTCAAGCGGTGTTTTAAACGATAAGATTAGCGTCTTACCTTCCTCAGACATCGTATATACTTTCACTTTTCCTTTTACAAGGACGTATAAATGCTGAATCGCCTCTCCTTGTTTACAAATCAATTCACCTTCATTGAAATGTTGAATGGAAATATACGGTTGCATGTGGGAATTAAAGATATGTTGAATATTATACATTTGTAAATAAGTAATCAATTCCTGATTTATCACCGATAATGCTCCTTACCTTACATACTTAAAATTAAAACACCGAGCATCATTAAACCGATCCCGACAAAATGCCCTGGTCTCATCTTTTTCTTTTCCACCTCAAACCAGCCAAATCGATCGGTCAAAAAAGCAATAGCGAGCTGGGCAATTAAGAGTGCAGAAATACTAATGGTAATCCCTATTAAGTGTATAGCTGTAACGTTACTAAAGATGACGATAGCTGCAAATGTTCCACCCATTAAATATAAAGGCTTTACATCCTTGAATCTTTTCCATGAATTGTCTCTGAATAGTAGCATTAATATGAAGGCTGCTACAAAACCTGTAAATTGCGTCAGTGTTGCCGCCTGCCACGTACCAATACCTGCTCCGATTTGCGAGTTAGCTACTCCTTGTACGGTAATACAAATACCGCCAAGAATTGCGAATAGGATTCCTTTCATATGAAAACTCCTTTAAATAAAATGTCTCCTTCTTATTATGAATGAAGACCCTTTCATAACGAAAGGACATATGTCCCAAAGAATCATTTTTTCTTTCGGATGCCACGCAAAAAAAGCTCTGGTTTATAAAAAGAACACCAGAGCTGATCGTTATTTTCTTTTATAATACTTTACTTAGAAATGCTTTCGTACGCTCATGCTGTGGATTAGTAAATAACGCAACTGGAACATTTTCTTCCACAATATAGCCACCATCCATGAATAAAACGCGGTCACCAACTTCACGAGCAAAGCCCATTTCATGCGTTACAACGACCATTGTCATGCCTTCTTGTGCTAATTGCTTCATTACTTCAAGCACTTCTCCGACCATCTCAGGATCAAGCGCTGATGTCGGTTCATCAAAGAGCATGATTTTTGGATTCATCGCTAGAGCGCGAGCAATGGCCACACGCTGCTTTTGTCCTCCCGATAATTCACCAGGGTACTGATTGGCTTTTTCCTTCATACCTACTTTTACAAGCAACTCTAGCGCTTGTTGTTTAGCAGCCTCTTTAGAGGCGGCGCGAACTTTCGTTGGCGCAAGACAGATATTTTCTAGCACCGTGAGATGCGGGAACAAATTAAAGCTTTGAAAGACCATCCCAATGTCTTGCCTTATTTTATTTATATCCGTTTTTGGATTGGTAATGTCTTGTCCGTCGATGATGACGTGTCCACCCGTTATCTCTTCAAGTTTATTTAAACAGCGTAAAA
Organism: Fictibacillus macauensis ZFHKF-1; assembly: GCF_000269865.1. Taxonomy (GTDB): domain Bacteria; phylum Bacillota; class Bacilli; order Bacillales; family Fictibacillaceae; genus Fictibacillus_C; species Fictibacillus_C macauensis. The sequence continues at coordinate 186,912 of NZ_AKKV01000030.1, forward strand.
AAGTACTTTTTCCGGATCCAGAGGGACCAATCACACAGACAACTTCTTTCTCCTGTATTTCTGTAGATATGTCTTTCAATACTTCAAGAGCGCCAAATGACTTCTTTAAATGCTTAACAGTAATCATACTCATCGTACCTCAAACCTCCTTTCTAAATAGCTTGCAAGCAGTGATAGTAAATAGATCATAATAAAATAAACAATCCCAATGACGAGCCATATTTTAAATGCTTCATACGTTGCAGCAATAACGACTTGTCCTTGCTGTGTTAAATCAGTAATACCAATGATCGATAATAACGACGTATCTTTCAAGCTAATAATCGCTTGATTTGTAAACGTCGGCAACATTCTTCGCACAGCTTGCGGTAAGATCACGTAGCGCATATTTTGCATGCCGGTTAGCCCTAAAGAACGCGCAGCCTCTGTTTGTCCCTTATCAATGGATTGAATACCAGCCCGAATGACTTCCGTAAAATACGCCCCTGCATTTAAACCCACTGTAACAATACCTGCTGTTGTTTTATCCATGGATAAAAACCCTAGTGAGTTTACACCATAATAAAAGAAAAACAATTGAACGAGGATGGGTGTTCCACGAAACGCATTAACATAAATTTTGGCAATAGCATTTAGTACTTTATTATGTGATAGGCGTAACAGTGCCATCACAAGTCCCACGACGAGACCTAAAATGAGTGCCACGAGAAAAATAAAAATCGTTACTTTTAATCCCGTTTGTATATAAGGTAATGCTTGTTTAATAATATCCATCAGAAGGTAACCCCCTATGCATCATTCGCTACATATAGGTAAAGACAATGCACTAGGCATTGTCTTTACAACGACCTCATTTCTTTAAATACTTATTAACAATTTCATCATACTTGCCGCTTTTCTTTAAATCCGCCAAACCTTTATTAATACTTTTCAGTAACGTTTCATTTTTACCTTTTAAGACAGCCATTCCGTATTCATCACCATTTAAACGGTCACCAACAATTTTTAAGCCGAGATCTTTTTTCGCAATCGCATAGGCGACAACAGGATAATCTTCTATTAATACATCGGAGCTTCCATTTGCTACTTCTTGAAACATAGACGGACTATCGTTGAATTGCACCACTTTTGCATCATATTTCTTTGCTAAATCTTCAGCAATTTTTGCCCCTGTTGTTCCTTTTTTAACAGCAATCGATTTTCCCTTAAGATCATCAGTCGATTTAATACTGTTATTTTTTTTCGAGACAACAAGTGTTGCTCCCGCTTTAAAATAAGGATCGGAGAAATCAACAACCTTTTTCCGATCTTTTGTAATACTCATCCCTGCTATGGCCATATCTAATTGATTGGCTTGCATAGCCGGGATAATGCCATTAAAGTCCATAGGCTCAAATTTGATTTTAAAGCCTTCCTTTTTAGCGATTTCTGTAATGAGATCAATATCAATTCCCTTGCGCGTGCCATTTTCTTCATATTCAAATGGTGGATACGTTGTGTCGATACCCACTTTAAATTCCTGATCTTTAACCTCTCCATCATTATCATTGCCACATGCAGCGAGTAACAAAGTGAACAGTAATGCCAAACAAATGATACTAAGCTTTTTCATGACAACCTCCTTATAATGGTAACGATTACTTTCAGAATAACATAACTAATCTGAAAATATTGTATTAATTTATCCCACTTCTGCCAATCGTTCAGTAACGTTGACGTAAACGTAAATTAAGCGTATAATCCCTCTTTAATTTCACCGTTTAAAAATAGAAGGCGAGGAAGTTACATGAGTAAAGAAAACATGACAAATAAAATTGTTAAAGCACTTCAATCTCCTATAACTGAAAATGGTCATTTTAACTTACACGCTGAACTAGCAGAAGTATTAGAAGGTGTCGGCTTATCTCCTGCTGACAGCGGCGGAGACATCACGTTTTATGGAAAAGATCCGATTGTCCCAAGTACGCTTCGACTTGGATCTGCTGCGGCTATTGCCTTAGCAGCCAAATCGGTAGCCATTGCAAATATTTGGCGACTACGTGGTGGACAGGGACAAGATATACATGTTGATGTTCGTAAGGCTCTTCGCCGCCTGTCTCCTTTTTACGATAAAAAATGGGAAAAGTTAAACGGCTATGTTCCATCCAAAGCAAATGATCCCTATAATCCTCTTGATTTTCGTTTTTATCAAACACGAGATGAGAAATGGGTCATGCCGCTTAACCCTTATCCTCGAGCAAAGCATGAAACATTAAAACTTCTTAATTGTACAGAGGATCCTCAAGCGGTCGCCAATGCCATCCTTCAATGGGATGCAGCTGATTTAGAGCGAGCTGGGGCCGAACGTGGTATCGTCATGCCTGTCGTACGGACCGTTGAAGAATTTATGAATGAGCCTGTTTATTCACACATCGCACAATTACCGCTCATCGAAATAGAAAAAATCGGGGAAAGTGAACCCATTCCATTTACATCGAATGCCTCATCGCCTCTTGATGGTATTCGTGCGCTTGGGCTCGGTCATGTCATAGCAGGTGCAGGCTTTGGACGCGCTCTTGCTTTACATGGAGCGGATGTTCTTAATGTGTGGCGTCCCTCCGATTGGGAGCATGACGTTATTTACGCAACATCAAATGTCGGCATGCGTTCTACCACACTTGATCTTGGAAAGCAAAAAGAAGATCAGAAGATGAAACAGCTCCTAAAGGATGCAGATATTTTCTTTGCCAATCGCCGGTATGGCTTCTTAGAACGTTACGGACTAAGTGCTGAACAATGCGCAGATACGAAGCCTGGCATCATTCATTGTTCTGTCAATTTACACGGACCAACTGGACCATGGGCCAATCGCAATGGCTTTGATCAAACGGCAGGATCAGTTACAGGTGTCATGGCGTTAGAAGGAAGCGAACGAGCACCGAAGTTACCGCCAATTGTTGTTGTTAATGACTATGCCGTATCTTGGTTACTAGAAGTTGGTGCGCTCATGGCGTTGCAACGGCGAGCAAAAGAAGGCGGTAGCTACCGCGTTTCTGTGTCTCTTGACCGTGTGTCTCTTTGGATTCTTTCGCTTGGTATTTTTAATAAACGTTATGCCTATCATACTGCTGGATCAAGCGAAGAACATGCATATGTTGCTCCCGATTTATTTACAGCTGAAACACCACTTGGTGAATATGAAGGGCTTACTGAACAAGTACACATGTCCGAAACTCCTGGACATTACGAAACCGTACTCGTTCCACGTGGGTCAAGTAAGGCCGAGTGGTTATCCTAAAGATTAAATATAGCCCGTATCGACCCTTTGAAGGCAGGAGTCAATACGGGCTTATTATATTTATCAGACCACCAATTTAAAAAAGATGAAGAGCACTCGTTGGCTCCTCACCTACTGTTTTTATGCGTGGACGTGTTGCTGCTCTAAAAAAGCTGTCACCTCTGCTTCTGTTGGGTAAGACGTTTGTGAACCTCTTTTCGTCACACTAAGGGCAGCAAACGCCATCGCCTTTTTCATCGCTTCCATCACGTCATGATGCTGTACATAATAGTGAGCAAAACAGCCAATAAACGCATCGCCAGCACCTGTTGTATCATTTGCATTGACCTCATAAGACGGAAGGGTTGTTACCGTTTCTTTTGTGACAAGCATGGCACCACGACTGCCCATTGTTACGATTACATTCTTCACGCCTCGCTCTACTAACGTCATAGCCGCTTTTGCGATATTCTCCTCACCATCAACAGGCAAACCTGTTAAAATTTCAAGCTCAGTTTCATTCGGAATGAAGAAATCACTACGGCACACATACGAATAATCAAGATTAGTAGACGCAGGCGCCGGATTTAAAATGACCGGAATGTTATGTTCATTTCCAAACGCAATTGCTTTATACACCGTTGGAAGTGGGATTTCTAGTTGAACGATGATTAAAGAACATTGCTTTAGCTTCGCGCTTGCCTGGTCCACATCTTCTGGCATGAGATGCGCATTTGCTCCCTTAATAATTAAAATAGAATTTTGCGAAGCAGGATCCACAAAAATTGGAGCCACTCCACTTGTTGCCCCTTTTACTGCGGTAACGTATTCCGTATCAATACGATGTGCTTTCATATTAGCGAGCGTAGCATCCGCGAAAAGATCATCACCGACCTTTGATACCATCATGACACGTGAGCCGAGCTTAGCAGCAGCCACCGCTTGGTTTGCTCCTTTACCACCACAGCCCATTTCAAATTCGGGCGCTTCTCTCGTTTCGCCTGGTTTTGGCATTTGATCTATATACGCAATTAAATCCACCATATTTGATCCAATAACAGCAATATCCATTTTATTTTCCTTCTTTCTTCTCGTTACTTTTTACCTGTCTTCACATGAAATGAACGTTCTTCATTGGCATTAAGCCAAATGAGTGTGCCTGCTTTCTGAGCAGCTGTAAAGCCTTCAGGCCGACTTGTCGCTGGCAATACGAAGGAAGCTACTTGTTGATCTTCATTATAGAGCAGCCATCTTGTTGCATAATTAAATACTTTCGTTTGGAAAGTCGTAAAAAATGTTACTCCATCTGGACCGATCATTTCAAATTGAACATCATCGCCATATTGCTCAAGATGATCAGCAAACAAAACAATTTCCGGATCATAAAGAGACGGTGTATTTAAGGTGTCTAGCGTTTGTCCTTCCGCTAACTCGTTCGTGAAATCTAGCCAAGGTTGAGTTGGCTGCACGTGCTCAGGAATACTTTTTCGCACGACAAAGGCATTGGTTGGAATGGTACTCATCATTCTTGCCTCATCTACATAAGCGTAATTTGTATGACACATATACTGTAACGGCATAGGGATAGATCCTACGTTTTTCACCGTCATGCCGATCTCAATATACGTATCACGCTTCCCTAATTTCACGGTAGGATGCGCGATATAGTGGTGTCCAAATCCTTTAATATACTCATATTCACCGCCGATTGTAACAGCATCTTCATGAATGTCTATCCAAGCTGATTGCATTTGTGCACATGCCATCTCTCCGTGTAACAGGTGGGCATCATTAGGTGCTGGACATCCATTTGCCAGTAAGCCAGAATGAAAAGCAAAACAACCATACGTATCGACAATTTCTTTTGCAAAGCGCGGTTCACGAAACATACTTTTCATTTTCAAGTCCACATCATCAAACGTTACATCCCAAATCATTTGCCCTAGATAGGGCAATACGACGATGGAACCTCGTTCATTTTCCACTTCAATCGCTTCCACACCAGATGCATACCGAAAAATACTAACTTTCATGTTACGATCCTTAAATAATGTGTTCTTTTTAGAGGTGAAGTAATAAGGCTGTAATATAATGGTTCCCATACATCTCTTCCTTTCTTTACGAAACCTTTCTAACTGAAGTGGACGGAGCCTGCTTCTTTTTCATTTCACTAAAGAAATACACACCTACATAGACGAAGCACAGCATAGAAACGAAAAAGGCAATTTGGACAGAACCGACCAGGTCAGAGACATAGCCTTGAATCGCCGGAACAACAGCACCACCAATAATGGCCATGACAAGAATTGCTCCCGCCGTTTCTGTATACTTTTTCTCCGTAACAGCTTCCAATGTCTCAGCGTAAATGGTTGCCCAGCACGGCCCAAACATAAAGCTTACCGCCACAGCCGCATAAACCGCCGTCATGTTAGGAACGAGCACCACGTAAAGCAGCAACAGGGATCCAATCACTGAATAACCAAACAAGACAAGAGCTGGTCGAAGCCGTGTCATTAAAAAGTTCGCTACAAACTTACCAACAAAGAAGGCAATAAATCCATAAATCATAAAGTTGGATGCTGTGCGTTCATTAATTTCAGGTTTTAAATGGAGAACGAGACGAATCGTAAACGACCAAACCGCTACTTGCATTCCAACATAAAGAAATTGAGCAACAATGCCTTTACGGAAGGCAACATTACGCGCTAAATAAGCAAGCGTTTCTGTCACACGAGGACGGCGTTCCTTTTTCCCACTACGCTCCATTGGTTTACAATCTGGAAATTTCGTAAAAAGAAATACAATAAAGATGGCAATCAATACGAAAATAATATATTTATACGGAGATAGCGTATGTTGTAGCATCGATAAACCGAATGCTTTTGCTTGTGATGGTGACATGTTTGCCATTTGCGCTTCCAAGCTAGCGCCCTCCTGAAACACTAAAAATTTACCTAGCAAGATCCCAGCAATAGAGCCTACTGGATTAAACGTTTGCGATATATTCAACCGCAATACGTTATATTGTCTTGGCCCAATCATCGTGCTGTATGTATTCGCAGCTGTTTCAAGAAACCCTAATCCAATAGCTATTGCGAAAATCGCACCTAAAAACATCGTATACGTAGCCATATGTGAAGCAGGAAAAAACAGCGAACAGCCTACAATGTAAAACAATAATCCTGTAAGAATAGCAAACTTATAATTCGTGCGTTTTATTACAAGTGACGCTGGAATGGCTACTAAAAAATAGCCACCATAAAACGCACTTTGCACAAAAGAACTCGCAAGATCACTTAAAGCAAATACGTGTTTAAATTGTGCGATTAAAATATCGTTTAAACTTGCGGCCATTGCCCACAGGGGGAATAGCAACGACACAAGAATGAATTGAAACATCGGCGTACGATTTAAATACCCATCTGGCAATTGAATAAGCTTATTTTTCATCGTTGCTCACTTCCTTATCTCTAATTAGTAAAGCGTTTTCATTTTGCTCATTTCAACATACATGATTCTCTAATAATTAACTCCGGCGAAAGTTGATAGCTTCGTTTTCCAATAGCTTGTTTCATTTCAATACGCTCATGAAGCAATTGGAAAGCAAGTTCACCGAGTGCCTTCATCGGTCGCGAGACAACAGTAAGCTTCGGTTGCACGAAAGTAGCTAAATCAATGTCATCAAAGCCAATAACAGAAACATCTCGCCCAAGCTTCCACTGTAAATTATCAAGTGCTTTTAAGCAGCCTGTGGTCATTAAGTTATTACACGTAAAAATAGCGGTTGGTGGTTCCTCTAACACATATAGCTGCCCCACCGCATCATACCCACTTTGTTCACTAAAGTCTCCTTCAATAACGTAGGCTTCATTAAACGATAAATGGAAATCATGAAGTGCCTCTTTATACCCGATTAAGCGATCTCTTCCTGGTGTGGTTGATAAGGGACCACAAATGATGGCGATCCGCTCATGTCCTTGCAAAATAAGGCGCTGAATCGCTTGATACGCTCCTTTACGATTATCGACAAGTACATGATCGACCTCTAAATGCGGCAAGCTTCGATCAACAGCTACTAACGGAATGTCTTGCTCTATAAATTGTGTTAAGTGCTGACCGTTTTCATCTGCTGTTGTTAAAATAACACCATCTACACCTCGTTCTATAAGGCTTTTTAACACATTTTGTTCTACGACGGTCGATTCCTTCGTTCCACTCAAAAAAGCAATGTACCCTTGCTCACGTGCTTTCTCTTCTATGCCACTCATAACGAGTGGAAAAAAGGGATTGCTAATGTCAGGTACGACGACCCCAATCGTTTTTGTTGCTTTGCTTTTCATCGTACGTGCCGCTGCATTTCGAATGTAAGCTAGCTCTTCAATCGCTTGTACGATTCGTGCTTCCGTTTTCGGCCTCACCCCACCTTGACCATTGATCACACGTGACACCGTCGCAATTGAAACGCCAGCTTGTCGTGCTACATCTTGAATTGTCGCTTTTCCTTCCATGTATAGCCTCCAAATGTAAACGTTTAGATTTTATTCAAATTTTGTTTTTGTAATAATTTACCTTTCGTGGTATTCTGAACATACGTATATGATCATAAGGGAGTGATTGGATTCAATGGATCTTATTATTTCGTACTGTACTGCTTTTCTAATGCCTTTCGTAATGCTCGTTTTGAGCGGTTTCATGAAATGGAAGTCCCCAAAGCACATTAATGCCTTCTACGGTTACCGAACGGCCCGCTCCATGAGATCTCAAGAAGCGTGGGATTATGCTCAGCAACTACTCGCCTTGTATACATTTCGGATTGCTCTACTCTTAACAGCTTTAAGTACACTTACACTCGCGTTCTTGCCCTATTCCATCAATGTCATTACACTAAGCAATTTAGGAATGGGAATGCTAGCACTCTTTATCCCTATCTTCCTGATTGAAAACAAACTTAAAGATTTCAATAGCTTGCCGATCACAGAAGAACATCATTAAGCATGGTAAGCGGCTTACTCGTCTCTTTTTAGCGAAGTAGTCCGCTTTCCTTTTTTGTGTACATACTGCCACCCAAAATGTAAACGTTTAGATTTTATATTTGCTGTTACTTTAACATGAAATTTATAAAATGTAAACGCTTACTATTTTAGGTTTTGGTGATCTATAGTTTCTGGATGATTTGAAGTATTTATAGAAATCCCTATTTTCCAGCCTCTTCTTAAAAAAATAACCTGGTTTATTTCTTTCTCATGTAACTTCCGAACCTGGATAGCAAAAAAGCTAGAATCATAACAATATATATAATAATGACAGTAGAAACCCGATCAACAAGTAAATGATAAATGATCGGTGCTAGTATTAACACAATAATCAGTAGAAGTACATCACTACTCCTATCTTGATAGCCTACGTCTGTGATCGCCATTGTAGGTGGTAAAATCGAAATATATGGTTTGATACACGAATTATAAATCCTTTTTGTATACATTACCAACAAGTGCTTTGCTTTTTTTATGCTCGTCTGCTTTTGCTTCCGTTCCTTTTTTGCGAGCTTCCTAGATTCGGATCAACAAAACCACTATGATAAAATAAACGGGCAATCATTACATGTTATTGGAGGACTAAAATGAAGAAAAAAATAAAAGTGGTAGCAGCTATTATTGAAAATGAACAGCGCGAAATTCTTTGTGCACTGCGTTCGCCATCTATGTCGATCCCTAACCATTGGGAATTTCCTGGTGGCAAAGTGGAGGAAGGCGAAGATCTTTTTCATGCGATTACACGCGAAATTGCGGAGGAGCTTCAGTGTGACATTGAGCCAATCGAGCTATTTAATGAACATACGCATGAATACGAAAGTTTTATCATAGAACTACTTTCTTTAAAATGTGCGTTAAAAGACGGCACACCTGTTGCTTCAGAACATGCTGCTCTTCTTTGGTTAAAACGAGAAAGCTTACACTCGTTGCAATGGGCCCCTGCAGATATTCCCGCGGTTAACGACCTACAGCGAGAACAACAGTAACCCTCCCACATCGAAGTGAGGTGATAACCCCACTTCTCCTCTCATTACTATTCTCACGTGACATTAGACTCAAAAATAACCAATCAAAGAAAATACAGTAGAATGTACTTAAATTTGGAAATATATCATTATATAATGAAACTATTAGTAGTAGAGATGAATCAAGGGGGATTTACGTGACAACGATCGGTATTGATTTAGGAACATCTAATAGTCTAGTAACCTTTTGGTCTGATAGTGGGCCACAAATTATTCCTAACGTTCTTGGCGAACACTTAACGCCTTCTGTCGTTGGTGTCGATGACAATGGTCATATTTTAGTTGGACAAATAGCGAAAGAACGCTTGGTTACCCATCCACACTTAACAATCGCTGCTTTTAAGCGCCATATGGGATCGAGTAAGCAGTTTCAATTAGGAGAACATCAATTTTCACCTGAAGAACTCTCTTCTCTCGTGTTAAAAGTACTAAAGCAAGACGCAGAAGCTTATTTAAAAACAGAAGTGAGTCATGCCATTATTAGCGTACCCGCTTATTTTAACGATCAACAACGAAAAGCTACAAAGCTTGCTGCAGAATATGCGGGTTTAGTCGTTGATCGCCTCATTAGTGAACCAACCGCTGCCGCGATTGCCTACGGCGTACACCAACATGAAACCGATACGAAGTTTCTCGTGTTTGATTTAGGTGGTGGTACATTTGATGTGTCCATTCTTGAGTTATTTGAAGGGGTTATGGAAGTAAAATCGATTGCTGGAGATAACTATCTTGGCGGTGAAGACTTTACAGAGTTAATTGCTCTTCATTTCTTGAAACAACTTCAATTAAAAAAAGAACAACTACAGCCAAAGGAGCTCTCTTTGTTGCTAAAACAGGCAGAGCAGTGCAAGCAAGCATTAGCTAAACAGACAGAAAGTACTGTATATCTTACTTACGATGAAAAACAAACAGCTGTTACCATTAACCGTGCTCAATTTGAAGAGCTTTGTAAGCCATTAATTTTACGTTTACGTCAGCCCATTGAACGTGCCTTACGTGATGCTGGTATGCATGCAAGTGAAATTCAAGGTATGATTCTCATTGGTGGTGCAACGCGAATGCCTATAATTAAACAGACAGTAAGTCGTATTTTTGGACGCTTACCTTTCTTTACTCTTCATCCTGATGAGGCTGTCGGTTTAGGTACATCCGTACAAATTGCCCTAAAAGAGCGTAACGAAGCGCTACAAGAGCTTATTTTAACCGATGTATGTCCGTATACTCTAGGTACGAGTGTTTCCAAAAATGTAGACAATATATCGTATTCTTCAGGACATTTTCTGCCCATAATTGAACGAAATACGCCAATACCAGTAAGTCGAGTCGTACAAGTCTCACCCCTTCATGATCAACAGCAATTCATAGAGATTGATGTGTATCAAGGCGAAAGTCGTCTCGTTGAAAATAATATAAGAATTGGTGACTTTAATGTTACCCTTCCAAAAGGAAAAGCAACACAAGAAACGATTGATATTCGGTACACGTACGATATCAATGGTTTACTGGAAGTAGAAGCAACGGTCGTTAGTACAGGTAAAAAGGAACGCCTTTTTCTTCAGCAAAGCTCAGAAAACCTAACAGAAGAAGAAATGGTTGCACAAATTGAAAAATTAAAAGCAATTAAAATTCATCCGCGGGAACGCACAGAAAATCGTTTGTTAATTGCACAAGCTGAGAGAATTTATGAAGAATTACTCGGTTCTGAGCGAGATTATGTTGCTCAACTCATCTTTCAATTTGAACAAGTACTTGCTTCTCAAAATGAACAGCTCATTCAAAAAAGTGCAGCTCAATTTAAGGAGAAGATACATGAAATAGCAAGTCGGCCAATCACATGAGATCAACCTGGGCTATTTTAGGTATTGAACCAACAGACGACCTTGTTTCTGTAAAAAAAGCGTATGCAAAACAACTGAAACTGAACCATCCAGAGGATCATCCAGAAGGTTACCAAAGACTACGGGAAGCTTATGATTATATTACCTCCATCATAAAAAAACAAAATGGTACAAAACGGGACACTAATTATGAACCACCATTAGTGCGCCAACAAGAAATATTACACGAAGAGTTCGTGGAGGAACACCAGCCCACTCAAGACTTATCTGCTCTCATAGAAGATGTTCGCATAATAGAACAAGATACAATCGATCAGCAGATACCTATACGCCTACAAGAACAGCTACAAAATGAGCAGGTTACATCTCAAAATGTTTCTGTTCTTATTGAAGATACTCAGATAGAGAACGTACTAACATTTAATGAGCAACTTGATGTTTTTATTGAAGCAATAGCAACACTATATGGTGATTTTCAATCTCGAATTCGTCAAGATGCTTGGCTGACATTACTAAATGATGACGTGTTTTGGAATTTAGAAACGAAGCAACTTGCTAGTGAAGCTCTCTTTGATTTTCTATTAGAAAATCGTTTTATACCAAAGTCGATTTGGCGCTTACTTGATCAGCAACTTGCCTGGAAAGAATTACTTGAAGAGGAAGACTATCATTTTGACGAAGAGTTACTCGTCTATTATGAACGACAGATTGGACTGTTCCCAGACTTATCGTATGAAGATATCGCTTCTGCAACAAACCTAGACTACGATCACTTTCTATCGCTTCGAGAGGATGCTTTTGATGCTTTTATTACAAGCGACTTTACGAGCGCACGTAAGCTTGCTCATGAAGCGATGAATCTTTTTGCAAACGATCGCAATACAAATCGATTACTCGGTCACTTATATGAACGACAGCAAATGTATGAAGAAGCCATTTATTACTTTCAAAAAGCAATTGCGGTTGATCCTATGGAATTGGAAAGTAAGCTCAGTCTACTTACGTTGCTCTTAAAAACGAAACGTCAGCCTGAAACGCAGCGTACACTAATTCATGATGTCATTGAAAAGTATAACAGTCATATAGCTGTTAATTTGCTGTATGCAAAGTGGTTACATCAACAAGGGGATCTAGAACAAGCACGAACAACGTATAAAAAAGTACTAGCTGTCGATCCCTTTAATAGTGAAGCAACGATCGAACTTGCTTCTATCCATCAAGATATCTTGCAATCCAACGAGCCGTCTGTTTCCGCAAGCTTACAACGCGAGGCACGCAAAGAACTTTTTTCTCGCTCAAAGCTTCATACGTTTTTCGCCTTAATTTATAAGCAATTAAGTATATCAACGATCTTTGCCTACATTCTTGCCTTGTGGGGGGTTGTCTGGTTGATCAGTCTAGTGATGAGTTTCACCGAAGAAAATATGAACATTTCTCGCTATATCTCTCAGTATATTTTACGTCCTTCATTCGTCATGATGATTGCAACGTTTTTCTCATGGCGTTATATTTACCGCAAATGGAAAGAAATTCTGTTTCCGCTTCACCAATAACCATAGAAAGGAAGGATCAATGGTTGACCATAATGATTACTATCGCGCAATCGCGTATATGGCCCTCTTTACGGATGAAGCTCTAACGTTATCCTTAAAGTATACAAAGAAGAAAGTAGCCAGTCGTCAAATAAAAGAATGTTTAAAAAAGATGAATATTTCTTCAGCAGAGAAAAAAATCGGCTGGTTTATACACAACGGCTTTCGTTCTCGTTATCATGAATTAGATTTGTATTTTCGTACTATTACAGAGCAGGAACGTGACGAATACTTTCAAATTATTCCAGAAACACAGCTTCATCAAGCATCGTTCGTTCGGAGCCATCTTTATAGCTTACCTGGTCATACGGTTGCCGCGTTCGACTATAGCTTGGCGATGCTGCTCACTCAGTACACACTCGATAAAAAAAGAATATCCCGTAGTGAGGCATTTTCATATCAAAAACAAATTGTTGAACTAGTACAGCAAGGATTTGCTAGTTGGGAAGAGTATATAAAATCCTTTCTTGTCGGTTATTGTTTCCATTTTGAAATTTCACAAAAGGAGCATTCTAGACTCGTTAAAGGATTTACAAGACTACTAAGTTCACCTAGTAGTCCCCTGCACACTCTTCCATTCCATAGTTCTCTTAGCCTTGTGTAAAGAAGAGGCTGGGACATAAACGGCCTTAACACATAAAAAATGGCTTCATCATTAATTTTGGTGATAAAGCCATTTTTTTCATGTCGCTCGTTAGTTTGAGTTGAGGGTTGTCCGGCGTATGTAAGCTGCCACCGAATGCACCAAAAAACGGAGTAGGATGCAAGCTCTTCTGTAATCGCGCGCAGAAGCCCTCGATTCGCGCGCAGACCAGGTCCGTTCGCGCGCAGCAGCCCTCAATTCGCGCGCAGACCAGGTCAATCGCCTCCAACAGCGGATGTAAGGGATGATCAATAGAGCAAATGGAGAGATAATCTCGTAAATACGTTCAAAAATAAGAAGAACTAGTGTAAAAGATCCTCAATAATTGCGAAAAGAGTGTAACGCACAAGAGATTCTAGTTTGCGCGTAGATCAGATTCATTCGCGCAGACCAGATCCGTTCGCACGCAGCCTAAGTCCATTTCCCTGCATGCGCCATTAAAACAGGAAGTATTATGTCCCACGTCCTTCCCTTATTTGCCGCGCTTGACGTACGGATAGCGTGGCGATTGTAAATGAAATTCATACGTTTCGCCATCGACAAGCCCAACAACCGCGTCAGTATGATCGTATAACTCCATTAAAAATATGGCCATTTCTTTTGCAGTATGGTATTTTGCAAAGCCTTGTTCATACTGAAACTCGTCTAATTCTAATGCTCGCTTAGCAAATTCTGTTTCCGTAGCTGCCGGTGCTAACACTTTTGCTTGTAGTTTGGCACCTTGCTCACGTAACTCTTGTGCTAAGCCTTCGGTAAAGGCACTCACATAAAATTTCGTCGCACAATACGTAACAGCTCCGCCTACAATAACATAGCCACCTCCTGAAGACACATTGATTAGCTGTGAACCTTCAATATCTCCATAATCCGCTGCATATAACGTAGAAAGAATCGTTAACGCCTCGATATTTAATGCCAGCATACTGCTTACTTTCGTTAACCGTTGTTCACGAACGGTAGAACGGTCACCAAAGCCCGCATTGTTCACCCACGTTTCTACGTGTAAGTCACGCACACTTTCATACAAGGCATACACTTGCTCTTGATCACTTAAGTCTGCGACACGAATTTGAACATCCACCGCTGGATACTTTGTCTGTATTTCCGTTTGTAACTGCTTCAATTGCTCCTCACGACGCGCAACAATGACAACATGCTTTCCACGTTTTGCAAATTGTAAAGCAGCCTCATACCCAATTCCTGAACTAGCACCAGTAATCACTACGTAATTCATTACAATCACTCCTTTTTTATAGTCCAATTATAAAGGCTCGTTTGCACTCAAAGGCAAGCCCTAACATATACTTTTTATAAGAAACGCTTTGTTCTACCGGAAAGTGAGGTGTTGTTTAAAATGGAATGGAAAGTTGCCTACGGTCGCAGGATTTGTGGTTTCGTATTTGACTGTGCCTATGTTCAACAACTGCTTTGTCAAATCGTAACCGATCTCAATGTCTATTTACTTCCTTGTGGCCAATGTGCCTATACAAATGGCAACAGCATTATTTGCCCTGACTGTATCATTACCTATAAATTTAGAAATAAAAACCGTGAGATGGTCTTTAAAAAGTATTCGTGCGATAAAAAGCAACTCCTTCTAACTTGTACAATTATTTGTGGTCCAAGCGGCCTTTTTTACTGCAGCTGGACGACCAATCCTTATCTGGAATTCACTATAGACTTATTTAATGATGCGATTGCTTTTTGTTTATTTCCTGAATTATTTGGGGAACCGCCTGAAGAAAATCAACCTCTCCTATAGGAAGCCATTTGAGTGGCTTCCTATAACTTTTAGCCCTGTTTTCTACTAAGCGCTTTTGTTTATAATACGAGTAGAAACTAGAAACGGAGGCTACTCATTTGAAAAAAATAATAACGCTGGCTAGTGTAGCGATTATGCTCAGCGCAACACTACCGCTCTCCACGCAAAGTTATGCCAAGCCCGATGACCACACCTTAACGATCACCACCAATACTACGTTATCTCAGCACATCAATGCATACGACAGCTTACATATTCAAAGAAATAAGGTACTCAATATAACGGACGGCCGTCTCCTCTTAAAAGGCGATGTTCGTAAGCAGCTTACATCCTATATTCAACACAAACAGCTTACCGCCTTCGATCGCATTGGCACGATCAAGCTTGCCTACGATCAAAAGCAAAAAGCAACCTTTGTGGAAGCGACACCTACACCTCAAAATAAAAAGCTAAGCCTCGCGCATCCTTTTACCTTGTCCGGCGGGACGATGGAACTGTCGAAGCTAACGCTTGCTAAAAAAGGTAGACTTACGATCAAGCGCGGTATGATTGTACTAAAAGGCAATAAAACCGCTGAAGTACAAAAGCTTATTGCTGCTAAAAAGCTATCTGCCTATGATGGCAAAGGAACAGTGCTTAATCAGTATGTAAAAAAAGAGCATGTCACTATGATTACAGCAACCGCCCATCCTGGTCCGTTAAAAGAAGGCAGCATTGACATTAAAAAAACGCTTCGAGTGACGCCAAGTAACTCTTTTACAGACATACAGCGCATATTGAATCAAGCAAGTAAAGAAGAAGGTGTCAAAGTGGTATTTGCGCCAGGAACGTACCGCTTACAAGCACCACCCTCTAGTAAACAACCGTATTTCACCATTTCCAAGGCGCGTAATATGGTGATTGACGGCAGCGGTGCTCATCTTGTCATGACAAGCCCGAAATTGGCTTTTCTAAAAATAACGGATAGTCATAACGTTTACGCTAAAAGATTTACAATCGATTACGATCCCCTTCCGTTTACACAAGGAACAGTATCAAACGTCACGAAGCAAGCATTTGAAGTACAGCTTGACAAAGGCTTCCCGATGCCAGCAAAAAGTAAGAAATCTTTGTTTTATTTAAAAGATAAAAAAGAAGCAGGCTTACCGAAAGCCTACGCTCCAAACAGTCTATCGTATCGCTCTGCTACGAAACTAGCAGACAATACGTATAAAATGAATGTAACGAAAAAAACGTTACAATCGGTTACAAAAGGCGATCGCATTGTGCTAATGGCGCGCGAGGATGGTAATCCTGTTTTTTCCGTGCTCACGAGCAATGGTGTTACCTTTCAAGATATGACGATTTATGCAGCACCAGGTGCCTCGTATTCGCCTCGCCTTAGCGAGCGCGTAAGTTTATTACACTGTAAAGATGTCTTAAAAAAAGGACGCATACATGTAACCGGTGCAGATGGCGTCTTAACGCCCCAAAGTCATACAGGCTTATGGATACAAGATAGCACTTTTGAAGCGGTTGGTGACGATAACCTAATCGTTAAAAACGCTGGTGCCCTATTAAAAGAAGTAAAGAACGAGCATACATTTGTCTTAATCGGTCGCCCACGTGAAGGCAATTCTGTGTTTCCACCGCTACTGCTTTCGCCAAAAGACACCTTTAGAATCTATGATCCTAAAAAAGATAACGTAACGCACTCTGTCACTGTGCAAAGCGTTTCACAACAAAAAGTAAACAATCATATTGAATATACGATTACAACGAAAGAGCCAATTACCGATTCACTCGATGTGTTTAGGGAGGGATCGAACTTTTCAAAGCAACAAATTTGGTACAACGACGCTACGGCTAATGCTCACTTTGTCTTTAAAAATAATGTGATTAAATACGCGCGACGTTATGCGATGGCGATTATGGGCAATGATGGTCTGATTGAGAATAACTACATTTATGCATCACAAGCAAATGCCATTTCACTCCATAACGACGGTCTGTTTAACGGCTTTGCACCAAAAGGAACGCTCATTCGCTACAATACGTTTCTAGATAATTTCAGAGCACAAACGACAAAGTTATCTAGCTTTGCTGGTACAGTTGGCGCTGCCATTCATAAAGTACCTGAAGAAGAGCAAAAAAATGGCCACGAAGGCTTATCTTCTTTTGAAGGCATCCAAGATGTTGTACTTGAACGCAATACATTTCAAGATTGGCGCTACTATAATGCCCTCACCATTCGCAATGCAAACAACTGGATCGTGAGAAAGAACGCTTTTGTAAATACACTACAAACAAAGCTTCCTAAAGGAACGCAGCCACTTCCTATAGCCATTGACGTGGACACTTCATCACAGCTATTATTTGCTAACAATACCTTTAAAGACGCACGTCATCAAACGCCGATCCGCATTCATCCTACAACGACAAAACAAATCGTCGTGCACTAAAAAAAAGAGGGCATTCTCACAATGAGAGTGCCCTCCTTCTTGCTATATAAACAAGGTTCCGTTAATCTACTTTGTTTTTTATTTTAGCTCTTCCCACAACATTTTTTATATTTTTTCCCGCTTCCGCAATGACATAGCTCATTTCTTCCTAGTTTAGGTTGAAGTGGAATAACATTGGACGGTCTAGATATCGGGGGAGCTGAGGACGATACTTCATTTGGTGAGTGTCCTTTTAGCACCCATTTTGGCGTACTATTATTTAATTTAACGATTAAATCCATTAGACCGTGCAATTCTTCTACCGTTTCAAATTCTATCATGTCTTGAAGAATCGCCATTGTTTGTCCAAGGGGTTCATCCTTTTGTGCACTTTCCATAATATCCATCATTACGAAGTCTAGTTCTTTGCCAACAAGACCATAATTTTGCTTCAAATAGGCATGGAGCGCATAAAATGCAGCTGTTTTTTCCACATAGTCTTCTTTTCCTGCTTGCATAAGTTGATGCTTTGTAAATGGACGGTACTCAAGAGAGCGACGTGACGCTTGATCATTTAAAACAGCCTCCGTCTCATCCGCCGTCAAAAAGCTATAATGATTACCGACGTCTTCAATGATTTCATAATAGGCGCTACCAAATTCAATCGCTTGAAAAAAGTGAAGCACTTGTTCGATGGGGCCCATCAATTCGTTGAGATAGCGAAATGCTTCAAATTTTGAGATCACACCATAGTAGTACAGCATGCCTTGTAGGCAGAGAATAAACTCTTGATTCTTTTTTAAGCGTTGACGCAAGCTTGGACCGTCAATTGCTCTTAGCGCGTCACAAATTTCCTGTGGAATATAGTACATTGGTTGCTCATTTTCAATGATTCCATATACGATTCCCATGTTATTCAATACGTCTCCTTGACCAGGGGAGAACTGCTTTAACGATGACTTCCCATTATGTTTTACAATTTTCAGTAGTTGTTTATACGTGTCAAGATCCATCCTTTGAACAGCTTGTAAAACAAGACTTGGCAATTGTTCTGCTAATGTTTCTGAAAGCTCTTTTTTATTGAATGAGGATGCACCAGGAATTTGGTGAAACCTTCGAATATCTTGTAAATCTGCTTTTGTGTATGCATTTAATACTTCTAATAACGAAGAATGTGCAGGAATGTTCTTAAATAACTTCATATGTTCCTTCATCATTCGTTCAAGGTGTGCCTCTAACTTTTCTACTTTTTCTTCAAAAGTAAGATCATTCATATAATCACCCTCCTTGTCTAACACTCTTCTCTCATCATACTTTTACTCAAGAGAAAAGTCACTTCAAACAAAAAAAGCCATGCAACACATCATGTGCTCCATAACTTTTCTGAGGTTTAAAACGATCCCGTTGGTAAAAAGAGAGCTGCTGTTAAAATACGTCCATCGATGGTCGTAATCGCACCATTCGGCAACACACCGCGTATGCAGCATGATTGTTCATCAAATGCTAGCACGGTAAAGGCAACTGGTAATACGTTAATAACGATTCGGAAGGTAGTGCCAATGCGCAGCGTAGCAAATACCGAGCATAAGCATCGTTGTCTCATCATAAAGCCAGGTACGCCTGGTCCATTGGTCAGCTGTGCGAGCACAGCGGCAATGACACGTTGACGCAATTCTAACTTAAGTTGTTTTCGTGCAGCGCTTCGCAAGGCGGCGAATTGAATGCCTTTTTTAATAAATTTTCTATTTTGCAGTTGACCTTCTGCAAGGTTACGAAAGGCGGCAAAGCGTCTTTTCGTTCCCTGTTGCGAACGATCGAGATCAATTTCTGCTGGTAGCTGCGCTCTGCGCTCTGCAGTATTAGCCGCTACTTCGGCGATAAAATGACGTTCTAGTCCGTTACAAACAGACGTTAATAGCTTTTCTTTACTGCGCAATTCTCGTTTTTCTTGTCGCCTTGTTGCAAGCGTTACTTGACTGTTCGACTCCAGATTCAAGTTGGTTTGTGAAGTCATACGGCAAAAGCCCCTTTACACAATCTCCCCTATAGAATATGCGCTACTAGTATATGTACGAGCAACTCTCTTCGCAAGGGATAAAGGCACACTTTTTAGAGAATCGGTATTAGTTCAGATGCAATTCTCCACCTTTTCGTTCAAAGTGTCGATGTAAGCGATATTCACATATTTGTAACGTCCACTCGTGGAGAAGTTCTTTATATGAAGAAGCACCTGCAATCGTAATGGAAAATCGACCGTCTTCATAGGTTACAAAGCCTTTCGAACTTCCACTCCATTTCGTCATCGGCATCGTCGCTATTAATGAGCTCACTTGCTTCTCATCATAGGTTGCTAGTTTTTTTGCCCACGCATGTGAAAAATCAATGTTTTTACGATAGTTCTTTGCCGTTAAATAGCGATAAAAGTAAGGTGCGACCTCACGCGGTGTTACTGAGTCTAACCAATGTGTTACTCCACGTTGTAACATATAGTGAAGAACGACCATCTTATAACTTTTCGACATGACCGTTTGCTCCACTTCCGCTAACCATGATTCATAGCATGCAAAGGCCGCCTTTTCCGCTTCGGTTGCTTCCTTAGCCCATACTAAAAATGCAACATACGAAGAGAATTCCTGCCGATATGCATGGCTCGGTTCTCCGCCAATGAGATGAAGCTCTACATATGTCGGACGTCTTCCTAGTTCTTTTTTCACTTCATAATACGCAGCAAGGAGCTTTTCCTTTCGAGGCTGCCGCTTTTTCTTTAATTCTTCTAATAACGCAATCGATTGCAAATCGACGTGCCATTCACAGTGCAGCGGCAGCGTTGGCAGTACACCCGAGATTCCTCGTTTTTGTGCATCAGCATCACGTTGAAACAGCTGAAGCTTGTAATCCACATTGCGGTAGTTACCAATTAAATCGATTATGACACACTTTTGCTTATCATCATGTAACCGCAGACCACGGCCCATTTGCTGTGTAAAGACGGTTAACGACTCGGTCGGACGAACGAATAACAACGTATCAACGGCAGGAATATCTACACCTTCATTAAACAAATCAACAGTAAATATTACATCGAGCGTTCCTGCAGCTAGTTGCGCAATCGCTTCCTGCCGAGAAGGATGTCTACTTTTTGAATGTAAACTGACGGTATTCCAGCCTTGTTCATTCCAGTAGTGAGCTAAATAGTCCGCTTGTCGGATCGATGAGCAAAAAGCAAGCGTGCGTGTTTGTTTGTATTTTGTCCAGGCATTTAGAATGGTTTCAGCTCGATCCCTACGCAATTGCACATGTGCTAACTGTTCTTCATCGTAACGATTGCCAAGCCACGTAATGGCGCGATAATCGATATCATCATACACGCCATAATAATGAAAAGGCGCTAGCCATTGCCGTTCAATGGCTTCTAAAAAATGGAGCTGATATGCAACGTTCCCCTCGCATAACGCATAAACGTCTTGCCCGTCTAAGCGATCGGGTGTGGCGGTTAAGCCGAGTAAAAAGCGCGGTTGAAAATACTCAATTACTTTACGATACGAGCGTGAGGCGGCATGATGAAATTCATCGACGATAATTAAATCAAACGCATCTCGTGAAAACGTGTGCAAATGCTGCTGCATGCTTAGCGTATGAATCGAAGCAAAGACACAATCAGCCTGGAAATTCTTTTCCTTACTATAGTAGAGACCTGTCGTTTTTTCCGGCAGTATATGATGAAACGATTGCTGCGCTTGCTTTAAGAGTTCTTCACGATGAGCAAGAAACAGAACCGAGGAATACTCTTGCGCAAAAAAAGCGGCAAGATACGTTTTTCCTAATCCGGTTGCCATCACAACCATCGCTTTATTGTACCCTTCAAGAGCGGTTTGCCTTAGCATAGCAAGCGCTGTTTCCTGAGCTGGACGCGGTTTCTGTACATCATACACCACAGCTCGTTCTGAAATGATTTCCACCTCTTGCTCCAATTCATCTGGCAAGGTGAGCGCTTCTTCTTCACTCTTGCTAAATTGTTGTGCTAAACCAGGATACTGTCTGTGATGATTGTCGTATCGTTCTTTATACTCTTTTAGTCTCTCGGCATTCATCTCAATCGTATGCTCATGATGAAACGTTTGCATAAAAAGGTCTAACGCTTCTTCGTAAAGCGCAAATTCACCGTGATCGTTCACAAGTAAATTCCATTCTACAGCGTTCGTTAAGGCGGCTTGTGATAGATTCGAAGAGCCTACAATCAATACACCTTCTTGAAGACTTTTTTGCACTATATAGGCTTTAGGATGAAAGGATTTGCCGTTGCTTTGAAACAATCGAATTTCGATAGCAGGGTCGATTGCTATTAACGCTTCAAGCGCTTCTGGCTGCGTTACGAATAGATAGTCACCTGTGCAAATCTTCACTTCCGCTCCGTTCTCAATGGCCTTTTGAAGCAAAGGGGTTAAAACACGCACGCCCGACTTCATAATGAATGAAGTTAGGATGTAGATGGACTGAGCTGTCTCCATATGCTGCGCTAGCTTGTCTTTAAGTTGGCTCGTTACTAACTCAATGCTGCTCATTTTTCATCAACATCTATAAGAAATACTTTTTCTAAAAAACCCCCACGCTTGTCCGCCTTTTCCTTGCGAACGGCTTCTACTTCTGCAAAGGAAACACCGTGAACGCGAGCAAGTGCATGCATAACTTCTAGTAAATCGGCCAACTCCTCCACCGCTTGTTCATCGGTGGTAGCTTGTATGTATTCTTCAAATTCTTCATAGCTTTTCTTTTGCAAAGCTTCACGATATTCATTATCATCTACTATTTTCGTACGACACGTTTTACCGGATTGTTCAATAATAGCTGGGATCCGATCGCGAACGAGCTTATGATAAGTTGGCATGTTTTTCCCTCCATATGTTGGTAACTCACATTATACTAAAGAGCGCCACGTAACAAAAGCACGTTATCGCTTAATTGTAGACGATAACGTGCTTACTATTAGTCTTGCGAAAGCATGGAGGAATGCGATGTATTCGGATCATATCCGTTAAAGCCAAAAAGATCATTGAATGAAGCGATCACATCGCGCTCATGATCAATAATGTCTAACTGGTACGCAGGATGGTGCGCTAACAACGTGCGTTTCTCTTTTTTCGTAAGAGGTTTCGCAACGGCTTGCTTGAACACTACAGAATACGCTAGCTCGCCATCACTAGCTGTTGGACTGACGATTGGCGAAGACCCCTCTACTTGAACAATTTTACTCACTTGCTTTGGATAGAGAAGCGCAAAATGCATCGTTTGCTTGCCGACTGTCAATCGCTTATATATGTCTTGATCAATCTGATACTTCATTTTATAGACAATGGTTTGTTGTTTCGTATCATACCGCGATTGAAAGCTAACGATAGAAAATTTAGGTGGGTGTAGTTGATTTTCTAGCGAAACATTTTTCGTTACTACTGAGACATCCTCGGAAGATGGTGCCGTTGTTACGCGCTTCTCTTCGCACCCTCCTAATAAACCGACGAACAGAACGACAACGAATAAAAAGCACTTAACCCTCATAATAACCTCCGTCATTAATCTAAGCGCACTTTGTCGCTCCATGTTTTATATGTGTAGGTGGCTGAAACAGTTCTTCCATCCGTTGCTTTACATGGCGGAGCAATTTTATAACGTGTGCCTGTTGATTTGACAAATTTGTCACCCGCTACTAAATTCCAGCGTCCTTTTGGAACAGACCATGTGACGGTGACCGTTTTCGTATGATTGTAGCCATAGCCTACATTTGCACTTATTTTCGCGCCACTCATTAACGTTTTAAACTCGTATTCTCCACCAAGTGAAACGGTCGCTTGATGACTAATGGCAACAGATCGCGATACAGTATCGGGTGTGCTCGTCGGATTATTCGCTTCATGCTCAAAATCCGTCCCCTTCCACGTCGTATGCTTTTCATAATCAGTCACATACGTGCCAACCTCAGGACAGGATGCACTTCTTTGTTCTTCTTTCGCTTCCGTCACTGTAAACGGAACCGTCAACCCAATAAGACCACATATACTGAACATGCACAGTTTCATAAAACGCAACGCAGATCCCTCCCTTAAATAGTAATTTACGTATCTCTTATTTCTATGTGACCCTATAGAAAACCCTGCCTTTTTTTACTAAAAGGCAGAGTTTTCTTTACGAGCTTAGCTGTTCTTTTTTCAGCGTACCATCTTCCATATAAAGTACGCTATCACAAAGATCAAGAACGCGATGATCATGCGTAACCATGATGGCCGCTTTGTCACGTAGCTTCACTTCATCGGCAATCATTTGTACAACTTCCCGACCGCGCACAGCATCCAGACTTGCTGTCGGTTCATCCGCAAGCAGCAGCTCTGGATCATTCATCCAGGCTCGAGCAATGGCGACTCGCTGCCGTTCTCCGCCCGATAACTGTTCTGGAAAATGATACATCCGGTGTTGCAGTCCAAGACGTTGCAAGAGACGATCCGCCCTTGTTTGTACTTCTCTATTGTTACTCTTTTCAAATTGAGTAACGAGTACTAACTGATCACGAACGGTTAAATAGGGTAGTAGATGGGCGGATTGAAACACAAAGCCAATGTGCTTGCGGCGCAGCGCTGTTAATCGTTGTGCGGAGGCTTGTGACACATCTTCACCAGCAATGACGAGTGTGCCGCTACTCGGTGTAAGCAGTGCACCAGCCATCGATAGAAACGTACTTTTCCCACTACCTGATGGACCGACAAGCGCAATAAATTCGCCAGCCTTTACCTCTAAGGAAACGTTGCGAATCACCGAAACGTGTGTCGTTCCCTCTCCATATTGTTTCGAAATGTGCTCCATTTTCAGCGTCGTATTCATTAGTTAGCCCTCCCAATTGCCTCAATAGCATCCACTTTACGCACGGTATTTAATGATAAGAGTGAGCCAAGGATCGCCACTGTAATCAATAAACCACAACAGCTTAGCAATAGAGTCGGCGTTACGTGAAACGGCATTGTTGAAGGTAATAGTGCTCCCGTTAGCAACGTTAACCCTACTCCAATCGCTACACTAAAAGAAGTTAACAACAACACCTGATACAAGATGCTTCGCGCTAAGTAACGCGTGGTCGCTCCCATTGCTTTTAAAACGCCGAAATGACTCATTTTTTGGAGCGTCAGTACATAAAAGAACACACTGAGTACAAAGGCTGAAATGACAAACAGAAATACAATCATCATCGTCAGGGAACCTTGTTCTTCTTTATAGCCAGGCACACTTTGGACAATCTCTTCTTTTGAGGCTTGCTCTACTCCTTTAATTGAAGGTAAATGAACAGCTGTACGAAGAGCGCCCGCATTCCATGACACCTTCGCTCCAAATAGACGATGCCACCCTTGTGTTGTCATATGCAGAACAGGGGCGTGACTAAACAATTCGTTTTTTGTAAAACCAACGAGCGTCATTGTTTTGCCAGTCATCGTTTCTACGAGAACATCGCCAAGCATGAAACCATGTTCCTTGAGAGAGTAATCACCAACGACCTCATTGGGACGAAGATGGGTAACAGCTTGCCCTTCTTCAATAGTAGGCGCGAGAAATTGTTCAGGATCAATAGCCATCAAGGTACTATCGATTTTCTTTTGACTGCCTTGTTGTTTCACGCTCGTCATTCTCAAGCCGAGCGGCGTAACGTCTTTCGTTCGCTGCAGTTCATGCCATTGTTTTTCTGTAAGCTGCGATGATTGTAAGCGCTGGTCGCTATTTTGTGCCACCACGAACGACGTTGCCTTCATGTGTTGAATAGAGGAAACATTGTCTGCTTGCAAACCATTCGCTAGCCCTGAAACGAACAATACGAGATACGCTAATAACACCATAATAAAACCAATTAATATAAAGCGTGCTTTTGCATGCTTCATTTCTTTCCAAGCAAGAAACATCGATGGATCACTCACTTTCTATTTAGGATTCCCCTTTATCATAGAAAGTGTTTATGAACAGAAAATGAACAGAACGTTACATTTTCGGAAGTTGAATGGATACGGTCGTCCCTATGCCACGCTCGCTTGTAACAGCAATCGATCCGTCATGCAAATCGATTATTTTTTTTACAATCGATAAACCGAGGCCACTGCTACCGTCTGACCGATCTCGTGCCCTATCTGCTTTATAAAATCGCTCAAAAATGTGCGTAAGATCACGAGCTGCAATTCCAACACCCGTGTCCGCTATTACGACATGTACCGTCGAAGCAGTAGCGGAAACGCTCACAGAAATCGTCCCCCCAACAGGCGTATGGCGAATGCTATTCAGGAGAAGATTTTGCCATACTTGATGCAATAGCTTATGATCGCCATACATGTACAGAGAAGGCACCTCTACCTCAATCGCAAGCTCTTTTTCCTGCCAGCTCCATTCGGTCATCATGAGTACTTCTTGTAGCTGAGCACCTAAATCAAACGTTGTCTTTTCAATGACGTTCTCTTCTTTTTCAAGCGAAGCAAGCAGCAATAATTGCTTACTAAGCTGCGATAAGCGGGCGCTTTCCTTTTGGATAATAGCTAAATAATGATGCCGTTGGTCAGCTGTTAGATTGTCGGACTGCAACGTCTCGGCAAAGCCTTTAATAGACGAGAGCGGAGATTGAATTTCATGAGATACGTTGGAAACGAACGTTTGACGCATGTCTTCTAGCTGCTGCAGACTGCGTGCCATACTCGCAAAGCTTCTTGCTAACGTACCGAGTTCATCTCGTCTATTTTCTTGCAGGGTAATGTGGTAATCACCGGTTGCGACCTTTTTCGTTGCCGCTGTGAGTTTGAGAAGCGGCTTAACGAGAAACCGACCACTGATTGCTACGAGTACAATGCTTAACAAAATAGTAAGCAGTAAGATGACCGAAAAGAATATCCGCATTTCTCCAAATTGCATTTCAATATTCGGACGCAGAAATACTGCATACCTTTCCTTTTTTACCGTAACAGGCACGCCAATACTATTTTGCAGATCATTATCAAAAAAACCAGTAATAAATGGCGTGGAAGGAAAGGCTGCAATGCCATGATACACCGTTCCATTTTTCACCGACGTTACAATGTGTGAAGCAAGCTCTTTTTCTCGAAAGGCACCACCATAAAATCTCCCGTTTCCTTGTCCATCTACGACATATAATTGATAACCTGTCTGTGCCATATGCTCAAAGTAAGAGGAAGGCTCTAACTCTTTATGAGCATCAACGTATTGCGCCATCTGCTGCGCAATCTTCGTTACTTTCTTATCGTTATAAGGCTTCAAACTGTTTTGATAATATCCATTAGCTAGAATGAAGGCTAACACACCACTTAACAGCATAACGAGAACCGTAATAACAACGATGCGCACATATAACGTCTTCATAAAGACCCCTCTTGAAGCTTATAACCTACGCCCCGCACCGTAAGGATCGTAAAAGCAGACGTTTTGGCTGAAAAACGCTCACGAAGTCGTTTAATATGGACATCAACGGTACGATCATCACCTTCATAGTCAACACCCCACACGCATTGAATGAGTTCATCTCGTGTAAAAATACGTCCTGGATAACTAGCTAATTGAAAAAGTAACTGAAATTCTTTACGTGGCAGTAGCAACTGCTTATCACCAATACGCACATCAAAGCGACGGCGATCAATCGTTGTATCTCCTATAATCAGTTTTGTTTCAGCGACTTTTTGATACCGTCGCAATAAGGCTTTCATTCGAAACAGTAGCTCCTTGATTTCGAAAGGCTTTGTCATATAGTCATCCGTACCAACTGCAAAGCCTTTCTCTTTATGTACGAGCTCATCTTTTGCTGTAAGCAGTATAATTGGCACATCGTACACACTCCGAATTTCCTGACAAAGTGCATAGCCGTCTTTTTTTGGCATCATAATGTCAACAACCGCAAGCTCAATAGAACCCTCCATAAGAAGCGTCATTGCCTCTTCACCGTCACATGCTGTCTGAACGCCATATCCAGCCTCTTGCAAATGAAACGTTAATAATTCACGAATATGAGGGTCGTCGTCTGCTACTAACACTTGAATCATCACAATCACCTTTCTCTTCTGTTTTCTTTCTACTATCATACACAATTTCACGTTTTGGAACGCTGTAGAACAAAAGACTCATTTTGAAGTAAATGTAAAATAATCCATTCTTTTTAATTTCACAAAGCTATAATTAGTATGTTGAAAAGTTTTGTAAAAAGGGGTAAATGACCATGAATTACTGTAAAGAATGTGGCGCTGAACTACCAGACGAGGCAAAGTTCTGTATGAATTGCGGCGCTCATAACGTAGTTGCTTCTGCTAAAAAAACGCCAGCACCACAGGCTGCTCCTTCATTCTCGGCAACGTCAGATATGAAGAAAAAGCAACCTAAGAAGAAAAATTTCGGACTCATATGGCTACTTATTTCCATGGCTATCGTTCTCCTATTCACCATCGGCGGCTTTGTTTTCTACAAAGTAATGGAGAGTCAAACTGGGCCAGAAGTTGCCATTAAAGAGTGGCGTGTCGCAGTTAAAAACAATGATACGGAAAAAATAAAAGACTTGCTCAATGAGTCTCAATCAAAAACAAAAGCAACGACAGAAGATGCGAAAAGCTTTATTAAACTCGCAAATGAAGATAGCTTCCTTGCAAAAGAAATGAATGAGTTACAAATGGATGCCGTTAAATATGAAGGCAGTGCAACCATCGCAGTTGCCCGATCAGCAGAAGAGGTCCGTTGGTTCTCACTAGAGAAAGCAGAAAAAAAAGCGTTCTTTTTTGATACATACAAAGTGAAAGTAAAGCCTGTAGATGTGTATATACACGATTACTACGACGCTGAGCTTACATTAGATGGCCATAAAATAAAACTAGATTCCGATGGAATTTTACCAGCCGTTTTGCCAGGCGCGCATAAACTAAATGTTCATTACAAAAGCAAATACGCCAATCTCTCAAAAGATTTTGACCTTCCTCTAACACAGTTAAAAGAAGGAAAAGTGGACATGGAAGTTAGTCTTCCGGCAAATTACTTAGATTTTAAAACAGACACGCCAGATGCACATATTGTTCTAGATGGAAAAGATACGGGTGTTTTAGCTACAAATAGCGAGGATTTAAGTGAAATTCCTACCGACGGAACTTCTAAAGTTTATTTAGAAAAAAAAGTAGGAAAGAAAGTGATCAGAAGTAAAGAAGTACCAATTAGAGATCAAACACTAGATCTCCGCATTGACTACGAACCGTTATTTAAAGAAGGCATGAGTAAAAAAGACAAAATTGTTACGTTTCTAAAAATTTATATGGCGGGATTTGCTAACGTAAAAACCTCGGCAATGAATAAGAATGACCATTCCTCTTTAGATCTGTATTTGGAAGATCATTCACCTGCTGATAAAACAATGGAAAAAGCGGTATTTAATGCTCATACAGATGAGCAAAAATTACAACTAACATCGTTTAAAGTAGATAAAATCGACACGCCAACTAAGAAGTATCTTCGTGTGAAT
This sequence comes from Fictibacillus macauensis ZFHKF-1, assembly GCF_000269865.1. Lineage (GTDB taxonomy): Bacteria > Bacillota > Bacilli > Bacillales > Fictibacillaceae > Fictibacillus_C > Fictibacillus_C macauensis. Next base: position 215,996 of record NZ_AKKV01000030.1, read on the forward strand.
ACCATTGAAGAATACAATTCCACGATTGCAGGAAAAAAGCGTAAAATTAAAGAAAAACTATCCTATTATATCTCAGAAAAAGACGGAATCTTAAGCATTCATGAAATAACCCCAACGAAATAATACGCAAAAAAAGAGCTACTTTCATCGAAGCAGCTCTTTGTTATTACCATTTTAGTAGAACATCAATCGCTACGAAAACAAGAAATGTACTCTCTTTTTCAAACATCATAGTAAAAAGAACCCATCACTTAAGACACCCAACGAAAGACTCATTTTGAAGTAATTGTAAAAGAAACCATTCTTTTTAATTTTTCATATTGCTATACTTATTTTATTCAAAAGACTTGTCAAAAAGGAGTAAAAGGGATGAATTTTTGCAAAGAATGTGGAACCGAACTACCAAAAGGTAAAAAGTTCTGTACGAACTGCGGCGCACATAACGAAACTGTTTCAGTAGAGAAAACACCACCAAAAGTGGAAATGCCTGCCTCACCATCGCCACCAGCTGTTCCTTCATTCTCTGCAACGTCAGAAATGAAGAGTCAACAACCAAAGAAGAAAAAGCGTGGACTCATGTGGCTACTCATTTCCATCGCTACCGTTCTCGTTCTCGTCATCGGCGGCATTGTTTTTTACAAAGTAATGGCTGGGCAAACAGGACCAGAAGCTGCCATTAAAGAATGGCAACAAGCCATTGATCACAATGACCCAGAAAAAATAAAAGATTTGCTAAATGAATCACAATCGAAAACAAAAGCAACAACAGAAGATGCGAAAAGCTTTATTAAGCTCGCGATTAAAAAAGATAGCTTCCTTGCAAAGGAAATCAGTCAATTAGAAAAAGAAGCTGCCCTTAGTAAAGGAAGTGCAACCATTGCCGTTACGGGTTCGGCGGATGAGCACAAATGGTTATCACTAAAAAAAGATGGAAAAAAGGCGTTCTTTTTTGATACATACAAAGTGAACGTTAATCCTGTTGATGTAGAAATATTCGCAATGCATGACTCCAAACTAACATTAGATGGACGATCCGTAAAACTATCTAAAGATAGTATACTTCCGTCAGTCCTTCCTGGTGAGCATAAGGTAAAGGCTACCTATACAAGTAAGTTTGCAAACATCTCTGAAGAATTTGACCTTTCCCTTTCAAAATTAGAAAAAGGAAAAGCACGCTTAAATGCTTATCTTACTAAGGCAGATTATTTACGATTACGCAGTAACATTCCAGATGCCCATATTTTCATTAATGGAAAGGACTCTGGCAAGACCATTATGAATCAAAGGGAAATTGGTGCACTACCAAGTGACTCCACAAAAATTCATCTTGAAAAAACATTTGGAAACAAAGTACTGAAAAGTGAAACGGTAACATTAACAAACTCTTCATCCAAAGAACTATTAATAGACTACAAGCCTCTCATTAAAAAGGGAGATAGCAAACGCGATGAAGTTATAAAGTATTTAAAACTATACATGGACGGCTTTGTAAAAGTGAAAACAGCCGTTATAAATCGAGATCAAATGATCAATTATGAAATCTATGCTGACTACAAATCACCTGCTTACAAAACAATTAACAATGCTCGTAGTGATGCACTAATGGATAATCAAAAGCGCAAATTGTTACACTTTAAGGTAGATAAAATTGATGCCGTTAGCAAGTATGTTCGCATTAAAACCATTGAGGAATACGAAGTAACAACCGACGGCAAGAAAAGCAAAAAGAAAGAAAAATTAACCTACTATCTTAAAGAAAAAGATGGGCTAATAAGTATTTACGAAATCTCACCTACTAAAAAATAAGCATACAAGAGCTGCTTCGATGTTACCGAAGCAGCTTTTTTTCCATGTTATACTAGGAAGATAGGGGACAATTAGGGAGGAAGAATGGTGGCACGACAACTCATATTCATTATTAACCCATTAGCTGGTCATGGTCGGGGAAAAAGCGTATGGGAAACGGTGCAAAAAGCACTGAATCAACAAAATGAGCATTACGAGTATTTCATCACGCACTATCGTGGTCATACGGGGGAAATTGTACATCAGCTATTAATGAACCATGATCCTGAAACACTACTCATCGTAGCCGTTGGTGGCGATGGTACGGTACATGAAATTAGCAATGCACTAACATTTCAACCGAATATTCCAGTGGGTTACATTCCAGCAGGCTCTGGCAATGATTTTGCTCGTGGGCATGACATCGCAAAAGATCCACTTCAAGCGCTTGAGCGCATTTTAACAAAGCGACATGCTCCACTTCATACAATTGATATCGGTGTTTATTCACTGTCACAGAGTGCCAATCATCAGCCACACTTTGTGAATGGCTTAGCCATTGGTTTTGATGGCGCGGTCACTAAAAAAGCAAATGAATCAAAATTTAAAGGGTTTTTAAATAAATACAAACTCGGTGGCTTAAGCTATCCATTGCTAGCACTAAAGCTACTTTCATCGTATCAGCCACACAAATTAACCATTGCGATTGACGGCAAACAACATACATATGACAACACATGGCTCGTCGCTGTGAACAATATTCCGTTTTATGGAGGCGGTATTAAAATCGTTCCTCATTCGATTCCAAATGACGGCATTATGAACGTTTGTATCATTCATAACATTCCAAAATGGAAAATTTTATTCGTATTTGCCGCCGTTATGCTCGGTGCGCACCAATCCATCAAAGGTGTAACTTTTTTAGAAGGTGCTGACATTAACATTACAAGTGATACCGATATGATCATTGCTGCTGACGGCGAAATAATTGGCACGACACCGATCCACATCGCCGTTCAATCTAATATGCGCTACATCGTGTAAAAGGAAAAGATGCTGAGACATAAACAGCCTTCGCACATAAAAAATGGCTTCATCATCCGTTTCGGTGATCAAGCCATTTTTTTCATGTCGCTCCTTCGTTTGATTTTAGATTGTTTGCCGTATATAAGTCGTCATCGAATGCACCAAAAATTGGAGTAGAGAGCACGCTCTTCTGTAAACGCGCGTGGGCAGTCCGTTCGCAGTTCGCATGCGGGAGCCTTCGAGTTGCGCGCAGACCAGGTCCGTTCGCGGGCGGGAACCCCTGATTCGCGCGCAGACCAGGTCCATTCGTGCGCAGGAGCCCCCGATTCGCGCGCAGGCTAGGTTCGTTCGCGCGCAGGAGCCCCCGATTCGCGCGCAGGCTAGGTTCGTTCGCGCGCAGGAGCCTTCGATTCGCGCGCAGACCAAGTAAATTGCTTCCAACAACGTAGGTAAGAGATGAAAAATAGAGAAAATAAAGAGAAAATCTCGTAAATGCGCTCAAAAATGAGAAGAAATAGCGTAAAAGCTCTTCAATAATGGTGAAAAGAGTAAAGAGCACAGGAACCCCAGATTCGCGCAGACCAGGTCCGTTCGCGGGCGGGAACCCCAGATTCGCGCAGACCAGGTCCGTTCGCGGGCGGGAACCCCAGATTCGCGCGCAGGAGCCTTCGATTCGCGCGCAGGAGCCCTCGATTCGCGCGCAGACCAGGTAAATTGCTTCCAACAACGTAGGTAAGGGATGAAAAATAGAGAAAATAAAGAGAAAATCTCGTAAATGTGCTCAAAAATGAGAAGAAATAGCGTAAAAGCTCTTCAATAATGGCGAAAAAAGCAAAGCGCGCAGGAGCCCTCAATTCGCGCGCAGACCAGGTCCGTTCGCGCGCAGGACCCTTCGATTCGCGCGCAGACCAGGTCCGTTCGCGCGCAGGAGCCTTCGATTCGCGCGCGGGCTAGGTCCGTTCGCGCGCAGGAGCCTTCGATTCGCGCGCAGACCAGGTAAATTGCTTCCAACAACGTAGGTAAGGGATGAAAAATAGAGAAAATAATGAGAAAATCTCGTAAATGCGCTCAAAAATGAGAAGAAATAGCGTAAAAGCTCTTCAATAATGGCGAAAAAAGCAAAGCGCACAGGAACCCCTGATTCCCGCAGACCAGGTCCGTTCGAGCACAGGAACCCCCGATTCGCAACAACCAAGTCAATTCCCCTTCATGCGCCACGAGACAGACCAAGTATTGTGTCACAGTCTCTTTTCTATGTAGAATTCCTCCTCTTGGCACATGACGCTCTCCTCTATAACGATTGCGAAGTTTCTTCACTTACTACTCCCTTTTTCACCGGCTTGCGCAGCGCAACAAAGGCACCACTGCCAGCGAGCACGCACCCAGCAAGCAATGACCACGTCACATCTGATTCACCGATGAGAACAGATGCCGTCCCTCCTACCGCCGGAAATAACGCCACCATATAGCCACTTTTTACGGCCCCCATGTTCTTCACTAAAATTAAATAAAACAACCAAGCAAAAAAAGATGCAAAAATAGCCAGATACATCACACTTAGCCAATACGACGTATTCATAGGCATCTTTAACGGAACACCTTGAATCCAAACGAAGAGACCGACGATGATGCTCGCTACGAAAAAGGCGACCGTATTGCTATACACGATATTCACTTCTTTTTCAGCATTCACTGCGCTACAAACGTCTCCAATACTTGTAATAATCGTTCCGAGAAAGGCTAGGACAATACCGCTCACTGATAGCGTTTCTGGCGCTTGTAGGAGAGTGGGCCCTACTAAGCATCCGACTGCCGCGATGCCAAGACAACCGCCAAGAATTATGCGTAAGGCTGGTCGTTCTTTGCGCAACAGAGCTAGCGCAAGTGGTGTAAAAACCACTTTCATAGAAAAAATCATCGTGACGATTGCTGCTGAACTAACGATTGTCGCATAATACAGCAATAGATAACTGACCGCTAAGTTACACACACCAAAAAGGAAAACCGTCCCCCATGCGTTGCGTGGCTGTATGTGTTGCGGTCGCTTCCATAACAGCAGTAAAAAAAATAAAAAACCCGCCATGACTAAACGATACAGAAGCGACTGTTCTAGTGGTACCTCATTTCCTTGTAGTTTCACTGCGATAAAATTCAATCCCCACACGAGCGTACAAAATCCATACAATCCTTTATTCATCTCTCGTCCCCCCAAAGCGTCTCTATATAATTATGGAACGGATCTGTCATTTCCGAAAGAGACAGTTTATAATAAAAGCAGATGACAGATGAAAGGGAGATCTCTATGGTTGAACTGTTGTTTTCATTAAATCGGGATAGCTCTATACCGATGTACACACAAGTGTATACCTACATACGCTCACAAATTTTAGCCGGTACCATACCACAAAACGCAAAGCTACCATCTATTAGACAATTAGCTTCACAATTAAACGTTAGTCGCAACACGACGCAATTAGCTTACGAACAATTGCAAGCTGAGGGCTATATTCGCAGTGAGTATAAGCGCGGTTATTACGTAGAGACACTCCTAACCGATGAGATTTTTTCCTATGAAAGCCACAGAACCCACTCACCAGCCTCACTACAAAACGCTGCCAATGATGTAATTGATTTTAAATTAGGGACAGTAGATGAAGAACATTTCCCGCTTAAAACGTGGCGACGCTTAGCGAATCGAGTGATGAAAGAATCTTCTATTTACGCCTATGGAGAGAAACAAGGAGAGCTTAGCTTGCGAGAACAGCTTGCTCATTACTTATTTCAGTCACGAGGCGTCCATGCGACTGCTTCGCAAATTGTAATAGGCGCCGGAACGAAGCAACTACTGCTGCTTCTCTCGCTTCTATTAAAAAAAGATTACCCATCCATTGCTATGGAAGATCCCGGCTATGATGTAGCACGAACCTTTTTTGAACACATGTCGTTTGCCGTTACACCGATCTCCGTTACGACAAGTGGACTACAAATCGATGCACTGCGCGCTTCACAAGAAAAGCTTCTCTACGTTACACCGACGCATCACTACCCAAGTGGCATAACGATGTCTGTAAAGCAACGCATGCAGCTGTTGCATTATATTAGTAACGTGAATGGCTACATTATTGAAGATGATTATGATAGTGAGTTCCGCTACATTCATCAGCCTATTCCTTCACTACACAGCATGGATCACAACGAGCGTGTCATTTATATGGGCACGTGTTCTAAGGCATTGCTACCGTCTCTTCGCATCAGTTATCTCGTACTGCCGCCGTCATTACTCACTGCCTATCATGCGTACCTTGCTGTTTTTGAACAAACGGCGTCCACCATTCATCAAGAAACATTGGCACTCTTTATGCGCGATGGCTTTTGGTATGCTCATCTCCGAAAAATGAGAGCACTGTACAAACGAAAAATGCATACGCTTGTTGCGGCACTCACCCGTTCTTTTCAGCAGGATCTTACGATGAAAGGGGAGCATTCGGGGCTCTTTGTTGTCATTGAAGTAAAACGTGCGATCCGTGAAGAGCTATTAATAGAAGCGGCTCGTCAACACGGTGTCATCGTTTATCCGTGCTCACGGTATTATGCCGAGAAACAGCCTCTGTTTCCACAAGTACAGCTTGGGTTTGGCAACCTTTCTGAAGCACACATTGAAGAAGGTGTACGTAAGCTTTGTAACGCCTGGCGTCCCCTCTTAGAATCGAACGAGTGAGAATCTTTTTCAGTATATTATTTGACGTGCCTATTTTTCTTCTTTATACTTGTGACTGATAATAATTATCACTACCAATAATTAACTACAATAAATAGAGATACGTTCAGGTACTGAGTTGAAAGGGGACGTAAGACATGATTGGGAAAAAAGTAGCGAGCACAGCATTATCCATCGTATTAGTGGGGGCACTAGCAGCCTGCTCAACCGGTAAGAGTGATAGCGATGAGAAAGCACTCACCATTTATAGCGGTCAGCATAAGGAAGTAACGGATGCTGTAGCGAAAGACTTTACGAAAAAAACAGGAATTAAAGTAAATGTTCGTGAAGGATCCAGCAATGAACTTGCTCATCAAGTGGCAGAAGAAGGCGATCATTCCCCTGCTGATGTTATTTTCACAGAAGAAACGGCTTCACTTGTCATGCTTAGTGAAAAAGGATTACTCGCGAAAGCCAGTGACAAAGCGCTTCACCATATTTCTAAACAATATGAAGATGCAAACGGTAAATGGGTCGGTTTATTAGCACGTTCTCGCGTTGTTGCTTACAACCCCGATGAAGTGAAAGAACAAGACTTACCGAAGTCCGTATTTGACTTTGCTTCTGCCAAGTGGAAAGAAAAAGTAGCCTACGTGCCAACGAGTGGCGCTTTTACCAACCAAATTTCAGCAATGATTAAGCTCTATGGCCAAGACAAAACAAAAGCATGGTTAGAAGGCTTAAAAAAATACGGCAAATCCTATAAAAATAATAAAATTGCTTTAGACGCTGTGGAAAAAGGCAATGTGAGCGTAGCGCTTATTAATAACTACTACTGGGATCGTGAAGCGAAGGAAAAAGGCAAAGAACACATGAATTCTAAGCTTCACTATTTCGGAAATGGTGATATTGGCGATATGATCTCGCTATCAGGAGCTGCCATTGTAAAAGCAAGTGAGCATAAGAAAGAAGCACAAAAATTCTTAGAATTTGCGACTGATCTTAAAGGACAACAAGCCTTAACAGAAGCAAGCTCACAATATCCTGTTAATCCAAAAGCGAAAACTCAAGGAATGAAGCCTTTCTCAGAATTACATCCCCCTAAAGGCACGCTTCATTTAGGCAAGTATTCTGATGGTAAACAAGCAATTGCGCTCTTACAAGAAGTTGGATTGCTGTAATGTTTACAGTGAGAAAGGAGCAACAGCGGCCGAAAACGTCGCTGTTGCTCCTTTTACCTATTCTTCTGTTTTTATTTATTGCTTGCTTACCTCTTCTTTACATTCTTTTACGTGCACAAGAAGTTGGCTTTAAAAACGCACTCTCGCTTATTTTTCGGGATCGTGTTTACGAGCTGTTGCGTCATACGCTGCTGCTCGATTTTACAGTGACAGGTGCTTCAATGATCATCGGTGTGACAACGGCATGGTGCATTGAACGAACGAATTTATGGGGAAAACGAATGTGGAACGTCCTCATTACGATTCCATTTGCGGTTCCCGCCTTTATTTCAAGTTATAGCTGGGTTTCTTTAAGTCCGATGTTTGAAGGTTTTTTCGGTGCTTTTCTCGTGCTTACGCTTTATAGCTATCCGCTCGTTCATTTGCCTGTTGCTGCGAGTTTACGAGGCATGAACGGTTCTTTAGAAGAAGTATCGCATTCATTAGGCTATGGACGTTGGCAGACATTTTGGCGGGTCATTTTTCCACAACTACGTCCCGCGTTATTTGGCGGAGCATTATTAATCGCGCTTCATACGTTAGCAGAGTTCGGTGCGCTCTCCTTACTGCGCTATGATACATTTACAACCGCGATTTTCGATCAATACACGATGGCATTTAACGGCGCTTCCGCTGCTATGCTAACGACTGTGCTCCTGTTTTTATGCCTTATTTTCATTAGTCTAGAACTATACAGTCGTGGAAAAGCGCGATACGTTTCTGTTGGCAGTGGCGTCGCTCGCCCGCAAAAGCCACAGTCTTTAGGTGTTTTTACACCCTTTGCACTTTTAGGCTTTGCGCTGCTGACCGTTCTTGCAGTCGGCATTCCCCTCGGACGTCTTGTGTATTGGCTCCTTCGCGGATCGTCTGCGCAATTTCCACTTACGGAGTTGCTAACGAATTTAGGAACGACTCTTGCCTACGGTCTTGGTGGCGCACTCGCCACTCTACTTATTGCCTTACCACTCGTTATGCTCTCCATTCGGGCCCGAGGGACACTGTCGCTTTTACTTGAGCGCGTTCCGTATTTTATTCATAGTTTGCCAGGACTTGTCATCGGTCTTACACTCGTCTTTTTTGCCGTTCGTTACGTTCCAGTGCTGTACCAAACGTCGATTGTACTGATCATTGCCTACGTCTTGTTATACGTGCCGCTTGCTCAGTCATCGGTTCGAGCGTCTTATGAACAAGCACCAAAACGCATTGAAGAAGTAGCTCGCTCGCTCGGGAAAGGACCGCTCGCTGTCTTTTTCACGGTAACCTTACCACTGATTATTCCTGGCATTGGTGCAGGGATGGCGCTTGTTACGTTAAAAGTAATGACTGAACTTACCGCGACATTATTGCTTAGACCAACTGGTGTGGATACGCTTGCCATCCAAGTATGGCAGCATACAGCCAATTCTGAATTTGCTGCGGCCGCCCCTTATGCCGCGCTACTCATACTCATTTCTAGCGTACCTGTTTATGTGCTAACGATGCGCTCGTTTTCTAGCAAAAGGAGAGGAAATCTATGATGGCATTACGTATTACAGATCTTTGTAAAAGCTTTGACGGCCAGACCGTCTTAAATAATGTAGCGTTAGAGTTACCAAAAGGAAAATTACTTGCTATTTTAGGTCCTTCTGGTTGTGGAAAAACAACACTATTACGCAGCATCGCTGGTTTTGAAATGCCATCAACCGGTACGATTGAGATTGCAGGCGTTTCTGTTTTTAGCGACAAAAAACAACTACCTGCTGAAAAACGTCGCGTCGGCTATGTACCGCAAGAAGGGGCACTGTTCCCGCATCTAACTGTTGCTCAAAACATTGCCTTTGGACTTTCTCGGCAAACACGCAATCAGCGTGTGAAAGAAATGCTTGCTCTCGTTGGTATGGAAGGCTTTGAAAAACGAATGCCACACGAACTGTCTGGCGGTCAGCAGCAGCGCATTGCCCTTGCTCGCGCCCTTGCCCCTCATCCCGAATTAATTTTATTAGATGAACCTTTTAGTGCACTTGATACGGGCTTGCGTGCTCAGCTGCGCGAAGATATTAAATATGCACTAGAGCAAGCGGGCGCTACAGCTATCATGGTGACACACGATCAAGAAGAAGCCTTTTCAATGGCTGATAGGATCGCCATTATGCGTGATGGCAAACTCGTCCAAACCGCCGATCCTGATGCCGTTTATACGACTCCAAGCGATGTACACGTCGCCACCTTTGTCGGTGACGCTGTCATTCTGAAAGGCCAAGTGAATGGCAATCTAGTAGAGTGCCCACTTGGATCGCTCTGTTACCAAGGCTCATCACACAGTAGGGAAGCTGTAACCGTGATGATTCGCCCTGAACAAGTGACGATTGGAAGTGCCCAATCCGGCGTGATCGCAAAAGTAACGAAAACGATCTATTTCGGTCACGATTCACTTATACATTTAGAGCTTGAGCATAGCGAACAACACTGCACCCCTGCCATCCGCGTTCTCGGCAAACCACCCGTCAAAAAGGGCGATCTCGTCGGCTTACAAGTGAACGGTGATGTAGTGATTTATGGCTAAAAAAACGATTGTACCTCTTTTTGCTCGTTGAAGCAGAAGAGAGCAATCGTTTTTTTGTTGGAAAAAAGTTTTATAGAGATTCATTTTAATTTTCAAATGAATACCTATACAAGCAGAGCATATATAGTATAATTGGTATAATTTAGTATTTATAAGGAGTGGACTTATGACGTATGCGTTTCCAATAGGCTTAATTGCAGGTGTTGGTCTTTATGCACTTACGTATCTTTTTTCGCAAAAGTTAGCACATTTAAAACGCGCATTAACAGTTTTTATTGCCGGCGTTGTCGCTCTTTTAGCCAGCCTCATCGTCATTGGTGGGTTTGAAGGAATGCCCTATGGAATGCTCGGTTTCGGTCTCATCACCTCCGCAGTAGTATTAGCCATTTTGGGACGGAAGGCTCTATGGAGAAAGGTTGCTTTTCTGCTTATTATGGTCGTTGCCGCAGGATCATTGTTTTTCACCCATTCTAACGTCCATTATTGGGTCATTGAAAAGACGGATCATATGGGAAGCGAAGATGCCTTAGCGTATTCCAAACAGCTCGAAATCAACCCATCCATAAAAGGCTATAAGATTTTTACTATCTCCGAAGGCAAAAAAGGCGTTATGTTATCGTTAGGTGAGCAGCGAGCGGGCAATACCATCCAAGTGAAAAGCGTAAAAGGACAGGGCGATGAAACCGTCATAGAAGTAAGCTCTACACATAATAAATCACAAGAAAAAAATCCTTGGATCATGATTGGTGTTGATTCGTTACAGAGTAATGTTATCGTAAAAGACGTGGATGGCACAGTGTACGAGAAAACTTCAAAGCCATAAAGAAAAAAGATGGCTCCGGAACACTTCCGAAGTCATCTTTTCCATGTGTAGACACCTGCTATTCTGCTGAACTTTCTTTAAAATCGTTAAGAAGGCTTCGTACTTCATCTGTAGAACGAGCATTCATAAGACCATTTCTTAATTCACCCGCACCGCGGAAGCCACGCACGTAAATTTTGAAAAAGCGATGCAGTGTTCGAAATGGACGAAGATTCGGATACTGATCGTGTAAGTCCATATGCAATCGAAGCAAATCTAATAGCTCGTCACTGCTATGCTCTTTCGCTTCTTTTTCAAACGCAAACGGGTTATGAAAAATACCGCGGCCAATCATAATGCCGTCTACTCCGTACTGTTCAGCGAGCTGCAAGCCGGTTTGGCGGTCAGGAATATCGCCATTGATCGTTAATAACGTATTAGGAGCAATTTCATCGCGAAGCTTTTTAATTTCTGGAATGAGCTCCCAATGCGCATCGACCTTACTCATTTCCTCTCTCGTTCGAAGGTGAATGGATAAGTTCACAATGTCTTGCTTCAAAATATGCGTTAGCCACTCGCGCCACTCATCTACCTCAGTAAAGCCTAGCCTCGTTTTCACACTAACAGGCAATCCGCCTGCTTTTGCCGCTTGAATCAATTCAGCCGCAACGTCCGGGCGAAGGATAAGACCACTGCCTTTGCCGTTTTGCGTAACATTGGGAACCGGACACCCCATATTAATATCGATGCCACGAAAGCCCATTTCCGCCATGCCAATGCTCATTTGTCGGAAATTCTCTGGCCGATCTCCCCAAATATGAGCGACCATCGGCTGTTCATCTTCTGTAAACGTAAGGCGACCTTGTACACTTTGAATGCCTTCTGGATGGCAATAACTTTCACTATTTGTAAACTCGGTAAAAAACACATCTGGTCGTGCCGCTGCACTGACTACATGACGAAACACCACATCCGTCACTTCTTCCATTGGTGCAAGTATGAAAAATGGCCGTGGTAATTCACGCCAAAAATTATCGTTCATTTGTACATTCAAATCCTCTCAAAAATTACTTCTGTACCACTTATACCATGCCTTCATCATCATTGACAAATGAAGACCAACCGTAGCACATCTTCTTTATTTATAATCGTCTGCTTCTAGCGTAAACATACTTTCTACTGTCGTTTGAAACACGTTCGCAATCATCATAGCTAAGGGCAATGAAGGGTTGTATTTTCCTTTTTCAATGGAAATAATGGTTTGCCTAGAAACGCCTAAAAGCTCTGCTAATTTATCTTGCGAATAGCCTTGTTGCTTACGATACTGTGATACTATATTTTTCAAAGTGTCCCCTCCCACAGCTATATATAGCAGTATAATGTAAAATGAACTTTACGTAAAGATAACGCACTAATGGAGGGTGAACATAAAAAAAGACCCCATTTCTTAGGGGAATGGTGGTCTTGATCATTCTCAGATTTAAAATACCTTACATGATGTAATTAATTCTTCAGCCCACGCTACAATTTTTGTGTTACTACTGATGTACATTTCTTGACTACCTCTTCCATGAGTTTGCATCTCAATTCTGCTGCCACCATGTGGAAAAGTTGTCCTCTTTTTTTCAATTAGAACACACCAAAAAGCTACCGTACTGACTACAAACCCCCAACCATCTCTTCCAACTCGCTGTGAACCTTGGAAAGCCACACCATCTCATGAGCAAACCTAGCAGGTGAGACGCTGTGCTGATCCATACCTCCTGTAATCCACCACGTACTTTCCATATACCATAGCATCCGCATGGCTCTTTCTAAATGACCCACCGGGAATGGGTGTTCCGTTCGGTAGCCGTTTAAAAAGGCTACAGCATTTTCTACTGAAAAAGCTTCATCTAAAAGCGAGCCCGATAGGATCGCTCTTGCAAGATCAAGCTCGGGATAATCGTACTTCAAGCGATCAAAATCTAAAATTGCTGTTAGTCGATTTTCGTAGAACAGCATATTATCAACCCACAAATCGCGATGTGCTAGACCTTTTTCACAAGTCAGGAGAGAAGAAACATCCAGTGCTTCCGTCGCTTTTAGTTGAAGTTCTATAAAGAATACCAGTCGACATTGTTCTGCCATTTGTGCCTCTTGATAGAGCGCAGTCCAATGCTGTAGCCTCTCCTCTTTACTCGGGGGAAGAAACTGTGGCTTGGCATTTCGGATCGATTGTCGCTGTAACAGTCGATGCATTTTGCCTGTTTGACAACCAAGCTCATACATTTGTGCTTCGTTCATTTTTCCAGCTGTAATCATCGTGCCTTCATGAAAAGCCATCACTACAAATCTTCTATTCTGATTTGTCACGTGCATGAGTTGTCCGTCATGCGCTAAAAGCTTTGGACACAGGAGTCCTTCGCTATGTAATGTTTGCTGTAATTGTAATGCTCTCTGCAAGTCCGCAACATCATACAGTTTTAAACGTTCCTGATTGTATTCTTTCAACAAAAACGCACCTTGCGTAGTGTTAAGCTTCCATTTAAGATTGAGCCACCCGCGATTGATGGGTGTCACTTGTAGAATTTCCAAAGCAAATTTTTCTTGGCAAGACTGTTGCAGTTAGCGATACATGCGGTATTGCTGTTCTTCCGCTTCTACCCTCACTTTCTATCACCCACATACGTCTCCACGTTGTTCATCATAGGCGGTCGATTGCGATTCGCGGGAATAAGCGCATAGATGAGGATTGAAAAAGCCAATCCGACCGCTCCACTTACTAACGTTTGATGACTGATGAACGCCGTTTGTACACTGTTACAAAAGGCATGCGTTAAAATACAAAGAAATACGCTATTTGTTTTATAAAAAACGGTTGATAACAAAAACGAAAAGGCAAAAACATTGATCGTGAAAACCGGTATATTTAAATTCTCATTCTGAAACGTGCCAATCATAAAAAACAGCGGCAAATGCCAAAGAACCCAGATGATACTGACAAGCACTGTGCTTTGCAGGGCAGATAATCGTTTTAACAATTCCGGAAGCAACACACCGCGCCATCCAATTTCCTCAAACCCACCAATTATAATAAAGGCAGGAATTTGCAAAAGTATGTACTGAATCGGTAACCCTTGCTCTCCTCCCACGATGAAATATGGTAGGAACGAAAAGAACAAAACAATTACAATCATGTACACATACGGAGTTAGTGCTCTGGGCGGTTTGTAGCAACTTCTTAAAAACGTTCGAAAATCCGCTTTCGATTCAGACGTTTTTTTAACCGTTATAGCACCAATTGCAGGCCCGATCACCCCTACCACATAAAATACATACATCATCACAGATGAACTAAATGGACTCTGATTCACTTGGGTATAAATAGCGATGATTCCCCAAAAAAGATACGTTATTGAAAACGTTGCAACTAAATATTTTCTTACTATAGACACCGTTTCATCTCCTTTTAGTAACCTTTTTCAATCTGCTAAAACGTTTTTTGCATCTTCCTTTCTCTACTCGGTTTATGGATGGCACACTTCCATTATAAGGAATGCTGCTTTTTTTACATCAACCATATGTAATAAATTAGTAAAAGCAGTGTGAAGTAGCTTCTTCTCATGAGCCAACTAGGAATATGTGGTATTATTCCAAATAATCACTTTATAAAGAAGTAAGAGCAAAAAAAAGGATCGTCAGCAGTACGATTATTCTGCTGACGATCCCTTTTGGGGTGTAAAGTGAACGGTAGGATAATATCCTCCTTGTTTACATATACATTAGACTTTTTAGCATTGGTATGTCCTTTTATATTTTTTAAGAACGAGTATACTTTATATGTAAAGATCGAGGTAACCCTAAGAAAAAGGAGGAATACATCATGATTAAAGGATTATATGAGGCTCACTTGCCTGTTACTAACTTACAAGTTTCAATTGAGTTTTATCAAAAATTAGGTCTAAAACTGTACAAGCACACGAGTAAAGTTGCTTTCTTTTGGATATCAGAAGGTGAAAGCTGGCTTGGCTTATGGGAAGGGGCAGAAGCTAGTATTCCCTACCACGTTTCTTTAAGACACATTGCATTTCAAGTAGATTTAGAAGATATTAAACAAGCGAAAGCATGGTTAGAAGAACGTGGCATTAACGTACGAGCAACCTTTGGTTTAGAACCAAAAGAACCAATCGTTATCCCCAATCAGGCTCACGCTATGATCTATTTTGATGACCCGGACGGGAATCATTTGGAGTTCATTACGAGACTACCACAAGAGATTGACCGATCTGACAAACTATACTTAAGTGAATTTGAAAACCTATACTTATCTAAAAAATGAACAAACTCAGAAATAGGATGTAATTTACACCCTATTATCTTCTGAAATTTATTCGTTCAAGTTTTTCTCTTTGTATTTTCATATTCTGACTCGATCATATGGAAGGATTCTTTGTAGTAATTCTCATCTGGTTGGTAGATTGAAGTTTCCGGATTAAAATCAATTGGTTTGTTGTATGCGTTTTCCGCTGTGATTAAGTGCCAATCCCAGTAGTTGTTTCCCTGCACCATAATAAAACGTTCAATAAACATTTCAAAATTGCATTGAAGGTACGTTGGTTCATTCATGTCGCATAGCTCTGCAAAAAGTAGATAATTCGATTTCCTGCCTTTTGCTTTATTTAAGTCCATGTAAATGTATCCGGTATACGAATCATGGTAGGCGAGTGGAAGCCAATGATTCGGAAGCTCTAAAGCTTGCAGCCCATCAATGACAGTAGGAATGTGTTCTAATGGGAATATCTCAAGACCCATGCTATATTCTGTTTGAAAGAGATTGGCTCCATTATGTACTTTTAAAAAATCAGTATAATCAGGTGGGAGCTCTTTTTGTAGTGACTTTTCAAAATCTAGAATGGCAGCACTACTAATACCTTCAGAGAAGCTGCAAGATTCTTTAACCACTTCTCCTTCATCATCCTGATTATAAATAAACCCATTTCCTAACTCTAAACGTTTTTTCAGCCCATTTAGGGCGTTTCTACAATACGGGTTCATAAGGTAACATCTCTCCGCTTATTAAAAGTAGGTTCAGAACCGACTCACAGTTTTTGGTTTTAAATCTCTAGTGGCAAATTGAATATAGGCGATCATGACAGCTGCTATGTTCATTGCACGAATCAAACAGTTATTTGAGCGCCATACTCATATAGGAAATTTAGGTGGAGGCATTTTAAACTGATAATTACATCATCATTTAGCGGCCATCTCATGGCGATGGATTACACAACTTTCCAGTATCATATTAATTTCTTCATCGTTCATTTCCGTTACCCCATTGCTAGAATTGATCTGCTAGTTCGCGATCAGAAAAGGGTTCTTATATATATGTTGCGCCTCTTCCACATTTACCCTTTTATATAGTTTATATAAAAAGGAAATAAATTGGTATATGACATTCGTGCTAGATTGTGTGATTAATCCTAAATAAAAAAATGGACCTTTATAGTCCGCAATTGCTCATTATACGACGCATTTCCATTGAACTTGTTTTTTGCAATGAAAAATCAGACAAAAAATGTAAAGTTTTATACACCTAAAGCAGAGGCTGATTCTTAAAGAAAGATTCAAACGATCTGTTAATTTTTTAATAAGCGAAAGGCCTCAGAAAAATTCTGAATCCCTCTGCCTATTTATTAAATAGTATCAACGGTCAGGATTTCCTAGCACTTCGTCCTTCCAGATAAACACTAATTCCCTGAACTGATCCGTTTCCATTGT
>NZ_AKKV01000031.1 GCF_000269865.1 Fictibacillus macauensis ZFHKF-1
ATGGAATCAAGGCGGCCAATCGCAAGGAAGCGCACAACCCGGATTTCCATGGAATCAAGGCGGCCAATCGCAAGGAGGACAAAATCAACATTCACAGCAAGCTTACCCGCCTGGACCGCCGCCAACAACGATTCCATCAAGTACTACCCATTCATCTGGACAAGGTAGTCCTAGCGTCTATGCTGTTGACCCTGGAGCCATCTCTCCTTGCTTATATCAATATGTGTATCTTCGTTTAACGAATGGTCAAGGTTTTTGGGCGTGGTTAACGTACGTAGGGCGCCAATCTGTTGCCGGCTTTCGTTGGAGCAATCGTCGCTGGAACTATTTCGGATTAGATACCAATATGATTTCTTCCTTTGTATGTGCATAAGAGAGTGAGGAAAAGCATCTGATGAGCGAATCAGGTGTTTTTTTGTGGAAAAACGTTACATAGACAAGGATGGAAATCTTGTAGAGAAGCGAAACCATCGTTATGCACGTGCATATAGTAATAAAAAGTTTCCTTAAGGAAAAAGAGGTGCACAAGGTGAAATGGAACGGTACATTTTCAATGAAGCGCATTGAAGGATATACGCATATGCTGTATAAAATGGGTGTTTTTAATCAACAAGAGCATGAGGAAATTATAAACAAAATAAAAAACTGTAAGAAAAGTAATTAGTCGTCACCTCGCGTACATGTTTTGCATATACTAGCCTATTATTGTAAAAGGGGAGTGATCAGCCAAATGCGAAGGATAATCTGGGGAATGCTTGCCTTTCTATCGATAACGAGTTTTATTTTATTCTATTTTATCGACCCGACTTCGATTGCTTATTATTGCATATCACTAGTGAGCAGCGGGTTTCTAGGGTTGTTAATGTATAAAGAGCAACATCAAAAGAAAAGAGCAAAAGAAAAGGACTATTAAAAAAGACCAGCGATCAGCTGGTCTTTATATGTGTAAGTTATTTTTTTACTACATTAGCTGCTTGAGGTCCACGAGCACCTTCAACGACTTCAAATTCAACTTCTTGACCTTCATCAAGTGATTTAAAGCCATCAGATTGAATTGCAGAGAAATGTACGAATACGTCTTCTCCACCTTCTACTTCGATAAAACCGAAGCCTTTTTCTGCATTAAACCATTTTACCTTGCCTGTTTGCATTGACTTGCCTCCTAAAACGAGCACTACCCTGTGCTAACTTATTACCATCAAACCTTTTCAAACATGATGATTTTTCTTTTATGTAAGTAAAGTGTAAATGGTTGAAAATACTATATCATATTAAATGATGCCATGCAAGATATAAATGTCAGAAAACTTAAACTTCTTTAGAGTTGCTTTCTGATGGGTCAATCGGATGAGTAATCTCATGAGATGGGCGAACAGCAACGATGCCGGTTGCCTTAACGATTGCATCTAACATCTTGAGGCGAGCTTGGTCATTAAAATTTTGTGCGCGAACGTAGGCGTAACCATTCTCATTGGAAACATAACGAGGCGGCAAGGTATTAAGCGTGATCGCATAAACATCGGTTTTACATATTTCACATTTACAAGGTAGCTCTAGTTGCTGCCAATAATTATCTAAAGCTTCCTCTACAAGAATCTCCATCGCGTTTCTAACTCTCATGGCTATTTTTCCCCTTTTTTATGATAAAAATAGAATAGCTTATTTTTACTACAGATGTAAAATGAATTATAAATGATGCAACAAATTACCTATATAATCCCCATTATTATCTTTCGCAACGAAATTGATTTTTTTAAGGATTATTTAAAGGGAAATCTATATTCTAATTGTAAGGAATATGAGATGATGGGAGTAATGCATATTCTTTTCTAGGGAGCAAGGCTCTTGGAGACGATTCTTGCCTTATTACGTATAACTGTTTTAATCAATGCAACATGTACTGCAGACAATGTGAAGAATTTAGTCTAGAAATAGTGTTAATGCGAAGTAGCATGGAGCGTGCTAAAGTGTGTTTCACTACGTTAAAACGCCTAGATGAACAAGAATCCGAGCATTGATGACACAGGTTCTGCAGTCAAGTGTGCTGCAGATATTTTTTTGTTCCTCATAAAAGTGCATGCAGAGCTTACTATTATATGAATCAAACGAACGTTTTAAAGGATGGGGTATTAACTGATGAAAGTTCATGGGTTAAGTCAATAGATTTATGGAAATTATGATAGCAGAAGAGAAGGGAGAGCGGCTATGAATTGGAGTGAAATTAAAGGTTTTTTTTCAAATGAAAATATTCAACATTTGTTAGGACAATACCGTGATTTAGGTTTTTTACCGGGAATTCTTCTTCCCCTATTGGAGGCGATTATTCCTGTTATTCCTCTTGTTGTCATTGTTGTTGGCAACGCAGCTGCCTATGGTTTCTGGCTCGGTTCATTGTATTCATGGATTGGCGCAGTGCTAGGATCAGTCATCGTTTTTTATGCCGTGCGCAAACTTGGTCAAAAGAAATTTTTACATTTTGTAACGAAGCATAAGAAGATTGCCAAAATGCTTGGTTGGATGGAACGACATGGATTCGGTACGTTGTTTCTCATTTATTGTTTTCCATTTACCCCATCGGCTCTTATTAATGTTATTGCTGGCTTGTCACGTATTAATCAAAAAACCTTCGTGTTATCAGTGACGCTTGGAAAGCTCGTCATGATCTCGATTATCTCTTTTATTGGATATGACTTTATGAACGTTATTAAAAGTCCGTTGAAGCTCGGACTTGCTGCATTAGGCATATTAGTGCTATGGGTTGGCGGAAAAATGGTAGAATCTAAGATGAAGCAAAAGCCATCAGGCGTAAATCAACATTGATTTGCGCTTCCTTTTTTTTCGCAATTGGACCTATAACCATTGTGTAGAAAAAGAATATAGTAGTTGAATGTAGAACATAGATTGAAAAGGGAAGGAATACGTATGATTACACTTAAAACAGAGCATGAAATTCAGAAAATGCATGATGCTGGGAAGCTATTAGCATCGTGTCACCAAGAAATAAAAAAATTAATTCAACCAGGAATCTCTACGCTAGAAATTGATGAGTTTGTGGAGAAGTATTTACGAGAACATGGTGCAACGCCAGAGCAAAAAGGTTATCAAGGCTATCCATTTGCTACGTGTGCCTCTGTTAATGATGTTATTTGTCATGGGTTTCCAACAAAGAAGAAATTAAAAGATGGTGATATCGTTACCATTGATATGGTTGTTAATGTAAATGGCTGGCTTGCTGATTCTGCGTGGTCATATGAAGTTGGGACGGTTTCCAAGCAAGCGCGTCATTTGATGGAATCAACAGAGAAGGCATTGTATTTAGGGATTGAGCAAGCGGTTGTTGGAAACCGAATTGGTGATATTTCTCATGCTATTCAAGCCTACGCTGAATCTGAGGGGCTTTCTGTTGTTCGAGAGTTTATTGGTCATGGCATTGGTAAGGTCATGCATGAAGATCCTCAAGTTCCACATGCAGGCCCAAAAGGTAAAGGACCGATTTTAAAAGAGGGTATGGTATTAACAATTGAACCGATGTTAAATATCGGTAAGCGCTTTGTTAAAATCGACGATGACGGGTGGACAGCACGCACTTTTGATGGTTCCCTTTCTTGTCAATATGAGCATACTTTAGCCATTACTAAAGATGGTCCACTCATTTTAACTGCTCAATTATAACGTACAACAGTTTTCTTCTTACGAGGAAAACTGTTTTTTATAGGGAGAAAAAATGATATCGCCATAAAGTAACGGAAAGACAATTGATTGTATGTGGGATATTTGGTATGGTTGTGAAGAACTGAATATGTGTAGAAGTAGGTGCAGATTATGTAAAATAAAATCTGCTTAATAGGGAAGTTCGGTTGAAATCCGGCGCTGTCCCGCAACTGTATTTGGGAGCCCATTCGATGAAACCACTGTCTTTTTTAGATGGGAAGGTTCGAGTTGGTGATGATCATAAGCCAGGAGACCTGCCTATTTTAGCACACATCAATACCTACGAGGATAGGGGGTGTTACGTGCGAGAGAACGTACATGTTTTTTAACATGCTTATTTACTCATCGCTTAACAACTTCATTAGGAGTTGTTTTTTACGTTACAAGCGATGAGGGAGCATATTGATCGTCAATGGCGATGATCAAACGGAAGAAATTGTCTCCACTATACAGGTTGCGCAATTAACGGAATATATAGCAGCATCGCTGAAGGGAAGCAACGGCGCTTCGTAGGGGCGATGCTTTAGAGCATGATAAAAAAACGAAGAAAGCGCCAGCAACAGGCGCTTTCTTCGTTTCACTCCTCATTATGCGGATTCATTAACAGCGCTCGTTTTTTCAGCAGCAATAACGGTTTGACTTAATAAGGTAGCAATGGTTACAGGACCTACTCCACCAGGAACAGGTGTAATTGCACTTGCATGCTTAGCACATTCGTCATAGTCAGCATCTCCAATGTTACCTGGGTTATAACCAGCATCAATCACAATCGCGCCTTTTTTGATCCACTCACCTTTAATAAAATGAGGCTTACCAACAGCAGCAACGACAATATCGCCTTGTGAGACGATGGCTGCTAAGTCTTGAGTCTTTGAGTGACATGTGGTTACCGTTGCATTTGCATTGAGTAGGAGCATAGACACTGGCTTACCTAAGATGGGGCTACGACCAACAACGACAGCATGTTTTCCTTCCACATCTAGATTATAATAAGCGAGTATGGCCATAATGGCTGCTGGTGTACACGATGGATAAGCACCGAAATTTAGAGCTGTCTGCCCAAACCCCCAGCTTGTAACGCCATCTACATCTTTAGCAAGATCAATCGCCTCAAATGCGGCTCTTTCATCAATTTGTGGTGGAACCGGATGCTGAAGTAAAATGCCATGGACGCGGTCGTCAGTATTTAACGTTGCAATGGTCTGTAATAACTCTTCTGTTGTTGTCGTTTCGGGAAGATGAATGCGTCTGGATTCCATTCCAAGTTTTTCACAGGCATTGCCCTTCATGCGGACGTACGTTTCTGAGGAAGGATCGTCACCAACGAGTATGGTGGCTAAACAAGGAGTAATGCCTTGATTTTTCAATTGATCCACTTTTTCTTTTGTCGCTTGCTTCATGTCTTCGGCAACGACTGTACCGTCAAGTATGAGTGTATTTTTCATTCAATCTCCTCCTAGAAAATAGAAAAAAGGCAAGGAAGAACTACAGTTATCCCTCACCTTTGCCCAGACGAACGGCTTTTTTTAGGTTAAAAACAGCAGCTTCCTTGTGGTTACTTCCACGAAAATCTCGTCAGTTACTGCGTTTTGTTTTCTTTTGTATGCCTTATAAGTATACATCAATTGCTTTGGACGTTTCAATGAAAAAAGCCATTCCAATGGAGCGGTTTTTAAGCACCAATTTTGTTTAAGAGCTCGGTCATTTTTATAATGTCTTCATCAGAAAAGGATGAAAACTTTTCTTTAAAGTAGTTGTGGCGAAGAGCAGCAAGCTTTTCAGCAATTTCTCTTCCGTAGCTTGTAATTTTCACATAAACGATGCGACGGTCTGCTGCTGAGCGTTCTCGTGTAATAAGATCTTTTTTAATCAAGCGATCCGTGACGCCAGTAATATGGCTTGAAGAAACTTTCATTTCTGAGGCAAGCTCTGATGCTGTAAGCGCTTCGCGGTCTTTTAGTAAATTTAAGATGCCAAATTCATTTAAAGGAATATCATTAGCAAAAAGATCATTAATATCTTTCCGAAAAATTCGAAAAACGAATTGAAAGCTATCTTCGAGTTGTGAAATACATTCTGTACGTTTATCCTTCATATCTGCTCACCTATTCTAGTTAGTGTCGAAAATTTTTTTCTCTTATTTTATAGTATACTGCCTCCTCATTTACTTCAATAATTCTTTAATAATAACTGAAAATTCGATGCTTTAATTGTTTGTTTTTGGTATGATACCCTCATATTAGGGAAGAGATGAGGGATAGTATGAAAAATAGTACGTTGTGGTTTGTTTTGTTAGCTGTCGGTTTTTTATCAGGAGGAGCTTATTGGGCGTATGTATTGTTAACGCATTAAATAGAAGATCCTGTGATTGCAAATGCTAACAGTATCATAACGATAATGGAGGAATGCATGAATACTAGCATAAAAGAGCTCGGGAAGCGTATTATGGACAATGGGACAAGGCTTGCGGAAAGCGTCACTGAAGATCGCAAGGCCAAGGGCATTTTTTCGCAGGATGCAAAAGAAGAAGAATTACTGTTTATGTGGCGCGTTGAACTTTTTCAACAAATAGGCGAAGCATTAGTAAAACAAAGCGCAAGCTTAGAAACAACTTTCTTGGAGTGGGGTAGAAAAGCAGGGCGGTATGCGGTCAAGCTTTCGCTTTCATTAGAAGAGGCTTTGGATAGCGTACGTATTTATCGTGAACGAATTTGGAGCTTTGTTGAAGAAGAAGTAAAGCGAGCTAATTATGATAATAATGCTGTAATTGAGGCAGTACGAAGGGTAGACCCACTGCTCGATTTGGTTGTTCATACGTTTAGCATAACGTATGTTGAGCACAATAATGCCTTATTAACGGTTGCTCGACAGGCGTTAGAGGAATTATCCGTACCGGTCGTGAAGCTCGCTCATCATATTGGGGTACTTCCGTTAATTGGGGTCATTGACACCCACCGTTGTAAACTAATTATGGAAACGACTACATCACAATGCTTGGAGTTAAAAGTGGAGCATTTGTACATAGATTTATCGGGTGTGCCAATTATTGATACGATGGTTGCCCAAAATCTATTTCGAGTGTTAGCATCACTGCAGTTACTTGGAATTGCAGTGACATTAACGGGCATGAGACCAGAACTCGTTCAAACAGTGATTGCATTAGGTATTGATTTCAAGCATGTTTCAATCGAAGGAACACTTCACCAAGCGCTTGAAAAACATCGAACGTTTCCTGGTAACTAAACCGAGGTTTAATCCTCGGTTTTTTTGTTCTCCATTTTTTTCTTGTTGAATAAAGAACGTTTGTTCTCATATACTACTAGTATCAATCTTAAAGGTGGAGGACGTTGTGACCATAAGTACAGCTGTAGTGAAGTGTATTGAACATAAAGCTTCTTTAAAAATCATGTATCGTTCAAGCGATGGTAGGTTTTCAGAACGTGTGATTTTACCTTTATCACTTAGGGAAGAGTTGCTCACTGCGTATTGTTTTTTACGAAAACAGGTGCGTTCATTTGCATTATCGTCAATCTATGCTTATTCTTATCAAGCGTCCTCTTGGAGTTGAGGTGAATCTCTATGTTATATGGAGATGAAGAGGATCGTCGCCTCGTCGTTCGTTCTATTCTATATCCAATCGTATTTACGATTTTCACGCGTGACCTTACTGTATTACAACAAGCTCCTTTAAAGCTTCATCGACCGTATGTTCACTTACTAGAACATGCTATGGGGAGAATGACTCGTCAGTTACGTGACGTGCGAAAAGAAATGAAAAGACGACAAATCACTGTGACTAGTGGTGAAACAAGTGGCGATGTTACGCGCTATTCTATTTTTATTCGCGGGTATGAGGAGGAAATGAGATTTCCAAACGCTCATCTCCGCAATTTAGCAGAACAGTTAATGCATCATGTTCTACTCCAGAAACTATGAAAACAGAGAGTAGGTGATGAGACCATGCAACCCTTTGAAGATCTTGCCGAACAATTGGTGCAAGACGTAACGATTGTCAGTGTGCAACCGACCGATCCCGTCGTTGTGAAAGAAGTGCCAACACTATGGGAAGTGATTGGGTGTGGAAATTATGCGGCTGTATTTTCTCATCCATCCTATGAGAACTATGTTGTGAAAGTCTATGTGAGAAATGAAAAAGAGCGGATTTTAGAGGAATTAGCTTACAAAAAACTTGGCGATCATCCGCACTTTTCAAAGTGCTATGGTCGAGGTGATACGCATTTAATACTAAAGCGCATAAAGGGAATGACGTTATTCGATTGTTTACAAGCAGGAATTCGCATCCCGCAACAAGTAATAGAAGATGTGGACTGCGCCCTTTATTATGCAAGAGAACAAGGATTGCAACCTAGTGACGTGCACGGAAAAAATATCATGATTGAAAATGGACGAGGCGTCGTTGTCGATGTATCTGATTTCTTCAGCAACGAAGAATGTCAAAAATGGGATGATCTAAAACAAGCTTATTATAAATTATATGTTCCTTTACTCTATAAACATCCTCGTAAAGTACCCAAAATCGTATTAAATGGTATTCGCATCGGTTATCGGTTGTATCGAACCTATATAAAACGAAAGAAGCATTAGGAATGATTTCTCTAGGAAATATGTGAAAGAATGATATATAATGACGATAACTAAAATTTTTAAATAAAAGCTATTTTATAAGGATAAAAGGAATAGAAAACGGAGAAATGCTTGCATATGTTGCAATGTGACGTTCTCTTAAAATGCGAGATGAACAAGGAGGGGAACCGTTTTGTCAAAACGGGCAACAGTATAAAAACTGAAAAGCAAAAGACAACGTCTCTTCAATTAAAAGAAGTAAGCAGCTTTACCGTCACAACGGAAGGAACAGAAGGCCGGATTCGTTGTATTTAAATGTACGTCTATGTGTGATCGTAAGCCTAAAGGCAAAATTATACACGTACAAGCTTATCAATTTTTTATAACGTTTTGGCAACGGATCAGTATGATGATCGCGGATGACGAGATTGCGAGACTGAAGAAGCGTCTATATACAAGGCAACGATCATCCATTACACATATTATTCAGTTGCAAGAAGAATATTTAAGAGGCATTCCATCATTTCGCCCTTACGTTACATTTATGGATGAGACGTACAAAGCTCATCTAGAAACACTTTTAACTGAAATTATGAACTCTGCCTTTCTTTCTGAACAGGAATTTACGTGTTGTTTAAAACAAACAGAAAAAAGTGGTTATGAACGAGGCTATTATTTTGCAGGGCAAAAAAAAATTCCTCATCAAGAATTTCCAGTTGTGGCTAGAAGTTTACAATTAGTTGCAGGACAGGCTGTGCGTCAATTGTTACAAGATGAAACACCCGAGGTACGGCTTTTAATTTTTGATCGCTGGGGCCAGATGATGAATGCGTTAATGTATGGTGCTATTTCTGGTTATTTTAATAAACACTATAAAGAAATACAGGAAATAAGTTTGCGTGATCCGTTAACAAATTTATACAATCGACGTCACTTTTATCAAGAAGTTGCTCGTATGGTTTCAAGGGCGCAAGCGACGAATGAGCCATTATCGCTTGTCATGATTGACATTAATCGCTTTAAGCTCTTAAATGACCATTATGGCCATTTAAGGGGCGATGAAATATTAAAGAAAATAGCCGATGCTGCAGCAGAGCTAGCGATTGAATTTGGGTTTCGTTTTGGTGGTGATGAATTTGTTTTTTTATTGCCAAATACAACCGAACACGATGCGGGTCGCTTGGCAGCTCAGCTTGAAGCACGCGTGCGAAAATGGGATGATACCGTTTCACTTGCGTATGGAGCTGTGGAGTTACATCACGATGCCGATCGGGAGATTCATAGTTATTTACATAAAGCAGATCAACGAATGTATGCTAATAAAAAACAATATGAAAAAACATAACGAAAAACCTGCTGACAAAATGAGGCAGGTTTTTCTCTGTTCTTGTTCGTTTTTTTACAGAAATAAGTATGAGATAATAGAGTAAGACTAAGGGATCGAAAAAAGGAGGAAGCGACGTTGAGCTTACGCTTGATTGTAGGAAGAGCAGGGAGTGGGAAAAGTCATTATATTCAAGAAGAAATAGCGAATGCTCTGCGAGAAACACAAGAAGGACCGCCCATACTATATATTGTACCTGATCAGATGACGTTTCAGTCTGAGTATGAACTGATTAATAAGGATCATCTTCATGGTATGATGCGTGCACAAGTCTTTAGTTTTTCGCGATTGGCTTGGAAAGTCCTTTCAGAAACAGGTGGGATGAATAGAATTCACTTGTCGAGTGTAGGTATGAGTATGATGCTTCGTAAGATTATTGAGCATAAAAAGCACGAGCTGCTCGTCTTTAAAAAGGCAAGTGAACAACCTGGTTTTTATGAACAAATTGAACGTATGATGACGGAGTTTAAACGGTATTGTGTTGATGCACAAGCGCTGAAATGGAACGTTGAAACGCTATTAACGTATAGTGGTGAAGATGCGGGCATTATTAAAGGAAAATTACACGATTTGGCGTTAATCGCTAATGAACTAGAAAAAGCCACACTTCAACAATACATCGATTCAGAAGACTATTTAAAGTTACTAGTTGAAAAGATTCCATATTCTACGTATGTTGCTCATGCAGAATTTTACATAGACGGATTTCATCATCTTGCTCCAGGAGAGCTTGAAGTGATTCGCATGTTAATGAAGTATGCCAAAAGAGTAACGGTTGCTTTAACGTTAGAAAGCTTGTCAGCTGCTGCGCCTCATGAGCTTGATATTTTTTACACGCCGAAAAAAACAGCGTTGAACATTCGCAAGCTTGCACAAGAAGAAGCGATTATGGAAGAAGAGACGGTTGTATTGGAGAATCGCCCTCGCTTCGTTCATAATCAGGCAATAAGCCACATTGAAGATCAATTTGATCAACGGCCAGCTGTGATTCACAACGATTCACACGGAATTACAATTCATGCAGCTGTTAATCGACGGACCGAAGTGGACCGCACGGCAAGAGAAATCGTACGTCTTGTTCGTGAAGAAGGCTATCGTTACCATGAAATGGCGCTTTCTATTCGAAATATGAATGATTATCAGCATTTACTTGAAACGATTTTTGAAGAATATGAGATTCCGATCTTTTTGGATCAGAAAAAATCAATGTTGCATCATCCATTTATTGAGCTTATTCGCTCTTCGTTGGAAGCAGTCGGCAATCATTGGCGTTATGAATCAGTTTTTAGAGCCGTAAAGACAGGATTATTGTACCCGCCAGACATGGATTGGACAGAAGAAGAATGTCGTCATCAAATGGACGTGCTGGAAAACTATGTTTTAGCTTATGGTATAAAAGGAAATCGATGGGTTGACTCGGAGCCATGGAAAGTTCAGCGCTATCAAGTGCTAGAAGAGCCAGGTGTTCGTCAAACGGATGAAGAGCGACTGCAACAACGACAGTTGAATGAGGCGCGGGAAATGATTGCTGCTCCGCTTCATCGATTAATGAAAGATATGAAAAAGGCCCATACTGTTCGGGACTATTGTGAGTATTTGTTTTTATTTTTAGAACGCTTGCAATTGCCGTTGAAATTAGAAAAACTAAGCAATCAATCGCAAGCAGAAGGACGGCTGAGAAAGGCAAGAGAGCATAGTCAAGTATGGGACGCGATGATTGGTTTATTAGATGAAATGGTTGAAGTTGCTGGTGATGAACACATGAGCTATGATCTTTGGGTTAAAATGCTAGATACCGGATTAGAAGCGATGAAATTTGCGCTTGTTCCGCCAGCACTTGATCAAGTGTTAGCAGGTACGATGGATCGCTCGCGCTATACGGGGGTTAAGTGTCAATTTATACTTGGGGTTAATGAAGGGATTCTTCCTGCAAAGCCAGAAGGCGATGGTTTGCTATCAGAAGAAGAGCGAACAGTATTGTCGCAAAACGGGCTTTCCTTAGCACCAGATGCGAATCGTAAGTTATTAGATGAACAGTT
Organism: Fictibacillus macauensis ZFHKF-1; assembly: GCF_000269865.1. GTDB lineage: Bacteria > Bacillota > Bacilli > Bacillales > Fictibacillaceae > Fictibacillus_C > Fictibacillus_C macauensis. Next base: position 11,719 of record NZ_AKKV01000031.1, read on the forward strand.
TCTAATTTATGTGGCCCTATCCAATGCGAGTGACCGTTTGTATGTTTCTTACCCACTAGCAGATGAAGAAGGAAAAAATTTATTACCTTCGATGGTAATTAATCGCTTAACCTCATTGTTTACGGAATTACCAATCTTTTTTGAAACACAAGATCCAGAAGCACAATCAGCGCTTTCCTATATTGCAACGCCATTAAAATCAATTTCTTTTTTAAATACACAGCTTCGCGAGTGGAAAAAAGGGTATGGAATGGACCCGATATGGTGGGACGTTTATAATTGGTCAACCCATCATGGGAAATGGCGCATTCATGGCCAACGGGTGTTACAAAGTTTATTCTACTTTAACCAAGAAAAAAAATTATCGAAGCAAACAGCAACAAACTTGTATGGATCTAAAATTAGCGCTAGTGTATCTCGAATGGAGCTTCATCAAGCATGCCCATTTTCACAATTTCTTTCATACGGCTTAAAATTAAAAGAACGAAGATTGTATCGTTTAGAAGCGCCTGACATTGGTCAACTGTTTCATGCCGCTTTAAAGAATATGGACGAGTATCTTGGTCAGCACAATCTTCAATGGCAAGGCTTGACACAGAAAGATTGCTATCGCTTAGCGGGCGATGTTGTTGATCAGTTATCGCTGTCCTTACAGCGCCAGATTTTGTTAAGTTCCAAACGTCATTTGTACATTAAAAGTAAATTAAGAGATATTGTCGGCCGCGCTTCACACATATTGAGTGAACATGCACGTGCGAGTGGCTTTTCACCAATTGGTCTTGAGCTCGGTTTTGGACATAATGAATCGCTCCCGCCGCTTGTTTTTACATTGCCGAATGGAACAACTATGGAGATTGTCGGGCGAATTGACCGCGTAGATTCTGCAGAAGGAAAAGAACTATTACTGCGTATCATTGACTATAAATCGAGTGCAACGGGACTGCAAATGGATGAAGTGTATTATGGACTTGCCTTGCAAATGTTAACGTATCTTGATGTTGTACTAAGTCATGCACAGAAATGGCTCGGTCGAGAAGCGGTACCTGGTGGTGTGCTTTATTTTCATATTCATAATCCAATGCTTGATCATAAGCAGCTCTTAACTGTTGAGGAAATTCAAACAGAGCTCTTTAAGAAATTTAAGATGAAAGGCCTTGTTTTGGCTGAGACGGAAGCCGTACAGCTCATGGATCAGACGTTTGAAAAGAAATCGAACATTGTACCAGTTACCTTAACGAATAAAGGATTTCATCGCACGCAATCTTCAGTGGCAACAGCTTCAGATTTTAAAACTTTAACTGGGCATGTTCGGAAGGTTATTCAACAAGTTGGTACCGAAATGACAGAAGGTGTCATTGATATTTCACCGTATGAATTAAAATCGAAAACACCATGTACATTTTGTTCCTATCGAACCATTTGTCAGTTTGATCAATCGTTAGAAGAAAATGAGTATCGCACGCTAAAAAAAGAGAGCGATGCAGTCATGCTCGAGAAAATGAGGGAGGAGGAATAGACGTGAAGATGCCAGAAAAACCAACAGGCAGTCAATGGACAGACGATCAATGGAAAGCCATTCAAACACATGGTGAGGATATTCTTGTTGCGGCCGCAGCAGGATCGGGAAAAACAGCTGTACTCGTGGAACGGATTATTACAATGATTCGCAACGAACAAGCAGATGTAGATCGCCTTTTAATTGTTACGTTTACAAATGCAGCGGCGGCAGAAATGCGCAAACGGATTGGAGAAGCGATTGAGAAAGAATTACATCAGCGCCCGGCTTCTCTTCATTTACGTCGTCAACTGAGCTTATTAAATAAGGCAAGCATATCAACACTCCACTCTTTTTGTATAGAAGTGTTACGAAAATATTATTATCTTATCGACCTAGATCCAAGCTTTCGCATCGCTAATGAAACAGAAGTGGAACTCATCCGTCAAGAAGTTCTTGAAGAATTGTTTGAAGAACACTATGGAAAAGAAAACAATGAAGCATTTATAGCCTTGGTTGATGCGTATACGTCTGATCGTAATGACCTAGATCTACAGGAGTTAGTTTTGAAGCTGTATGATTTTTCTCGAAGTCATCCTGCACCTGATCGATGGCTTTTGGAGATGGCTGCGCAATATAATGTGCCTAACCAGACCATTGATGAGCTGCCATGGACAAAGGAACTGCTGCATGATACCGTGACCGTATTAGAAGGAGCTAGGCAAGCGCTCCAGCGAGGATTACAGGTGACGTCTTTACCAGGCGGCCCACAGCCTTATGCACAAACGTTGCAAGAGGACCAAGCCTACGTTGAAGCACTATTAAATGGTGCGCAACAGTCGTGGGATCATTTGTACAATGCTTTTCAAAGTGGAGGCTTTCAAACGATAAAACAAGCGCGTGGAAAAGAGATCGATGCGGTGTTAAAAGAGCAAGTGAAACGAATGAGAGATTCTGTCAAGAAAAAAGTAACCGATCTTAAAGAAGAGCTTTTTAGCAGAAATCCCGTTTCTTATATGCTTCATATAGAAGAAATGGCACCGATTATAACAAGTCTTGTTTCACTTGTGCAACAATTTAGTGAACGTTTTTTAAAAGAAAAGCAAGAGCGAGGCTTGGTAGATTTTTCGGATTTAGAACATTTTTGTTTGGAAGTTTTAATGGCACCAGACTCAACGATTGAACACCCGCAACCGACAGAGGCAGCACTCGATTATCAATCTCGTTTTGTCGAAGTTCTCGTTGATGAATATCAAGATACGAATCTTGTTCAAGAAACACTAGTAAAACTTGTTAGTAAGCGTACTTCAGAGCAAAAGAATTTATTTATGGTGGGAGACGTAAAGCAGAGTATTTATCGTTTTCGACTTGCAGAGCCTGGCTTATTTCTTGCGAAGTATAAGGCATTTAGTAAAGCAGATCAGGGCAACGGGGTACGGATTGACTTGTCAAAAAACTTTCGCAGTCGACAAGAAGTACTTCATGCCACCAACTTTATATTTAAGCAAGTTATGAATGAAGAAGTAGGGGAAATCCAATACGATGAGGCTGCTGCACTCGATTTTGGAGCCACTTACTATCCAACGTCAGCACACCAAGAAGCAGAAGTACTCTTAATTAATAAAGCGACGACCGTTTACAATGATGATGGAGAAGATACGGGTGAAACAGAAAAAAGTGATCATGAAACTGTTATTCTTGAAGCCCGTGTTATGGCAGAACGCATTAAACAAATGATTGGAAAAGAACATGAACCACATATGATATTTGATAGCAAACGAGGAGAAATGCGACCGGTTCAATATAAAGACATCGTAATTCTCATGCGAGCGACAAGTGCGTGGGCACCCGTCATTATGGAAGAATTTAAGCGTCAAGGTATCCCTACGTATGCGGAGCTTTCTAGTGGATACTTTGAAGCAGTAGAAGTAGGCGTAATGCTTTCCCTTTTAAAAATGATTGATAACCCATTACAAGACATTCCAGTGGCTTCCGTTCTTCGCTCGCCGATTGTCGGGTTAAACGGTGAAGAGATGGCAGCTGTTCGATTGGCGCAGCAAAAATCTTCGTACTTTGAAGCGATGAATGCTTATTGTGATCTTCATCCAGATGATGATTTAACGAAGAAGCTAGCTTATTTTCTTCGTATGTTAAAAGGATTTAGAGCAGCTGCTCGTGAAGGATCACTTGCCGATTTAATTTGGCAAATTTATCGAGAAACAGGTTACTTTGATTTTGTTGGAGGATTGCCGGGTGGAAAACAACGGCAAGCGAACTTAAGAGCTTTGTATGATCGAGCAAACCAATATGAAACGACGTCGTTTCGCGGCTTGTTCCGCTTTCTTCGCTTTATTGAACGCATGCAAGATAAAGGAAAAGATCTAGGCGCGGCAAGAGCGCTTGGAGAGCAAGAAGATGTAGTGCGCATTATGACAATTCATAAAAGTAAAGGGCTTGAGTTTCCCGTTGTATTCGTAGCGGGTTTAAATAAAAAGTTTAATACACAGGATCTATCACAGTCGGTGTTACTTCATAAGGAGTTAGGTTTAGGAACAAAATATATTAATCCAAAACTACGAATTTCCTATCCTACCATTATGCAGTTAGCAATTTCGCGGCGCATGAAAATGGAACTGCTAGCCGAAGAAATGCGTGTGCTATATGTGGCGTTGACGCGTGCGAAAGAAAAGCTTGTCTTAGTTGGAACCTTTGATCATGTAGCGAAGACGGTAGCTCAATGGGCAGAAAGCATCGATCAAGAGGAGTGGCTTCTACCGGCGTATGAACGCATGCAAGCAAAGTCTTATTTTGATTGGATTGGTCGAGCTGTAATTCGCCATCGTGATAGCAACGCACTGCATCAGTTGTTAGATTTTCCGGTTCATGGTCGTGGGGAAGTATACGTAGATGCTTCTAAATGGCAAATTAAGACGCTTGAAGCAAGCCATTATGACGAGGATGGTAGTCAGGAACAGGCGCGTCAGGAAGAGCGATTAGCGGCAATTGCACGCTATGAAGAGGTTGATGAACAATCGCCACATAAAGAAACCATAGAATCCATTTTAAATTGGCGTTATGCGCATCATGACGCTACCGTTACGATGTCGAAACAGTCGGTAAGTGAATTGAAAAAACAGTATCAACCAAACGATGAATATAGTGGACAAGTACTGGCTAAAAGCTTTCGCTCTGAGCTTGCTGAACGACCGAAATTTATGCAGGCAAAGCAAATGACGGCAGCTGAACGCGGAACAGCCATGCATCTCGTCATGCAACATCTTCCTTTGCAGCAAGCAATGACAGAGGAACGTTTAAAAGAATGGTTGTTGCACATGGTGGAAAGGGAGCTGTTAACATCAGAACAAGCAGCGACAATCGATGTAACGGCCATTATGACTTTTTTGCAAACAGGCATTGGAAAAAGACTTCAACAAGGAACGGTTATGCGGGAATTGCCATTTAGTTTAGGCATTAGCGCCCAAGAAGCATTTGCGCATTGGAAAGGAAATGCAACCGAACGCGTACTCATTCAAGGGGTCATCGATTGTTTGCTTGTAGAAGAGGATGGCTACGTCTTAATTGATTATAAATCGGATGGAATTACAGGGCGCTTTATCGATGGCTTTGAAGGGGCAAAAGATACTTTATTACAACGGTATCGTGTTCAATTACACTTGTACAGCATAGCGATTGAACGAATTTTAGGAAAACCTGTGAAAGCTTGCTTCTTGTATTTCTTTGATGGCGGTCATTTAGTAGAGGTAAAAAAAGAAAAAGGGGGGATGATCGATGAGACTTCTTCATACCGCTGATTGGCATTTAGGCAGAACATTAGAAGGAAGAGATCGGTTGGCTGAGCAACAACAATTTCTAGATGAACTGGTGGAAATTGCTGATACGGAACAGGCCGACGCCATTTTAATGGCTGGTGATGTGTTTGATACGGTTAATCCGCCAGCAGCGGCTGAGGAAATGTTTTACGATGCGATGGCGCGCTTAAGTAAGGGGGGCACACGCCCTGTGATTGCCATTGCGGGTAATCATGATCATCCTGATCGACTCATGGCGTCGTCACCGTTAGCATCCACACACGGTGTAACGCTCATAGGATTGCCAAAGATGGAATTGTTTCGTTATGGTATTGAGCGAACAAATGAACAGCTAAGTGTGTGTGCCCTGCCCTATCCGTCAGAATCTCGCTTAAAAGAAATGTTATCTCAATCGGGTGAGGAAATTGATTTGCGCAATCAATATGATGAGTGGGTTGGACGGTATTTTCAACAAATGGCTGCTCAATTTTCTAGCAGTGATGTGAACGTAGCGATGAGTCATTTATATGTAGCGGGTAGTAAAGAAAGTGATTCGGAGCGCCCTGTTCATATTGGTGGTGCGTATACCGTAGCAGCAGAAACGCTTCCCCTTGAAGCCCAGTATGTTGCATTAGGTCATCTTCATCGCCCACAGCGCGTAAAGCGAGCAAAAACAGAGGCACGTTATGCAGGTTCACCTCTCGCATATAGCTTTTCTGAAGCAGGTTATACAAAATCGGTTGTTATGGTGGATCTTCATCCTAAGAAAGAAGCGATTGTCACAGAAATACCTTTATCGTGTGGCAGACCACTTCTTACGTATGGAGCTCGTAGTGTGAGCGATGTCTTTCGCTATCTTGAAAATGAGTGTCCTGTGAATGCATGGGTTGATTTATCTGTGCATGTTTCCGACCGGCTCACGATGGAAGAGATTCAGCAAATACGTAAAGCTCATAAAGGAATTATTCATATTAAACCAGTGTTTACAGAGCTAACAGAAGATGTATTAACTCATGGGAAAAAGTTATCCATAACTGAGTTATTTCATTCTTTCTATGAAACACAAACCGGGGGAGCAAAGCCAGATGAGCATGTGATGAACCTTTTTCTTGAGCTGATTGGTGAAGAAGAAGGGAGCGATGCTTCATGAGACCTGTTTCCTTAGAAATTACGGGCTTACAAAGCTTTCGCCAAAAAGAAGTCATTGAATTTCAATCGTTATGTGGCGGTGGCGTATTTGGTATTTTTGGTCCAACGGGCAGTGGGAAATCGAGTATACTAGATGCCATTACCCTTGCTCTTTATGGGAAGGTTGAGCGCGCACCAAGCGGTACACAAGGGATTATGAATCATGGTGAAGATCGCCTAGCTGTTTCATTTACCTTTGAATTAGGTGGGTCCGGAATTCGCACGCAATATAAAGTAGAACGACACTATAAGCGGTCAGGCGAACATACGGTACGAACGAGTACGTCGCGATTTATGGAACGTGTTGGTGACCAGTGGAGCGTGATTGCAGATAAAGAACGCGATGTAACACAACACGTTCAACAGTTACTCGGTTTAACCATTGATGATTTTACGCGTGCTGTTGTTCTCCCCCAAGGAAAGTTTGCCGAGTTTTTATCGTTAAAAGGCTCAGATCGCCGTCAAATGCTACAGCGGCTTTTTCAACTTGAAAAGTATGGAGATCAATTAAATACAAAGCTAAAAAAACGTGTTGACGATGCGAAAGCGAAAAGTGATCATCTAGTCGCTGAACAAATGGGCTTAGGTGAAGCTTCAAAAGAACATGTAATGGAAGCGGAACAAGACCATAATAAAGCAAAAACGGAGGCACAAAAGCAAAAAGAAGTGACAGCTCATTATGAAACGCTTGTAGAACATCATAAAATGATTTGGCAAGGACAACAAGAGCTTAAAGAGGCTGAAACAAAAGTAGCCACTTTACACGAACAAGCATCTGATATGAATAAACTAAAACAACGGTTACAATATAGTGAACAAGCACAACTTCTTGCTCCTTACGTAACAGAGGTAGAGCGAGCGACCATAGAGGTAGAGCAGATTACCCAGAAAGAACGTCAATTGCAAATCCTCGTAACAGAAGCAAAACAGGGGATGGATGAAGGAGAGCGAGCTTATCGAGAAGCACAAGCGCAACAAGCTACCCAAGAGCCACTGCTGTTAGCTCAAAAAGAGCAAGTAAGTTATGCGGTGAAGCTTGATGCAGAAATGCGAAGTACGCAACATACGTTGGTGAAGAATGAACAATCACTGCATCATATAGAAAAAGAAAAACAAAACTTTTTATTAAAGCAACAAGAAGCGGAGCGTTTAGTTGAGAAAGCAGTGCAACGAGAGCGTGAACTCATAGAAGAAATAGAGCGGAAGAAAGTTACAACACAAGAGAGAGAAACCGTACATGCAGCCTCAGACGTGGTGAATCGTTTGCGTAGTGTTGACGATGCGCTACAAGAGGTTGTCTTGAAGCAACAAAAAAGTGAAGAAGCTGTGCAAATGTATAGGAAACAGCAGGAAACGTTATTGCAGCAACGACAAATAAATGAGCAAGCAGTTGTAAAAACAAGTAGTGAATTATTACAGCATTATGATACGCTTTCTGGTCAATTGTATATTTGTCAATGGTTAAAGGAACAGAGCGTCCGTATGGAAGAAGAAGTGATTGCAGCGCAGCATGAAAAACGCCTGAAGCACCTTGCGGCCCAACTGGCAAATAACTTATCAGAAGGACAGCCTTGCCTCGTATGTGGCTCTACTCACCATCCACAACCGATGATTCCTGAAGGCGACCATCGAGATGAGAATGACCTTTTGGAACGGATCAAAACGGTCGTTGTAGCCAGCGGGAAGTTAGAATCAGAATTAGTAACACTAAGGCATCGTATGGAAGATGTATCATCATCACTAACTTCTTATATCTCAAAAACAGAAGCGGCAGCAACTATAGGTGAACAGACCGTTTTTAGCGAAGCGTTACCAAGAACAATTGAGGAAATGGAAGAAACGTTGCAAGCAGTAACGTTACAGAAAAAAGAGCTCACTCAAGACCTCATTGTGCTTCAAGAGTCTTCTCGTACGTTTGCTACTACATTTGGGGAGTTGTCAGCACAGCAATCGGAGTGCAGCGTGCGCATGCAAACTAAACAAGAAGAGCATGAGCAGTTTCTTCAAAGTCATGAAGCATTGCGAGAGCAAAAGCAAGGGTTGCATGCAGAATGGCAGCAACATGCTTTTTCATTTGCAGTGGAAGACGTCGAGCAAGAGAAAGAACGTTTAAAGACATGTGATCGAGAGCGTGAAGAACTAGAAGCAAGACTTGCAAAAGCAAGGCCCTATATTGAGGAACAAGAACAAGCAGCTAAGGATGCAGTACGCGCTTATACGGAATGGGAGCGGAAAGAAACAGCATTGTTATCTAGCATAGAACTAGAAAAGGAACAGATTACGAAATACAGTCGTCGCATTCAAGAGATTTGTGAAGGGGAGGATAGTCAAGCGCTTCTGCAGGCTATTACCGAGCAATTAGCCCAACTGAAACAAGCATTGCACCTCTTAGAAGCACAACGTAAGGAAGCTACGGAAACATATTATTCTCTTGAAAGTGATTGGCGCTCGGCTAAAGATGCGTTGCTTCATGCACAAAAGCGGTGTAAAGATGCGTTGCGTCACTGGGAAGAGAAACAGCAAGGAGCTCTTTTAACAACATTTGCAGAAGTAAAGCAGCATATTGCCAAGGAAGAAGAACAAACTTCGTGGCGAAAGCAGTTAGAGAACTATCATCATGAGTATCACCAAGCGCTGCAAGAACAAAATAAGTGGGAGAAGTGGTTAAACGGACGTTCTATCACGGAGGTTGAACGAAAAGAAAGTCAGCAGCAGTTGAAGAAGGCGCAAGAAGCATTACAGCAGGCACTTCAAAGGTTAGGAGAAAGTGGCGAACAGTACCGATCTGTACTCTCCCGCCATGAACGCTACTTGAAATTGGAGAAAGAAAAAGCACAATATGAACAACAATTAAAGACATTAGGGAAACTACAAAGTGTTCTTAGAGGCAATAGTTTCGTTGAATATATCGCACAAGAACAACTCGTGCTCGTAAGTCGTGATGCCTCTGTTCGGCTTGGGCAGTTAACGCGCGGGCGGTATGCGTTAGAAGTAGATTCAACAAATGGTTTTGTTATTCGAGATGATGCCAATGGTGGAATAAAGCGCCCAGTTTCAACCTTATCTGGGGGAGAAACGTTTTTGACTTCCTTGTCATTAGCGCTATCTTTATCCGCACAAATCCAACTTCGCGGGGCATTTCCACTTGAGTTCTTTTTCTTAGACGAAGGTTTCGGTACGCTTGATCAAGATTTATTAGATACCGTTGTTACAGCGCTAGAAAAACTTCATACATCCGACCTTTCTGTTGGGATTATTTCGCATGTACCAGAATTGCAAGCAAGGTTGCAGAAAAAACTGATTGTTACACCAGCCACGGCCGAGGGTAGGGGCAGTGCTGTAAAACTTGCCATTCAATAACGAAATTTGAATGGAGAGAAAAACATAGAAGAGACTAGGCTAATGCTTAGTCTCTTCTATGTGTAAAAAGAGTTAGTTAATAATCCCGTGATCTTGAACGTTTGTCGTAACATGCGTTTTAATCTTAATTTTTTGATAAACCCCTTTTCGCCAAGGTCCAAGTTTTTCATAGTGAGAGCGATGATAAGCCATTAATTGTCGGCCAATCCCTAAGCCATCACAATTTGCTTTTTGTAGTTTATAAATAACACGTTGGGCAAGTTTTGTAAAAGCAGCCGTTAACGTAGCGTTTAGCTTTTTGATTTCGGTAGGACTAGTTAAATGATCATGTGGAAACTCAATCGCCTCCACTTCTAAATCTAACTTCATATCAATGATTGGTTGGCCTTTTGCATCAAATGTAATGTTCATGTGCGGTTTATTTTTAACAACATCAATTGTAATGTAATTAAGCGTAGCTTTAGATTTGTGACCAACTTTTTCAGTAATGCGCGCAAGATCACCTTTAACTCCACGTAATAACAGCAACATACTCGCCTCTTTACGATTAAGATCAATACCAGAATACTGGCGATTGTTCATTAGACCGACACCTTTAATAATTACATCTTTTTGTTTTGGCAATTCTTTAAGAAGTGGAATGGCAATGTCTTGACCATCATCAAAAAGAGGTGGGCATAATTCTTGTAAGTTGTCTCTTGGTAAGTACGTATTGCTTTGTCCACTCTGAATGAGGTGACTAATGTATTCCGCGATGAGTACTGTCCCTACTTTTTTCATTTTCAGTATTTGATCAGCGCTACCATCAACAAGCGCTAGTGATGCGCCCAGTGAGCTTTGTGGATCACGATAAAATACATCCAATAACGGATAAATGCCTTTTTTAGCTAGTGATGTCGAAATAAGTACGACGCGATTTTTTGAAGCATCGAGGTTCCCTGATAATTTACTATCCATTATTTGTCTCGTTTGCCTTGGAGTATAGCCGATTGCTTCTGCATAATCATTTTCAGGAGGCTGTCCACCCGTTCCTGTTGAGGCAGGAATGGTTCGCACGATTAATGATGAATGTATTTTTCCTTGAGCAGCATTGTCATAGGAGGCAGCATAAATAAGACGAGCATTCTTTAAAAGTCGCTGATCCCAGCAACCGGTTAAGACAAGTAAACAGAGTAATGGCAATAAATATTTCATTAGTCTATCCCTTCTTTTCGTTTAAACAATAGCGAGATGAGCAAAAGAATAATAGGAATTCCCGCGATAAAAAGATAACTTGTGTTTGACAGAAAGGAACCGATTTTTGTAACTTGCAAATCTTTACTAACAATCATCGGCATCCAAATGGTGGCAAAGGCTGCAGCATAAACAGCGTAGCTTTGTTTCGTCATTCCATAAAGCTGTTGTAAGCTTTTTCCTGCCATATATAAGTAGCTAATATAAGACGTTGTTACTGTAACCATCCAAATGGAAAGAAGTAGCAAGTCCAAGCGTTCAAAGATGCGAGAAGAATAGGCTTTTAGCATATACAAGACTGGTTCAGGAACAAGGACAATTTCTTTTGGCGAAAAAGAAATAAGCGCAGTAATAACAATGAAAACATAGATAAGCGTCACTGATAAATTTGCAATGGTTGCTGCTTTTAATGCTTTTTTTTGGTGTTGCAACATCGGAAAGATGATGAGCAATAGTTCAAAGCCAAGGAGGGAAAGTATCGCGTCTTTACTGCCTTTAAGTATCGCTAGTAGTCCAGAGTGACCAACCGGTAATAGGTATCGAATATCAACGTCTAAATACGAGTAACAAATCATGCCTACAAGCACCACAATTAAAAAACTAACAAATCCATGAAAGCGAGCAATGATGCGCAGTGGTTCTTTTGCTAAATAAATAGAAGGAATCATGATTAATAGCAACACCGACCAACGCGGGGTATCGGACAAAATCCATTCATAAATAATGCGCATGGCAAGCACTAACACGAGACTCGCAGTTGAGAGAAAATAGATGATATAAATGAAACCTAAAATCTTGCCAGCGTATCGACCGAGGATCAGTGGTAAATATTCAACGAGCGACAGCGACGGAAAACGTTTGGTGAGGGCAATCATAAGATAGATTAACGCATTGACAGCTAGGCCTCCTACAATGACTGAAATCCAACCATCACCGCCAGCGGATGCTTGAACGGTAAAGGGGAGCGAGAGAATTCCAACTCCAATTTGTGTTTGTACGATAAGAAAAGCTAATTGAACGGTACCAATTTTTTCATGATCGTTGACCACGACGCCACCCCCTCGTTGTTGTTTGCTGATTGGCTTGTTTCGGATGGGGTCCTTTTGGACGTTTATTCATAAGCCAGCTTGGCAACCGAATAATCGTATCTTTTACATCGCGCCATTGAAAAGGAGCAAATGGCGAAAAGTAAGGAGTCCCGAACGATTCAAGCTTACTCAAATGCATAAATAGAAGCATCAGTGCAAAGACAATTCCTAAAAAGCCAAATGTTGCAGCAGCAATCATAAATGGAAAACCAAGTATACGAAGGGCTGTGCTCATTTCATTAGACGGTACAGCAAAAGAAGCGATTGCTGTAATGCCAATGACAACGATCATAATATTAGAGACAAGGTTTGCTTGTACGACTGCATTTCCGATTACAAGACCGCCAACAATCCCAATAGTTGGTGCGATCGGTCGTGGTAAGCGCGTGCCAGCTTCTTTTAATAATTCTAACGTTAGTTGCATGAACACCGCCTCGATAAAAGGGGGAAAAGGGACATTGATTAAGCCTGCCTGAACAGCGAAAATCATATCAATGGGAATGACTTCAAAATGGAACGATATTAATGATATATAAAAGGCCGGCACAAGAATGGCGATAATAAAGCTTGCCACTCGAATTAATCGAAAGAAAGAACCTACCATTGAACGTGTATTATAATCATCTGGTGATTGATAAAAGGTGAAGAAGGTAACGGGTGCAACTAAAACGGTAGGGCTACCTTCCATTAATATGCCTATTCTTCCTTCTAATAAATTACCAACTACACGGTCAGGGCGCTCGGTATTCAACAATTGAGGAAAAGGAGATAGGGCCGTATCTTCAATGAATTCTTCTATGTTACCTGGTGTTAATACAGAATCCACATGAATGGCTTTAATTCGCTTTTCCACTTCATCAATAAGTGTTTGATTAGCTAAACCATCGATGTAGACCATGGAAATTTTCGTATTAGATAATTCACCAACTACAAAGTTACGGATCGTTAAACTATGATGATTGATACGCTTTCTAATCAGGTGAATATTCGTTTTCATATGTTCAATGAAACCTTCATGTGAGCCACGAATGACTTGTTCGTTACCAGGCTCTTCAATGGATCGCTTAACAGGTGAGTACGTATCAAGTGTATAAAAAAATGCTTCTTCTTCTGTAAAGAGAATACAATACCCATCTGTTAAAGCTTGTTCACCATCTACTAGGTTACACTTTTTCTGAATCGTGATGACAGGCGTTGCGTCTTCGATCGATGAGGTGGGCATAAGAAGAAGCGGTTCAATGACGAATGTTTGCACTTTTGCTTCGTCCGTTAAAGAGCTAAGATATAAAAGTTTACCCGGCTTTCCGTTATAACGAAGATCTCTAATCATCAAGTCAGCTGTATGTGAAAATTTGTTTTCAAAATACGTAACATTTTTTTCAAGAGAGGTGGAAACAGGGATGATAGAAGTCCCCTCTCTTTTGTTTTTTTTACGATTATATTTCATTGATAGAGACTCCTTCTCATGATGATGAAAAACTTTACTAAAGATAGCTTTTGTCAAAGAGTAAAAAAGGATACAAAGACGTTTTGATCTTTCTTGAAAAGTTTGTAAATTGACGAAATACCACTCTTTTTGTGATATGATGGAGAAAATAGAAAGTTGTGGTGTGAGGAGGACAATACAGGTGCCGGGGGAATTACGATATAAGAAAAGTCTGGTGCGGCCCACGAGATTCAATGTATTTGGTTTTTTCCAGACAGATGGTTTTTTTTCGAAATTAATCTTAATCAGCTCATTAAGTGCTATTTTAACAGGAATTAGCTATTTTTTATCTGCAGAAGAGGCATTTCAAATGCCAGTAGCGCAGTACTTGAAATTATCGGCAACGAAGCTCGTTGCTGCTAAGATTATTTATTTATTAGCAGGTTTAGTGATCGGTTTTGTTAAGCCGGTGTTAGTAGGAGTAGGGGGTGCCCTGCTACTATGGTTTTTCTTTCGAGAACTAGGCATTAAGAAACTATTTCTTAATGTGACCATTATATTCGGGCTGCTGTTATGTGTAGTAGATCCATTGTTTAAGCTACCGTTTCAAGGGATGCTTCATTCGAACTATGTACTTAGCCCCCTCAGCTTAGGTGTGATGATTCATCGGTTTTCTAACAATGCTTTTTTATTATCCGTTGGAAGTGTAGCTTCCGTTATTACAGCTATTGTTTTTTATAGTACGTATCTTCAATTATGTGTCATTAGTGAAAAACCAAAACGATATATATTCACCATTTTAGCTGCTTTAACAATCGTTGGAACGATTGGTTATGGTATCGTACGTGCTCTTCAATACGGGCAGTTAACACTTTAAAACAGGAGTTAAGAACGATGACGAGGAAACGAATATTTATACTAATCATTGCTGTCTCCCTATTGTTGATCATACTGAATACATGGGTGTATAGTAATCGGAGCAGTGCATTTCTTGACGCTCCAACTGTCGAACTTGTCGCTGCCAAAACAGCAGATTTAAAAAAAGCAAGTGATGCGATGGGGCAAACGACGCGTGCAGAAGATGAAACGTATTACGCAGATTCTAAAAGAGGGTACGTTAAGGAAATTAAAGTTAAAGTGGGTGACGACGTCTCTGCTGGAACGGTTCTTTTTACATATGAAAATGAAGCGCTTAACAAAGAAATCCGTGAGGTAGAGCAAAAGAAAAAAGAAAACGAAAATAAAGTCACTTACTATAAAGATTTACAAACAAAGTTAGGAACTGACGGGACGGAAACGACTACTTCCACAGCTACTACAAGTACAGTTGCCAATCAAGACAATAAGCCAAAGGTAGGTCAAACGCCGAAAGCGGCATCTGAACCTAAAAAAGAGAAAAAAAAGCAAGAGAACTTCAATGAAAAAGAACGAGCAAAAGCCGAACTACAACAAAAGCTAGCAGAAGCAAACGTTAGTGCTTATGATGAGCAATTAAAGAAATTACAAAGCGATAAAGAAGGCTTGGAAGTGAAAAGTAAAGGAACAGGTAAGGTGAAAGAAGCTGTTTCCGGTACGCCAGCTTCCGGTCAACCCGTTGTTGAAATTTCTTCAGATGCGCTTCTGCAAGTAAAAGCATTTGTAAAAGAAGAAGATGTTGCTTTCTTAAAAGAGGGTGAAGAGGTAACCGTTACTTCTGAAGCGCGTGATGAAGAAGTGGTGAAGGGTACCATTGCTCAAATTCAAGAAGGTAAACGAGGAATTTTTCCTGTAACAATTAAGTTATCAGGTCAAAGTTCACTTAAAGTTGGTCAAAAGGTAGCTGTTCATTTTAAGTTGTTATTAAAAAAAGACGGACTACTCTTACCATCGGAAGCAATCGTTCATAAAGGTGATGACACTTTTGTATGGATTGTACAAAAAGGTTATTTGAAAACAATCTCAATCAAAGCAGGTAAGCCTTATGGATCATGGATTGAAGTACGTAAGGGATTAAAAGCTGGCGATACGGTCGTTACACAGCCAACTTCATATTTAACAGAAAATACAAAAGTTGTCGTAACAAATGAGCAAGTACGAAAGAAACCAGAAAAAACGCCAGCAAAACAGTCCATCGTGCCAAAAAAGGAACAAACAGTCAGATAACGACACACCCCCTCTCAAACGGAGAGGGGGTGTTTTTATAAAGGGAGGTTATAAAAGAAACAAAGACAAGCAATCATAAGCGAGCGCTTGTCTTTTACATTTTAATTTATACTGTCATAGCTGGTAATTGTGAAGAGGAAACAGCATAATGTTCAGGTATTTTTGTTTTTGGGTTGTAATACACAATCGATAAAACAGGTTCATGAACAAATGATCCTGTTTTTAGATAATGATGTAAGTTAAAAGGAATTACATCTAAGACAGTATGTTTTACAAGATCCTTTTCTAGCAATTTATGAGCACTAAAGTCGGTTGAAACGACATCAGCATGATCTTTTAGCCATTTATGAAGGACATCGTTTTCGTCTTTCGAAAGGCTTTCTTCCCACCATGAACGATGAGGACGATGCTTTTTACGAGAAAAGTAATCATATTTCATTAAACTTTCAATGATAGCCATATCCTTCGTATCGCGTTGCAGAAGGAATTCTTTTAAGCGTGCAAATAAGTCTTCCAGTTGGTGACCAATGCGCGACCAACCTTGCGCCTCCCAGTAATCACCGAACTCTTGAAAGAAATCAAACGGTGAAGGGAAGACCTCATACAGTAAATACTGTAATGTCGTATCCATACGATGATCATTCCAGTATTTTTCTAGGACATCTTCTACACGTTTAATTTTAACAATATCATCAAATGACAGTACGTTATTTCCGAGAATTTCATACGGTGAATGATTCATATAAATATAATCATGCTGATTGGCTGTTAAGCGTAAGCCTGTTCCGCGTAACATTTTCAAAAAGCCAAGTTGTACTTCTTCCACACCAAAGGCAAATACATCGTTAAATGTTTTGCGGAAAGAAGCATAATCTTCTTCAGGCAAACCGGCAATTAAATCTAAATGCTGCGCAATCTTCCCGCCGTTTTTCACGGTTGTAACGGTTCGTGTAAGCTTTTCAAAATTTTGACGACGCTGTACAAGCTCATTCACGTGATCATTCGTTGATTGTACACCAATTTCAAAGCGGAATAATCCTTTTGGAGCATGTTCATTTAAATAGTCAATGACTTCAGGACGCATAATATCAGCCGTTATTTCAAATTGAAACACAACACCTGGTCGTCGATTCTCAATTAGAAATTGGAACATTTCTAACGCATAATCGCGCTTAATATTAAAGGTACGGTCGACAAATTTAATCGTTTTTGCGCCATGATCCATTAAAAATAGTAAATCATCTTTTACTTTTTGAATATCAAAATAGCGAACACCAACTTCAATGGACGATAAACAAAAGGCACATGAATACGGACAACCACGGCTCGTTTCAAAATAGGTGACACGCTTACCGAGCTCCGCCAAATCTTCTTCAAAGCGGTAGGGAGAGGATACCGTTTTTAAATCGAGCTTTTCGCGTGGAGGATTGACACGTGGTTTTCCGTTTTTTCGCCAAGCTAGACCGGCGACCTTTTCGAATCGCCCTTCGCCTTCGATTTCATTTAATAGGTGCTTAAAAGAAATTTCCCCTTCATTGACCACAATAAAATCAGCATCTGGAATACGATCGAGCCAATGCGTTACATCATAAGATACTTCTGGACCGCCGAGCACAATCTTTGTATGCGGACTAATTTTCTTATACATTTCAATGACTTTAATTGTTTCTTCAATGTTCCAAATATAACAACTAAATCCAAGCACATCTGGTTTTCGCGTATAAAGATCACTAACAATATTAATTGATGGATCTTTAATCGTATATTCGGCCATTTGTACCGAATAGTCAGGTTCGCTATAAGCTTTTAAATAGCGTAGTGCAAGACACGTATGAATATATTTCGCATTGAGCGTACTTACGACAATGTTCATTTTGTAGATCCCTCATATCTAAAAAGAATTAAATGTTCTAACATACTATTTTAGCATACATGGAACTGGTAAAGAAACGTTTCTATTATCGCAATATTTTGACCTTTAACCTTCATGTCGGGTATATTTTTAGTATCGGCTCATTTGGAAAGAAAAGAGAAGAAAATGGATGGTGACAACATGAAATTAGTAACGGCAAGCTATAGCGGGGTTCCTTTTATTGGTGCCTATTTGCAAGAGAAGAACGTAGTATTAAATGTAACGAGAGCAGCTGAGGAGAACGGTCATCCGTTGCCCGAAACGATGATTGAGGCAATAAAGTTAGGTGCGCGTTTTCTTCAACAAGTAGAGGCACTCATCGCTCAACATGAACAATCGCTATTATTTACTTATGGCATAGAGGATCCGGACCTGGAATGGCTTGCTCCTATTCCGCGTCCTACGAAAAACATTTATTGTGTTGGAAAGAATTATCGAGAGCATGCGGTAGAGCTTGGAAGTGAAGCTGATATTCCGGAACACGTGATGCTTTTTTCTAAAGCACCAACTGCTGTCATTGGTCATAAGGCAAGGATTCCGCGCCATGCTTCTATTACAGATGAACTTGATTATGAAGGTGAACTAGCCATTGTGATCGGTAAAGAAGGAAAAGGCATAACAAAGGACGAGGCCCTTCATTATGTGTTTGGTTATACAATCATTAATGATGTAACGGCACGAGATTTGCAAAAGAAGCATAAGCAGTTTTTACTTGGTAAAAGTTTAGATGGTTCATGTCCGATGGGTCCGTGTATCGTTCCGAAAGAATATTTACATAGTGAAGAAGGCATTCAATTAACGACGACTGTAAACGGTGAGGTTCGTCAATCAGGGAATACGCGAGACTTGATTTTTTCCATTCCAGAAATTATTGAAACGCTATCAAAAGGAACGACATTAGAGGTTGGGGATATTATTGCCACTGGAACACCAGCTGGAGTAGGTAAAGGTTTTGTTCCACCTAAACTGCTACAGGTGGGCGATACAATTGAAATTACAATTGA
Source organism: Fictibacillus macauensis ZFHKF-1 (assembly GCF_000269865.1). Lineage (GTDB taxonomy): Bacteria > Bacillota > Bacilli > Bacillales > Fictibacillaceae > Fictibacillus_C > Fictibacillus_C macauensis. Next base: position 30,376 of record NZ_AKKV01000031.1, read on the forward strand.
AGGAATTGGAACGTTGCGCAACGAAGTAGGTCAATAAATGTTTACGAAACTCACGTAAAAGGAATTGTAGAATGGACGATACGATGTAATGGAGGGAGCAAGAACTATGGATCAATTATTGTACATTAACGGAAAATGGACAGGTGAAAACCTGGATAAGATTACGGTCTACAATCCAGCAAACAGAGATGTGGTAGGGACAGTTGCTTCAGCTACTGAACAAGAAACACAAGCTGCCATATCAGCAGCAGAAGAGGCTTTCTCTTCATGGTCGCGATTAGCCGCTTATGAGCGCAGTTCTTACTTAGAGAAACTATATACCTTAATGATGGAACATAAAGAAGAGTTAGCTACCATTATGACAAGTGAAATGGGGAAACCATTAAAAGAGTCTCTTGGCGAAGTTCAATATGCTGCTGATTTTATTAAATGGTATGCCGAGGAAGGCAAGCGTGTTTACGGACGCAATATCCCAGCTTCTACCTCTAATAAGCGACTGAGTGTGATTAAACAACCGGTCGGTGTTGTGGCAGCCATTACGCCATGGAATTTTCCAGCGGCGATGATTACGAGAAAGTTAGGTCCGGCGCTAGCTGCTGGTTGCACAGTGATTGTAAAGCCTCCAAAGGAAACGCCATTAACGGCTGTTCGCCTTGTTGAACTTTGTGAGGAGGCAGGTTTTCCGAAGGGCGTTGTCAATCTTCTGACGGGTTCATCCTCACTAATTGCGAAAGAATTAATGGGGAGCACAGCTGTGAAAAAAGTAACCTTCACAGGATCAACAGAAGTCGGCAAGATGCTTATTGAACAAAGTGCGCAAACCGTGAAAAATGTCTCGATGGAGCTTGGCGGTCACGCACCAGCCATCGTCTTAGAAGATGCAGATCTTGAAAATGCTGCAAAAGCCGTGATGGCTTCAAAATTTAGAAACGCTGGTCAAACGTGTATCTGTATTAATCGCGTGTACGTAAAAGAAGAAGTGTATGATACGTTTACAGAAATGCTTGCTAAGGAAACAGCCAAGCTTACGGTTGGTAACGGAATGAAAGAAGGCGTTGATGTCGGCCCGATTATTAACGAAGAAGGGTATGAAAAAGTAGCTAAACACGTTTCCTCAGCTATTAAACAAGGAGCAACTGTTTTGCAAGGCGGTGAAGGCGAAGAGCGAGACGGTGGTTATTTTTATCAACCAACTGTGTTAAAAGACGTGAATCATGACATGTTAGTCATGAATGAAGAGACATTCGGTCCCGTGCTTCCTGTGCAAAAGATCTCATCTGATGAAGAAGGGATTTCGTTAGCGAATACGACACCATTTGGTCTGGCGGCTTACGTCTTTACAGAAAGCCTATCACGAGGAACAGCTGTTGTAGAAGGATTGGATTATGGCATTGTTGGTTGGAATGATGGTGCCCCTTCTGCTGCACAAGCACCATTTGGTGGCTTTAAGGAAAGCGGCATTGGTCGTGAAGGTGGCATTGAAGGGATGGAGGCTTATTTAGAAACGAAATACGTGTCCATGCAAGTTAAATAAGAGATAAGAAAAGGGCGTTGACTAGTCAACGCCCTTTTTCTTTACCTTATAAAGATAATACGGTTTTAATTTTTTCAATTGCCCAGTTAAGATCTTCTTCCGAGATGATCAATGGTGGTGCAAAGCGAATCACATTTTCATGTGTTTCTTTACAAAGAAGTCCTTGTTCTTTTAACTTTTCACAATATGGACGTGCGGCTTCTGTTAGTTCAACACCGATAAAGAGACCGCGACCACGAACTTCTTTAATAATTGGGTTATTGATTGTAGTAAGCTCTGCTAAGAAATGCTCACCAAGCTTTAAGGAACGCTCTGCAAGTTTTTCCTCTTCCAATACTTCAAGCGAAGCAATGGAAACTGCCGCAGCAAGTGGATTTCCTCCGAACGTAGAGCCATGGCTACCAGGATTGAATACGCCAAGAATTTCACGATTGGCAGCTACACAAGAAATTGGCATTACACCGCCACCAAGCGCTTTTCCTAGGATGTACATATCAGGAACAACATCTTCCCAGTTACAAGCAAAGGTTTTACCAGAACGACCGAGACCGGATTGAATCTCATCTGCTACAAAAATAACGTTTTGTTCTTTACAAAGCTCACTTGCTTTTTTCATAAAGCCTGCAGGTGGAATGACAATGCCTGCTTCCCCTTGGATTGGTTCCATAATGAATGCAGCCGTATTTGGTGTAATCGCTGCTTGTAGCGCGTCGAAATCACCGTAAGGAACGAGCTTAATGCCTGGAAGCATTGGACCAAAGCCACGTTTGTATTCTTCATCACTAGACATGGAAATCGCAGCCATTGTGCGTCCGTGGAAGTTGCCTTCGCAAACAATAACTTCTGCTTGTCCTGAAGGTACACCTTTTACATCATATGCCCAACGACGAACAGCTTTAATTGCTGTTTCAACAGCCTCTGCACCCGTATTCATTGGCAGGATCATGTCTTTTCCTGTTAGCGCTGTCACTTTTTCATAAAAATCACCTAATTGATCATTATGAAACGCACGTGATGTTAATGTAATGCGATCAGCCTGATCTTTAAGTGCTTGAATGATTTTAGGATGTCGATGTCCTTGGTTTACAGCAGAGTATGCACTAAGCATGTCCATATATTTGTTGCCTTCTGGATCATATACCCAAACACCTTCGCCTTTTGAAATGACGATCGGTAGCGGATGATAGTTATTTGCTCCGAGTTGCTCTGTTTTGGAGATGATGTTATCTGTTTTAATCATATCTCTCACTCCAATTCTAAAAATTTGTTAGTAGTGAATCCTTTTACATTATAGCAATGAAAAGGCTTTCTTCCTACCTTTTCTTTATGAGGTACTCTCCCTTTTGGCACTTCATGGTATAGTAGGATGAGGAAATATACATAGGAGGAAATAAATATGTTAACGCTTCACACAATATCATGGACGATTGGGCTTGTTCTCTTTTTTGTAGCTTATATGTTATACAAGCTTACAACTAAAAAAAAATTAGCGATGATCTTTCATATGGTGCTAAGAGTGTTGTTTGTTCTCATTCTTATTTCAGGTAGTGTGCTGACGTATCAGTGGTTGAATGCGGGCGTTGTAAATCCAGGACCTTTTGTCATTAAAGGGATTATGGGTCTTGCCTTAATTGGCCTTATGGAAGTGATGCTACAAGGAATTAAAAATAAAGAAGTAAGAAAAGTGCGTTGGTTATTATTTATTGCAGCACTAGGAATCGTCTTTTTTTATGGTTATGTTGTCATTAAATAAGTTACAACAAAGGAGAAGGAATTAATTCCTTCTCCTTTGTTGTATGTTTAGTAATGTTCGGGACGACGATCATCGAAAATAGGAATTTGTTTTCGAACAGACGTAACGAGATCGGGATCGATTGAGGCGCTTAAAACACACGCTTCAGTAGGTCCAGCCTCGGCAACAATCTCTCCCCAAGGATCTATAATGAGTGAGTGTCCAGCAAACGTATTGTTACGATCGCTGCCTACACAATTTGCAGCAATGATGTAACATTGATTTTCAATGGCGCGTGCAATTAACAAACTTCGCCAATGAGCTAAGCGCTGAACAGGCCATTCTGCTGGTACAAATAACATTTGGGCGCCATCAAGGATAGGAGCACGAACCCATTCGGGAAAACGAATATCATAACAAATCACACCGGCAGCTGGAATATCCTCGATGAAGAAGTTTCCTTTCTTTTCTCCAGGGGTAAGATATTTTTCTTCGTCCATTAAGGTAATTAAATGAAGTTTGCTGTATTCGCCAATCACTTCGCCTTTTCGATTAAAGGCATACAAGGTATTATAAATACCTTCTTGCGTTTTTTTCGCAATAGAACCCGCTACAATATTAACAGCATGTTTTTGTGCTAGTTGCCTCATAAATGATTGGATGTCTTCACCGTTCTCATCACCAATGTCTTGTAAACGTGATAAATCATAGCCTGTTGTCCATAGTTCTGGTAAAACAATGACGTCGGCGTTTTCTTTCATAGCCTTTTCAACCCATTTTTGCACTTGTTTTTTGTTTTCTTGTGGATTGCCTAAGATAATATCCATCTGAATAATGGCAATGTTCATATGTTCCCCCGGTTCATGTTTTTGACATAATTTTTACTAGCGTATAACATAGTGCAATATAAATTCAAGAAATGATAACTAAAGGGTGAGTATTGATGGAAAAATTCAAGCGTTCTCAAACATTAAATCGTCTTCCAGACCAGTTCTTTGCAAAGCTTGTTAAAAATGTGAATGACATTGTAGCTCAAGGTCATGATGTCATTAATTTAGGACAAGGAAATCCAGACCAAGCAACGCCACCTCATATTGTAAGCTCTTTACAGCAAGCTGCTCCGAATCCTTTGTATCATAAGTATTCTCCATTTCGAGGGTATGATTTCTTAAAAGAAGCCATCGCGGAATTTTATAGAGTTGAATATAACGTGACAGTAGATCCGCAAAAAGAAGTAGCTGTTTTATTTGGAGGAAAGGCCGGACTCGTTGAAGTTTCACAATGTTATTTAAATAAAGGTGATGTAGCACTCGTTCCAGATCCAGGCTACCCAGATTATTTATCAGGAGTAGCGATGGCAGAAGCTGACTATTACCCGATGCCATTAACTGCAGAAAATGATTATTTACCGAATTATGAAAGCATTGATGAGCAAATTAGCCAGCAGGCGAAGCTTATGTTTTTAAATTATCCGAATAACCCAACAGCTGGCGTAGCAACTTCATCTTTTTTTGAAGAAACCGTAGATTTTGCAAAAAAACATGAAATTCTTGTTGTGCATGATTTTGCTTATGGTGCCATTGGATTTGACGGAGAAAAACCCCTTAGTTTTTTACAAACACCAAATGCAAAAGAGACAGGCATAGAAATTTATACGTTGAGTAAAACGTACAATATGGCTGGTTGGCGCGTTGGTTTTGCCATTGGAAATGAAGAGGTTATAGAAAGTATAAATCTGTTGCAAGATCATTACTACGTCAGTTTATTCCCAGCAGTACAAGAAGCGGCAGCACAAGCGCTACGCGGACCACAAGCTTGTGTAGAAGAGTTAGTTGAAATGTACGAACGCCGAAGAAATGCTTTTATTCCTCGCTTACAACAAATGGGCTGGGATGTAGCTGCACCAAAAGGTTCTTTTTTCTGCTGGCTCCCTGTACCAGAAGGATTTACGTCAGAAAGTTTTGCAGAATTATTATTAAAAGAAGCACATGTTGCTGTAGCGCCCGGAGTCGGTTTTGGTAAATATGGAGAAGGCTATGTTCGGGTGGGCTTATTAACAGATGAGCACCGCTTGCTAGAAGCAGCACAGCGCATTGAAAACTTAAATCTCTTTCCATGAAATAGTGTCCCATCTCGTCTGTGATGAAACATTATTACTTTACAGCATAAAGTAAAGTAATGGGCATCAAAGTATCATCTCCCGAAGAAAGGGTGAGGGAAGATTGTGTGGTATTACGGGATGGGTCGATTATACGCGGAATATTGGAATGGAGCGGCAAACAGTATTAAAGATGGCACAAACGTTAACTAAACGTGGACCAGATGCTTTGAATGTTTGGACGGGAACGCATGCTGGGTTCGGGCACGCTCGCCTTGCCGTTGTTGATTTACTTGGCGGCGCACAACCAATGGTGCGCAACAAACAAGAGCACCAGTATGTAATTTGTTACAATGGAGAGCTTTATAATACCGAAGAAGTGCGTCATGAACTCAGAAAATTCGGTTGGACATTTGAAGGACATAGCGATACAGAAGTATTGTTACTTGCTTACATGCAGTGGCAAGAGCAATGTTTGCACAAGTTAAATGGGATTTTTGCTTTTGCCATATGGGATGAAACAGCACAAACACTTTTTTTAGCACGCGATCGGTTAGGCGTGAAGCCGCTTTTTTATCGCAAGCACGAAAACGGTCTTTTATTTGGATCGGAGCTTAAGGCACTGCTAGCTCATCATGCTATAAAAGCAGAAGTCCATCAAGAGGGCTTACAAGAGATTTTTGGTCTTGGACCATCACGAACACCTGGTAATGGTGTGTTTCGCGGGATGGAAGAGTTACGTCCAGGTCATTATCTACAATTTACCTCTAGAGGCTTACATGTTAAGCGCTACTGGAATGTTCAAAGTAAAACGCATGAGCATTCTTTTGAAGATACAGTTTGGAACGTGAAACACCTTGTTTCGGATGCTGTCGAACGTCAGCTTGTTGCAGATGTACCTGTTTGTACTTTTTTATCAGGCGGATTGGATTCAAGTCTTATAACCTCTATTGCTGCGACGTCTTTTGCAACTCACTCGCGAGGACAACTGCATACGTTTAGTATTGATTACAAAGAGAATGATCAATATTTTCAAGCGAATGACTTTCAGCCGGATGCAGATGGTCCGTGGATCCAACGAATGACAGATAGCTCAGGGACCTTGCACCATTATTGCGAGATTTCTAATGAAGAACTAGCGGATCATCTACAAGAAGCCGTGCGGTTGCGTGACTTGCCTGGAATGGCGGATGTTGATTCTTCGCTTATTTGGTTTTGTCGACATATAAAAAAACAATCAACAGTGGCCCTTTCTGGTGAATGTGCAGATGAAATTTTCGGTGGATATCCGTGGTTTCATAAGCCGGAAGTAATGAATCGCCCCCTATTTCCATGGATGAGTTCCACAAAAGAGAGAGAGGCTTTATTACGTCCAGAATGGTCCCGAAAATTGGATTTAGCGTCGTATGTGAAACAACGGTATGACGAATCTGTCCAAGAAACACCACTGCTTGCTGGCGAAACAGGGATTGAAGAGAAACGGCGCCAAATCTTTTATTTAAATATGCAATGGTTTATGGCGACCTTACTCGATCGAAAAGATCGGATGAGTATGGGTGCTAGTTTAGAAGTCCGGGTCCCGTTTGCTGATCATCGCATTGTTGAGTATGCATGGAACATACCTTGGGATATGAAAATGTTAGATGGTCGTGAAAAAGGTTTATTGCGTAAAGCTTTTACAGGAACGTTACCGAATGATGTTCTTTATCGGAAAAAAAGTCCTTATCCAAAAACGCATCATCCGCTTTATACAACGTATGTGAAAAACTGGTTACAACAAATACTAACGAACAAAAATGCACCGCTCTTTACGCTGTTACAACGAGAGCGCATCCAAGAAATTGTTGATTCAGATGGGCGAGCATTCACCGTTCCATGGTTCGGGCAATTAATGACGGGCCCGCAACTTATGGCACATCTTGCTCAAATCAACTATTGGCTAGAATCCTATAATGTTAATATTCTTGAGTAAGAAGCCATCATAAAAAAAGGTTCAGATTACCCTTACGAGTGATCTGAACCTTTTTTTATGCAACGTACTACGATTGTAGTTGAAGAATACGGAAGCTCCCAGGTGCTACAGCAAGCGTGAGCGCTACCTCTTCATTATGATACAAGTCAGAGACAGTAACGGTGTTCTCATCTTGAAGATGAGCGGAAAGTTCATATGAAGTTTCACTTTGATTTATGGCAATTAGTATTTTTTCGTTTTCATCTTCTTTGACATATAGAAGCACTGAATCGTTAGCAGTAGGAAGAAAACGATGACTACTTGCACTTTTTAACACGTGATGTTTTTTTCGTAGGGCAATCAGTCTTTTTAAAACCTGAAATAGATCATGATCTTGTTGGTCTTGATCCCAAATCATGCAAGCGCGACAAGCAGGATCACCGCCTCCTGCCATTCCAATCTCGTCTCCATAATAAATGCAAGGTGTTCCCGGAGACGTTAAAAGGATTGCAAATAACTGCTTCACTTTTTGCGCATCTCCTTGTGCTACGGTTAATAGACGCGGCGTATCATGAGAGTCTAGTAAATTAAATGCTACTTCATTTACATTTTGCGGATAAGAATGGAGCACGTGATTTATTTGTGCCGCATAGTGAGCGGCACTAATTTTTTGTTGCGCTCCAAAATCTAGTGTTGCTGCGGTAAATGGATAGTTCATCACAGCATCAAATTGATCTCCTAGTAGCCATGGCATGGAATCGTGCCAAATCTCTCCTAAAATATAAACGTCTTTTTTAATTCGTTTTACCGTCTGCCGGAACTCACGCCAAAAAGCATGATCAACTTCATTGGCTACATCCAATCGCCAACCGTCAATATCAAACTCTTCAATCCAATAGGCTGCCACTTTTAATAAATAATCTTTTACTTCAGGGTGGCTCGTATTTAATTTAGGCATGGTAGGTTCAAAGGCAAACGTATCATAGTTTGGTTGAGGCTCTGTTATGAGAGGAAACTCTCTCACATGAAACCACTCTTTATACCGTGACGCTGCACCGTTTTGCAACACATCTTGAAACGGAGCAAAGTAATAACCACTATGATTAAAGACGGCATCTAGCATGACTTTTATGCCTTTTTCATGACAGGCTGCAACGAGCGCACGAAATGTTTCTTTGGAGCCAAATTGCGGATCAATCTCGAAATAATCAATACTATCATATTTATGATTGGAAGCTGCTTTAAAAATAGGTGTGAAATAAATACCTGTAATCCCCAGTTCAACAAGGTGATCTAAATGAGCAATGACCCCCTCAAAATCTCCGCCGAAAAAGTTTGTAGGTTGCGGTGCTTCACTACCCCATGGTAGTGTTCCGACGGGATTGTTGTTAGGGTTGCCATTTGCAAATCGTTCTGGGAAGATTTGATACCACACTGTATCTTTCACCCAAGAAGGAGCCGCGAAAACTTCCTCTTTATGAAGATAGGGAAAACAAAAATAGTACCCTGTATCGTCTGTTGGCGCCTCTGTAAAAAAGCCTTTTTCGGTATAAACGGCAGTTTCGGTTTCAGAAGTGACTTTAAAACCATAGCGCATTCGTCGAAAAGAGGGAACAACTTCGGCCATATAATAATCAAACTGAGCGTCGCTTCCTGATTTTTTCATCGCTAAAGACTGTAGCTGCCAAACGCCTTCGATCCATTGATAGGGATCACCAAATAGAAGAGTGACGCTCGTAAGATCATCTTTTTTCGTTCGTAAACGAATATGTAACGTTTCGTGATTGTATGCATAGGAATAATTTGTTGATGGGCGGTGATAAATGGCTTCTTTAAGCATAAAGTTCGCTCCTTATACGTTTTGCAATCGATTGCACAACAACGTTGCACTTACTGTATATTTACTGTAGTATAATGGGCAAACTTCTGTCAATGAAGGATATGAAAGTGCTTTCAATGTTTTTAAAATAAACTATTGTCAAATGGTAAAAGGGCGGTATAATAAGAATATAAATCAGTGCAATCGTTTTCATTAATTATTTCATGGATTTGTGCAAACGGTTGTTTGATAACATTCGTTTAGGGGGAACTTGCATGAAAAAGTTTTCAGCTGTGCTGTTAACGACAACATTAGCATTAGGTGCATTATCCGCGTGTGGACCGAAAGATAGTGGTTCAAGCTCTACTGGAGATTCCGACAAAAAACCAGAAAAACTCGTTGTTTGGGAAGATAAAGATAAGAGCGCTGGTTTAAAACCAGCTGTTGAAAGCTTTGAAAAGAAATATGGTGTAAAAGTAGAATTTAAAGAAATGCCTTTATTAGATCAGCAAGAAAAACTTCGCCTTCAAGGAAAAACTGGAAATAGTGCAGATGTGATTACATCACCACATGACCGCGTTGGACCTCTTGTAACAGAAGGTTTAATTGAACCCATTAACGTTTCTGATGATGTAAAGAAGATGTATACAGAATCTTCTATTAAAGCGCTTACGTTTAAAGGGAAATTATACGGCTTACCAAAATCAACAGAAACGCCTGTGTTTATTTATAACAAGAAATATATGAAAAAAGCACCTGCTACATTTGATGACGTTTACAAATTCTCAAAAGGTGATAAAGGCGGCGCGCAATACGGCTTCCTTGCAAACTGGACAGATTTCTATTTCGCGAGCGGAGTAGTCAACGGATTTGGTGGCTACGTGTTTAAAGATAGTGATGGCACCCTAGACCCGAAAGACGTTGGACTTGCTACTAAAGGATCTGTAGACGGGTTAACCTTTATTTCTAAATGGTACAAAGAAGGCCTATTCCCAACAGGCATTATCGGGAAAAAGGGTGGACAAACGATTGATGGTTTATTTGGAGAGAAGAAGGTTGCTTCTGTAATGAATGGTCCTTGGTCATTCAAAGGTTATAAGGATGCTGGCGTAGATCTTGGAATTGCACCAATGCCAAAACTTCCAAATGGACAAGAAGTAAAAACCTTTGTTGGTGTAAAAGGCTGGAACGTAAGTGCTTATTCAACACATAAGAAATGGGCACAAAAGCTTGTTGAATGGATTACGAACAAAGAAAACTCAAAAATTCGCTTTGAAAAAACACAAGAAATTCCACCAGTAAATGACTTGATTAAAGATCCTGTTATTACGAAAGATGAAGGTGCAAAAGCTGTTGCAATTCAATCTCAACACGGTATTCCAATGCCGAACATCCCGGAAATGGCTGAAGTTTGGGATCCAGGTGCGAACGCTCTTCAACTAGTGGCGACTGGAAAACAAGAACCTCAAAAAGCACTAGAAGATGCGAAGAAATCGATTGACGAAAACATTCAAGCGAAGCATTCAGGTAAATAAGAGACGAAGGAAGCGGTAGCCTTTCGGTTTATCGCTTTTTTCTTACTATGATAAATGCATCTTGCAGGAGCTAAAATACAGTAGAGATTGCAAGATGCATTTATACATTCCCAACATTCGTGTTGTTTTAGAAAGGGGACAAGCCTACATTATGGAGGCGTTAGCACAAAATAAAAAACACCGCAAAACAGCAACGATTCTTTCCATCATTCCTGGTTTAGGTCAGCTCTATAATCGCCAGAAATTAAAGGGCGTATTATTTCTCTTACTTGCTGTTTCCTATTTTGTTGTATTTAGTGATTTACTCAACATTGGCTTGTGGGGGTTTTTTACCCTTGGCACTGAATTGCCACGAGATCACTCTATCTTTTTGCTTGTAGAAGGAATTATTGCTTTTATCGTCATTGCCATCGGGATTGGGTTTTATCTGTTTAACTTGATAGATGCATTTAAAAATGGTCGCAAACGTGATGAAGGTTTCGCGTTGAACAGCATTAAAGAGCAGTATCATAGTGTGATTGATAAAGGGTTTCCGTATTTACTTGTAGGCCCGGGCTTTTTCTTACTTATTTTTGTCGTTGTATTACCGATTTTATTTATGTTGTTTTTAGCGTTTACGAACTATGACTTGTATCACTCGCCACCGGCGAAACTTGTTGACTGGGTGGGTATTGAAAACTTTACGGATATTTTTACATTAGAAATTTGGAGAGATACATTCTTTTCTGTATTTGCTTGGACAATCGTTTGGACATTTACAGCAACAACGTTACAAATTGCGATTGGTATCTTTCTCGCCGTCATTCTTAATCAAAAAGATTTAAAATTTAAAGGATTCATTCGCACGTTGCTCATTTTACCATGGGCGGTTCCAGCTTTTGTTTCCATTCTTGTTTTTGCTGGTATGTTTAATGATTCATTTGGTGCGATTAACAATGATATTCTTGCCTTTTTTGGCATCGGACCGATTCCATGGTTAACAGATCCTATGTGGACAAAGGTAGCGGTTATTTTCATTCAAACGTGGTTAGGATTTCCGTTTGTTATGGCGATGACAACAGGTGTATTGCAATCCATACCTGAAGAATTATATGAAGCAGCAACCGTTGATGGGGCAACGATTATGCAGAAGTTTAAATCGATTACGTTTCCAGTTATTATGGCAGCTACGGCACCCATTCTCATTACGCAATATACGTTTAACTTTAATAACTTTAACGTCATTTACTTGTTTAATGAGGGTAAACCCGCTGTATCAGGACAAAGTGCTGGGGGAACAGATATTTTAATTTCATGGATCTATTCTCTCACGCTTAAATCTGCACAATACAGTAAAGCGGCGGCAATTACTGTACTTCTTTCACTTATTATTATTGTTGTTGCTCTCATTAACTTCCGCAGAACGAAAGCATTTAAAGACGAAGGAATGTGATGTAAGATGAGTATTAAACGAGGAAAATTCATAAGACTAACATTGTCGTACCTCATTCTGCTTGTAGCGATTGCGATCGTTCTCTATCCGATTTTATGGGTCATTGGCTCTTCCTTAAATCCAGGAACAAGCCTAACGAGTTCATCCATCATTCCAAAAAATGCGACAATCATTCATTATAAAGAATTATTTGAGAAAACACCGTACGTAACGTGGTATTGGAATACGGTTAAAATCTCTGTTAGTACGATGGTTCTTGCTGTCATTTTCATCGGTCTAACCGGCTATGCGTTTTCACGCTATCGTTTTCTTGGGCGAAAAAATGGCCTGCTTTTGTTTTTAGTCCTACAAATGGTTCCGCAATTTGTTGCTGTTCTAGCACTCTATATTCTTGCAAGTCTTGTAGGGCTTCTTGACTCGCATTTTGGTTTAATTTTAGTGTACGTTGGTGGATTAATCCCAATGAACACGTGGCTTGCAAAAGGTTATTTCGATACGATTCCAAAAGAACTAGATGAGTCAGCGCGGATTGATGGCGCCGGACATTTTCGGATTTTCTGGCAGATTATTTTGCCGTTAGCAAAGCCGATCCTAGCAGTTATAGCACTATTTAGCTTTATTACACCTTTTGCGGACTTTATTCTTGCCTCAACGCTATTACAATCAGATGAAACGAAAACATTAGCAGTGGGCTTGTTTAGTCTCGTTTCCAATGAATATGAGAATGCCTTTACTATTTTTGCTGCAGGTTCGGTGTTAATCGCCATTCCAATTGGTCTCTTATTCTTGTCGTTTCAACGCTATTTTGTTTCCGGTCTTACGGCAGGCGGAACGAAAGGGTAAAATATATGCCGGACGAGAAAAGCACCGCGTGCTTTTTTCGTCTTTTGCTATTTAATGTAAGCTGTTCAAGCGTTGTTGTCTTGATTACAATAAGAAGTAGGTAAATAGTGGAATGCACACGTGGAGAAAAGGAGAGGAAGGCATGACCGTAACCATTAAGGATGTGGCTAAACTTGCCAATGTAGCACCGTCTACCGTTTCGCGAGTGATTGCAAACAATCCTCGTATTTCTGAAATAACGAAACGTAAAGTACGTGAAGCCATGAGTGAGCTAGGTTATCATCCGAATTTTAATGCAAGAAGCTTAGCAAATCGCCAGTCTCATGCAATAGGACTCGTAATGCCAGCTTCGGCAGACAAAGCATTTCAAAATCCATTCTTTCCTGAAGTCATTAGAGGGATAAGTACAATTCTTCACGAAAAAGAATACGCCTTATATATGTCAACAGGACAGACTGAAGCAGAAACTTATGAAGCAGTCGTTCGAATGGTCCAAGGCGGGCGGGTAGATGGAATTATACTGTTATATTCCAGTGTAGATGATCAAGTAATGAATTACTTAATGGAAAAGAAATTTCCTTTTACACTGATCGGTAAGCCTCTTAAAAACGAAAATCTCATTACGCATATTGATAATGATAATTTTCGGGCTGCGAAAGAAATGACCGATTATCTTTTATCCTTAGGACATGAGAAAATCGGCTTTGTTGGGGGAAGTTCTGATTTAGTCGTAACAATCGATCGGTTGCTTGGCTATGAAAAATCTTTACGTATTCATCAGATTCCGTATCGCGAACCATACATTGTGCATGAAGAGTTTTTAAAAGAAGGTGGGCAAGAAGCCATTCGAAAGCTGATGGCTTTGGAAGAACCACCGACAGCTCTTCTTGTGATGGACGATTTAATGGCATTTGGGGTTTTAAGCACACTGAGTGAGATGCAAATTTCTGTTCCGGAAGATTTATCAGTATTAAGTTTTAATAATGTAATGCTTGCTGATTTTTCTACACCAGCTTTAACGTCGGTCGATATTAATATTTTTCAACTTGGCTATGAAGCGGGTGTTTGTTTATTAAAACTTATTCATGAACCAACGTTACCGCCTGCACGCATCACGGTTCCGTATCAATTAGTAAAGCGAAACTCTTGTATGGAGCTAGTTCATAAAAGATAAAAGAAACGCTATTTCGACTTCACCTTTTATAAGGTAGGAGTCGAGGTAGACGTTTCTGTGAAACGCAAGACAAACGTTTGCACAAAAAGAGAGATGGGGAGAACAACGCATGAATCAACAATGGTGGAAAGAAAGTATCGTGTATCAAATTTATCCGCGAAGTTACATGGATAGCAATGGAGACGGAATCGGTGATCTGCAAGGAATCATTTCCAAACTTGATTATTTAAAAGAACTCGGTATAGATGTGATATGGCTATCACCTGTTTATCAATCACCAAACGATGACAATGGCTACGATATTAGTGATTACAAAAAAATCATGGATGATTTTGGAACAATGGCCGATTGGGAAGCGTTGCTTAGCGAGTGTCATAAACGCGGCTTAAAGCTCATTATGGATTTGGTGATCAATCATACGTCAGATGAACATCCGTGGTTTATTGAATCTCGTTCGTCTAAGGACAATCCGTATCGCGATTACTATATTTGGCGCGAAGGGAAAGACGGTAAAGAACCGAATAATTGGGAGTCTATTTTTAACGGATCTGCATGGAAATATGATGAGCCTACAGGCGAGTATTATCTCCACTTGTTCTCGGCTAAGCAACCTGATTTAAACTGGGAAAATGAAGCGGTTCGAAAACAATTGTATGAAATTGTTCAATGGTGGATTGATAAAGGCATTGATGGGTTTCGCGTCGATGCAATTACGCATATTAAAAAAGAAAAAGGCTTAAAAGATTTACCAAATCCACAACAAAAACGCTATGTACCATCTTGGGATGGTCATCTTAATCGTCCGGGTATACAAACCTTTTTACAGGAAATGAAAGAAGCTGTATTTCTAAATGATGCCATTATGACGGTTGGTGAGACACCAGGCGTTTCTCCTGAAGGTGCTCGTGAGTATGTTGATGCGGTAGAAGGTAAATTTAATATGGTTTTTCAATTTGAACATATGGGACTCGATCAGACGGAAGAAAGCAAATGGGACTTGGCACCGTGGAAGCTACGTGATTTGAAAGAAGTATTAACGAAGTGGCAGAAAGGTCTTGAAGGCAGCGGATGGAACTCGTTGTATTTAGAAAATCATGATCAGCCTCGTTCCGTTTCGCGTTTTGGAGATGATGGTGTATATCATGTGAAATCAGCAAAAATGCTGGCAGCTTTTTATCAACTCATGCAAGGGACTCCGTATGTTTACCAAGGGCAAGAAATTGGGATGACCAACGTTCAATTTACGTCTATTGATGATTATCGCGACGTTGAAATCTTAAACTTATACCGTGAAGCACAATTGGATGGAAAATCAGTAGAAGAAATTATGACGTCTATTCATGCGAAAGGTCGTGACAATGCACGTACACCAATGCAGTGGGATGATTCAGCACATGGTGGGTTTACGACAGGAACGCCGTGGATGAAAGGCAATGCTAATTATCCAGAGATTAATGTAGCTGCACAGCTACAAGATCCAGAGTCCATTTTGCATTTCTATAAGAAGTTACATCAGTTGCGAAAAGAGCATGCGCTCATCGTTCATGGAACGTATGATTTGCTTTTGGAAAATGATGATCACATTTATGCGTACAGTCGAACGTGGAATGAGGAACAATTACTTGTTCTTTGTAACTTTACGGATCAAGAGGTATCTTTTGATTTGGAAGAATTACAACACATGAGAGAAGCCACGCTATTGCTTGCAAATGATGATGCACCCAAAACGTTAGATCAGACGCCTCTATCAGCGTATGAAGTTCGTGTCTACTATAAGAAAAAATAATGAAAGAACGCATGAGATCACCACCATATGATCTTATGCGTTCTTTTTATAATGAAAGGCCGTGTCCCTCATTTTGAAGCCATGCTAGCACAGGTGCAAACGGCTGCTGTTTTTTAGCTTCCAAAAAGGTAGCAAAAGGATCTCCCTTGTTCTTCAGCCGTTCTGTGATACTAGCAAGAGGGAAGTTTGTCGGTTTTAGTGATGAAGTGAGCTCATTCCAATATAAAGGAGTGGCAACGAGACCCTCTTCATTGCCACGGGTCGAATAGGGAGCAATGATTGTTTTGCCATAGGCATGCTGAATATAATCAATGTAGCATTTATTGCCACGATTTTTCTTTAATCGTTCAATCGTAAAGAACGTCGGTTGTTTTGACAGTAAATAGTGAGCAAGAAAAGTCGTAAAAAGGCGCGTGTCATCAAATGTAAAGGTTTGTTCGGGTAAAGGTATATATACTTGCATACCTTTATTCCCACTCGTCTTCACAAACGCAGAAAGCTGTAGTTTTTGACAGACTTCATATATGAGCAAAGCCGCTTCTACCGCCAATGAAAAATGTGCTGCATCTGGTGGATCTAAATCGATAACAATTTCAGATGGATGACAACTGCTACTAGTATGAAAAGGAATATGCATTTCAAGAACAAGTTGATTGCCGAGCCACAGTAACGTTTGTAATGTATTGCATACAATGTAACGCTTGTTGTCGTACAGAGCGGTTTGGATAAAGTCTGGCGCATAATCCGGACAATTTTTTTGAAAAAAACGTTCACCTTCAGTGCCATGTGGATATCGAATAGAAGTTAGCGGTCTATTTTTTAAAAAAGGTAGCATATAGGGCGCAACCGTTGTTAAGTATTGTAAGTAGTCTGCTTTAAAAAGCTGTTGTTTTGGCCACAACGGTTTTTCAAGTGACGAGATGTATAGCGTTACGCCATTTATTCGTAGCTCATGTTTTTGTTGATGCGTTCCCACGTACAGTCCTCCCATTTTACATCTAAACGAAATGAAACAAAACGAGGATGGCGTGTCTTGCCCTTATACAGCTCTAAGTATTGAAGCTCGACTACAAGAGAAGGTCGTACATAGATATACCGTGCATCTTCTTTTTGCTTATTGTTACGAATGACAGCAATTAGCGCTTCACGTTCTTCAGAGGATAATCCGTGTGAAAAAGGCCCAACATCCATCACTTCATGATTGTGGACTACACCACCATGGAAATAGCCATTTGTTTTATCATAGGCAATGATAAAAAAACAGCCATATTGAGGGTTTTTATATTTTAACCAATCGGTCGTTCGTTGTCCGGGATAATAGAAACTATGTGCAACTTTTGCGATTAATCCTTCGCCTTGTTCTTGTTCAATAGCACGAAATAATTGTGTTCCATCACGATAGACGGGAGCTACTGAAATGGTTTGCTGTTCATCTTTTATAGTGTCATATAAAAAAGATAACTTTGATTTGCGCTCTAGTAGAGGTGTTGTTACCAAGGAATGTCCGGACAAACAAAGACAATCGAAGCCAACATACGTAATGTGGTGATGTCGCTGGCTTCGGTTGTGTAAGTGTCCAAAGGACGCTTTAAGCGGAGATTGTAGAACACACATTTCTCCGTCAAGTAGTACGGGTAAGAGTGATGAGTCAATGGTGATGGCTGATAATGCCGTATAGAGTGAGGGAAAGGATGAGTTAAAGCTTTTTCCACGTCGGCTCCATAATTGCATACCATCCTCATCACAGTAGAGCATACACCGATAACCGTCATACTTTGGCTCGAATAGCCAATAATCTTCAGTAGGTAATTTAGTAGTTAATGTTGCAAGCATCGGTTTCAACCGCTTCATTTCAAACATCGTTTAGGCTTTGCGCTTTTTTGGTTTTGTTTTCTTTTGTGGTTGGACGGGTGGTTGCGTTGTTTCTTTTGATTGGTCGATACTTGCTTGTAGTGCCTCCATTAAATCAACCACATTCGTCTTTGGACGCTCACTAACGATCCTAACTTCTTTTCCGGCAACTTTGTTTTCAATTAATTGCAGAAGAGAGTCACGATACGAATCATGATACTTTTGGGGTTCAAAAGTAGTTGTAAGCTGTTCAATAAGTTGAATCGCCATTTTTAATTCTTTATCATTCACCTCGGTAAGCTCATCTAGACCTGGTACATGGTTTGCATTTCGAACTTCATCAGGATAGTAAATCGTTTCCATGACGAGCCCTTTTTCGTATACGCGCACTACCGCCAAGCTTTCTTTTGAGCGTATTGTAATTTTAGCTAGACCGATTTTTCCGCTTTGATCCATCGCCTCTTTTAATAAGGAAAAAGGCTTTGAGCCATTTTCTCCTGGACCAATAAAATAGGAGCGATTGTAGTAAATAGGATCAATTTCAGCAAGCGAGATGAAGTCGAGTATTTCGATTGCTTTATTGCTTTTACTGCTCAGTTGATCCAGTTCATCTTTTTCAATGAGTACAAACTTACCGGGCTCATATTCATATCCTTTAACAATCTCATCTTGGCTCACGTTTTCTTCACATACTGGACATATTTTTTCGTACTTTATTGGTGAATGGCATTTTGTGTGTAAATACCGCATTTTCACATCTTTATCTTCTGTTGCCGCAAATAGTTTAATGGGGATGGACACAAGTCCGAAGCTAATCGTCCCTTTCCACATCGTATGCACAGGCATCACACCCTTTACCTTAGATTGGTTATTAGTGTGTAACACATAAGTGATTTTATCCACTAACCATTAATGATTGATCCACCATTCACATGAATGGTTTGACCTGTCACGTAGGAAGAATCATTGCAAGCTAAATAAACAAAAGCAGCTGCAAGTTCATCAGGTTGACCTGGTCGCCCCATTTCAGTATCTAATCCAAATTGATCTACTTCATCCGCAGTAAAAGTTGAAGGAATTAAAGGCGTCCAAATGGGTCCAGGTGCAACTGAGTTCACGCGAATACCGTCTTTTACGAGAGAGAGAGCGAGGGAACGAGTAAAGGAAACGATGGCTCCCTTTGATGCTGAATAATCTAACAGACGCGCATTTCCTTTATAGGCTGTAATAGAAGACGTGTTAATAATCGCACTGCCTTTTTTTAAATAGGGTAAGGCGGCTTTCGTTAAATAAAACATTGAAAATACATTCGTTTGAAACGTCTTTTGTAATTGCGAAGCTGAGATGTCTTCTAAAGTATCTTTTGGATGCTGCTCGGCAGCATTGTTAACGAGGATATGTAAGGAATGAAAAGTAGCAATGGTTTCGGCAACGACCGCTTGGCAAAACGTTTCATCACCAAGATCACCATGGATGAGATGACAGTGCCCACCTAACTCTTCAATGATTTTTTGTGTTGCCTTGGCGTCTGTATGTTCATTTAAATAAACAATGACCACATGACAGCCTTCCTTGGCAAAGGCAATGCTCGTTGCTTTTCCAATACCACTATCACCGCCTGTTATAATGGCTACTTTATGATTTAGTTTGCCACTTCCTTGATACGATGTACCCTTCGATAAGGGAGCTGGCTGCATAGCAGCTTCCATTCCAGGCTGATGGTCTTGTGTTTGTGGGGGTGGATTAAATGATTCTTTTTTCATCGATACAATCTCCTTTCCTTTTGTTCGTAGTCTGCCACATATCGGTTGCAATCAAACGTAGGGTGCGTTATAAATAAGACTTCAAAACAATCCAGCACAGTTATCCAGAAATTTTTAAAAAAGACACTTATTGTTTCTCGTCCTAAAGTATTGCATAATAACAATAAGAAAATGAGAGAGGCAGTGGTTTCATGATGGATGTTGAGACACTGTCAGGTGAACAAGTAAAGCGGGTGCTTCATTATTTTATTCAAGAGCAAGACGCGATCGTTAGCGACTGGATGAAACATGCTCATATAAAAAAAGAAGATCCTTTTTATGAAGAGGTATTGAAAAATGGTTATCGGACATTAGAATTAATGAATCAATTTTTTGAAACTTCCGATACCTCTCCCATACAAAACCTGACAAAGAAAATTGCACCAGAACGTATTCAAGCCAAAACCGATATTAGTGATTTTGTATACAATATTACGATTGGTCGCCAACTCGTTATAGAAAAAGCACTTTCCCTAGAATTGCAAAACGAAGAACAAAAATGGGTATTGCTTCGTCTTAATCAATATTTTGATCAACTTCTTTTTTTTGCAATTAAAGAGTTTTCTGGTTTGAAAGAATCAATTATAGAAACGAAGAACCAATTTATTCAAGAAATGCATAGCGATCGCCTCACTATTTTAGGGCAAATTGCAGCAAGCTTTGCTCACGAATTTCGAAACCCGTTAACATCTATAAAAGGCTTTATTTATCTTCTTGAAAATGAAATGGGCGCAAATGAAAAGGCGCGTGATTATTTAGGCATTATGACGGAAGAAATGGAGAATCTTCAAGATAAAATTAGTCAGTTTTTATTGCTATCAAAAATGAAAGGGCTAGATGACTATATTTCAGTGTTTGATCTTGAAGCTAGTTTGAGTGAAATGATTCACTTTTTATATCCACGGTTTCTAGAAGCGAAGATTACCCTTAATACGGATATCCAACCAGATCTTTTGATCGAGGGAGACAAAGCTCAAATAAAGCAAGTCATCTTAAATATCTTAAATAATGCGGTAGAGGAACTATGTGACATTTCAACAGAGCGGCTTATTTCTGTTCTTGCTTATGAGCAAGGTGGCGCTGTTTTCTTAGACATTACGAATAATGGTTCACCTATTCCTGCGCATTTACTAGAAAATATATTTGAACCATTTATTACGACTAAAAAGCTAGGCACAGGTATTGGTTTATCTGTATGTCGCCAAATAGTTGAAAAGCATAATGGACGCATTTCGGTTACTTCTCATCGCAATGCAACAACGTTTACGATTGAACTACCAAAAGCAAATAGCAGTGATTGACACAAGTCGTTCATAAAAACCGTTCAGTAAGCGCTCCTTTCAAAGAAGGACTGTTTTATACTAAAGAAAAATGTGCTTATGTTAGGAGCGATGTTCATGCTTACACAAGAAACGATGAAGGTGATTAAAGCAACAGCACCTGTTCTTCAGGAACATGGTGTGGCGATTACGACTGTTTTTTATGAAGAACTATTTCGGGAACATCCAGAGCTGAGAAATGTATTTAACCAAAGCAATCAAGCACAAGGAAGACAGCAAGTAGCGTTAGCGCAAATTTTGTATCAAGCAGCTCTTCATATTGAGCAATTAGAGACACTCTTACCAGCTGTTAGACAGGTTGGTGAAAAACACCGCAGTTTAGGTGTAGTACCTGAACATTATCCGATTGTAGGCAAGCACTTACTCTTGGCTATGAAGGCGGTATTAAAAGAAGCAGCAACCGATGAGATTCTTGAAGCATGGGAAACTGCCTATGAGGTGATTGCGTCACTCTTTATCGAACAAGAACAGCATTCTGCCGAAAAAGCAGTGATGAAACGGGGTGGTTGGGGTGGATTTCGCTCGTTTACCATTTTCAAAAAGGTTACTGAAAGTAAAGATATGGTTTCTTTGTATGTACAACCTACTGATCAGCAGGAACTTTCGTCATTTGAACCAGGACAATATGTTACGTTACACGTACAAATTCCAGGGGAGCCTTACATACACATGCGTCAATATAGCTTAACAAATCGCCCTGATAACAGCTATTATCGCATCACCGTTCGAAAAGAAGGTGTTGTGTCGCGCTATTTACATCAATGTGCGATTGGAACGAGTATACAACTAAGTGCGCCAGCTGGTCATTTCGTTAGAAGTGATGCATCAAAGCCTTGTGTGTTGATTGGATCACGTTCAGGTATTACGCCACTTTTTAGCATGCTACTAGAAGCTACTGCATTAAAAGAGCAACCCGTAACCTTCCTATATGCAACAGAAAATGAGCAGTATCATCCCTTTAAAGAGGACATTGCTTCGTTAACGAAAATTTATCCTCATATTCATGCACATACCATATACCGCGCGTCGCAAGCGGAAGGGGAACATCATTCTGGTTATATAGATCATACCTTATGGCAACAGTTAGCTCTTCCTTCTGATGCTCACTATTATGTGTGTGGTGGCGAAGTATTTATTGATGCAATCATGACGTTGTTACGCAATGAAGGGATACAAGAAGAACGTATTTTTAGTGAAACATTTGGTCAGGTTGGCCAGTTACATCCAGTACAATAATTAAAAAAAGCAAGCGGAACGGAAAAATCCGTCCACTTGCTTTTTTTAGTTTGTCTGATAAGGTTGCTTTAAGAAAAACATAGCGATGGTTCCAGGACCGGCGTGAGCACCGATTGCACAGCCAATCATAGAAATCATCACGTCTTGACAGCCTGTTTCCTTCATAATCATCTCTTTAAGTGTTTGTGCAGCTTCAAGATCATCGGCATGGCTTATACCAATAAGCTGTTGATCAAGAACTTGTCCGCGCTCTTTCATGAGCTCAATCATGCGAGCGTACACTTTTTTCTTTCCACGAATCTTTTCAAGCGGAAACAGTTTCCCATCTTCCATATGAAGAACTGGCTTTATTTTTAACAAACTTCCCATGAACGCGGCGGCTTTACTCACGCGACCTCCGCGCAGTAAATATTCAAGGTCATCAACGGTAAAAATATGTTCTGTATGACTTGTGTAATAGCGAGCCGCTTCAACCACTTCCTCATAAGAATGACCGTTTTGCGCAAACAAAGCGGTATGATAGACAGCAAGTCCGAAGCCTAAAGAGGCACACTGTGAATCAATGATTGAAATTTCGGCATTAGGGTATGTTTCTAATACCTCCTGTGCAAGTAATACAGCCGTTTGATATGTACCACTTAATCCAGATGATAATGTTATGTAGATGCAAGGCGTATTATTTTTTGCGCATGTTTCAAGAGCCTCTTTGATCATAGTTGGAGGTGCTTGAGCTGTTTTGGGTGCCGCTCCATTTCGCATTTCGTCATATAACGCTTTCGGTTCGATGCTTTCGCCATCGTATTTTTCTTCGTTGTTAATGGTAACGACAAGAGGAAGAACGTGTATGTTCAGTTGCTCAACATATTGCTTCGGTAAATCACAGCCACTGTCGGTAATAATTTGTACGGTCATGAATGGTCACCTGCACTTTAAGTAAGATTATAACTAAGTGTATACTTTCACAGTACAAAATGGCAATACTCTTACTCCTTTTTCATAGGAAACAACGTGAGTGAAACACTACAAATGCAAAAGTTTTTTGAAATAACTATTGACTCTCTATTGTAATTTTGGTAAAAAAGATTGTTAGAAGCTATGCTGAAAGGATATGACGTATGAATTATACACCTATGCAAGAGGCGAAAAAGTTTATTGCAATTATTGTTGGTGCTGCTTTAAATGCGGCAGCACTAAATTTATTTTTAATACCAGCTAAAGTTTATGCAAGCGGATTTACTGGGGTTGCTCAATTGTTAGCAAGCTTGCTTGCTCATACAGCAGTACCTGTTTCAACAGGAATACTATTATTTTTGTTAAACGTCCCGGTTGCCATTATTGGTTGGCTAAAAGTTGGTAAATCATTTACGATTTATAGCTTCTTTTGTGTGTTTATGATGACATTTTTTCTAGAAGTTATTCCTGTTACAGAAATTTCGCATGACATTTTACTAAATGCTGTTTTTGGTGGTGTCATAGCAGCAGTTGGTGTTGGAATTACATTAAAGTATGGCGCATCAACGGGTGGACTTGATATTATTGCAATGATTTTATCTCGTAAGCATAATCGTCCGATTGGAACGTATTTTCTTATTTTGAACGGCTTAATCATTTTTGCTGCCGGCGTTTTATTTGGATGGGAAAAGGCGCTTTATACACTTGTAGCTTTATATGTGACAACGCGTGTAATTGATTCCATTCATACAAGACATGAGAAGTTAACGGCAATGATCGTTACGAAAAAAGGAAAAGAGTTAAAAGAAGTCATTCATGGCAATCTCGTTCGTGGGATTACCATCGTTCCAGCTAAGGGGGCATTTTCTAATGAAGAAAAAGAAATGCTAATCATGGTAATCACGCGGTATGAACTATACGATTTAGAGAATATGATTAAAGAAGTCGATCCAGAAGCCTTTACTAATATTGTGAACACGACAGGCATTTTTGGCTTTTTTAGAAAAGACGATTAGGCGTTTAGCTTCATCCAGCTAGTAACAAAAATAGTCCGAGATATAAACAGCCCTAACTCATTAAAAATGGCTTCATCACCGGTTTTGGTGATAAGGCCATTTTTTTTATGTTGGTTCGTTAGTTGCCTTGCGTATATAAGCAGCCATCGAATGTAGCGTTCAAGAATCGAGAAAAGCGTGAAGAGCCCCGACCAAGTCTATTCGCGCGCAGACCTTGTCCGTTCGTGCGCAGGAGGCTCCGATTCGCGCGCAGACCTTGTCCGTTCGCGCGCAGGAGGCTTCGATTCGCGCGCAGACCCGGTCCGTTCGCGCGCAGAAGCCTCCGATTCGCGCGCAGACCGGACAAATCACCCCGAACAACGTATGTAAGGGATGAAAAAGAGAGAAAAGTAAGAGCTAATTTCGTAAATGTGCTCAAAAATAAGAAAAAATAGCGTAAAAGCTCTTCAATAATCATGAAAAAAGTGAACGCGCCGACCAAGTCCATTTGCGCCCAGAAGCCCCCGCATGCGCCCACAATACAGAGGTGTCCTTTTTGTGCAAAAAAACCGAACGATGTATCATCGCTCGGCCATTCGATAACTTATAATTGATGAAGAATTTCTTGAATGTGTGGAACGATATCATCCCAATTGCTATCAGAGAACTTATTGACTGTAATAAAGTCTTGAAAGCCAAAAATAGATTCTACACCGTCAACTGCTAATAAAGATTTAGCAAGTTCAGACATTGAATCAAGATCGTCGCCTGCTTTCGCAGAAAGTCGTCCTTCTAAAAACGCCTCACTACCATCAAATTTAATGGCGTTTGGGTTTGGAGTAGGTTGAAGATTAAAAATAAGTGCCATGTATTTCACCTCCCATTATAAATTAAAGCGATATCGCTGTGATACAATATCGTGAAAATCCAGTGAATTGTATAAGTATTTCGTCACGGAGTTATTTACACCTGTTTCTAACTCAATACTCACCATACCTTCTCGCTCAGCATGGTGAATGAGATGAAGTAAGATTTTACGCGCTATGCCTTGATTTCGTTCTTCTTCCTGTACATAAAGATCGTTAAGCCATAAATACCGTCCACCAAGCTGAAGTTGAACACCAATATTATAAAAGGCAGCTCCCACTATATCGCCATCTTGTTCGGCAACAATAATACCAGCTGCAGTATCCTCGCTTAGTGCATATGTAATGCCTTGAAGCAGTTGTACAAAGCGATCTTCATTTGTAGTGTGCGTTCTTTGTTGAGCAAATAATGTAGCTATTTTCGTAATAAGTTCTTGTCCAGCGTGAGCTGGTACATCATAGACGACCATGAAATATCCTCCATGCTGATTATAATATCTTTATTATAGCAAAAATTTCTCAGTTCGACTGTGAGGAAATGAAAATTGTGTACGAAGATTATACTATAACGTTTTTTATGGCAAGGAGGAAGGGCATGAACACAGTAGTCTGCTTTGGTGATGGTATAACTGCACACGAAACGAGTGAAGATGGTTCCTTGCGACTAACTTCTCGTGTACGATATGCTCTTGATGATTGGAGTGTTATAAATGCAGGTGTATCTAGAGAAACGACGAGGGTTGCTTTAACGCGTTTCCAAGAAGATGTGCTTAGACATGAACCAGATCTTGTTACCATCTTATTTGGTGCTAATGACGCGTGCCAACAAAGCTTAATTGAACGAGAAGAGTATCGTAATAATTTAGAATATATGATTGAAAAACTAGGTGGTCATAAAGTACTTCTCCTATCTCCATCACCTGTTATTGAAAAATTACAATATACGCGTTGTAACGACCTGCTAAAAGAGTATGCCGATGTCGTTCAACAGTTAGCGCTTCAATATAATACACATTTTATTGATTTGTGGGGAGAAATGAAAAAAAGAAAATACGAAAAATTGCTTATTGAGGATGGTCTTCATTTAAATCGTAGAGGCTATAAGCTAGTAGCGGAGCTTGTCATTCATACAATGAGTAAATTACCTGTGCAAAAACACACCCGTTCATTGCACCAATTATAAAAAAACGGCCGATTTTCATACATTCGGCCGTTTTTTTCATATAGTTAATTACTTTAAGTCTGAATCTTTTAGCTCTTTTTGAAGATCGGCTAGCTGCTGACGGTCTTCATCAGAGGCATTTTCCATAGCGGACGACAGCAAAGTTTGTGCATCGTTTGAAATCGGCGCTTGTGAGGAGAACGTCGCTCCATATTGAGAAGAAGGTTGTAACTCATGAGACTCGTTATTCATGTTGTTATTTATGGCAGAAGAAGAGTGATGCGCTGTTAACTCTTCTTGGAGATCGGCAAACTGTTGACGTTCAGCACCAGAAGAATTTGCCATTGCGGAAGAAAATAAGTTTTGGGCAACACTTGCATCAATGTCTGAGTGTTGTTGTGGCGCGTGTGTTTGTTGCGTTTGAGACGTTATATGTTGTTCCTGATGTGTAGACGTTGACTGGTGTTCATGATGATCCTGACCTAATAAGTGAGAGACCGCTTCTTTTGCGCGCTGAAAAAGGCTATTTCCCATTCTTAGTTTCCTCCGATTGTTATGTTTTTTTGTTGCTCTTGAGCGTTGTGTTTCAACTTTTGTTGAAAAACTTTTTCTGGATCTTGAAGCATGTCTTTTTCGGGAACTTGTGTATGCAATTGCTCAGAACGATTCTGTTGGATCATAAGAAAACCTCCTTAAAAGACAGTACTGTTATTTTTAGTTTTTCTTCTTTTTTTATGTACAGTGATCGGTGGTAATACAGAAAAAAACGACCGTTAGAGGTCGTTTACAGGGAGAGTATTTCTTTTAAGTAAAGTGCAATGCCGTCTTCTTCATTCGTCTTCGTAACAGTATTGGCAATGTTTTTTAAAGGTGCAATGGCATTTCCCATGGCTACACCATGACCTGCAAATTCAATCATTTCTAAATCATTATCTTCGTCACCAAAGGCAATGACGCGCTCTTGAGGGATATTGTAGTAATCCGTAATGTGGCGAAGTCCGATGGCTTTATTTAGCCCAGATTTAATCACCTCAACAATATTCCAAGGAGTTCCCCATGACCGTTGATCAATGACTTCTGCATGTTCTTTTTGCAACTGCTCACGAAGTTCTTTTTCATGTTCATCATAAGGATGAATGAGGATTGACGTAGGATGATCTTGAAGAACGTGCCTTAAATCTCCTGTATGAGCCGGATTTTCTCCCATTATAAATGTATTTACAATGACTTCATCGTGATGGCGTAAATAAACATCATCTAATACTTCAGCCATAATGTTTTTTACGGAAAATTCTTCAGCAGTTTGGATAACTTTTTTGGCATGATGAAGTTCCATCGGTGAATGATACACGCCAAATGACGCATCCTTTGGGTGATGAACGAAGGCACCGTTAAAGTTTACAATGGGTGTTTGTAAATCAAGTTCTTTATAGTACATAGCGCTAGCTCTATACGGACGTCCGGTAGAAATACAAACGATATGACCGTTTTCTTGAGCTTTTTTTATGATTTGTTTCGTGAACGTTGAAATGGTTTTATCATCACGCAGTAAGGTTCCGTCTAAGTCAAGTGCAATTAAATGTGGTTTCATTGCTTGTTTCCTGCCCTTTTTTAGTATTTCCTAAAGTGTACTGCTTTCTCAGGTGACTGTCCAATATAAGGAAGTTTTAGACTCTGAATACAAGGGTAATCCTACATACATACACAAAACAAGGAGGACTTTCCATGAAAAAGAAATATTTGCTACTCTCAGGTATTGCCCTATCGACAGCAGGTGTCACATCTTATGTGTTGCGAAATGAACATCAACGTACGAAAGCAAAGCAACTAGTTCTGGATGGCAAAGAAAAAGTAATGGCCTTGTTATCGAAAGAAGGAAAAAATGATTTTCCTATTCATCAAGCCGGTCAACCAGAACCAGAAGACATTCGCAGCAATGAGATGCTTTCAGAAGGAAGCGTGTATCCGGTCGATTATTATAATGCGCAACAACAAAAATAAAGGAGAGGAGCCCGTTAAGTACGGGTTCTTTTTTTTGAAAAAAAAGACGTTATTCATCGGAAAATAACGAAGAACTTGTTATGATAGAACAAAAAGCATTAGAAAAGGTGTGTTTTCATGATTGTCATTGAACCGAAAGAAATCTCTTCCATACCTGTCTTACAAGTGGTCCAACAGAGTCAGCAAGAGGCGCCATTGCCTCTCATTATTTTTATACATGGATTTACAAGTGCTAAGGAACATAACCTTCACTTTGCGTTTTCTCTTGCTCAAAAAGGATATCGTGTTCTTCTCCCAGATATGCTTCATCACGGGGAGCGCATGGAATCTCTAAAAGAAAATGAGCGCGTCTATTCTTTTTGGGAGATTGTACTACAAGGGATTGCAGACGTTCAAACGCTTGTTGATCATTTACAAAGCCAACACCTTATAAAAGAGCAGCGAATTGGACTGGCAGGGACTTCAATGGGGGCGATTATAACCTTTGGCGCATTAGCTCACTATGATTACATAAAAGCGGCCGTAACATTGATGGGAACACCCGCTTATGAAGCGTTTACAAAAGGGCAGTTAGAGAAAATGAAACAACAAGAAGGATCTTTCCCACTTTCACCATCTGTTATTCAACATGTATTGAAAAGCATTGCTCCCTATGATGTTACGCAACAACTAGAGCAATTTAAAGAAATTCCTTTGCTTATTTGGCATAGTAAAGTAGATCCGGTCGTGCCTTATAGCCAAAGTCGTTCCTTTTATAAGGAGATTGAAAAGCAGTATCGTAATAAAAATCAATTGCGCTATATGAGTGATGAAACGTCTGGTCATAAAGTTTCGCGTGAAGCCTATTTAGAAGCTGTCGCTTGGTTTAATCAATATTTATAGGAGGAGTTTTAGGCTATGTCTGTTCAAAAACGTCAAATTATGCAAGTGGATGAAGCGATCACAAAGCTTTTAGAAGTGCCTTTACATGGAACGGTTGAGATCATTTCTCTCGAAGATAGCGACGGTCGATATCTTGCGGAAGATCTAATAGCGCCCCATGCTGTTCCTCCTTTTGATCGTTCTCCCTACGATGGGTTTGCTTTAGCTTCACAAGATACAAAGACGGCCAGTCATAAAGAGCCAGTAATGTTTCAAGTGATTGATCATATTGGCGCTGGGGCTGTCTCACAGCGGGTGATTTCAGAAAAAGAAGCCATACGTATTATGACCGGTGCACAGTTACCACGCGGTGCGGATGCAGTTGTCATGTTAGAAGTGGTGAAGGAACATGGTGTGGATGCTTTTGAACTGTCGCGACAAATAAATAAAGGGGAAAATGTATCCTATAAAGGAGAAGATACGAAAAAAGGGGAGATCATCTTAACAAAAGGTACAAGGATTCATCCAGGGGTCATCGCGTTATTGGCTACTTTTGGGTATAGTGAAATTCCGGTCTTTAAACGCCCGCTTGTTGGTATCTTAGCTACTGGAACAGAGTTATTAGATATTCGTGAACCACTGCAACCAGGAAAAATTCGTAACAGCAATGCCTATATGATTGCGGCCCAACTGCGTAAACTTGGAGCGCATCCTGTTATGTTAGGTACGCTTTCAGATGATTACGATCACACCTTTCTCGGAATCCAAAATGCTTTAAAAACGGTCGATCTTTTAATTACGACTGGTGGCGTTTCTGTCGGTGATTTTGATCATTTACCTCGCGTGTATGAAGAATTAGGTGCGACTCTGTTATTTAATAAAATTGCCATGCGTCCTGGTAGTGTTACATCTGCTGCACGTTTTCAAGACAAAATGTTATTTGGCTTATCAGGGAATCCGTCAGCATGTTTCGTTGGTTGTGAATTGTTTGTACGTCCGTATATAGTATCGTCATTTCATGCCCGAAAGCCACATCTTACCATGATGAAGGCTACGTTAGGTGCTGATTTCCTAAAAGCAAACCCTTTTACACGATTTGTTAGAGGAACAGTTACGATGAATGATTCTGACATACAGGCGGTACCGGCAGGTCTCGACAAGTCAGGCTCTGTTTCATCGCTTGCTCTTGCTAATGCCTTCATCGTTTTACGAGGAGGAACAAGGGGCTGGAAGAAAGGAGATGCTGTTTATGTGTTGCTACTCGATGGAGAAGGAAGTGAATGGCCATGGACAGTGCTCTTATCCAAGTAGTTGGTTATAAAGATAGCGGTAAAACAACGGTTATTAGCTCTTTATTACAAGCGGTAACGCAAAAAGGGTATACATGTGGCACAATTAAACATCATGGTCATGGAACAGTATCCTTTCATGATGAAGGACGAGATACGTTTCATCATCGCGAAGCAGGAGCAATCATTTCTACTATTGAAGGTGGGGGTAAGACCGAAGTTTGTGTGAACAAGTCATTAACGCTTGCTGAGATGTTACATATGTATACAGCGCTGTCGCTTGACGTTATTTTTATTGAAGGATATAAAAAGAATGTGTACCCTCGTATTGTAATAATTAAAACAGAAGAGGATTGGTCGTTGCTGTCATCACAGACCATCGCCGTACTCTATTGGTCACTTGATGTATGTAAAGAGACGCATATCCCATGTTTTCACATTGATGATCAAGCCTCTTATAGTAAGCACGTGATTACGTATTTAAGGAGTATTTCCACATGAATCCATTTGCTATTACAACGTTACCGCTTAATGTTGAAGCGTTAATTTCATACGTTAGTTCACCACAAGCGGGAGCAATTAATACATTTATCGGTACAGTAAGAGAACTGACCGGCGAAAAGAAAACCATTTATTTGAAATATGAAGCATATGTGCCGATGGCTGAAAAACAGTTAAAAAAAATTGGTACAGAAGTTCAAGAAAAATGGCCGGGAACACGAATCGCCATTCACCATCGAATTGGATCTTTAGCCATATCTGATATTGCCGTTGTCATTGCCGTTTCAACACCGCATCGAGCGGCCTCTTTTGAGGCATGTCGATATGCTATTGAACGAATTAAAGAAATCGTCCCAATCTGGAAAAAAGAACATTGGGAAGATGGAACTTTTTGGGTTGGGAATCAACAAGAAACTATTTCCTATGAGAAAGGAGAGCCGAAATGATATCAATCTTATTATTTGCCCAGCTTCAAGAAGAGGCGGGTTGTTCTGAAGTCGAGATTGAAGCAGATGCAGTATCGATTGCTGACATAAAAACGTTGTTGCAAACAAAATATGGTATAGGCTCTTTATTAGAGTCTTGTTTTGTAGCAGTAAATGAAGAGTATGTTGAAGATACGGTCGTTGTAAAAAACGGTGATACGGTTGCCTTCCTCCCTCCAGTGAGTGGCGGATAATCTTTGTGAACACTTTACAAATGGGTGAATACCATGAAGTAGTAAAGGAGGTGCCCCATGTATCAACAACATGAACAACAGCCTTACTATCAACAAGGGTATCAACAAAATCCTCAAACGTTGAAGAAAATGCATAAACATTGCCGCAAATTTCTTCAACAATATGTGACGGTAATGCTTTCTGATGGCAGTAGTTATAATGGATTTATTGAATTTACGGATGGTCAAAATTTATATTTTGCTGCTCCCATCGTTCAAGAGGGGCAGAACAGCGAGCAGGAATACCGGAATGAGGATTATGAGTTCCCTTATTATGGATTTGTGCAACCAGTTAACACATATGAGATTGAGCGCTTTATTTTACCACTTACGATGGTTGCTAATGTATCACCTATTGGTGGAGGACAGTCTACCTATTGAACCGGTCAATTATGGCTGGTTTTTTTCTTGTTTTTTTGGAGATAGTAGGATAACAAGGAGGGGTAAACATGGGTCAAAATCATCAATTTAAACAAGGACAAAAAGCGCCGAATAACGGAATTTACGTAGAGATCGGTGAAACAGGCAGCATGGTTAATGATCCCCAGCAAGTAACACTTAAAGCTGGTGATGTATTTCCTCAAAATACGAACCATAATCGCGTATGGATGCCAAAGAGAAAACCATAAATGCTATAAAGAAAAGCCCTCACAAAGATGAGGGCTTTTCTTTATAGCATCCTTATTCTACAGCGTCAGACTTGTTCGGAATCGCAAAGCTAAGAATGAAAATGAAAACAGCAAATACTACGCCGAAAATACTTGCTTGTTTAAAGTCAAATGTACCGCCTTGCATCGAAGATAATACGTAAAATGCCATATTGCTAAGCAATAATGACCAAATTAATGTCCAAATATAGCGCACTCGTTTCACCTCATTTTATAAAAGAGATTCTCTGTAGTAATTTTACCAAAAAAACGACCGTTTGTCTTTATCTGTTTTAGAAATGTACGTTTTATAGGCAAGCGTGTTAACGAAAAGGAGTGAAATAACATAGAATAAGGAAGAACGGTACAGATGAGGGAGAAATGTGGGGATTAACGAGCGATTTTTTTGTTTAGATGGGCAATGGAATGTTATTCATTTGCCAGAGCGTCCCAATGGTTTTGGCATCATGTTGTTTGGTGATCGTAATCATTATGTTGATGAAACGTGTAGTTTGTGGAAACAGCATAAAGAGCGTCATGCGTTAATTACAGCGCTTATAAATGAAGGTTATACCGTTTTTTATTCTCATTTGTACGGGAAACATTGGGGAAGTAAGCAGGCTGTTATGTTAGCTAAACGAGTATACCGTTATGTTATGAAGTTTGAAATTCTAAATCCAAACATTCACATGTTGGCTGAAGGGATGGGAGCGCTAGCTGCGCTTGGCTTCATAGAAGAAATGCCAACATTTACTCGCTCTGCTGTGTTTCTCAATCCGTGTGTAAACATAGGAGAATATTTATTACAGGAAAAACAAAATCAATTATTTCATAAGCGAATCAGAAAAGAAATTGGTCAGGCCTATCAATTAAAGGATGTGGACGTGGAAGCCAATTTTACAAAGCCACTTACGTTGAATCATCCTGTTCCACTGCATATTTTTCATGAAGTGGCAGGAACAACCTTCCCTTTCTCTTTGCATAGTCGGCCTTTTGAACAGCAAGCATTGCAAAAGGGACTACCGGTCTCTCTTTCTTTACAAATGCCGAAAGAACATTGGGTAGGCGCACCTTTGCTTATCTCATTTTATAAATTATACGAAAAAAACCTGTAATGAAAGGGATTACAGGTTTTTTCATATCAAGAAAATGAATACTCTTTCGTTCTGAAAATACGATATAAAGAGAGAGAAGAACGGGGGATGAGAATGAATCGCGTACTTGTAACAGGAGCTGCTGGGTTTATTGGAGCGAAGCTATGCACGAGGCTTGTTGAAGAAGATGTTGATGTGATTGGCATAGATTCTGCATCGTGTCTAGATGCGCTAGACTTTATTGGACGTAATGCTAATTTTCAATTAATTAATGAGCCCATTGAGGAAGTGGACTTAACAAAAATAGTAAAAGATAGAGATACAATTTTTCATTTAGCATGTTCAACCTCACATAATGAAGCTTGGGGAAACATTGAGCAACACGTAAAACGACATATACATCGATTAAAACAATTAACACATTCGATGGAACGTAACAAAAGTAAATTGATTCATGTATCGAGTTATGAAGTCTATGGTCGAAAAACAGGAACGGTTAGTGAGGCATCCTCAGCAAATCCACAATCGTTATATGGTCTCGTAAAACTAACGGAGGAAAATTTCATTAAAGCAACAGCGGCGGATGATCCTTTATCTTATATGATTTTACGAATGCCGATTGTCTACGGACCAGGTCAGAGCATAGAAAGTTTGGGAACTGAGGATTGTGTTTCTTCTATTGAAAGACAATCAAGTTGTCAAGATGCGTTATACATTGATGATGCTGTAAAGGCATTACTGATTTCTGGAGCATCAAGAGAAAGGGAAGGCATTTATAATATTGGAAGTGGAAGAGAAGGCGAGTGGCAAAAAGGGTTAAAGTTTTTAGCTGTAAAAAATGAACCTAGTTCTGTCATGAAAACGCGCGTACTAGCTGATAAGGCGAGAGAAGAATTAGGCTTTCAACAAGAGGTTGCAATAGAAGAAGGCTTAAAGAAACAAAAAGATGCACGGCAAAAGAGACGTAAAAAGAAATAAAAGGAGAATTCATTGCTCTCCCTCTCATTAATTCGTATAATGAAACGAGAAAATACATGAGGTGAGAACATGGACCAAGAACGTAATATGAAGCTTATGCAAATTGCTATGAAGCATTTACCAGAAGGAAAAGCATTACTTGAGAACAAAGGGATTGAGTTATCGTTGGATGATTTACAGCCAATGCTCGCTCTTTTAATGAATGTCATGAATGATGCCTATGAACTTGGAAAGAAAGAGCAATAATGAACGAAAGAAAGGGCCCCAGTTGGCGGCCCTTTCTTATTTCTTTTTAAATAAATCAAGTAGTGGAGAAAACTGTTGGGCGATTTTCATTGTTTGATCAACGAGGCCCATTACCTTATTATAGTCGATTGAACCATCATTTCCTCGAAACGAGCTAAGCAGGGGATTGGGTCGTTGGAACGGTTGGCGCACAGACATAGGAATAAACGGTTGCTCCTCCTCTATAACGTTTCCATTTCGCATAAAGTTCTGCGGTGATGGAGGGAAGTGTGGATAAGGTGGTTGAGGGGGAGCGGGTATTCGTGATCGAACAGGAATGCGTGGTGTATAGCGTCGATTCAAAAAAAGCCCTCCTTATATTTGAACTAAAGAAGATGCTGCTTCGTAACAAATTATGCACCACTATCGGCGAACGTACCTTGTCTAATAAACGGTGGTGCTGGACAAAAAAGTGCTTTTCATTTAAAATTAGTACCAGGTCTTAAATATTGATACTAACGTTTTTATCGTAAGTTAACTAATAATAAATTAAAGGGGTAATGACATGAATGCTGGCATAATAGGTTTAGGTGCTTATGTCCCTGAAAAAGTATTAAGTAATCACGATTTAGAGAAAATGGTAGATACGAGTGATGAGTGGATTCGTACACGCACAGGGATTGAAGAGCGTCGTATTGCAGGTGACGATGTAAATACATCACACATGTCTGAAGGTGCAGCGCGTGAAGCGTTAGAGAATGCTGGAATTACGGCAGAAGAGCTTGATCTTATTCTCGTTGCGACTGTTACACCAGATCGTCCATTTCCTTCCGTTGCTTGTTTAATTCAAGAGCGTTTAGGAGCAAAAAATGCAGTTGCAATGGATATTAGTGCAGCTTGCGCAGGTTTTATGTATGGCATGGTAATGGCGAAGCATTTTATAGAAGCGGGTACGTATCGCAACGTACTTGTCATTGGTGCTGAAAAGCTTTCAAGAATTACAGATTGGGAAGATCGCAATACAGCTGTTTTATTTGGTGACGGAGCAGGAGCGGCAATTCTTTCTAAAGTATCTGAAGGTCGAGGAATCTTATCCTTTGAATTAGGATCAGACGGAACAGGTGCTAAACATTTATATCAAGATCAATACATTTATATGAACGGGCGCGAAGTTTTTAAATTTGCCGTTCGTCAAATGGGTGAATCTTCTATGAATGTTGTGGAGAAAGCAGGTTTAACGAAAGACGATGTTGACTTTCTTGTGCCTCATCAAGCGAATATTCGCATTATGGAAGCTGCACGTCAACGATTGGACCTTCCGCAAGAAAAAATGGCAGTCACTGTTAAAAAGTATGGTAATACAAGTTCAGCAAGTATTCCAATGGCAATTGCTGATGCCTTGAAAAATGGTAAGATTAAAGATGATGATTTACTCGTTCTAGTAGGCTTTGGTGGCGGATTAACATGGGGAGCTGTTGCTCTTCGCTGGGGACGATAATCGTAGAATTATTCTTTAAAGGAGCGTTGAATTTCGATGAAAAGAAGAGTCGTAATTACGGGATTAGGTATGATTTCTCCATTAGGAAATAGCGTTGGTGAAACATGGAGCAATATTAAAGAAGGAAAATCTGGAGTAGGTCCCTTGACACTTCGGGATGCTGATAAATTTCCTGTCAAAGTTGCTGCAGAAGCAACAACGTTTAATCCAGAGGATTTTGTAGAGAAAAAAGAAGCAAGAAAAATGGATCGTTTCACACAATTTGCGGTAGCCGCTTCTAAAATGGCTGTAGAAGATGCAAAGCTCGATATTACAGAAGAAATCGCGCCGCGTGTTGGGGTTTGGATTGGCTCTGGAATTGGTGGGATGGGTACGTATGAAGAACAGTTCCGTACGTTTGAGAAAAAAGGGTATCGCCGAGTAAGCCCATTTTTCGTTCCAATGATGATTCCGGATATGGCAGCCGGACAAGTATCGATTATTCTTGGAGCAAAAGGCATGAACTCTTGTACGGTGACGGCTTGTGCTTCTGGTGCCAACTCAATTGGTGACGCTTTTAAAGTAATCCAGCGTGGTGATGCGGATGCGATGATTTGTGGTGGAGCGGAAGCGCCAATCACAGATATGGCGATCGCAGGCTTCTGTCAAGCGGGTGCTTTGTCTTATGATGAAAACCCTGCAACGGCTAGTCGTCCATTTGATGCAAATCGTACCGGCTTTGTTATTGGAGAAGGTTCAGGAATTCTTATCCTTGAAGATTTGGAATTTGCGAAAAAACGCGGCGCAAAAATTTATGCTGAAATCGTTGGCTATGCAGGTACAGGCGATGCTTATCACATTACAGCACCAGCTCCAGGGGGAGAAGGTGGTGTGCGTGCGATGAGTCAAGCGATTGCAGACAGCGGCTTACGCCCTGAAGACATTGATTATATTAATGCTCATGGCACAAGCACAGACTATAACGATAAGTTTGAAACAATGGCAATTAAAGAAGTGTTTAAAGAACACGCTCACACAGTTGCAATTAGCTCAACGAAATCAATGACAGGTCATCTGCTTGGTGCTGCTGGTGGAATTGAAGCCATCTTTTCTGTGAAAGCCATTGAGGAAGGCATTATGCCAGCGACAATTAACTATGAAACACCAGATCCAGAATGTGATTTAGATTACATTCCAAACAAAGCGAGAGAAAAAGAAGTGAACGCTGTTTTGAGTAACTCGCTCGGTTTTGGTGGCCATAACGCAACTTTAATTTTCAAGAAATTTAGTGAATAAAAGAAGTTTGATAAACTTAAAATCCCGAAGCATTGTCTCTATAATGGAGTCCATGATTCGGGATTTTTTTTGTTGAAAGAGCTTCTTGGAGTGAATAGACATTGACGCCGGAATTAATTATAGATTCAGCCGTGAGGTAAACTTTAAGGGAGTTAAATACTCTATCGTAGAATAACCTGTATAGTCACTTCCTTCTTGAATTTGATTGTTTTAAACTTACACTCATCTTTTATGTACTAGCATTGTATTGGTTTTTTGTTTGGCATCATTCGGTCAGGGTATGGGCCCAATTCCATTTTTCATGCAAATGTGTTTGGCAAATCAGTAAATGTAGGATAGCGTCTTTTCATTTTACTACCATCGTGTTTTATTTCCAAAGTATGATTCAAAACGAACAAGTTATGCGATAACTATTTTTTTAAAAGAGTTTTCATGATTTTCTTGCTTCGAAAAGAATAAAGAAGACAACCTATGACTATACTGTTTTTAACTAAAACGGTAAGGCAGGGGTTGCGAAATGTTATATTTAAGAGATGTATGGGTGAACTGGTTTGAAGGGGAAGAAAACGGATATAATGTCTGTGAATTTCATGAGTGGCGAAAAGATGATTTTATTGAGCTGCTCGATCAGGTACCAATCGTCAGAGTGAATTCCGCACTTCTTCATTACATGGAAAACGAATTAAGTGATTTGCCCGACTCATTATTAGAAGAAGTTCATCAAAAAGCGTATGTTCGTAAAAACAATCAACGTGTGCAATTAGATTATTGTTTCATAGCTACGGATTATAAAAATGCCATCGTCATTGATACGATGGGATATCGCATGCCTATTCGCAAAAGTCGTCTCATTCCGAGACAAGAGCAGCTTGTGTTTGAAATGGCGGAGCAAATGGAAACAGGAACGTATTATTTTAAAAGAGAAAAAGAAAAAGAACATCATATTCTCTCTCCATCTCCTGATGTCATGAGAGGTCTTACCCGCAAAGAACGCCAACTGAAGCAATTACTGTTTATGGTATTAGATCAACTTCATACAACACAAAATGTTGCCGAAGTTCGTTATTGGTTAACGGAATGGTTACCGGATCGTTACGAAGATATCCAGCATATGGCCTTTGAAGAAGCGTGGTCAGGTCTTTTTCAAGAATTAAGAGAAGGCTGGAGTACACAACATTATACGATTTGTGAACGACTCGTAAAAGGTCAGCCATATTTCGAGAAAATATGGGAGCTAGAAAACGGAACGCATGTAAATTAAAAAAACGATGAGAAACTTACGGTTTCTCATCGTTTTTTTGCTCATTAGAGACGTTTGCGTGCAAGACCCATTGCACGTTCTACTTTATTCAACATTTTATTGGCAACTCTATTGGCTCTGCTTGCTCCTTCATCAAGAATGCTATCAAGCTCATCAGAACTCATTAATTCTTTATACTTTGCTTGTATGGGAGATAATAAGTCGATAATTGCTTGAGCGACACCTTCTTTAAAGTCACCATAGCCAGCGCCTTCATATTTCTTTTCAAGCGCTTCAATTGTCTCATTGCTACACAATGAATGAATTGTTAGCAAATTTGAAATTCCAGGTTTGTTTTCTTTATTGTATTTGACGACGCCTTCTGAATCAGTTGTTGCGCGCTTTACTTTTTTCATAATGGTTGCTGGCTCATCGAGAATAGAAATGAGTGCATTCTTGTTTTCATCTGATTTGCTCATTTTTTTCGTAGGATCAGCAAGTGACATAATGCGAGCACCGATTTTTGGAATGCGTGGTTCTGGAATCGTAAAGATTTCACGATACTTCTTATTAAAACGTAACGCTAAGTCTCGTGTTAGCTCAATATGCTGCTTTTGATCCTCTCCGACAGGAACATAGTTCGTTCCATATAACAAAATATCAGCAGCCATGAGTGGTGGATACGTTAATAAACCGGCAGAGACGGCTTCTTTTCCGCTTGATTTATCTTTAAATTGTGTCATACGCTCCAGTTCACCGATGTACGCATTGCATTGTAAGATCCATCCTAATTGCGCGTGTGCCGGTACTTCTGATTGGATAAAGATTGTAGACTTCGTAGGATCAATGCCAGCTGCAATATACAAAGCCGCTAAACTACGGCTATTGCTCTTCAAAGCCACAGGATCTTGTGGTACAGTCACGGCGTGCTGATTGACAACACAAAAGTAGCAGTGACTTTCTTCTTGATAATGAACAAAATGCGCTAGCGCGCCTAAATAATTTCCAAGCGTAATTGTTCCGCTCGGTTGAATACCTGAAAACGTAACAGACATATTCGTCATCTCCTAAAATGAAATTTTTTCTATACAAAAAAGGCCCATTCATTCCTTCTAAATCTAGAAGGGACGAATGGACCGCGGTGCCACCCTTATTATTCTACTTGTACATAGAATCGCTTTACCCGTACTTCATACGGTGTCCAAAGTATCGTGCGGACAAGCACGCCTGTTCCTACTGTAGTTAATGTTCAGACAGGAGCTCCAAAGCCCATTCCATGAAAGTTTGTTACTTGCTTTCACCACCCGCAAGCTCTCTAAAAACATTCTAACATGTACTATTCTTTATCATCGCTAACTATATGTTTCAAAAAATTATACCGTTTTTATAAGAAGAAAGCAATTATCATTGTAACAATAACTAAAAAAAGACCAGAGGCAATAAATGACGTTACAACGTATGCTGGAATCCGTTGTGATAATGAAAAATGAGAGTCGTCCATTACTTCAGATTGGTAGAGAGAACGCTTGGATAACATGCGCCAAAATTTCTTAAAAGATCGTGTAAATACATCGAAAAAGCCCCCTTTAACAACGTATAACATGAGCCCTATTAATAAAATGGCGAGTGAAACCATGAATACCGTATTATAAAAATGTAAAAGGTTAAAGGATCGATCGATGATCAGTTGCAGAATAAGTGATAGTACAATTGTTCCACTAGTTATAGCAGCTGTTAATGTAAACCGGGACATGCTCATATCGTCTCCAATCAATGGTGAAATAAAAAAGTCTCTGTTACACAATAGTGTACCATGTTTACGGTTCCCTCGAACATTACTTTCTTCCCATCTCCTTCAAAATTAATAAAAAGCAGTGTGATATGACAGTGGAAAGGCGTAAAATTTCCCGGTTGAAAAGAGGTAAGAAAGACATAGAAAACCTCCTTGTTTTTGTAAAATAATAACAAATGTTAAGAGGAGGGCTTAGAAGTGTTAATAGGTATTTGTACCTATTTTATGTCAAGAAAACGTAAATAATATAGGCTTTTTGTAAAAGTCGTAAAAAAAAGTCTATGCATAATTGTAAGAATACTTGTATAATACGGTTGTGGGCAAAATGTCTGATAATTCACGAAGCTTTGTCCAGTTAAAGGTTCTAAAGATAAAGGGGAGGTCATTCTATGAACAAGTCAAAAATGGGTACACTTTTGACAGTAGGGCTTGCAGGAAGTGTAGTACTTTCAGCGTGTAGCAGTGGCAGTAACGGAAGTACAACTAGCGACGGTAACAAAAAAGTCATTAACTTAATAGAAAACCAGGATATTCCGAAATACGATACAGCGAAAGCCGATGATCAAGTATCATTTGAAGTATCAAACAACACACATGAAGGACTTTATACACTAGACAGCAAAGATACTCCAATCCTTGCTGGCGCAGCAAGTGAGCCAGAAGTAAAAGATGGCGGCAAAACATGGGTAATTAAGCTTCGTGATGATGCAAAATGGAGCAACGGTGAGCCTGTTACAGCTAATGACTATGTATTTGGCTGGAGACGCGCAATGGATAAAGATACGAAATCACAGTATAACTTTATGTTCACTGTTGCGAACATTCTAAATGCTGATAAAATTCTTGATCCAAAAGACAAAATGTACAACAAGCTTGACCAACTAGGAATTAAAGCAATAAATGACAAAACGCTTGAAATTAAATTCTCAAAACCGGCTAAATCTTTACCATATTTAAAATCGCTTCTTGCATTCCCAACGTTGTTCCCACAAAACGAAAAGTTTGTTAAAGAAAAAGGCGAAAAATTTGGTTTAGAGCCAGAAAACCAACTTTACAATGGTCCTTACAAAATGACTAAATGGAAGCACGGTGCAGGCTGGACACTTGAGAAAAATGATAAGTATTGGGATAAGAAAAACGTTAAAATTGATCAAATTAACACAATTGTTAACGGTGCAAGTGCAACAAAAATTAACTTGTTTGAAACTGGTAAGTTAGATCGTACAGCTGTACCAGCAGAATATATCGATAAATATAAAACACAAACAGATAAATTTAAAACTATTCCAGAATCAACTGTATTCTTCTTACGTTTTAACCAAACGAAAAACAAAGCGTTAGCAAATAAAAACATTCGCCGTGCAATCGACATGGGCTGGGATAAAAAGCAATTATCTGAAAAAGTCTTAAAAGACGGTTCAGTACCTGCTTACTTCCTAGTACCAACTAAGCTTGCTAAAGGTCCAGACGGAAAAGACTTCCGCGATGATGTTGGAAATCTTAACGTTGGAGACAACAAAAAGGCACAAGACTTCTGGAAAAAAGGTCTAAAAGAAATCGGTAAAGATAAAGTAACTATTGAACTTCTAAATACAGACAGTGACGGTGCAAAGCGTGACTCTCAGTTCTTAAAAGATCAATTAGAACAAAATCTTCCTGGTTTAACAGTGAATATTAAACAAACAACATTTAAGCAAAAACTTGAAATTGAAACAAAAATGGATTACGATATGTCCTACTCTGGTTGGGGTCCTGACTATCCAGATCCAATGACATTCCTTGATATGTTCGTAACAGGCAACCCACATAATGAAATGGGCTACTCTAACAAAAAGTATGATGAAATGATTAAAAAAGCAGTTGCTGAAACTGACGTTAAGAAACGTTGGAAAATCATGCAAGATGCTGAAAAACTTCTCATTACAGATGACGTAGCAGTTGGTGGTATTTATCAACGTTCTACAGGTTGGGTCACAAATCCGAAGCTTACAGGTGTTACAAAACATAACTTCGGTGGCGATTACAGCTACAAATATTGGGATCTTGAAAAATAATAAGCACGACTTTTGAAGCGCTTTACCGGGAGAGTATATGTCAGTAAGCCATATACTCTCCTTTTAACTGCAAAGATTCAAGAAAAATGTCGAACTTTTCAAAAAAACTATTGTGAGGAAAAGATGCAATGTTTAAAATGAAAAGTAGGGTAGGTTACATTTAGGAGGTGCCATATGGTTCGTTTTATCGGTAAGCGTATATTTTACATGCTCATTACATTGTTAGTTATTGCTTCATTTACTTTTTTCCTTATGAAGCTATTACCAGGTACGCCGTTTAACAACGAAGAAAAATTAACGGCAGAGCAAAAAACAATGTTATATCAAAAATATGGTTTAGATAAGCCTGTTCCGGTACAATATTTAAACTATTTAGGCAAGTTAGCAAAAGGTGATTTTGGTGTATCATTCCAACAAGATAATCGTTCGGTAACAACCATTATTACTGAGCGCATCGGACCTTCTGCCGTTCTAGGGATTGAAGCAACGATTGTTGGAACAATTATAGGACTCTTCATGGGAATTATTGCAGCCTTGCGAAGTAATACGTGGATCGATTATTGGACATCAATTGTCGCTGTTTTGGGAATATCCATACCATCGTTTGTTTTTGCAGGGGCACTGCAGTATTTCGTCGGTGTTAAATTACGATGGTTACCAGTTGCTCAATGGGAAGGCCCAGAATATCATGTTCTGCCAACACTTTCGTTAGCAGTATTCGTTGTTGCAACCGTTGCCCGTTTTATGAGAACGGAAATGCTAGAAGTGTTGGGACAAGATTATATTACAACAGCGAAATCTAAAGGAATTGCGAATAGTGTTGTCGTTATGAAGCATACCGTTCGTAACGCCTTAATTCCAGTTGTTACAATTTTAGGACCGTTAGCTGTTAACTTAATTACGGGAACACTTATTATTGAACAAATTTTTGCAGTTCCAGGGTTAGGTTCTCAGTTCGTATCGTCTATTCAACAAAATGACTTTCCTGTCATTATGGGAACAACCATTTTTTATAGTACGGCATTCATTATCGTTATTTTAATTGTTGATATTCTCTACGGAGTGATTGATCCGAGAATTCGAGTAGCGGGAGGTAAGGAATAATGAGCATGCAAGAAAAGAAAATTACAGAAGATTTGTTCCAACCCGCAAACTTAACTTCTGCTGAAGCGGAGCAAATGGCGCAAAAAAGCCGAACATTTTGGCAAGACGCCATGAGTCGCTTGTTTAAAAATAAAGCAGCTGTGGTTGGATTAGCCATCATTGTTTTAATATTTGGTTTTGCGCTTTTAGGACCTCTTTTAAGCTCACATACAGCGACTCATCAAGATACAGCTAAAGCAAATTTACCAGCAAGAATTCCGTTGCTTGAAAAAATACCGTTTCTTGGTTTAGATGGTCATGATACGTTCGGGAACGATAAATATAAAGCAGCTGGTGCAGAAAATGAATATTTCTGGTTTGGAACAGATGTTTTTGGTCGTGATCAATTCGTTCGTGTTTGGGAAGGAACGCGTATTTCCCTTTATATCTCATTTTTAGCGGCAGTAATTGACCTGTTAGTTGGGGTTATATACGGAATGGTTTCTGGTTATAAAGGCGGCGCAGTTGATAATGTTATGCAACGTATTATAGAAGTACTTGTTGGTATTCCACAATTAATTGTCGTCATCCTACTTATTCTCGTTTTAGATCCTGGTGTTATCT
This sequence comes from Fictibacillus macauensis ZFHKF-1, assembly GCF_000269865.1. Taxonomy (GTDB): domain Bacteria; phylum Bacillota; class Bacilli; order Bacillales; family Fictibacillaceae; genus Fictibacillus_C; species Fictibacillus_C macauensis. The sequence continues at coordinate 74,363 of NZ_AKKV01000031.1, forward strand.
CTATTTCAATTGCGATGGTAATTACAGGATGGACGACGATGGCAAGAATTGTTCGTGGTCAAGTAATGAAATTAAAAGGTCAAGAGTTTGTGATGGCTTCAAAAACGTTAGGTGCAAACAGCAAACGCATTCTATTTAAACATATGTTTCCCAATGTATTAGCGTCGATTGTTATTACATCCATGTTTACGATTCCAGCAGCTATCTTTGGAGAAGCATTCCTAAGCTTTATCGGTTTAGGCCTTCAACCGCCAACAGCATCTCTAGGTACGCTTGTAAATGATGGGTTTAAGGGTCTTGAATTAACACCGCACTTAGTGTTATTCCCATCTCTTATTATTTCATTAATTATGATCAGCTTTAATATGTTAGGTGACGGTCTTCGCGACGCACTTGATCCAAAAATGCGCAAATAGGGGGAAAAGAGATGAAAAGAATATTAGATGTAAAAAACTTAAACGTCTCCTTTCATACGTTTGCAGGAGAAGTTAAAGCAGTTCGTGGGGTTAATATTCACCTTGATAAAGGTGAATCCCTTGCGGTCGTTGGAGAATCAGGATCTGGTAAATCAGTAACGTCAAAGGCGATTATGCGTCTTTTACCAGAGAAAACGAGTGAAATTAAAGAAGGTCAAATTTTATTTGAAGGTAAAGATTTGGCACGTCTGTCTAATCGTGAAATGGAAAAGATTCGCGGATCAGAAATTTCAATGATTTTCCAAGATCCAATGACATCTTTAAATCCAACGATGACGATTGGTAAACAAATTATGGAAGGGTTACGTAAACATCAAAATCTTTCCAAACAAGAAGCAAAAGAACGTGCAATTAACTTATTAAAGCTCGTTAATATTCCAAATCCAGAACTTCGTGTGAATGAGTACCCTCACCAATTTTCTGGAGGGATGAGACAGCGTGTTGTGATTGCGATTGCGCTTGCATGTAATCCGAAAGTGCTAATTGCTGATGAACCGACAACAGCACTTGACGTAACGATTCAAGCACAAATTCTTGATCTTATGCGTGATCTTCAGGAAAAAACAGGAACGGCCATCATTCTTATTACGCATGATTTAGGAGTAGTAGCAAACCTTTCTCAACGCGTAGCCGTTATGTACGGTGGAACAATCGTTGAAACAGGAACTACCGATGAAGTTTTCTATAATCCAAAACATCCGTATACGTGGGGCTTGTTAGCATCCATGCCAAAACTTGATGCGAAAGATAAAGAATTATTGGCGATTCCAGGAACGCCACCAAATCTTTTAAAGCCACCAGTTGGTTGTCCATTTGCGGCACGTTGTCCGCATGCGATGCAAGTATGTACAGACCATATGCCGGATGCAACAGAGCTTTCTTCCACACATCAAGCAGCATGTTGGTTACTTGATGAGCGCGCACCAAAAGTGGAACCACCGGAAGCTGCAGTCGTAGGAGGTGCTCGTTAATGTCAGTTGTGGAACGTGAGAAACTGTTAGAAGTAAAAAACCTAAAAAAACATTTTAAAGTGGGTCGTAATGCAGTTTTAAAAGCTGTTGATAATGTTTCCTTTGATATTTATAAAGGAGAGACACTGGGATTAGTAGGAGAGTCTGGTTGTGGGAAATCGACAACTGGTCGCACGATCATTCGATTATATGATGCAACAGATGGTACGGTAAAGTACGATGGTACAGATGTTCATGGTAAAAAATCAACTAGTGAGTTAAAAACGTTTAACCGTAAAATGCAAATGATTTTCCAAGATCCATATGCTTCGCTTAATCCGCGTATGACGATTAAAGATATTATTGCCGAGGGAATAGACATTCACGGTCTTGCAAAGTCTTCGAAAGAACGTGAAGAACGTGTGTATGAGCTTTTAGAAACAGTGGGTCTTAATAAATCACATGCAAGTCGTTATCCACATGAATTTTCTGGTGGACAACGTCAACGTATTGGGATTGCCCGAGCGTTAGCAGTGGATCCGGATTTCATTATTGCCGATGAGCCTATTTCGGCATTGGATGTTTCTATTCAAGCTCAGGTTGTTAACTTAATGATGAAGCTTCAAAAAGAACGTGGACTAACGTATCTTTTTATCGCTCATGACTTGTCAATGGTTAAACATATTTCTGATCGCGTAGGCGTGATGTATCTTGGTAACATGGTTGAGCTAGCAGGTAGTGATGAGCTTTATGAAGAACCACTTCATCCATACACGCAAGCTCTGTTATCTGCTATTCCAGTTCCAGATCCAGAAATTGAACGTAATCGTGAGCGCATTGCGATTAAAGGGGAACTTCCTAGTCCGATTGATCCACCAAGTGGCTGTCGTTTCCGCACACGTTGTCAATTTGCAACGGATGTGTGTGCAAGCACTGCTCCTAAATGGCAAGAAGCACGTGAAGGACATTGGGTAGCTTGTCATATTTATGACAAAGAAGTGAACATGGGGAATAAACAGTAATTTTTAGGCGGTCTTCCGTATGACGGATGATCGCCTTATGTTATGTTAAGATAGTAAGCATCTATGATAAAGCGAGGTACATGAATGAATATCACTTTTGTACTGGATAGCGCAAGCGACTATTGTGTTGAACAATCAACTTGCTCCGTTCCGTTAACCGTCATTCCATTAAACATTGCATTTGGTAACGATCATTATTTAGATAATGTCACCATTACTACAAATGAGTTTTATGAGCGAATGGCCGAAGAAAAAGAATTACCAAAAACGAGCCAACCCTCTCCACAAGCGTTTTATGAATTGTTTACATCCCAAGTGGAAAAAGGGAATGAAGTCATTTATTTTGGTTTAGCCACAAATTTAAGTGGAACGGTACAAAGTGCAACGATTGGCCGTAGTATGTTGTCTGATCAAGATCAACAGCAAGTGTTTATTGTTGACTCTGGAACGGCGTCAGCAGGCATTCAAGTGTTAGTAAGACAAGCTGAGCGACTTGCTTTTGAAGGAATGCGTGCGGAGCAAATTGTTGAAAAGTTAGCTGAAACAAAAAAATCTATTATTGCTTATGTACTATTAGAAACGATTGAAAATGTAAAAAAAGGTGGACGCATTTCTGCTGTTCAAGGTGCTATTGCTGAAATCTTAAATATAAAGCCATTATTAGCTGTGCAAGATGGCATCGTTGAAACAGTAGGAAAGTTCCGTGGCAAGAAAAAAGGTTTAACGCGTTTGAAAGAGCTTTTTCAAGAGTGGAAAGATGACCATCCAGGAAAAGAATTATTTATTATTCATAGCCTACCTTCAAAAAGTGAGGTTATGAAGGAATTTGGGGAATTGTTCTCTTTGGATGCTTTTAAAAATGTATCCTTTACACGATTTGGTAGTACAATTGGAACCTATGCTAGTGAAAATGCAATTGGTTTTATTTTTCACTAAAAATAGCCTAATAAAAAACACTCCGTTGTTTTTATCATACGGAGTGTTTTAAGTTTGCCGCTGCATAGTACGCGTCCACCCATCGGTCCAAATTTTTAATTCGACTACACGCTGTTGAATAATCAAGCTGTCGATAATGATGTAAACCACCTGGCTCTTCATCTGCTTCATCGGCAAGAGCAACAACTTGTTGTAGAGGTAAAAGTTGTAATTGACCTTCTGGTAAGTACGAATCGGTATGCAATAAAATAGCCAAAGCAATTTCTTTTGCATCTCTTGGATCTTCACCTAGTTCAATTAATAGTTTATGGGCACGCTCAGCACCTTTAATCGCATGAATATCGTTTTCTTTATATAAAGCATAATCCCATTTTCCATCGGTGTACCACGTATAATGACCGATATCGTGCAGTAGAGCTGCTTTTGTTGCTAAGTCTGGATTTACGCCATGTTGTTTGGCGAGAGAAAATGCATGATAAGCTGTCGAAATCGCATGCACAACCCCGGATCGATTTAAATATTTTTGTACTAATTCATGTTGAAACAGTTGTGATAACGTTACTTTTCTCATCATTTGAGTCTCCTTTCTGAAAAAATGTATATTGTTATATACTATAGCATCATTTCATTGGGTCTTCAAGTTTTCAGTATAAGATTTTTTTGCCAATATAACAAAAAAAGAGAGAGACGTTCACTTTGGACGTCTCTCTCTTTTCTAGGTTATTAAGCAAAGTACTCTTTCCAACGAGTAGAAACGAGTGTATTAATATCTTCGCGTGTTTCTACGGTTTCGGGATAAAATGGTTTCATCCGTGCATCAATAACGATAGGGCCACTATATTTTATTTTATTTCGAACAATTTCGCTCGTTGCATATAAATCAAATGCTGGATCAAAACGCGTAAAGGTCGTCCATAAAAATTGTGCTTGTGTAGCTGCGATAGAGGCATCGTCGACTAGGAACACAAGTGGCCAATCAGCCAGCTGATTCCCTGCACTATTTACAACATGCATGGCAAAGTCAGGTGCCTCTTCGAAAGAGGGGCCACTTACGCATAAACAACCGCCACAATAGGCTTGTACTTGTCGAATACCATCAATGGTACCACCATCATAGACACGCTTCAATTCACGGATTGGTTCGCCAAGGCCGGTCATAATTGCTTTACTGCCGGTATTGAATTTACGACCGGTATAGTCCAATGTATCCATCGATGTATCATTTAAAATTAATAGATCTCGTTCTGGCATAAAGCGCTCAAGAACAGCTTCTAGCAGTTGGGAAAAATCTTGGAGTTCCACATTTTTATTTGTAACCATGAGAAACTTCGTCAATGTGAGCTGTCCTTCGCCCATAATTCGAAGGGCGTGAGCAAGACCTTCCTTATAATAAGATTCTCGTACAACAGCGCCGGCAAGCGCGTGGAAACCTGTCTCTGCGTAAGTCCAAAGCTTTTGAACACCATTCATGACTACAGGGAATAGTGGGCTCATTAAGCGTTGTAAATATTCGCCGATAAAGTAGTCCTCTTGTTTAGGCTTTCCAACGACAGTCGCTGGATAGATGGCATCATTTCTTTTCCACATCTTATTGACGTTAAAGACAGGAAAATCATGTGCCCATGAATAATAGCCATAATGATCGCCAAATGGACCTTCAGGTTCGCGGACATGGGGCGGTACATAGCCACCAAAGGCAAATTCTGCTTCAGCAATCAATGGATGTGGGTGACCAGGTTGATGCGTTACGGCTAACTTCTCACCCATTAACATGGAGGAGAACATCAATTCAGGCACCGCTTCAGGTAAGGGAGCGATGGCTGAAATAATTAACGCAGGCGGTCCCCCTAAAAACAATGTAACGGGCAGGTTTTTGTTTTGTTGCTCAGCAGCGTAATGATGGAAGCCGCCACCTTTATGAATCTGCCAATGAATGCCCGTTTTTTGTTCTTCTTTAATTTCAATCCGATACATGCCTAGGTTATGTTCGTTGTGATCAGGGTGCTCGGTATAAACGAGTGGCAACGTAACAAAAGGATTACTATCTAAATGCCAGCCAGTTAACGCGGGTAACTGTTTCATGTTAACGTGACTTGTAGCGTATTCAGTAATCGGTGCTTTAGACGGTTTTACCGTTTTTGTCCCAAGCTTTAAGACATCTTTAATCATGCCTTTTTTGTCCCATAGTTTTTTTGGTGATGGTGGAAGAAGATCGTCTATAGAAGCGACAAGTTCTTTTACGAGCGCTTCAGGTTTCGGACCAAAAGCAAGTTCAACTCTTCGTAACGTTCCAAATAAATTGGTAACGACTGGAGTATCACTGCCTTTAACATTCGTAAATAAAAGAGCCGGGCCTTCTTCGTCAATGATACGACGATGAATTTCCGGAATCTCTAAATAAGGATCGGTTTCGGCTGATATTTCAATGATTTCTTTTTCTGCTTGTAACTGTTTCATGAAGGATCGTAAGTTTGTATGCATTGTACACCTCAACTTTAATTACCATTCTTTTTTTCGCAAAAAAACAGCCTCTCGTGTGCAGAAGCTGTTTATCGATCTTTCCGCTTAACATCGGACCAATTAGCACGAAATGCTTTTGTTTGGTCGATATAGGTCGATGAAGCTTTTCTGCCAAACACTTTTAAGGAAAATGTGTGTGTAATAATTCCCATAAAAGCAGTGAGGCCAATCACAAAAAGAGCAAGTAAAATCAGGTCTACGATAAAACCGGTCATTTTCTCTCCCCCTATAGGTGAAAGTCACTTCTCTTCTATTGTATAGAATGTTTGATGCTTTGGAAAGAGGGAATACTAACTTAAACTATTTTCCGACCGTGACCGGAAGTAGAAGAGGAGCGACGAATGAAATGAATTGGTACGAAAAATTAAATGAGTATTTTCCAATAGAAGAAATGAAATCGCAAGAACATATGGAGTTGCTGCTAGAAGATAAAGCGCATATGTACTTTAAAGACGAAGGTCCTCATCATGTTATGATGTACGTGGAGCTTGAAGACTTCATCTTTATTGATTATTTATTTGTCTCAAAAGACGCGCGTGGGCAAGGATTGGGCAAAGCACTACTGGATCAATTGAAACAAAAGAATAAGCCCATTATTCTTGAAGTGGAACCTGTTGATTACGAAGATTCTGATACGAAAAAGCGACAGCGCTTTTATCATCGTGAAGGGTTTCAGCATGCTGCTAAAATTGGTTACAAGCGCCGTTCATTAGCAACGTCCAAAATTAATGAAATGGAAATCTTATATTGGTCACCACAAAAAGAAAGTGAAGAAAGTATTTATGAAAAGATGAAAAAGACGTATAATGAGATACACACGTACAAAGATAAAGAACTGTACGGTGAGACATATGAACACGTTTCCAACGTTTTAACCTTTGAAAAAGAACGCCACGCTAATCACATGCAGGAACCAGCTAGGAGGAGTTTGCATGAAAGCGAAAGGGAAAAAGAAGCAAAAGAAAAGGGAAATGTTGAAAGAGATGCTTAAAAAGAATTTAAGGGGACTTTCACCATTTCAAAAGAAAGGCCCAGCGTCTAACATACAAAAGAAATCAACAGCATAAAACAGTACGAGAATGGATGAAAATTTTTTTCATCCATTTTCTTTTTTTAGGTTTTAAGATGTGGAATACTGGGTACATACCTACTATACTAAAAAAAATCACATACCGTACTATTCTGAACTGTATTTGTATAAGCTTTATTACATTTTTGTGAAGGTCTTTAATGATGAACGAAAATGTAGTATAATAAAAAATATGATTTAATAACTATTTTAAAGTAGGTATAAATCAGAAGTATGGGGAAGGAGAAGATCCATATGGTTACTTTATTTACTTCGCCGAGTTGTACATCCTGCCGCAAGGCTAAAGCATGGCTTAAGGAGAATGATATTCCTTATCAAGAACGGAATATTTTTTCAGAGCCATTAAGCATAGAAGAGGTTAAACAAATTCTCCGCATGACGGAAGATGGAACGGATGAAATTATTTCTACCCGCTCTAAAACGTTTCAAGAGTTAAATTTAAATGTTGAAACGATGCCACTGCAAGACCTCTACCAGCTAATTGCCGATAATCCTGGGTTGCTTCGACGCCCGATTATTATGGATGAAAAACGTCTACAAGTTGGTTACAACGAAGACGAAATTAGACGGTTCTTACCGAGAAAAGTTCGTACGTATCAGCTTCTTGAAGCGCAACGTATGGTTAACTAAAAAAAGCTTCTACAGAGCACATTCTGTAGAAGCTTTTTTCCTATAAAAGGGTACGGTTAAAAAAGGGCAGCAGAATCAACCCTTTTTTATTTCCAACTTTAAGGTTTTATCATAGAATAGGAAGTACAAGAAGCGGTCCTTTATGGATTGGAATTTCTTATTGATCTTTAAAATGTGACAACACGGATACTAGGGGAATTTATCCCTTCGTAAGTGACGATACGGTTAGAAGGGAGAGAGCAGAATGGAAATCGAAAGAGTCAATGAATTTACAATTAAGTTTTTTATTACGTACGGAGACATTGAGGATCGCGGGTTTGATCGTGAAGAAATCTGGTCAAATCGTGAGCGGGGCGAGGAATTGTTTTGGGAAATGATGGATGAGGCGCATCAGCAAGAGCAGTTTCCCTTGGAAGGTCCGTTATGGATTCAAGTGCAAGCATTAGATAAGGGGCTCGAAATCATCGTAACGAGGGCACAAATGTCAAAAGACGGTACGAAGCTAGAATTGCCACTCGGTGAAGAAAAAATCGATCTTCCCGTTGATAAAAGTATTGAGAGTTTACTTGATCAGCCGTTCTCTTCAGAAGAAGATAGCGATCATGAAGAAATAGAATTGGCAGATGAAGACTATTTATCGTTTTTACTCGTTTTCAATGATTTTGAAGACTTAATTATGCTAAGTCATAATGTAGACAGTTCACTGTTTGCTAATTCCCTTTATCATTTTGAACATAAATATTATTTATATGTCACCTTCCATCAAGAAACAACAGATCGTGAGCAAGATGATCTTCTATCTCAACTTTTAGAATACGGCATAGACTCGGATAGCTCTGTGCATCGCATTCAAGAGTATGGGAAACAAATTATTGCCGATCGAGCACTAGAAGATATTTCTTCTCATTTTCCTATGTAAGACAACACCGATTTCATTTTTTGGAATCGGTGTTTTTTATGTTTGTGAGCAAAAAAGAATTGAACTCATAAGGGTCATTCTATACAATGAACAAAAGGAGGTAGGATGGACACGTTTTATTTTAAATCATGAAGGGGGGAACGTTGCCTAACGTGTTAGCGAACGATTCATGCTACCCTAGCAAGTGTTATTTTAGCCCACCTCATTCAGCAGTCAAATAAACTACACCTGTTAAATAAGCCGGACGCCAACAAGTTGCTAGGCAGCAGATTTCATGTTTATTGCACAGTTAAAAAGTGGTCGCAAAATTAACCTCTTAGACGGTTACTCACGTTCTTATCTAAAAAATCTTCAAGAACAAGCCGGATTTTATTGTCCACAGTGTAAGTCAGAAGTAAGAGTGCGTGCTGGTACGAAGTTATTATGGCATTTTGCGCATACTCCTGGAAAAAAAGAATGTGTAGCTTCATCAGAATCTCATTATCATTTACTCGGAAAGAAACTTCTTTTCGAACAAGCTCTTCAATCTTCCGAACAAGCCGTGTTAGAACCGTACTTTCCTCGCATTGGACAACGTCCTGATTTATGGATTCCTCCTCATGATATTGTAGAATTTCAATGCTCTCCCTTAAAACCAGAGAGATTTATCGAACGGACGAATGGTTATGTACAAGAAAATCTGATTCCACATTGGATTCTTGGGAAAAAGCGTTTGAAACCGTTAAGTACCTCAATCTTTCAAGTAAATGCCTTCGATTGGTTAGCCGCTCGTATGTCTTCTTCGCACTTCCCTTTTCTCACGTATTTTTGTCCCGAAGAAAAGCAGTTCTATCTTCTTTCAAGAATGATTTCATTAAGCAGTACGCGCGTATTTGGTCATCTTAGTACCATTCCACTCACTCATTTTTCTTTTCTCAAAATAGTCTATAGCCCTCCACCACTTCAGCGAGGCTTACAATTTTCAAGTTCAACGTGGCTTCACAAGAAAAAACAATGGCGTCTTCATGCGTTTAAGCAAAAAACCTCCGCCCACTATCTTCTAAAAAAAGCCTTCCTTAATCAAGGTTCTTACCTTTCCTTGTTTCCTTCAGAAGCAGGTATGCCTGTTCCATACAGCTTTACGTTCTCGGAAGCCACTTACGTTTGGCAGTCTTTCATTCTCCTCTATTGCGTACTTCCTTGTGCAATAGGTCATCCGATTGCGCTTCGTGAAGTTTGTCGTACGATCGAGTTATTAATTGAGCGCCGGCTATTAACCCCTCGTCTGTTACCACTGCTCAAGAAAGTTACCTATCGTCATGCTTGTGCTGCTTATTTAGAATTACTCGTTGCCTGTGGCATATTGAATAGGCAAGGAGACCAGTATATGAAGCAAAAAAATCCAACCCTTCCTCAAACGATGAATGAAGCGATTGTAGCAGATTATAAATTAATGGAATACAGCGTAAAACATGGTGTGAATGTTCTGTTTTCTGGTAAAATGTAGGCAAGCACGTAAATCGTAAGTATGGGGGGCTGCCGCATGGCGCAATCAAAATCATCAACTCTTCCAAAACGGGAAGAATTAGCACAACAAGATACATGGGATCTCGAAGCAATTTATGCGACAGATCAAAAATGGGAAGAAGCTTTTTCACACATTAAAGGGTTGCTTCCAGAAGTAAAAGCATATGAAGGTCGTCTTGAAGAATCAGCAGAAGTGTTGTATGGATTTTTACAAAAACAAGATGAGCTTACCCAAGAACTTGGGAAGCTCTATACATATGCCCATATGAGATATGATCAGGATACGACGAGCTCCTTCTATCAAGGATTAAATGACCGTGCTGCTGCTTTAGCAACACAAGTAAGCAGTGCCTTGTCGTTTGCCACTCCTGAAATACTATCCATGTCAGAAGAACGTTTACAGTCGTTTTTAACGAACAATGCTCATTTAACGCTGTACAAACAAATGTTAGACGATATTAACCGTCAGCGTCCTCACGTTCTCTCAAAAGAGGCAGAAGCGCTTTTAGCAGATGTTAGCGAAGTAACGAGTGCTTCAAGTACGACTTTTGGTATGATGAATAATGCTGACTTAAAATTCCCTACCATTAAGAATGAAAAAGGGGAAGAAGTAGAGATTACACATGGCCGTTTCATTTCACTTCTAGAAAGCAGCGATCGTCGTGTGCGAGAAGAAGCTTTTAAAGCGGTCTATAAAACATACGGATCGTTTAAAAACACATTTGCTAGCACGATTGGTGGAACGGTGAAACGTGATAATTTCTTTGCACGCACGCGTAAGTTTTCCTCTGCACGTGCTGCTAGTTTACATGAAAACAACATTCCTGAAACTGTCTATGATCAATTAGTGAAAACAATTAATGATCATTTACATTTGTTGCATCGTTACGTAAATATTCGTAAGCGCGCACTAGGTGTTGAGAAATTGCATATGTACGATTTGTATACGCCACTTGTTAAAGATTCACAAATGGACGTATCGTATGAAGAGGCGAAAACGCTTGTGCTCAATAGTTTAGAACCGCTTGGAAAAGAGTATGTAAACATCGTGAAAGAAGGCTTTGAAAAACGTTGGATTGATGTGAGAGAAAACGTCGGTAAACGAAGCGGAGCCTATTCATCGGGTGCTTATGGCACCATGCCTTATATTCTTTTAAACTGGCAAAACAATGCGACGAATTTATTTACATTAACGCATGAAATTGGTCACTCTGTTCATAGTTATTTTACGAGAGAACACCAACCGTATCCATATGCGGATTATTCTATTTTTGTCGCTGAAGTGGCTTCTACGTGTAATGAATCCTTATTAAGTCACTATCTTTTAAATAAAACAGAAGATAAAAAAGAAAAGTTATTCTTACTGAATCATTATCTTGAAGGATTCAGAGGAACGGTTTTCCGACAAACGATGTTTGCGGAATTCGAACAAGCAATTCATGAAAAAGCAGCAAATGGAGAGCCATTAACACCTGAGTTACTTAGTGATATTTATTACAAGCTTAATGTGAAATATTTTGGTGACGACATTGTAGTCGATCAAGAAATTGGCTTAGAATGGTCACGCATTCCACATTTTTATTACAATTATTATGTGTATCAATATGCAACAGGATTTAGTGCAGCCGCTGCTTTATCAAAAGACATTTTAGAAGGTGGCGACGAGGCAATCGCCCGTTATATTGAATTTTTAAAAGCAGGTAGTTCTGATTATCCAATTGAAGTGTTGAAAAAAGCAGGAGTCGATATGACTACAGCAGAGCCTATTGAAGCAGCTCTTAAAGTCTTTGAAGAAATTCTAGATGAAATGGAAGAGTTATTATTTTAAAGATCAAAGGCACATCGAGAGAATCGATGTGCCTTTTACTTCTGTTGAAAAAGAATACGTATTTTACTACGATAGTTTAACACCATCATGAGAAGGACGATGGAAAAAAATAAAAGTGGTAAAGCGAGTAAAAACGAAGTCATTTTTAAGAGTGCTAGGATCATGACATAGATGCTGATCAGTACAAAGGTGAGGCAGGGGATGAAAAGAATTAAAAAAAGCATGGCAATCCTCCTTGTCTCTAAAAACGTATGTTGCAACACACTATTTATGCCTTCTACATCTCGTTTATGTTAAACGGCACAACAAAAGCCACCCTATTACGTAGGGTGGCTTGCTCGTTCATGCTTCGCGATATCTCCAAAATGTTCCGTATTTCACAGGAACCTTGTCTACTTTTCCTTGTAATACGAGCTTTTTCATCGCCTTATCAATGTCAGTACAAGAAAGATTGTATACCGTTGATAGCTCGATCGAGGCTACAAACTTATACTTTTTCATAAATTCTTCAAGCGACGGTGGCTGTGATGGTGTTGGTTTAAAACCAAGCATCTCAGAAATGATTTCAACATAAATGGAATAATGATAACTTCCAGAAATTTTCAGACCATCTTCTTCAGACTTATCATTAAAGATAATGAGTGTTGGAATTTGATCTACTTCCATTTCATTCGTAAATTTCCAATCACATTGTAGCGCTTTAATGGCCGCAGCAGCTTTCATATCGTTACGAAATTCTTCAGCATCAAGTCCGGTATCGACAGCGATTGAGTATAAAACATCTTCTTTTGAAATGTTTTGCTTTTCTAAAAATAATTGTTCTCTCAGTTTTCGTAAAAACTTAATTCCTGCTTGCTTGCCTTGAAGCTCCGCTGCTTTAATGGCAAGAAAGACGTAATAAGGCGAGGAAATAGGGTCTTCTAGCCATAAGTCGCCATCGCAGCTCATGCCACTCACGTTTGCTGTTTTTTCCCATTTTTCTGCAAGGTGGTAAGGTGTTTGACGTCCCTTTTCCTTGCAGAAAAAATTTAAAGCTTCCATTCTACCGCCGATAATATGGCGTAACGTAAAATATTGTCCATATTCAACTTGTAGCTTTTTTAGGATCGGCTCTAATGCCCAGCATTCAGGACATAACGGGTCGATCACAGAATAAAGTTCTAATGGTTTAGGAAAAGAAACCGCATCAAACGTTCCTTTTTTCTTTGCTTCATAGTAGAATTCTTCTTCAAAAGGTGTCAATCGTTATTCTCCTTTCCAGGGCTCATCAGCAGTATTCACCATATGATAAGCAGTCATGGTTAGCCGACTAAGAATAAATTCTCTTAAACTGCCTGTAAGGGCGATCGCGTCCATCGCTTTTTCCATACACTGTAGCCATGCTGTTGCATGCTGCTGACTAATCGGGAATGGCATGTGTCGGGCTCGTAACATAGGATGCCCATGTTCATCTGTATATAAGGAGGGTCCACCTAAAAATTGTGTTAGAAATTGTATTTGTTTGCGAGCTGTCTCTGTTAAATCATCTGGAAATAGGGGAGAGAGTGTATCGTCTTCTTTAACGAATGCGTAAAAGGTGGTAACGAGTTTGCTTAATACCGCTTCTCCTCCTAGGTGTTCGTAAGGGGTCAAGTCCATTCTATTCATGGTGAAAACTCCTTCAAATTATGCTACTAATGCTTTGTAATTATATTGTAGCAAGGAGATGGAGAGATTAGCAAACATTAGGATTAGTTGTTGGACGTCTTTCTATTGAAAAGCAAAAAAGAAACCTCCAATGAAGGCGGTTTCTAGTGGGATTTCTGACGGTATTTTTCATATGTATGAAGTACTTTAGCTACATACTGCTGCGTTTCCTGAAACGGAGGAATGCCATTATATTTCGCTACATTTCCAGGTCCTGCATTATAAGCGGCTAGCGCTAGCTCATGATTTCCGTGAAAGCGTGTTAGCATCGCTTTTAAATAGTTCACACCACCCTCAATGTTATCTTTTGGATGGAAGGGATTTCGGACGCCGAGTGAACGAGCAGTTTCTGGCATAAGCTGCATGAGCCCCATTGCCCCGGCAGAACTTTTGCTCATTGGATCAAAGCCAGATTCGTTTTCAATGACTGCCATAACGAGTGCAGGATCTACGCCTTGTTGGTGTGAGATTTGATCTACCATTCCTTGAATTTCCCTGTTCGAAGTAACCTCATGTTGCTTTCCTGTCATACGTACAGGTACAAAGGAAGGCGGTGGTGGTTGAAACGATGATCGCGTTTGTACCAATTGTTCCTTTTCTAGTGCTGCCGAAAGAAGTAAGAAAAATGGGGACGAAAATGCATCAGCGCTTGTTAAAGAAGGCATGCTGTTAAAGGATGGGGATGCTGCCCATAATTGAATCCAATCGGTTCTCATAGGTTGTCTCTCCTCTTGCTTGAATAAGGATATCATAGCAAATAAGGAGTATTTTAACAATTACAACAGCGTTGCTGCCTCAAAAAAGCGTTGAATTTTAGTAAGCGTTGGTCGAGTTGTGATGGAAAAATGTTGCAATAATTCTTCGAAATGCTGTTTTCCTTTATGATATTCTTTGGCTTCAAATTCAAGCTCATAATCCGTAATGGTTAAATACTGGTTTTCATCAAGAACGAGTAAACCAGAACGCCACGGTAACTCCGCTCTTTTTGTTGTTAACGAACCTAAGTGGTTCAGTTGATCGATGACGACGCCGTATTGAAGCAAGGCCGTTTTCACATCGCCTTCAGGTAATTGTTGCTGCTCTTTAAATTGCTGCATCTCGTAACTAGATAACGACTGATGCGTTTCTAATATGCCATCTGGATGGGGCTCTTTCAATGTAAGGGTGTATCGATCTAATTTATGACGGATGCGCAGTGCAGATTGTCGTTCTTTAAGCGCGAAACTTTCCGTATCAAAATAGTCATTCACTTGCGTAACGAATGAATCTTCTGTTAAAGAAAGCTCGTTTAACAAGCGGAAAAATTCATCAGGTGTTAATATATTTTTAAATTCAATTTCTAGTTCTTGTGACATATTGGATGCTCCTTCACATTTTTAACCATAAAAAACATTATGACATACAGACATTACATTCTCAAATCTCAAATTTTCCATGCAGTTGTGGTAAACTAAATACATAGAAGAACACTATAGGAGGAAGAAAATGGCAATCCGTTACACAGTAGAACAGGCAACAAATAAAGAACAATTAATTTTGTCTCTTGCACAAACAAGCGAACATGTGAAAGCGTGGAGTGATGGACAGCGAATGCTCGTTGACTCTGATCAACTTTCGTTTATCTATGTGTTAGAAACTGCAGATGATCTTATTTATATTGATCTTCCACAAGCCGTTTGGCCACAAGTAAATGAAGCATTAATTCAAAATCAACAAGCCATTTTAACGATAGCAGGAAGCGATGAAGAATTACCATTAAGTGCACTGCACAATGAGTTGCTTTATTTGCTAGAAAATATTAAAGATAATAGTAACTATGGCGAGCAAATGCAGGTTGCATGTGAGGCATCATTTACTATTATGAATCAATAGTCGTAGGAAAGGGGAGTGAGGCAATGAACTGGGAAACCCTTCTTGCCCCATATAAACAAGCCGTAGATGAATTGAAAGTCAAGTTCAGAGGGATACGTGATCAGTATCAGCAGACGACGAAGCAGTCACCGATTGAATTTGTTACAGGAAGGGTTAAGCCGATCAATTCAATCTTAAATAAAGCGTGGCAAAAGAATATCCCCCTCGACAAAATTGAAGAAGAAATTCAAGATATTGCCGGTTTACGCATCATGTGTCAATTCACAGATGACATTACTACCGTCATTACTATGCTCCGACGTCGCAATGACTTAACGATTGTGGAAGAGCGTGATTATATTGCAAATAAAAAACCAAGTGGTTACCGCTCCTATCACATTGTCGTTAGTTATCCTGTGCAAACATTGCAAGGCGAGCGCAAGTTGCTCGTTGAAATTCAAGTCCGTACCCTTGCCATGAATTTTTGGGCGACGATTGAGCATTCTTTAAATTATAAATACCAAGGACAAATTCCTAAAGATATTCAACTACGCTTACAGCGCTCCGCAGAAGCAGCTAGTCGTCTAGATGAGGAAATGGCTGAAATACGAGGCGAAGTACAAGAGGCACAAATCATTTTTTCGGAACGTAAAGATGAAGGAAAAGGCTCTATTTCTGGTACGTAAGAAGAGAAAAGAAAAGGCAGGTGATCGCTATTTATG
The DNA here is from genome assembly GCF_000269865.1 of Fictibacillus macauensis ZFHKF-1. Taxonomy (GTDB): domain Bacteria; phylum Bacillota; class Bacilli; order Bacillales; family Fictibacillaceae; genus Fictibacillus_C; species Fictibacillus_C macauensis. Next base: position 90,499 of record NZ_AKKV01000031.1, read on the forward strand.
AAATTTGCAATTGTTTCAAAGGGCGACCAAAAATCAAATACGTTGCAACAACGTATTAAAACGTATTTGCAAGAGTTTGATCTTCAATTCGATGAAGAGGAACCCGATATTGTCATAACGGTTGGTGGAGACGGGACGTTGTTGCATGCTTTTCATCATTATGTTCATCGTATTAATGAGACAGCTTTTGTTGGCATACATACGGGCCATCTTGGCTTTTTTGCAGATTGGGTACCAGAAGAAGTAGAAAAGCTTGTTATTCACATTGCTAAAACACCGTATCAGATTGTAGAATATCCATTGCTTGAAGTAACGGTTCGCTATTTAGATGATATGGATGAGCAAAAGTATTTAGCGGTCAATGAATGTACGGTAAAAAGCGGCGAAGGTTCCCTCGTCATGGATGTTGAAATAAAGGGTGAGTTATTTGAGACATTTCGCGGCGATGGGCTGTGTATCTCAACACCTTCAGGTAGTACCGCCTACAATAAAGCGTTAGGCGGGGCAATTATTCATCCATCGCTACCAAGTATTCAAGTGTCTGAGATGGCCTCTATTAATAATCGAGTGTTTCGTACGATTGGCTCTCCGCTCGTTTTGCCACAACATCATACGTGCATGTTAAAGCCGGTGAATGATGTTGATTTTCATATAACAATTGATCACTTGTTCTTACTGCAAAAAAAAGTAAAATCCATTCAATGTCGAGTGGCTGAAGAAAAAATTAGGTTTGCACGTTTCCGACCGTTTCCATTTTGGAAACGCGTAAAAGAAGCGTTTGTTACCGATTAGAGGCGTACATGGCTAAATTTGTATTACGATGGATTGTTGAACCGTCACAGACTGGATTGCTTCGTGACTTTTTACGCAACAAGCAACTTTCAAAAAAAGCAGTAACAGATATTAAATTTTCGGGAGGAAAGCTTCTTGTTAATCATCAAGAAGTGACGGTTCGAAAAAAACTGTCTGCAGGCGATGCAGTTGAGGTTCATTTTCCCAAAGAGCCAATTAGTGAACAGATGATCCCGATTTCAATGGCGCTTGACATCTTGTATGAAGATGAACATTTGCTTGTTGTAAATAAAGAAGCAGGATTACCAACCATTCCATCTCGTTATCAAAAACATGGATCGCTTGCTCAAGGTGTACTTGCTTATTACATTGAACGTGGTGTAGATGCGACATTTCATGGCATCAATCGTCTAGACAAAGATACATCGGGACTAGTGATGATTGCTAAGCATCGCTTTGCGCATTCACTGTTTTCCAAACAGCAAAAAGAAAAGCAAATTAAGCGGGCGTACATTGCTATTGCTCATGGACGATTTGTCACTAAAAAAGGAACGATCGATGCGCCCATTGGACGAAAAGAAGATAGCCTTATTGAGCGCATGGTTAGAGCTGATGGCCAAAGAGCTGTTACGCATTATGAGGTGCTTCAAGAAAATGAGGTACGAAATGATTCTGTCGTAAAACTTCGGTTAGAAACAGGAAGAACGCATCAAATTCGAGTTCATATGGCGCATCGTCATAATCCCTTACTCGGGGATGATCTTTATGGTGGGCGTTGTGATCATATTCCACGGCAAGCGTTACATAGCTATGAGGTAACTTTTGTTCACCCTTTTACAGCAGAAACAATGACACTTGCTGCGCCATTGCCATCAGATATGAAGCAACTTTTACATGAAACGATGCTAGAATAAGGAAAAAGCGGTTCCCTAAACAATGAATAGGGCCGCTTTTTTTAATTAAATGTCTGGAACTTTTCTTGTGAAAAGGGAAGAGATGAGGGAACAGAAACGGTTGTTTCTTCTGGATAGCGCAAGGCGGTTAAACAGTTGCCGAATACACAGCCGGTATCGATATTAATGGTTCGGTTCACTTTTCTAGGTTGTATAACAGGCGTATGTCCGTACACAATCAGGGCATCCTCTGTATACGAAACCGCCCAATCACGGCGAATGGGTAGTCCTTCAGTCGTCGTTTGCCCCGTTATATCTCCGTATAATACGAAGGTTTGTACCTTTTTTCCTTGCTTGCCGATTAAGGAAGCACTGATCCCCGCATGTGCAATCACTAATTGTTCCTGATCTAATTGCAAGTACAACGCTGAAGATTCATACAGTTGTATAAAAGCCTTCTTTAACTTCCGAAGTGCTTGAGCCGGTAGCTGTTGTAGTTCCTTTACAGTCGTTTCTAGCCCATGAATGAGTTGAACGTTCCTTCCGAGAAAGTAACGATACAGTTTATTGCAATGATTTCCGGGTACATACAGTGCTTTTTTAGAAAGAACAATGGTTGTAACGTGCGTAAGCATAGCGACTGAGTCTGGTCCACGATCGGTAATGTCGCCTAAAAAAACTAATGTTCGCTGTTGAGGATGCTGTGGAATACCCTCTTTCCATACATAGCCAAGTGCTTTCGTTAAGGCTACATATTCATCCCAACATCCGTGAATATCGCCAATAATGTCATACATAAACGTTCTCCTCACTTTTCACTGAAATCGTCGTACCTACGTTTAGACTTTCTAAAAGTTAAAGAAAAAACACCTGCAAAGCGCAGGTGTTTATTCAAACATATATTTACGTGTTCGAGAACGAACATTCAATATAAGACCAAAAGCAATCATTTGTGCTAGCACGGAACTTCCGCCATAGCTAATAAACGGCAAGGGAATTCCGGTAATTGGCATGACTTGAATGTTCATTCCAATGTTTTGAAACACTTGGAACGTGATCATACCAATTACACCAGTAGCTAAATAACTACCGTATACTTCATTGCTTTCTAACCCTGTATTGACCATGCGAAAAACAAGAAGGAAGAATAACGAAACGAGAATACTCGTCCCAATAAAGCCCCATTCCTCACCAATCACCGAGAAGATAAAGTCGGTTTGTGCTTCTGGGAAATACACAACGCCATGTGTGAAACCTTTACCAAACAATTCTCCTGAGCCAATCGCCATTAGAGCATTTCGAATTTGATAGCCTAAATCTTTGTTGGAATAAGGATCAAACCACGCATAAAAACGTTCTAGTTGATATTGATCTAGAATATGCGCTACGAAAAAGTGAGGAAAGTTTATGTAAATCCACACGAGTGCACTAATGAAAAATACACCAATAAAGCCAAGAATGAAAATAATTCGCCAGCGAATGCCTGAAACGAGCACTAGGCTAATTGTAATGGCGATGAAAACAAGGCCAGTTCCTAAATCGGGTTGCTTTAAAATAAGCAGCAGGGGAAAAAGGAGTACTAATCCAACTTTTCCAAGCAAAAGGAAGTCTTCCCGCAGCGAGCGAACTAAATATTTTTCATTATGTGTTGCGATTACATGGCTCATGGAAATGATCAATGAGACTTTCGTCAGCTCTGAAGGCTGAAGCGCAAATGGTCCGAGACGAAACCACGCTCGTGCACCGTTAATATTCGGCACAATGGACTCTGGTGCAACGATGATTCCAATTAAAAGCACGATACAAAAACCATAAAAATACCAAGATAGCTTCCGAAATTGATCGAAATCTAGCATCATAATTCCTGTGATGGCAATGGCACCGACGAAATACCAAAGCAATTGTTTCACAACGAAATTTGAATTGTATTGCGCAATAAGCTGTGCGCTATAAATCGCTAAACAACTTGCTGTTATTAAACAGCACAATAAAAAAATCATATGCCAATCTAATTTTTGCCAAGGGGATTGCCTGTTATTTTCCATTCATAAAACTCCTTATGTCTAACAGATAACAGGTTCTATCTTACCGAAAAAATCGCACTTTGCCTACTCATAACCGTATAAATAATTTGACAAAATTCAAAAGCTCAACACTAATTCCCTTTAATAGAAAAATATAGTAATAAATGAAGTGATTACTTTCCTCAGGCTCGTTCATACTAAAAGTATTAAAAATAAGGAGGCGAACATTCGTGCCAACGGTAACTTGTCCAATCTGTCAGCGCCAAGCTCCTATAGAGGATGTCTTAACCGCTCAGTCGAACCAAAATGTAATTTATTGCTGCCCATACTGTCAGTTCGAGGAAAGAAACATCGAAACGAGCAAAGGATGAACACGTTGTTTCCTTTCGTTTAAAATCTGTTATACTAGCGTTAGGACTAGGTACTAATTAAAAAAAGATCTAGTGAAGAGGACGAGGAGGAACCATATTATGAATTTATCGTTAGAAAATCGTACATATGTCATCATGGGTGTAGCTAATAAACGTAGTATCGCTTGGGGAATTGCTCAATCACTTGCAAAAGCAGGAGCGCGTCTTATTTTCACGTATGCTGGTGAGCGTCTTGAAAAAAATGTGAAAGATCTTGCAGCTACGTTAGAACGTAATGATTCACTCGTATTGCCGTGTGATATTACGAACGATGAAGAGATTAAAGCAACATTTACAGCAATTAAAGAAGAAGTTGGCATTATTCACGGTCTTGCTCATTGTATTGCCTTTGCTAATACGGATGAGTTAAAGGGCGAATATATGAATACAACACGTGATGGCTTTTTGCTTGCTCACAATATTTCATCTTACTCGCTTACTGCCGTAGCAAAAGAAGCGCGTGGCCTCATGACAGAAGGTGGAAGCATCGTGACGTTAACGTATTTAGGTGGCGAACGTGTTCTCCAAAACTACAATGTTATGGGCGTTGCAAAAGCGTCTCTTGATGCAAGCGTAAAATATTTAGCGAGCGATCTTGGGAAAGATCAAATTCGTGTGAATGCTATTTCAGCTGGCCCGATCCGGACACTTGCGGCAAAAGGAATTGGCGATTTTAATAGTATTTTACGTGAAATTGAAGAAAAGGCTCCTCTTCGTCGCACAACAACGACAGAAGAAGTTGGTGACACAGCACTTTTCTTAATGAGTGACTTATCTCGTGGGATTACGGGAGAAACACTTCACGTTGATAGCGGCTATAGCATTATGGGTAACTAAAAGGATGAAAAAACATCACCATTTCTGGTGGTGTTTTTTTGTGCGGATTTTTCCTAACGGAGCTTAACAACCCCTTTCCAGACTTTCCTTATGTATGCTTAACGCTAGACGAACTATACGCATACAGTGAAGAAAGAACGGACTATAGGGAGAGGACTGATCTCGTTTGAAAGGGATTATATTAGCAGGAGGAACGGGTAGTCGCTTGCAGCCGTTAACGACGGTCATCAATAAGCATCTGTTACCCATTGGTCAAGTTCCGATGATTCTTCATTCCGTGCAAAAGATGAAGGAAGCAGGTATTCATCATATTGCGATTGTAACGAATGAAGACGATATTCCTAGTTTTCAGAAGCTGCTCGGCGATGGTCATAACGAAAAAGTAAACATTCAGTATGCCAAGCAGGAAGGTGCACGGGGCATTGCAGATGGCATTGCTGCGGGCCGAAGAATTCTTGGGTGTGGACGTTGTCTCGTGATTCTTGGTGATAACTTGTTCGATGATGCGCTTCTTCCGTATATTGAACGCTACTTGCATCAGCCTTCTGGAGCGAAAGTGTTATTAAAAAAGGTCAGCGATCCGCATCGCTATGGCATTGCACAAGTGAATGAAACATTAGGTGAAATTGAAGGGATTGAAGAGAAGCCAAAAATACCAAAATCATCGTATTGTGTCACGGGAATCTATATGTTTGATGATGACATTGATGCCTTTATTGAAAAAATTGAACCGTCAGCACGAGGCGAGCTGGAAATTACGGATGTTAATAACATGTATATACAGCAATCGATTTTAACATACGACATTATGGATGGCTGGTGGCTTGATGCTGGAACGCATGAAGCGCTACATGAAGCAAATTGTCACTTCTGGGCTGAAGGGGAGGATAGTTGACATGAAAATTGTTTTAACGGGAGGCGGTGGTCAACTTGCCGCAGCTTTTCAGCAGGAAACCTTTCCTACTGTTGAATGGATTTTGCTCGATCGTCAGGCATTAGACGTCACGGATGAAGGAGCAGTTCAGAATTGCTTAAGAACCTATCGGCCTGATGTCGTTATTCATTGTGCGGCCTATACCCGTGTGGAACAAGCAGAATCTGATGCTCATCAAGCATATAGCATCAATGGACTAGGTGCGTATTATGTGGCAAAGGCATGTCAGGAAGTACAGGCACAATTTATTTACATTAGTACAGATTATGTATTTGATGGTCAGAAACGAACGCCGTATGAAACGAGTGATCGTGTGAGGCCACTCAATGTGTATGGTATGAGTAAGTGGCTTGGAGAAGAGCTCGCATTAGCGGCGTGTGCTCGTGCGAAAGTAGTGCGCACGTCTTGGTTGTATGGACACGGAAAAGCGAATTTTGTCAATACAATGCGCGCGAGTGCGATACGTGAAGAAGAGGTAGCTGTTATTTGTGAACAGTGGGGCTCACCTACCTATGCGCCCGATTTAGTTCATGCAGTTATGGCTTTAATTCCTTGTGAATCGGGTGTATATCATTTTAGTAATGAAGGCATGTGTAGCTGGTATGACTTTGCGCGTGAGATCTACCGCTTATCCGGTGCACATTCGCACCTTGTCCAACCGAAAAAAATGGCGAACTATCATTCAGAAGCTCAGCGGCCTTCGTATTCTGTCCTTGCAAAAACAAAATTCCAAGCGACAACTGGCTGTGAACCAAGGGGATGGCAAGAGGCCCTACAAGCTTTTTTTAAAAAGGAGAGACATACGGATGATTGAAGGGGTTATTGTGAAAAAATTAGTGCGGCATTGTGATGATCGTGGCTATTTCACGGAACTTGTCCGTGATGATGAGTCCTTATTAGCGCGCTTCGGTCAAGCTTCACTATCGCTGTCCTATCCTGGTGTTATTAAAGCGTTTCATTACCATGAGCATCAGGATGACGTTTGGTTTTTTCCATCAGGTAATGCGCAAGTTGTGTTATATGACTTACGAGAAAATTCTGTAACAAAAGGGGAAACGAGTGTTTTTTATATGGGAGAAGATCATCCAATTGTTGTGCTTATTCCAAAAGGAGTCGCTCACGGCTATCGTGTACTAGGCAATGTACCAGCTACCATTCTTTATTTTACAACGTCGTCTTATAATCCGGATGCGCCCGATGAAAAGCGAATTCCGTGGGACGATCCGCTTATCAATTTCGATTGGTCAACAAAAAATCGCTAGAGTGAAAGAAAGGAGGCTTCGTATGAAGTGGGCATTATGCACTGTCATTTCTAGCAACTATCTTTCATTTGCCAAGGCGCTTGCTTCCTCATTTTTAACACACCATCCAGATGGAGTTATATGGGTGTTAATTACGGATGGTACAAAAGGGGAAAAGGATGCTAGTGGTCGCATCACGTATGTAACGGTTGAACAAATTGGCGTCCCAAACGCAGCGTCTTTTTGTTTTCGCTATGGGCCGGCAGAGCTTTGCAATGCATTAAAACCGTATTTACTAACATACGCAATGAAGCAGCATCCTGATTATCGCTTTCTTTTTTTAGATGCCGATATTTATTTATATTCTCCACTTCAAGAACTTGAAGAGTTAGTAGCGACACATTCTATCATTTTAACACCTCATATTACATCTCCTTTACCACAAGATCAAAAGATTCCAAGCGAGCTCGATTTAATTCGAGCAGGCACGTACAATGCCGGCTGTATCGCTCTTCGCAACGATGAACATAGTAAGCAATTTTTACGGTGGTGGAGTGATCATCTAGAGCATGAGTGTATGAATGATCAAAAAAAAGGATTGTTTATGGATCAAAAATGGCTTGAACTTGTTCCGGGCTTATTTAGTGGCGTTCACATATTGAGAAACAAGGCGTACAATGCAGCCTACTGGAATCTTCATGAACGAAAGATTTCCAGGCAAGACAATCAGTATTATGTAAATGAGCAGCCATTGGCGTTCTTTCACTTCAGTGGGTATGACTATGAATTACAACGTGTATCTCATTATCAAAATCGCTATAAAATGACTGACAGTGAAGACGTTCGCTCACTGTTTGAACAGTATAAACGGGAGCTGCAACGTTTTGGCTATGAGCAAACATTTCATGAAATGAATCAGACAACGATCTTTGATAATGGTGTTGCAATCTTACCCGTCGTACGTAAAGTCTATCATGCTATGGAAAAAACAGGGCACCGCTATCACAATCCTTTTCAAACAACAGGAGAAGATAGCTTTTATCAGAAGCTAATATCCTATATTGATGGAACGATGATTCCGTGGGTCTTTTATATTTTGTATAGCGATCATGTGAGTTTTAAAGCGGCCTTTCAATCTTATAGGAAAAAAGAAGAGCCCGCACTGCTAGCTAGCCTGCGCATGCAATTTCTTCACGAGTATCAATGTTATGTTGAAACACCAGAGGCTTTTACGGCTGGGGAAAAAGGATGAACAGGATGGGGTGCCATGAAGTGTTTAATCATTGGTGGAAGTAGTTTCATGGGCAGACATCTTGCGCAAGCATTGTTACGACGAGGCGATGAGGTCACGTTATATTGTCGCAAAAAAGAGACGTTACTAGAAAAGCTACTACCGAACGTAAAAGTAGTTGAAGGAGAATTAGCGGATCAAACGAAGTTACGGCAAGCGTTGCATCAGCAAGACATTCTCTATTATTTCGTATCTATGACAGATGTGCAGTCTTCGTTGACTGATATTCATCACGATTCTCAAAATATTGCACTATTTCTTCATGTGATGGAAGTGTGTAAAGATGTCAGCACCTTGAAAAAAGTACTATTTGCTTCTTCTGGTGGGACGGTTTACGGAGAGCCGAACCATGTTCCAACGACAGAAGAAGAGCATCTGCGCCCGTTGTCTCCCTATGGTGTTAGTAAAGTAAGTATGGAAAACTATTTACGCTATTATCATCATCAATATGGCATGAATTATGTTATATGCCGGTATGCAAATCCTTATGGACCGTTGCAAATACCCTTTAAAAAAGTCGGAGCAATTGCAGCTTTTTTGTATCAGCATTTAAAAGGGGAAAAGGTAACGATTTACGGAAATCCAGATGAGATCATTCGCGATTATCTTTATATTAGCGATGCCATTGAAGCAACGATTGCACTTTCTCATCAAGAGAAGCTACCGCACCATGTGTACAATATCGGAAGCAGTGTAGGCTATTCTCTTCAACATCTTATTCAAAGCATTGAACATCAAACCGGTCGCCCTCTTTCCTTTCACTCTACCATTCATCCGAAGCAAAATGTAAAGCGTATTATTTTAGATTGTTCTCGCATATATAAAGACGTTGGCTGGCGACCAGTCGTGTCATTACAAGAAGGATTGATTCAGATGGAGGAATGGATTGCCGCGTATATTCGAAATGAAGGTGCACAAGGGAGGACTAAGGGTGAGTGACAATCCACTCGTTAGTATCGGGGTGCCGGTATTTAATGGTGCAAAAACGTTAGAAAAAAGCTTGAGAGCTATTTTAGATCAGGAATATAAAAATATTGAAGTGATTATATCTGATAATGCCTCGACTGATGCGACGGCACAAATTTGTCAATCGTTACAAGCTCGTGATCATCGTATTCAGTATGTACGAAATAAAACAAATATGGGTATGGCCAACAATTTTAATGCCGTTGTTCATCGTTCACAAGGAAAATACTTTATGTGGTCAGCTCATGATGATTATCGTGACGCCTCTTTTATTGCTAAATGTGTCAAACAGTTAGAAAGCAATGAGCGCGCTGTCATTTGTGGCAGCTACGTAGCATTTATTAATGAAGAAGGTCAGAAGTTTGATCCCCGTCCGTATCATTACTTTCGCCCACAAGATATGAACAGTAGTGATTTTATACGGTCTTACTTGGCCCGCTATGGCTGTTATGAAATGATTTATGGCATGTTTCGTTTGCAAAATTTAAAGGCAAGTATGATGATTCAAGAAGTCTTTTGCCCGGACTATTTAATGTGCTTTCAATTACTGCTACAAGGCGAACTTGAATTAGTGGAAGAAGAGCTTCTTTATTACAAATGGAACCCGAAAACAGTAGATCACTATGCCCGTGAGGTTGCCCAGGATGATCAGGCTTATGAGGCGATGGCTGCTGCTCCTTTTTCACAATTAATAGGAAATTTTGTGAAGCTTGTAACGGAATCTCCACGTTTTTCGGAAGTAGAAAAGGCAAGTGAAAAGGAAAAAATGATTCAAGGAATGTTAGAAGAGGCAAGTCATATCATCACCCCCTTTATTGAGGAGGTAAAACCGTATTTTCCACAAACGCTTTTAAGTCCACCACTGTTGTATGCTTTTTGTGAGGCTCGTTACCTTCAGGGGAAAACGATAGAGGAAGCTGTAGCTGCAACGAAGGCATCATGCGGAGTATCACTTGCTGATGTGCGGGAGGTTTATATATGGGGTGCTGGTATGCAAGGAATTACAGTCTATTCGTTATGTCAACGCTATCGTGTCAATATTGTGGCGTATGTGGATCCGCTCATGCCAGCGGGACTGACAAGACATCAATTACCTGTCTATTCACTAACAGACTTTCAAGCACTACAAGAAAAACCATTTGTGATTGTCGCTGAACAAGTACGTGAGGCAGAGCAACAATTAAATCAGTTAGGCTATAAAAAATTTAAAGATTATTATATACAAGATTCCACAAAGCCTTTTTTATTTGGCTGTTAAAAGGTGGTGCGTAAGCAATGACAACAAAGATAACGATTGGCTTGCCGATTTATAATGGTGAAAAATATCTTTCTGAAGCACTGGATTCACTGTTAGCTCAAAGTTATCAAGACTACATTATTGTTATTTACGACAATGGATCAAACGATGCTACGGAAGAAATATGCCGTGCCTATGCGCAACAAGATGACCGCATATCATACGTGCGTCATGAAAGAAATCGAGGCACTGTTGTTAATTTTAATGAACTTGTTTATCAAACAACAACAGAATATTTTATGTGGGCAGCATGTGATGATTTATGGTCCCCAAACTATATAGAAAAATGCTTAGCACAATTAGAGAAACATCCAACAGCGGTGATGTGCCAAAGTGATATTCAATATATGGATAAAGATGGGCACATCACAAGTGTCACCTCGCATTTTATGGATACGACGGATTTAACGGTCATGGAACGAATGGAAGAATGCTTGCGTTTTCGATCGTGGATTATATATGGGCTATATCGAACAGAGCAGTTAAAAAAAACGAGAATTTTAACAGAGATCTATGGTGCGGATATTGTGTTAGGGGTGGAAGTACTCTTGTTAGGAGACGTTGTCAAAGCGGAAGAGGTCTACCTTTCCTATCGAGTTCAGCCGAAAACAACAGAAGAGTACATTCAACTCTTTTCAGTCGATGAAAAAACGCGCGAAACGATGCGAAAAGGACCTGCCACTGCTTTAGCACAAGAAATATATGCTGTGTTAATGGCTTCTTCACGATCGCCACAAGAAAAAAGACAGTTAACCCAACGATTATTACAAACCATTGCTGTCGATAAAACATTTTTATACGGTCAGATTATTATGGAACAACAAGTAACACTACACATGGCCCCTTTTCTTTTAGAAGATCAATATTTGTTTTTTCAACAGCTCATCTCATCAGGAACGGTCAATAGTGAAGCTGCATGTGAAACGTTCCAAGAGAAACTGAAAAAATTAGTGAGTGATCGGGCGCTCTGGATATGGGTTGACGGTCTAGAACGCTATCGCTGGAATAAAATTTTAACGCATCAAAACATGACCATAACGGGCTGGATTGCTGAACAATCAATTCTGGGAGATTCATCCATTATCAGTATTGAAGATTGGGAGCGGAAGAAGGAGGATGCATTTTTATTGCTATCTTCTACGGTTTATGAAAAAGTACGGCCTATTTTAGCCGAAAAAGCATTAGCTCAAGGAATTGATTATGCCGTGATTGGAGAAGAACAATCGTTTCTCTACATTCATTGAGTAAAGGAGGACATTGTACGTGACGACGGCTGCTTGTACGATTGTTTCAAAAAACTATTGGGCCTATGCAAGAACGTTAGCGGCGTCTATTAAAAGACAGCATCCTGACATGGAGGTATTCGTGCTATTAGCCGATGAAATTCAGGAGGAAGAGGCGTTAGAGCAAGAAGAATTTACGCTCATTTCTTTGGCAGATTTATCGGTCACGGGGATGGATACGCTTTGTTTTAAATATAATATTACGGAATTAAATACGGCGCTGAAGCCCTTTTTGCTGGACTATTTGTTAGAGAAAAAAGAGATAGATAAACTCATTTATTTTGATCCGGATATTCTTGTTTTACAGTCACTACAGCCATTAGAAACATGGCTTGACGATCATTGTATACTGCTAACTCCTCATATTGTTGAACCGATGGAAATGGACGGCTTTCATCCAAATGAAACTACTTTCTTACAAAGCGGTTCATATAACTTAGGATTTATAGCCATGAAAAAACATCCAGAAGTGCAAAAATTTTTAGCGTGGTGGCAAAAGCGGCTTCGAAGTTATTGTTATGTTGAACCTTATCGAGGCTTATTTGTTGATCAAAAGTGGCTTGATTTAGCACCTGTCTTTTTTAAGGGTGTCTATAGCATTCCGTCAAAAGCGTATAACGTCGCTTATTGGAACTTGCATGAGCGTGAAATCGTAGAAAAAAACAATGCCCTGTACATCGGAGAAGATCCGCTTGTATTTTATCATTTTAGTGGCTTTGATTACGACCTTCGTACAATCTCTAACAAACAAAATCGCTATTCAGCACTTCCGACATCACTGCACTCCCTTTTTACGCGCTATAAAGAAAACTTAACTTCCTTTGGCTACCATGATACAAGGAGACGTCCCTTTACTTTTCTTCATGATCAAAAAGGACGGAAAATTTCATTAACTCACCGACAATTGTTTCGCTTATTGCTAGATGCTGGAAATGACTATGAAGATCCGTTTGGGCGATGTGGAGAAGGCTTTTTAGATAAGCTGAACGCCACTGTTGGTCCGAGTAACATCCCATGGTTGTTTTATGAATTATTAAAGCATGAGTCAGAAGTAGAGACACGTTTTTCCAATGTTTTAACGGAAAGTGGCGATGAATTTTTAGGCTGGGCGAAATTCACATTGCAAGCAGAGTATCATCTTTCTTTTGATTTTATATCGTGGTGTATGAGAGAGACGCAGCGTACGAGCGAATATGCGCATCCATTTGGAATTTACAAACAATTAAAGGAGGAAATAAATCCGTGGAGCAAGGAGTAAATCTAGTTGGTTATGCCCGAGCAGCAATGGGACTTGGTGAGTCTTGCCGGAATGCAGCGGCCTCTTTAGAGGCTGTTCACGTTCCTTTTGGTATCTTAAATTATGAACAATGTTTGCAAGAGAAAAATGTTATTACGTGGGCTCATAAAGAAATGGATGCACCTCGCTACAATTGTAGTATGTACCATATTAATGCGGATCAAATGCAGTATGCCCTGCTTCATTATCGAAAGCAGGAGCTGCATGCGGCTGGTTATAATATTGGATATTGGCATTGGGAGCTACCGAAGTTTCCAGAGGAGTGGCGGTATGCCTATGCATTTATTGATGAATTATGGGTACCCTCACACTTTGTAAAAGAAGCATGTGAGCCGCAGACGAATATTCCGATTAAAGTAATGCCCCATGCAATTACGGCGAAAATTGAAACACCCCTTTCTCGCACCTATTTTCAACTACCAGAACAGCGTTTTTTATTTTTAACCATGTACGATTCCTTAAGTCATCAAGCGCGAAAAAATCCACTTGGTGTCATTGAGGCGTTTCAAGCAGCTTTTGCTTCAGATGACAAAGACGTTGGCCTCGTTGTAAAGGTATCGAGAAGTCAATTTGATGCAGAAGATATCAAACGTTTACATGCACTGATCGCTGGCTATGAAAATATCTATTTAATTGAAGGCTTTAAAACGCGAGACGAGATTTATAATCTCATTGCATTATGCGATTGTTATGCATCTTTTCATCGATCGGAAGGATTTGGGTTGCCGATTGCCGAGGCGATGCGCTTTGGGCGGCCGGTCATTGCAACCAATTGGTCAGGAAACACAGATTTTATGACGGAGGAAACGAGCTGTCCGCTTCGTTATACTCTCTCTACAGTGAAAGAAGATCACGGTCCCTATAAGAAAGGACAAATATGGGCAGAACCTGATTTAGAACACGGTGCGTATTGCATGAAGAAAGTAAAAGATAATCGACACTATCGAGAAACGATCAGTAAGGCTGCAAGTCAACATATTCTTTCTAACTATCATCCACAAAAAATAGGTGAACTCATGAAAGAACGATTAGTTACGCTCGATCTGCTTCAGAAGTAACGATGTAAAGATCCCTTTTCAATTGATATTGAATGGGGCTTTTTTTGTGTTTATGGAGCGATGCTAAAAAAAAGAAGGAAACGACCTACCAAAATGCCTATCGTTGCATACTATGCAAAACGGATATGAAAAAAATGAGTGATTTTAGTAGAGGGTGAGCCGATGAAAGCTGTCATTTTAGCTGGGGGATACGGAACCCGGATTGCCGAAGAGACCCATTTAAAGCCTAAACCCATGATTGAGATTGGTGGGAAACCCATTCTTTGGCACATTATGAAGATGTATGCTAGCCATGGCATTCAAGATTTTATCATTTGTCTTGGCTACAAGGGCTATGTAATTAAAGAGTATTTTACGAATTACTTTTTGCATATGTCAGACGTAACGTTTGATCTTTCCTGCAATGAGCGTACGATTCTACAAAACAACGCTGAACCATGGAAAGTAACGTTAATTGATACCGGTGAGCATACAAATACCGGAGGGCGAATAAAAAGAATACAAGAGCATGTTGGCAATGAAACGTTTTGTTTAACGTATGGTGACGGATTAGCTGATGTAAATATTTCCGAACTTATTCAGTTTCATTTTGCACATGGAAATAGTGCAACAATTACAGCCGTAATGCCTCCGGGTCGATTTGGGGCATTAGAACTGAATGGCATACAGGTGACGGGCTTTCAAGAAAAACCTCAAGGAGATGGCAATTGGATTAATGGGGGTTTCTTCGTTTTAGAACCATCTGTGTTTTCGCTAATTTCCTCTGCTCAGACAGCTTGGGAAAAGGAACCGCTAGAGTCATTAGCTAAGAGCGGTGAGCTTCAGGCATTTCGCCATAGTGGTTTTTGGCATCCGATGGATACGTTACGCGATCGGATGAAATTGAATGAAATGTGGGAAGAAGAGCGGGCACCATGGAAGGTGTGGTAGGATGAATGCTCATTTTTGGCGTAATAAAACGGTGCTTCTTACAGGACACACGGGCTTTAAAGGAAGCTGGTTAGCGATTTGGCTTCACTTATTAGGTGCGAACGTGGTTGGCTATGCGTTGCCAGCAAATCATCGGTCGTTGTACAGAAGTGCGGCACTACAGCAGTATATTCAGTCTTATGAAGGCGATATAAGTGATCGTAGGTTACTGCTAGAAGTGCTAAGCCGACATAAACCTGATCTTGTCTTTCATTTAGCTGCTCAACCACTTGTTCGGCTTTCATATGAGAAGCCAGTTGAAACATTTGAAACGAATGTGATGGGAACACTTCATCTTCTAGAAGCGCTGCGTCAGTGTGATACCGTAAAAGCCATTGTGAATGTAACAAGCGATAAATGTTATCGCAATGACGGGCGTTTCGATCATGAAGGCTTCTCTGAAGGAGATCCACTTGGAGGAAAAGATCCTTATAGTGCAAGCAAAGCATGTGCTGAGCTTGTTACGCAAGCTTATGCTGCTTCGTTTTTTAACGAGAAGCTTGGAGTTGCGACTGCTCGTGCTGGAAATGTTATTGGTGGCGGTGATTGGTCGCAAGATCGATTGCTACCAGACTTAATGAAGGCTCATATAACGAAGCAACCGATTGTGATTCGTTATCCTAAAGCGACACGACCGTGGCAACATGTATTAGATCCTTTATATGGTTATCTATTGTTAGCACAACACCTGTATGAACGAGGAACGTCCTATAGTGGAGCTTGGAATTTCGGTCCTTATCCGGCTGAAGCTGTATCCGTTGAAGAAGTCATTGGTTATGTGAATCGTTGTCTTTCTGTGCCTATTGAGGTGCAGCAGACGCAGGAACTAGCACGCTATGAAGCACCTACTCTACAATTACAGACAAAAAAAGCTGTGCAACAATTAGGCTGGCTTCCGAAGTTAACGCTCCCTGAAGCTATAGTGTGGAGCGTCCGTTGGTATGAGCAGTGTGCAATAGGCAAAGACATGTATGTGGAAACAGTGGACCAAATAAAAACCTATGAAAGGATGGTGAAGCAGAGTGACGAAGGGAAGTCACCGCTGTCGTAATTGTAAGGACCCATTGATTCAAACATTTGTAGATCTTGGTTTATCACCTTTGTCGAATGCCTTTATTTCGGAAGAAGGCTTATGCCAAGGAGAAATGTATTATCCACTTCATACGTACGTTTGCCAAAATTGTTTACTCGTTCAGTTAGAAGAATTTGAAACACCGGCCACCATCTTTTCTGATTATGCCTATTTCAGCTCGTATTCTAGTTCGTGGTTAGCGCATGCCAGACGATATGTTGAACATATTATGAAGCGCTATTCATTATCAGAAGATTCATTTGTCGTCGAAGTTGCCTGTAATGATGGGTATCTTTTGCAATATTTTATAGAAGAACAAATGGATGTCCTCGGAATTGAGCCTGCTAAAAATGTAGCGATAAAAGCTGAGGAAAAAGGCATTCCCATTGTAAAAGAGTTTTTTGGAACGCTACTAGCTGCTCAATTGGCTTCTAAAAGAAAAGCGGATGTACTGATTGCGAATAATGTGCTAGCGCACGTTCCAGATCTCCATGATTTTGTGAAAGGCTTAAAAATGCTGTTGCAGCGTGAAGGGGTAATTACGGCTGAATTTCCTCATTTGCTGCAGTTAATGAATGAAAATCAGTTTGACACGATTTATCACGAGCATTTTTCCTATTTTTCGTTACACACATTGCAGCATATTTTCGCTGTTCATGGACTAACGATTTATGAAGTCGAAGAGCTAACGACACACGGTGGCTCTCTGCGTATTTATGCAGGTCACACAGAAGATGTAGACGAAGTACATGAATCAGTTTCAGCGCTGTTGGCACAAGAACGGTCACGAGGGCTTCATGATGTCGATCAATATGCGCGATTTTGTCAGCAAGTAAAAGAAAGTAAGGCGTCCATACTAGCTTTCTTTCTACAAGTAAAGCAAGAGGGGAAAACGGTTGTAGGTTACGGAGCCCCAGCCAAAGGAAATACGCTATTAAATTATTGTGGGATTGGTAAAGATTTTTTGCCATTTACCGTTGATAAAAGTGAGTTTAAACAAGGTTTATATTTGCCAGGAACGCGGATTCCAATTATGCACCCTGATCAGATTACGGCAACAAAGCCCGACTATGTATTTATCCTACCATGGAATTTAAAAGACGAAATTTGTGCGGAAATGGCGCATATTTCCTCGTGGGGCGGTCGGTTTGTTGTGCCCATTCCGCATATTGAGGTGTTATAAAGCGATGAAAGTAACAGAAACATCGTTAGAAGGTGCGTATTTGCTGACTATGGATGTGCATCATGATCTGCGAGGAGCTTTTCATAGAGTGTGGTGTAAGAACGCATTAAGCGCTCATAACTTATGTGGCGACGGGTTGCAGTCAAGTATATCGATTAATGCTAGCAAAGGAACAATTCGCGGTATGCACTATCAAGAAAAACCTTATGAAGAAGTGAAGATTGTCAGTTGTTTAAAGGGTGCGATTCATGACGTTATTATTGACTTGCGAAAGCATTCACCAACGTACCTTGACCATTTTTCGGTCACTTTACAAGAAAAAAGTGGTGAATCTTTATATATTCCAAAAGGTTTTGCACACGGTTTTCAAACACTTGAAGATGACACGATTGTTGCCTATATGATTTCTGCTCTCTATGTTCCAGAGAGTGCACGCACGATTCGCTATAACGATCCTCGTTTTTCCATTCAGTGGCCTATTAAAGATTCCATTATTTTATCTCATAACGATTTAAATAGTCCCTATTACGAGGACTAAAAGAAGGGAGAGGGAGTGATGATGTATAAAGCCTCGTGTCCCATTTGTCAATCAGGTGTATTAACGGATTTTTTGCATAGAGAAAACGTGCCCATTCATCAAAACCTTGTGATGCCTTCGCTAGCTCAAGCGAGAGCGCTCTCTAAAGGGACATTGTTAATGAGTGTTTGCCAAAGTTGTGGCTTTATTTTCAATCGTGCTTTTAATGAGGGATTGATGAATTATTCGATGCAATATAACAACAATCAATCGTTTTCACAATCATTTTTAAGTCATATGCAAGAGCGAATCACATATCTTAAAGAACAGAAGCATGTGAAAGGAAAAACGGTTGTAGAAGTAGGATGTGGAAAAGGCGATTTTTTGACACAACTCATTATGTCCGAGGGCACGAATAAGGGCTACGGCTTTGATCCGAGTTATCAGGGAGAAGCAAACCCGCATGAAGCCCTCGTCTTTGTGCGGGATTATTTTTCTGATGCGTATCACAGTGTGCAAGGAGATGTGTGTATTTGTCGTCATGTGATTGAGCATATCGAGCAACCCGTCGCATTTTTAGAAGAGATAAGAAAAGGTCTATGTGAAAAAAATGCGCGGTATTATTTTGAAACGCCATGTGTGGACTGGATTGTGCGTCACGGGGCGACGTGGGATTTCTTCTATGAGCATTGTTCCTATTTTTCACGTTCAACACTGCTTCGTGCCTTTTCTGAGGCGGGGATTAGTCCGTTGCGTGCAACCACTGTCTTTGGCGATCAATATTTATGGGGAGAAGGTTCTGCAAGATCCTCACATGATACCGTTGTTCCACAAGCATCGATTCCAGATGTTACATCGATAGTGCGTGCTGATAAACAGATGATGACAAAATGGCAGACACGCCTACAAGCGCTAGTGAAAAAAGGCAACGTCGCCATCTGGGGGGCAGGTGCGAAGGGAGTCACCTTTGCCCACTTGTTTGATCCAGATGTTGAGCACATTAATTGTGTCATTGATATTAATCCCGGGAAAAATGGAGGTTATTTGCCAGGAACAGGTCACCTCATTATTGGGCTAGAGCAACTGCAAGAACGTAACATTGCAACAGTTATTATTATGAATCCTAATTATGTAGAGGAATCAAAAATCATGCTGCAAGAGCAAAAGCTAACACCAGATCTGATTGTTTTGGGGGGATCGTTTTGAAGATTAGTATTGATACAGAAGCAGGAACACTCTATTACGAGAAACATAATGTGATGAAAAATGTATCGCTGTATAGTAAAGAAAGTTTTGAACTGTTATCGAATTTGTGGACGAAAGTTGGCTGGAATGAAAAGTATATATATACCTTTTCATGGTTAGGGAGACCTATTATTCAACTTCCAGAAGATATGATTCGCATTCAAGAACTTATTTATAAAATACAGCCTGATGTGATTATTGAAACAGGCGTTGCACATGGAGGATCGCTCATTTATTATGCAAGTTTATGTAAAGCGATGGACAAAGGGCGAGTTATTGGCGTCGATATTGAAATTCGTCCGCATAATAAACAAGCGATTCGTGAACATCCTCTTTCTTCTGCAATCACATTAATAGAAGGCGATTCCGTTGCTACAGACACCATTGAAGCGGTGAAAGCATGTATTAAACCACACGATAACGTCCTTATTTTGCTAGATTCGTGTCATACGAAAGAGCATGTGCTAAGCGAACTGCGTGCCTATGCTCCACTCGTTTCCGTTGATTCCTATATTGTAGCGACCGATGGGATTATGAAAGATGTTTACGATACGCCTCGAGGTGAGCCTGCGTGGAAAGAAGATCATCCAACTAGTGCAGCGCTAACCTTTTGTAAGGAAAATGACGCCTATGTTATAGAACAACCGAGTTGGCCCTTTAATGAAAGTGACCTAACCGCGCCTATTACACATTGGCCTAGTGCGTATATCAAACGACAGAAGGCGTGAGGCTAGCATGAGAAAACCGGGTGTTCATTTAATTGGCTATAGTCGAGCAGAACAAGGAACCGGGCAGTCATGCCGTTTGGCTGCGCATGCTTTAGAAGCAGCGGATGTTCCACTAGCAATGGTTCATTATTGGCCCATTGCTGCTCGACAAGAAGATCATTCCTGGGTGCATAAAGAAGTAACAGAACCATGCTATAACACGAATATTTTCCATATTAATGCGGATCAGCTGGACATTGCCTACCGATTTCGCTTATTGGATCGAAAGTGGTTTCGTGACGCGTATAACATTGCTGTTTGGCATTGGGAATTGCCACAGTTTCCCGAGGAATTTCAAGAAAGCTTTTCATTAGTGGATGAAATATGGGCACCGTCACGTTTCATTCAGAATGCTATTGCAAAGAACACAACCAAGCCTGTCCATTGGATGCCGCATTGTACCCCACCTCTTTCTTGTTCCGCTAAAAGTCGGCAAGCCTTTACCTTGCCTCAACAATCATTTCTATTTTTAATGATGTATGATCCAAATAGTTCGCTCATACGTAAGAATCCACAAGGTGCCATAAAAGCTTTTCAACGTGCCTTTGCACCAAATGACTCCAACGTCGCGCTCGTCATTAAAATTAACAGCAATACGTTGAATTTAGAAGAAGAGCTTGCACACTTACAAAGGCTAATTGCTGACTATCAGAACATTATCGTTATCAATCAAACTTTATCACGTGAAGATATGAATGCGCTCATAAAGTGTGTAGATTGCTTTGTTTCCCTTCATCGTTCTGAGGGTTTTGGTTTATCAATAGCAGAAGCCATGAAAGCTGGTAAACTTGCCATCGCAACAGGCTGGTCAGGAAATCTTGATTTTATGAATAAAGAGAATGCTTGTCTTGTCTCTGCTCCCCTCATTTCTGTTGGAGAAGACTGGGGACCTTATAAAGCCCATCAACAATGGGGAGATCCAGATCTTGAGGAAGCAGCAGCCTACATGAAAAAAGCGACCAAAGATTCGGCGTGGAAAACTACGAAAGAACAAAAGGCGCTTCAAACGATAGAAGAACAGTTCTCTCCAAAGGTTTGTGGAGAGCGAATGAAGAAACGGTTGCAGCAATTAACTTTACTTCCCAAAGATGAACAGTCGTTCTAAAGAGAGGAAGACGCGAATGAAAACGGCTCTAATTACAGGGATTACAGGTCAAGATGGTTCGTATTTAGCAGAATTATTACTAGAAAAAGGTTACAAAGTGTATGGGTTAGTAAGAAGAACAGCGACGCAAAACGAAGAGAATATTGCTCATCTAAAAAAAGAGATCGAGCTCATTACGGGTGATCTTTGCGATTTACCTTCATTGCTTGCGGCTCTGCAAGAAGCAAAGCCGGATGAAGTGTACAATTTAGCTGCGCAATCTTTTGTCGGTGATTCATGGAGCCAACCGACGTATACCGCAGAAGTAACCGGTGTTGGTGTACTTAATTTACTGGAAGCGGTGCGTCAAAAAGTGTCACATGCTCGTTTTTATCAAGCGTCCAGTTCAGAAATGTTTGGAAAGGTACAAGAAATACCTCAATCAGAACACACAGCTTTTTATCCACGTAGTCCTTATGGAGCGGCAAAAGTATTCGGTCACTGGATTACGGTGAATTATCGAGAAAGCTATAATTTATTTGCCTGTTCTGGTATTTTATTTAATCATGAGTCACCACGAAGGGGCCTGCAATTCGTCACACGAAAAGTAACAGATGCGGTCGCACGTATAGCATGTGGGCTACAAAAAGAGCTGCGGATGGGAAATTTAGATGCACGCAGAGACTGGGGATTTGCAGGCGATTATGTGAAAGCAATGTATTTAATGCTTCAGCAAGAACAACCGGATGATTATGTAATTGCTACTGGTAAAACGTATACGGTAAAACACTTAGTAGAAACTGCTTTTCGTCATGTTGGGCTTTCCTGGCAAGACTATGTTGTGATCGATCCTAAATTTATTCGTCCCGCTGAAGTTGATCTACTGCTAGGAAATCCCGAAAAAGCAAAGCAACAATTACATTGGGAACCTGAAGTGTCTTTTGAACAGCTCGTTGGGATGATGGTTGAGAGTGACTTGAAAAAATATAAAGGAAAAAACTAAAAGTTAACCGAGTGGTTGTGCGAAAAAACGCACCGGCACTCGGTTATTTTTAAATATGTCGCTTTCCATGTTACATGCTGAATTTGGACGATTGCCCTATTCCGCTTTATCTACGAGGTGCATACATAGTAATGGAGACATCACTGTAGAAATCTGAGGTGAACTAGTGTGAAGGCTGTCATTATGGCAGGGGGACAAGGGACGCGGTTTTGGCCGTGGAGTACAGCGCAACGACCGAAACAATTTTTATCGTTACGCTCTAAGGATAGTTTATTACAAGAAACATACGCTCGTTTTTTACTGAAGCTAGCGCATGAAGATATTTATGTTGTCACTACAGCTGAATATGCGCCGCTTGTGTTAGAGCAGCTACCTCAGTTAACGGATGAGCGCATCATTATTGAACCGTGCCGAAGAGATACTGGTCCATGTGTGGCGCTTGCCGCTCTCTCTTTCTTACGGAATAACGACGATGAAGTTATTGTTACAGCACCATCGGATCAGTATATTCCAGATGGTGTTGCTTTTCTAGAAGCACTTGAAGTAGCAGAAGAAGCTGCGAAAAATGATGCCTATATCGTAACATTGGGGATTCAACCAACGCGTCCTGAAACAGGCTATGGTTATATTGAAACATTTCCTTCTCTTGTAAAGAAGCAGGCGATTGTGCCTGTGAAGCAATTTGTTGAAAAACCCTCCTTATCCGTAGCGCAGGAACTATTAAAAAAAGAAACGATTTTCTGGAATAGTGGCATTTTTATATGGAAACCTTCAACGATTGCTTATTATATGGAGAAGCATCAGAAAGAGTTGTGGGAAAAGCTTCAAAATGAACAGTTACCGCTACAACAAACATATGAAGCACTGCCGAAGCTCTCTATTGATTATGCCATTTTAGAAAAAGCGGCACACATTTATACGGTTCCGGTTACGTTTGAATGGGATGATGTAGGAACGTGGGGGTCGCTTGAACGTTTTCATGATCAAGCAGAGGAAGACAATATTACGCACGGAGAGCGGATCGTAACTAACGGCGCGAATTGTACGATAATTTCACAGTACAAAACGCTCGTGCTAGGGCTAAGTGACATCATCGTTGTTTGTACGGATGAAGGCTTGCTAGTATGTCACAAATCAGAAGAACAACACATTAAAGAGCGTTTGCGTCAATTAGAAGATTTGGAAAAAGGCAATGAGGAGGAGTAACTTTGAAGATTGCTTTTGATCGAGCGTATGCAATAACCCCTTCTTCTCAGCGAGGAATTGGCCGGTATTCTGAAGCGTTGCTTTATGAATTGCAACAAAACCCATCCGTTGAAATAGTGGTTTTTGATCTTATGGAACATTGGTCAGCAGAAAAGATCAAAGAAGAAATTGTACACTTTATTAATAAAGAGCAACCAGATCTTTATCTTGTGCAGTCACCTTTTGATTATTATGGGATAGCACCTAATTTAGCTAAATCTTGGTTTCCAAACGTTACGTTAGCGACAACTGTATATGATTTTATTCCTTTTCATTTTCCAACACACTTTTTGTTTAATGAAGAATGGAAACGACGCTATGAATCCATCGTTTCTTTTATTTCACAATGTGACGTTGTATTTGCCATTTCAGAATGTACAAAACAAGAAGTGTTACAACGAACAGACTTGAAAAATGAACAAGTGCGTGTTATTTCTGGAGGAATTGATGTCTCTTTTCAGCGAGCCGCGCGTTCGAAAGTCTTATTAGAGCGTTATGGCATTACTTCTCCCTTTGTACTCTATACAGGAGGCGCAGAAGTTCATAAAAATGTGCCAGCTATTATTCGTTCATTCGCTAAGGCAACGCCGTTGTTGAAGAAGTCACATCAACTCGTATTAGCAGGAGAAATATATCCACATATGAAGTTATTGTTAGAAAGAGAAGCGGCACGATCTCACATCACTGATTCTCTTGTTTTTACCGGTTATGTGCCGGATGACGTGCTCATACAGCTCTATTCTAGTGCAGATGTATTTTTATTTCCATCGCTGTATGAAGGATTTGGTTTACCAGTGCTAGAGGCAATGGCGTGCGGCACACCTGTTGTTACATCAGACGTAGCCTCTTTACCCGAAGTAGCTGGAGACGCTGCAATTTATGTAGATCCGACAGACGACGAGTGTATTGCGACTGGCTTAATAGACGTCCTTCAACATCCAGAACGACATGCAAGCCTTATTGAAAAAGGGCTGCAACAAGTAAAAAAATTTTCTTGGAAGCAAACAGGAAATCATGTAGTGTCAACATGTCAAAAGATCACGGAGGAATTATGGTAGACGTTACAGTCATCTTAACGAGTTACAATAAACCAACGATGGTCGGCGCTGCGATTGAAAGTGTTTTAGCACAAACAACTCCTAATTGGGAGCTCATCATTATGGATGATGAATCAGGAGAAGACGTACAGAAAATTCTAGCTTCCTATGAAAATGACACGCGCATCACACTCATTCGAAGTGGCGTTAAAAATGAGGATCGCTATAAAGTCACGCGTTATGCCTATTTAATTAATCTAGCATTAGAGAAGGCGCAAGGGCGCTACATTAGCTATTTAACAGATGATACTGTTTATATGCCAGAGCGCCTAGCAACGATGTTGCGTTATTTCCAAGAGCATAAGGAAGCGCAAGTCGTCTACTCCTCACAGCAAATTGAGCAGTATAACGATGTTGGTAAGAAAATTTGGAGTATGCTATTAGAAGCGAAGGAGGTCTTACATCAAGCCGCTAATCGCGTAGATCATTGCTCGGTTATGCATACGAAAGACATTGCAAATCACGTTAAAAAACGCTACGGTTCTTTTTGGGATGATCATGCTGACTATTGGTTTAATGCTGACGCTGTTTTTTGGCATCGATTAAATTCCTTTGCTCCGTTTTTCCCAATAGAACTCGTATTAGATATTACGAAAAATACGCCTAGTTGCTTTCAATATTTAAGTCAATTTCTTCCGGACCCTTTGCCCCAAGGCACGGTTATCAAAGGATTAGATGGTCGTTTTTTTGTAATTGAAGAAAGAAAAAGAAGAGCCATTTCGTTCGTTCACTTTGAAAAATCTCATTACTCTCGTTTTGTCGAAGTTCCTGATCCTATTCTTTATAAATATGAAGAGGGCGAGCAAATTGATGAACAACATCCACAAAAGCGGATTCTCCTACAGCATAAAGAGTCAAAAAAATGGTACTGGTTAAATGGTTCACTGTATCATGAAGTGAATGAGTCACTTCAGACAGCTCTTCCTTTGCATACGTTGCCATATCTTAGCGTCTCTTCTTCTTTTTTGAGTAAAGTCGTGCCAGGATGCCAGCTTACGAAAGAGCAAATCATGAAAGGGCTACTTCCGGACGGCTTGTTATTGAAACATCAGGATTTATTTTATCTTTCCGATGCCGGAAAACTATGTGAGATCCAAGACCGAATAGCCTTTGAGAAACTGTTGTATAAGCGCAGTGATGTGCAGATGGTAAGTGATGAGGACTTACGGCTGTTTGCAAAAGGTCCGGCCTTTGTGTGGGAGATGTTTCAAGTTTAAATAAAAACAAGAAGGCACGTGAAACGGCTGTTACTACCGTTTCACGTGCCTTCTTTGCTATTAAAATAATGAATCTTGCTCAACAAGAGAATATGCAGTAGATAGAATCGTTGATATGGTTTCCGCACGATGTTTATACGTGTGGAACGATTGAATCGTATCATAGGCTGCCTGACAGAGTTTTTGACGTGCCTTTGGCCGTTGTAAATAATAGTCGATTTTCTTTAGACAATCCTCTTCATTTTTGTAGAGTGCCAAGTGTGTATGTTCCTTCATACCAAAGGGTAAGCGGTCTCTATAAGAAAGAAGCTGAAACGCCTGACAGGCAGCTAAATCAAATGTTCGATTGTTGACGTTGTATGCTTCTATGTTTAATGTGTTTTCATTCATTGATAAATCATGAGGTCGTTGCGGATTTAAAATGATAGAGGAGCGGTGAAAATACGAAACAGTATCTTTTGGTGCGATGTATGGTTCGATCGTGACCCGTGCTTGATGTTTTTCTTGCCCAAAGAATTGACGCCATTCGTCACCACCAAGAAAGATAGAATAGGTTGTATGCTCTAATATATGGGAAATAAGTTGTTTGCGATTTTCATAAGGATAGCCTATTAAACAGAGATCAAATTCCTTTTTAATTTCTTCTTGAGAAGGAACAAAGGTGTGAACGTCAGCTGCCAGAGGAACATGATACGCGTGCAAGTGTCCACGCTTTTTATATTCATTGACAGCATTTTCTTCAATTGAGAAAACAACATCATACCGAGAAGCAAGCGTAACGGTAGTGTCCATATAATGAGGATCCTCTGTGAACCAAATAGCGCGATGAATTTGTTTTTCTTCTAGCCAAGAGAGCAGTTCTTCTGGTAATAAGAAGCCAACCGTTGTTAAGACAACGTGTGGCTGAAAGCGGTGAATCATGAACGTTAGCGGTCCGATGCCTTTAAAGTGGCTACCCCAAGTAACAGTATGCCCGCAAGCTCGTAACGATTGAATAATGCAACGGTCAATATGATGATAGATGCGCGGAAAGCCGGAAGGAATGTAAAAAATTCTCATGGTAACAACCTTCCTTGATGCTTGCACGATAAAAAAGAATGTGCTGTCTTGTTTATAGATAGAGCCTGAAGTAGCTGTCTTATGCGCTGTAAAAACGTATCTCTTGCTTGAGTTGTTTTTTGGGCAGCACAGGCAATGTGGGTTCGCGCGACATCCTCTTTCATATAGAAGTGAATTAAGGAAAGTAGCTCATCATAGGTGGTAAAAGAAATCATTTCTTCTTCCGTATAATAGGTGCGCAAATCAGGCATGTCGGAAATAAGTTGAAATCCACCACAGAGTGCAACATCAAAGGTTCGATTATTAATACTTCTTCCTTGGATGTGCAACGAATTTTGATTAGCATCTAAGTCAGCAGGACGATGGGTATTTAGGATTATTTTACTTTTTTTATATAAAGTAGAAGCCTTTTTAGGGGAAATCCAGTCATATATGGTTAACTTTCCACCATGCTGTTCTTCTTTTAATAGCTCTCGCCACATTCCCCCTGCAACAGCAATCGTATAGTCCGTATCTTGAAGAAGCGCTGTAATGAGTGAGATGCGATCAGGATAAGGAAAGCCGACGAGACACAGGTCGGTTCCACTCGTTTCTTCTTCGACAGCAGCATCTAAAAGGTGAGGATCGGTTCCTAGTGGGAGCAGATGTACGGAACGATGTTCCCATTCTTTGTAGAGAGATAGCGCCGCAGAATCAATCGTAAAGACATCTTCATAACGGTGAATGATGGGTTTACTTAAATCTAAATAATAAGGATCTTCTGTCATCCACACAGCGCGGTGAATGTTCTTAGTAGCTAACCAGCTGCTTACTTCTTCTGAGAGCACAAAGCCATTTAATGTTAAGACGAGGTCAGGTTGAAAATGCTTTACTTTTGATTGAAAAGAAGGAAAACTCGGTCCTAACGATTGATAAACAGATAAAAAACGGCAGTAGTGCCCCTCTTGTTTTAACGCGGACAGTATACAGTTTTCGAAATGCTGATAAATGCCAAAATAACCTGATGATAGGAATAAAATTCTCATCATAAACTCCTTTCTTACGATTTTCATAACAGTATATGTAAAAGAAGAAAGAACGGGTATGTAATAAAAAAGCAGCAAAATTGCTGCTTTTTACATTAAACAAAGGAAACACCAGTTGCAAAAGCACAGTTTACAAAAACAACCCCAGTTGCTGTTGCGATGGAGACGGATCCCCCGATACAGCCTGTAATGGTTCCTGTTATAACAGATCCGAAATAGGTAAGTGTGACAGTTTGTCCAATTGCACTACATAATAAGCCACAAGAACCAAACCCAAAGCCAAACGGCGGAAAACAGCAAGGGTTACAACACGAGTTACAACATCTTCTTCTTCCCATTATTCATTCACCTCCTTTACAGGCTTGTTTACTTTTTTAGGGGGGCTTTTGGGGAAGGTGAATGATAAAAAATAGAAAGTGTTATGATAAAAACAAACAGGCTGACAGTACCAGCCTGTTGTTTTCGTGTCATCATTTATTGCTTAGAAAGGACCTACTTGAAGTGCTACGATGTCTTGACAGTCAAGTACAACTACGCCACCAGTTGGTGTTGCTGAAGAGCCGTTTACAAATGTTACGCAACAAGTATTGTTACAGAATGCTGCAAACACAAGAGTAAATGGTGTTAATACGCCACGAACGCTCACCGTAACTGTAGTACCTGGAATTAAGCAACGTAATTGGTCACAGAAACATCCACAGCAGTTTGGACGTTGTTGACAACAAGAAGATGAAGATGAAGATGACGAAGACGAAGAAGACGAACTTTCGTAACAATCGTAACCTTTTCTAAATAAAGAACCCATTTAATTGTTCCTCCTTTATATTGTTTCGCTCTCCTGATTTATCAGGGATAATATAATATATTGCTTTCTTAATTTTTTGCATAGATAAGTACCTACTCGTACATAAAAATGGGTTTATATTTAAAAAAGAACAAAAAAAGAGAAGAGGAATCTCTTCTCAAAAGGGTACTTCTATAGTGGGAAGCAAGCAAATCTAGTAACGGGAAAACCCAGATTGTTTATTATGGCCTTGTAGTCTTTGTAGGTTTCCACGTAACTTTACCGCATGTTTTACAGCCACCCTTTTTCGGTTGAGGACGCTGTTTATTAAGTAAAGTAGCTTCTGTTAACTTTAGTTTTTTTTTCGATTCATATAATTTTCGATAGGCTGCTTTATCCATCATTTAATCCTTCTTTCATCGGTGATACCGTATCTTATTCTTGATCCTTACGACGTGTTCGGGTGGAGGTTGGAAAAGGTTTAATGACGGTTGAGGCAGGCTTCGTGTTTTGCTTAAATGGCTGGATGGAGGATGTATGTGACGTCAATGATTTAAAGGGATTGATTTTAGTTTCAGTAGAAGCAGAAATGGCTGGCTTGTAGCCTGTCGGAATGAGTTGTTGTTCTTGTTCTTCAGGAAAGCGTGCTGCTTGAAGCATTGCTAAGGTGGGATTAATTTTGTGTAACATTTGATCAATCGCTGTCTTAATGTGATCGATTGTTAATGAAGAAGGCAAAGGACGAAGACGATGCCCGACGCCCATTTGTATCATGACATAACTAATCCATTCTGCGGCTTTTGGTAAGGCATCTTCTCGAAAGAACAAACGGCAGTTTTCTCGATTTCCTCTATAATGAAGAAAAGAATGTAGTCTGGAGGAGAGCGTTGGTTTTGTTTGTAACGTAATGTGCGTTTGTTCACCAGATTCAGTTTCAATGAAACATTCCTCTATTTGGTCTTTAACAAAACGAATATCAAAGGAAATGGCTAACGGATGATCACGAGAGGGCTGCAAGTTAACGCCCGTATGATGTAAATAACGCTTAACTTCTTCTCGTTGTTTACTAGGAAGCCCTGATAAATAAAAGGAGCAACCGGCAAGATCTGGTAGGAGACGTTGCTTTTGCTGGTCATAGCGTAGCCCCCAATAAGGAAATAATGGGGAGAGCAACGCAAGCAACGAATCGTCAAACGAGCCAATTTCTTTCTCTTCAAAAGTGACAATCATAGCCTTCATCCTTTCTACTTCTATGAAAAATAGGCTTTCATTCAGTGTCATTAGCTTATTCCTTTCCATAGTATGTATAGAATCTTCATAACATGATGAGGAAAGGAAGAGAAGTGATGGGAAAAAAGGGAATCCCTAAGACCAGCGTGAACAGTCTGACGGAAGAATGTATTAGAGTTCAGAAAGTATATGACTGGATTACAGATACCTTTTCAGTTACGAAAAACATTTGTTTCTCACAAGAGCAATTACGTAAAATTGAAGAGGCATTAGAAGATCCTTGCCGACGTCCACTACGTTTACAATGTCAGACGCCAGCATCATCCGGTCATTATGCACACGGAGAGGAGTACTACTCAGAGAAGGATATTTTCTTCTGTGAACAAATTGGTGATAAGCGCGACGTTACTGTTCCATTAAACGGTAGCTTCGTAGACGCTCAACTCGTTGATTTATTGTTTACAACAGGCATTAAGGTGCAAGTTGTCGATCGTCGCGGTAAAGTTGTTACGTGCTTAACTACCGATGCGTCTGTACTAGAGCCTTTCGTATTATGTTATCCAGAAGGAACAGATTTGTTCTGTCGTGTAACACGCGTCCTTTGTAAAATTCCGACAGGATCTGTTCTTTTAAATTGTCCAGCACCAAATAACTTTCAGGTTGTTGTAACGTTTTGTGTTGATATCCAAATTGAAGCAGAAGTAAAGCTAGAAGTACTAGCAAAATTCTGTACACCGCGTGAAAATGACTTGCAAGCGGAAGAGTTTGAAGATATTTGCCCAAGTCCAGACTTTCCACAGCAATGTCCAGATATCTTCCCGCGTGCTGGTTGTGATTGCAGTACTAGCGGAGAAGCGAGTGGTTGCACTGGATCGAAAGCTTCAGAGAAAGGTAAGCTCGGTGTCTATGCAGATATTTGTCGTAACTGTGCGCTTTCCGAAAGCTCTTTACGCTTTACCTTTGAAGATGAGAACGGCGGCTTGAATAACTTTAATTTCGTAGCAGATACGTTCCAGCAAGACTCACTCTGCTGTGAAATTCAAGATGGCCGAAGCATGAAGTTCCTTGTCTCTGGTACAGGTAACACAGATGATGGAGAAGAGTATGACTTTAACTTTGCAGCAGTCGATAGCAAAGGCGGAAGTTGCTTCCAGCTTCAACTCTGTGATAAGCGAGGCGTCGTTGTCTTCGAATCTGGTATCGTTCAAGTAGAAGAAGGCAGCTTAGAAGTTGAATATTGCGTATCGTTTGATGATTTAAGACTACGCTAATTTTTCTTAGAAGAACGGGAGTGATCCCGTTCTTTTTTTGGTGTTAAGAAAAAATTCTGCAAGAACACGGAACGAATCAAGCGATGCATCATACTATAAAGGTAGGAGCCTATAAAGGGGGACTTGAATGATGCACTCTCAAAAGGAGCGGTTAAGTTACGATCGGTTAATCGCACGTGCCCAATTTTATCAAGAAAAATCATTGGAATCAGAGAAGAAGCTTGTTTTTGCAGAGGAGCAAATTGAACGATTAGAGTTGGAACTACAAGAAGCAACGGCTCAAAATGGGGTCGAAAAAGAGCGGGAGCTCCACGAAAAAACGGCGGAAATAGTAGATTTACAAGCCAAAATCCAGCAGCTTGAAGCGAGTGTGCCGACAGGAGCTGTTGTCGATTATAAGCAACGCATTGCTGATTATGAAGAATTGCTGAAAACAGTTCAAGACGAAATTAATGAAAAAGAAGCGAAGTTAGATATTAGTTTACAGAAAATAAAGGCGTTAGAGAAAAAGCTAATGCTGCAAGGGAAGAATGATCCGATTACGCATAAAGTGGATGAAAATAATGAAGAAATATTTACGAAAAAAGATTACGGCTGCTTATGTTATTTTGATCATTCCATCATTTTAAAAGAAGATCAGTCAGGCATTATAAGAGGGTCATTTATTATTGAAAATACCGGACTTATTGTATTGGAAAATCCATCTATATGTTTGCGTTTTCAACCGAGTGACGCAAATGTAATTAAAGGTAAAATTTATTCCAATGAGCTGCATGAAGTTAATAGTGATAACTTAGAAAACTTTCAATGGATGTTCGTCGATAATGATTGGGCGAAGGAAGCAAATGAGCGTGGCGAAATATGGTTGTGTCCCATTCGGTTGATGCGACTTGAACCGGGAGAAAAAATCTTACTTCAAGATTTTCAAATTCCTTTTAAAAAAGAAGTGATTGGCAATTTACTCGTCGAAGCTTTCGTGTTTTTTAATAAACAAAATTACAAAATTAAAGCGGCAAATCATATTGCGATTAACTTTTAGTGCGGAAAGTCATAACCAGCTTTTTTTCACATAATCTAACATAGAGAATGAAGAGCGCCAAAAAGGGAGTATTTTTGGCGTTTTTTCTATTTTCCCATAATTAAAAGTTCTTCACCTTCTTTAAATTCTGCGTAAAGCACTTCTTGTATGGTAGCAATGTTTTTCTTCGTAAGTTCTTGCTCTAACCATGCTTTACTTACACCGGCGGTTCGTAAATTATCTTCAACCAGTACGCCATCTAATACAAGTGTAATAGGAAGAGTTGGGGATCTAAGTGAGAGGTTTACATCCATGCGCTTAATAGGCTCATAGCCGCTCTTTGGTAACACACTAATTTCACCGTTGCTTTCAAGTATGACATATTCTACTTCGCGAAGTGAGAAGAAGCCTTTTTGTCGAAGGAGGTCTTGTAGTTGGTTAATGTCTAACTTATTTTTCTTTAACTGCAATCGATCAATCATCCCTTTACGAACAATGATGGAGGGCGATCCTTCTAGAAATTTTCGTAGTTTCATGGAGCGTTGTGTAAGGATTTCTAATGAATACATGAGAATGCCCCAAATTGTCACCGTGTATAGGATGATTCCAATTGGAACATCAGGGTCATACATGGCATTACCAACAAGCTCTCCTAAAAAGAGGGCGGAGATAAAGTCAAAAGGTGTAAGTTGAGAAAGCTGTGATTTTCCAAGAAATTTTGTTAATAAAAATAAAGCGAAGAAACCAACAATCATCTCAATTGTGATTGTACTGAGACTCATTTATCAATTCTCCTTTAGCGCTTCCATGATATCATCAGTGTGTTCACCTTTTTACTGTTTCAATCGCGTACAATAGAAAAAAACATTGGACACTTTAGTCCAATGTTTTTCTCATACTCACATGCCATATACCTGCATCTAAAAAAGGTTCCGTTGAAAGGGTAAGATAGCCGAGTTTTTTATAGAAACCTTCTGCTTGCACTTGTGCATATAATGTTAAGGAAGAAAGATGCATCCGGCGACCTTCTTCTTCCATTGCCTGCATAAGCTGTTCACCATAACCGAGACCACGAGCTTCTTTAATGATACAGACGCGTTCGACTTTACCGCCATCTTCAATAGGACGAAGACGAGCGGCGCCAAATGGCTGGTTAGTGTTTGTATATAAAACGAAATGCCGTGACTCTGCTTCACGATCATCGATTTCGAGCGTTTCGTCTACACCTTGTTCTTTGACAAAGACTTGTTTGCGTACAGCTAGCGCATCAAGGTAGGCGTCGTCTGTTGTTGAAATGATTTTGATGTTCACGCTTAACGATTGCCTCCAAGAGAAAAGGTCTTATACACGTTCCAACGCTCTTTATCATGATCAAACTTTAATAAGTGAATTTCATGAACGATTTCTTCATGTTCAACCGTGACCATTTTTAAGCGCTCTAATACATCGGCATGCTCAACGTCAGAAAGCTTTTGTGCAAGTGTTAAATGTGGAACGAAATTATAGGGTTGTTCGTGTGTTAAAGGCCCGTCATAGAGCTGTTCATGAAGCGTAGTTAATGCTTCGTTTTCACCTACTCTTAAATAAATCGCATTATTAACGGGGTGAAAAGAGCTTACTCTCGTAATTTGAATGGTAATGGGCATTGTTGCAGAGGCAACATCTTCAATATAAGCAATCATATGTTCAAGCTCTGCATCGGAAGCTTCAAACGAATCCTTTAATGTAATATGTGGTGCAATCATTGAGTAATGTGGGTCGTATCGTTTTCTGTATGAATTAATTGATTCCTTTAAATCTTGTGATGGAAAAATAGCAATTCCGTAGCTCATTGAAAACTTCCTCCCTTATCGTTTCATATAGTATATCAAAAATTCTTACAACTTCACAAATTGATTTATTTCCCGAATATAAATTTGAGGGCAGGAACTAAATTTTTTTGCCAATCTCCCCAAGAATGGTTACCCGTAAATTCTTCATAGCAATAAGGAAATTGTTTTCCTTTTAAAAGATCTGCGAGCGCTCGATTTGGCGTTAAAAAGTCTTTGATTTGACCAGAAGGTGAATGAAATTGCTCTTCTTCGTCACCAATGGAATGATAGATTGACAGTAATTCGAACTGCTTAAAGTTTGAGACATGTTGAAGCAAGTCTTTAGGAACATACGGTGATTGTAAAATAACTTGCCCGTACGTTCGCGGAAAGGCGAGAGCACTTGCCAGCGAAACATACCCACCAAGCGAATCGCCAAGTAAGCACGTTCCTGAACCGAGTAAGTACGTATTAAATGTAGTATGAATAAAGGTGGGTAACTCTAGCCCCATAAAGCGTAAATACTGGTCGTGTTTCTTACCTTGTGGGTGATATTTATCGTTGCGATCCTCGTTTCGCTGATGAGGAACGCCAACAATGATTGCTTCTTCCATTTCATTTTCGCACATTAATTGGTCAGCTATAGAAGCGAGTCGTCCTAATTGAAAATAGTCTGGCCCGTCTTGCGCAATCAGAATAGGATACTTGACGAGTGTTGTAAATTTGGGTGGATAATACACGAGTAACGTAAGTGTTTCTTGAAGTTCGTTACTATAAAAAAGTTGTTCTTCAATTTTTCCTTGTAATGAAGCCATATTCATTCTCCTATCTATGAAAACAACGCTTACATTGTACTTCTTCTATTTTAGCATACAGTGGTATAATAGAAGCAAGTAGTATGTATGTAACACCTGGATCAAGAGAAAGGGTGAAAATCATGTTCAGAAAAGTTCATAGCCGTGAAGTTGAAACGGCAGCACGCGCATTGCTAACAGAACGTGGCGTAACGTTAGAAGCAATTGCTGAGATTGTTTATGAAATGCAAGTTCCTTTTTCGCCTCATTTAACAATGGCAGAGTGTTTTGAAAGTGTGGATGCGGTCTTAACAAAACGTGAAATTCAACATGCAGTCTTAGTAGGGATTGAGCTTGATAAACTAGCTGAAAAAGGCATGTTATCTGAGCCTCTTCAATCCATTGTTGCTTCTGATGAAGGATTATTTGGTGTAGATGAGACCATTGCTCTTGGTGCTGTTTTTGGTTATGGAAGTATCGCTGTTACAACCTTTGGTTATTTAGATAAATATAAACCAGGAATTATTCGTCAATTAGATACAAAAGGCACTCCTGGCATTCATACGTTTTTAGACGATTTGGTCGCAAGTATTGCTTCCAATGCTTCCAGTCGACTGGCGCATCGTTTAAGAGATCATGAGGAACGACTTTCTAAAGAAGAAATTGAAATGCATGATGAAGAAGAG
This sequence comes from Fictibacillus macauensis ZFHKF-1, assembly GCF_000269865.1. GTDB lineage: Bacteria > Bacillota > Bacilli > Bacillales > Fictibacillaceae > Fictibacillus_C > Fictibacillus_C macauensis. The sequence goes on from NZ_AKKV01000031.1 coordinate 125,899, forward strand.
CGCATTGGCTAAAGAAGGCGTAAGACCCCAAATTAAAATTTAGGGTCTTACGCCTTCTTCTTTTTTTATGCTTGTGCGATGGACCATTTTTTGCCCCCTTACATATGGTAGTAATGTGAATAAATTTGTAGGAGGGGAAGCAAGAATGGAAAATAGGATGTACCCATATGGTCCGGGTGCCGGTGGTTATCCGCCGAATCAATACCCGAACGTTAACGTTAATCAGAAGATGGTTTACCCTGACCCGAATATGGCGCCAGCTATGAAAAGTCCTCCCGCCCCGAACGGTGATTACTGCCCGAGCTTACCAGATTATGAATATAAGAATCCAAAAAAAGAGCAAGTAAGCCCCGTAGAAGAGAAGGCCAATGGTTTTTTAGGTGTTACAAATGTATTGTCTATTTGTCCGTGTCCACCAGATGAAGATGTGTGGGCAGCACTCGTTAATCCAAATGGCTCGCGAACAAAATTAAGTGTACAAAGCATTTGCATATCTAATTTCTCATGCTATCCACTGGTTGCACATATTTATTTTCGGCCAACATTACCTGTAAATGCAAAAATGTCCAGCAACATAACACCGGCAGACCTTTCAATGAGCAACGCCCGTCCGAAAGGTCAAATTCATTCTGGTCTTCTTCCCAATCATCCTGTCAATGGCGTAAAGGCGGCCATAAAAATTGTTCCGTCAAACGAGACGATCTCCATCGATGTTGATGAGCGCTGGGTCGTTGGTGCAGGCACAAATATTATGGTGTTTTTAACGTCACACTGCGACGATAGCAATTTAAAATCAACCGTTTCATTTGAATGGCAGGAGCAATAACTGCCTAACAGACCCTACAGAGCAGGGTCTCTTTTTTTACAATTTAATAAAAAGTACTTGTCAATGAAGTGTAGTGTAAGCTATAATACTAATTGTCTGATACATATTGATCCGATAGCTCAGCTGGGAGAGCGCCACCTTGACAGGGTGGAGGTCGTGGGTTCGAGCCCCTCTCGGGTCACCATACGTCTATCAAGGGTTGAAGCCCATTTATAATATGTTTAAAATGTTATGGTCGTAGCGAAACTTGTTACAACCAACAGAGACCACTTCACGAAAAAACTTGTGAGGTGTTTTTTTTATGTTGATGAAGTTTGCTATCCAAGATTTTTACGATGATCGAGTGTTTAAGAATTTATCCCCAAAAACGATTGTTGCCTACAAAGATATTCTTGGTCAGTTCTTAGATTTTTGTAATGAGAATCAAGTATTAAATTAGAAGATGTGACGGTTAATACTGTGAAAAAGTATCTTCTCTTTTATCAGAAGAAAGGCAACAATGCTACTACTACAAACTCCAAATTACAGCGTATTCGAGCGTTCTTTAATTACATGATGGAATGTGAGGTAATTGAAAAGAATCCTGTTAAGAAGGTTCAGAAAGCCAGAGAAGACATTAAAATTGATGTGTTCACTGATTACCACATTAAGCAAATGCTCAATTATTATAGAAGGTTAAAGAACAGAGAACATGCTTTCCACGCTTACCGTGATTACACAATCATTATTACACTACTGGGTACAGGCATTAGGTTGTCTGAAATGTGTTCCCTAAAGTGGTCTGATATTAATTTCGAACGTCAAACAATGTCTGTATTTGGGAAGAACAGAAAGAAGGAGTCTATACCAGTTGCAGAAAAATGTATTAAAGAATTGTCTTCATATAAATTTTACTGTGAGCAAGTCTTTAGTAGAGATTATCTAAATGAAAATGTCTTTACTAATAAGGAAAATCACAGTTTAACTTCTTATGCTGTTCAAAATGTATTTAAGCGATTAGCCAAAATAATGAACTTTCGAGATGTTGGTAGTGAGAAGGTAGTTAAGGAGTATCAAAAGGTAAATAAGAAGGGGAAGTATGACCGTCTTAATATACAGATACTGGACAAGGTTAATAAGTATGGATTAGTTGCAGAGTATGTGTATTTCGATAAAGGAGTAGTGAAGAGTAAATTGATTAATCCATCTTCGTCCTTTCCTATATATGACCATGAGAACAATCTTATTGCCTTTGTTAAGGGATAAGTAAATCATGCAATTGATTACTATACAGTGTTTACTGATGAGATTGTATATAAGTATGACAATAATGGTGGAGAGATAAGATTAACTGGACAGTTCCTTAACCTAAGTGACTTACCTATTGTATATCATAATCAGAATGAACTGAGTGTGATACAGGTGGTCGAAGTGAGTTAGAGGATTGGATAATTATTCTAGATTCTATGGAAGATTTGATTAGTAAGTATACTGATGGCTTCTATAAGTTCATGAATCCAATACCAGTTGCTATAGGCCAACAATTAAAAGGTGAAGGACTACCTACTCAAGTAATTGGTGGTGGAATAACCTTAGATGATGGATCTGACTTCAAGTTAGTTAGTAATGGATTAGATTATAAATCATTTGAAACCATTTATAAAACTCTCCTTCAATCCTTACTGGATGTCTCAAGCACACCAGCCGTATCATTAAATAAGACAGACATTAGTAA
>NZ_AKKV01000032.1 GCF_000269865.1 Fictibacillus macauensis ZFHKF-1
GGTACAGCTCTGCCATTCGTAATTGCAGCAGATGCAGCAGCGATTGCCCTAGGTGCTGGATTAATTAGTCATGGTGTGTATAATGGAAGTAACGTACATAATACCTTTCAGCGAATAGATAGTCATAATGTAAAGCCTGAAGTTGGAACAATCAAACCGGGCAGTATGGAAGATTTTAATCCATTAACTGCAACGAACAAGCAAAAAGGTAATTATGGGGAAATGAGTGCGTTTCAAAATTTATTGAATAATCCTATTATAAAAAAAGCGGGTTATTATTTAAAGCAAATTGGGAGAAAACCACCAAAGACTCTTGATGATAAAATAGTTAAAGGGATTGATGGTCTTTATGAGAACGTTAATCCAAATTCAAAAATTAAGTATATAATTGATGAAGCAAAGTTTGGAAGTGCGCGACTTGGTAAAACGAAAGATGGCAAGCAGATGTCTGATGGATGGCTACTTGGAGAGAAGACTAATTTTAATCGAATACTGGACTATGTTAATGGGGACAAGAAATTAGCGAAGAAAATTACTAAAGCTTTGGAGGATAATCAAGTGGAACGGATTTTATCCAAAGTTGATGCCCATGGCAATGTAAAAACAGTGAGATTAGATGCTAATGGTCATGAGATTGGTGTATGGCCATAAAAGGAGAGGATTTTAATGAGAGACCATCTTTGTAAAGTAGAGAATTGTATCGATACCCTTGAATTTAACGTTGAGAGTATTGAAGAAATAACAGAAGAAATTAGAGGATTTGAGGAGGATGAAGAAAGAGGGATTCAAAGGAAGCCACGAGATAATCCTTCCATTATAAAGAGTAGGTATAAAATGATTCTTAATTACGCAACAGAAAACATTCGCGCAAAATACTCCATGGGGGCAGACATTTCATCCTTAGAAGAAGATTTTTTTCAAGGCGTCGATGTGTTAGAGAGAATGGGAGAGGAAAAAGCACACTACTTGCGGCTATTATGGCTGCTTTCTCTTGGTATTTTGCTTGAAATGGAACCTACTTATATTGAAAAAATAAAAAAGAAAGTGCATCAAGAACATATTAACGATGGTGTTATGAATTATTTATTTGCTGCCTACGGAATCGGGGAAACAGAAGTCGTTGCCGTTTATGAAAAAGAAAACCCATATGCAAAGACGAGAGAAATCTTAGAGCTCGCTACGACAGACCGAAAAGCCGCTTCCAAGCGCTTAACTCAGTATATGAAAAAAGAATGGTTTCAAGGACATTATGACTATGAGTGGCGCACTGCTCATAAACGCCATGGCTACTTAGGATTTTGGAGCTTTGAAACGGCAGCCCTCGCTAAAATCCTACAGCTTGACGACTCGGAACTAGAAAAAAGCAATCATTACCCCTATGAAATCGCGCATTACAAACGTGGCATGACGTTCCGTGATGTGACGTTTATTGATGAGGTAGTACAAGAAGAAACAGGCGTTCCTGGCATTCCCGCGCAGCCTGCCTTAGAATCAATGATTCCTGTTACCTATCATGCTTGGATCAATGACCTAATTGTAGATTATAAGCAACTTGACGCACGCACTTTTTTTGAAAAGTACAATGAAGCCCTCGTGCTGGATGAGATTTGGGATTCGTTTGAAGCATATGAAGAGCATCATGCGTCAAAGAATCGCCTCGGTATGTTGCTTGTGTTCGCGCTAGAGGCGAAAGAGTGGATTTTACAATTAGATTATAAAGAAGACATAGAAGATCATGTGGATTTTATGAAAAATGCATGGAAAGGACAGTCAATCAAGCTAATAGAGTTTGAGTTAGTCGACAACGACCAAGCGTATTTCGCACTCGTACCAGAAACGGCACCCGTTACAAATTGGTTTGAGGTGCAAGTGGAACAGGTTGTCATTGTACAAGAAGAATAATTTTGAAAGCCCCATCCTTGTCACTGATTTTAACAGAGACAAAGGTGGGGCTTTTTATTGTCTTCATGTAAGAGGTTCTGAGATTATTTCCACAAAAAACGGGTTACTAGCCACACTCTTTAATTGGTAAAATCAGTTCTTCAGATCTGATTATATTTACATATTTAAGTAAAAAGATGCATTGAACTGGCAGTAGTTAAAAAGGATAATAATAGTAAAATATTTGTTTTTCACTTGAGTGTTTATACTGTAAACCTTTTAAGCAGATGGTGATCATGTGGAGGTTGAATGGCAAGAGTTAATAGCTACCACAAGTAGGAATAATCGAGATATTTGCAGCTTTAAAGACGTGTAAACTGAAATTAGAACAATATAAAAGCAATTAACAAAAAACTCGTTGCATCAATTAGTGACTGGCGAGGGGCAAGAGAAAGAAAACATATAAGAACCGTATTTTAGTGGCTGTTGGTAGAGATGAAAAATTTTTAGAGCTTTTGAGGGTGATGAAGTAGAAAGAATAGTATTCAAAGTAGATGCAAAGGGCCATGTAAAAACCGTGAGATTGGACAGAAATGGGCATGAAATTGGCGATTTGCCTTAATCAGGGGAGGCAGTTATGAGAAATCAGCTTTGTAAAGCGGAGAATTGTATAGAAACTATTGAGTTAAATAGAAAATTTACACAAGGTGCTAAAGAGAAAATTGAATCTCTTCATGAGGATGAAAAGAAAGGCATTCAAAGAAATCCAAGAGATAACATATCAATTATTAAGAGTGTTCATAATAGAATATTCAATTACGCCACAGAAAACCTTCGTGCAAAATACTCCATGGGTGCAGACATTTCATCCTTAGAAGAAGATTTTCTACAAGCCGTTAGCGTGATCGATGGCATGGGCGAAGAAACGATGGGTTATACAAATTTATTGTGGCTTATCTCTGTTGGGGTTTTACTGGAAGTGGATCGATGTCATCTCGAAAAACTAAATCAGAAAGCGGTTCAAGATCAAGAACGCGACGCCGTCATTCACTACCTCTTAAGCGCCTGTGGATTTGGGAAGCCGCAAATTACCGCCACCTATAAAAAAGAAAATCCATATGCAAAGACGAGAAAAATCATAGAACTCGCTCGTACAGACCGCGAAGCAGCTTCTAAGCGCTTAACTCAGTATATGAAAAAAGAGTGGTATAAAGGACACCATGATGTCGGCTGGCGCAACGCTCATAAAGATTCAGATTACGTAGGCTTCTGGAGCTTTGAAACGGCAGCTATCGCTAAAATCCTACAGCTTGACGACGCGGCTCTAGAAAAAAACAATCATTACCCCTATGAATTGGCGCATTACAAACGAGGTATGACGTTCCGTGATGTCACATTTGTTGACGAACTAATAGAAGAAGAAACAGGCGTTCCTGGCATTCCCGCACAGCCTGCCTTAGAACCGATGATTCCTGTTACCTATCATGCTTGGATCAATGAACTGATTGTAGATTACAAGCAACTCGACGCACGCGCCTTTTTTGAAAAGTACAATGAAGCTCTCGTGCTGGATGAGATTTGGGATTCGTTTGAAGCATACGAAGAGCATCATGCGTCAAAAGATCGCCTCGGTATGTTGCTTGTGTTTGCGTTAGAGGCGAAAGAATGGATTTTACAATTAGATTATAAAGAAGACATAGAAGATCACGTGGATTTTATGAAAAATGCATGGAAAGGACAGTCAACCAAGTTACTAGAGTTTGAGTTAGTCGACAACGACCAAGCGTATTTTGCGCTCGTTCCGGTGACGGCACCCGTTACCAACTGGTTTGAGGTGAAAGTGGAACAGGCTGTCGTTGTACGAGAAGAAGAATAAGCAGTAAAGAATTACCCCGTTTTTGTCACTGATTTTAAGAGACAAAGGTGGGGCTTTTTTATTGTCTTTATGTAGGAGGTTCTAAAAAATTGCAGTCAGAGGCTACACCGGTTGTAATTGCAGCAGACGGTTAGATGGTTAGCGAAGGAGTTGGACCAATATCTCTTGGTGGTTATAATTTTTATAAAGCCAAAGATGCTTTTCAACGAATCTTGGAAAATCTTCGAATGCATCTAAGGGAGCTCGTAGTTGGGCTGATTGGAAAGGACATTCTAAGATGGGAGAGGTTCCTGTCAATGTTAGAATGAAGATGCTTGAAAAAGAGAAACAAGCTAGAGAAGCTCTAAAAATAGCTATAGAAGAGAGGTTGAAGAAATGAAGAAATTTGAAAAGAAAATTATGGATAAAACCATTATAGTAACTGCTGAAAAAGATTTAGAACCTCAAGTAGAAAGTTTGTTTGCTATATTAGAACAGGTAGACCGTAATAAATTAATTCATGGATTCTCATTACAAGTTGGTTGGTCCGTCTATTATTTACAGGAGAGAGAAACTGAGAATTTTATATTGACTACTCCTGATTACTCTAAAGATCCATTTGAAGATCTAACAGAAGATTTAACTTTAGCATTGTGGATACAACTAGAACAAGGTCATTTTTTGAGAAATATGAATGTAGATGGTTTATCAATAAAATTCAGTGATAAAATTATACTTTCTAAAGGTGTACTAGAACTCGAAAAAATATATTTACAAAGAAATGGAGATGTTGAAAAAGGAGATTCAGGTTGGTACATAGGACCAGTAGAGAATAATAATACTACAGAGTTGTATGCTCTATATGCTTATCAACTACTAAAAATTAAACCAGAAATCATTCAAGTTCTTGCTTTACCAAATGACTATATGGTTGTTTTTGAAGGTAATGAAATAAAAGCAGTATTAAACGAAAACGATGTAGATGTTTTAAAAGATTCAATATAGCTTTTATTTATGGAAATCTATAGTTACACAACTAAACTATACAGGAAGTAAAAATATTGAATAAAGCACTTGATTGTCTACTAATGACAACAAGTGCTTGTTGTTAGAAATGAAACTTTGGACAAATTAAGTGTCAACATGAAATTCATACCTCTTGAAGGTAGTACCATCAAGGGATTCTGTTTTAAAAGGAAAATATAGATATGATTTAGTTTATTCAAATGACGAAGAGCTTTTACCAGATGATATTTTCAATTTTTGGTTCAAAGAGGTGAAAAGTAGAAATAACTCAAATGGAAATGTCTTAATTAGTAGAAGAGTTTAGAAGTATTCAGGATTATGTTTTAAAGAACCAACTGCGCATTCAATTTAGCCACCATTACCCTCTAGCTATGCAACGAACAAGCAAAAAGGTAACTATGGGTAAATGAGTGCGTTTCATAATTTATTAAATAATCCTATTATAAAAAAAGCGGGTTATTATTGAAAGCAAGTTGGAAGGAAACCACCAAAGACTCTTGATGATAAAATAGTGAGACTATGTTAAAGGTAAAGATTGATTTTAGTGAAATGGTTTGGTGACACGTACCCTGCATCTGATTAAATCAGATTCACTACAACTGGATATTTATGTTAAAAATAAATGCAAATTTGTGAAGGCTTATACTTAAACTAACGGGACAGTTTAGTTGCAGAGGATACACATCTATTGGAAAGGATTTTGCTCTATATTTAACGATTTTGGCTTAGAGGGCAAATTATGAAATATTATAAGTTAATGATAGGATCAATGTAGGGAGGGAACCCAATGATTTTAGGTAATCCAATAGCAAGAGGAAATACTGCAAAAATTTATCTTTCCGATAACAAAATAGTAAAAGTTTATAACGATTTTTTGCCAGATACGGAATCCATAAATGAAGCAAATAAACAAAAATATGCCTACTCATGTGGACTTCCTGTACCTAAGATTTTAGAGGTTACTAAAATAAACGGAGAACAAGCAATCATAATGGAATATATTAAGGGAGAAACATTAGGAAATTTAATGTTGAAAGATAAAGAACAAGCAGAATATTACATGAATATTTCAGTCGATATGCAACTTGAAATTCATAGCATTATTCCAAATGCAACCGAACCAATGTATGATAAATTATACCGTCAAATTGAGACTGTGAATACATTAGATAGAAGACTAAAATCTTATTTGTTAAAGAAATTGGAATCATTTACATACGAGAATAGGCTTTGTCATGGTGATTTCCACTTATTTAATTTGATTATGACCGATAACCAAGTGGTAGTTATAGATTGGGTTGATTCGAGTGCAGGAGATATTCGTGCTGATATATATCGGACCTATCTGTTATATTCCCAATTTTCGTCTGAATTAGCTGATTTGTATTTGCGACTTTATTGTGAAAAGAGTGGACTTTTAAGGTCTGAAGTTTTTCAATGGGCTCCTATCATTGCTGGAGCAAGATTATCTGAAAGTGTCTCATCTGAGAATTCAGAACGACTTATGGAGATTATAAATCACTACTTCCAATTATAGTATGACAACACTATTTGCGTAATTTCACTTACAATCCAGACACCGCCGACCAAAATTATCGTTCACATGCATACTCTTATGGAAGAAAAGCTGGTGCGCTTAGTGTTCCAAGCTTAGAAATTGCAGCAGGAATCCTTGCGTTTTTAAGCGTACCTGTAATAACTGCAGGAGGAGCTTTTGGTACTGTTTTATCTGGAGGTACAGCTCTGCCATTCGTAATTGCAGCAGATACGGCAGTGATCGGCTTAGGTGTTGGACTAATTTCTCATGGCGGTTATAATCTGTATAACGCAAAGGATACATTACAGCGAATCGATCGCCATAATGTAAAGCCAGAAGTGAGTGCTAATAAGGGTACGGTAAAATATAATGGAGGAAGAACACAGAAAGAATTGGATGATTTAGCAGGAGATCCATCACATGGAGGAAGAATTGAAGGTCAAGGAATAAAAGAAAGAGAGATTGGATTAGAATTAGAAAGTCGCGGTGATTTAGGAAGAATTATTAGAGATCAAAAAGCTGATAAAGGTGCAGAGTTTATTGATACTGTTACAGAGAAAAAAGGGGATGTAAAGAGCTTTGAATCTTATCCTAATGGTCATACTTCACCCAAAAAAGGTGCTTTTACAGTTGATAACGCTATGAAAAAAATAAAGAAAGAGTTTGAACGTGGTCACAATGTTATACTTGATGATAGGAATTTGACCCCAGAACATACCAAGCAATTGAAAGAGGCAATACAAAAAGAGGGGATATCAGACAAGATTATTTGGTATCCTTAGAGGGAGGAATTATAATTAATAATCGCAAAAAAGAGGAATTAATTCAACTTTTAGAATTACATAAAATTTGGCTTGATTCTCTAGGGTTAGAAGGCAAGAAGTTAGTTCTTGATGAAGTAAAGTTGACCGAAGTAGATTTAATAAAATATCCATTAAATCAAGCTTATATTACAGATTGTATCTTTAATAATATGCACTTGATTAATATAGAAATGTTTTCTTCAACTATTTGTTCTTCAAGCTTTATGTTTGCTAATTTAGAAAATGCTGATTTCTATAAAGCAGATGTTTCTTATGCAAACTTTACAAACGCAAACCTTCAAAATACAAGATTTGCTAAGAGTGATTGTATTGAAACTATCTTTAATAGTGCAAACTTAAGTGATGCAAAATTAGTAGCAGCTCTTTTTGATTATGCAGATTTTCGTAATGCAAACCTTCAAAATGCAGACGTAAGCGAATCGACGTTTGAAAATGTATTACTAAAAGGAGCTAAACTAACAGGGGTTCGAGGGTTAGAAGAGGCTTTTATTAAAAGTATTAATATTGGGACACCAGAACAACCAAATATTCTAATAGGTGGAGAGGCTAGAAAGTGGTTAGAAGTGATGAGCAATTAAAGTAAGAGCAAAATAACTTTTGGGATATAAGTGATTATAACCTTGATTGGCTAAATGCCTTTCAAGGTTTCTTTTTATTATATATGGAATGATGAAGCAAAAAACAGCTTATTACCCGTAGGGTGGTTCGTATATAACGGCACCCGTTACAAATTGGTTTGAGGTTCCAGTGGAACAGGCTGTCGTTGTACGAGAAGATTGAGTACACATGGAGGAAAACTAAAAGACGGTGCTAATCTATTTGAGTATGATTCTAAGAAAGAAAGGTACTCTAATATCTATGGTCCGAATAATGATCATCACATTTATTACAATAGATCAAGAGGTTAATTGTGTTGTCATATCAAAATGAAAAAATAATAAAGAAAATAGCATTGATGAATGCAAAAAAAACGTTAAATCAATTATCAAATATAGAGCTTATTGAATTTGAAGATTATGATTCACGCTGGTTGAAATTATTTGAAGTTCCATTGAAACAATTTCGTAAGATAGATTCTGAACCAACTTATTCTAAACCTATTGGAGATACTACTAGTTATATATCTTGGTTTGAAAGTTCATTGGATTTTCTAGAGGAAAAGAAAGAATGGTTTATTCAGGTGCCAAATTGTCAATTTCCTGTATGGGCTAATGTTAGAGTGATGAATATTACAAAAGCAATAGAAGAGCTTTGGGAAACATCAGAAAATCGTGATATAATAGTAGCTGATCAGTCTACGGGCAGTATTGCTCAAATTTTTATAGAAGAAAAAAATCATGAAATTCATGTTGGAAAATGTGATATTACAAACATAGACAAGAAAAATAGTTAAGTAACTTTTCTTATTACTACCTTGATGGGCTAAATGTCTTTCAAGGTTTTTTACTTTGCTTCTATTAAATAGCTAAAATTTGAGTGAAGAAAAGGAAAATGACTGGTTTGATGTAACCGTCAAGTAGTTTTTAACACTTTTTGCTAATTAAGTTTGAACACTTTCATCGCCAAAAATCGTACTTCTGTGCTTAATCCTGTAGCTGGCCTCATTTAATTGGATAACCTCAACCCTATGGAGAAGCCGATCCAAAATAGCCGTCGTAATACCCTGATCTCCCATCAACTCACCCCATTGATCAGGTCCCTTATTGGAAGTCAGGATAATAGAACTCTTCTCGTAAAGGCCGTTGACCAGATGAAAGAAGAGGTTTGCCTCTCGCTGGTCCATAGCCATATACATCAAGTCATCAATGATGACCAAATCCGATTCCCTTATCCTTTTAAGCAGAGTTTTGGATTTAGAGAGATATTCCTGTGTTTTGAGAACATGGACCAGTTCACCCATCGTTAAAAAGGCAACCTTGTATCCTTTGTAAATGGCTTCAAGGCCCAGTCCTATCACAATGTGTGTTTTGCCTACGCCCGGCGGGCCAAGTAGAATGAGGTTATACTGTTGTTCCAGCCAATTCAGCTCCCTCAGCTGATTTATCTGACGGGTGCTGACCGACTTTTGCTCTTCAATTTTGAATTCATCAAGTGTCTTATGATAAGGGAATTTAGCCCACTTCAGCCTTCTTTCCACATTTTTCTCTTCTCTTCTTTTCAATTCAAAAGCCAAGAGTTCCTCCAGGAACTCCTGATAGGTCCACGATGCCTGCTCCGCTTTCCGCAGTAATGCAGGAAGCCCGCTCGCCGTTTCGGCCAACCGGAGATGGCGGAAGCGATCCTGAATATCCTGTATAGTGCTGTTCATTGTCCAACGCCTCCCAATATTTTTATATAACCATCCAGTTCCCTGACATGTGCAGTGGCTTATGCTGCGGGGAGGTTGCCTTGTTCAAGATTGTTAAAACGAGGCATTTGTGTTTCTTTTGTTTCATGTATGCGCTTGTTATACTGGAGCCATGGCTACTCTCGAGAGAGAGTACGGGAGAGACTGGAGTTAGGTGTTGCTTTTCGACGGCGTGCACTTCTTCCGGTCTCTTTTTTGTTGTGTTGTGTACATTGTGATTTCCTGTCCTTTTAAGCCAGGCAATACTTTGTTCGTTCCAGGCATCTATGTTTGTAAAGACAAATCGTTAAAAGAACTCGCCTCTACATACAACAAGAATAATCCAATTTAAGACATCACGAAAAAAAACATGCTCACAACTTTTAATAAAAGTCAGCTAGTAGATCTGAAATCATTTACTAAATTAAAAGAAGACTGGATTCGTACTACACAAGAAAAGCCTATTAAACAAGTTACAATTAATGATGAAGATTATTATATATTCCGTGATGGCTCAGTAGCGAAATATGTTCCTGATGGTGTAGGTGATTCTGGTCACTTTGAATTGATTAAGCAGTTACCAGAGGAAGACTCATGGATTAAGCAAACCATGACTTATGCGGGGCATTATGCCTATGGGTTCCTTGTATCCGTAGGAGAGAGTTTTGGGTACAATCCAGACTCCGCCGACCAAAATTATCGTTCACATGCATACTTTAATGGAAGAAGAGCTGGTGCGCTTAGTGTTCCAAGCTTAGAAATTGCAGCAGGAATTCTTGCATTTTTAAGCGTACCTGTAATAACTGCAGGAGGAGCTTTTGGTACTGTTTTATCTGGAGGTACAGCTCTGCCATTCGTAATTGCAGCAGATGCTGCAGCGATTGGCTTAGGTGTTGGATTAATTGGTCATGGTATGTATCATCAAAATAAAGTACATGATACTATGCAGCGAATAGATAGCCATAATGTAAAGCCTGAAGTTGGTGGTAGTAAGGGAACTAATAAACCTTTACAAAAACATCACTATGCAACAAATAAAAGTAAGAAGTACACTCCTCAAATTGAGAATATAACGAAAAAGTATGATTTAGATTTAGATGAGGAATGGAATAAGGAATTGCTACCTCATCAAAGAAGACATCCATATGCATATCATGATTATGTATTAGATGAACTGAGTACTTATGATAGATTAGCTAAAGGAGATAGAAAAAAATTTCTTAAATTGTTTGAAGGCTTAAAGCAGAAAGTAAGGGAAAATCCAGATATGCTTTATAAAGAATATTGGAGGTCAAAATGAAGTATTTTAAACTTATTTTAGATGACACAAATGACAATGATGTAGTTGTTCATTGTAGGGATACACATGGATTTGAGCAATATGAGTTAAAGGAAGGGAATTTTTTAGAGAATTGGAATGAAAATTTCACTTTTTATTACAATCTTTATGATGGAAATAGATTTACGGACTATTTAGCAAATAATTTAGGCTGGTTCATTGTATCAAAAAAGTTTAAAGAATTAATTGAAAAAATCGAAAAAGATATTCAATTTCTACCTGTAAATGTTGTTGATTTTGAAAGTAAATATAAAGTAGAAAATGATGAATACTTTGTTGCAAATGTATTAGGAATAGTTGATGCATTAAACCTAGAAAAATCGGATTACAGTGTTATAGATTTTGACGGTGAAAATATTTATTCTGTAAGAAAATATGCAGTATCAGAAGAAAAAATAAATAACAAAAATTTATTTAAATTAAAGGGAGATGAGATTCCATTATTCGTATCAGAAGAATTTAAGCAGATAGTTGAAGAATATAACATCAGCGGTTGTGAATTTTTGGAAATAAAAAATATTTTATGATTTTTCTAGGAACTTTAGAGGGGTAACCTTTAAAGTTCTTTTGTTTACCAACCATGTTTATCAAGTAGAGCAAAGGGGCAGGACAAGTTTGCTAAATAAAAAAGCCTAAAAATATTTCCAGAAGAGGCAGGATCAATGTGGCAGATGGATGAGTTTTTATATAGATTTGCAAAAGTTTAAGACGAGTTTACGCTCAATCTGATACAAACGATCGCAGTAGTTGACGCCTATTTGTCCGTTTTTACTATCAACTTTTAACCAAAAACGCCTCGTGTGCGCCCAGCAATTAGCGAACTGCACATCAGGTAAATGGCCGTAGGCTGAATAGCCATCGCAAATCACCATTCCTTTAAATCTGGTGGTGAAGTCTGCTAATATAGCTCGGCTTCTTGATAAGGCACTTTTGAAAAGGGCAATAATAGACCCTTGGCTGGGTACGCTATGGCATACCCAGTTATAAGCGTTTGATTGACCAGATTTCTCGTTGGAACGTTTAATGATTCAGCATACGTTTCATCCACATGAATCACCGATTTAGCCGTTACTAATTGTTTCATCCCATCATAGAATTGGTTTGAAGTACAAGTAGAACAGGCTGACATTGTACAAGAAGAATAATTTTGAAAGCCCCACCCTTGTCACTCTAGTTACACTATTTAATTGGTAAAAGCAGTTCTTCAGACCTGAATAGATTTTCATATTTAAGTGAAAAGTTGCATTGAATCGGCAGGAGTTAAAAAGGATAATAATAGTAAAATGTTTGTTTTTTTCCTGAGATACTGTAAAGCTTTTAAGCGGATGGTGATCATGTGGAAATTGTACTGCAAGAGTTAATAGCTACCACAAGTAGGAATAATGATCATTAGACCTAAATAAAGGAGTGATATGATCTTGGAACCTAAAACAAAGGATTTAGATAAAATAGTTAGATTTTCAATAAAAGAAGATTTAAAAAAGCTTAAAATAAAATCAAGAGGTGGAATTTATTTTAAGCGAATTGAGCAATATTTTATATATATTTATATATATATTTCAGAAATGCAGAATGAAGAGAGAGTATAAAATATTTTGTGTAAATGAAAATTCCATATAAAAAAAGAAGACCTCTTCTTGATATACTATAGTCACGACAACTAATAATGAGAGAGGTCTTCCTATGAACCATTTTACAACAGAACTCGTTGAGGCACTAGTAAAAAAACAAGGTATTACAGAGGTATTTCGTTCTCATCTTGAAACCGCCATTAATTCCCTACTTCAAACAGAATTAACTGAGTTTTTGGATTATAAAAAGTATGACCGTATTGGGTTTCATTCTGGAAATTCTCGTAGCGGTATTTAAGAGCTCACGCTTCATATTATCCCTATGAATTAGCGCATTACAAACAAGGCATGACGTTCCGTGATGTCACATTTGTTGACGAACTAATAGAAGAAGAAACAGGCGTTCCTGGTATTCCCGCGCAACCTGCCTTAGAACCGGTGATTCCTGTTACCTATCATGCTTGAATCAATGAACTGATTGTAAATTATAAGCAACTCGACGCACGTATCTTTTATGAAAAATACAACGAAGCCCTCGTGCTAGACGAGATTTGGGATTCGTTTGGAGCATATGAAGAGCATCATGCGTCAAAGAATCGCCTCGGTATGTTGCTTGTATTCGCGTTAGAGGCGAAAGAGTGGATTTTACAATTAGATTATAAAGAAGACATAGAAGATCATGTGGATTTTATAAAAAATGCATGGAAGGGACAGCCAACCAAGCTACTAGAGTTTGAGTTAGTCGATAATAACCAAGCGTATTTCGCGCTCGTTCCAGTGAATGCACACGTTACAAATTGGTTTGAAGTACAGGTGGAACAGGCTGTTGTTGTACGAGAAGAAGAATAATTTTGAAAGTCCCACCCTTGCCACTAATTTTAATAGAGACGGTAGGAGGTTCTAAAAAAATTGCAGTTAGAGACTACACCGGCTGTAATTGCAGCAGACGCAGTTAGATAAATTAAATACCCATCAAAGTATTAGGGAGTCGGAACAACAAGTATTTGAATGGCAACAAAAATTAAAAAAAGGTACAGAAAGTGGCTTGCCATTATACAAATCAAAGGTATTAGAAAAGGATATTGAGAAGTTTAACAAAACAAAAATTTAATGAAGAAATAAAGATTTGGCAAAGAGGTGGCGGTGCTATTGAAGAACTTTTGGGAAGGTGGATAAATAAATGAAGTTCGGAAAAAACACTCAATTAGTTGAAGAGGTTATTAGTTTTATTACAAATTTACAATTTTTTAACAATGAAAACCTTCTAAATCGTGATGTTGTTATGGTTAATCAGTATGAAAGAGCACAAGAATTGGCGTTGTCTCAAGATTTGGATGAAGTTGAAAACGTTTGGGAAGATATTAAATCCTCAGAAGGTGGGGAAATAATAGGACAATTATATGAGCATGATTTAAACTCTATGGAGCGTCCTATAAGGGAGATTATTCAATCATCTGAGAACCATCCAGATGATTTTGTAGTACAATATATTGATATTTTTGAAGAAATAATTGGAGATTTACATATGTGTGCACTAAATCGTTTAGTAAATGGAAAAGTTAATAATTTTTATGAAAGAATCTTTGAGGTTTATAAGCTTGGGGGATGGCCTTGTGGATGGGAAGGTGAATATCCACAGGGGAGAATCATTGTATATTCACCTGATAAAAAATAAAGTATATTTGTAGTGGAAAGATAAACCATAAGTGGTTTGAAAGTAGAGATTCATGATGATTTCACCATCATGAAGTTGGATTGTCAACACTAAATTTCAGTAAAATCCAGACAATGTTAGACTAGAAATTCCCTCTGCAAATAGAAGTCATAAATATGAGTAGATAAGGAGATAGCGGAATGAGAATATTAGATGTTTTCGATGCAGTTAGAGATGGAAGTTTTAAAGATTTTAAACACTTTTATGACGGTGATATTAATCAAGTTGATTCTGGTTTAGATTTGAATTTATTATGTATGGCAATGACGAATGATAGAAATCCTAGTGAAAAACTTAAAATCATCAAATTTTTACTAGAAGAAAATATTGATATTAATTATACTACGTCGAAAGAAAAAAGGAACGCATTACATATGTTTTATTTTTGCGTTTTACGTCCAACAATAGCGTATGAATTAGAAATAACAAGGTTACTTCTTGATTATGAGATTAATATTAATGCTCTAGATCAATATAACGCTATACCCCTAAAATACGCTATTACAATAAATAAATTGTCTACAGAAGATAATAAAGAGATGTATAAATTACTTATTAGTAGCGGCTCAAAAGTTCATTTAAAAGATGCTTTTGGAAAATCATGTATGGACTATGCTAAGGAGTATTTTTGGAGAAATGAATTAGTAACGATTAATGAGGAGTGTAACAATGAAAATTAACAATGCTGACTACGGAGGTTTTATAGTTTCTAAGAATTCGCGGCAGGGAAGCCGGTGTTTGTCAATATAGTTGTCGCATTTTATTACTTTCGTGTTTTAAGAGAAACCTAGCCTTCCGAATGTAGATCCGTCTCTCTTCACGCATCGGATTGAGCGCTACGCATTGATTTGGCTCCCAATTCCTTGTCTCTTGCGCCCAACGCTCCGGGTGGTTAACTTGCGCAGCTTCATATATGTGTTTTTGCTTTTCCAATATGGCCAGATGTTCCCCCGTATGAATTGTACAGGTGTTACAAACTTCAACCCACTATGCAAGTGGATTTCGTTATACCAATTGATAAATTCACGTGCCCATTCACGCGCCTCTATAAGGGATCCAAAACCTTAATGGGGATAATTTGGTTTGTATTTGAGTGTTCTGAAAATCGCTTCAGAATACGGATGATCATTACTGACACGCGGTCTTGAGTAGGACCGTTGAATACCCAATTTCTCCAATAAACGTTGAAAAGTCTCAGCTTTCATAGGGCTTCCATTATCTGAATGCAAAACGAGTGGAGCTCCTTGTATTTTTTCATTCATCAGGGCTTTTTTTACCAGTGTTTCCGCGTGTTTCGCTTGTTCTGTTTCCCATACTTCCCAGCCCACAGTTTTTCTACTACTAGCCCTTGATTAGTATGGATGACATTAAAGAAATGAGGTCTCTGACTAAAGATGTTGAATTTGTAAATCCACCTGGTCGTCATGGCAGAAGAGGTTCGACAAAAGCACATAATGAAATATTAAAGATTATTGATTCTGCTTCGGCCTATGAAAGTTTTACTAAGGAGCTTAATCAGTGGGCTAAAAAAAGAATGAAAAATGGCATTATGGATTTACCAGAAGGATTGAGGAGGTAAAAAATGATGTTTCTTTATGGTTAGGATGCTTTAGTGATGAAACGCTTGCTCAACTTACTAAATCGTTAAAAGAACTAGCCTCTACATACAACAAGGATAATCCGATTCAAGACATCACGAAAAAAAACATGCTCACAACTTTTAATAAAAGTCATCTAGTAGATCTGAAATCATTTACTAAATTAAAAGAAGAATGGATTCGTAAAGAATGGGAGACAGAGTAATGTACTGGACATTGGATAAATTCTTAATTGGGCTATCATTCATCTTATTTACACCAGGCAGTTCCGATAATATCGCTGAGATTGAATAGTAAGGATTTGGGTTCTCTTCTGTTCCACCAATCCTACTCATTGGTACAATAATATTAAATGCAATCTCACTATATATGTTTTGGAGCAGAGCAGAATAGTAAGATGTTTATTTTACGTTTGCAAGATAGATTGTGAAGTGTACATTAAGATCAGTATGAATGTTTGGAAGAATCAGATACGTATTTCACGATTTAGTCGAATAGGCAAAGAGCTAGAAATAGAAAAATAAGTAACTTTTTGGGGGCATTTTATGGGAGAGCAAGAGAAATTAAAGATCTTTGATGATAATAAGAATCTAATAGGTGTAGCTACTCGAAGTGATGTTCACAGGATTGGATATTGGCACGAAGCGTTTCATTGTTGGTTTGTTAGTAATGAACAAGGAATAGATTATATTTATTTACAGCTTCGTAGTAATAATAAAAAAGACTACCCTAACCTATTAGATATAACTGCTGCTGGACATCTATTAGCTGATGAAACAGTTGAAGACGGAGTAAGGGAAATTAAAGAAGAAATTGGTATAGATTTAGCTTTTAAGGAGTTAATAAGGTTAGGTGTAATTGATTATTGTGTTGTGCAAGAAGGTTTCATTGATAAAGAATTAGCAAACGTTTTTTTATACAAGTGTGGAAATATTTTTGATGACTTCACACTTCAAGTGGACGAGGTTTCAGGGATAGTAAAAACCAAATTTATTGACTTCACTCAACTTTGGTCTGGAGAAAAAGGTGAAATCGAAATCAGTGGATTTAAAATAAATGATGACGGACAAAAGCAAATAATTAAAGAAAGTGTAAACAGAGATCAATTCGTACCACATCAAGTTACTTTTTACAAAGAAGTTATACAAAAGATTCAGGAACAAATTAGATAAAAACAATATTTTTCAATTAAAGAGCGCTTATCTTTAATAAGGTAAGTGTCCTTTTAAACATACTTTCCGATTTTCATAAAAGATTTTTAAAATGTGTTCTTTTAATTCTTTTTCTTTTTCTTTTTCCTTTGCTTTTTGAATCGCTATTTCTGTTTCATAGTAAAAGGTGCTTCGTGGTATTTGTAGGACTTTGCACATTGCTGATACCGAATAGATGTGTCGGTTTTTCTTTATGACGTCTATTTTCGTTCCATAATCAGCGCGGCTTGCTTTAAAATATCAACTTCTATTTCTAACTGCTTATTTTTTTTGTAACGCCACCAATTCTTGTTTCACCGGGCTTCGGTTATCGTTTTCTGTGAAGGAACCAGATTGTTTAAATTGGGTAATCCATCGGTCTAATGCAGACGCTGTTAATTCATATTCTCGGACAATATCTCCACGACTTTTTCCACCTTTTTTCATTCATAATCAAATTAATTTTATAATAGATATTGTGACTAGTGTCTTAGAGAAGAAAGGGGGGTATTAAATATTGATTAAAAATTTTGAGATTATGAAGAATAAAAATTTTGTATTATATTGGCTAGCGAGTTGGGCATCAACTTTAGGTGATGCTATATTTACTATTGGTATATCATGGTGGATTGTACAAGAAATAGGATCTGCGTTAGTAATGGGAACTTTCCTGTTAATCATGGGAACAACTCGATCCGTGTTCATGTTGTTTGGTGGGGTAATGGTTGATCGTAAAAGCCCTATACTTTTAATGAAACTATCATTGCTTACACGAGCAGCTGCTATGTGCATAATCATAATTGTCACTATGTTTTCAAACACATATATAATTTTATACATTATTGCTGGAATATACGGTATAGTAGACGCTGTTTTTCTCCCAGCAGCAGCAGCAGCACGCCAGCGCTTAGTAGCTAAAGAATACTATACACAATTAAATTCTCTGCTTTTATTAGCATCTCAGGTTTCTGTAATTATAGGACCAGTAATTGGAGCATTTTTATTAGCTGTAATTGGTTTTAAGAGTTTATTTGTATTAATAACTGTTGTTTTTGTCTTAGCGTCATTAGCATTACAGGTTATCAATCTTTTACCAATAAGTAATAAATCAAATGAATTATCTTCTAAAAAGAAAAAGAGTTCATTTAAACAAGAGATATTAGAAGGATTTAGTTATGTGATTAGAACCCCTATTATATTAACTAATATTATAGTCGCCATGATTGTTAATGCCGGTGTAAGTGTTTTGACAGTAGCTCTACCATTTTTTGCAAAGGAACTTAATGTTGGGGTAAAAGGACTAAGTATCATGACATCTGGAATGGGAATAGGTGGGACTGTAGGAGCAATTGTTTTTTCACTATGGATTATTAAATACCCTACTCCTCGTATGAATTATATGGTATGTGCGTTAGAAGGTCTCGCAGTGTTATTAATCTTTTTTACAGTAACTACCTGGCAAGTAGCCTTGTTATTAGCGATTGTAGGTTTTACAACTACAGCAATAAATGTTATTGCTCCCAGTGTTAATCAGTCTATAATTCCTAAGGAATTATTTGGACGTGTTGTAAGTGTTATGATGCTCGCAATGACAGGAACAATTCCAGTTTCACAAGCTTTGGCTGGCTATTTAATTGATAATATTAAATCTGTACATCAAGTATTTATATATGGGGGATTATTAGAGACATTAGCTGGAGTTATTGCATTATCAATTCCGGCAGTTCGTTTCTATAAAGTAATAAATGAATCTAATAATGAGAGTGTAGTAAAGAAAGAGGGATAAATGTCACAAGGAAAGTGGCCCACACGACTATTCAGAAAACATCGCTACTTTTGTAAGATACATGCCTCTGGATGGACCTGATTTTGGAAGCATAGAGTTAAATCAAGCACGTTTATATAAAAATTGGGAAAATATTTAAATGAGCAATGTAAGAGATTTTCATACGCTAAATAAATTAATTAGCTAGTTTTCTTGGGCTCTAGGCTAAGAACAAAACCGGTTTGTATTATGAGAAGATTGTGAACCTTGTTGATGGCATGAAGAACCATAAAATAGTCTATAAATTGCCGATAGTAAAAGAAAAGGAAGTAGTTTAATAAGGTGGTAAAATGGCTGACTTTTTTATTCAGAGCTTTTAAGATTACAACATAGGGTAAGGGTAATGGTGTACCATCTTATGGAAAGAATTCAGTACCAAAAGGACCTGGATTGTCAACACTAATCTAGACAGTTTTTTTAAGGTGTGTACGTTTGTACTCCACCGGGCTTAAATAATTTAATAACTGGCGTAAAGAATCTTGTGAGGTGATATCTTCCAATTAAATGATTTAAAAGGGGGATTATTGAATGAAGATAGAAATATTAAATGCTATCGATGAAGAGTTCGAAATGTGCCCAGAGGCCTTTGGAGGGCCTCTTAATATTGAGGAAGTAAACCAAGCAGAAGATGAACTAAAAGTAAAATTGCCAGAGGACTATAAAGAATTTCTTTTGAAATATGGTTCTGGAGCAGTTGGTGAGTCTATTATTTTGGGATTGAAAGAGGCAGGGTTTGTTGCGACACCATCTTTTGTAGATAAATCTCTACATTTTAGAAAAGCACTCCCTCAAGGGTATGAACAGTTTACTGCTATTGGTATAGACGGTGCAGGAAATCCAGTAGGCTTTAATTCCCCGAATACAGAAATTATTACATTTGACTTTAATTTCGGTGGGAAAGAAATTATAGCAGAGAGTTTTGAAGAATACTTAGAAAAGGCAATCCGTGAAGAATTAAATATACAGTTCTAACATTCGGGATATTAATTATAAATGGTTAGGGGTAAAGATATGAAATTAATAAGTAAAAGGTTGTATTTAAGAGAATTGACTGAAGTAGATGCACCCATTCTGTTAGAGGGTACGAGAGATCAAGAACTTCGTTATATGACAGGAACGAAATTAAACTTTACATTAGAACAAATTAAAGCGCATATTCAACATATAAATCATGATGAATCGCGGTATGATTTTGCCATTTGTTTAAAGGAAAATGATCAAATGATTGGTGAATTATCTATTTTAGATATCGATCAAGAAAATAAAAAAGCAGGTTTTAGAATAGCATTAAATTCCATGGCTTTAACAGGTCAAGGGTATGGAACCGAAGCAATAAAGGTAATCTTACCGTTTGTTTTTGAAGAATTGCAATTAAACCGCTTACAATTGGAAGTGTTTGATCATAATCTTCGAGGAATTACCGCCTATGAAAAAGTTGGATTTGTAAAAGAGGGTGTATTGCGTGATTCCCTAAATTTTGAGGGTAAATACGCTGATGAGATCATCATGGCACTGTTAAAAAAAGATTATACACAACTGACATACTAAATGTACATATTTCTAAACACGACATTAGGCTGATGAGCGTATAAGGCGACTTTCCCCGTAGTAGATTCATTGAGGAAAGGCCGCTTTTTTTATTTTGGCTCTTTTCGTATAGATGGTTGCTTTACTTTTTCAAGAGAAGCAATCTAACATATACTTGATTCCCTTTTTGTTATTTCGCCATTTTGATCATTCACATAGTCAGTGCCATGCTCACATTTTTCTTTATTTTCCCATTTCAAACTATACTTTTCACCTTTGTGACTAACTGATATGATTCTAACTTTACCAATGTGTTTGGTATGCTCTTTTAACACAATTGATCTTGCTTGATCTTCGGAAATTTTCGGTTTAGAGAAGTTATTACAACCACTTGTTATCATCAGTAACAATAGAGAAAAGACTAAAACGGTTCGCTTCATAAACATCCCCCATATTCATTTAGCGCTATCACTTCTGTTCAAACTGCATAACACGTCTATCAGCAACCACCTTTAAGAAGACACCCTACCCTTTCAAAAGGTAGGGTGTCTTCTTATTCAACCATTCTCACATTAACATAAACAACAAGTAGCAAATAACCAAGAACAATGAGAGGCAGGATCATTTGCATGGGCGCGAAGGTTACAAACCCGCTCACTACTAATAGGATCCCTACAACAAAGCTATAAGAGCCAATAAGCTCAGCGAGTTTCTTTTGATCTCTCACGCGATGTTGGTTGTAGCCTCTTAAAAATTGTGTTTGCTTCTTTACGCCCACTACGTACGAAAGCACAAGAAAAATCATGCCCAAAAAGAAGGCGCCATAGTCCATAAACAACAACCTCCAGAAATCCATTTTTTTATAGAAATTCTGTGTCTGAATCTAGGAAGTATTCTGTAATAATTTGTCGCTTGTCTACCTATTCTACACTTCCTATTGTGCTCCTTCTAAAAGAAGAGAAAGAGATCAAATATTGTAAAATAGTTCATTTTCTGTATAATTATATATATTTGTAATGTATGTAATGAGGGGGAACTTGATGCTAGTGAAACCGTCTGATCGAGCGCTGTTTAAAAATCAAAATTACATGTTACTATGGCTGGGGCAAGCAATCTCTCAATTTGGAGATGCGATTAGCTTTGTTGCAATTCCGCTGCTTGTCTTTCAGTTGAGTGGTTCGCCGATTAATTTGACGTTGTCTTTTGTAATTGAAACGGTTCCATGGATTGTTCTTGGACCGATTGCGGGTGTATTTATTGATAGATGGAACAAGCGCACGGTCATGATGGCAATGGATTTGATCCGATGTGTGATTGTGGGATGCATTTTTTTCACGGAGAATGTATATCTTTTGTACGCGTTAGGATTTCTTATTCAAAGTGCTGCGGCCATCTTTGCGCCTGCTCGATCTTCGTTCATTCCGCAGCTTGTGAAAAAAGAGCATTATGTGAAGGCGATCGCCTTATCTCATGTCGCTTTTCAAACGGTTCAAGTGATGGGTCCGATCGTGGCAGCTGCTGTTATAGGATGGCTAGGACTGAGAATGGCTTTTATCGTAGATTCAATGACTTTTCTACTCGCGCTTCTTTTTTGTGTCATGATTAAGCATGTAGAAACAAGCGCAAACGATACCGTGCGAAGGCCCTTTTTGACTTCTTTAAAAGAAGGCATTTCTTATATTGGAAAGAGTGTGGTTCTAAGACATGTTACGTATATCAATTTACTAAAAGCGGTTATTCAATCCTTCATTATGATTGGTACACTTCTTTATATGAAAGAACTTTTTCATGTAAAGGGCGCTCGTAGTGATCAACTGTATAGTCTGATGATTGGAATCATGGCGTTCGGAACGATTCTTGGAACGTGGCTCATTGGTGTAAAAGAAGCGGTGATTCATCGAAGATTCTTAATCCTCGGAGGGTTATCGCTTCAGGGCATTTGTCTTCTACTGATTGCTGCTGCGCCCAATGTATATGTACTAGGTAGTTTGTTTTTTGTTTCGGGGTTTGCTTTATCAGGAGCGACGAGTCCTGTATCGGCATTTTATGCTGAGCATACGAACGATCACATTCGGGGAAGAGTGTATTCGGTTACAAACGCTACCTTACAAATGGCTTCCATTATCGCCTTTATCGTGGCAGGTGCGATTGCCAATTATAGTAGCGGAACCCTCTTATTTACTGTCGCGGGGCTACTGCTGCTGCTATGTACGCCTTTATTAATTCTCGCAACGCGGAGTAGTCTTAGTACGGTGACTACGAATGTCATTTTACGACCGCAAGACGCTATGGAAAAAGTAGAAAAATAACCATACTCCTATCTAGCGCAACGTTAGAAAGTGGAGAAAAACCCTGAATTTCGTCAAATTCAGGGTTTTTCAGTTCTTTTTTGAAAGCAAACGGATGATGAAGTGCTAAGTTTAACCCGCTACTATCGATGAGTAGGGGATCAACTGGCGCATCTGCTGTGTCTTAGCAGGTGCGCTATAAGTAGTCAAGGGTAGCGAACATGATGACGGTGCCAAGAAGACACATGACCCACGAAAGGACAGAGAAAGAGGAGGAAGCAAGCACCCTTCGTAGTTTTTCTAATGTCGGTTGTAGGAAATCTCCTAGTACTTTCGCTAGCCCAGAAAGCAACAGCGATGGCAGGACCATTATGAAGGTATAGCTCGCTAAAAGGGGCAGCCATTGATCACTCGTGAATTCACGATAGCTGACGTACCCAATGGTAATAAAATAAGGGAAAGCCGTACTCGCTTCCATAAGAAATGTCATAAAGCCGAGCCCAACCATCGCCGACTTCCGCTGATTTCGCGCCTTCGGAAGGGTTCTTTTTTTCTTAGAAACAAAGAAACTAAGCACAAATAAAAGCAGACCAATACTAAAGAGTGTCCAACTGATCATAGCATCGTGAAAAAGGTGGGTCACAGAAGGGAGGTAGGTCTGAATGCCCATCATTAAACCAACACCTAATAAAAAATAGAGAAGATAGACCGTGGATACGTACAAGGATATTTTGACCGCTAGCGCTTTGGTTTCTTTCACAAGCAAAAAGAGAGTTACACCGATCATCGTTGGACTCAATGAATCAAGTAACGCTAACCCACTAATATAGAGGATGTCCTCACCTTTCATTTCGTGTTTTCCTTACCGTCTGAAAGGATGAGCGCCCGGCAGACGTAGCCTATGCCAAGACCAATTAGGACCCCTATCATCGCATGATCAAAGAGTAAACCAATCGCTGCACCAATCATGACAAATCCGTAAATCACAAAATCGCTCACTTTCATTTTTCATCACCTCACACTTAGTGTAAAAGGTGACGTAAGGTTATGTGCAAGCGTTCTTTTTCGATAGTTCCGAATCGGTGATATCATGGGTGAAAGGATGAACAAAAAAACAGGTGCAATCAATGCACCTGCCCTCTTAGTTAGGATTTTGGTTAAACGTAACGGTCACACCGTACTGTTCACCGAGCTTTTCGACGTCACGATGATACGAGTGAAAGTCTTGCACACCTTTGTCAATCGATGCGTTTGCTTCGGTTACTTTGCTTTGATTATTCGTTTCGATGCTTTCTTTAATGAGCTTAAAGCCGTTCAAATGACCGAGAACGCCAGATAAATATTTTTGATGAGCCTTTTGTAGAGCGGGTAACGTAGGGTGTAGCGCTTCTACTTTTTTTGAAAAGGCCGTATAGTCAGGAATGATGTCTTTCGTGAGCGTGTCATAAAATGCCTTCTTAGTAATGGTCTTGCTTGTCACGATTTCTTGGTAACGTTTAATAAGCCGCTTTTCTTCACTGCCAAGAGGTTGTAATTGAACGGTGACATACTGTTCGATCTCTTTTCTTATTTCCGCGTTACTCATGTTGTTACGTTCATTTGTTGTGTTTTTACCACTTTTACTATTGGTCGTGACTGTAAATGTACATCCTGAAAGTGAGAGTGCGCCTGCTAGCAGCAAGCTGATCCAAAGGATATTTTTCATAGAATCCCTCCTGATTCAGTAACAATTACTGGTAACTACCTATGATTATGGCATTATACTAAAAATATTTCCATTTAATTTTTTTTCGGAGGTGAAAGGTTGATTATTGTACGTTGTTTTTTGTGCGGCATATGCCTTTTTATATATAGATAATTTGAAAAAAATGGTATTATGGAGAAAAGTGATTACAAAGGCAGGTACTTATGAGAAGAATCTATCAGTCTTTGAAAGTAGAATGGTTGCTCGTAAAGAGGAGACCGTGGACATGGCTCGTTCTCTTATTATTTATAAGTGCGACTTCGTTTCATTTCTTTCTTCGTTTTAAAGAGGGAAGTGTAGGAGGGGCTTTAACGTCGTCTGCCTTTTTAGTGCAAGGTGGTCTGTTTGTTAGCCTAGGTTTTGGTTATTATAGCGTCAATTTAGAAAAGGCTTCCTCGGCAGAAGAACTTTTTGGAACATTGCCTTATGGAAAACAAGCAAAGATTTTAGGGAAATTAAGCTTGCTTATACTGCTTGCTTTGTTTGCTGTGTGCTGTGCGGCACTTCTGTACGTGCTCCTAACTGTTATGTTTCACGAACCGTTCTTCTATTTCTCTCATGTGTTGGAATACTTTCTCCTCTATTGGTTTTTACCATTTTGTATTACCGGAATAATCGGCATGATTGTTGGACTCGTAACATCATCTCGCGGAGCGTATCTTGGACTTTTGCTGCTTGGTATATTGATGGGCCCTTTGAATATGGCGCTCTTTGAAACCCTTTCTTTATGGCTGTCTAGAGATCTTTATCCTGTGGCTCATTTTTTTAACGTCGGACAAACGGATCCTAATACGCCCTTTGACCCAGTCTATGGCTACCCGCTTGAAATAAAACGATATTTGCAAAAAGGAATACTGCTGCTTCTTGTTCTGTGGCTTTTATTCGCAATGATTCTGAAACAACAGCGCTCTTTTTACAAAGTGTTCGGCATAGGCAGTGTTCTTTTTGGCCTAAGTAGTACCGTACTCATTTCCTTGTATCGTCACGATGATCAAGTTATTTATACAGCTTTGGAACAAAATTCTGTAAAAAAATACGATAGTAGGTATTATGAGAAGCATTCACAAGCTACGTGGCCAACGACGAAGAATGTACAAGTAACGTCGTACGACCTGAATGTGACTGCATATCGAGGATTAGCGGTATCTATGAAACTTGGATTACGGGCGACTGCTCCGAGTAATGAGGTGGTCTTCACGTTGTATCACGATTTACACGTAACGTCTGTTAAAACGGTAACGGGTCAAGCGCTTTCTTTTCAACAAAGCGGCGATCAACTACACATTCATCACAGTTTAAAAAAGCATGAACAAGCAACGCTTCTTATTTCGTATGCAGGCACAAGCTCGCCTTATTTTTTCGCAAATGAACAAGCGGTCATGCTGCCAAGTTATTTTGCATGGCTTCCGTCCATTGGGGAGGGCGTTGCTATGAAATGGGTTGAAAATTCCGTGCGCCCGTATCCAATTCACGCGCAGCAACCGATTCACTATAAAGTACGCTATAGCGGACCTTTACCGCTATACACCTCATTAAAAAAACAGCAAGAGACTGTGTGGGAAGGAACAACGACAGACGGTCTCACGTTAGTAGCAGGCATGATGAAAGAGCGCGTGACGCAAAGCGCCCGCATCGTATATCCATCCACTTTATCTAAAACGCTTACACACGCTGAAGATTATGTGAAAAAAGTAAAGCGAATGAGTAGCGAAATAAGAAAAGTGTTAAAGCTACCTACGAAGGCGGCAATTACTGACGTGTATTTTCTATCCATAGCGGATGAATCGCCGCATTATGCTTCAAATATTAGGTTTACTCGCGGGACGATGTTTGTCGGTGTTAACGAACTATCTCTTTACGTTGATCAAGCGATGATTCCCGCCGTAACATTAGCCGTGATCCGCAATGAGCAAGTCATCAAGCAGCCGCCGGAGATGACGGATTTATTTATTCTTTCGTACGATTATTGGTATGAACAAGCCCATCCGGCCATCAAACAAGAAGAGAAACCGTTACTTTTGCGAAACCTAGATCTCTATCAAGACGATCCAGAACAAGCGGTTCTGATGAAACGCTATAAAACGCTGCTTGCCTTTATGAAACATCATGACAATCGTGAACTTCAGTCCTTTTTCAGAGCATGGGCACAGTCTTTACGTAGTGAAAAGGCAATGAATGATCAGGACGTACAAGCGTTAATGAACAGGGAGGATGGCGCAAATTGAGTGAGTTGCTAATCGATACGATTACGAAAAGCTATAAGAAATACAAGGCGCTAGATCAGATTACGTTACAGATTTCTCCGGGTATGTTTGGCTTATTAGGGCCGAATGGGGCAGGTAAGACGACGCTAATGCGCATATTAACAACCATTGTTGAGCCAACAGCAGGCACCATTACCTTTGGTGACGTTACGTGGAAACAGCCAGAAGCGGTTCGCCAGTTGATCGGTTACCTTCCGCAAAAATTTTCACTCTACAAACATATTACAGTGACGGAAGTGTTAACCCATATTGCCACGATGAAGGGCATGACCCGGCGGAAAGAGCAAGCAGTGGCAGACGTCCTTGAAAAGGTGAATTTACAAGATCATCGTCATAAAAAAATTAAAGAGTTATCAGGTGGCATGGTGCGCCGTGTTGGCATTGCGCAGGCTATCTTACATTCTCCCAAAATCATTGTAGTGGATGAACCAACTGCGGGCTTAGATCCGCAAGAACGTATTCGTTTCCGAAAACTCTTACGACAGCTAGGAAAAGAAGCGACGGTCATTGTTTCCACACATATCGTAGAAGACATTGAATCGATTTGTGATACGTTAGCGGTGCTCAAAAAAGGACACGTGATTTTTAATGGTTCCCTGCAAACGCTCACAGAGATGGCGGCGAATGATGTATGGGAAATGGAGGCTAGTAAAGAAGCGTTTTTTGATGCGATTGACGAGCTTGATATTATTTCTAGCAAATACGAAAATCATCGCTATCGCTATCGCGTCGTTTCAACTAATCCGCTGCCAGGCGCTAAACACGTTACGCCGAATTTAGAGGAAGCCTATATGTATTTGATGGGGCAAGCGCAACGATGAAAGGGAGAATCAATCTCGTCTTTGACTGGAAAGTGATGGGTGCCAATGCATACATTCCTGTATTTGTTTCTGTTCTACTCATTGGGTATAGTGCGCTAACGCCTGACTCGGTAGCGAAACTGCTGCCTGTTCTTGAATTTTGTTATCCGGTATGTGCCGCTTGGTGGGTGATTTTTATTTTTCAAGATGTGCTTGAAGAAACCGGGAGTGAAACGTTATTTAGCTACCCATTGTCACGCTGGAAGTTAGGGGTTGTCAGAGCTTTTCTCTTCTATTTGCTGTTTCTCGTGCTGCTTATTGTCACTGTATGCATGATCGATTGGATCGCTACTGGCGCACTTTTTCCTTCGCTTTTCGTGCAATTAGGAATGGAAGCTTTCTTTTTTTCGGGAGTAGGCTTTTTAGCCATTACTTTGACGCGAAATACGGGCTGGTCGCTCGTCATTGTTATCATTTATCTTAGCAGTCAACTGTTAACAAGGGGAGCATTCATTCCGGTTCTAAATGTGTTTTTATTTAATCAAGCGCTGTTCTCACTGCAAGATCTGATGGCTGCACAATGGAAGACGGTTGTACTCGGCCTTTGTTTATGGGCTGGCGGACAGTATGCTTTTCAGCGCCTAGAGAAATTTAATTAGAATGATGGAAAACATACTACACTACAAAAAACGGCGAATGCTCCTAAAAACAGGACTAAGCGGTTTTTTTAGTGTGTACGCTTTAGCACGAAGCGCCGTCATCTTCAAGCCAGTTGTAGTCTTTCTTTTGCAAACCTAGAAACGCTTGCCACTCATAGTCATGGC
This sequence comes from Fictibacillus macauensis ZFHKF-1, assembly GCF_000269865.1. GTDB lineage: Bacteria > Bacillota > Bacilli > Bacillales > Fictibacillaceae > Fictibacillus_C > Fictibacillus_C macauensis. The sequence continues at coordinate 28,134 of NZ_AKKV01000032.1, forward strand.
GAGGAGTGGGTGTCGCATCGAGCCAATTGTAGCCCTTGTTCTCATAAGCGACTTCCTGGCGCTTGTCCACGATCAAGACGCCATAGAGTGCACCGTAAAAATATTGCGCAAAGCTTTGGCGGATTTTGCCTCGCTTGTATTGATAGACACTCACTTTGAAACTTTGAATAATGCTTGGCACGAGGTGTTCAATCGGTGTGGAGAGAAAGTCTAGCTTTTTATACGCCATACGTGCCGTTTGCCAAAGGTGGCAAATTTCCGTTGCGCTCGTAAAAAAAGAGCGTACGGCATTAATAAATTCACGTGGAATGTAAGTGGGAAGATACGAATAGTCAAGAACAGGTGACGGGACGACGGTCTCCTTACGTATGGTTTTGGTATATAATTCTTTTGTTTCAGGTCTTAACGTTTCAGGTGGCGTAGCGGGCGCTTCTTCCCTTTGTTCTGTAGGGATGTCACACTCCTCACGTTCTGTCATATACGGTGGAGTCGTTCCGTCATAGTAGTGAAAAATAAATACATTATGCGCATAGCCACCACGCTTACGGATCGTATGTAACGAAGAAAGAATCCCAAGCTTGCGCGCTTTACGCAACATGCGTTCGACCGTTGAACGAGAGATTCCACCCATTTGATGGCAAGCTGCCACAAGTTTGCAAATGCGCGCGTTACAAACACCGATGACTTTCACGCTAAAGCGTGTTAATTGGTGAAACGCCAGACGCTCGCCTTTCGTAAAACGATGGCCATAATCATTTAAAAAACGTTTGTTCGAAGCATTAAACTCTCTTACGCTTTGAAATTCACTGTACGTTTGAAATGCAGAAATGTGTCCAGGGTTCATAAAAATCGTCCTCTCCATCATAAAGTGAGTAAACCTTTTCACTTTGTAAATAGAGAAACGTAGAAAAAAAGTAGCATGGTGTGTGAAAAAAATTTTGCGTCATGAAGTAGCAACGAGCAACATACACTCATCAATGAAGTTTTTTTCTCTAGGAGGGAAAAAAGAATGGACGTGATTGCCCGTAGTGGAGATACCCTTCATTATTATAGTCAGCTATTTGACCTACCGCTTATTTTAGTGCAAGATGCCAATCGGGGTATTGGTGATGGTCCATTATTGCCGGGACAGCTTGTGAAAATCCCAGGCTTTAAAGTGGGCACGAGAACGATGAATCGGGAAACCTCGTTAAATGTGGTGGCGGAAGAACTTAAATTGCCAGTCGACGCGTTGTTTTTAGTGAATCAGGAAGAGTCCTTGCCGCTAAGGGGAGGTGGAGGGACGCTCGTTGTGCCACAACGAGTACAACAACGTGTGGTCACTGTTGGCGTGCCATATTCGTATGACATACTTTGTCATGACTTACGCAAGTTGTGGAAAACATATCCTTTTTTAACGTTAGAATCGGCAGGCACATCGGTATTGAAAAATGAGCTCTTTCATGTGAAGAGTGGGAGAGGCGAGAAAAAAGTTCATATAAATGGCTCGTTTCATGCGAATGAATGGATTACAACCGCGATTCTGATGGTTTTTTTAAATGATTATTTGCTCGCTTTAACAAATCATCGAGCCATTCGTGGCGTTAATATGCTTGCATTATATGAATCTTGCTTATTATCAGCCGTGCCGATGGTCGATCCTGATGGTGTGAATTTAGTAGTAGACGGTCCACCGAGCGAAGAACCGTACCGAACGCTTGTGACAAAATTAAACAAAGGGAATCCAACCTTTAAAGATTGGAAAGCCAATATTCGTGGCGTAGACTTAAACAATCAATTGCCAGCGCGCTGGGAAATTGAAAAGGCACGCAAGCCACAAGCAGCCGCACCACGTGATTATCCAGGCGATTATCCCCTTTCTGAGCCCGAGGCAAGAGCAATGGCGCGACTCGCTGAAGAAGAGGATTTTGATCGGGTCATTGCGCTGCATACGCAAGGAAAAGAATTTTATTGGGGCTTTGAACAAGAAGAGCCTGAGGAAGCCGAAGCGATTGCCCAAGAATTTGCGCGGGTCAGCGGTTATAAAGCAGTGCGCTACGTCGATTCGTATGCAGGCTACAAGGATTGGTTCATTCAGACGTTTCGCCGACCGGGCTTTACGATTGAGCTCGGCGAAGGCGTCAATCCGTTACCGCTCTCGCAATTTCAAGACATTTATGATGATACACTTGGCATTTTTTTAGCAAGTTTATATATGTAGAGACCGAATCGCTGAACGTCGCGCTTCGGTTTTTTTTGAGCGGTACAAGAGTAGTGTAAAACGGAGTTCGCGCGCAAGGAGGTGTGATTCGCGCGCAAGGAGGTGTAGTTCGCGCGCAAGGAGGTGTGATTCGCGCGCAAGGAGGTGTGATTCGCGCGCAAGAGGGAGTAAATCACGTACAAGAGGCACGCAATTGCACGAAAAAAGGAGAATCGCGCCGAAAAGACACTAAAAAGTGAGCGAACAGGAGTAAAATACGAGTAAAAGAGGTGAAATCGCGCGAAAAAAAGATGAATCACGCACAACAAATGTGAAATCACGATTGATTAGACGCATAGCACAGGCAACCAAGAGCACATTCCACATAACCAAGTCAATTCATCTCAGAGCAAGAATGATGTCTCTCCTTATGGTACACTAGGAAGGAATAGTATAAAGGAAGTGAAGAGATGGCCATTATTGATATTACTGTCATTCCTATTGGGACTGAGACACCAAGTGTTAGCGCGTATGTAGCAGATCTACAGCACGTGCTTGCACGCTTTGAAGGCATTAAGTACGAGCTTACACCGATGAATACGATTGTAGAAGGAGAGCTGGATACGCTACTTCAAGTTATTAAAGCGATGCATGAAGCACCGTTTTCAAAAGGCATTCAGCGTGTAGCAACGAACATTCGTATTGATGATCGTCGCGATAAAGAGTCGACGATGGCTTCCAAGCTCGCTAGCGTGCAGCGTCAGTTGGAAAAAGAGTAACGAAAAAGAGGCAGCTCTCAAAAGAGAACGCCTCTTTTTCTTTTTTTGTTTAGTGTCCAGTCGAACCGCCGCCGGTAAAAGCGTCAATCAACGTGAGTACGCTAAACCATCCGAAGACGGCAAACGTTAAAAAAGAGAAGCCAGTACTAAGTAAGTTTTTGGCTTTTAAAGAACGAATTAAACCGAGAGCGGCAAAAATCGTTATAACAGCAAAAATAATACCTAATCCCATATCGTACAGATGCCCCCTTACATATTTTACTATGTATAGCAAATAAAGCAGGTTCTTTCTGTCTTATTTTACTTGTTTTAGGAACGTTTGTATAGTAGCTTTGATGATTTTTGTAACCGTATTCATAAAATCACCGTGCTCCCATCTTTTCTAGATTTAGTGTAAAATGAAAAGAAAAAAGATGGAGGCACAAAAGAAATGGAATGGAAACGTTTGGCTGTAGGGCCGATACAAGAAAATACATATATTTTATGGAACGACAAAAAAGAGGCTGTTATTTTTGATCCAGGTGCGGAAGGAAAGAAAATTAATGCACGGATTGAAGAGCTTGGTGTAAAGCCGTTAGCGATTTTGTTAACGCATGCGCACTTTGATCACATTGGCGCAGTAGATGCAGTGCGTGCAAAATGGAACATCCCTGTATATGTTCATGAATTTGAAAGCGATTGGCTAGAAGATACGAATAAAAATGGCTCGGCACATTTTTCACAAAACATTACAGCGAAGCCAGCGGAACATATGGTTGCAAAAGGACCGCTCGTGATTGGCGACTTTACATTTGACGTATTAGAAACACCAGGACATTCGCCAGGCAGTGTTTCGTACTATCTAAAAGAAGCAAATGCTGTTTTTTCTGGTGATGCGTTGTTTGCTGGTGGCATAGGACGCACCGATTTATATGGAGGCAATCAGGCGTTACTTATGAAAAGCATTCATGATCAACTCCTAACTTTACCAGAGGAAACGGCTGTTTTGTCAGGACATGGCTTTGAAACGACCGTAGGCACAGAAATGGATGAAAATCCGTTCTTAAACGGTTTTTAAGATGAAACAGGTGCTCTTGGATGTGATTCAACAAGCGTCAGAGCAAATGATTTCTTATGCACACTATATGGAACTAGCACTCTATGGTGAGCACGGGTATTATATGAACAACACAGAAAAAATTGGGCGAGCGGGCGATTTCTATACGAGTAGCTCGCTCGGTTCTGTTTATGCTGCTATTTGGTGTGATTGGTTTTACGATACGTGTAGGAAGCGCGGCTTACCTTTTCAAATCATTGAATGTGGAGCGGGAACCGGTGCCTTTGCCGCAGATGTCCTGTCACATTGGCATGCGCACTACGATCAGCCGCTGACCTATGTCATCATTGAAAAAAGTCCCGATCATCGCCAGCGCATGAAAGAAAAGCTGCCATCGTCCGTCGCGATGTATGAATCGCTCGCTGAATGGAAGGGTAAGCGCCGCGGCATTCTGTTTTGCAACGAGCTGCTTGATGCCCTCCCTGTGCATGTTGTTAACAAGCATAACGGTTCGTTGTATGAAGTGATGGTGACAGTGGACGAACATGGTCGTTTTCAAGAAAAAAAGCAGCTTCTGCAAAATACGACGGTGCATGATTGGTTGATGACGCACGAGGTTGATGTAAAAGAAGGACATACACTTGAAGTACCGGTGGCTATGACGCAGGAATTAGCAACGCTTTATGCAGCGCTTGATGAAGGGGTCTTCGCTTTTGTTGATTATGGATATAGAAAAGAAGAGTGGCAGGAGCCTTTCGTAAAAGACGGAAGCTTGCGTGGCTATGATCGCCATCAGCTCATTCATCCGTTGCAGCAGCTTCCGGGGTATTGTGATCTTACCGCACACGTCCATTGGGATGCGGTGATGACGATTGGAGCGGAGCATGGCGTTAAGACGGAGCAGCTCTGCTCGCAGCGTGACTTTTTAGTCGCGCATGGTTTGTTAGATCAACTGCAAGAAGTGACGAGCTCCGATCCGTTTGCAAAAGCAGCGGTTCACAATCGCCACGTACGTTCCTTGCTTATGGATCAAGGATTAAGCGCTTATTTTCAAGTATTGATTCAACAAAAACAGCGGCCCTAAAAAAGGAGCCGCTGTTTTTCTTACGCTTAAGATGTTGCTTTTTCCTCGTTCCGTAACGTGACAATTTGTCGCACATTAAAAATGAGCATACCAACCAATAGGACGCTCATCACCCAATAGAATGGTGACACGAGTTGCTCTTCTATGTTTCGATAGGTAAAGAAGCACAGTGCAACACAATAAAAAACGATATTATAGATGGTTTTTTTCAAGAATACCCCTCCTCTCTACATGAAAAAAGGTACGCCGCTGCGTACCTCGTTTGCCCCTAGTGTTACTACGCTTAATGGCCGCCGCCGGGAGTCATCATAAATGTGGTGTAGTATGTAAAACCTACGAAAAATACGGTTAAATACGCTCCAAAAATGTAAATATACATACGTTCAGTCAAGTTCAAATAACCAAGCGATACGAACAATACAGTTTGGCCTAAAAACATAAGTGCCATGTTGCTTAAATCACCCAAATAAGCCATGACGGCAATAATGCCCGTCCAAAACCCCAAAACTCGATACATTCTTGCCACGAATATCCCTCCCTTTTTCAACGTACTCGTTCACTTTATTATATATGAAAGCGCACTTCATTGTAAATGCCATTTCTAACGGTAAATGGAAATAAAAAAACACCATCCTGAGAGAGGATCGTGTGAAAATTTTCTTCGTGATGAACGGAATCGCGTACTTTCAATCTTTAAAAAGTTATTCGGAATTTTATCCTTTTCGGTTCTTAATCGCAGGAATCAAGGAATATATTACTGAATTATTTACGCTATTTTTTAATGTATTATCTCATCCCACAGCTGCCATAAAGAGCATAAGACACAAGATTCTATAGTTTTTCTACATGATTTAAATCCTAAGAAAATGCTAGTCATATTGGGGAAAAGATGCGTAAATAAAAAAAGTCGAGATTTGTTTACATCCTAAGGGATTAACAAATCTCAACTAGAGCGTATCAGGATTACTTTTAGACTAGAGAGTTTTAAAAAAATGGCTGGGCTAGCTGGATTCGAACCAACGCATGACGGAGTCAAAGTCCGTTGCCTTACCGCTTGGCTATAGCCCATTGTAGTACTAGTATGGGTAGTGAGTGAGAAAAATATGCAAAAAAAAAATTGAAAGGTAAGAAGGGATTTGTCGGAGTTTGTCGTAATGTAATTAGTAAGTTTACGTGGAAAGTTGGTGATCGGTTGCCCATTGAAAAGAAAAGTGAAGAATTGCTTTGTGATGCAGCGCACGTGCATGCATCAGACATTCATTTTGTTCCGCAACGAGAACAAGGTATCATTAAATACCGAGTAGATGGTCATCTACACACGGTAGAGGTGGTGCCCTACGAGCTATTTGAGCGACTTATTGCTCATTTTAAGTTTATGGCAGGCATGGATATTGGCGAACGCCGCAAGCCACAAGATGGGGCTATGGATGTAATGGTTTCAGGGCAGTTGCTGCATTTACGGCTATCGACGTTACCTGCTGCTTTTTTTGAGAGTTTAGTTATTCGTCTGTTACCTCAAAGTGATGTTGTGAATTTTGAATCACTGTCGTTATTTCCTTCTTCGTTACAACGTCTTTCACCACTTCTATTACGCTCGAGTGGCCTTATTTTATTTAGTGGGCCTACCGGTTCGGGCAAAACCACCATTATGTATTCCCTTCTCTCGCAATTGCAACAATCTTTCAGTCGACAAATTGTAACATTAGAAGATCCAGTAGAAAAAAAGGTGGATCTGTTTTTACAAATGGAAATTAATGAACGCGCCGGCTTAACGTATGGATCAGGTTTTAAATCAATTCTTCGTCATGATCCAGATGTGATTATGATTGGCGAAATTCGTGATGAGGCGACGGCCAAACTCGTTATTCGTGCGGGTTTAACTGGACATCTTGTGTTCTCAACGCTACATGCGGAAGATTCACTCGGCTGTCTTGCCCGTTTGCACGAATTCGGCATTACGACGCAAGAATTAAAACAAACCTTACTCGGTGTCGTGTCACAGCGGTTACTTTCCATCGTTTGCCCATATTGTGGCGCGTGTTGTGATCAGCTTTGTTATTTTAGAAGAAAAGAAAAACGAGCAGGCATTTATGAATTGTTAACCGGACCTGAGCTGGAAAAAGGGATTGATTGGATAGGAGGACGCCAACAACGTCCTATGAATTTTCGGTCATTGAATCACTACATTCGTCAAGGAATTGCTTGTGGCTATTTATCAGAAGACGTGATGGAGCGGTGGGGGGTGATGCGAACGTGAAAAGACCATCTGGCATGACAAAGAAACGGCAAGGGAACTTCCTGCTAAAGCTCGGTCACTTATTGCAACAAGGCTATTCATTGCCAAAGGCCATTACCGTCTTACAGCTTCATCAAGAACGGTGGATGCAACAAGCACTAGAACGTATTTTTCTTCATTTAAAGCAAGGATTTTCCTTGCATGAAGCCTTGCATGAGGAAAAATTTTCATCAGAAGTGTTAGGTTTTTTGCAGCTAGCAGAAAAGCATGGCGATCTCAGTTATAGCATTATGGAAAGCGGAAAAATGCTTCATAAAAAAGAAGAAATGAAAGAGCGCTTACTAAAAAGCGTCCGGTATCCCATCTTCTTATTTTTCGTTGTTTTAAGTGTAAGCTTTATTATGTTTAAACTTCTCATTCCTCACTTTGCTTCTCTATATACCTCCTTAAATATTGATTTTCCTGCGTTTACGCTAGGTGTGCTAACTCTTTTAAAACATGCGCCATTTCTTTTTGGTCTGTTCATAGGAAGTATCATTGTTACTCTGATTGTTTATAGCTTTGTTTTTAAGCGTCTAACCCCCTTTGGCCGCATTGCTGTATTAATGCGCATGCCTCTTATTAAGCGTATTGTTCCCCTCTTTTTAACACAACAATTTTCCATGCAACTAGGTTCACTCTTAAAAGGTGGATTAGCTATTAATGATGCGCTTCACATTCTCGAACACAATCAATATATGAAATTTTTTCGTCTTGAGGCAGAGCGGATGAAGCAAGAATTAATTAATGGCAGAAAATTTGAAGAAATTGTGGCGCAAAGGCGGTATTTCGCACCAGAATTAGCCATGGTGATTATTCACGGTCAGTCATATGGCATGTTAGGGAAAGAATTGCTTTCCTATAGTGAATTGCTAATGAAATATGTGGAAGAGCGCTTAGCGAAGTATATTGTCTTTGTTCAACCGATTCTTTTTTTATGTATCGGTGTAGTGATTCTCATTATGTTTATTTCCATGCTGTTGCCTATGTTTAAAATGATGGAATCTATTCGATAAGGAGCACACGAATGAGATTAAATAACAAAGCTTTTACGTTAATAGAAATGATGATTGTTCTTTTAATCATTTCGATCTTATTGCTCGTTGCCTTACCTGCGATGGCAAAAAACCTCGGCATTGCTAAAGATATTGGGTGCAAAGCAACGGTAGATCTTGTTCAAGGTCAAGTGGGAGCATATGAATCAGAAAAAGGGAAACCTTTAACGAATTTACAAACGTTAGAGGATGAAAAATATGTAGATACGGTTAAATGTCCTGATGGTAGTGCCTTAAAGTTAGAAGGAGGAACCGTTGTTGCGCCGTAAAGCTCCTAACGGCTTTACGTTAATTGAACTAATGATTGTCTTAGCGATTGGAAGTACTCTTCTAGCAGTAGCTACTATTTATTTTCAAAAAAGTTATCAAACAAAAGAAATGCGTTTGTTTCTTGAAAAGCTAGAACGTGATTTATATTATACACAGCGATTAGCGCTGCAGTCTGAATCACCCGTTTATTTGCAGTGGCGTGATACAGAGCATCGTTATGTAATCGGTAGTTCGCAATGGACCGTGTATAAAGAAGTTAAGATGCCCTCTCATGTAAAAGTAGTGGCGAGTACGCTGCCGAGCACGCAAGTTGTTTATAATAGTCGTGGCAATATTTCTGCAGCAGGGACGCTCTTGATTTCTAGTGAACACCAACGGTATAAACTCGTCTTTTTACTAGGGAAAGGCAGGTTTTATCTTGAGAAATTGTAAAGGCTATTTTCTATTAGAAGCTTTAATCGCACTCGCTGTTTTAACGATTGCCTTTGGCGCACTTTGCCCCCTATTATATAAGCTTCATGTAGAGCGGTATACACTGAAACAAAAGCGAGAAGCATTGGAATGGTTAAATAATAAGAAAATGGATCCTACGATCACGCTAACTGGAACACTAGCGAGCTATGAATGGAAGGATCGGTGTATTGTTTTTGTTGGGAAAAATAAAGTAACGTATCGCGAATGCGATGTGAAGAAACCTTGAAAAAGAATGGTTTTACACTCGTTGAAGCCATCATTGGACTTGCCATATTAGCAACGCTTGCTGCACTATCACCCTTGATTATGAACGTCATTAATCCACCTTCAACAAGTGAAATGAAGATGGAGGAAATTGAAAGTTTTTTTCAAGGAATCGGCAGGCTCATTCGAGAATCTTCATTTGTGGAAGTGAAGAAAGACCAGCTCGTTCTTCATACTGAAGAGCAGCAGGAATTTGAATTTTCCTTCTATGAAAATAAAATTAGAAAGCAACAAAAAGGATTAGGTCATGAAATTTGGTTAATGGGCGTGCGCCGTTTTTCTCCTGCGTTTTCCAACAATACCGTGAAACTAAGCATAACAGATCAACAAGGTCGCACATATACGCGCTTATTTCGCAGGATGGTGAGCAAATGAAGAAAGAGGATGGTTATATTTTACCAATTGTTCTTTTGTTTTCCTTTCTGCTTTCGTTGCTTGTTAGTCATCAAATATTTTTGTATGTTTCGGAGCGTCAGCTGCTTGCTTCCGAACAAGCAAATCAGAAATTAGAAGCAATGCTCGATGAAAGTAGTCGAGACGTTATGCGCGCCTTGCAGCTGACCGTAAAAACACCTACGCGCATTGTGTATGATGTGGGGGAAGTGGCGTGCATGGTAGATGAGGAGAAGAAAGGTTCTGTTTCAATAAAGTTAACTGCTTCGCTTCCTTCTGGTCAGACAAAGACCGTCTTAGTATACTATAATAAAAAAGAGAACAAGATTGTAAAATGGTCGGAGGACGTAAAGTGAAGACAGTTTACTTAACAGGTTTTATGGGCTCAGGAAAAACAACGGTTGGTGCGTTACTTGGTGAAGCATTAGGTGTGCCAGTCATCGATACCGATCATGTGATTGAAGAGCAACAAGGCAAGCGCATTACAGAAATTTTTGCTGAAGAAGGAGAAGCGGCGTTTCGTGCGTATGAAAAGGACGTTTTACGTACGATGCCATCATTTGATGCGGTCGTAACGACCGGCGGCGGTTTACCGATGGCAGCAGAGAATCGAGCGTATATGGCGGAGCACGGCACGGTTGTCTTTTTGCATTGTCCGCTTGAGGTCATTTTTGAACGCTTAGAGGGTGATGAAACACGACCACTATTTGATGCACAAAAAAAAGAAGAGATGATCTCTTTATTTCAAGCGCGTTTGCCACACTATCAGAACTGTGATCTTGAAGTGAATACAGGCGGGCACGCTGCGCAAGCAACCGTTGCTCACATCGTTCGTTCTTTACAAGAGAAAAAGTAACATGCTAAAAAAAGGAGCTCCGCTATCGCTAGCAAGCTCCTTTTTTGTATTATAGGCTGTCAGTAAAGCTGTTTTTTTGCGGCTGGTGGCTGGTTGTTTTAGTAAAACGTGTTTTGTGTGTCATAGCAATGACACTTGCGACGGCAAGTAACACGCCAGAAAGAGCAAATACACTTCTCACACCAAGAATATCGGCAAGCAGCCCAATGAGTAAAGAAGATACTCCAAATACACCGGTTGAAATGGTGCCAATAGAGGTGTAAACAGTCGCTAGCTGTTCTTTTGGCACGCTCGTTTGAATCACCGTTTGTTGCGGAATGTTTTTTAGTTGGCCAAAGAATCCAATGAGAAAGGACAAAATCAAGGCGAATATAGGAAAACTCGTCATGCTAAACAACAGCGTTGCAAGGCAAGACAGACTCGCTCCCATACAAATAAAAAACGTGCGCTTTTGATCAATGTAATGAGCGACTTGGATGCAGACAATACTGCCTATCACTAACCCGACAAAAAAAGATCCGTTTAAAAATCCCCACCATTGTTTTTCTACTTGCAAAGCTTCTTCTACAAAAATGTAGAGAATAGCTGCAATCCAAACGGCACTGGCCATCGTTTCAAAAAATTCCATGTGCATAATCGTTTTTAAAACAGGTGTACGATGGACCGTTTTCCAACCCTGTGTGAGTAAAGACCACTTCTTCTCTTTGTGTTCACGATGGTGTGCGACATGTTGTAACCGCATTAATAGGACACTCGCTAGTGCAAATAATAGAGCGACAAGCCAAATTAATTGATGTTCATTCAGTACGAGTAAGAGTAAACTTCCAAAAAACCAAGCGCCGATTTGAATCGTCTGTGCAATGGTTTCAGCTAGTCCGTTGGCTTTTACTAACTGATCTTCTTTTACATAGTAAGGTATGAGTGTTTGCCGAATGGGCTTGGCGCAACCATCTAGTAGAGCGATGCCACCAATGAGTATAAAAATAACGTATACGTTAGAAGTTGTAAGACTTGATTCAATAAAAATGCCTAAGGCGACTAAAAGAACCGTCTTTCCGATCTGTGACCATACTAATAGTGCTTTCAAATGAACGTTTCCAATGAGTAACGGCGTTAGTAGGCTAGAAATAAACATAGCGAGCGTAATCGTAAATGGCACAAAGGCAGATAGCGTAGCTGACGCAGTTAAAGCATATAAAGCGCTAATGAGGCCGACGATATAGAGCACATCTCCTAAATCGGCTAAAGACTGACCTACCATAAGCACAAGAAAATTATACTGTTTTTTCAAAATGATCCCCCATTTTTAACATAGTTTTGGGCTATAAAAAAAACGGGAGAGTTAAATGGGAGTAGGCATGAACATACGATGCTCCTTTACTGAATGAGCGAGATAAAAAGAGCAGGGGGTGCTCTTTTTATCACGTTTCATAGATTGTCGTTTTGTATTGTTATCGTCTTGTTTGACGGTATTGTAATGTCCGGATGTTGTTTAAAGTATACCATATGCAGCTTACTTTCCTTTGAAAACAAGTATAAATATGGGTGTTCAAGAAAAACTGAATAGTTGGCGAAGCGCTTGTTAAAAAAACGCACATTGAAGTTCAGTTGTGAATTTTAAGGGGAACGTTATTTTAGGATGAAAGCTCGTTTAAAAGAAAAAGCGTAAGGAGATGCTACTAAAAAGACGCGGAAAAGGGTGGGCATTATGAATCCTTACGTTAAGTTTCTTGTAGAATCTCTTGTGCAACGAATGAACGTGCCATCTGAAGAGAAGGCGGTTCGCAAGCAACAAAAAAAAGAAAAGCGTAAGCCATTATCGGTCACGTGGTTTGGTATGATGCCACTTGCTTTTAAAATGGCAGTGAAAAGGAAACGTAAAAAATAGCGTTTCCTTTTTTCTATGGGCTGTTTTCGGGTTCTAGTATTGTATGCTAAAGAGGAAAATAAGATTGTAAAATGGGTGGAGATTAAGCATTAACGGTGTAAGGCAGCGATTGCGAAGAGCAAACAAAAAATGGGGAAGCGGCGTTTCGTGCGTAGGAACATGCGATTAAGAAACAAGTGTAACGCTGATGCGTAGAACGACGTGTTCAGACGGATGTAAATGAAAAGAAGTTGACTTAGTCATGAATCAGGGTATGATATAGAGTACATGCTTTAAAGTTGAAAACGCTGCACCGGCATACATACATATTGAAGAGAACGAGCGAATGAATGACACGAACCTCGGGAAAGGAGAGCTAGAAAGTTTAGTAAGTGAGAGTAGGAATAAGAACGTTACGAGAATTGGTGTTGTCATTAATAAGTCCGCTGCGCATTATTTGCAATTTTCAAAGCTGCTCGTTAACCATGGGTTTACCGCTTATGCCTCAAAAGTAGAAGTTACTAAATTATTGCAGGGTCTTACTGAACCGAAAAAAGCGTATGAATGGCGGAGCATCAGTACTAACACCCTCACTGAAGCTGAATTCAAGAAGCTCTGGAGTCAATGTAGGATAGGTTCTGAAAATAGGACCTCTTCACTCTCTATAGAGGAACACGTAGCGTCTGTCCAACAGCTTTTAGGTGAAAAGTGGAGAGATGCTTGTGTAGCGTTCTACGAAGGTAGTAAAGCTATCGGGATCACCATTCCTCATATTGAACCAGGGACACAGGATGAAGGTAGATTATTTTATTTTGGACTAGTACCTGAAGAGCGAGGGAGGGGCCGCAGTGGTCTCATTCATACTCAATCCTTATGGTTGTTAAAGCAAATGGGCGCCACTTTTTATAAAGGCAGTACCCACGAAACCAACTTAAAAATGCAAAAAGTATTTCTGAATAATGCTTGTTCTATAACACGACATATCGAGTCCTATTATCTAGATCTTACGTAAAGATGGGGCATCTGTATTTTTCATATGTCACTTGCTTTTGATTGGCAGTGAAAAATAAGCGTAAAAAATAACGTTTCGCTGTTGATCGTTGATTCTACTGAAAACAGGCCGTTTTTTATCGGTTTCTCTTCCTCAATAAACTGCTGATACACTTAAATTGTAATAAGAATTAAGGAAGCTATTCTTCCTATGCTTGCAGAGGATTTACTAGAGTGAAAATACATATAATAGGAGGATGAGGATGATGGGATATATAACGGAACTAAGAAGAATAGTGGGGAGCCGTCCACTATTAATGGCTGGAGCATGTGTTATTTTAATTAATGATGTACAAGAGATATTATTACAACTTCGAAGAGACAATAACTGCTGGGGACTAGCTGGAGGTTCATTGGAAATTGGTGAAACGTTAGAACAAGCAGCGAAGAGAGAGTTATTTGAGGAAACCGGATTAATTGCAAATACATTAAAGTTATTCAATGTTTACTCAGGAGAAACGTTTTATTATAAATATCCTCACGGTGATGAGGTATATAATGTCATAACAGCCTATATATGCAGTGAGTATGAAGGTGACATTACAAGAGAAACAAGTGAAGTGCAAGAATTAAGATTTTTTAAATTCAATGAACTTCCTCCGAACATAAGCCCCCCAGATTTACCAATATTGAAAGAATATATTGGTAGCGCGTATTAAATAAAGAGTACCTTAACGAAGGACTACGTTTGCATTCCTTGACAATATGGGACTCGTTCCAAATTAGCACAAAAATCTATTATGAAAGGTGTGATGTCTTATGGCAAATAATCAAATTCATCGTAACAAAGCAGGTTTCGTCTACAGAAAAAAAGTCAATGCAGAGGAGATGTCACATTGCAAGTGAAAGAGGAAAAATTTGAGTGTTTTTCAGAGACAGAACGATTAGTAATAAGACCATTGAAGAAGGACGATTATGAAAATTGGTTACATGAATTTGAAAACCGTAATCCCTCTCAACATCGTCACGATCAAGGAAAAATAGATATGAGTGAATGTACGCTAGAATGGTTTCATAATCTAGTAGATCAACATCAAGCGTTAGCGCGAACAGACACTGCTCACGTATTTGGTGTGTTTAGAAAAGAAGATGGTATACATATTGGAATGATTGATTTTTCAACGTTAGCAAGAAACGAGTTTCAATGGGGCAGGATGGGATATAACATCCATAATCAGTATTGGCGATCAGGGTACGGTAAAGAAGCGGTAAAGGGAGCGCTCACGATGGCATGTAATCATTTGAAATTTCACCGTATAGAAGCCCATATTAACCTTGACAATACGCCTTCTATAAAATTAGCTGAAAGTGTAGGGATGGAGTTTGAATGTCTTCGTAAAGGTTTTCTATACGAATACGATGAGTGGACCGACCATTTTGTGTATTACAAGAACTTCCATTAATCTAGTGCAGCAGTAAACAAGGGAACGCCTAAAAACGGCAGTTCCCTTTTTCATTAAATCCGCAGCAAGCCGTCAAATACAGTCAGCGCCTTGCCAGAAAGGGCGACTTTCTCTTTCGTTACGTGGAGCGAAAGCCAACCGCCGCGGCTAGAAGCTTGGTAGGCAAGTAGGGTCTCTTTGCCGAGCTTGTGACGCCAATAAGGGCCAAGACACGCATGAGAGGAGCCGTTAACGGCATCTTCAGCAATGCCTTGAGACGGAGAAAAGAACCGCGAAATAAAGTCATAATCGGGAGAATGACTAGCGCTCGTTATAATAACACCGCGGGCATCGAGCTGCTGCAATGCTTCCATATTTGGTGAGGCGTGGCGAACGGCTTCTTCGGAAGAAAGCTCGATGACATAGTCTAGCGCACTTTTGCCGACAAATTCATAGGGTTCCTCAACAACCTGACGCAGTTGAGGCGGCGGACTCACTTCTGTAATGGCCATTGCTGGTAAGTGCAACGTAATCCAGTCGTCATGAAAGCGAGCCTCAATTGTGCCGATGTTCGTTTGAAAAATAAGATGATCGCTTTTATGGGCGAAGGCGTTATTCCAAAGTACGTGAGCGCTCGCTAACGTACCATGACCGCATAAGGATATTTCCATTGTTGGCGTAAACCAGCGCAATCGATAGTGACCGTTTGCGGGTTCAATGAAGCTTGTAACTGGTGTTGCGAGTTCTTTAGCAAGCTGTTGCATCCAATCGGCATCCTTCGCCTCCTCTAGTAAACAAACCGAAGCAGGATTACCTGAAAAGGCCTCATCCGTAAACGTATTCACATGAAAAATTCGCATGCTTTCTTTTCCTCCTATTCCTACTTATAGTAAGCGAAGTCCTACATTCACAGGAAGATCAGGCTGAATTAAGACCACTTCGCTTTCGTTTTCTTGAGGAATGCCAAGCACTAACACTTCCGACATAAAATCGGCAATTTGGCGTGGTGGAAAATTTACGACCGCCATAATTAGCCGATCTTGGAGCGTTTCTGGTGTATAGTGGGCCGTAATTTGTGCGCTTGATTTTTTTATGCCGAGCTCTTCACCAAAATCAATCCAAAGCTTATAAGCGGGTTTACGCGCTTTTGTAAAAGGCTCGACGCGCATAATGCGTCCAACTCGAATGTCTACTTGCATAAATGTATCCATTGAAAGCGTCTGTTCCATAAAACGATCCCTCCTAAAAAAAATGGCGCTTTCTCGTTTATTCTGTATGAATTTGTAAAATCCTTGTTATTTGTTGAAAAAAGGAAAGGTGTTTGTTCATTTCGGAAATATTTGATACTGTGGAGATACAACTTACACAGAAGAGAAGTGTGGTAGGAATGAACCAAAAAAAAGTGCAAGATCAGTTGAAACGTCCGTTAACGGATTTACGCATATCAGTGACCGATCAGTGTAATTTTCGCTGTCAATATTGCATGCCGAGTGACGTGTTTAACGAAGCGTATCCCTTTTTACAAAACAAAGAGCTCTTATCATGGGATGAAATCGTTGCTGTAGCAGAGCAATTTGCCGCGCTCGGTGTGCGAAAAATTCGCTTAACAGGTGGCGAACCGTTAATGCGAAAAGACTTGCCGTCACTAATAAAGCGTTTGTATCAGTTGCCGGGCATTGAGGATTTAGCCCTCACGACCAATGGTGTGTTATTGCCGCGGTATGCAGAAGCATTAAAGGAAGCGGGCATGAATCGGGTGACCGTTAGTTTAGATGCGTTAGATGGGACATTATTTGGAAAAATCAATGGACGGGGCATAGGGGTAGAGCCTGTGCTTCAAGGAATGCAAGCGGCTCACGAGGCAGGCTTAGCGGTAAAAGTAAACATGATGGTGCAAAAAGGCATTAATGACCATGAAATTTTGCCTATGGTGCGTTATTTTAAAACGTCTCCTTATATTTTGCGTCTCATTGAATTTATGGATGTTGGTATGACGAACGGTTGGCAACGAGAGAACGTGGTTACAAAAGCAGAAATGCTCGCTATCATTGAGCAGGAGTTTCCGCTTATGCCTATTGCTCCGCACGATCCTGGGGAAGTAGCTTCGCGTTTTGCCTTTGTGGATGGTGAAAATGAACTCGGTATTATATCTTCCATTAGTGATACATTTTGTAAAGATTGTTCACGGGCGCGGCTATCGGCTGATGGCAAGCTGTACACGTGCTTATTTGCTTCGCGAGGAACGGATCTTGTAACGCCGCTTCGCAAAGGATTGCAAGGAGAAGCGTTGCGATCCTTTTTACAGAGCATATGGGAGAAACGAACCGATCGCTATTCAGATGAACGCCAAGAGAGGACCGGTACTAAGAAAAAAATTGAAATGTCCTATATAGGTGGTTAAAAAGCCGCTCGAAGTCTTTTAGCTTCGAGCGGCTCTGTTTCTATTAAGTAGAGGGGAACGAATCCGATAAGTAAAAAAGGCCGCCATTGATACAGGTGACTTCAATGCGAGGTTCGTATTGTGTACGCAATGCTTCTTTTTCCACTTCATAGCATTCAGGCTTTTGCGCTTGATCTTCATAAAAGCGATCGAGTAGTTCCTGATCTTCTTGCCAGCGACGGCGGGCATCATCGGCCCACGTATGATCGTCACAGCTAATCTGTTCTTCGATAAGCGATTCAATGCGCTTTAGTCCACTCATCGGCTTTATAAAAGGCGATAAAGTATAGCAATAATCAGGGATGCTACGCGAGAGCGGTCGCTGCTGTAAGCGCTCATGAAACTGATCCAAAATGGTGCCGTTGATTAAGTGAATGCCATGAGAGGTAATTCTGTCTTTTTTCTGATCACACATATAAGATGTTTTCATATTCACACAAAGCCACGGATGAAGCGCAATGTTACTGCCGTTATGGTGCTCAACCTTTTCATACATGCGAATAAAGGAGCCGAGTTTTTGCGTGGAAGCAAAAATTTGATGCAGTCGTGGTGAGCCAAAATGAATAAACTCTTCGGTTCCATCGCCCGCTTGTTGTCCTGTAGCTAGTGAGAGTGTCATCGGCTGGGGTGTACCGCCCGTTTTCTCTAAATAGTGCCAATAGAAGGGGCGATTCATTAACAGTTTATCAATTTCAATCGATAGTTTGATTTTCATCGACGCAGGGCGACGTTCGAGCACCTCGCAATCATTGGCTTCAAAATACCGCTCAAGAAAATCATGAATCTCGTGCTGCTGCATGTTCTTCCCATCCTTTCTTTTGAATGCCACCTTCTAAATTGATGAGCGATGCAAGGTTATCCATTTTCACTTTCATTTCGCCTTCTGTTTCAGAATGCAACATAATATCGGAAATGTAAGATTCAATGTTTTTTAGTTCAAACTTTGCAAGAATCTCGTCTAATTCGCCAATCACACTTTCAAACAGGTTAATTTTGTTATACAGCAAGTTCACGATTCGTTCCTCAATTGTATTTTCCGTGGCAAAATTGTAAATATGCACATCGCCTTTTTGCCCAATGCGATGAATTCGTCCGATGCGTTGTTCGATCCGCATTGGATTCCAAGGTAAATCGTAGTTAATAATGTGCTGACAAAATTGCAAGTTAATGCCTTCGCCGCCAGCTTCCGTAGCAATGAGTACTTGGGCATTGTTTTTAAATAAATAGGTCATATAATCTTTTTTACTGCGCTTGAAGCCGCCACGAAACGGAACAGAGCTTATGCCGTGCTGTTGCAAAAACCATTGCAAATAAAGCTGGGTAGCGCGATATTCGGTAAAAACAATCACTTTATCGCCAATTTCTTTAATTAAGGCAAGCGTTTCTAGCGCTTTTGAGTTTTGCGTTACATGCTCAATTTGTTGCATCACAGGCACAATGATATCTGCACCTGCGCCTTCATTTTTTTCAAGCATGTTTTTTAACGTAAGAAAGCACGCTTCTCGCGAACTGCACGCCTCTCGTTGCAACGTCAGCACAGAAAATTTACTGCGCGCAAAATAGGGCAACTCTTTTAGCTCGGTAATGCGCTCATAAAGCGCACGTTCGCTTTCTGAAAGCGTAATAGGAATCGTTTTTACGATGCGCTTTGGCCACTTTAAGCCGGTTTCTTCTCGACGATTGCGCACCATGACTTTATTAACAAGCTGTTTCAATTTTTCTTCATTTTTTAACGAATGCTGATCTTCGCGAAAATCTTTATCGAAGTTTTCGCGGCTGCCAAGATGTCCAGGCTTCAAGAGCGATACGAGATTAAAAATTTCTTCCACGCGATTTTGCACAGGCGTTGCTGTTAACAAGAGACAAAACTTCTTTTTTAAATGCTGCACGAATTCATAGTTTTTCGTATTTTTATTTTTTAGCTTATGCGCTTCATCAATAACGACTAAGTCATACTCTTGATTTAGTACGATGTCACGATGCGGTTGTCGTTTCGCTGTATCGATTGAGGAAACAACGACTTCACACTGCTCCCACACGTAAGACTTTTTTTGCGCAACGGCTGGTATAAAGAATTTTTGATTTAATTCGCCGGTCCATTGTAAAACGAGCGACGCAGGTACAAGAATGAGTACTTTTTTGGCAAGTCCACGAATCATGTATTCTTTCATAATGAGTCCCGCTTCGATCGTTTTTCCAAGTCCCACTTCATCGGCGAGTATGGCTTTCCCGTTCATCTTTTCGATGACGGTTTTTGCCACCTGAAGCTGATGCGGTAAAAAAGTAAGCTGTGGCAAGTGATTGGGCGCTTGAAGGCCTAGAAAATCTGGAACCGCTAAATGTTTTTGCGCCTCGAGCGCTAATGTATACAATTCCCATTTCGTCCAAGGACCGTCTTCATCGAGCCTTTTTAGAAAATCCTGTGACCAATCTTTATGAAATGTAATGGAGAGATCCATGATTTTGTCCTTTCTTTTCAAAAAATAAGAGCATCATATTTTGAAAATGGCGTTGCTTTTATAACGGCAATAATGATAGGATAATAATGTGTCATACGCTAAAAACTTATGTTTAGTATAGACACGACCTACTAATTACATACTTGCGAATGATAGTAAGAGGAGAGACTGCGATTACGTGGCGCCGAAGGAGCAAGCAACTGTGAAACTCTCAGGCAAAAAGACTCTTGCTGGACGCGTCTCTGGAGAGCGCTATACATATGTAATAGCCACCAACGAAGAAACGAACGAGACGGTCTCCGTCTCTACAGAAGCTTACTGGTTGCAGGACAGAGGGATACCTAGTGAAGGGTATTTCTCTGTCCTTTTTTAGTGTGCTTGTGTTGCTTTTTTAAAGTTTTTAGAATTGTTCAAAGAGTACAATCGAGGAGGAAATGGCATGGGAGATTTAAAGCAAACACCGTTATTTAACGTTTATAGCGAGCATGGCGGAAAAGTCATCGATTTTGGTGGATGGGCATTGCCGGTTCAGTTTTCCCGCATTGGAGAAGAACACGAGGCAGTGCGCAGTAAAGCAGGCTTGTTTGACGTTTCACATATGGGTGAATTTGAAGTAACTGGTGAGCAGGCGGAAGCCTTTTTACAGTACATGCTTACCAATGATGTGACAAAGCTGAAAGTGGGCGGGGCTCAATATACCGTTATGTGTTATGAAAATGGCGGAACGGTTGATGACTTACTTGTATACAAACAAGGCGACAATCATTTCTTGCTCGTTGTAAATGCTTCTAATATTGATAAAGACTTTGACTGGTTACAATCTCATCTTACAGAAGGTGTAACGTTACGTAACATTTCAGATGAAACGGCTCAGCTCGCACTACAAGGACCAAAAGCAGAAGTCATTTTACAAAAACTTACGGATCTCGATTTGTCTACACTTTCCTTTTTTACATTTAAAGAGAACGTTGACTTGCGTGGTGTGAAAGCGCTTGTATCGCGCACAGGTTATACGGGAGAAGATGGATTTGAACTGTATTGTCACCGTGATGATGTCGTGCAATTATGGAACATGTTAATAGAAGAAGGAAAAGAAGAAGGCTTATTGCCATGCGGTCTTGGTGCGCGTGATACGTTGCGCTTTGAAGCCAAGCTTGCTCTTTATGGTCAAGAATTAACGAAAGACATTACACCGATTGAAGCAGGAATCGGTTTTGCTGTTAAAACGGATAAAGAAGCAGACTTTATCGGTAAAGACGTCTTGAAACAACAAAAAGAAGAAGGCGCGCCGCGAAAACTCGTCGGAATTGAAATGATTGATAAAGGCATTCCGCGCTCGCACTACCAAGTGTATCAAGGCGAAGCGTTAATTGGTGAAGTGACAACAGGCACACAATCACCAACATTAAAGAAAAATTTAGGATTGGCTTTGCTTAACAAGGAACATGCCACGCTTGGTACGGAAGTGGACGTGCACATTCGTCAAAAAGTGTTAAAAGCAGTCGTAGTCAAAGCCCCTTTTTATAAACGCAACGCCTAAAACAGCCCTTTAGAGGAGGATCTAGAAAGATGACTTTTCGTTACTTGCCGATGACGGATCAAGATAAGAAAGAAATGATGGAAGCAGTCGGAATTACATCAACAGAAGAACTGTTTCAAGATATTCCAAAAAACGTTCGCTTTCAAGGAGACTTGAAGATTGAAGAAGCGCTCTCAGAGCCAGAGCTCATTGCGTATATGTCAGGTCTTGCATCTAAAAATCATAATACAAAAGAGTATGCGAGTTTCCTAGGAGCGGGTGTCTACGATCATTACACATCATCGATTGTAAATCATGTATTGTTACGCTCAGAATTTTACACAGCGTATACACCGTACCAGCCGGAAATTTCGCAAGGAGAGCTGCAAGCCATTTTTGAATTTCAAACGATGATTTGTGAGCTAACAGGCATGGACGTAGCGAACTCTTCTATGTATGATGGCGGAACGGCTTTAGCAGAAGCGGCGCTTTTATCATGTGGACAAACAAAGCGTAAAAAGATTCTCGTGTCTAAAAGCGTACATCCAGAGTCACGTGCTGTGCTTGAAACGTATGCAAACGGACAACGACTAGACGTTGTGGAAATTGAAACGAAAGAAGGCATCACCGATCTTGAAGCGCTACAAAGCGCAATGGATGATGAGACAGCCTGTGTATTGGTCCAATATCCGAACTTCTTCGGGCAAGTTGAGCCGTTAAAAGAAATTGAAGCGATCGTTCATGCGCATAAAGCCATGTTTGTTGTGTCGAGCAATCCGCTTTCTTTAGGAGCACTAACACCTCCAGGGAAATTCGGAGCTGATATTGTTGTCGGTGATGCACAAGTATTTGGCATTGCACAAGGCTTCGGTGGACCACACTGTGGTTACTTTGCCGTTACGAAAAAATTAATGCGCAAAGTACCAGGACGTCTTGTTGGTCAAACAGTTGACGAAAATGGCAAACGTGGTTTCGTTTTAACGCTGCAAGCACGTGAGCAACATATTCGTCGTGATAAAGCAACATCTAACATCTGTTCGAACCAAGCGTTAAATGCGCTTGCTGCATCGGTTGCTATGACGGCACTCGGAAAACAAGGAATTGCTGAAGTTGCGCATCAAAATATTCAAAAATCGCATTATGCAAAACAGGCATTTCAAGCCAAAGGACTTACTGTGCCATTTACAGCGCCATTCTTTAATGAATTTGTTGTAAAATTGAATGTTTCTGTAAAAGAAGCAAACGAACGCTTGCGCAGTCATGGCATTATTGGTGGCTATGATCTTGGTCGTGATTACCCAGCGCTTGCGAACCATATGCTCGTAGCAGTAACGGAAATGCGTACGAAAGAACAGATCGATCAATTGGCAACGGTATTGGAGGGGCTGTAAATGACAAACCAAGATCAAGCATTAGTATTTGAATTGTCCAAAGAAGGCAGAGTAGGCTACAGCATTCCTGCGCTAGATGTGCCAGAAATGAACGTTGACGAGTTGATTCCTGCAGACTATTTACGCAGCGAGCCAGCGCAATTACCAGAAGTAAGTGAGCTGCAAATTATGCGTCACTATACAGCGTTATCGAAACGAAACCACGGTGTGGATTCTGGTTTTTATCCGCTCGGTTCTTGTACGATGAAATACAATCCGAAAATTAATGAAGATGTCGCACGTTATCCAGGCTTTGCGCACATTCACCCGCTTCAAGAAGAAGAAACGGTGCAAGGTGCGATGGAAATGCTCTATAACTTGCAAACATCACTTGCTGAAATTACAGGTATGGATGAAGTAACGATGCAACCAGCAGCAGGAGCACACGGAGAATGGACAGGCTTAATGATGATTCGTGCCTTCCACGAAGCGAATGGTGACGTACATCGTACGAAAGTCATCGTACCGGATTCCGCGCATGGAACGAACCCAGCATCAGCAACAGTAGCTGGCTTTGATTCGATCACTGTTCAATCCGATGAGCGTGGCTTAGTGGACTTAGAAGACTTGCGTCGTGTAGTCGGACCAGATACAGCGGCCTTAATGCTAACGAATCCGAATACGCTCGGTTTATTTGAAGAACATATTCTTGAAATGGCAGCCATTGTTCATGAAGCGGGTGGTAAGCTCTACTATGATGGCGCGAACATGAATGCAATCATGGGCTACACGCGTCCAGGCGATATGGGCTTTGACGTTGTCCATTTAAATCTTCATAAAACCTTTACAGGTCCACACGGTGGCGGTGGCCCAGGCTCAGGTCCAGTTGGCGTCAAACGTGATTTGATTCCGTTTTTACCGAAGCCTGTTTTAATGAAAAAAGATGACCGTTACACGTTTGAATACGATCGTCCACAATCCATCGGTCGCGTGAAGCCGTATTATGGAAACTTTGGTATTAACGTTCGTGCCTACACGTACATTCGTACGATGGGACCAATTGGTTTGAAACAAGTCTCTGAATATGCGGTTTTAAATGCGAACTACTTAATGAGACGTTTAGAGCCACACTTTGACTTGCCGTTCACACAACATTGTAAGCATGAATTCGTGTTGTCGGGTCGTAAGCAGAAAAAGCTAGGTGTGCGTACGCTTGATATGGCAAAACGTCTGCTTGACTTCGGCTATCATCCGCCAACTATCTACTTCCCATTAAGCGTGGAAGAGGCGATCATGATCGAGCCTACCGAAACCGAATCAAAAGAAACACTCGATGAATTTATCGATGCGATGATTCATATTGCAAAAGAAGCAGAAGAAACACCAGAAGTCGTTCAAGAAGCACCGCACTCTACCGTCGTCAAACGACTTGATGAAGCAATGGCAGCGCGTAAGCCTGTATTGCGTTACGAGCGCGGTTAAAGAAGTAACCTGTGCATCTCTTTTTTAAAGAGGTGTACAGTTTTTTTTGTGCTTGGCTGCCTAGTGCTCGAAAGCATATGCATTTATTTTACAATTTATGTTAAAGTGAAAAGGAGAGGCAGGTTGCTCATTCTTTTAATCATCATTGATCGAGGAGGGAGTAGGATTCTACATAAAGTTAGAAAATCAAATGTGGTAGTACCTATTTTTATTGGAGGCGGAATAGGTGCATTTATGGGATTAGTTGCTTATGTGAAAGCGTGGTTTTAAGTTCTTTAAAAAAATGTGTAGGTGTATGCATGAAAAGAGATCTCCATTAAGGTTAAGAAAGCAGTTCGCGCGCAGAGGGGTGTGCGTTCACGCGCAGAGAGGTGTGATTCGCGCGCAAGAGGGGTGCGTTCGCGCGCAGAGAGGGTGCGTTCGCGCGCAAGAGGGGTGCGTTCACGCGCAAGAAGAGAAATCAAGCGTAAAAAATAGCAAAAGTGCGTGAAAATAGTGTTAGATTGCATGAAAAGAGCAACAAAGCAAGGACGAACAGCGGAATTACACGTAAAAAATCAGATTCGCACACTTTACTTTAAAGAGGCGTTTCGCAAGAATCAAACGAACGGCAGACATGCATGTAAAAAGAGTGAGATTTCATAAAAAAGAGCAACAACTAGGTCAAATCTACTTTTAGAATAGTAGTTGCAGAGTATTTTGGCATTTAAAAAAGAGAGGCAACCCTGTAAGTGGGATGTCTCTCTTTTGATGGTTAGCTGGATTTTACTTTGCCTGTCCATTTTTTGAAGCCGCCTTTTAGTTGTGAAAGGTCAGCGTACTTGTTTTTGCGCAATAGTTGAGCAGCGCGTGTGCTGCGCATGCCACTTTCGCAATATAAGTAAACCGGCTTATCGGGGCGAATTTCGCCTTTGCGTTGTCTCATTTGTGTTAGTGGAATATTACGTGCGCCGAGGATGTGTCCTTTTTTAAATTCCTCTGGTTCGCGAACGTCAATGAGCTGCGCTTTGCGATAGCCTGCACGAAACTCTTCTTCCGTTAGTGTTTTTAAAAATTTCTTTTGGTACAGCGCCGTTACAATTAAGTAGCCCAGGATCGCTGCCACAAGTACAAGAACGATTATCCATTCCATGTCTTTTTGCACTCCCTTTTTTCTATCTCACCTAATTATAGCTTCCTTGCTGAGGATAATCAAAAAAATGTTATGAAAAAATGGTAAGACTTGAAATTTGGAGTCCGTCCTAAGATTTGATAAACTAATAGAGTAGAAAAGGAGCGTTTGCAATGGAAAGAGAAAAGTGGCTATTTATTGATTCTGGTAACTGTGACCCCGCTTACAATATGGCGCTAGATGAAGCGCTATTAAACTGGCACAGCGAAGGGAAAATCCCGCCAGTCATTCGTTTTTACGGTTGGAATCCAGCAACATTATCGATTGGTTATTTTCAAAAAGCAGAAAAAGAAATTAATTTAGAAGCCGTTGAAAAATACGGACTTGGCTTCGTACGTCGACCTACAGGTGGCCGTGGCGTACTGCATGACCAAGAGTTAACGTATAGTGTCATTGTAACAGAAGAGCATCACAACATGCCTTCTTCTGTAACCGAAGCATATCGTGTTATTTCAGAGGGGATTTTACAAGGTTTTCGCAATTTAGGTCTCGAAGCGTATTTTGCCATTCCGCGTACGGAAGAAGAGAAAGCGGGCTTGAAAAATCCACGCTCAGCGGTTTGTTTTGATGCTCCGTCTTGGTATGAGCTCGTCGTAGAAGGCCGAAAAGTAGCAGGAAGTGCGCAAACGCGCCAAAAAGGTGTAATTTTGCAGCACGGTTCAATACTTCTAGATCTTGATGAAGATAAGCTGTTCGATTTGTTTATTTACTCAAGCGAGCGTGTGCGTGAACGGATGCAACGCGCCTTTAGTAGCAAGGCAGTAGCGATGAATGATCTTCGCGAGACGCCTGTTACGATGGACGAAGCGAAAGTAGCCTTTCATAAAGGGTTTGAAGAAGGACTAGGGCTCACACTACAGCCTTACACGCTGAGTGAAGAGCAACAACGTGAAGTTGAAGAGATTGCAGCGTCAAGATATCGTAGTAAAGAATGGACATTTAGGAGATAAGATGTAAAACCGGGACAACTATCCGTTCCGGTTTTTCCATTTTTTCACTGTCAAGCTTGAAAATTTTTTTGCCATTTCCTTCAAAAAAATCAAAAATCCTATGCTATCAGGCTTTATTGTAGATGAACTTTTTTCAATCCTAAAAATAGGACAAATAGGTTCATTTACAATCTAAAAAAGATAGTTTCCTAGTTTTTTCTCCTACTTGCGACCTTTTTTAAGTTTGACAAGATAAAAGCTTTGACAAGAAGTTCGCCTATATATAGTATAGACGTAGTTGAAATACATACAACATATAGATGGAAAGCCAAGTAAAATCAGACTGAGGAGGAGAATGATGGGAGTAGTAGTACATGACCCTTCAGGAATTAATATGGAGATGCTGAACAAGGATATTGAGCAATTTCCTCAAGTGCATCCAATTACAAAGGATATGAAAACAACACACAAAGGTGTATCGCGGCTCGTCATGCTTGATCGATACAGCTTTAAAGATACAGAGCGAAAAACGTTAAAACCAGGCGATTTCGTCGTTTTAACAGTAAAGGAGGACCCGAAATTTCCAGCACGTGGTCTAGGGTTTATCGTAAGCATTGATTGGGAAGCGAAGACTGCAAACGTACGTGTGGAAGAAGAGTTTCGCGCGGTGCTTGATACCCCAGAAGAAGTGGAAAGTGGTGTGATTTGTCGTTCGCTAGATGTGATGGACAAGCCACTTGAAGTTTTTTATGAGCAGATTGCCATGCGCAATGCAACAGGGTTAGCAAGTGTTGAAACGACCGAAGAACAGCGGCAACAGTCATTTGAAAAATTTTACAACGAATTGTCTCAGATGAACTTTATTCCAGCAGGTCGTGTTCTCTATGGTGCAGGTGCACAAACAGACGTTACGTACTTTAATTGCTACGTAATGCCGTATGTAAAAGACTCTCGTGAAGGCATTTCAGATCACCGCAAACAAGTGATGGAAATTATGAGCCGTGGTGGTGGGGTTGGAACGAACGGATCTACCCTTCGTCCGAAAAATGCGCTTGCGCGTGGTGTCAATGGAAAGTCATCAGGTTCTGTTTCTTGGTTAGATGACATTGCAAAGTTAACGCACCTCGTAGAGCAAGGCGGCTCTCGTCGTGGTGCGCAAATGATCATGCTAGCGGACTGGCATCCTGACATCGTTGATTTTATCATTTCAAAAATGCAAAATCCTCGCATTCTTCGCTATTTAATTGAAAATACGAATGATGAAAAAATTAAGCAAGTTGCTCAAGATAAATTAAAATTCACCCCGCTCACACCAACAGAACGTGCGATGTATGAAGGCATTCTTCGGTATAAAGACATCCCAGGAAACGGCGGATTCGATGCAGATATTCTTCGTGAAGCAGAAGCCATGTTACGCGATGGCGGAACGTATTCTGTTCATAATTCGGAATTTTTAACAGGCGCTAATATTTCTGTGACGATTACGAAAGAGTTTATGGAAGCAGTAGAGAAGGACGAAGAATATGCGCTTCGTTTTCCGAATGTGGAAAATTATACGCCAGAAGAAATGAAGGCGTATAATGAACAATGGCATGAAGTTGGCGATGTGCGAGCATGGGAAGAGAAAGGCTTTAGCATTCGTGTGTACAAGCGCATGAAGGCAAAAGAGCTTTGGAATTTAATTAATATTTGCGCAACGTATTCGGCAGAACCGGGGATCTTCTTTATTGATAATGCCAATGACATGACAAATGCCGTCGCTTACGGACAAAAAGTCGTTGCAACGAACCCGTGTGGAGAGCAGCCGTTAGCGCCGTACTCGGTGTGTAACTTAGCAGCTGTTAACCTAGGGAATATGGCGAATAAAGAAACGAAAACATTGGATGTCGACAAGCTTAAACAGACGGTTGAAGTCGGTGTGCGCATGCAAGATAATGTCATTGATGCAACGCCGTATTTCTTAGAACCGAATCGCGTGCAAGCGCTCGGTGAACGCCGTGTCGGGCTCGGCGTAATGGGCTTACACGATCTGTTAATTTATTGCGAAACGGTGTATGGCTCTAAAGAAGGAAACGAGCTTGTGGACCGGATCTTTGAAATTATTGCGACGACGGCGTATCGTACGTCGATTGCACTCGCAAAAGAAAAGGGTAGCTTTCCATTCTTAATCGGCGCTACAGAAGAAGAAACGAAGGCGCTTCGTCAAAAGTTCATTGAAACTGGCTATATGAAGCAAATGCCACAAGATCTTAAAGACGATATTCTTCGTTATGGCATTCGTAATTCACATCTTTTAACTGTCGCACCAACAGGAAGTACGGGTACGATGGTCGGCGTTTCAACAGGACTAGAGCCATACTTTTCTTTCTCATATTTTAGAAGCGGCCGTCTTGGAAAGTTTATTGAAGTAAAAGCGGATATCGTTAAAGAATATATTGAACGTCATCCAGAAGCAGATGAAGCGAATTTACCAGACTTTTTCGTTTCAGCGATGGAATTATCGCCACAGGCTCATGCTGATACTCAATGTGTCATTCAAAAATGGGTAGATAGCTCCATTAGTAAAACCGTTAATGCACCAAAAGGCTATACGGTGGATCAAGTGAAAAAAGTGTACGAACGCTTATATAAAGGTGGCGCTAAAGGTGGAACCGTCTATGTCGATGGTAGCCGGGATGCGCAAGTATTAACGCTTAAAGCGGAAGAGTCGTATGAGCAAATTGAAATGAATTTGGGCGAAGACGTTGAGAAAGAAAGCAAAGTCGTGCTCGTTGATACGATTACGGACGTTCGGTCGACAGACGTGACGATCGGGAATGAAGTTGGCAACACATGCCCGGTTTGTCGAAAAGGTAAAGTAAAAGAAATCGGTGGTTGCAATACGTGTACGAATTGTAATGCACAACTGAAGTGTGGTTTATAAGCAAAGGAAACAAGACCCGGACGGAATCGCCCGGGCTTTTCCTTTCTCCGCCCTTGTCACATCACCCTAATGTATAGTAAAATTTTAGTTAGAGCACAAATGTTGCAATGAATGAACCCGGGAGGAAAAAGCATGCCCCCAACGCCTAGCATGGAAGATTATATTGAGCGAATCTATGCGCTGATTGAAGAAAAAGGATATGCGCGTGTATCCGATCTCGCTGAGAACTTAGATGTCCATCCATCTTCTGTAACAAAAATGATCCAAAAGCTTGATAAGGGAAAATATTTAATTTATGAAAAGTATCGAGGCTTTGTATTAACGCCAAGTGGAAAAAAACTTGGAAAACGTCTCGTGTATCGTCATGAACTATTGGAAGGTTTCCTAAAAGTGATTGGTGTGGATGAAGAGAACATTTTTGAAGATGTTGAAGGAATTGAACATCACTTAAGCTGGAATGCGATTGATCGTATTGGGGACCTTCTCCAATATTTTGAAGAAGATCCGAGCCGCGTAGCACACTTGCAAGAAATTCAACGAAAAAATGAAGAACAAGAAGAGCAGTCTTAACGCCTCTAAAGCGTAAAGACTGTTTTTTTTATTCATATTGGACATTCCTCGCTTATTACACTACTAAAAGGGGGGAATGTAGCATGTTGGTTGATGGTGTGTTCTCAGGTGGTGGTATTAAGGGAATTTCTTTGATTGGCGCGCTACAAGCCGCTCAAGAGCGGGGCCTTCGGTTTCAGCGCGTTGCCGGGGCAAGTGCGGGTGCGCTCGTAGCGGCGCTTGTTAGCGCTGGTTATACGTCACAAGAATTAACGGATATTATTTGTCACACGGATTTAAAACAGTTTTTAGATGAAAAAAAATCACGGCTACCTTTGCCTTTTATGAACTGGTTAAAAGTGTACTGGAAGTTAGGGCTATTTAAAGGAGATGCACTCGAACGATGGGTAAAAAAGCTTCTTTTGGCAAAAGGCATTGAAACGTTTGCGGACTTACCAGAAGGCTCTCTTAAAATTGTAGCATCGGATATTACGCGGGGCCGATTAATTGTGCTACCGGATGACTTACCGGATTATGGCATATTACCCGAGAAGTTTTCGGTTGCACGCGCTGTGCGTATGAGCTGTAGCATTCCGTATTTTTTTTATCCCATCCCGTTGTATAACCGAACCGGTCAAAAAAGTTATATCGTGGATGGGGGTGTGTTAAGCAATTTTCCAATCTGGCTTTTTCAGCGAAAAGATCGCACGTCCATTCGACCGGTGCTAGGATTTCAATTAAATTCTTCGTATGAAAGTTTACAAGCGCATAAGGTAAAAAATGCGTTTGGGTTGTTTAAAGCTCTCTTTTTAACGATGATGGAAGCACATGATAATCGCCATATTTCAAAGCAAGATGCTCGTGACATTGTTTTTATCCCAGTTAGTGAAATATCGGTCATTGATTTTCAGTTACCAGAATCCGTAAAGCAAGAATTGATCCAGTTTGGGTATAAACAAACAGACGACTTCCTATCAAAATGGATTGTGGGACGCAAACCCCGTAAATAAGAAAAATCGAGCTCAAAATGAGGCTCGATTTTTTTTCTTATTCTTTTTTCCTTCGATCACAGTTAAATGCGTTTCTTTTTTACGTTTTTTCATAGGTGTTGTTTTACTGCTCGTTTTTTTCAGCGTAGTGGTTGGTTGGGCATACTTTCGTTTGGATTGTTTTACAGCTTTCTTGTACTTATTGTTCTCCGCTGGGCGGGAACGCTGTAACAGAAAGTAGACTACCCCAACGATGACTCCGATGATGAGTATAGAAGAAATAAGCTGCTGAGGTGAATTCCATAAGTATGATCCAAGACCGATCATGGCAAACACGATAAGTACCCATATAAGTGGATTAGAAAATCTGCGTGGCAATCTCTTCACCTCCTTGGCTTATTAAACAATTTTCGTTGTTTCCTTACGCTCAGCATGTTCTTTGTCACGACGCAATAGTTCGTTAAAGGAATGAATCGCTACATCAATTTGTTTAGCGTCTGGTTCTTTCGTTGTTAAAAGTTGCAACCATAAGCCTGGGTACCCTAAATAAGAGAGCACAGGTACATTGCGTAAGCGATTTGTAAATTGCAGCACTTCAAAGGATATGCCAAGGACGACAGGAATTAAAGCTACACGATAGAGAATTCGTTGCCATAAAGGATCTGTCGGGAAAAACAAGTAAACGAACACCCCTACAATGACAGTAAATAAAATAAAGCTGCTACCGCAACGATAGTGAAGCCGAGACTGCGCTTTCACATTAGCAATGGTTAATGCTTGATTGTTTTCAAACGCGTTAATCACTTTATGCTCAGCACCATGATATTGAAACACGCGCTTGACCGCGGGGGTGAGTGATACGAAATAAATATAGGTTACAAGAAAGAGAAACTTAATCAGCCCTTCTAGTAAATTTTGCCCAAGATGACTCGGAATTATAAATTTAAAAGAGTAAGCGACAAATGCGGGAACGAGGGTGAAAATCAACTTTCCAAAGAGAAAAGAAAGAATCCCAATTACGGCAATGCTTAACACCATCGTTTTCTTATTGGAAGGCGGTTCTTCCTTTATTTCCTCACCAGGTGGTACATTGTAGCGTTCTGATGAAAAGTTTAAATGTTTCGTTCCATTTGCGCTCGCTTCTAGTATAGCGGCAATGCCGCGTAGAAATGGTATTTTCTTTAATTTGTTTAACCAGGGCGTAGGTTGTTTTTCTACTTCAAAGTATTCAATACTCTCATCTGTTCTGCGGATGGCTGTCACGTATGTGTGCTGGCCGGCAAACATGACGCCTTCCATCACCGCCTGGCCTCCGTATGCCGGTTTCTGTTTTTCGCTCATCTGTACACCTCTGCCTATATGTTTATACGCTTAATTCTACAGGAAAAAGCGATAAACCTCTAGGCAATACTTCTTTTCCTTTATTTTTCCCATTTTATACACTTTTAACACAAAATATTAATAGAAGGAAAGGGAGAGGACTCTTTTGGACATACTACAGCATGAGGTGATAAAAATGAGCGAAAAGAAAGAAGAACAAATGCCTAGTTTCATGAGTAGAGTGATTAACATTGGTTTCTTTGGAGGCTTGTGCTGGGGAGTCGTTGGGTATATCGCTTATTATTTAAATTTAGCGAAAATAGGACCAGCACTTGCGCTTGCCCCGTGGGCGCTAGGTAAATGGAAAGGGGAGTGGCTAGGACAATTGCTTGGCATTATCGTCATTGCCTTACTGTCTATATTAATTGCCATTCTCTATCGCTTTCTCTTTATACGTATAAAAAATATGTTCGGTGGTCTGTTATACGGCATTCTTTTGTGGCTTTGTGTTTTTTACTTGCTTCATCCGATCTTTCCAGGTCTTGAACCGGTTAAAAATCTTGGGCGTAATACGATTGCCACGACGATTTGTATTTTCATCTTATACGGCGTGTTCGTTGGCTATTCTGTGTCTTTTGAATACCATCAACGAAAGCTGATGAGGGAGAGGAAAAGTAGCTAACTATTCTAGCGGTATGATACACTATTACAGAAGTATCGCCTATTAGAAAAGTAAAAGGGGGCCGATGTGCTATGAAGCGAATACTCGTTCTTAATGGCCCGAATTTAAATCGATTGGGAAAAAGAGAGCCAGGCGTGTATGGTCACGAAGATTTAGCCTCATTAGAGGAACGCTTGCTCGCTTATGGAGAAGAACGCAACGTGACAGTTGAATGTCGTCAAAGCAATCATGAAGGAGATTTAATTGATTGGATTCATGAAGCCAGTGACGCGTGGGATGGGATTGTATTAAATGCAGGAGCCTTTACGCATTATAGTTATGCCATTCGCGACGCAATGGCGAGTGTAAATGTTCCTGTAATTGAAGTACATATATCCAACATTCATGCCCGTGAAGCTTTTCGCCATCACTCTGTGATTGCACCTGTTGCACGAGGACAAATTGCCGGACTTGGATTTAAAGGGTATGAGTTAGGTATTGAAGCGTTGTTAGCAGAGTAAGAACGAGGGGGAGACAACTATGTCAGTGGCACGACTAGAGAAATTACGAAAAAGCTTTGTGGGTACAGAGATCCAAGCGATGCTCGTAACATCGCCGTACAATCGTCGTTATCTTAGTGGCTTTACAGGGAGTTCAGGTGTCTTAGTCATTACTGCACAGCAAGCGGTTCTAGTAACAGACTTTCGCTATGTAGAGCAAGCAACCGCTCAGGCACCTGATTTTACCATTGTAGAGCACGCAGCTTCCCTTATAGAAACCGTTGCGCAAACGGTGAAGAAGCTGGGCATTACTACTCTTGGCTTTGAGGAAGACTATGTTACTTATGCCCTGCATCGAACATATCGTGCTGCAATGCAATCGGTAGGCACGAACCTACTTGGTGTTTCGGGCATGATTGAAAAATTACGCTTGCTTAAGGACTCTTCAGAGATTAAGATATTAAAGGAAGCAGCCCAAATTGCTGATGCAGCATTTTCTCATATCGTCACGTACATAAAAGAAGGACAAACAGAACTAGAGGTTGCCAATGAATTAGAATACTTCATGCGAAAAGAAGGCGCTGCCTCCTCTTCCTTTGAAATGATTGTCGCTTCAGGTTGGCGTTCAGCGTTGCCACATGGCAAAGCTTCCGACAAAGTGATCCAACAAGGCGAGTTAGTTACCTTGGATTTTGGTGCGTATTATAAAGGCTATTGTTCTGATATGACGCGAACAGTCGCGGTTGGAACGGTTTCCACAGAATTACGTAGCATTTATGAAACGGTGAAAGAAGCACAACAACGAGGAATGGATGGCATTGCACCAGGTATGACGGGGAGACAAGCTGACGCCTTAACGAGAGATTATATTACTCAACAAGGATATGGCGCACACTTCGGTCATTCAACCGGTCATGGCATTGGTTTAGAAGTGCACGAAGGCCCAAGCCTTGCTAAGCATTCAGACATCATTCTAGAGCCATCTATGATTGTCACGGTAGAACCGGGCATTTACGTTTCAGGTGTTGGTGGCGTTCGCATTGAGGATGATACGGTCATCACGTCACATGGAAATGAATCGTTGACGCATTCGACGAAAGAGTTGCTTATTTTATAGAATTTTAGGAGGAAAAGACACATGGTATCTGTAAACGATTTTCGTACAGGCTTAACAATTGAAGTAGACGGTGGAATTTGGCAAGTAATGGAATTCCAACACGTAAAACCAGGAAAAGGAGCGGCTTTCGTTCGTTCTAAGCTTCGTAACCTACGTACGGGCGCTATTCAAGAAAAAACATTCCGTGGCGGCGAAAAAGTAGCCAAAGCGCATATTGAAAACCGTCGCATGCAATACTTATATGCTTCTGGTGATACGCATACATTCATGGATAACGAATCGTATGAGCAAACAGAACTTACATCTGCACAGCTTGAGTATGAGTTAAAGTTCTTATTAGAAAACATGGTTGTACAAATCATGACGTATCAAGGTGAAACGATCGGTGTAGAACTTCCAAACACGGTAGAATTAGAAGTTGCTGAAACAGAGCCTGGCATTAAAGGTGATACAGCGTCTGGTGGAAGTAAGCCAGCAACAATGGAAACAGGCTTAATCGTTCAAGTTCCATTTTTCATTAACCAAGGTGAAAAATTACTCATTGATACTCGCTCTGGCGACTACGTATCACGCGCATAGTCCTTCTTTACCTCATAAAAAATGGCTTCATCATCCGTTTCGGTGATGAAGCCATTTTTTTCATGCCGCTCGTTCGTTTGATTGATTTTAGATTGTCTTGTGTATATAAGCAGCCATCGAATGCACCAAAAAATGAAGTAGGTGCAAGCTCTTGTGTAAATGCGCAAGGCTCTCGATTTGCGCGCAGACCCAGTCCGTTCGCGCGCAGGAGCCCTCGATTCGCGCGCAGACCCAGTCCATTCGCGCGCAGGCCCAGTCCGTTCTCGCGCAGACCCAGTCCGTTCGCGCGCAGACCCAGTCTGTTCGCGCGCAGACTCGATAAATGGCCTCCAACAAAGTAGGTAAGGGATGAAAAAAAGTGAAAATGAAGAGATCCTCTCGTA
>NZ_AKKV01000033.1 GCF_000269865.1 Fictibacillus macauensis ZFHKF-1
GACTTACTCTGGCTTTTGTTTGGTTTTCAAAGAACTTTGTGTTAGCGTCGCTCTCATCGGCGACAAGTAATATCTTATCATGTCTGCGTTTTAATGTCAACAACTTGTTTTGAACTTTTTTTGAACAAATGCCGTATCAAAAGCAGCAACGTTATCTACTATATCAGCCAGAACCCCTTTGGTCAATGCTTTTTTTAAAAGAAAAATCATATATGTTTGTTTTTTCTCTTTAAGTCTATCTTTTCTAATGATATGTAAGTTTCCGTCCTATCATATTCCTCAAAAAAAGACTTGGACACAATACTTCCTCTGTTTTGGGGCGCATGCGTGAATCGATCTTGTCTGCGCATTAACCGTGCCTGCACGTGAATCGGGGTTCTTGTGCGCTTCACTCTTTTCACAATCATTGAGGTGCTTTTACGCTATTTCTTCTTATTTTTGAGCGCATTTGGGAGAGTAGCTCTTAATTTTCTCTTTTCTTCATCCCTTGCATACATTGTTGGAGGCGATTTGTCTGGTTTGCGCGCGAACTCGGGGCTCCTGCGCGCGAAACGAGTACTTCTGCGCGCGAACTCGGGGCTCCTGCGCGCGAATCGAGTACTTTTGCGCGCGAACTCGAGCCCGCTGCGCGCAATCATTGAAGAGCTTGCAATGTCCGCTGCATTCCCTAGCTGCCTACATACGCAAGAATAAACAAACGAGCGACATAAAAAAATGGCTTCATCACCAAAACTGATGATGAAGCCCAACCTCTTTATAAAAAATCATTTACTTTTTTTGCTTAAACGAGGCTGCTTTTAATAGCTCCATTTTAGTCGACCATACTTGTTCACTTAAATCTACAAAATAGGTTTGAGGATTAAGCTTTCGCATGTGCTCTGGCCAAAACAACTGTTTTTGCTGCTTAAAGTGTACTTTAATTTCTTCTACATGAGGCAATTTATAAACAAGCTTTCCATTCTCAAAAATGGAGATCAGCAACTTTTGAGCTTTAAATGAATGAATGGTTTTGCTTTTATACGTATCCACTGGATCAAATAAATAGAGATCTTTCTCTGGGAGCATTTCATCTTCCATGGCAATGTAATCCGCTTCGGCTTTGCCTGATTCCTGATTGATAATACGATAGACCGTTTTAAAACCAGGTGTTGTTACTTTTTCTACATTTCCCGAAATCTTAATCGTTGGTACATATACTCCATCTTCTTCGCGAGCAACTAGTTTATACACCCCACCGAGAGCTGGTTGCTCAGCTGACGTAATCAGTTGCGTACCGACTCCCCACACATTGATGCGTGCACCTTGGCTTTTTAGTTCCGAAATAACATCCTCATCGAGATCATTAGAAGCAACAATTACTGTATCCGTTAGTCCCGCTTCATCTAACATCGCTCGAGCTTTGATTGATAAATAAGCAAGGTCGCCACTATCTAATCGAATCCCTTTTAACGCTTTGCCTTTCTTTTTCAGTTCAAGACCAATCTTAATGGCATTAGGAATCCCACTTTTCAGCGTATCGTAAGTATCCACTAGTAACGTACTCTGATCTGGTAGAGCCTCTGTAAACATGCGAAAGGCTTCTTCTTCTGACTCAAAGCTCTGAACCCAAGAGTGGGCATGCGTTCCTTTTGTAGGAATATCAAAGTATTTACCGGACAAGAGATTAGACGTTGCATCGAAGCCAGCTAGATAGGCAGCCCGCGCTCCCCAAATCGCCGCATCTGATTCTTGCGCACGGCGCGTACCAAATTCTAAAAAGTAATCTTCAGGAGCAACTTGTTTAATTCGTGCCGCCTTTGTAGCAATGAGTGTTTGGTAATTCATAAAGTTAAGAAGCGCCGTTTCAATTAAATGCGCCTCAAAAATGCGTGCTTCCACGCGAATAAGTGGCTCTCTTGGAAATACGATTGTTCCCTCTTCTACACAAGCGAGATTACCTGTAAAACGAAAGGCATGAAGCTCTTGTAAAAAGCCTTCATCGTATTGCTCTTCTTGCTGTCTTAAATAGTTAATGTCTGCGTCAGTAAATTTTAATTGTTGAAGATAGTAAACGATGCGCTCAAGACCAGCAAACACGGCATAGCCATTACCAAAAGGATTTTTCCGATAAAAAGCTTCAAAAACACAGCGTTTGTTCGCCGTTCCATTTTTCCAATGGGCATACATCATATTAATTTGATATTTATCTGTATGTAACGTTAAATCTTCGTTTCTTCTCATTCTCGTGCCACCTTTCAAGCTTTCTCGCTTATTTTCCCTTATATCGGCTTTCTTACTCCACCTATTTTACCGATATAGAAAACCCGAACACGTCTGCCTAACTTCGCAGCTGTTCGGGTCCTTATTAATATTCAATACTCGTTTTTCGATGCGTTTGTTTGAAATCATTCGGCGCAGGATCGAAGTATTTCATTGTAAAACTAGAAACAAAACGGTTGTTACGTAAAAAACCTGAACCCCACGTTGGATCCATCGTTAGCCACCGGTTCTGTACCTTTAC
The DNA here is from genome assembly GCF_000269865.1 of Fictibacillus macauensis ZFHKF-1. GTDB lineage: Bacteria > Bacillota > Bacilli > Bacillales > Fictibacillaceae > Fictibacillus_C > Fictibacillus_C macauensis. Next base: position 2,501 of record NZ_AKKV01000033.1, read on the forward strand.
TTCAATCCAAGCATGATCTTGTCCCGCATAGCCAACGGCCATTCGTGCTTCCATGCCACTTGCTCGCAATAAAGCAATCCCTAGATAAGCAAAGTCTTGGCAGACACCTTTTTTGGTACGAAGCGTTTTAAGCGCACCATCATCAAAAGCAAACGAATTGTTTTGTAACTTGCTGACATCATATTGAATATTGCTTGCAACATAGCGATACACTGCTAACGCCTTGTCACGTTCTGTTCGTTTTCCTTCCATCAACTTATTCGCAAGACTTGTAATCTCTGGCGAATCAGATGGAATGCCCCGCGAAGGAGCTGTGTTTCGTTCATCTAGCTCACTTGTATTTTCTTCACTGAAATGAGCGACCCCAACGAAATGCTGCACGTTCGTAGCTTTTCTTTCTAAATCAGGAGCAAATACCGTAACGTCATATCTGCCTTTACCAAAGCGCAAATAATACTTGCCGTTAAAAGAAAAATCTTTCACTGGAATATCATACATCGCTTCTAGTTTTCCCTTTTTGACCATGACGAATACAGTGTTCGTTTGTGATGCGTAAGAAGCGCTTGAACGAATGCTTCCTCTAACAACACCATCACCTTGTAACTTCCTACCAGACGCGGTCGGTTCATCTAATGTAAAACCACGTGCTTTATATTCATTAGAGTAATCAATTGGCTGCAGTGCTTTGTCCGATGTATTCGTTACAAATAATTCCGCACCAAGACGAGTCACCGTTCGCTCGCCACTTTTTGGTAACATCACCCTTACTTGATAGAGACCACGTCCTAAATGAAGCGGGATGCTACTATTGAATGTCCCGCTTTCAAGCGGCACGAGATACTGCTTTTTTTGACCATCTTTTCTTGTTTCGACGAGCAATTCTTTCATGGCCGTATCATTAACCGTGCCTTGTAGAGTAAAATCACCGTCACCACTCATCCACCCGCGCACCGATGAATTGAAGTATAATTCTTTATCATGCCCCGCTTCTGTTACCATTACGTCGCGCTTCACTTCGGGATTCACATTCGTTACCGTCGCATGAGCTACTTGTTTCAATTGACCTTGCTCATTTGGCAGAGAAATGCTAACCGTATAGGCGCCCTTTCCATCAAAAAGACGAACATTTTGACGAAAGCTCCCGTCTTTTAACTCTGTATAATAACGAAAATGAGAAGCGATCCCTCCTCGTTTACTATCGAGTTTAATTAAAGCATACTTGCCTTTAACAGCTTCTTTTTTTGTAAAAGTTCCATTCACTTGAAAGGTAGCATTCACAGCAAACTTTGCATAATTCGGTTTGGACAGCTTGACTCCAATTGACGTACCAAACGGAGTGACCTGTAATGTCTGTAACGTAGACTTTTCATTGATTCCTTCTGCTTCAGCCGTAAAGCGCTGATCTTCTTTCTTTTGTTCATCATTAAATGCACACGCCGATAAGCTCACCACGAGCAAGACGAGTACAAGAAGGTTTCTCCATTGCTTTAACAATTCTTCGCTCCGTTGCCAGTATACATACTTGGCAACGTACCCCCCTTCTAGTTAACATCAACATCCTTATTTTACTAGAATATGTGCGCTACCTCTACTGACTTTGTTAATTATGGAAACTAAATGAATCTTTTCGTATTTTTTTGCGTATATCCATTTGATAGTTTCTACTATAGAAAGGGTGTTTTTTATCGAAACCGCTCAAGAACTACAGCTAGAATTAGAAAAAATTAAAAAGTGGGAGCATGAACAAAAGGATTTATGGTTTTGGGAGAAGCTCGGTCGCATTCCTTTTAAAATATTAGATAAAGTCACACCGACCTTTATTCAAAATAAAATGTTACAAGTCATTGATGAGCTTGGTCGCTATGTGCAAAGTGGCGGCAAATATTTAATTGATGAGAAGGCGGTCGTACAGCGCGTGTTCAAGTCATCGGCTACCAGCTATAGCCTTACAGAAGTAGCTTCACTCCCACTAGAACAACTGGATGAAGCGGCGACTCATTATCAGCAAGCTCGTCGTCGCTTTGCTACCCTTCAAGGAGCTACGACAGGGATTGGCGGGCTCTTTACACTTGGACTTGATATTCCGATGTTGGTTGGCTTATCGCTGAAAACACTTCAAGAAATTGCCCTATGCTACGGCTATGACCCTAATGACCCAGCAGAACGGCTTTTCATTATACGTTGTTTACAGTTTGCGTCTTCAGACATTGTCGGCAAAACAGCCATTCTGAACGAACTTACTGCCACTGATCAAGAGCGCAATCGCGAAGCATTATCACAAATCCAAGGCTGGCGTGAAGTCGTCATCACCTATCGCGATCAATTCGGCTGGAAAAAGCTCTTTCAGCTCGTACCTGTTGCTGGCATTCTTTTTGGAGCCTTCGTCAACCAGTCGATGATTCAAGACGTTGCCGAAGCTGGGAGAATGCTCTATCGTAAGCGAAGAATCCTTGAGCGACTGCAAACGATTTAAAAAAAGAGGCTGCGCTAGAATGTGAGTCTAGCGCAGCCTCTTGCTTTTTATTTTGGCACTTTAATGCGAGGTGCTTCTTTCTCTTGGAACATATCTTTTGAATTATGATCATAATACTTCATAATAATGTCAAACTTTTTATAAATTGAAAATTCATCTTTTCTAAAGATAAAGACAATCAAGTTCTCATTTTGGCCATGAGGCTTAACAATATTAAACTTCGGCTGCACCATATTTTGGTTTAACATATACGAACGGTCACCATCAATATGAAGTGTTGAGCTTGACTCTTCAATAGCATTCTTTGTACCGTTTTCTGTTTTTACCTTTAACGTTAAAGCGATCATTTTCCCATCAGCCATCGAGCCGAAGCGGCGCTTATTTTCAGGAGTAGGCGTAATTTCTGTATACTGGGCGCCTTCAATTGTCGTTTTAATGCCTTTAAATTCATTTGTTTCTTTAATATCTTTTATTTCTTTTACCATTTTTTTCGTAACGAGATTATCTGTTAATAGTTTATCTGGATAAAATTTATTCTGTTCCGCTACTTTCTTTCCTTGCTCTTCATTTAAGATAAAGTTTGCCACTTTATCATCGCCATATGTTTTTCCGCCAAAATCTTCTGTTTCTTTAGCGCCCCCACCCAATTTAATTTTCGCATTTAGGGACTCCATTTGTTTGTATTCTGAGTCAGTTAGCGCAAGAGTCGCTATTCCTGTTACTTTTTCATGCGCATCAAACTTATGCTTATTATCTTTACGATCGCCGTGCATCGAGTCACTCGCATCTTGGAACGTCCCATCAGGGCTACGTTCATACGATGGATCTTTATCATAGATCCCTACATCATTAATATTATGGTACAGTGTTTTATCACTTGTATTTTCATAGGTAAGCTTCATCATCACAACATAGCCCTTCTTTTGTTGCTTAAAGCGATAATCTGCCTCTTCAGTTGAAGCATCCGTTACTCTTGCTACCTGATACTCATCAACAGACGTTTTGAACCCTTCCATGTCATTCACTAAATTCGGCTCTTTGTTCGTATAAATAATTTCCGCTTTCCCGCCTGATTTCTTTTCAAGCTTCGAATTTAAAAGTCCATTAGACTCTTTCTTCTCCGCACTTGCCTTCTTTTTCGAGGAAACTACTTCTTGATTATTGCATGCTGATAGAAGAAGTGCTCCAGAAAGAATCCCCACAGCTAACATTTTATGACGTCCCATGTCTAAACCCCCATTATGTATAAATCTACTTGCCTCTGACTATATCACACTATTTTTACATTTTTTATAAAAAGTATAACTTTTAAACATTTAAGGTATTAAGTTGTAGATACTTTACACTAGATGAATACGTTCACTTCTTTTCCAATAGGTAGTTTTTACCTACTATATAAAAAAAGAGTGGTTCTGTTTGATGGAACAGAACCACTCGCTTCCCTATACTAAAAAGGCAAAATAGCCTATAAAAATTAAAAACAAGGCATACATAATCGGATGTACTTCTTTTCCCCGCCCTTTTACGAGCATCGTAATCGGGTACATAATAAAGCCAAGCGCAATGCCTGTCGCAATGCTATACGTTAGCGGCATAGCGACAATCGTGAGAAAAGCAGGAACAGCAATTTCTAACCGATCCCACTGAATTTTACCGAGCACCCCTACCATGAGGACACCAACCGTAATGAGTGCTGGTGCAGTTACAGCAGGCGTTACGACAACGAGTAACGGTGAGAAAAATAACGCAAGCAACAGTAACACCCCGGTTACGACCGATGTAAAACCTGTGCGACCGCCCGCCGCTACACCTGAGGCTGATTCAATGTACGCTGTTGTTGAAGACGTTCCGAGCGTTGCGCCAACAACGATCGCTGATGAATCTGCGAGTAATGCACGTCCGGCACGAGGCAGGCGATTGTCTTTCATAATACCTGCTTGACTAGCTACAGCCATAATGGTTCCAGCGGTATCAAAGAAATCGACAAAAAAGAACGTGAGTACGACGACAATGAGGTGCGGTGTAAATACATCACCGAAGTGTTGAAACGCTTGTCCGAATGTTGGTGCCAAGCTCGGTACAGCACTGATGATTGCTGATGGCGTTGTAATTAAGCCAGCAATCATACCTGTAATTGCTGTGATAACCATGCCGTAAAAAATACCACCGCGCACGCCACGAACAACGAGCAAAATCGTTACGATAAACCCAAAGATCGCAAGCAACGTTTCTGGCTTCGTCAAATGCCCTAAGCTAACAAACGTCGCTTTGTTTTGCACAACAATTCCAGCACTTTTTAAACCGATAAAAGCAATAAACAAACCAATTCCACATGCCGTTGCATATTTAAGCTCTGGCGGTATGGCATTAATAATCGTTTCACGAATTTTAAAGATCGTAATCGCAATAAAAATGATTCCGGATAAAAGCACACCCGCCAAAGCTGTTTGCCACGGAATGCCCATACCAAGCACAACGGAAAACGTGAAAAATGCATTTAATCCCATTCCCGGTGCTAGTGCGATTGGGTATTTCGCAACCAATCCCATAAAGAGCGTTCCGTACGCAGCGGCGAGCGCCGTCGCTGTAAATACCGCTCCTTGATCCATCCCCGTTTGCCCTAGGATCGCTGGATTCAAAAATAATATATATGCCATCGAAAGAAACGTCGTTAGTCCCCCAACAATCTCCTTTCGATACGTCGTATGACTGCGATCAAACTCAAAGTACTTCTTCATGACCTTGCATCCCCCTGAACACGATTTTTTGCATAAAAAAAACTCAAGGCTTCTTCTACCTTGAGAATACAAAGGGAAATAGACTTCTACCTGCAGAAAAATCACAAGTAAATGTCCATGCACCTTCGTAGTCAGACCATTTACGGCAGTCTGGTAGAAACTTTCGGGCCATATCCCCGATATTATACGAATAAATATAGAACTCACGATCGTAACAACGTAAGTACGTTTATATGGATTATACAAAGCACCTTACTTTTCGTCAATGGGATTTGTGGATTTTGAAATATTACCATTAAGTGAAGTAGGTAGAGGTGGCAAACCACGCTCTCATATTAACGTAGATTTATAGACGCTGATCACATCTTTTTTCCGTTCTGTGCAACGTTGTTCTTTTATGTATCGAGTAGTAGAGAGTCTTATTGGGCCATGGATCGCTGAACGATGGACATCTTTCCTTTTGGGACGCTCGCCGAACATGTCAGCCATAGAAAAAGAACTTGAGACACAATACTCCCTCTGTTTGTGGCACATTCGGGTCCGCCTGTGCCCGAACCGACCTGATCTCCGCGCAAATCGAGGGCTTCTGCGCGCTTCACTCTTTTCGCAATCATTGAAGAGCTTGTACGCTATTTCTTCTCATTTTTGAGCGAATTTACGAGATTTTCTCTTAATTTGCTTTCTTTTTTATCCCCTGCATACGTTGTTGGAGACGATTTGTCTAGTTTGCGCGCGAATCGGGGGCTCTTGCGCGCGAACGGGCTTGGTCTGCGCGCGAATCGGAGTCTCCTGCGCGCGAATGGACCTGGTCTGCGCGCGAATCAGGGGCTTCTGAGCGCGAACGGACCTGGTCTGCGCGCGAATCGGGGGCTCTTGCGCGCTTCACTCTTTTCGCGAGGAAGAGCTTGACCCTACTCCAATTTTTGGTTTTTTCAAAGGCTACTATCATACGTAAGATAATCTAAAATTAAACGAACGAGTGCCATAAAAAAATGGCTTTATCACCAAAACTGATGATAAAGCCATTTTTAATGAGTTAGGGCTGCTTATGGCCCGCCCTCTTTCGGTACTATTCCCACTCAATCGTTGCTGGTGGCTTAGAGGTAATATCGTACACGACGCGGTTAATGTGATTAACTTCGTTCACGATGCGTGTAGAGATTTTTTCTAGAATGTCGTAAGGGATGCGCGCCCAATCGGATGTCATGCCATCGATTGATGTAACGGCACGGATTCCGATCGTGTAATCATACGTACGCATGTCGCCCATGACGCCAACGCTGCGAATGTCAGGCAGGACGGTAAAGTATTGCCAAATGTCACTTTCAAGGCCGGCTTTTTTAACTTCATCGCGAAGGATGTAGTCTGATTCGCGAACAATTTCAAGCTTCTCGTCGGTAATTTCGCCAAGTACACGAATCCCAAGACCAGGGCCTGGGAATGGTTGACGCCAAACGATTGCATCCGGAATGCCAAGCTCTGTACCGACTTTACGTACTTCGTCTTTAAACAACGTATTTAAAGGCTCAATTAATGTAAAGGTCATATCTTCAGGAAGGCCACCAACATTATGATGTGATTTAATCGTTTGTGCTGTTGCTGTTCCGCTTTCTACGATATCCGTATATAGCGTGCCTTGCGCAAGATAGTCTACGCCCTGAAGTTTGCTTGCTTCTTCATCAAATACGTAAATAAATTCGTTTCCGATAATTTTACGCTTTTGTTCTGGATCAGAAACTCCTTTTAATTTACCAAGGAAACGATCTTTAGCATCCACTTTAATAACGTTCATATGGAAGCCTTCGCTAAATGTTTTCATAACGCTATCTGCTTCACCTTTACGAAGCAAACCGTGGTCTACGAAAATACATGTCAGCTGATCGCCGATTGCTTTATGAATTAATACGGCAACAACAGAAGAGTCGACGCCACCTGATAGGGCACAAAGTACTTTTTTATCGCCCACTGTTTGACGAATTTTCTCAAGCTCGTCTTCAATCCAGTTTTCCATCGTCCAGTTTCCTTCGCATTCGCAAATCGCGAAAATGAAGTTTTTCAACAGTTCATTTCCGTATTCTGAATGACGAACTTCTGGGTGGAATTGCACGCCATATAGGTGGCGAGAAATATCGCTCATACCAGCTACCGGGCATGAGATGCTTGTTACGTCGGTAACGAATCCTTCCGGTGGAGCAACAACTAAGTCACTATGACTCATCCATACAACTTGCTGTTGTGGAAGCTCTTGGTATAGCTTCGATTCATTTGTGACCGTAATCTCTGCTTTTCCGTATTCTCGGTGATTGGCACGCTCTACTTTACCACCGAAGTGATGTGTCATAAGCTGCATGCCATAGCAAATACCGAGCACAGGAATCCCAAGGTCAAAAATCGCTTCGTCTGCTACGGGTGCACCTTCTGCATACGCACTGTTCGGACCACCTGAGAAAATAATCCCTTTAGGATTCATTTTCTTAATCTCTTCAGCCGTCGTTGTATGTGGAAGTAATTCACTATACACACCAAGATCGCGAATGCGTCGTGCAATTAACTGATTGTATTGACCGCCAAAATCCAAAACAACGATCATTTCACTTGCTAAATTCATCCTGTCACCTCATCTATTGTTCTTCCGTAATATTTTGCCAAATTTACTTCACACTATCCTTTTTTCTATATAAAAAACGGAATGCTGTCTCTGTTTTTTCACGTAAAAAAAAACAAAGGCAGAATTCCGTCATGTACATAGAAACTCTGCCTTCATAGTCAGGCCTTTTACGGTGGCCCGGTAGAGACTCTCGATCCATATTATCGAGGATATACGAAGGAAATTCATATCGTTGGCATTATATCTTATCGTTATTCTAACAATGGGCTCGGTAGTGGTCAAGCCCGCATTTTGTTAATTAAATTTTCCCACAATTCCCGTTGGAAGGATGTCCATATTAAGGTGTTCTTTTCCTTTTTGTAGAGCATCTTTTCATAATGCGCCGTTAATAAACCCATATCATTTGTATCTAATACTTGATCTAAATATGTGGCATATTCACGCAACGTGAGCGCCGGATCGCGTTTATAACCATAATAGTCCGCTAACCATAAGAGACGTTCATAAGCCGTGGCTAACTGAATCCTCTCTTTATTTCTCCGGTAGTGCCAAATGACCAACCGTTTTAACCATTTTCGGCGATAACTATAGGAGATTATTCCGAAACATAGTACGAGAAAAAGAGCGAGACTGACGCTATAGGAAATCGAATCATCTTCTTCAGAAGACGAAGATGATGGTGAAGAAGCATCTTCCTTGTCGTTATTCGGCGTTGTTTTCTTAATTGGTGCGACGGCTGCCTCTTTTGTCGTTGTTTCTTTTTCTTGTTCTTGAATCGTCACTGGATTTGTATAGGAAACAGTCGGTTCAAAGGGAACCCAGCCAATTCCTTGAAAATACACTTCTGGCCAAGAGTGAGCATTTGCGTTTTTGACGCTATACCTTCGCTCACCACTTGAAGTAATTTCGAAATCGCCCGGCGTGAAACCTTTTACCCAACGCGCTGGTATACCGATCGAGCGCAACAAAACGATCATCGATGTTGAGTAATAATCACAATAGCCTTTTTTTGTAGCGAATAAAAAGCGATCTACAAAGTCTTCTTTTTCCCCAGGCGTCTTCACATCGGTTGCCGTATACACAAAGCCATTTTTCGCAAAATATTGTTCAACTGCTTTCACTTCATCGTATGGCGTGTTCTTGCCTTTAACAATTTTTCTAGCTAACGCTTTTACACGCTTTGGCAATGAGGATGGGAGTTGTAAATACTGTTCTTTAATTGCCGTCGGATAGATGCGGTCACTATCTTGAAGCACCTTTTTTTCAAAAGTCGGCACGTTATACGAAACGGTGTAGTTTTGAAGCTTGACTTGTTCGTCATTCTTCTTGTTTCTAGTCGTAATTTTTCCTGTTGATGTAAGGTAATACGCTAGGTCTTTAAACTTCGGAAGTGCCGTTAATTCACCAGGAGAGATTAGAAAAGAATAGTCTCTCTTCATTTCAACCGTTGCCGTTTGCTTTTTCGTTTTTACATCCGTCATATACAACTGCAGCTCTTTTTGCTGTGATAACTGTTTAGAATCTAGCAATTGTTCACTAGAATCCTCGCTATTTTCGGTCCAACCTTTCCCCGTATAAAAGTCCTTCGTCTCCACACGCCAGTTGTGGCGCTCACTTGTTTTAGCAATAAATACTTCATTATAATCAAACCGAAAAGGTCCGCCGAGCTTCTCATCATTTGTCCCGTAGCCACTTTTGCCTCCTCGTACGGATGCATTAGCCGAGGCACCGTCCCCTTTTTTCAAAGATTGTATCCATAAAAAGGCCTCTTCCCATAAAGGTTCTGCCTTAGGAATGGCCATACTAAGTGACATCGTCACGAGTAAAAAGCATAGTAAAATAACCATCCAGCGGTGGGGTACCCTTTTCTGTAACAGCAGAAACCCTTCTCGCTCTGTAAGTCTCGATAGGTGTAATACACTTGCTAAGAGTAAGCCGAATAGCAACGTTCGAATAATAGCCGCTTCAGCTGTATATTCCATAAATGTATACAAGAGCGCTTCATATACAATAGTTAAAAAAAGAAACAAACCGATCCGCTTACTGCGAAACAGCCAAAAGCGCAGAAGTAACGAAAACAACCATAGAACGAGGACTAAGAGTAGCGACTGAATAGCCATCGTTCCTTCACCGTACTCACCTTGTAGAAGTTTAGGGATACCTTGCCACGCTTGGACACTAAATGTCTGTAACCACTGAAACTGAAAAAAGGCACCATCATCGGCCAGATTGTACACAACATATAGCACAGCTAACGCTTGAACACTCAAACGTTTCACCCTAGATACAAGCACTACCGATGTACAAAATAAAACGAGTAAGAAAAACACAAAAGGACCGCGATCGGTATTAGCCACCTCACCGAGTGGATAAATCCACTCTGCAAGTAAACAGTAACCGAGTCCATATAATAATAATGCGTACAAAGAAAGATGTTGCTCTTGTTTAACTGCCTGCACGTTGTCCACCTGCCTTTAAGACCCGCTGAAAATGATCATGAGTAACAGCTAGAGCGGGAATCTCTTGATGTCTTAAGCGATGCAGCCATGTTTGTTCTTGCTTTGAAAGCTCTGAATCATTTGGAAAATAAAATACATACAGATCGCCATGTTGGATACGTAGGCGTTTCACACTCGCAACAAATGCTTCATTTAAAATCGGGGTGAATAGAATTAACTTCTTGCCATCAAATGATCGTTCCATTTCTAATCCTTCAAACGCACGCTCCCAGCTTTCTTTTTTTAAAGATAGGCCAGCTAGCTTATGCAACATGTCCCATTTTTGCTGAAAACCTGAATGTGATTGTGCACGTAGCGAAGGCTTTTCTTCATATAAAACAGCTTCACTTCCTTTTTGAATCGTATAGAGTGCATAAGAAGCCGCAAAGGAAATGACTCGTTCAAACAAAGCTTCGTTTGCTTTATAGCTTGCAGTCGATTGGTCAATCCAGAGCACAAGATCTTCATTTAGCTGTTGCTCAAATACTTTGGTCACAAGCTTATTGGAGCGAGCGGTCGCTTTCCAATGTAACCATGATAACCGGTCACCTGGCACATAATCACGCACGCTTACTGTTAACGATTCTGTCGTTGAAGAACGTCTGCTTGATCGCTTTGTCCCACTTTGCAAAGAATGGGCGAGTTCGCTATGCTCAATCGTTTGATAAGCAGGATAAACAAACAAAGACGATTTACAGAGAATGGTTCTGCTTTTTTGATACAATCCGAAGAGATCACCGGTTGTAACGCGTAGTGTATCCCACTCAAAAATGCCTCGCGGAACAGGCTTTACGCGAAATTCGTACGAAAAAGTCCGCTGAAAGAATGGGAAATAGATAACTTTTCCACTCACTTGCGCATCCTTCCCTGTCTCTACTATGCTTCTAGAAAGCGAAGGCGGTAAAAGGTCTTCTATAATGAAATAGAGTATGGGAAAGAGAGAATGCCGAGAAATCGTCAGTTTAATTGTGACTTCCTCTCCTGCCATAATTCGGTCCTTACTTAACGAGCGTTCTATCTCCATTCCTTGAAGTGGAAGGATTCTAAGCAAAAGGACATACGTCAAACAGAAGAGCAATGCATAGAAAAGAAACCAACTAATAAAGCCCCCGAGAATGATAGCGTATAAAAATGAACAAGCACAGGAGGTGATAAATAAAAAAAGCCGAAGTTTACGCGCAACTTTCTTCATGTGCTGCTCGATCCTTTAGTAATCGGAACAGCCACGCGCTTGAGCATGCTCGTAATGATTGCTTCCTCTGTCTGCCCTTCAAAACGAGCTTCTGGCTTCATCATGATGCGATGCGTTAACACATAAGGTGCTAAAAATTTCACATCATCCGGAATGACATACTCGCGATTCATCATAAGCGCATAGGCTTGAGACGCTTTCATAAGCGCCAGCGATCCCCGCGGACTGACGCCTAAATACACGGATTGGTGCGCTCTCGTGCGTCGAACCAAATCAACAATATACTGCTTTACAGTTTCATCAATATAGACCGAGCGTACATAGTGTTTCATTTGTAATAGCTCTTCTAACGTCATGACGGGCTGAATCTGCTCAATTGGGTGGCCATTACTTTGCAAGTCAAGAATCGCCAGTTCTTCTTGCTGACTAGGGTAACCCATTGAAAGCTTTAATAGAAAACGATCAAGCTGCGCTTCTGGAAGCGGAAATGTCCCTTCATATTCAATCGGATTTTGCGTGGCCATGACAAAAAAAGGATCTGGTAGAACATGCGTCTCTCCATCAATCGTTAAGCTCCGCTCTTCCATCGACTCTAAAAGCGCGGATTGTGTTTTCGGTGACGTTCGATTAATTTCATCTGCTAATACCACATTGCCCATGAGTGGACCTGGGCGGAATTCAAAAAGCATTTCCTTTTGATTAAAGACAGAAACACCTGTAATATCTGATGGCAATAAATCAGGCGTAAATTGAATACGGTTAAACTGTAAACCAAGTGATTTGGCAATGGCTCGCACCATCATGGTTTTTCCAACGCCTGGTACATCCTCTAGTAACACGTGTCCTCCTGTTAAGAGCGCTACTAAACTAAGTTGCGCCACAGATCGTTTTCCCACGATTACGTTTTCTATATTTGTTACTACCTTATCTATTTTTTCATGACAACTGTTCATCTGTAACACCATGATTGTTCGTCATCCCCTTTGATGAATCTTTTTTCATAGTTGTTACATTCGCAGCGCTAGCGCTTTTCTCCTTGTTTTCGACAACTTTTTTAATAATTTAGTTAATCCGTTGCATATTAACTTGTAAGTTTAAGACCGACAACACACATCACAATGCCGACTAAGCAAATATACCGAGGAAGATTTCGTGGCTCCTTAAAAAATAGAATGCCAATGAGCGCCCCACCTAGTGTGCCAATCCCCGTCCAGACAGCATAGGCAGTAGAAAGTTGAATATCTTCTAAGGCTCGCGTGAGAAATTGAAAGCTAATAATAAAGCCAACAACGAGAATCGCATTGCTCATAACCGTACTTTTTTCCGCTACTTTTTTAATCCCAATGACCCCAATGATTTCAAATAATCCCGCCACAATTAAATAAAGCCACGCCATTTATTTCACCCTCTCTTTGCGATCGCTCGTAAGTTTCAAGCCAACAATAAAGCCACCAAGCATCAGAACGAGTACCATCTTTACAAGATGAAACGGTTCATGAAAGAACAATAAGTCGACTACAATCGTTCCAACTGTTCCGATACCGGTAAACGTCGCATACGCCGTCCCGACTGGTAAGACACGCACTGCTTTAATGAGTAATTCAAAGCTTACGAACAATGCGAGAAGAGGTAACAGTGTAAATGCATCTTCTTTTAAGCAAGAAACCCAATAGATTTCAATCAGCCCGCTCAAAGCAACATATCCCCATGCGCGTCCTTCTGTTAGTGGTACCTTTTTTAGATGATCAACGATCGTGCGATTCGTTTGTTTACGTTTCTCCGTTCGTGTGGCATCTTTTTTTGGAAAAATAAGATAGGAAAAGGCCCATAAACCATGACCGACGACAACATTCTTCCAATAAAAGGCGTACGTATTGACGGTAGTATTTTCAAATAAACCATCCTCTTTATGAAGAAACCAATCCTTTAGCGTTTCCTCATATGAGCCATAAATCCCCTTCCAGCCAAATAAAACCGCGAGTACTAGCTGTGCAATCATAAATAATCCAAGATGATAATAAAAATAGCGGCGCTCACGTCTTGCATACGAGACAGCATCCATTTTCTTTTGCACCGGTGCTTCCATATCTACTCAACCCCTTTTTAATACAACCGTACGAATTAAATCAGGAAAAGTATACCATCAACTTTTATATAATACAACCGTATTATAAAATTGCTACTTCGAAATCCTTTTGGTACAATACAGACATGCCAAAGATTGTAGATCACCAACAGCGAAAAGAAAAAATTGCCGAAGCGGCTTGGACCGTCATTCGTGAAAAAGGAATAAAAGGCGCAAGCGTCCGTAACATTGCACAGGCCTGTGGTCTGTCTCTTGGCGCTCTCCGTCACTATTTCACCACCCAAGAAGAACTGCTCATTTTCACGATGAATTCTGTAAAAGAACGGGCCGAAGCACGCATTGCCTACGTATACGAGCAACCATTACCAATGCTTGAAAAAATACTAGGCATTCTTTATGAACTCTTACCAACAGATGAAAACAAACGAGCCGAAATGGAGGTATGGTTTGAATTCACTGCTCACTTACGCAGCGAAAATGCTTCGTTTGACGCCGAACACGACGGCATTCTCTCCATCTGTCAAACCGTCATTCAAGCATTAGCCACTCATGATGTACTTTTGCCCAACCTATCTATCTCACTCGAAATCGAGCGCCTTTATGCGTTAATTGATGGACTAGCGCTGCATGCCTTACTCGACTCGAAAAGACTTCCAAGTGAACAGATGAAGCAAACGGTAGCTTATCATCTACAGCAGATTTGTAGAGCAGAGTGATTGAGGGGCCGTTTTTTGGGAGGTAGAAATAGAAATGTGAGGTCTGCGCGTTAGGGAGGAGAATGTGCGAGGATATTGGATCTGTGTGTGGATTAAGGGAGAGAATGTACGATTAGGTCCGCCCGTGGATCATGGAGGAGATTGTGCACGAGTTTTGGATCTGTGTGTAGGTCAAGGGAGTGGATGCGCGATTAGGTCTGCCCGTGGATTAGGGAGAGAATGCGCACGAATTTTGGATCTGCGCGCGGATGCGCGTGTTTCATTAATTGTGCTCCTTTTGTGACCAAATCCCGTTAATAGTAGCTCTCTTTTCACGTATTTTAGGGTCATCTCATATGAGATTTAGACCTTTTTGTGCGATTTTAAGGCTCCTATATGTGATTTAGGCATTCTGCGCGCGAATCACACACCTCTGCGCGCGAATCACACTCCTCTGCGCGCGAATCACACTCCTCTGCGCGCGAACCGCACACTCCTGCGCGCGAACCACACTCCTGCGCGCGAACCGCACCCTCCTGCGCGCGAATCACACTCTTCTGCGCGCGAATCACACTCCTCTGCGCGCGAATCACACTCCTGCGCGCGAATCACACTCCTGCGCGGAATCGCACTCCTGCGCGCGAACCACTTCTAACGCTACCTCAAATAAAAAAAGATCCTCATCACTACTCTGATGAGAATCTTTTAATTACAAGCTTATTTCTTTTTCAGTTCATCTTCTGTTAGCCATTTATGATTCATTACCTTTTTTCCGCCTGTTGTTGGCTGATAATCAACCATATAGATTGTCGTTGACTTCGCTTCTTCAATGACACCTTTAGCGCCTTTCATGCCTTTCATATGATCGGCTTCAAGCGTGACTTTTGTGCCTTTTTTCAAAAGCTTGTCGCCAGGATCTTTTAGATCTTGCTGAATGACCCATTTGTGGTTCACTACTTTTGCGCCACCATCTGTTGGTGTATATGTCACTCCGTACACGTTTGCTTTGTATGCACCTTTTACAGTCGCTTCCGCATCTTTCATGCCTTTCATATGACCTTCTTTAATGATCACTTTTGATCCTTTTTTGTATGTTGGATTTGCTTCCTCTTTTAAGCCTTTAGGAACGCCTTCATCCATTTTCATATTACCGTGATTCATTTCTTTTTTCTCTTCGTGCTTCTTGTTATCGTCATTTCCTTTGTTACATCCAGCAAGTGTAAGTGTGAATGCAACAGACCATAGTAGTATGGCTTTTTTCATGTCTTATCCCTCTTTCATTTACATAGTGTCTTTCATATCTTTAGTTTGTCCGTTGTTTCTTTTTTTTATGAATAAAATGGAAAAAAACGTTTGAGGATTTATTCTCAAACGTTTTCAGTATCCAAATTATCCTGCTATTTGATTGGATTCTAGTGCGACACGTTCATCAAGATTTTTTCCAATTAACAGATAAAGAAGCGTACCTACAAGGCCGGTCGCTGTAATGAGAATAGCCATGATTAATGAAGACAAATAGGCGCCTAACATGACCGTAACGGATGCTACTAACATTGCTAAGTTATACTTCATTCCTGCCAGTGACATATAAGAACTACGAAGTTCGGATGTGGGCAAGGACGCCATATACGACTGGTCAATCGGTACGCGCACGACTTCACCAATAGTGAGCAAGAACATTAATAGAAACAACAACCAAATATTCGTAAAGTAATTCATGAAACCAAAGGGAATTGTAAACAGGAGACAGCTCCAGATGAGCGTTTGCCGGTCTTTATTCCCGCTGCTTATTTTTGATGCGAGCAATGCGAAGAGTACGACCAAAATTGTATTTTCACTTCGCAATAAGCCCATCATCGTTGATCCGTTTAATTCCCACTGAAAAAACGTTTGCGTTGGCATTTCATTGGATAGACGAATGCCCGTATAATTCACTAGATGCAATTCAATGGATAATATAAGAACACCAGCCAGGACATACACAATAAATAGCTTGTCTTTTAATACGATTGCGTAGTTTCGAAACAGTTGACGAATGTGAACGTTTACAGAGATTGGTTCAGGATTGGTTGAATAACTTTCAGAAACATACCGAAACAACACAAAAACAATTCCGAATGTAATAATTGTTAAGCTAGCAAACAACTCAAATAAGTGCGTTGTGAACTACCCGCCACCTTCGCTACGCTTAG
>NZ_AKKV01000034.1 GCF_000269865.1 Fictibacillus macauensis ZFHKF-1
TTATGCTATTTCTTCTCATTTTTGAGCGTATTTACAAGATTAGCTCTTATTTACTCTCTTTTTCGTCCCTTGCATACGGTATTCAGGGCAATTTGTCTGGTCTGTGCGCGAATCAGGGGGTCCTGCGCGCGAATGGACCGGGTCTGCGCGCGAATGGACCGAGTCTGCGCGCGAACCGAGGGCTTCCGCGCGCGAACCGGAGCCCCTGCCTGTCCGCTTCACTCTTTTCACAATCATTGAAGAGCTTTCCATTTTCGGTAGCAAGACAACCTAAAATTAAACTACCAAGCGACATAAAAAATGGCTTCATCACCAGAACTGATGATGAAGCCATTTTTTTGAGTTAGGGCTATTTATGTCCTAGCTTATTTTTAGTAGCTTTAGTTACGCAAAGTTGCGCCGAAGCGTTCTTCCAAACTGCGTAAAATGTTTTCATGCGCTTTTGATACTTCTTCATCTGTTAGCGTACGCTCAGGATCGAAGTATTTTAGTGAGAACGCAAGTGATTTCTTGCCTTCTTCCATACGGTCGCCTTCATAAAGGTCAAACATACGGCACTCTTTTAATAGCGAGCCACCTGCTTCATAAATGACTGTACTTAAGTCACCGGCTGGTAGACTGCGATCGACAACGAGTGCAATATCACGTGTCATAGATGGGAAGCGCGGCAACGTTTCATACACCGTTTGCTCAACTGTCGTTTCCATTAACGCGTCAAAGTCTAGTTCGAAGACGTAGGTTTCATTTAGATCCCAATCTTTTTGTGTTACAGGATGAAGTTGACCAACGAAACCAACAGAAATACTATCAAGCTTAATAAGTGCTGTACGTCCTGGATGCATGCCTTGTAAGCTTGCATTTTCATACGTAATGCGTTGTTGTAAACCAAGCTCCATAAAGAGGCCTTCAAGAATTCCTTTTACAACGAAGAAATCAACTTTTTTCTTTTCACCTTGCCATGGATGTGATTCCCATAAGCCAGTCAACGCACCGGATAAATAGCGCTTTTCTTCTGGTAGGACAGAAATCGCTTCTTCATGTGCAAAGAACACAGCACTCATTTCAAAAATGGCAAGATCATCCATCGAACGATGGTGGTTATGACGAACCACTTCCAACAGTTGCGGAACGA
Source organism: Fictibacillus macauensis ZFHKF-1 (assembly GCF_000269865.1). Taxonomy (GTDB): domain Bacteria; phylum Bacillota; class Bacilli; order Bacillales; family Fictibacillaceae; genus Fictibacillus_C; species Fictibacillus_C macauensis. The sequence goes on from NZ_AKKV01000034.1 coordinate 1,133, forward strand.
GCGTACGACGAAGCGCAGAACGATCTTCACTCATCGGATGGCTCACGCTAATTGTATGAGCACTTTCTTGTTCTTTACTAAATGTAAAGCTTTTCGCTTTTTCTTTCGTTGTTAGCGCATAGGTAACGGCTTGGTATAAACCGGCGCCTTCTAGATAACGCATTACGTTACGACGCGCTGTTTGGTAAGCTGACAATCCACCTGGGCGAGCTTCTGTTAGAAGATACGTGGTTGGAATTTTATCATAGCCGTAAATACGACCTACTTCTTCAACAAGATCTGCATCAATCGTAATATCTGGACGACGTGATGGCACAGTTACAGTATAAACACCTTCTTGCTCACTCACTTCAAAACGAAGACGAGCAAAAATGGCTGCAATTTCCTCATCGGTAATGTTCGTACCAAGTAACTGATTAATGCGTTCTTTCGTAACAGAGGCTGTGCCTTCCGCGACCGTTCTTTCGCCCGCTTCGACGATTCCTGTTAACACTTGACCGCCAGCAAAGCGCTCCATAAGGTCTGCTGCACGCTTAGCAGCCTGATACACACGATTACGATCAATGCCTTTTTCAAAGCGCGCACTAGATTCACTGCGCAATCCTAAATCTTTAGATGACGTGCGAACACGTTGACCATTAAAGTATGCTGCTTCTAATAAAACCGTTGTCGTTTCTTCGCTCACTTCAGCAACTGCGCCACCCATTACACCAGCAACCGCCATCGGTTCTGTGCCGTTCGTAATCACAAGGTGCGCATTTGTTAATGTGCGGGTTGCATCATCTAACGTTACGATTTCTTCGCCATCTTTCGCGCGACGGACGAGAATTTCTTTTGAGCCAAAACGATCGTAGTCAAAGGCATGAAGCGGTTGACCGTATTCAATTAACACATAGTTCGTAATATCAACAACGTTATTAATTGGACGAATACCCGCTGCCATTAGACGATTTTGCATCCAAAGTGGTGACGGTGCAATCGTTACGTTTGAAATGATCATAGCGCCGTAATACGGGTTATCTTCTGCACTTTCAACAGCTACAGAAATCATTTCATCCGCACGTTTACTGTGCTCTTGATAGGCTGGTTGTGGAAGGATCACGTCTTGATTTAAAATCGCTGCTACTTCATAGGCTACACCAATCATATTTAGTGCATCTGCACGGTTTGGCGTTAAGCCAAGCTCTAGCACATGATCATCTAAATTTAGATAAGCAAGCGCATCGCTTCCTACTTCTGCGTCTGAAGGCATCACGAAAATTCCTGTTGCATATTCTTTTGGCACAAGTTTCGTTTCAACACCTAGCTCACTTAATGAACAAATCATGCCGTGCGAAGCTTCGCCGCGTAGCTTTGCTTTTTTAATTTTAAAGTTACCTGGCAGAACCGCACCGACTGTTGCGACCGCTACTTTTTGGCCCGCTGCTACATTGGGCGCACCACACACAATTTGCGCTGGCTCTGCTTCGCCGATGTCTACTTGACACACGCGAAGCTTATCAGCATTCGGATGTTGTTCACATTGAAGGACGTGACCAACAACCACTCCGGAAATTCCTTTATTTAATGCTTCTACCATTTCTACTTCAATACCGCTTTTTGTAATTTTATCAGCAAGCTCTTCTGCTGTTACATTGATTTCAACGTATTCTTTTAGCCAGTTATATGAAACTAACACAGCATTCGCCTCCTTATGCTTTTTTGAATTGTTTTAAGAACCGAAGATCATTGCTGTAGAAGTGACGAATATCATCAATGCCGTACTTCAGCATGGCAATGCGTTCTGGTCCCATTCCAAACGCAAACCCTGTATATTTCTTTGCATCAAAACCAGCCATTTCTAGTACATTCGGATGCACCATTCCCGCACCGAGAATTTCAATCCAACCGGTATGTTTACAAATGGAGCAGCCTTTGCCGCTACATTTAAAGCAGGAAATGTCCATTTCCACCGACGGTTCCGTAAATGGGAAAAACGATGGACGAAGACGAATTTTACGCTCTTCACCGAACATTTTCTTTGCAAATGTTTCAAGCACACCTTTTAAATCACTCATGCGCACATTTTCATCAACAACAAGTCCTTCAATTTGCATAAACTGATGTGAATGCGTCGCATCATCATCATCACGACGGTATACTTTTCCTGGTGAAATAATTTTCACTGGGCCTTTGCCATGATGCTTTTCCATCGTTCGTGCTTGCACTGGGGATGTTTGTGTACGCAATAAAAGATCATCGGTAATGAAGAAAGAATCTTGCATGTCGCGCGCCGGATGTCCTTTTGGCAAGTTTAACGCCTCAAAGTTATAGTAGTCCGTTTCTACCTCAGGGCCTTCAGCAACTGTAAAGCCCATTGATAAAAATAAATCTTCTATTTCTTCAATGACCGCTGTTAACGGATGCGCATTTCCTTTGGCAATGGGACGTCCTGGGAGCGTCACATCAATGGATTCTTGTGCAAGCTTTGCTTCTATAGCTTGCGCTTCTAATCTCTCTGTTTTTTCTTGAAGAGACGTTGTAATGGCATCGCGAATTTCATTAGCAAACGCACCAACAACCGGACGTTCTTCAGCAGAAAGCTTGCCCATTCCTTTTAATACTTCTGTAATTGGCCCTTTTTTTCCTAAGTAAGCCACTTTAATGTCTTGGAGATCCTTTAACGATTCCGCTTGCTCAATTTTGAGCAACGCTTCTTCTTTTAATGCCTGCAAACGATCTTGCATCTTTTTTCCTCCTTTAAGAATAGTACTTGCTATAAAGAAACGAAGTTGGCAGAAACAAAAAAATCCCCGTCCAACAAAAGGGACGAGGATTCGCGGTACCACCCATATTTAAACAAAAGCAAGGATTTCTCTTGCTTTGTTCGCTTCATTACCATAACGGATTACATCCGGCCCGCCCTACTTCTACCTGTTTTCAGGGAGCTGCTTCGGAGTGAATTCTGTAAGAAAGGTCCCAGAGAAGCATTTGCAGTCACGATGCTTCCTCCCTAGCTGGCTTACTCTTACATACTAGTCTCCATCATTGCATTTCATTTTTTATAGACAATTGTCTTTTTATTATAGTGGAATTTAGAATGAGTTGCAACGTTACTTTGCTTTTCGTTGCAGTTCATATAATAAAATCCCCGTCGCAACCGTTACATTTAACGACTCCGCCGCACCATGCATCGGAACGTAAACGAGGCGATCAGCCGCTGCTTTAACATCCTCGCTAACACCGCTGCCTTCATTGCCGACAACAAGGGCAAACGGACCAGCTTCCTTCGTTTCCGTTAACGGCAGGGCGCCTTCTAATGCGGATACAATAACAGGCACGTTCTGTGATTGACACTCCTTCATATACGAAGCTAAATCACCTTTAACAACGTGTAAATGAAACAGCGAGCCTTGCGTAGAGCGGAGCACTTTACTGTTATAAAGGTCAGCCGTTCCTTGTCCAAGAATGACACCATCAAGACCAAATGCGTCCGCTGTTCGAATAATGCTTCCTAAATTCCCAGGATCTTGGACGCCATCTAGCATTAAATATTTACCGTGCGGTGTAATTTCAAGGTTGTCTTCAGCCATACGACAAATGGCAATAACGCCTTGCGGATGCTCAGTATCACTTAACAGTCGCATAATTTTTTTCGGCACGATCCATGGATCGAGCTCATGAGCATTCCACGTGTGTGGTATGACAAAATCTTCGTCAATAATAAGGTGCGCAATCGGTACAGAATGCGTGAGTGCCTCTTCCACTAAATGAGGACCTTCAATAATGAATTGATTCTTTTTTTCTCGTTCTTTTCTTGTATATAGCTTTTTCCATTGCTTCACTGAAGCATTTTGTTCTGATTCAATCCGTTTCATGTCTTCCCATCCTTTGTTTCATTCGCCTTTCTTATTATATCTTCAAAACCATACATAATCCACGTCACGTTAATAAAAACTAGTCATTAGTCACATCCTATACGGTACTAACATTAAAATTTCGTTCGAGGTGAATTGAAAATGAATATCGACATCCGAAAAGCGGTACTTGCCAATATCTCAGGAAACAATAAAGACCAGCTTCAAAGCACCATTGTTGATGCTATTACGAGCGGTGAAGAAAAAATGCTTCCTGGTTTAGGCGTACTGTTTGAAGTGATTTGGAAAGGTTCAGATGATACGAAAAAAGAAGAAATGCTGTCTGTATTATCAAGTGAATTAAAATAAGACACAAAAAGCGAACGTATGGAGAGTTGTCCCACAAGCCATCGTTCGCTTTTTTGTGTTACTCCACGTTCTTTAATACCCTTCGTCTTGACGAACGTGATTTACTGTATTCTTTTTCACATACGCGTCATGGATTTCCTCTAGTGTAAAGCCAAGCAGCTCCCCTAATCGTAGAAATTCTGAAAACAGTGACGTATATACCACTTCCTCCGTTTGCGTGCGAAGTTTATCAATTAATCCATACAACAATAAAAATTGACCCGTTACGTCCGTTTCAGATGCTTTTTTTAAGGGCTTCACATTGGTATAACCTAGATCTAAGCCAACTGACAAGACAAAATGCAAGCCATCCACGTACTCTTCTATGATGACATCCCTGCTTGATGGAGACTTAAGGCTCCAATATTTAAAGCAGCGCGTTTCATTAGCTAGCTCACCTAACTCTACCGCTAAGGCAAGCAAACGCTTTTCATACAATTCTTCATTCTTTAAACCATGCTCCGTAACGATGCGCTCATTGAGCTGGTGCTGTAGTTCAAACCATTCTGTGTAGTTCATGTCATTCTCTCCTCTCGCCTCTCGTGCCATTATATACGATACCTACACAAGAAAAAAGCTTCAGCCATTACGTCGGCTAAAGCTTCTTTTCTAGGCACTTTTTGCAACTGACTTTTCCTTCTCAAAGAAATCGTCCCACTTTACAATCCATTCTTTTCTGCGCAACAAATGAAACAAAACGAGCATAACGATGGCAGCTACACAGCCCCATACGATCGACAGTTTAAAAATATAATGTCCGAACGTTGAGTATAGAAAGGCGAGCGGTGCATTGGAGACGATGCTTGCTTTCGTATACTCACGGAAATTTTTCGTCATTTCAAGCAATAAAAGGGACAGCAAAGAAAAATGGACGAACGGAATGAGCTTTAAGATGGAAATTTGCCCGAGTGAAAACGGTCTTCGTTTGCCTACCATGCGCTTTTTTAATTTTGAAAATCGCTGTAGCATCGATGGCATTTTTTGAAGTAATCCATAAAACATGATACTTGATAATGTAATGCCAATCATCGAATATAACGTGCCATAAAGAGAGCCGAACAAAACACCACCGGCCATACAGATCAAGCCGACTGGTATAAATAAAAATTGTCTCATGACATGTAAAAGAATAAAAAAGACCGGTGCAAAAATCCCCGCAAACTTTAAGATGTTTAGGATTTCATGAATTTCATGGGGCATGAGCGACTCCTCCTTTATCGCCATCTTATGACAGAAGACGAGCCCTTTATGCATGGAGATACTTTTTTTAAGGTATGCATAATTATGGCTCATTTATGAAAAATTAGTACAAGAATTGGCTTTCATTGACAGAGGAGTTGTGAAGTAATGGATACCGTCGTACTTGCTCGAGCGTTCTTCGGAACGTCACTCGCTTTTCATATTATTTTCGCTACATTAGGGGTTGGCATTCCCTTGCTAATCGTTATTGCTGAAATTTTACATCAAGTAAAAAAAGATAATGATTATGCGATTATGGCGAAACGCTGGACAAAAGCATTTGCCGTATTACTTGGTGTTGCCATTCCGTCTGGCACCATTGTAGGCGTACAGCTTTCATTATTATGGCCAGGCTTCATGGAAATTGTTGGGAAAGTTATTTCCCTGCCTTTCCAAGTAGAAATTTTTGCTTTTTTTATTGAGGCACTGTTCATGTCGATTTATGTATATGCCGCTGATCGATTGCCAAAAGCGTTTCGTATTCTTTCGGTTATTCTTGTAGCGTTCGGCGCGGTCGCTTCTGCTATTTTAATTACGGCCGTCAATACGTGGATGAATACCCCTGCTGGCTTTCAAATAGCGAGCGATGGCACGATTTATGATGTGCACCCTTGGACCGCTTTTTTCAATCCGAGCTTCTTATCGTCTGCTTTTCATGTAGCTGTTACTGCCTACATGACAGGAGGATTTGCGGTCGCTTCCGTTGCCGCTTATAAGCTTTTAAAAAGAAAAAAACGGACAGCACAAGAGATAACGTATCATAAAAAAGGCTTTCTCTTAGCGCTCATCGTCGGTTTAACATTTTCACTTATTTCCAGTATTTCCGGCCATCATTCCGCTCAAGTGCTGCATGAGCATTCTCCGGAAAAACTGGCTGCTGCAGAAGGTTTATTTAAATCACAGCGCTATGCTCCACTAGCAATTGGTGGCTTTACCGATCCAAAAACCGAATCCGTTAAATATGGAATTGAAATTCCATGGATGTTAAGCTGGCTTGCTGCCGGAAAATTTGATACGAAAGTGAAAGGATTGTATGAATTTCCACGTGAGACGTGGCCACCCTTTTACGTGCATACCCTCTTTAACATTATGGTCGGCATTGGCTTTTTTCTATTAGCATTAGCTGCCTTTTCATTGGTTTGGATGTATTATACGAAACGAAAAAAGCGGGGCTTTCCAAAATGGCTGTTAGTTGTTTTAATCTTTTCTGGACCACTCTCAATGTTAGGCATAGAATTTGGTTGGATTTTCAGTTGTAGTGGACGACAGCCGTGGACGATTTACAAAGTCCAAACGACTTCTGAGGCCGCTACTCAATCTACAAATCTTGGCGGACTTTTCCTGCTGTTTATCGGCTTATACGTCTTGTTAGGAGCCTTAACCATTCTAATCTTAACGAGTTATTTCAAACGGCATCCTGTGTATAAAGAATTTGAAAAGTATTCAGGATACGAAGAGAAGGGGAGCAGCTAATGATCGTAGAAGTACAAGCAATCTTAATTATTTGGACCTTTATTTTCATCTATAGTATTTTCGGTTCGATCGATTTCGGCTCAGGGTTCTGGGCGCTAATTTATAACGATCACCGAACGTTAGCTGGAAAAATGGCCAATCGTTTTCTATCGCCAACGTGGGAAATTACGAATGTGTTTCTTGTTTTACTCGTTGTTGCTTTTGTTGGCTTTTTTCCAAAAGGTGCGTTTACCCTTGGCACGATTTTGCTCATTCCCGTGTCGCTCATTCTTTTTTTCTTAGCGATTCGCAGTGCCTTTATGGTGTTTTCGTATTCTGTGCAAGGGTATCGAAAACTTATGTTTCTCATTTCAGGTGTAAGCGGCTTGCTCATTCCCGCTTTATTAATTACTGTGCTCCCTATAAGTCAAGGCGGTTTTATTGAACTAGTTGATGGCAAAGAAACGTTGTTACTAGGCAAACTGTTAGCTAGCCCTTCTCTTTACTTGTACATCCTATTTGGCTTAACGTCAGAGCTGTTTTTGTCCTCGCTTTTTTTAGGCGATTATTCCTACGCTTCCAAACAAGAGGGCGCGTATCGATTGTATCGTGGCAATGCACTACTGCTTGGACCGTCTACGTTGCTTGCAGCGGTCTTAACTCTACTCGTTAGTCAGCAAGAAGCGAGTTGGCTCATTAAGCATTTATACGAGCAGAAGCTATGGTTTTCGCTATCGTTAGCTTCGTTCATAATCGGATATGTTGCACTGTTATTACCACGTAAAAAAAATACCGTACGAGGCTTTCCCCGCCTGGCACTTTTGGCAGTGATTGCTCAATACGGCTTTGCAAGTTATGGCTATGGCATGGCGCATCTTCCCTATATCGTCTATCCACGTCTAACCATTTTTGATGCCTTTACAGCTACAGAAACTTTTTATTCGTTGCTCATTATGTATGGAATAGGACTCGCGATCTTAACGCCTGGCTTTTATATCTTTTGGCGACTGTTTCTTAAAGACAGACGATATTTGCAACAAGACTAATGCTTAGGAAATATAATAATGTGAAAAAAAGAACACATATAAAAGCGTAAGAATCGGTAACCCGATTTGGAAACGTGGATGCTTCGTTTTATGACGAAAGTGAAACATCCCAATTAACATTCCAGGAGCGCCCCCTAGAATAGCGATCAACCATAGTCGTTTTTCAGGGACCCGCCACTTTCCGCTCTTTGCTTTTTCTTTATCATAATGCATGATCCATAACCCAATGACCGAAAGTATCAATAGATAATAAAGAATGCTTAGCCTCTCCTTTCCATCGTAACGTAAAAAAAGCCATCTACTCCTACAAGAGTGATGGCTTTTTGTTGATCATTTATGCGTTTAAGCTTGCTTTTGCTTTAGAAGCAAGTTCAGCAAATGCTGCTGCATCTGTTACTGCGATTTCAGCAAGCATTTTACGGTTGATATCAATTCCAGCAAGTTTAAGACCGTGCATCATACGGCTGTAAGAAAGACCGTTCATGCGAGCCGCTGCGTTAATACGTGTAATCCAAAGTTTACGGAAATCACGTTTCTTTTGACGGCGGTCACGGTATGCATACATAAGAGATTTGAAAACTTGTTGTTGAGCAACTTTAAATAACTTATGTTTGGATCCGAAATAACCTTTAGCTAGTTTTAATACTTTTTTACGACGACGACGTGACACATAGCCACCTTTTACTCTTGGCATTAGAAAACCCTCCTATAGATCAATAAACAATCGAATTTTATAATTAGCTTATTTCTTTTTGTACGTAAGTAATGTACGGATACGTTTGTAATCTCCGCTCGTTACGATTCTTGCTTTACGAAGTTTACGTTTAGCTTTTGTAGATTTGTTAGCGAACAAGTGGCTTGTATAAGCGCGAGCACGCTTAAGTTTACCTGTTCCAGTTTTTCTGAAGCGCTTTGCAGCACCTTTATGTGTTTTCATTTTAGGCATGATCGGATTCCTCCCTGATAATGATTATTTTTCAGCCATAGGTGCTAAGATTAGGAACATACTACGTCCTTCCATCTTCGGTCTTACTTCAACCGTTGCGATGTCTTCACACTCTTTTGCTAATTTTTCAAGCACTGTTTTACCGATTTGAGAATGCGTGATCGCACGTCCACGGAAACGAATGCTCGCTTTCACTTTATCGCCTTTTTCAAGGAATTTACGTGCATTTTTCAATTTTGTATTGAAATCATGCTCCTCGATTGTTGGGCTTAAGCGAATTTCTTTCGTTGTAACGATTTTCTGATTTTTGCGAGCTTCGCGGTCTTTCTTTTGTTGTTCAAACTTAAACTTACCGTAGTCCATGATTCGGCATACTGGTGGTTTTGCGTTTGGAGCAACAAGTACAAGGTCAAGATTAGCGTTCGCCGCAATATCAAGAGCTTCATGACGTGTTTTAATCCCTAGCTGGCTGCCATCAGCCCCGATAAGTCTTACTTCACGAGCACGTATGCCCTCATTGACAGACATGTCCTTACTAATAGTAAGTCACCTCCAAAAGTATATGTGAGTTTGAATCACTCAGCTATTTTGTAAACAAATAAAAAAAGCGTCGGCGCATACTGCACCCACACGACCTCATCATCATTTCTGAACGTTCGGTGTACCAGCCAACTGCTATTGCTAGCGTTGAACAGGTGAGAAGCGGGTGCCTCTGCTTTTTTCGAAACTCAACTTATTCTATTACCAACCTAATATACCACTGACAACTTTCATTGTCAACTATCATTGTTTTTCGCAACAAAAATAATTTTACATCACCTTTCTCAGAATTGCAAGTGTATTTTTATAAAGTAGCATTTTATTATTCCGCCGCATTATAATGGAAGGATAAGGAAAGGGGAGTCGTACCATGTATATCTTTTTCCCATTAGGTTGCGCTGTTCTCTTTGCCATGATGTATATTTTCATGGGCGTATTTTTAAAAAGAAAACCACCAAAAGAAATTAGTATCTTCCATGGCTATCGCACACCTCGCTCAGTGAGTCATCCGCTATTATGGAAGGAAGGCAATGCCCTATTTGCTGTCCTCATTCAAAAGGCAGGTTGGTATGTGCTAGTAGGCGGTGTTTTGCTTAGTGTATTGCTGCCAGATCACCTCGTTTCTTTTTTCATCGTCCTTGCGATTGCTTCTCTTCTTCCTGCCTTTTGTGCCTTTTCAGTAGAAAAACATTTAAAAAAAATAGCCAAGCGCGAAAACATATAAGCTTATGATAAGAAGGTAAAGACCATTCATTAAAAAACTAGAGGATGAAGTCAAAAGTGACCAGGAGTCGGATAGCGTTACAAAGCGTTCTTACAACTTTAAGAGCAGCATAAAAAAAGCATGAGCGCGATACAATCGAACTCATGCCTTTTTATACTTATCCGCGCTTCGTAACCTGTTGGAGCAATTGCTCTTTAAACGTTGCAAAGGAAAGCGTTTCGGATTGTTTTTCACCATACTTCCGCACGTTTACCGCTTCGTCAGCAATCTCTTGATCACCTAAAACAAGCATGTACGGAATTTTTTTCATTTGAGCTTCACGAATTTTATAACCAAGCTTTTCTTCACGGTGATCGACTTCAACACGAATGCCTTCTTCTTGAAGTTCTTCCGCTACTTTCTTCGCATAGTCTTCATGAACCGTTGAAACTGGAATGATTTGAGCTTGTACAGGCGCTAACCAAACAGGGAACGCACCTTTATATTCTTCAATTAAGAAAGCAACAAAGCGTTCCATCGTCGAAACCACACCGCGATGAATAACGACAGGACGATGATCTTTTCCATCCGATCCTTTATACGTTAAATCAAAACGTTCTGGTAAGTGGAAATCCAATTGCACAGTCGACAATGTTTCTTCTTTTCCTAGCGCTGTTTTCACTTGAACGTCAAGCTTCGGACCATAGAAAGCCGCTTCGCCTTCTGCTTCTACATAATCAAGCTGCATATCTTCCATTGTTTCTTTTAATAGAGATTGTGCTTTTTCCCACATCTCATCGTTGTTTACGTATTTCTCTGTATCTTGAGGATCACGATATGATAAACGGAATTTATAATCTGTAATACCAAAGTCGCTATACACGCGTTGAATGAGTTTTACGACACGAATAAATTCATCTTTAAGTTGATCAGGACGAGCAAAAATATGCGCATCATTTAATGTCATAGAACGTACACGTTGAAGACCTGCAAGCGCTCCACTCATCTCATGACGATGCATTGTTCCAAGCTCAGCGATACGAACCGGTAGATCACGATAGCTGTGCATGCTATTTTTAAACACCATCATATGATGTGGACAGTTCATCGGACGAAGCACGAGTTGCTCGTTGTCCATTTCAATGGCTGGGTACATATCCTCTTGATAGTGATCCCAGTGACCAGATGTTTTATAAAGTTCTACACTTCCTAAATGCGGTGTATAGACGTGATCATAGCCAAGCTTCACTTCTGTATCTACAATATAACGTTCGATGATACGGCGAATCGTTGCCCCTTTTGGTAGCCATACAGGTAAGCCTTGACCAATTTTTTGTGAAATCGCAAAAAGTTCAAGTTCTTTTCCAAGCTTACGATGATCGCGCTCTTTTGCTTCTTGTAAGTAAACAAGATGTTGATCTAAATCCTTTTGGTTTAAGAACGCCGCGCCATAAATGCGTTGAAGCATTTGATTGTCGCTATCGCCACGCCAATAAGCACCTGAGATGCTCATTAATTTGAATGCTTTAATTTTCCCTGTTGAAGGGAGATGAGGTCCACGACAAAGGTCGAAAAACTCACCTTGCTCATAAATTGTAATAACCGCATCTTCTGGAAGATCACGAATAAGTTCTAGCTTTAAGTAGTCGCCGATTTCTTCAAAGCGCGCAATCGCTTCTTGACGACTCACTTCTTTTCGAACAATCGGTAAGTTTTCACTTACAATTTTTTTCATTTCTTTTTCGATTTTACTTAAATCTTCTGGTGTAAACGCTTCTGGCATATCGATGTCATAATAAAAGCCATTTTCAATAACAGGCCCAATGCCAAGCTTAACATCATGATATAAACGCTTAATCGCTTGCGCCATTAAATGCGCTGAACTATGACGCATCATTTCTAGACCTTCTGGAGAATCACCCGCAATAATTTCAAGTGATGCATCGCCTTCAATAGGTCGTGTGAAATCATACAATTCACCATTGATTTTTCCGGCTACTGATTTTTTCTTTAGACTTGAACTAATGGACTCTGCCACTTGTTCTGTTGTAATGCCTTTGTCATACTCCCGAACCGATCCATCAGGAAATGTAAGCTTGATTGTCGACATTCGTCATCTCTCCTTTTTATACTAAGCAGCTGTGTGGTGTAGACAGAAAAATAAAAACACTCGTCCCTAAAAAAGGGACGAGTGTTTACTCGCGGTTCCACCCTTGTTCTGCCTCTTCATAAAGGGACAGCACTCGGTCAGAAATAACGGATCTGCTACCGTCAACAGCTACTACAAAACGTTCACTGTTGAAGTTCAAAGGGGGTAAGATACATATCGTACTAGAATGCTTTCAGCCGTGGCACTCTTCTCTATAAGCCGAACATCTGTACCTTTTGTCCTTATCTACACTGATTGCGCTATAAGATACATATATTATATGCATCTCTACGCGTAAAATCAAGAGTTCCCCTTATGAAAGTCTTGTTGCATTGTCCATTCGCTTTCTTTTTTGTGAAAAAAGGCGGCAAGCGGCCTCTTTACAAAGCGTTCTTGAAAGACATTTTGCAGCGTATAAATCATGCCATGATGTTCTTCATCTCCATACACATAAAGCGCTTCTGGTGCTAACCCGATAATAGGGCCGAGCACTGTTGAATCGAGATCCAGTTCTTGTGTGACGCCTAATGCTCGTTCATACATGGCTTCGAGAACGGCTGATGAGTAAGGCTGTCCTTGATCATCGTACAGTGTAAACGTTCCATCCCACACAACGTGAATCACGTTCGTTAACGGTGGCTCTTTAAACATGCATTTACGAAGCTGGTCGATAAAGGATTGATATTCAAGCTCTAGCTTATATTCATCAATGGCACATTCAACATACGCTAGCAATAACTCATTATAAGACCGCAGTCGAAATTTCACAAAAGATGCAAAAGTAAATGCACGTCGTTCCTGGAGCATTTGTTGCCAGGCATTGATAATATGCTCTTCACACGTTGGTAGCTCACAAAGCGCAGGAACATCCAGTCTCTCTTGATCAATAAATTCTTTGGCAATCGCTGCAATCGCCTGTTGTTCAGCGGCATCATAGAAATAAAAATGGTTCTCGATATAATGGAGCAGTCGATCTTCCTCAATCCTTTTCCTCGTATAAAGCGTAAGGACTTGTGCCGCTTCCGTCTCTTTGCCGGCAATGATTCGTAAGTTACAAGTGCCACTTTCCATAAAGGAAGGTTCCATATGAATGGTGCGCGCGATTTGGTTCAGTTCCTCCTGTAGTGTCCTCATTTCATGGGCATTTGCCAAAATAAGTTCCGCCAATCCTGTCCCTCCCCTAACCCTCGTTGTTACACTATATGGGAGTGATTCATGAAAAATGAACTTTTCTTCTTTTTTACAGCAAAAAAAGCCCCTCTCTTTGTAAGAGAAGGACTGTTCGTATTAGTTTTGCATAATGAAATCTTTTTCCGCCGTTTCTTCATCATGAAACGTATGCAAAATCTCATATTTTGTATTGCGTTGAGCTGGGATTTTCCCTGCTTCACGAATAAGACGAAGCGTTAAATTCGTATTAACTTTATGCGTTGTACCCGCTGCAGATACTACATTTTCCTCCATCATCGTACTTCCGAAATCATTGCAACCATAATGTAGCGATTTCTTTCCAACTTCAGGCCCCATCGTTACCCAAGAAGATTGGAAGTTTGCAATGTTATCTAGGAACAGACGAGAAATGGCTACGTTTTTCAAATATTCTCGCGGCGTTGTTTTTTCCGCTTTCATATTTGTATTATCTGGCTGGAACGTCCATGAAATGAAAGCAAGGAAGCAATCTGCCTCGTCTTGCGCATCACGGACACGTTTTAAGTGCATGGCGCGCTCTTCAAACGTTTCACCAAAACCAATTACCATGGTAGCCGTAGAATGTAGTCCAACTTTTTTCGCTGTTTTCATACATTCAATCCATTCAGTCCATGAACCTTTTAAGCGGCTAATTTTTTTACGCGTACGATCATCTAAAATTTCTGCACCGCCACCAGGCAAGGAATCAAGGCCAGCATTTTTCAGCTCGTGTAGCACTTCCTCTAATGAAAGACCAGACACTTCAACCATTTTCCAAATTTCTGCTGGTGAGAACGAGTGCATCGTAATATCAAAGCGTTCTTTAATTTTCTTCAATAGATCGGTGTAATACGTAAAAGGCAAGTTCGGATTTGTTCCGCCTTGCATTAAAATTTCCGTGCCACCAACATCCACTGTTTCTTGAATTTTCTTGAAAATCTCTTCATCCTCAAGAACGTAGCCTTCGTTACTTCCTGGTGCACGATAAAAGGCACAGAAGCGGCAATACGTATCACAGACGTTCGTATAGTTCACGTTACGACCAATAACAAATGTTGTCACAGGCTCAGGGTGCCAGCGCTTCATAATAACATCGGCTGCTTCCCCCATTTTTTCTACTTCATCACTTTCATACAATGCAACAGCATCTTCAACAGTCAGTCGTTCCCCGTCGAGAGCCTTTTGCAAAATCGCATCAATGCTCATCTATATAACCTCCAGTTACGGACTTCAATATGTAGCCGATTCCTATCCTATCATATTTTCACCAAATTTGCGAAAGGAACCTACTTGGTAGAAAAAAGGAAACGAGACTGAGACACAATACCTCCTCTGTTTCGTGGCGCAAGCAGGGAATTGACTTGGTTGTGCGCGAACGGACCTGGTCGGAGCGCGAATCACAGAGGCCCTCGTGCACGAATGGACCTGGTCGGAGCGCTAATTGGGGGCTCCTGCTTGCGAACGGATCTGGTCGGCGCGCGAATTGAGGGCTCCTGCGCGCGAACAGACCTAGTTTGCGCGCGAATTGGAATCTCTTGTACGCTTTACTCT
>NZ_AKKV01000035.1 GCF_000269865.1 Fictibacillus macauensis ZFHKF-1
GCTTCCCCCTGTTAGAGTAGGACGTTGCCGGGCACTAAAAAAGCACTGTTGGAGAAATCCAGCGGTGCTTTATTATTTTTGTATATGGTATGATAGGTTGAAAATGTAATGTGAGGTGGACATAGATGAAGAAGCAGCAATTTGATACAAAAACCGTTCATTTTGGAAACAATCGCTCGCAAAGTCCAGTTAGTAAAGTACAGCCCATTTATCAGACAACAGCCTATACATTTAAAGATTTAGAAGACCTTGAAAGCTACTATAGTGGAGAACATGACTTTCTGTACTCTCGGATCAACCATCCCAATAGTGATGATTTAGGAGCTGGAGTAGCAGCACTGGAAGGAGCGGAAGATGGTGTAGCGACGTCTTCTGGATTAGCGGCAATTCTTGCGGCGGTTGTGGCTATTGTAAAAAGTGGTGAGCATATTGTCGCTTGTAACGATCTATACGGCGGTACACGGCACTTATTTGCGCATGAGCTTCAATCATTTGGGATTGAAGTAACCTTCGTATCGTTTACAGAGGAAGCGGCCATTAAAGCAGCTATTCAACCTAATACAAAGCTTCTCTATTCTGAATCGATTACGAATCCGTTATTACGGGTTGAGAATATAGAAAAAATGGTAGCCACTGCAAAAGAACATAAGCTCTTGACGATGATAGATAATACCTTTGCAACGCCATATGTACTACAGCCGCTACGAAGTGGTGTGGACATGATCGTTCATAGTGCGACGAAATATATTGGGGGTCATAGTGACGTGACCGCAGGTGTTGTTGTAGGAGCTCATGAACACATAGCACGTGTCAAAGAGAAAGTAGCCAACCTTGGGTGTCAGATGGGTCCCTTTGATGCGTGGTTAGCCTGTCGAGGGCTTAAAACGTTAAGCATTCGCATGGAACGCCAAATTAGTAACGCGCAACAGCTAGCCACCTTTTTACAAGGCCACACTTCTGTAAAAACCGTGTATTATCCAACCAACGTTAGTGAAAAAGGAGCTGGAGCAATCGTTACGATTGAGCTGCAGCCGCTAGTATCCATTCATGCCTTTTTTAAACATTTATCTTGGATTAAAATTGTGGCAACACTTGCCGGTGTAGAAACAAGTGTATCGTATCCAATTGGAACCTCGCATCGCAGCTTGCCTGCTGAAGTTGCAGCTTCTCTTGGCATTACCAAGAATGTTGTACGCATTTCAGTTGGAATTGAAGATATAGAGGATATAAAGGAGGCTTTTAAAGAGGCGCTTGATCTAGCGAGTGCAGAATGACTGGCAATTTTTAGAATTTGAAAGATTGTTGAAATTGTCGAAATATGATAAAATTAAGGTGAAAGCGCTTTACTTAGTTATAGAAAGCTAGGGGGACATTAAAATATGAAGCAACAAGAAGAACTTCAGCGCGGCTTAGAATCTCGACATATTACGCTTATGTCGCTCGGAGCTGCCATCGGTGTTGGCCTATTTTTAGGATCAGGGAAAGCCATTGATTTAGCAGGCCCTTCCATTCTAATTGGTTACGCTGTTGCAGGTGCCGTAATGTTTTTAATTATGCGTTCGCTAGGAGAAATGGCGATCAATAATCCAGTCGCTGGTTCATTTAGTCGTTATGCGAAGGATTACTTAGGACCGCTTGCAGGATACATAACAGGTTGGAATTATTGGTTCTTATGGATTGTTACGTGTATGGCGGAAATTACAGCTGTCGGTATTTATATGGATAAATGGTTTCCGTATAAAGCGAGTGAAGCGATTTCTATGTCAAACGTACCAACGTGGATTTGGTCACTCGCTGCCTTAATTATTATGGCACTTGTGAACTTAATTGCTGCTAAAGCCTATGGTGAATTTGAATTTTGGTTTGCTTTAATTAAGATTGTTGCGATTATTGCTCTTATTATTATTGGCTTAGGCATTATTATCTTTGGTTTTGGAAATGGTGGCGTAGCAACGGGAATTAGTAACCTTTGGAACAACGGTGGTTTTGCACCACATGGTGTTAAGGGGATTTTAATGTCGTTACAAATTGTTATGTTTGCCTTTCTTGGCATTGAAATGATTGGGGTTACTGCAGGTGAGGTTAAGAACCCGAAGAAAGTATTAGCGCGTGCCATTGATACGGTATTCTGGCGCATCCTTATTTTCTACATCGGTGCTCTTTTCGTGATTATGTCGATTTATCCGTGGGATCAAATCGGAACAGCAGGAAGCCCGTTCGTATTAACATTTGAAAAAATTGGTCTTGGACAAGCAGCCGGAATTATTAACTTTGTCGTCTTAACAGCGGCTCTTTCTAGCTGTAACTCTGGAATCTTTAGTACAGGACGTATGCTCTTTAACCTAGCACAACAAAAACAAGCACCAGCTTCTCTTAAGAAAATTAACAGAGGTGGCGTGCCATCTGTTGCCATTCTTGTATCAGCATTTGTACTTCTCATTGGTGTTGCACTCAATTACTTGTTCCCAGGTTCAGAAGTATTTACGTGGATCACGAGTATTTCTACGTTCGGTGCCATTTGGACGTGGGCAACGATTATTTTATCGCAAATGAGATTTAGAAAGACGTTAACGAAAGAACAGTTAAAAGAACTGAAATATAAAGCACCGCTTTATCCATTTGGTTCCTACTTAGCCTTAGCGTTCCTCGTGCTTGTTATCGGCGTTATGGCATTCTTTGAAGATACGCGAATTGCGCTCTATGTAGGGCCAATTTGGATCTTGCTGCTTGTGTTGTTCTATTATATGAATGGACACCACAAAACGAATAAAAAAAGCTCGTTGTAATATACTAAAGATACGTTGCACATGCGACGTATCTTTTTTAAAAAGTTTTTTGTAAAGTCTATTGCATTATTTTAGTAACCATGGTATATTTATTTATGTCGAAAAGACAACAGCAACATTTTAAAATCATCGCGGGGTGGAGCAGTCTGGTAGCTCGTTGGGCTCATAACCCAAAGGTCGCAGGTTCAAATCCTGTCCCCGCAACCAATTTTTAAAAATACTACTCACTGAGTGGTTACAGATGGACTCGTGGTGTAGTGGTTAACATGCCTGCCTGTCACGCAGGAGATCGCCGGTTCGACCCCGGTCGGGTCCGCCATTTTTTTCTAGGAAGCGAAACAATTTGTTTCGTGTTTTTTTTATGTTTTCAAGTAGGTTTTTTTGTCAAAATAAGATAAACTAATGAATAGATAACCTTAGGATCTTCATGATGCCTAAGGATTTTTTATACGGAGAAAAAGAAACGTATGGAAAGGTAGAACAGGATGCGAGATGAGTTTGCATGGATTGCCTCTATTACGCCAAAAGAACACCGCCAAGCATCGTTACTAGAAGGTATTGGTGATGATGCTGCGCTTGTAAAGGGCTCAGAAGAAGAGGATCAAGTCGTTTGTCTTGATACGATGGTTGAAGGAGTTCATTTTACGACCGATACAATGGCGCCTTTTCACATTGGACATAAGGCGCTTGCTGCCAATATAAGTGATGTAGCGGCAATGGGAGGGATTCCTCGGTATTACTTAGTATCCATTGCTGTTCCCGCTTCATGGAGTGAAGAAGCGCTAGGTGAGATTTATAAAGGCATGGATACGCTAGCGGAGACGTATAAGATGGACTTAATTGGTGGCGATACCGTTTCTACGAAAGGCCCTCTTGTTCTCTCGATTACCGTCATTGGTTCAGTTGAGTCAGGCAAGAAACTGCTGCGACGAAATGCGCGTCCTGGTGATGTTGTCTTTATGACAGGTTGCGCTGGAGACGCTGCTGGGGGACTTGCTCTCCTATTGGAGCATACACGCAACCATCCCTTTACGCTGACAGAACAAGCACTTGTTCAAGCGCATCAGCTCCCACTCCCAAATGTGGAAGCGGGTAGACTATTAGCAGAAGCGAATGTTCGCGTAGCGCTGAATGATATTAGCGACGGAGTAGCAAGTGAAGCTACTGAAATTGCTGAGAGTAGCGGCGTGAAGCTTACGTTAGTTTGGGACAAGCTACCAAAAAGTATAGCACTACAGTCTTATCCTCAGGAGCAACAGGAACAATGGCTCTTATATGGAGGCGAAGACTATACGCTCATTGGAACGATGGCGCAAGAAGACTTCTCACTGATCCAGCAGAAGGCGAAGGACTGTAATCTTTCTTTTATAGCGGTTGGAAAAGTAGAGGCTGGCGCACCGGCAGTATGGTTAGAAAGAAGTCAACAGCCTATAGAAGCGCTTCATAAAGCAGGGTACAATCATTTTTCATAAACGGAGGAGCATGGATGGAAAAGTTTACGATCCATACGTCGTCTCCTGAGGAAACAGGAGCACTTGCAGAAAAGTTAGGTCAGTTGTTAGGAGCAGGTGATGTCCTAACGTTAGAAGGTGATCTTGGTGCGGGGAAAACGACGTTCTCAAAAGGATTAGCAAAAGGTCTAGGCGTAACGAGAGTTGTCAATTCGCCAACCTTTACGATTATTAAAGAATATAAAGGGCGTTTGCCATTTTATCATATGGACGTTTATCGACTAGAGGATAGTGATGAAGATCTCGGCTTTGAAGAATATTTTGCAGGAGAAGGCGTAACGGTTGTAGAGTGGGCACACTTTATAGAAGATCACTTACCTGCCGAACGTCTGCAAATCGAGATTCGTCGCGAAGATGAAGACGCACGCGTGCTTCATTTTTATCCGAAGAGCGAACGCTTTATTACGTTATGTAAGGAGCTTTTGGCATGAAGGCATTAGCCATTGATACATCCAATCTCGTCATGGGACTTGCTGTTGTTGACGGTGATACTGTGATTGGAGACTATACAACGAACTTAAAGAAAAATCATTCAATTCGGGTGATGCCGGCTATTCATGATCTTTTAAAAGAAATGAATATGAAGCCGAATCAGCTTGATCGTATCGTTGTTGCGAAAGGGCCTGGGTCTTATACAGGCGTGCGCATTGGCGTAACGATTGCAAAAACACTTGCTTGGACGCTACATAAAGAGCTTGTCGGTGTTTCGAGTCTAGAAGTGCTTGCGCAAAACGGAAAATATTTTCCTGGCTTTGTTTGTCCCCTTTTTGATGCCCGTCGTACACAATGGTATACCGGTTTGTATGGCAAAAAAGAGGATGGTACGTTTGGCGTGGTGAAAGAAGATGCGCTTGTATTACGAGAAACGTGGCTTGAACAACTAAAAGCATTACAGCAACCTGTTCTATTTTTAGGCAATGATTTGCCGCTTCATCAAGAGGCCATTGCCGAAGCGTTAGGATCACAGGCTGTATTTGGAGCACTTGCTGATCATAATCCACGGCCGACTGAATTGGCGGCGCTTGGAATGATGCGAGAGCCAGAGGATGTACATCACTTTGTGCCAAGCTATTTGCAATTAGCAGAGGCGGAAGCCAACTGGTTAAAAGCACAGAATAAATAGGGGGCGCTATGGAGGAGTATAGAGTCAGAATCGCAACGGTGGATGACTTACCTAGCATTCTAGAAGTAGAGCATGCCTCCTTTGCCCATCCGTGGACAGAGGAAGCCTTTTATAATGAAATTGTTAGCAATCAGTTTGCGTCGTATTTGCTCATTGAAAGAGATGGTGAACTTGCCGGCTATTGCGGCGTTTGGGTCATTATTGATGAAGCACATATTACGAATATCGCCATTCTCCCTTCTTTTCGTGGAAAGAAGTTAGGAGAAGCACTTATGCGTGAGGCGATGGTACATGCACGAAAGCACGGGGCTGATCGAATGAGCCTTGAAGTTAGAGTAAGCAATGCTATCGCTCAAAATCTCTATAGTAAGTTAGGATTTGAGCATGGTGGCATTCGAAAAAATTACTACAGCGACAATGGGGAAGATGCGCTTGTAATGTGGGTGATGCTGTAATGGAGAAAGATGAAATCATATTAGCAATTGAAACAAGCTGTGATGAAACAGCCGTAGCGATTATTAAGAATGGCACAGAAATGCTGGCCAATATCGTCGCTTCGCAAATTGAAAGTCATAAGCGGTTTGGCGGTGTTGTACCTGAAGTGGCGTCTCGTCATCATGTGGAACAAGTGACCGTGGTGATTGAAGAAGCGCTTGTCACAGCAGGGTTAACAATGGAAGAGATTACGGCCATTGCTGTAACGGAAGGGCCGGGGCTTGTAGGGGCGTTATTAATTGGTGTGAATGCGGCAAAAGCGTTGGCATTTGCGCATGATTTGCCACTCGTACCGGTTCATCATATTGCTGGTCATATTTATGCGAACCGACTCGTAACGGAAATGCACTTTCCACTGCTTGCCTTGGTTGTGTCAGGTGGCCATACAGAGCTTGTCTACATGAAGGAACATGGTTCATTTGAAGTGATCGGGGAAACGCGCGATGACGCTGCCGGTGAAGCATATGATAAGGTAGCCCGCACACTGAACATGCCATATCCAGGCGGTCCGCACATTGATCGCTTAGCGCAAGCGGGGCAACCAAGCATTAAGTTACCGCGCGCCTGGCTGGAACCAGACTCGTATGACTTTAGCTTTAGTGGTTTAAAGTCAGCGGTCATCAATACCGTCCATAATGCGGCACAGCGCGGCGAAGAGCTTGCTCCAGAAGATTTAGCAGCAAGCTTCCAAGCGTCTGTCGTTGAAGTATTAGTGGAAAAAACGGCACGAGCAGCGCGTGCGTATGACGTAAAGCAAGTGTTAGTAGCAGGTGGCGTAGCCGCGAATCAAGGCTTGCGATCGGCACTAGAAGCTCGTTTTCAGAACGAAGAAGTACCACTAGTCATTCCACCGCTTTCTTTATGCACAGATAATGCAGCGATGATTGGAGCGGCAGGCAGTATTGCCTATCGTAAAGGAACACGTGCAGACTGGGCATTAAATGGTGTGCCAGGTCTCGATTTAGAAGCGCAATAATTAAAGAAAAAGACGGCCCTTTACGACGCGTAAAAGGTCGTCTTTTTGCATGTAATCTGTGCTATAACACACATATCCACAAGTAAGCGGTGTCATTTTCCTACAAAAAAGCTCGAATTTACTGTTGATAAAGTTATCAACAGATTCATTTATGCTGTGCATAAGTTTAAAAAAATGAGGAATCATGGGGATTTATAGTGTGTATAACTACGTGTGGATAGAAAGGATTTAACCTGTGGATAAAGTGGATAAAGTAGTGGAGAACTCTATTTTTTTATCCTTTGTCTGTGTATAAGGCTGTGGATACTGTGAATTGTTGCAAAACAAAAACATAGAGTGACTATACATTCGACAAAAGTCTACAACATTTGTTGTAGGGTTGTGTACCACTTGTGGATAGAAAAAAGAGATTGGAACACAATACTTCCACTGTTTCGTGGCGCATGAGGGAAATGGACTTAATTGCGCGCGAATGACCCTGATCTGTGCGCAAATTAGAATCTCTTGTGCGCTTCACTCTTTTTGCCATTATTGAAGAGCTTTTACGCATTTTTGAGCGCATTTACGAGATGATCTCTTTATTTTCTCTCTTTTTCATCCCTTACCTACGTTGGTGGAAGCAATTTACCTGGTCTGCGCGCGAATCGGAGGCTCCTGCGCGCGAACGGGCTTGGTCTGCGCGCGAATCAGAGGCTCCTGCGCGCAAACGGACTTGGTCTGCGCGCGAACGGACCTGTTCTGCGCGCGAATGGTCTGCCCGATTCGCGTTTGCAGAAGAGCTTGCTCTCTACTCCAATTTTTGATGCATTTGATGACTGCTTATATATGCAAGACAATCTAACATCAAATGACGAACAACATGAAAAAAATGGCTTCATCACCGAAACGGATGATGAAGCCATTTTTTATGTGCTAACGCTGCTTATGTCCCAGCCTCATCTTGCTTTTATTCTTCAAGCTGTAAGGCTTCCCATTCTTCCATCAATTGCTCCATGTGTGTTTGGAGACGCTCGATTTCTTCATTATGATGGTGCGTTTGCTCATAATCTTGATAGACTTCTGGATCACAAAGCGCTTCTTCATGGGTTTGTTGTTCTGCTTCTAGTTTCTCAAGCCGTTCTTCAATTTCTTCAATGCGGCGCAGTCGCTTGCGATCTTCGCGCTTTGAAGCTTTGTCTTTTTCATAGGAAGATTCTTCGCTTTTTTTAGTAGTTGCAGTAACCGTCGCCGTTTGTTGCGCGGCATTTGCGAGTTCTTTACGTTCTTTTGTTTCGGCTTTCTTTTCGACATAGTAGTCGTAATCGCCAAGGTAATTCGTAATATGCGTTCGTGAGAGCTCAGCTACTTTTGTAGCAAGACGATTAATAAAGTAGCGGTCATGCGAAACGAAAAGAATCGTTCCAGGATAATTAATGAGTGCTTGCTCCAGCACTTCTTTGCTATCCAAATCTAAATGGTTGGTTGGCTCATCTAGCAGCAGGACATTCGCTTTTTGCATCATAAGCTTGGCAAGCGCAAGGCGAGCTTTCTGACCACCGCTAAGCTCATTTACGTATTTTAGAACATCATCACCGCTAAATAAAAAGTTACCAAGCACGGTGCGGATTTCTTTTTCTGTTTTGTCAGGATAGTCATCCCATAGTTCATGCAACAATGTTTTTTGCGAATGCAAATTGGCTTGTTCTTGATCATAATGACCAATCTTCACGTTTGCGCCATAGGCGATGTTTCCTTTGAGTAGCGGAAGTTGTTTTAAAATGACTTTTAGCAAGGTTGATTTGCCGATTCCGTTCGGACCAACGAGTGCAACGCTATCTTGGCGATTCACATGATAATCAATGCCAGTTAAGAGCGGTTCGTTGGCGTCATAGCCGGTAGCAACTTGTTCTAAGCGAAGCACGTCATTTCCGCTTTGGCGCTCAATAGAAAAGGCAAAAGAGGCTGATTTCTCATCGCCAAGCGGCTTATCGAGTACGTCCATTTTCTCAAGTTGTTTGCGGCGGCTTTGCGCGCGCTTTGTTGTTGTCGCACGGACGATATTTTTTTGCACGAAATCTTGTAGCTTCGCAATTTCTTCTTGTTGTTTGTCATACGCTTTTTGGTCAAGTGCCAGTCGTTCTGCTTTTTGTTCAAGAAATTTCGTGTAATTGCCTTTGTATTTCGTCGAGCGATGTCGTGAAATTTCATAGACGACGGTAACGATTTTATCTAAAAAGTAGCGATCATGTGAGACGAGTAAAATCGCGCCATCATACGATTGCAAGTAGTTTTCTAACCACGCAAGTGTTTCAATATCTAAGTGGTTCGTCGGCTCATCGAGAATGAGAAGATCAGGACGCGTCAGTAATAGCTTGGCAAGCGCGAGGCGTGTTTTTTGGCCACCGCTTAGTGTCGCAATGCTCGTGTCATAATCGAATGTTCCAAATTGAAAGCCGTGAAGCACGGTACGAATATCGGCTTCGTATTGATAGCCACCTTGTTCTTTAAAGGTTAGACTTAGTGAATCGTATTCTTTTAAGAGCTTTTCGTAGCCTTGACTATTTTCAATAATAGCGGGATCACCCATTTGCATTTCCATAGAACGAAGTTGACGCTCCATTTTGCGCAGCGGTTCAAAGACACTAAGCATCTCATCCCAAATTGATAAGCTCGATTCAAGGCCCGTATCTTGGGCAAGATACCCTACTTGTACATCTTTTGGCTGTATGATCTGTCCTGAATCATACGACATTTGTCCCGTAATGATTTTAAGAAGCGTTGATTTACCAGCGCCGTTGCGACCGACGAGGGCTACTCTATCTCGCTTTTGGACTTCAAGCTTAATATTCGATAAAATAGGGTCAGCCCCAAATGATTTTACTAAGTCATTGACTTGCAAAATAATCATATATTTTCACCTCAGTAAAGCGTTCCCTGCGAAGAACATGCCTGATTTGCTGTATTTTGTCTAGTCTTAGTGTAGCGTACAAAAGAGGATAGGGGCAACTAAACAATGTTCAATATTTCGTAGTAAATTCCCAAATAAAAGAATATCCACCATAGACCTATATAGTGTATATTTTAGAAGAAGGAGTATAACATGGAACGACTGACACACTTTAATGAGCAAGGACGAGCGAAAATGGTTGATATATCGGCAAAAGAAGAAAGTGTTCGCATAGCCGAGGCGAGAAGCTCGATTCTTGTTAATGAAGAGATTTATAGAAAAATTACAGAAGGCTCTTTCAAAAAAGGCGATGTGCTTGCAGTAGCACAGGTAGCGGGCATTATGGCTGCTAAGAAAACGTCTGATTGGATCCCAATGTGCCATCCTTTAGCCTTAACCGGTGTGGATATTACCTTTCACTGGAAGCAGGAGCATGACGCCTATTCGTTAGAAATTACGGCGATTGTGAAGACGAAGGGGACAACGGGTGTTGAAATGGAGGCGTTAACGGCAGCAAGTGCTGTAGCGTTAACCGTATATGACATGTGTAAAGCCGTCGATAAATCGATGGTCATTGGTCCTACTTTCCTGCAAAGTAAAAGTGGTGGAAAAAATGGGGATTATCAGCGTTCCGTCTAAAAAGTATGATAAAATAGAGATAAGCTTTCTGTTAGTGGAGGGCTAAAGATGAGTGAGGAACAACAGATTAAAATACCGCAGGCTACGGCTAAGCGGCTGCCCTTGTATTACCGCTTTCTTAAGAATCTTTCGATGTCTGGAAAGCAGCGGGTATCATCGGCAGAATTAAGTGAGGCAGTGAAAGTCGATTCAGCAACGATTCGCCGTGACTTTTCGTATTTTGGAGCGCTTGGGAAAAAGGGGTATGGCTATAACGTCAATTACCTGTTATCTTTTTTCCGAAAAACGTTAAATCAAGATGAGATTACGAAAGTCGCCTTAATTGGTGTCGGCAATTTAGGAACCGCCTTTTTGCATTATAATTTTATTAAAAACAACAATACATTAATTCAACTAGCATTCGACGTTGATCCAGAAAAGGTAGGAACTGAAATCGCTGACGTTCCCGTGCATTCGATTGCGAATATGACGGAAGTACTGAAGAAGAGTGATGTTGAAGTGGCGATTTTAACCGTACCGGTTGGCTCGGCCCAATACATTGCTGATCAGCTTGTAGAAGCCGGCATTAAAGGGATTTTAAATTTTACCCCGGCGCGGCTAACGATTCCCCCTAGCATTAGGGTGCACCACATCGATCTAGCAGTAGAATTACAATCATTGATCTACTTTATGAAGCATTATCCATCGGTTGAACTATAGATTTTCACATTGAGAATGAAGGAGGTGTCTGTATGATTGGACCAGGAAGTGCCATTGCCATTGCAGCAGCAGCGTTAATCATTTTCGGACCGAAGAAGCTCCCAGAGTTAGGAAAAGCAGCAGGAAAGACGCTGCGCGAATTTAAGAATGCAACGAGCGGCATTATGGATGATCATGATGACAAGAAGAAAGAAGACGTGAAGCCAGAGCAACACGTACGACCAGAAGTCGTACCACCTTCACAACCTGTACAAGCATCCGTTGATCTGACGAAAGCGACAGATCAAAAGTAAGCAGTTAGGGTGAACAAGATGCACGAAAAAAACATGTCTATCTATGATCATCTCGGAGAATTAAGAAAACGGTTAACGTATATTGTCGTTTTCTTCGTTCTGTTCGTCGGTCTTGGACTTTTGCTAGCCAAGCCCGTTATTCTCTATTTACAGCATGATCCAGTGGCCAATGGCATTCAAATGAACGCGTTTAATTTAACCGATCCGCTCAAGGTATACATTAACTTTTCATTTATCATTGGTTTGCTTTTAACATTGCCGTTTGCGCTCTACCAACTATGGGCCTTTATTGCGCCTGGTTTGTATGAAAATGAACGGAAAGTAACGCTTTCTTACATTCCGATTACCTTTTTTCTATTTGCGCTCGGCTTAGCATTTGGTTACTATATTCTGTTCCCGCTCGTCGTTCATTTTATGGGGAATATTGCTGAATCACTCGATATTAATGGCGTGTATGGCATTAATGAGTATTTCTCTTTTCTCTTTAATCTTGTATTGCCGTTTGGGTTAGTCTTTCAGTTTCCTGTGCTCATCATGTTTTTAACACGACTGGGCTTGTTAACGCCGATGCTGTTGCGCCGCATTCGGAAGTTTGCGTATTTTGGCATATTGGTCATCGCCGGGATGATTGCACCACCAGAATTGATTTCGCATTTAACGGTCACCATTCCGTTAATTCTTCTTTACGAAATTAGCATCGTGATCGCCGCTCGTTCCTTCAAGAAACGAATGCGTGCTGAGCAAGAAGCAGAATATGATCTTCAACTAAAAAAAGCATCGTCTCATGAGTAAGATCATGAAACGATGCTTTTTTCTATTTCTTCGTGTATTTTTTAATGTGACGATGGACGCGGTAATAACGAATCGCAATCGAATAGTCATATGTTGCCGCAAGCATCGATATAATAGTCCAGAAGCCTGTCATCCCTGTATAGGTGCTATAGTAAACAGCAAGCCACGTAAAGAGAATCCCGGCAATGCCGTAAAATCCGCTTAAAAACAGAGGGGATACTTTCATCTAAAAGAGGCCTCCTATAATGGAATGAAGTTTCTCAGCCTTTTGTTGTAAATCTTGAATCTTATCAGCAAACACCACATTGATTAACATGACGATGGAATTCATTGCAACGTGTGCAATGATTGGTACGATAATGCGTCCACTAATGACGTACAAAAATGAAAAGGTAAGACCCATCGCGGTGTATATGAGAATGTGGACAAAGTCAAAATGTGCCGCTGCAAACACAAGCGCGCTGATGACTGCGCTTAAGAAAAAGTTCATTCGTTTATATAAGCTACCGAAAATGATTTTACGGAAAATGATTTCTTCAATAATTGGTCCAATGATACACGTAACGAGTAGGAAGTAAGGTGATAGCTTCGCAACTTCTACGAGTCGTTTCGTATTTTCAGAGCCTGGTTTAATGTCAAATACGTACATTTCAAGCATGCCTGCAATAATTTGTGAGATGTAGGCAAGTACGATCCCGACAATGGCCCAGATGACGACCATTAATGGTTCCGCGGGTTCTTTGCCACGCAGTTCATTCTTTTTCCAAGCAGGCCGAATCAGTATAAGTATGATAATCAGTTCAATTAAAAAGCTAATGAGCGACCATATTCCGACGATTTGATGTCTAGGCACCCCTAGCCAAATTAAAAGAGGAATCCCAGCATAGCCGGAGAATTGCATAATGATGTAGGAAATAATAACCCAAGCATATCGATTTGCCAATGTTCGTTCTCCTTTGAAATAAGTTACGTTTACAGCATTCCCATGTATCTCCCTATTCTAACACAGATTCCCTTCAGAAATCGAAACAGACACTTCCCAAAAAATTTCTAATTTCGGAAGGTCCCCACTTGCAAAAGGAGAAAAAACAATTTATTATTAGAAATGGAGTTAGCACTCACTAAATAAGAGTGCTAATAAAATTTAACTTTCTAATTTTTTGAGGAGGGTGTTTCACTTGTTAAAGCCACTAGGTGATCGTATTGTGATTGAGCTTGTCGAAAGCGAAGAAAAGACTGCAAGCGGCATCGTATTGCCGGACTCTGCAAA
This sequence comes from Fictibacillus macauensis ZFHKF-1, assembly GCF_000269865.1. Classification (GTDB taxonomy): domain Bacteria; phylum Bacillota; class Bacilli; order Bacillales; family Fictibacillaceae; genus Fictibacillus_C; species Fictibacillus_C macauensis. The sequence continues at coordinate 13,511 of NZ_AKKV01000035.1, forward strand.
GGAAAAACCGCAAGAAGGAAAAGTTGTTGCAGTAGGAACAGGCCGCGTTACAGAACAAGGTGAGCGCGTTGCTTTAGAAGTTTCCGAGGGAGACGCAATTATTTTCTCTAAATATGCGGGAACAGAAGTGAAGTACCAAGGCAAAGAATACTTAATTCTTCGTGAAACGGATGTACTAGCTGTCATCGGCTAAACCACACACATATAAGCTACTGAGTTAGCTTTCTTTATACTTATAAAAAAAATTCTAGGAGGGTTTTACACATGGCTAAAGATATTAAGTTCAGTGAAGACGCTCGTCGCGCAATGCTTCGCGGTGTCGATGCACTTGCTAATGCAGTAAAAGTAACACTAGGACCAAAAGGGCGCAACGTCGTTCTTGAAAAGAAATTCGGATCGCCGCTCATCACAAATGACGGTGTAACGATTGCAAAAGAAATCGAACTTGAAGATGCATTCGAAAACATGGGTGCAAAGCTTGTAGCTGAAGTAGCAAGCAAAACGAACGACGTCGCTGGTGACGGTACAACAACAGCAACGGTTCTTGCACAAGCAATGATCCGTGAAGGCTTGAAAAACGTAACATCTGGCGCGAACCCAATGGTACTTCGCAAAGGAATCGAGAAAGCGACAGCTGTTGCTGTTCAAGAATTGAAAAAGATCTCTAAGCCAATCGAAGGCAAAGAGTCCATCGCTCAAGTAGCGGCAATCTCTGCAGCTGACGAAGAAGTTGGTCAACTAATCGCTGAAGCTATGGAGCGCGTAGGGAACGATGGCGTTATTACAATCGAAGAGTCTAAAGGCTTCACAACAGAGCTTGAAGTTGTAGAAGGTATGCAATTCGATCGTGGTTATGCTTCTCCATACATGGTAACTAACTCTGATAAGATGGAAGCGGTTCTTGAGAATCCATACATCTTAATCACAGATAAAAAGATTACTAACATCCAAGAAATCCTTCCTGTCCTTGAGCAAGTTGTTCAACAAGGGAAACCATTGCTTCTTATCGCTGAAGACGTAGAAGGCGAAGCTCTTGCTACATTAGTAGTAAATAAACTTCGTGGTACGTTCAATGCTGTAGCAGTGAAAGCTCCAGGATTCGGTGACCGTCGTAAAGCAATGCTTGAAGACATTGCGATCCTAACAGGCGCTGAAGTGATTACAGAAGAGCTTGGACTTGATCTTAAATCTGCGAACATCGGACAGCTAGGAACAGCTTCTAAAGTCGTTGTAACGAAAGAAAACACAACGATCGTTGAAGGCGCTGGCGCATCTGATAAAATCGCAGGCCGCGTAGGTCAAATTCGTTCACAATTAGATGAAACAACATCTGAATTCGATAAAGAAAAACTTCAAGAACGTTTAGCGAAACTTGCTGGCGGCGTAGCTGTCATTAAAGTAGGTGCAGCTACAGAAACAGAACTAAAAGAGCGCAAACTACGCATCGAAGACGCCCTTAACTCTACGCGTGCAGCAGTAGAAGAAGGAATCGTTTCCGGTGGTGGAACAGCCCTCGTAAACGTTGTTCGTGCCCTTACTTCAATCGAAGCAACAGGCGACGAAGCAACAGGTGTGAAACTCGTCCTTCGTGCACTCGAAGAACCAGTTCGCCAAATCGCTCACAACGCAGGTCTTGAAGGATCTGTCGTCGTAGAACGCTTGAAAAACGAAGAAATCGGCATCGGCTTCAACGCTGCTACAGGCGAATGGGTTAACATGTTCGACTCTGGTATCGTCGATCCAACAAAAGTAACACGCTCTGCACTTCAAAACGCAGCATCCGTATCTGCAATGTTCCTAACAACAGAAGCAGTCATCGCTGACAAACCAGAAGAAAACGCTGGTGGTGCAGGCATGCCTGACATGGGCGGCATGGGCATGGGCGGAATGGGCGGCATGATGTAAGGCTTTTAAGCCAAACATTGGAGAATTAGTTAAGGCTATTTCTCCGCCCTTTTCTACTCATTTTCACGCTCTTCTTATGAAGTAGTCATGGAAAAAACTTATATCAAAAGCAATAACCACTTCCTATAAAAATAAGGGAGTGGTTTTTTGTGTTATTAAAATTTGCGTATCAAGACTTTTTGGATGATAGGCGTTTTAAGAATACGACTAAAACGAATATCAAAAATTATCAAATGCTTTTAGGCAAGTTTGTGGATTATTGCATCGAACAACAGATTGTAAATGCCGAAGAAATTACCTACAGCCACATTCGTCAGTATCTTTTAAAATGCCAAGAAAAAGGGGATAAGGCGGGAACCATTAACACCAAGCTATTGAGGATTAGGGCATTTTTCAATTACTTAGTTGAATGTGAGGTCATTAAGACTAATCCCGCTAAGAAAATTAAGCAACAAAAAGACGATGTAAGGATTGAGGTCTTTAGTGATGAGCAGATACGTCAAATATTGAACTTTTACAGGCGTATTAAGCAAAGGGACAAGAGTTACGTTGCATATCGTGACTACGTCATCATCATTACCATATTAGGAACAGGAATAAGACGAGGAGAAATCGTAAACCTTCAATGGTCTGATGTAGATTTAATCAATAAGACAGTTTCTGTATTCGGAAAAAACAGGAGAAAAGAAACTATACCAATCACAGATAAATTAGCGAAGGAATTAGCTGCTTATTATGTTTTTTGTAAACAATATTGGGGTGATGTAAGCGAATATGTATTTGTTAAAAGAAGTAATACCCAAATGACCGATAATTCCTTGATGTTAGTGTTTAGATATCTTGGACAAAAAATGAATTTTAAAGGAATAAGGGTTTCTGCCCATACGTTTCGTCATACATTTTGCCATCGACTTGCAATGTCTGGTATGAGTGCATTTGCCATCCAGAGGCTTATGAGACACCAAAATATTGCAGTTACGATGAAGTATGTTGCTATGTGGGGGAACGAGCTAAGGGAGCAAAATGACAAATATAATCCATTGAATTCATTGGTATGTCAACACCAAATTAAACAACAATTTTAAGGGCTGCGTTTCGATAGCTGATCGGGCTTTGATACCCAAGGGCACTATGTAAACGGATGTTATTATACCAATTGATATAATCAAAAACTTCAAGCTCCAGGTGGTTAAGGGAAAGGAATTGTTCGCCGTTGATTAGTTCCGTTTTTAAAATCTTGAATGTCGCTTCGGCTACTGCATTATCATATGGATTACCTTTATCGCTTAAGGAACGTTCAATCTGGTATTCACTTAGTAAGTGATCAATATCAACGTTTTTAAACTCAGATCCTCGATCGGTATGGAAGAGCTTCACATTCTCCAATGGTCGGTGAACCGTTGCGAAGGCACGTTGAACCAACGCTGCGTCTTTGCGTTTTCCAACACTATGACCAACGATTTCTCTATTATATAGATCCAATAGAAAACAAATATAATTCCACTGTTGTCCGACTTTAACATACGTTAGATCACTGACTAACACGGTCATCTCTTCCTCTACTCGAAATTCCTGATCTAATACGTTCCCCACTGATTCTTCATTGGGCTGAGAGCGCATGGGTTTGTAGGAAGGTTGGGCATATTTCGATTGGATGCCAAGCTCTTTCATGAGCCTAGCAATACGACGTCTGGAAACTTTGTGGCCCATTTTCAAAAGCGCTTTTTTTAGTTTGCGCGTGCCATACGCTTTACGGTTTTCATGAAAGATTTTTAGTATTTTTTCTTTTAAATGCTCTTCTTCTCTTTCTTTTTCCTTTGCTTTTTGAATCGCTATTTCTGTTTCATAGTAAAAGGTGCTTCGTG
>NZ_AKKV01000036.1 GCF_000269865.1 Fictibacillus macauensis ZFHKF-1
AAATTATAGAAATGATCAAGAAACTATAATGTGTGGGAAGTAGGATAGCAAAATTTTTCCTATCAAATTAAAATAATCAAGGAATGCTCGCATTATAAAAAGGACATGAGTATGTTCTAGACAAAATGAGGGAGCATGGCATTTTGGATGTCTTAGACATAGATAACAAAATGTCGCTTTATAGCACGAAATTCATGCGTTTTTTGCTTATGATTCAAGCAATGGTAAGTAGGAAATGTTTTTACATAACAACAGCTCAAGATGGCGAACTGGACCAAGTCTGTAGCATCATCATTAGGTTCTTGGTAAGATGCAGGAAGTAGTAGAGGAAATTCATGGGGAAGTTAACCACCTTGGCGGAAACCAATTGTGGTGAGAGGTTTTACGATGAACAATCATATTACATGGGAAATTAAGAAAGCGGAAGTATCGGAGGCAAAAGTAGTAGAACTTGGTCAACAGTTAGGATTTCAATTGCCACAAGATTATATTGACTGTGTCAAAGTCAATGGTGGCGCGAGCGTTGAACCGAGAACATTTATGGCAGGGACGGTTGAGCGTAGTTTTGGAGGGTTATTTAGATATGATGATGAGGAAAATGCAGATTATATTGTTAAAGTCTATGAAGACTATCAACCGAGCCTTCCTGAAAAGATCTTCCCATTTGCTGATGATCCTGCAGCGAATTTAATCTGTTTTGACTACAGCAGTAGCGAGACGAATCCGTTCGTCGTATTTTGGGATCATGAAAGTGCATGGGAGAAGGAAGATTTAATGGAAGACGAAGGAATGACATCCGAGGAAGCCGAGTATATGCGTGAACAACTAACCTATGTTGCCGCAAGCTTTACAGAACTGTTAGAGAGTTTACGTGACTCTGAAGGTTGATAGAATGATATGTCGTAGTAGACTTTTCTACTCATTGTTAAGTTATTTCCAAAAAGCAAAAAACGGATTATTTCCTTTTTTGCTTTTTGGAGTTTTTTAATCATTCTTCTTGATGAAATAAATGGAATAGGCAACAAGAAATAAACCAATTAAGAATTGAATAGTAAAGTCAGTCCAAATTTTTGTATAATTAGGACCGTTTCCAATAGCTCCTACTTGAGGAGTTAAACTAAAGTATAAGGCAATACATGATAAAATGATTGTTATTATTCCACCTGTTAAAAAAAAATACTTAATATATCTCACATATGAATCTCCTTTTCTCCAAATTTGTTATTCATTGAATGACCTCGTAAGTACTCTAATTGATCTCTTGAAATAATCAAATAGGCAGAGATTATATCAAGATTCACGAACTCAGTATAGCTGAGCGTAGAGCAATAGCAGGGAATGATGCTCAAAGAGGGAAAAATAATTAACAAGAACATAGAAGTGAGGGGCTTTGTATAAAGTATATGATGTGCGCAAAATGAAATGTTTACCGACAGTGAAAAAGTCATCATGAGAGAGGAATCATCGAAGAGTTAAAGGAGCCGATGGAATTTAACGTGAATTACATAATTCACCTAATAACCTTCTTGTTATTTATGATACTGGAGGCGATGAACTTTTTTGTTTAGATTTTAATCAACTTGATGAAAAAGGGGAACCAAAAGTAGTATCATTTGTGCCTGGTTTCAAAAATTAAAGCTATGAAGTAATTGCTAATGATTTTTTATTAGATTTAGTGATGCAAGAAGTATAGCATAGAATTTGTGGGTTAACAGAAGACCAGTGTGCTGAAAACAACACTCAAGTGGATCCCTCTTTCTTAAATTTTTAGAAACTAAAAAAATTAAAAAAAGCACGAGTGGACCAAGTCGCCACTCGTGCTTTAAGTGTTGCTTATTTTTTTGCTTTGCTCACTTTTAGTTTCTTGCCTTTAACGGTCGTATGTTCCATCGCTTCGAGGACGAGGGAGCCTTTTCCGTTCAAGATGTCAATGTACGTCCAGCTCTCTTGAATGTTAATAATTCCGATATCGTCGGCCGAAACGCCGGGGATGTTCGTTAATGTACCAACAAAATCAACGGCGCGTAACTTCTTTTTCTTTCCTCCGTTAAAATGGAGCTTGGAAATGTTTTGGTTAATGCGCGCGGTCTTATTGTTTCGAACGACGCGGCGACCGTTTTTCTTTTGTTCAAAAGCGTGCATGCTAGCGGTTACTTCCTGTTGTTCCGGTGCTTTGGCTTCAGGGATGTCAAATCCAATATAGCGCTGAGCGGCTTTGAGGTATTTCCCCTCATTTGGAGCGGCAAATGTTATTGCTTTTCCTTCTTTTCCTGCCCGTCCTGTTCTTCCAGTCCGATGAACGTAGCTTTCTTTTTCCATCGGGACGTCGAAGTTGATGACGAGGGAGACGTTATCAATATCGATGCCACGTGCAGCGACATCGGTTGCGATTAAGTAACGGAAATTCCCCATTTTAAAACCGTCCATTACGGCAAAGCGGTCTTCTTGCTCTAAGCCGCCGTGAAGTTTTTCACATGCGTAGTGAGCATTGTTCAGCTCTGTATAGACAGTATCGACATGCTCTTTCGTATTGCAGAAAATAATGCAGCTGTCTGGGTTTTCAACGACTGTTACATCTTTTAGAAGGCTCATTTTGTTTTCTTGATCAGCTACATGAGTAACGGTATGTTCAATGGTGTCTGTTGTCATTCCCGATGAAGCGATTGTAATTTTCATTGGCTCGTCCATGTACGTTCGGCAAAGGTTTTCGATGGCCTCTGGTAAAGTGGCGGAGAATACCATTGACACTCGATCTGTCGGGAGCTGTTTCAAAATACGTGTCACATCAGCGATAAAGCCCATATTTAGCATTTCATCTGCTTCATCAATAATAAGATATTTCACTTGATCGAGCACAAGTGTTTCTCGTTCAATATGATCCATGACACGCCCTGGCGTTCCAACAACAACGTGGGTTTTTTGCTTTAATTCCTCTTTTTGTGTTGCAAACGGTTCTTTTCCATATAAAGCGACGGCTTTAATTCGTTTAAACCTTCCGATGTTCGTCACGTCTTCTCGCACTTGAGCTGCGAGCTCGCGAGTTGGCGTTAAAATGAGTGCTTGTGGTCTTTTCTCTTCCCATAGTACTTGCTCACATACCGGAATGGCGAAAGCAGCTGTCTTACCAGAGCCTGTTTGTGATTGAACGACGAGATCTTTTTGTGCGAAAGCTAATGGTAGCACTTCATGTTGTACGTCAGTAGGTGTTTCATATTTGAGTACAGCTAGTGCTCGTTTTATTTCATCGCTAATGCGGTAATCGTCAAAGCTTCTTTCTTTCATGTAAATACCTCATTTTCATTATTCTTCAGAAATTAGCCTGAATAGTGTTCATTATACTTGAAATGATGGGCATCAGGGGGAAGTTTTAAACGTTTGTTTAATTATGTGGACCCCAGGTGATGGATTACGTTCTTTTCCAAGACTGTCGAGCTCTTTGGGCGAAGGATGAGATGGGCTGCTTGAAGCTATTTTGAAAAAAATTGAAAAATAGTTGCAAAATCCGGTACTTAGTCATACAATATACATATACTAAGTATTACTTAATAGCTCGCGTCAAACCGTTATTAAGTGAATAAATCGCTTAGGTACTAAGTAATACTGAATATAAGTCACACATTATAGAGGAGGTTTGGAACATCGAAAATTTAACTGAAATGCTAAAAGGTTCGCTTGAAGGCTGTGTGTTAGAAATTATTAGCCGTCACGAAACCTATGGCTATGAAATTACACGCCGCCTGAACGATCTTGGGTTCACTGAGGTTGTGGAAGGAACGGTATACACAATATTAGTACGCTTAGAAAAGAAAAAGCTAGTGAACATTGAAAAAAAACCTTCTGATATGGGTCCGCCTCGCAAATTTTATTCCCTTAATGAGGAGGGACGAAAAGAGCTTGAATGGTTTTGGAAAAGATGGGAGTTTGTCACGTCAAAAATCAACGTCTTAAAGTCGAAGTAGCTTCATAAAATAGCACAGCTAAAAAGGAGGCAATATGCGATGATTGAACTTTTTAAAAAAATGATTGGTGATAAAAAAGAGTATAAAATGATGATGGCCCGGGTAGATGCTTTACCTGAGGACTATCAGTTTGTATTTAAAAAAATACAGAGCTACATGTGGAATTTTTCAGCAGGAAATGGAATGGATATGTTACACATGCAGTATGAATTGATTGATTTATTTGAAGCTGGCGCTGCCCAAGGAAGACAAGTGCTTGAAATTACAGGTGATGATGTGGCGGCATTCGCTGATGAATTAATAGCCAATGCTAGAACCTATATTGCTAAGTTTCGGGAAGATTTGAATAAAAGCATTACTGATCGATTTGGAAAAAAGTAAATTCAACCTATACTGACTGAATAACGAGTGATTCGTGTACTTGATTCTTTTGTTATTCAGTCAATTTTAAACAACGGTACTAAGTAATACAGAATATCTGTATGACTAAGTAGAAAGCGAGCTTCAAGACACTTTTTATGAGGGAGGAAATGGCATGGATCATGTGATTGATGTAAGAGGGTTAGTAAAAGCGTTTAAAGATAAGGAAGTATTAAAAGGGGTACATCTGGAGGTGAAACGTGGTGAAATAGTTGCGCTGCTTGGTTCAAATGGGGCAGGAAAGACGACGATGGTGAACATCCTTTCTACACTGATGAAGGCTGATCGCGGCGAAGTTCGTGTGTGTGGATTTGACGTTAAACGGCAGTCTGCTGATGTACGAAAAAGCATTAGCCTTACAGGGCAGTTTGCAGCGCTAGACGGCATCCTTACAGGGAGAGAAAATTTGGTAATGATTGCTAAGTTGCGTGGAGTCTCTAATCCTTCTCAAGTAGCTGACCAGCTTCTTTCTAGATTTAGCTTGAGCGATGCGGCTCATCGCAGGGTGGAACACTATTCGGGTGGGATGAAGCGCCGTCTGGATATCGCGATGAGTTTAATTGGAGAGCCGGCTGTTATTTTTCTCGATGAGCCGACAACGGGCATTGATCCAGAAGCTCGATTGGAAGTCTGGAATACGATCAAAGCGTTAGCTGCCGGTGGAACGACGATTTTACTGACGACGCAGTACCTAGAGGAAGCGGAACAATTGGCAGATCGCATGGCAATCTTGCATGGTGGAACCATTATTAAGACCGGTACACTAACAGAATTTAAAGAAATGTTCCCACCAGCAAAAGTGGAATATATCGAAAAACAGCCAACGTTAGAGGAAATTTTCCTTGCAATCGTTAGTAAAAAGGAGGAAATGTAAATGAAAAACAAAACAGGTGTATTACTTGGCCGTTTAATGCGTAACATTATGCGAAGTCCGGATACGATTATTACGGTGGCCATCACACCAATCATGATGATGTTATTGTTTGTCTATGTATTTGGTGGAGCTATAAAGACAGGAACAGATAGCTATCTCAATTATTTAGTACCAGGAATTTTAATAATGGCGATTGCATCTGGTGTTGCGTATACGTCTGTACGACTATTTAATGATGTGAAAAGTGGACTGATGGCACGTTTTATTTCCATGCCCATTAAGCATTCTTCTATATTATGGGCTCATGTATTAGCCTCTTTTGTTTCCAATGCTCTTACAATTGTAATCGTCATTCTCGTCGCCCTCTTAATGGGTTTTCGCTCTAGCGCTACGATAATAGACTGGTTTTCGATAGCCGGATTACTTGGACTATTCACGCTGGCTCTCACTTGGTTAGCCGTTATTCCAGGATTAACAGCAAAATCGATGGAAGGAGCTACAGGCTACTCATACCCACTCATTTTCCTACCTTTTATTAGTTCTGCCTTTGTTCCCACCGATACGATGCCTAAAGTAGTGCGAGTATTTGCTGAGAATCAGCCTGTAACTTCAATTGTCAATTCGATTCGTGCCTTTTTGTACGGAGGAAACATTAGTCATGATCTTTGGATCGCCCTTACGTGGTGTGTCGGAATCATGGTGATCGCGTATTTCTTCGCTACGAAAGAATTTCAACGCAAAGTAGGGTGAAAAAGTAATTTGAGGTTATTACGAAACAGTCAGAGCATGAGGACGGTATTGAACCGAACTCATGCTTTTAATTTTGCCGAATTTTATTTCCGAAGGTTCACGGACAATGTTGTATACAGTTCATTGACAGTTCACATAGTGAAAAGTAATTCCAGCGCACGGTAGTTCGGTCTAAAGTGTAAATAGGATTATTTAAATGAGAAGGAAGTAGATTTCTTTTCATGGCCCTCTTTATAGAAAATTTCCACTCTATATTCCTCGCCTTTTTGTATGTCTCCCACCCAGAACTCTGCTTCAAAAGGATAAAGGACCGTTTTTAAATCATCAAGATCAGTGTCATTTTTAAATGTATCCAAATAAGTGAGAACATGATTTTTCTTTTTGAAGATTACTTTTTTAACTTGATATCGATCTTTATTCGTCTGCTTAACCGTTCCATACCAGCCCTTAGGTTCACTTTCGTTTGTAGTTTTTCGTAGACTGACTTCCCAGATCCCATTGTTAGATTCTCCACTCATATGATGAAGATCATAGTAGAAATATGTACCGATACTTGCCAGGAGTAAAAAAGCGACTAGTAGATAAATAGTTTTCTTTTTCATGGAAATCTCCTTTTTCTTAAATTTTGATTCAGAAAGTCATTACTGTGATGGGCTAAATAGATACAGTGTGAAGGTGCTAAAAGCTTTCTCTCATCACTTTATTTGTTTGAATGGTCAAGCATTACAAAATCATAGCTTGAGGCATGGCTGTCAACAATATTATTCAGTCCTTTTACAGGAAGGGCACTCTTTTCCGCGCCGTCCTTATAAGAATAGGATGCCAACTCATACTCTTTTTTGTTTTTCATTTTATTTAGTATATAAATTGCATCTTTTCGGAAGTCAATTCCTGCTACTTCATATGTGGTTGATTTCTTTCTTTTTAATGAAAAAGACTGTAGCGGCTTTTTGGATTTTAAATCAAAGACAAATACTGTAGAAGTACCAGTAAGGTGATAAAGCTTGTTCCCATGAATCGTAAAATTATTGTGATAACCTATAAATGAGTCTTCTATACGATCTGTTTTAACTTTAAATGTACCAAGCTGATACTTACCATATAACTTTTTATTTTGTAAATCATAAATCATTACGTGAGGGACAACTGTCATGGTAGCTTCGTCTTCTTTATAGAAAATAAAATAGGCTAAATGATGTTTAATTAGCATATTAGAGTTAACATTTTCATAGTCTCTTATCGTCCCAATTGTTTTTATTTTACTGTATATTGCTCGATCCCCTAGTTTAATTTTACCGAATATTAGACGATTCATAGAATGATCATCTTCTCCTAATACATAAATGTCTTTTCCGTCATTGCCATATGTTAAATAAAAACCAGGAACTTTTTGCTCTCTTATTTTTTTTTCATTTCCCCAACGTACAACGCTAAAATAGCCAGCCTTTTCCTGCCCTTTATTGGTTAAACTATAAAACATTTTTTCTTTCGGCAAGTAAGCAGCCTGTCTGTATCCGGTATATACTTTTTCTTTCATGGAAAACGAGATATTTTTTTTTCCTACAAATTCAACTTTATCAGGGTCTTCTCTTAGTAACATCCCGTCTCCTTGGGCAATCCCGCCGGCTTCAATAGCTTCGCCTTTCGTAGCTGAAGTTTTTCCTTTTTGGTCGATATAGACCGTATAGCTACCTACTCCTGTTGAATCAGCGGTTCCCGAAAAATAAACAGCAGCTACTTTATCTTTTAAAAAAGTAGGAGATTGCGTATTGATCGAGACATAGTCTTTCTCTCTAAAATATGAAATGGAATAATAAACGATGATTCCAATTATGACAAATGCAATGATTAATACAGTGGCCTTTATTGTTGTGCGCACTAGTTACGCTCCCTTTTTTAACAAGCATCTCTGACTTGTTTTTTTGTAATAATAACAAAAAATAACATTTATGGATATGGGTCTTTCGCACTTCGGCTAGCTATTCGGCACAGAATACCTGGCTCAATCCAACCTATTACCTTCGAAGCAACAAACATTAAGAATGAAGTGCTTTATACATTATAATTGGTATAATAAGGATATTACAAAGAGTAGGATGCTATCTTTATAGTGCTGTAACACTAAAAAAGCGGGTGACATATGAAGAACATGATTCAAGACATACTCAATGGCTTTAAACAACGTCTCGATCAAACGAATCAAATCCTCGTTCAGTCGACACAAGGATACCTTTATACCTCTACGATTACATTTAATCAAGAGGTTGTAAGTTCAGAGCAAATGGATACATTCACACAAGAAACGGGCTGGGTTCTTCCGAAGGACTATCAGGCATTTTTAGCTGTGCATAATGGTATGAAAATGTTTGGTGGAGAGTGGATAGGAGACATTGAATTATTCAGAATGGAGGAGATTGTAAACTGGCATGATGAGAGTGTTGTGCCGCGCGATTCCTTTCCGATTGGGTATTTCCCTGATGTAGGGGCAATTATGATCGATGCGGACCGATATAAAAAGGGAGATGTCCATTATATGTGGCTTAGTGGCATAGAGAACTATGATCTGAATTGTAATTTTGTTGAATGGTTAGATCGTATTATTATGGCACAGGGCAATGCCTACTGGGATTGGACAGGACAGCGGAGTGCTGCTACATACTGGGAAGAGTGACGCAGCTAGGTAACGTTTTTACGAATGATACTGAAAATGAAGACGTCATGTTTGCACGAGTGACATGTATAGAGAGTTTGAAATAATGTCGAAAGCCTTGCCAACCATCATGAAGCAGGCGGAAAAATGGGCATGGTGCTGCATACTAGGAAACTAAAGAGTGACGAGATAAGAGAAGCTTACAGTAAGGTGCATCTCGCTGGCGACAACGAAATGAGTGAGGTCCTTTAGAATAGTAGGATAGAGTATTTATTTCATAAGGCATAAGGATAGGCAAACAATCCGTACATACTATCAAAAATGGTAAAAGAGCTTCTAGATCAAAGAAGCTCTTTTAACGCATCACATACTAATTTTTCGTCTGTTTATTGCTTTGTTCGTGTACATACTTGTACCACCGAAACGTAAATCGCTCCAAATTGTTTAGGCTAGTATAGAAATTTCCGTAAAGCGTCTTCAAGCTTTTTCTTTTAATGGAGGGGCTCATCATAAGCATTATATCTTCTTGTCTTTGTTGAAGTCCTTCATGAAGATTTTTTAAGCTTGATAGTGTTTGTTCATCTGGGTGTGGTTTGCTGCTTTCTTTTTCATAGATTTTTTCGTATTGCTGATCCAGTTCCTTTAATTCACTTTTTATTTTACTCAGGTAGTCCATCGTAAGCGTTTCTTCTTTCTTTTGTGACCGCTCTTCTAGAAATGAATAGAACTTTTTCGCCTCTTGTGAATATTGATACTGTTGTTTCAGGAGAATCCTTTTATTTGTTTTAATATGTTTTGAAAGCTCGTTTCGGGTGATGGAATCAGGTTGATACGTGACGGATTTGTTGAAGCTATTCATTGAAAAAGGGTAGTACCATGTTAAGAACAGTTCAGCAACAATAAGAGCAAGGATGACAAGAATTCCTATTTTCTTTTTGGTGGTCATAGATGTTTCCTCCATAAGTGTTATTTATATTGTTTTGATGATGAGCATGATACTAGAGTAAATGCAGCTTGTTTTATTTTTTTACCCTGTGCTCAAATTGTGAAAACTAGATATTGGTAATTTTGATGAAAAAATGGAGGCGATCCTTTTGATTAAGGCCATTTTGTTCGATTTAGACGGAACATTATTAAACAGAGATAAATCTATTAAACGTTTCATTGCTCATCAATACGACCGGTAGCATGAGGCGTTGCGACATATTCCGAAAGCGGAGTATAGTGCTAGATTTATAGAACTAGATCACCGGGGATATGTTTGGAAAGATCAAGTCTACCAGCGCTTAGTGAGTGAATACAGCATTACTAAGATTTCGTGGGAACAGCTACTTCAAGATTATGTGAAGGAATGTAAAAACCATTGCGTTCCTTTTCCTCATCTAATAGAGATGTTAACCGAACTAAAAAAGAGCGGTTTTGCTCTTGGAATCATTACAAATGGCTACGGACAACTGCAGATGAATCATATTCGGGCTCTTGGTATTGCGTCGTATGTAGATGTAATCGTAATCTCTGAATGGGAAGGAATTAAAAAGCCGGATGCGCGTATCTTTTATCGTGCATTGAACAAGCTACATTGCCACCCTCACGAAAGTGTCTATGTAGGCGATCATCCCATCAATGATCTAAAAGCTGCACGGGCCGTTGGGATGACAGGAATATGGAAAAGAGATGCGCAATGGAACGACGTCGATGCAGATGCAATGGTGGATGAGTTGGGAGAAATTCCGATGGTGGTACAAAATCTGTCATACATTACAAAACTTCATACATGAGGAAACTAGCGAATGCGTACTGTTATCAACCAATGATTACCCCATCCAAACCTTACGAAAAGATTGGTCGAGCAAATGGGCGGTAGCATCTCATTAAAAAGTATCCCTTTTCAGAAAACAACCTTTACGGTGACATTGAATCAGATTCGCTTTTAATACATAAAAAATGAGAGCTGCGAACGAGCCATTTCGCAGCTCTTTTTCAGCGCTTATAAAATAATTACTTCCAGTTGTCACAAAATGTGGCATTCGTTCGTTATACAGTGTGTAAGGAGGGATACGGTGAGAGGTTCAAAAAGGGATTATGCAAAAATGGAAGAGTTATATACGTTGTATGAACAACGCGTTTATCACGTTGCGTACGCTGTTTTACACAATGTCCAACAGGCGGAAGATGCTGTGCAAGAAACGTTTCTTACGCTGTATCAACGCTTAAAGGAGCTTCGTAAGTTGGATGAAGAAGAGCTGAAGCGTTACATTTTACGCATCGCGAAAAACAAAGCGATTGATAGCTATCGGAAAAACAGACGCCACGGAGAATTTTTAAACGAATATCAACGAGAAACAAAAGACGCGGTTGATGAAAATGTAGAAGAATGGGAACGCAGCTTTCTATCGGAAGTGCAAATTGATGAGTTATTAACCAACTTAACTGATTCAAACCGCCGTGTTTTTAAGTATAAAATTTTCTATAACTTAAGCTATACAGAAATCGCTGATCTGATGGGAATTGCTGAAACGAATGTGCGCAAGCAATTCGAGCGAGCCCGCAAAAAGGTCGTGCAATTTATGAGAGGGGGCCAGATCAATGGATGCAAAGAACTCAAACCAAATGGATGAACTCGCAGAAAAAATTGCGCTAGAAGATTTTGATGAATTACACACACCACACCAGTTTTCAGAAACCTATACACAAAAAAAGAAAAAGTTTATGGAGGAGATTGTTATGAAAGAAAAAGCGAAAAAGAAAAAACGATTACTCATTACGGCAGCGAGCCTATTAATTGGTATTCCAACCACCGTCTATGGAGCAAATGAAATTTATGATATTGTCGTTCAAAAACAAAATTATGAAGTGAAGGTGTCATTAGACAATCAGTCACATGAAAAAAATAATCGTTTGTACAAGCTACAGCTCGGTTATTTGCCAAAGGGTATGAAAGAAGATGAGAAAGGTTCTATGGAATATTCGTTTAATAAAAGTGATCTTGGTGGTTTTACATTCACTCTTTATAGAATTGGAAAGCACTCGGATTTTAACACAAAGTTTGCGAAAAATTATCAAGAAAAAGAAATTAATGGTCATAAAGCTGTCATTGTTAAAACAGATAGTGGTGACGATCGAGAGGTAGATAATCGAGAAACGTTACTGTTTTTTGAAAAAGAAGGCATTATGCTACATGCTTATGTAGGAGAAGATGTGAGTGAAAAACAACTTCTAAAAGTATTAAAAAATGCGGCCTTGAAACCAGCTACAAAGGCAACAGCATCAGATATAACAGATTACGATCAAATGCTTGAAGATGATGAAAAATACGGAAAACCGGATACAAAAGTTACACCGCTTCAAAAAGATAGTAAGCAAATTGTATCCGTCGGGCAAACTTTCTTGGATGAAGAATTTATGGATTCGCAGTTGTCATATACAATAGACAACGTAAAAGTAAACGATTCTATTCAGCCATTTAACAAAGATAATTTTAATGATGTAGGCATGGGGAATTTGCGTGATAAGGGTGCATTGTCTAAAGATAACAAATTCGTTCCGTACAAACGCAATTTATACAAATTAGGTGACGGTACGAACTCCCTAAATAAATTAATAAAATCTGATAAAATAGATATGAAATTTGTTACATTCACAGCAACCATTAAGAATGTGAGCGCGCAGAAAGCGGATGAAATTTATATGAATCCATCTCTAGTATCGTTGAAATCTACAGGAGATTCGTGGAATTTTACTAAACCAGAAATGATGGATGAGACAACAGCGATGACAGGAGAAGTAGATTATTTAGAACCACATGGCAAGGGTAATAACTACTATAACATTGGTGAATTAGCGCCTAGTGAATCCAAAAAAGTAAACATCGGATTTTTCGTAGACCGAGATAAGCTAAATAGTATGTTTCTAAAAGTTCAAACATCAGGATTTGAAAATAAAGATATGAATGCGAAAGATCGCCATTGGGTGGATCTTCGTCAAAAATAAAAACAATAAAAAAACAGGAGCGAGCATGCTTCTGTTTTTTTTTATTGCTATAAGTAGGATAAAAAAGGTATTTTAGTAAGGATTAACATTTATAGGGTGAGGAGTTTTGGAGTTGAAATCGTTAAAGTCATTTATTATTACATTTGTTGTACTACCATCTTTGCTGGGACTGGGACTTACCATTACGGTTGATCTCGTACCATTTATTATGGATTTAATAGCGGGGAACGGACCAAAAGTAGCTTTTAAGAATGTAGGGATTACTTTTTTGCTAGGTTTTGCTATGTATTTTATTTATATTGCGTATAAAGCGGTGACTTATCGCATGAGCAAAAAAGCAAAGTGAAGATAATTGTTAAGAGATGATGACAGAACCTTACTGGCATCATCTCTTTTACGTTGATCACATACGTCCACAGTTGTCATGGTAGAAGATCGGTTGGTAGTTTCGTTGAGTTTTGCATGCTGTGATGCATGACGAGGATGGACTGATTAAATTCTGTAACGTCTTCATACAGTAACCATTCTCATCTTATTTAATATACTAATAAGAAGGTGAATGAAAAGGAGAAGTATGATGGACAATAGGACAGCCTGCCTTTGTTGTTTTTTTTGCATAGTAAGAAAAGGAGCGCAGTTGGCAGTGTTTCTCGCTGGAGCTGAGAGCTTTATTTCAATAACATTTGTCTCGTTTAATCCTGTTACAGGTCAAGTGATCGGTTCACTGAGTAGCGGAAGTGTTGTTGCGTTTAACTGTTGTGATGTGCTTGCTGTCCAAAGAGGGGGAGCAGCTCCCGCTTTTTGCCGCATACTAGCCTACGTTTCAAACACGAATGATAACACGATTTCAGTAATTGATACGGCAACGAACACAGTGATTCAGACAATTCCTAGTGGAGGAAATGCACCTCTTGATATCGCCTTGACACCAGATGGTACTCGCCTTGTAGTCAATAATCAAGCTACCAATACGGTATCCGTTATTGATACAGCTACGAACGCCATTCTTGCAGAAGTGCCGGTCGGCTCCCCAGAGTTAGGTCTGGCCATTACGCCAGATGGACGCTTTGCCTATTCAACGAGCGCCACCAACAATAACATTACGGTAATTGACCTTACAACGTTTACGGTCACTACCGTTATCCAAGAAGCACCAGGATCTAACCCACTTGGCATCGCCATTACTCCAAATGGTACGACCGCTTATGTGGTTAACCAAGTAGCCGGTACGGTCGGAGTCATCGATACGGCGACGAACACGATTACCCAAACGATTACTTTTCTTGTGGGTAGTGCGCCCAACCAAGTGGTCATCTCCCCCGATGGTAGCGCTGCCTATGTAACGGCTCCAGGAACTAGCACTGTTGTTCGGATAGATACGGCAACCAATACCATAGCCGCAGAAATTAGTGGGCCAGCTATTCCTGTGGGTATTGCTATTTCGCCAGATGGTCGGACGCTTTACGTGACTGATTTGGGAAACAATACAGTTTCAGTTATTGATACGGCGACTAATACACAAATTGCGACGATTCCTGGTTTTTCGGAACCTTTCCGGCTTGCCTTTACCCCAGATGGTTCAAGGTCTTATGTAGTAAATAAATCAGCAAACACTGTCTCCGTGGTTGATACGGCAACTAATACAATCGTTAGTACCATTCCAGTAGGAAATAATCCGACGGGTATCGCGATTGGCAGAGTTTGTATTCCAGTTTAGTACCTTTAATGTCGGTTTCTATAGTTCTATAGTAGGTAAAAGTTGTGTGCTTTTAGAATATATGATATGAATAACACTAAGAAATACTACCTATTTTTAGTCATTTTTACCTATAAAAGAGTGATGAGGAGCCTATATGACCAATTATGTAAGTAGTGCCGGCAAACGAGTCGAAACAAATGCTATAATGGCATCTCTTGAAAAGAACTTAGCAATGGTCGAGTTTAATATGGACAGAAAAGTAATATGGGTGAATGAGCTCTTTGCCCAAACATTGAGTTATACAGTGAGTGAAATGCAAGGAATGAACCATGAAGCATTTTGCCTAGCAGACTATCGTAATAGTAAGGAATATCAGGAATTATGGGCTAATCTTGCAAACGGAAAGAAGTATCAAGAAAAAATTGAGCGAATTGATCGTACTGGAACGTCAAGATGGCTAGAAGC
Organism: Fictibacillus macauensis ZFHKF-1; assembly: GCF_000269865.1. Lineage (GTDB taxonomy): Bacteria > Bacillota > Bacilli > Bacillales > Fictibacillaceae > Fictibacillus_C > Fictibacillus_C macauensis. The sequence continues at coordinate 14,808 of NZ_AKKV01000036.1, forward strand.
AACCTACATACCTGTCATGGATGTAGGTGGAACGGTAACATCCGTTTTGAAAATTGCCACAGACATTACACAGCGCGAACATACAACAACAGCTCTTATCGCTCAATTAAAGCAAATGCCAGAAAATCTCGTAAACGTAGTCATGGCTAATTCTAAAGAAAAAGTTACGGCAGTAGAATCCTTAAAAAATCAAATCCAACTGATTGACCAAACGGCCACGATCATTCGCGAAATTGCTGCCCAAACAAATCTATTATCCTTAAATGCTGCCATTGAAGCTGCACGAGCAGGTGAACATGGACGAGGCTTTAACGTCGTTGCACAAGAGGTTAAGAAACTCTCAACCAATGCAAATGATGCGATTAAAAATGTGAATGAAAATGTTAAGAACATCTCACGCGAGCTTGAGAATGTAAATGAAATTACAAAGGACTTACAAAGAATAGTTAAAGATGCAAAAGAAAAAATAGATCGAACCATTAAAGAGTTTGAGAAGGTAATAGCAACGTAAAAAGAAGTGTCCAAGCGGTTTAACTGCTTGGTTTTTTTTGCGGGATTTGAAACTTGTTTATGAGTAGTATATGGTATAATAAACCAATATAGTTATATTTACCTACTGTAATATGAGTTTTAATTAATCAAACAAGTAACGTCGTTAAGTGCGAACATAAAGCTCACATAAAATTACAGGGAGATTCGCACCTTATTTTTAGTCATTTTTATTAAACATTGCATAAGAATACGTGCTATAAAAACCAAAAACATCAAAAAAGTGGTTGGATTTTCACCTTATGTAAACTAATAATCGTTTTTTACCTAAAAATCGCTGTCGCACCTTACTTAGGTGCGTGGATTGAAATGCTTAGAAACATCTGGATTGGAGTTTTGCTTTACCGTCGCACCTTACTTAGGTGCGTGGATTGAAATCACGCATGGTCACCGAAGCCCTTATCTACGACGGTCGCACCTTACTTAGGTGCGTGGATTGAAATAATACTCCAAATTTGATCTAAGTTGTATGCACTCGTCGCACCTTACTTAGGTGCGTGGATTGAAATACGAACGAAATGAATGTTAAATTAACGGGGAGTAATGTCGCACCTTACTTAGGTGCGTGGATTGAAATGATATATGGAGGGTTCGCTTAGTAAAGATGAACTGTCGCACCTTACTTAGGTGCGTGGATTGAAATCCTTTGTATCTGTCCCATACCCATTATGGTTAAGTCGCACCTTACTTAGGTGCGTGGATTGAAATCGAGAAGCGGCACGGATCCGAAATGAAATGACGGGTCGCACCTTACTTAGGTGCGTGGATTGAAATTGCTGCCCCGTTTGCGACATTTAAAGCAAATGCCGTCGCACCTTACTTAGGTGCGTGGATTGAAATATCTGAATTTGTGGAGTAAATTTGTGTTTCTTGGTCGCACCTTACTTAGGTGCGTGGATTGAAATCCTCCAGGGCATACAAAACGTTTTGGCCCGTTTGGTCGCACCTTACTTAGGTGCGTGGATTGAAATACAGTGCGCCTAGGTGGCGTTACACCGTACATCGGTCGCACCTTACTTAGGTGCGTGGATTGAAATTTTAGTTAATAGGAGGAACTATCATGGCACTTGAGTCGCACCTTACTTAGGTGCGTGGATTGAAATTTCGGTCCGTTAGGATCGAAATCCCACGCCCCCAGTCGCACCTTACTTAGGTGCGTGGATTGAAATTCGTTGTGCTTGTATGACAAGATTACTTGTACTAGTCGCACCTTACTTAGGTGCGTGGATTGAAATACTTTTTGCCCCAACGATTAATTGCAAGTAGTCGGTCGCACCTTACTTAGGTGCGTGGATTGAAATGGTTAACCGCTTTTTACGTTTTTTAGAAAAATCATGTCGCACCTTACTTAGGTGCGTGGATTGAAATATATAGAACCTATCTTGATCTTTTAGAAAACATGTCGCACCTTACTTAGGTGCGTGGATTGAAATTAAAACGCCCGCGCGGATAACGGTACCGTTGATAGTCGCACCTTACTTAGGTGCGTGGATTGAAATAGCGATTACGCTGTTATCATTATAAATTTCTAATGTCGCACCTTACTTAGGTGCGTGGATTGAAATTCCACTCTATGACGTGCCCTAACTCGTGTAATAGTCGCACCTTACTTAGGTGCGTGGATTGAAATGCAATTAAGGGCTGACAAGCCATCTAAAAAACCGTCGCACCTTACTTAGGTGCGTGGATTGAAATAGAGAAAAAGGCGCAGGAGCTTTACAAGTTTGCGTCGCACCTTACTTAGGTGCGTGGATTGAAATTGGATCAATTAATAAGTATTCACGCAAAAATGTAGTCGCACCTTACTTAGGTGCGTGGATTGAAATCATGCAGTCATGACGAAGCAGATCTATTGATGGCAGTCGCACCTTACTTAGGTGCGTGGATTGAAATACTGTAATTAAGGTTGTGGCTGATCCTGAAGTGCGTCGCACCTTACTTAGGTGCGTGGATTGAAATCAACCTCTTGCAACGCATCCTCTACGTTGGCACTTGTCGCACCTTACATAGGTGCGTGGATTGAAATTCTAACCTATTATCGTTAAAGTTATTTTTATTAAGTCGCACCTTAATGAGGTGCAACACAAGTCTAATGGATAATTCATTTTATAACCGTCTAGCAGCGTAGCACTTCATAAACTGTTCCTAACAACTAAACTAAAAGGAAGGATATGACTATGGTCTATATAGCACATTTACGAAGTGGTAATCATGACATCCAAACAGTTCGAGAGCATTTACTAGAAGTGAAACAGTTGGCAGAGTCTTTTGGAGAGAAGCTTGGTGTGAAGCATTTAGCAGGGCTTGCGGGCTTGTTACATGACATGGGGAAATACACAGATGCCTTTAAGAATTATTTAGTAGAAGCGGTAAATAATCCTGATAATCCCCCGAAAAAAGGAAGTGTGGATCATTCTACTGCAGGTGGGAAATTCTTATATGAAGAGTTTCATCATAGTGGACTATATCCAGCCATTCTTGCAGAAGTGGTGGGAAATGCCATTTTGTCGCATCATTCATATCTTCAAGACTTTATTAATCCTGATTTGGAATCTAATTATTTAAAAAGAGTCAGAGATAAAGAGTTAGATGAGTTTTCAATGGTAAAAGAGCGATTCTATAAGGATGTTATGAATCAAGAGTCGTTTAAAGCTTATGTAGGTTTGGCGTTAGATGAGTTAGAAACGTTTTTGAATAGAGATTCTCCTTGCAAGATGGAAGTTAAGTTAATGTTGCTTACCAAATATATATTTAGTGCCTTAATTGATGCAGATCGAACAAATACGCGTTTATTTGAAGAAGGCAATAACGTTGACGTCAGTACGGAAAACACACCTTTTGAAGATTACTATGCGAAGTTGCTAAAGCAGCTACAATTGTATGATCAATCTCCTTTAGCGCATCATCCTATTAATCAATTGAGAGTTAAAATGTCAGAACAGTGCGATAAGTTTGCTGAGAAGCCTTCTGGTATTTATACCTTAAGTATCCCTACGGGCGGTGGTAAGACGTTAGCCAGCTTACGCTATGCTTTAAAGCATGCAAATTTACATAATAAGAAACATATTATTTATGTAGTACCTTACACGACAATCATTGAACAAAACGCTGAAATTATTAGGGGAATTATTAAGGATGATGAAAATTTACTGGAGCACCATTCTAACGTCACTCTTGAAGAAGAGAGGTATGATTCGGCTATAGATACTGGGACAATCGAACAAAAATTAAGGTTAGCTAAAGATAATTGGGATCAACCCATCATAATGACAACGATGGTTCAATTTTTAAATGTATTTTATGCCAAAGGAAGTCGCAATATTAGAAGACTGCACAATTTAAGTGAAGCTGTCATTATTTTTGATGAGGTTCAAAAGGTGCCTGTAAATTGTGTTTCTCTGTTTAATGATGCGTTAAATTTTTTAAAATTCTATGGGAATTCTAGTATGCTTCTATGTACAGCAACACAGCCTGCACTCGATTATGTAGAAAAGCGATTAGCGATTAATGAGCATCCAGAAATTATTGAGAATTTAGATGAGGTAATAGATGCGTTTAAACGAGTGGAAGTAATAGATGAAGCGACGAATCAGACGATAAAGAATGACCAGCTTGTTCAAAGAATAAAGCAGCAGATGGAAAGTGTTTCAAGTCTGTTAGTGATCTTAAATACGAAAGCTGTTGTAAAAGATTTATTTAGTAAGCTTGAAGAAAAGGAGCTAAATGCTTCCATATTTCATTTGAGCACTTCCATGTGTGCGAGTCACCGAAAAGAAATGCTGAAGGAAATAACAAGGTTGTTACAAGAAAAGAAGCGCGTTATTTGTGTGAGTACGCAACTCATTGAGGCTGGCGTAGACGTAAGTTTTGACTGTGTCATTCGTTCTTTAGCAGGTTTAGATTCTATTGCGCAAGCCGCTGGGCGGTGTAATCGTCATGGAGAAGCTGAACTGCGACAAGTGTATGTAATTGATCACGGGTCAGAGGAGTTATCAAAATTAAAGGAAATATCATACGGTAAGCAATTATCAAAGCGCATACTACTTGATTTAAAACGTGACTGTACGGCATATGGGGGTCACCTTTTATCCACCCAGGCCATGAATAAATACTTTAAGGAATTCTATGACCATTTTGAAAGTCAATTAGACTATTTTGTTCCCAAAGCAAAACAAAACATGACTGACTTACTTTCTGCTTCCAATAGCTCTTATCATCAAGCATATGTACAACGTCATAAAAAACAATTAGGATTATGCATCCGAAATAGCTATGGCACAGCAGCAAAATATTTTAAAGTAATTGATGATGTTGCTACACCTGTTATTGTTCCATATGGAGAGGGAAGAGACATAATTGCTGAACTTAATGGACAATTTTCCATTCAACAACTCTCCAAATTACTTCGTAAGGCGCAGCAATATACGGTGAATGTATTTGCCCATGAAAAAGAAGAGCTTTCAAAGCAAGGTGGTCTTGTATCCTACTTAGATGGAAAAGTTCTTGTTTTAAAAGAGAGTGCGTACAACGAGACATATGGAGTTGATGTGAAAAATGAAAGTAAACTCGAGTTTCAAATGTTTTAAAAAACCTATCGACTAGGATAGGTTTTTTAATCACATAGTATATTTTTCAATCCACGCTATGAGAGCGACATTTTATTATAACATGATAAAAGTTTGGAATTGTTTTTCATATAATATGTAATTAATTATAGACAGGAAGATTAGCATATGATAAATTGAAAATATTGGTACTATATGAATAAAAAGGAGGTGAATGGTAAGTGAGAAATGCTATTGAATTTGAAGTGTTTGGTGATTATGCCTTGTTTACAGATCCTTTAACGAAATTAGGTGGAGAAAAGTTATCGTATAGTGTGCCTACTTATCAAGCCTTAAAGGGGATAGTCGAATCTATTTATTGGAAGCCGACGCTCATTATGATAGTAGATGAAGTGCGAATTATGAAACCCATCATGATGGAGTCAAAGGGCGTACGTCCAATCGAGTACGGTGGTGGTAATACACTTGCTAACTACACCTATTTAAGAGACGTGCACTATCAAGTGAAAGCACATTTTATTTTTAATATGAATCGTCCAGAGATGGCCTTTGATCGCAACGAACATAAACATCATAATATTATGAAAAGGTCTTTAAAAGCTGGGGGCAGAAGAGACATCTTTTTAGGAACTCGTGAGTGCCAAGGATATGTGGAACCTTGTGAGTTTGGAAGTGGACAAGGATTTTATGATCATTATCCTGAGATTCCGCTTGGAACGATGGTTCATGGTTTTAATTATCCTGATGAAACCGGCAGAGACACATTAGAAATTCGACTGTGGAATCCTGTGATGAAAAATGGTGTCGTATCGTTTATTACTCCTGAAGAGTGTGATAAAGTTCGCAGCATATCCAGTATGGAAGCAAAGACATTTGATACATCTAACACGCAATCAGCAGATGAATTACTTGAACTTTTAGAGAGGGGGAGTGAATGGTGAGTTGGTTACTGAATCTCTATGAAACGTATCAGTCGAATTTAGATCGCGTTGGAGAAATTCAGCTTAAAAGTAACGGTCAGGAATATACGCTCCTACCTATTTCTCATACTACCCAAAATGCACATATTGAAGTATCAGTAACAGAAGAAGGCGAATTTCACTCCGCAACTGTCATTGATAAGACAGAGGCCACAACACTCATACCTTGCACAGAAGGCTCATCAAGCAGAGCGGGTGCAAAGGTAGCTCCGTATCCTCTTCATGATAAATTACCGTATGTAGCTGGGGATTTTGTTGCGTACGGTGGGACAATTAAAAATGAAAATCCGTACCATGCGTATATAAAACAGCTTCAGGAGTGGGCGGAATCACCACATAGCGTACCCAAGCTGAAAAGTATATATCGCTATGTAAGCAAAGGGGAATTAATTAAAGATTTAGTAGCAGAGCGCGTGCTTTTTCTTGATGAACATCAACAGCTTTTTGATGCGTGGGATAAAAAGTTAGAAGAACATATAGATAAAAAACCTGAGTTGTTTTCAACTAGTGTCACCGGACAAGAAAGCGCTTTTGTTCGCTTTAATGTCTATTCGCAAGAGGCTATTTTAACAGATGTCTGGAAAGATCCTGACATGCATCGGTCATTTCAAAATTTTTATAATGAGCGTTTAGGTGGGGAAGATTACTGTTTTGTCACCGGGGAAGAAAAACCGAGTACGGACAAGCATGCAAACAAAATACGTAATGCGGCAGATAAGGCAAAGCTAATATCTGCAAATGATAAAAGTGGTTTTACTTTTAGAGGGAGATTTCATTCGAGTGACGAGGCAGCAAGTATTAGTTATGAGGTTTCACAAAAAGCACATAATGCACTGAAATGGCTTATCAATAAGCAAGGGAAGATCATTGATCAACGTGTTTTTCTTATTTGGGCAAACGATACAACAGAGATGCTTGATCCCATGGAAGACACGTTTTCCTTAATGCAATTAAGTGCGGCACCTAAAGTAGAAATTAAGTCTTATACAGATGAGCATTTTGCGCAAGAATTTTCTAAAACGGTTGATGGCTATAGAGGTAATTTAGACTCCTGTTCAAACGTCTCTATTCTTGTACTAGATTCAGCAACTACTGGTAGATTAGCAGTTAATTATTACCGGAATTTAAACAAAGAGCTATATTTAGACAAATTGAAAAAATGGCATGAAACGTGTGTATGGCGCCATGCGTATCGAAAAGATGCGGAACATAAATGGTTTTATGGAGCACCAGCGACGAAGGATATTGCATTTGCGGCTTATGGTTCACGCGCTAATGAAAAAGTAGTCAAAGGATTGATGGAGCGTATGCTTCCGTGTATTATCGACGGCAGGAAAATTCCTGTGGATATTGTAAGAAGTGCGATTCAACGAGCTTCTAGTCCTGTAGGTATGGAAACATGGGAATGGGAGAAAACATTAAGCGTAACTTGTGCACTTATTAATAGTAATGAGGAGGGATTGGGTGTGGCGTTAGATACCGAAATACAAGATCGAAGTTATTTATTCGGAAGATTGTTGGCAATTGCTGATGTGTTAGAGCGCAGAGCATTAAACCCAGGGGAATCACGAGCAACGAATGCCATTCGTTATATGAATGCATTTTCAAGACATCCCGAGAGAACTTGGTCTACCATTCAAGCAGCATTACAACCTTATCAAGCTAAATTGGGCGCAAAAGCAATCTATTTAAATAGTTTACTTGATGAAGTAGCCTCTTCTATCAGTATAGAAGAGTTTAACAATAAACCGTTATCTGGTAAGTATTTGTTAGGATTTTATAGTCAAAGACATGCATTGTATCAGAAAAAAGAGACTACAACAGAACCAGAAGTAACAGTAGCACAATAAAAGGAGGAAATGAAAATGACAGTGTTAGATCATAAAATTGATTTTGCCGTAGTATTTTCTGTAACAAAAGCAAATCCAAACGGTGATCCACTTAATGGAAATCGTCCACGTCAGAATTATGATGGTCACGGTGAAGTATCAGATGTTGCCATTAAACGAAAAATAAGAAACCGCCTTCAAGATATGGAAGAGTCTGTGTTTGTTCAATCAGCGGATCGTACAACGGATCCTTTTAATAGTTTGCGAGAGCGAGCAGAAGGTAGTGATCTATACGCACAAGCACTGAAAGAAAAAAATAATCAAGCGGAAAAACTTGCAGAAGTTGCTTGTCAAGAATGGATTGATGTACGTAGCTTTGGACAAGTATTAGCATTTAAAGGAGCTGGAAAATCGAAAGGTGTTTCAGTAGGGATCCGGGGACCTGTATCCATTCATACGGCTACTAGTGTAAGTCCTATTGATATTACAAGCATGCAGATTACGAAGAGTGTAAATTCGGAATCAGGTAGCGAACGTGGTTCGGACACAATGGGTATGAAACATCGCGTTGATTTCGGGCTCTATGTTTTTAAGGGAAGCATTAACACCCAACTGGCGGAAAAAACAGGCTTCACACATGAAGATGCACAAAAAATAAAAAGTGCACTGATTACATTGTTTGAAAATGACGTATCCTCTGCACGTCCTGATGGCAGTATGGAAGTACAAAAAGTTTGTTGGTGGACGCATAACTCCAAGCTTGGGCAATATTCTTCTGCTAAAGTACATCGGTTACTAGAAGTAAAAGCAGAAGTAGATGAGCCGAAAAGTATAGAAGATTATACAATTGTTGTTAACGAATTAGAAGGGTTGCAAGCTGAGGTTGTAAGTGGACTATAAGGATGAAGACAGTTATCTCATGCTGTCAGGCATTCAGCATTTTCAGTTTTGTAAGCGGCAATGGGCATTAATTCATATTGAACAACAGTGGGAAGAAAATGTGAAAACGATAGAAGGCCAATACCTTCACCGTAAGGCAGATCAACCTATGATTAGAGAAAAACGTGGCGACAAACTTGTAGTTCGAGGGCTGCATGTTAACTCTCATGAGTTGCAGATTACTGGCATTTGCGATGTTGTAGAGTTTATTGAAAATCCTGATGGCGTGAATATAGTTGGAGCAGAGGGAAGATTTGCTGTTTATCCAGTAGAGTATAAGCGGGGCAAGCCGAAACAGAATGAAGCTGATATTTTACAATTAGTCGCCCAAGCTATTTGTTTAGAAGAAATGTTTCTCTGCGAAATTCACTCAGGCTTTCTTTTCTATAATGAGATTAAGCATCGAATAGAAGTTCCAATCACGCCTGAGCTTAAAGGTAAGGTAAGGGAGATTTCGTCACAGATGCATCAATATTATGATAAAAAACATACACCTAAAGTAAAAACAGGATCCTTTTGTGAGAGTTGTTCCCTACAGCATCTTTGTTTACCTGATTTAATGAAGAAGCGGTCTGTTAAAAGCTATATTGAAGGGAAGTTAACAATGTGAGGAAACTATTAAATACATTGTTTGTTACCCAACCTGACGTTTATCTATCGTTAGATGGTGATAACGTCGTTCTATTAAAGAATCAGGAAAAGTTAGGTAGAGTTCCGCTGCATAACTTAGAATCTATTGCTTCTTTCGGTTATACCGGAGCTAGTCCGGCACTTATGGGCTATTGCTCTGAAAGAAATATTTCCCTAGTCTTTTATACAAAAAGTGGTCGTTTCCTTAATCGTGTAATTGGTCGTAGCAGAGGGAACGTTCATCTTCGTAAAAAGCAATATAATCTTTCGGAGAATGAAACAGAATCAGCATTGATTGCTAGAAATTTTATTACAGGTAAAGTTTTTAACGCGAAATGGATTCTTGAACGAATGACGAGAGATTATCCTTTACGGATTGATGTAGAGAAGTTCAAACAAGCATCGCAACACCTTACGATCATTATGCATGAAATTAGAGCATGTAGTGATTTGGAAGTACTACGTGGCTTAGAAGGTCAGGCTGCTATTACGTACAATAAGTTATTTAATAAGATGATTCTTCAGCAAAAAGATGATTTTTCTTTTTATAACCGTACAAGGAGACCACCACTTGATAATGTTAATGCCATGTTGTCATTTGCCTATACACTTCTGGCGAATGACATGGCTTCTGCATTAGAAGGAGTGGGACTTGATGCTTATGTAGGGTTTCTACATAGAGATCGACCAGGTAGAATATCTCTAGCACTTGATGTAATGGAAGAATTGCGAGGCATTTTTGCAGACAAATTTGTTCTTTCTTTAATTAATAAAAAAGTCATGAACAAAAGTGATTTTTTTAAAAAAGAAAACGGTGCAGTACTCATGAGTGAAGAAGCAAGAAAAAAATTTCTAACAGCTTGGCAAAATAAGAAACAAGAGAAGATTACTCACCCTTACTTGGGAGAAAAAATAGCATGGGGCCTTGTTCCTCATGCACAAGCTCTTCTACTGGCTCGCTTTCTCCGAGGAGATTTAGATGAGTACCCACCATTTTTGTGGAAGTAGGTAGTAGCTATGCTTATCCTGATTACGTATGATGTTAGTACAAGTAGTTTAGGTGGCCAAAAAAGACTACGTAAAGTGGCTAAGGTTTGTCAAAACTACGGACAACGCGTTCAAAATTCCGTGTTTGAGTGTTTAGTAGATTCTACGCAATTTGCTTCTTTAAAAATAGAACTGGGCGATCTTATTGACAAAGAACAAGATAGTCTGCGATTTTATCGACTTGGTAATAATTACAAGACGAAAGTAGAGCACTTAGGAATTAAAGAGTCCATTGACTTAGATCAACCATTAATTTTTTAGTGCGAATAGGAAGCTCCCATGATTTTACTGGGGGATTCGCACCTCATTTTTTGTTTGTTTTTGTCGAAATAAGATTTAAAAATTGTATTTTTCATTGCAAAAAGAAAAGAATAAAGCTGATTTTGAGTGTTATGTAAACTAATAGGAGTTTTATTGCTCAAAATCGCTGTCGCACCTTACATAGGTGCGTGGATTGAAATAAAAATGAGTTCTGAATAGCTTGAAAGGTATCCACGTCGCACCTTACATAGGTGCGTGGATTGAAATAAATTTTTAATAACGGGGGGCTTAAGCCCCCTTTGTCGCACCTTACATAGGTGCGTGGATTGAAATTGCATTGAAACGCCTTTCCCGCAATGATCCGCAGTCGCACCTTACATAGGTGCGTGGATTGAAATCGTCTCTTTTTTATCATTGTGGAGAGTATAATGTCGCACCTTACATAGGTGCGTGGATTGAAATGACACTCTGCAATCACCTATCACCTCTCACTATGGTCGCACCTTACATAGGTGCGTGGATTGAAATTTTTTACTTGTGTAAGATCACGGGCATAGTTTATGTCGCACCTTACATAGGTGCGTGGATTGAAATCTTGTTATTCATGAGTGGTTCCGTCAATTTATGCGTCGCACCTTACATAGGTGCGTGGATTGAAATGGAAGGGTGCGCGTCAGTAGCGCTGTGTTGGTGTGTCGCACCTTACATAGATGCGTGGATTGAAATTTATCATCAATCACTTTCAATGGAATTTTCTCCACGTCGCACCTTACATAGGTGCGTGGATTGAAATTCGATAAAGGCGAGAGCTTTTTGCTCCGTCTTCGTCGCACCTTACATAGGTGTGTGAATTGAAATGCAAAGTTCGACGTGGCATACTGCATTCGCACTATCGCTTGTGGCAGGAACAATCTTTGGTTCTTTACTTTTGGTTATCGTACTGAAGGATTATGTTCTAGGAAGAAAAAAGAAAATAGTGTAATCGTGTTTTCGAATAAATTTTGACAGCTTAAATACTATGGTAAAAGCTTACAGGCTATTTTATAAGCTTTTACCGAATTGTCTAAATTTATAATTTATTACTAAAAAAGTAAATAGCGCTAAGACATATCTGAATCATATTTAAAAAAGTGCTGTTATTCCTATAGGGGAATTATGACTTCTCGAAGAAATTTTCTGGCACTTAGAGTTTTGTTTTTAATCATTTTAGGCATACGTACGTATATAGGTATTTCAACTAGATCACTATTTGTTAATCGAAGTATTGTCCTATTGCACATTTACTTTTATCTGTTTTGTAGTAAGGTATATTTTTCCATAATCCCAAGCAAAAGACGAACGAGCAAATTTTATTAAACAAAAAGGTATGCAATATTCTATTGTAGCGTTGTAATCGTGTTATATGGTGCCTACTTTAAAATTGTATCTTTATCAGCATTTGAGACTATGAGTATCTTAGTGTCTCTAACATTATTACTCTTTATAGTTCGTGGATTGTTTTATCAAAAATACTAAGCATTTAGATGAAAGGCATGAGTGTAAGGAACGCGGTCGTGAGAATATATCAATAATTTTCAGGGCTTTTTGTATGTTATTACTCTTACAGCGTTTGCCTTTTGGTTGGCAGATTCACTAGTTCCTCGAAACTTCCATCGATATCTACATAATAAATAACGCAGCAGATTACGCATCTGCTGCGTTTATTTATAATTTCATTCCCTGATCACGCCGCTCTTTTTTAGCAAACACACTTTCTAGTACGAACCAAAACAATACTAACCCGAGAGAAAGTTTAATCGTATCATACGTTCCAATGTCACAAATCATACAGGCGATATAACCGCATAAGAACCGAAATACAGAAGCAAAGGCAACGATTAATCCGCGATCGCCTAGCAAGCGCTTGCCGATGGCTACAAAAAGATAGTCAATGGTAAAGGCGTACACGACCATACTGATGCTCACAACGATAATCTGTTGGTAATCAATCTTTAAAGAGAAAAAATCTACAAGCAGCGAAGTTGAACCGGTTGTAACAAAAATGACCCCCATGATGACGATCGTCGGAATGAGAGCGAGGGCGATTGCTGCGATCAATGAGGAGAATACTGCTTTTTCATTTGGATTCTCTTTCTTTTCGCCGCGAAATATGAATACAAAAAATATGATAAGAAAACATACATACATGACTATAGCCGTATGAAGTAAACTCATGCCACGCTTGCCTCTCTTATCAAAACTACGATGCTTGCTACACTGACGAGAAGTCCAATGATCGAAACAACAGCAATTAGTGCCCCATTGGCAACCATAAAGCCTAATGGCACTAAGCCAAGAAAGGATAGTACGATAAAAAATTGATAGACAATGTTGATGCGTACTACCGAGTTGCTAAAAAAGGACATGACAAACGGTGGAATAAAAAGAAATACAACGATGCCTATTGCAATCATGAATACCAGCGGTTCATCAAACGCTATCGTATTGGGGCCTGTAGGGTGCTTGGCTGCAAGCAATAACGAGGCTATAGCAAGAACTAGCGTTAGTAAGATGAGCAAGACTCTTTTTAGCATATAATCGCTCCTTATCCATTTAATATAACGTTCGGATGGGCTCGTTTTTAACAAAGGCTTGTATATCTTCAATGGCTTGTGTGAAATACGTTTCATAGTTGCGTCTTGTTACGTAACCAAGGTGTGGAGTAGCTAGTAACGTAGGCAATGTGCGTAATAAATCTGTAGCGGGAAGTGGTTCTGTGTCAAATACATCAATGGCTGCGCCTGCTATTTCATTCGTTTGTAGTGCAGCAATGAGTGCTGACGTATCAATAATGCGTGATCGAGAGGTGTTAATGAGATAAGCGGTAGGTCGCATTAACGCTAATTCGTGCTTGCTAATTAGGTGGCGCGTTCGTTCACTTAGGACGAGGTGAATGGAGACAAAATCGCTCGTAGTAAGCAATTCTTCCTTAGACTGAGCTAGCTGTACGCCAACTTCATCGGCGCGTGCTTGTGTCAGGTTCTGACTCCAAGCAATGACCTTCATGCCAAATGCTTGAGCAATGTGCGCCATTTTTTGGCCTGTTTTCCCCAGGCCTAGCAAGCCAAGGGTACGACCGGATAAGTCGCTACCAACTGTTGATTGCCAAGGACCGCCTTCTTGAAAAGCAGTAGTTTCTACATGGATATTACGAGCTAAGCTCAGTAGGAGTGCCCAAGTTAATTCTACCGGGGGCTCTGAGTGACTAGCTGTTCCACATACGACCACACCTTGGGCAGCGGCTGCCTCAATGTCAATGGACGCATTGCGCATGCCTGAAGTAATGAGTAGCTTTAAACGAGGAAGTTTTTCCAATAATGACTTCGGAAACGGCGTGCGCTCGCGCATGATGACAATCATATCAAAATCTTGCAGTGCCTTAACAAGCTCTATTTCTTCGTTCATATGCTCATGAAATGTTGTGATCTCTACAGTGTCGTGTAGTACAGACCAATCTGCCATCTCGAGCGCAACGCGTTGGTAATCATCTAAAATCGCACATTTTAATCTCATTTGTAAAAACCCTCCGTTATGTAAGAATTTCACTTTAATTGTAAACCTTTACCTTTTTGCATGTCTAGCTCTTTTAACGTTTGCAGGGAATATCCAAAAGAACAAGAATTCTTTATCTAGAAAATAAGAAAGGAAGTGTTACACATGTATTGTACGATTTCAGATTTTATACAAGAGTGGAACCGCGAAGCATCATTAACACAAGCTGTACTTGATCGTTTAACGGATGAGTCTCTCACACAACGCGTCGACCATGAGGGCCGCACGTTAGGGGAGATTGCTTGGCATTTTACAACTAATATTCCTGAGTATCTTCAGCATTTTGGGGTAAGGATGAGTGCCGATTATTTGGGCAAAAAGGTACCTGCTTCAGCAAAAGAAATCGCGCATGTGTTTACAGAAATTAGCCAAGGAGCGAGTGAGGCCATTGCTGAGCAGTGGAATGATGTGTCCTTGCAGGAAGTCCAAAATGCGTTCGGACGCCAAGAAACAAACGCGACGATTTTCTTCGGACTTATTAAGCATATTGTTCATCATAGAGGGCAAGTTACAGTTCTGATGCGCCAGGCAGGAGTAGTGCCATTTGGGGTTTATGGGCCGACGAGAGAGGGCGTTTCATCGTAAATGAAAAGCAAAGATAAACCAGTGCTGTGGAGGGTGGAACTAATTCCGCGTTTCAAAGCGTTTAGAGGAAAAATGCTCCTTTTATGTCTTTTAACAACCATAGGAGCAGGCCTAGCGACCGTTCCGCCCCTACTAATTGGTACGATTGTTGACGAACTTTCAGGTGAGACGCATTCCTTTTCATTAAGCCAATTATGTGTCTCGCTT
Organism: Fictibacillus macauensis ZFHKF-1; assembly: GCF_000269865.1. Lineage (GTDB taxonomy): Bacteria > Bacillota > Bacilli > Bacillales > Fictibacillaceae > Fictibacillus_C > Fictibacillus_C macauensis. The sequence goes on from NZ_AKKV01000036.1 coordinate 29,991, forward strand.
TTTTTTATCATTATTTTATGCGAGCTAGTTAGCGTAAGCCGTCAATACTTTGCTGCGGTGTTATCGTTGGACATCGTAAGCAAGCTGCGAACAGATATGTTGGAAGTGCTACCAAGGAAGGATTTAGCCTTTTATAGTACGACTCCCCGAGGCGAAATTTTACAATGGTTTACTGATGATCTACAAGAAGTACAACGATTTAGCTTGGAAACGGTACCGCAATTTTTGTATGAAACGGTTCTTGCCATTGGTGGGCTGTGTATCATTGCATACATTTACTGGCCATTTTTGTTTATTGTAGTTGCCATTTATGTAATGTACATAGGGCCGTTACATTATTTTGGTTCGATTCAGCGAAAAACGTCTGCAAAGTTAAGCCATCATAAGGCGATGCTGCGTCAAAAGTCGTTGCAGAACTTTGAGGCAATGAAGCAAATTAAATTGCTTGGAACAGAAGAGAAAGAAAGAGAAGGAGTGGAACAATTACATACGCAATGGGCTAAATTACTACAAGCACGTTATCAAACAATGAATCGTTTTAAAAATTTCCCGCGGGTACTGGATGCTTTAGCACCCGCTCTTCTCTTTGCAGTAGGGGGTTGGCAAGTTTTTGCGGGTGAGTTAACGATTGGGGATCTTGTTATTGTGACAGGGTACGTAACAACGTTAAATGCACCACTGCGTTCCTACTCAGCGACATTTCTCGGTATGAAAGATATTGAAAAACGATTAGTGAACATTGCTCGTTGGCTAGCTGGTAAAAATAAAGAAGATGACAGGCTCTTTCCGCCCCTGCGTGGTAACATCGAATTTCGAAACGTGTGGTATGAAGTTGAGCAAAAGCCAATTTTAAAAAACGTTTCATTTACGATTCATGCAGGAGAGCATGTAGCTATTGTTGGCTTATCAGGCTCGGGGAAAAGTACAGTGCTGCGCTTACTAGCAAAGCTTTTTGAACGTTATAGCGGAGAAATTACAATCGACAGCTTCGATCTGAAACAGTATACATACCGTTCAACGAACATTGGATTTGTTACACAATCACCATTTCTTTTTAACGGCACGATAGATGACAACTTGAAGTGGATGTACCGTACTTCTATAGATGAAAGAGAGACTCTTTTGCGCGACCTGAATGTTAGCAAAGATATAATGCTACAGAATGAGGTAGGTGAGAATGGCTCCTTATTATCTGGTGGACAAAAACAGCGAATTGCGGTGGCTCGTACGATTTTAAGTCAGCCAGATTTCGTGCTTTTAGATGAAGTGACGTCTTCTCTAGATCGGACCAATGAAGTCAACGTTATGAATGCGTTGACGCGTGCTTTTCAACATAAAACGATGCTTTTTATTGCACATAAGCTAGAGACCGTTGTGTATGCTCAGCGCATTTTAGTCTTTCACGAGGGAGAGCTAGTGGAGGAGGGCACCCATGAGCAATTAGTGGAGAGGGACGGTCATTACCGCATGTTATGGGAGCATGCTAGCGTTGAGCAAGGAGTGAATCATTAAGATGAAATCAGCTATTCGTCAAGTACTCGTAACTCATGGTTACTCAATTGTCCTAGCCATCGTACTCATTACGAGTCGTGCGCTCCTACTACTTCTTCCACCTCTTTTAACGAGTTATCTTATTGATGTCGTTTTACCTCATCAGAATCAATCTTTATTAATAGGTGTTGCGCTATGTATTTTTTTAATACCTGTTGTTTCAGGAAGTCTATACATGTGGGATTTGCGGGTATGTTCTTTTGTGTTAGCTGTAGCAGTGAGTGCACGGACGCACATATATAGTGCGATCCAACAGCGTGCACTTTCTTGGTTTCACAGCATGAAAATGAATGATATTCTTCAGCGGTATTTAGATGAAACGGAAAAGGTAACGCTCTTTTTTTATCAAGGCATTGGCAATGTAATTTGGTTGAGCGTAACGATTATTTTAGGAATGGCGTATATATTTTATCAAAGTTATGGAATGGCTTTCGGCTTACTGCTACTTATGATTTGTCAGTTGTTTATTTTGACGAAAATAACAGCCCGTTATCAACGACATTATCAAAAGGTTGTTGAATCGCAAGCAATTCTTGGTGATTCGATTCGCGAAATGATCACAGGAATTGAAGTTGTTAAAAGCATGCATCATTTTTCCGTACTTCAGCAGCGTGATCAAGCAAAGGTGACAGCGTATATGCAAACGTACAAACAGACGCTACAGATTAAATATCGGGCGATGCTCCTACGTGTCTTTTTTAGCAGTCTATCCGTGGCCTTTCTCTATTACTATGGTGGATCTCTTGTTATGGTACAAGCGCTAACGGTAGGCCAATTAGTAGCTGTTGTTGCCATCTTTCTTTGGATTACCCCCGCATTAACAGCATATCAACAGCTACTCATTGACATGAAGGAAATAAAGCTGTTACTCAAACGAATTCAAGCACTATATAATCCACCACTAGCTGCTACACTAGCACGGCACACGAAGGCACGTATTACCCCTATACGTGTACAAAATCTAGCAGTCATTGACGATGACGGCAAGACCCTATTAAGAGACATTAACTATGAATTTGAAGCTCATAAAAGCTATGCCATTATTGGCGAAAGTGGGACGGGGAAATCTACATTTGCTCATTGTTTACTAGGATTACTGATCCCCTCACAAGGGACAGTGCTGTACAATGGTGAACCGTACGAGCATTTACAACAAGACTATGTCAAAAAACTTTTGTATGGTGTAAGTCAAAATATTCAGTTGCAGAGCGGAAGTATTTATGATAATTTGCGCTATGCCAATGACCAGAGTTCACTACAAGAGATTGAGGAAAGTTTGGCTGTGGTAGCTTTACATGATTGGATGCAATCATTGCCCAATGGACTGGATACAGACATTGGGGAATTGGGTTCCAAAATCTCTGGTGGCGAGCTACAACGAATTGAGATCGCAAGGGCGGTCTTGCGTCGACCTGCTGTCCTTATTTTAGATGAAGCAACGAGCGCATTAGATTATAGAACCGAGCATCAAGTCTTAAGAAATCTTAGAGAAAAGCTGCCGAATACGACAATCATTATCATCACCCATAGAGTCAATCATCTCATTGAGGTAGACGGTGTTTTATCATTGTGTAAAGAGACAACGCAATAGGTAAAGTTTGTTCTCGATGAATTGCGAAGCTGCTTCTATAAACAGAACAGCTTCTTTTTTTTATTCGTCTTCTAACCAGTCATAGTCGCTTTGTTGCATGACCCACTCTACTAGGGATGCTGAAGAGGAAGTCGCTTCTAACCAGTTATAGCTTTGGTTCTCATTTGCCACTTCATGACGCTTGTCTACGATCAAGACGCCATAGAGCGCACCGTACAAATATTGCGTAAAGCTTTGGCGGATTTTACCTCGTTTGTATTGATAGACAGTCACTTTGAAACTTTGAATAATGCTTGGTACGAGGTGTTCAATTGGTGTGGAGCGGAAGTCTAGCTTTTTATACGCCATACGTGCCGTTTGCCATAGACTACAAATTTCAGATGCGCTTGTGAAAAAAGAGCGTACGGCATTAATAAAATCACGTGGAATGTAAGTGGGAAGATACGAATAGTCAAGAACCGTTGACGGGACGATGGTCTCCTTACGTATGGTTTTGGTGTTTAATTCTTTTGTTTCAGGTCTTAACGTTTCAGGGGGCGCTAAAGGCGCTTCTTCCCTTTGTTCTGTAGGGATGTCACGCTCCTTGCGTTCTGTCAAATACGGTGGGGTCGTTCCGTCATAGTAGTGAAAAATAAAAATATTATGTGCATAGCCACCACTCTTGCGGATCGTGTGAAGAGTTGAAAGAATCCCAAGTTTGCGTGCTTTACGTAACATGCGTTCGACCGTTGAACGCGAGATTCCGCCGTTTTTATAGCAAGCTGCCACAAGTTTACAGATGCGTGCGTTACAAACACCAATTACTTTGACACTGTAGCGTGTTAACTGTTGAAACGCCAGGCGCTCGCCTTTCGTAAAGCGGTGGCCATAATCTTTCAAAAAGCGGGCATTTGAACTATTAAATTCTTGTACACTTTGAAATTCACTGTAGTTTTGAAATGTAGAAATGTGCCCAGGGTTCATAACCAATCGTCCTCTCTATCATAAAGTGAAGAAACATCCTCACTTTGTAAATAGAGAAAAGTTACGAAAAAGTAGCATGGACATGAAAAAAAAGTCAAGATATCATATCTTGACTTCAACCACCCCAAAACCGAGCGCCTTTGCATCATTACTAGAAAATTGTGCGTCGAGGTGCATGCACCATACACGGGAGCGCCGTTCGGGTGGGATGAGCGCTTGTAGCTTTGCGAGCGATAAGTGAACGTTTCCTGGAGTATCGAAGCTGCATGTGTCTTGATAGAGGGCGTGTAGCTCGTTTTGTGCTAGCATGGTTTGAATGCGAGCAGGAATGATTTGGCTATCGCCGCTATAATAGATGGTCGTGCCCTCTTGTGAAAGTAAGTAGCCGTAGCACGCAAGCTCTGGGGCGTGAATCGTTGGAATGGCTTCGATTGTTAGAGAAAAGGCTTTGAGTACAGCTGTTTCAGTTAGTTCTTGAGCGGTGTAAAAGGTCGGTGTTACGCCCATATGCGTAAGCAAGTCTTGCACGTGTAAGTCAGGTGGTGAGAGGACCGTTACCCGTGGAGATAGCGAACCGATCACATAATAGCTGTAAAAGATTAAATCGCCAAGTGAGCCGACATGATCGGGGTGGGTATGTGTCAGCAGCACCGTAATGTGGTCTACATCGTCTAACAGGCGAAAACGTTGTAAGCGCTCAAATGTCGCGCTACCACAATCGATAAGAAAAAGATGGTTGTTATGTTTCATGTATGCGCCGTTGTTGCCTAGTTCGGTATGAAAGGCACTGCCGCAGCCAATAAAGTTAATCATAGGATCACCCTTTCTTTATTAAAGTAGTTTAAGTATAAAGAGAAAAGCAGCGAAAGTCGCTGCTTAAAAAGGGATTTAGTTAGTGGTTGAAGGCATTTCCGGCGTTGTTAGTTTAATGTTATGTTTGTCGGCTAAGTCTTTAACAGCTTTTTTATACTCAGAGAAATCCTCTATCGTTTGTTTAAAATGTTGCGCAATTTCTTGACCTTCTTTTGTTTTTTCTGCATTAGGACCTGTTAGATTCTTTAGTTTAACCATTGATTTATAACCGGTTAGCTGATTGTTGATTCCATCCAAATATTTTTGATGCGCTTTTTTTAACTCAGGAGATTGTAACTGTATAGAAGATACTTTCTTATAAAATTTTTCGTAAGGAGGAATAATATCATTTTTCAACGTGTCTTTTAATTGCTGATCATCTTTATAATCCTCACTTACTGCTTTTGTGTATTTTTGCATAATGCTTACTTCTTCATCACGATAACCTGGCACTGTTTTATTAACATACGTAGTAAGCTCTTCTTTCTCGCTAACTTTCTTCTGCTCTTGCCCATTCCCTTTTGAAGAAGATGATGTTGTTGAGCTCATATTACAAGCAGAAAGCGCAAGTGTCCCAACTAATACAAAGCTTACGAAAATTCCCTTTTTCATGATGATCACTCCTTATATCCATTTAATTCCCATTATGACATAAGTATAATGTGATTTCCTTATATTAGAATAAAATGCAGCGAAACACCTAGAAGGAAACGAACGAACTGGTAAGTAATACCCTGTATGATCTGAAATTAATATTTATTTAATGGTAAAAAATGCAGTCATCGACTACTGTTAGTGGGGACCGAGGGTACGTTACATAAAGTAGGATCAAAATGCAATAAGACGGTTGTGAGGAAGTGCGCTACAATAGGGAGTGGCACGTATGAAATAGGGGGTACCTATGAGGACGTTTGTAGAAGCTTGGAACGTATTAAAACATAATAAACGATTAGTATGGGGACCAATCTTTGTGTTAATGATTACAGGGGTTTGTTTATTACTAGGCCTAACGGTTTTTCTAGATTTACAAGGATTAGAGAATAACCTCATTGATTTCTCAGTAACGATGGATTGGGAAACTTTTCTTGAACAATCCGGAATTGAAAATATGCTGCTGATCGTGTTTCTTCTCTTGTGGATTGGCATTACAGTGTTTTCAATTAGCGGGATGCTAGCGATGGCTCAACAGGCAATCGATCATAACCGTGGTGTGCTTTGGCGCTACTTTTCTGGGGGAGTGTATTACTTTAGTAGAATAAGTTTCTTAGTAATAACCTTTTTCCTCTTATCAGGCGCAGCTCTTTATGGATTGTTCTACGGATTAATAGCCTACATTCCTGTGATGCTTGTGCTCATGGTGCTTGTTGTTAGTGTGCTGTTGCTGCTGTTAATCATGGCGGTCATTGGCGTCGTTTCTGAAGATGTATCACTCATCGAAGTATGCAAGAGGGGCTTTCGCGTGAAATGGCAAGGATATGTGCTTGGACTAGGAATGTTTGTTGTCATGGGCGTCTTCAATGCGCTCGTAGAATTTCTCTTTTTATATTCCTTCGTTCTAGCAAGCGTTGGCTTTGTCTTGTATCTCGTGTTAACTACGTATTTTAATGTGTGGATCATTGTGCTGTATCGTCACTATAAACGCTAGCGTGTAAGGGTGCTATGAAACACTGTAGCACTCTTTTTTATTTAAAAGTAGGTAAAAAGATATAAAAGATTTAAAAAATTCTGAAAAAAATGTTGAAATGTTGCGAATTTAATAGTAAATTATTCCTAAGCAGTTACCCACCAAGAACTTTCAGCATAGAAGACTGTATTTCTAAGTGAGGTGAAGATGGTGGTTACGAAGAAAGATGTAAAGTTCGTTGCTAAGAATTATGAGTGGATGTATTCTATTGAAAATTTACTTCGTAAGTTCGTGCAAGAACAATCCGAAGTCTTATTCGGAAAAGAGTGGGAAAAGTGGGTGCAAGGGTCATTTAACTCCCATAAAGAAGCAAAATCCTTTCAGGCGACTACGTATGAAGAAATGCTTGATATGTTTCGTCAGCTTCCACATCTTCGTCATATCCTTCCAGAGTATTTAATTGTTCAACTCCATCGATTATCTCCTATTCGTCAGCGCATTACAGCATTTCAAATGATTGAAGAAGAAGACGCCGAGCGCTTAAAAAGCAGCTATTGGGGCGTGATGAACCGCAAATCTTTCCGAAAACGACGCAGTCTTCAAATGTCGTGAGAGGAGACTTGTAGATGGCACCTAAAGCTTATGGCATCTTTTCTGTTCGCAACAATGAATGCTTTCGCGATCACGCCTATCTTCAATGGGGGAAAAGTGAAGTATCACTTGGCAGTTGTTTAATTCTCCATGCTCCAACGATTAGTGAAAAAGAAGCAGTAGATCGCCGTGCCCTTTCACCTCGTCAAACCTACGAAACAAAACAAATTCCACTGGATGCTACCATGCGTCAATTAGCCGCGTTTCTCACTCATTTGCATCATAATCAAAAATTGAATGGTCGATTACATATTTATAGTGTACTTCCTTTACAATGTGTGCGTCCTGGTGTGCCTGCGGAATACTTTGAATTTATAGCGTCTGAAACGTCAATGTCTAGTCCATTACCAACAGCTGAAGAACTTCGACGTCATCCGTGGCTTATCGTATCATGGGGTACGGTCCATCGATCGAGTTGGCGACGAACAGCCGCGGTGAAAAATAACTGGTTGCACGCGCTAAAAGAAAGCGGGATTTTATGTTTTGGTAAAAAAATTGCCTCAAAAGGAAAGTATGCGCTATACAATCATGTAGGTGCCATTCGTGGTAAAAATCAAGCGGATATTATGAAGCAGCTTACCTCTTATTATAATGAGGCGCGCAATGGGTCTCTTTAGTATATCGACTCAACAAGTGGCTTTGTAAAGCAGCGTAGCTCGTTCTTTATCTCTTTTTTACAATAGCTTAAAACGACCCACATACTTCTCTCGTATACTTTACCTATAAGGTAAACTCATTCTCTATTACTAGAAAATTCAGTAAAATAGGCGGACTATTTTTTTGGATTGCTATTGTAAAATAAAATGAGGAACGTAAAGGTAAAGGGGAGAGAATCATGAAAAAAACGTTTGTAGCGGTAGCAACAGCTGCCTTACTCGTAACTGGATTTCAAGGAAATGCGAGTGCCGAAGATGATGCACAACCACCGATTACAGCTAAATGGTCAGCTGAAGATCCGCACCACGAGGATACGAATACGCATTTATGGATTGTTCGTCATGCGATGGAAATTATGGCGAACAATAAAGACGTTGTAAAGCCGGGTGAGGTAGAGCAATTAAAACAGTGGCAATCCGATTTAGAGCAAGGTATTTATGATGCGGACCATGCTAATCCTTACTACGACAACGCCACGTTTGCTTCGCATTTCTATGATCCTGACACGGGCAAGTCCTACATTCCACTTGCCGCTCATGCGAAGACGACGAGCGTGAAATATTTTAAACGAGCGGGAGAAGCGTATCAAAAGGGAGATCATAAGCAAGCTTTTTATAACTTAGGGTTGGCATTACATTATATTGGCGATCTGAACCAACCGATGCATGCAGCGAACTTTACGAATCTATCTTATCCACAAGGCTTTCACTCTAAATATGAAAATTATGTGGATAGCTTTAAAGAAGACTATGCTGTGAAAGATGGAGAAGGCTATTGGCACTGGAAGGGAACAAATCCGGAAGATTGGTTGCATGGAACAGCGGTTGCAGCGAAAAAGGATTATCCTGATATTGTGAATGACACTACGAAAGCTTGGTTTGTAAAAGCGGCTGTGTCGAATAGCTATGCTGCTAAGTGGCGGGCTGCCGTCGTGCCGGCGACGGGTAAACGCTTAACAGAAGCGCAACGAATTTTAGCTGGTTACATGCAGCTATGGTTTGATACGTACGTGAATAAGTAAAAAATCTAAAAAGCATCTGCGCCTGTAGATGCTTTTTTTGCGCATGGAAATAACAGGGTGCTTATTGTACACTAAATAAGAACAAAGAAAGGGAAGTGAGGGGAACACCATCGATACAATCAGAAGATTTGCGGCTTACTATAAGCCGTATCGGGGCTTATTTTTACTTGATTTTGGCTGTGCTGTTTTTGTAGCCATATTAGAGCTAGCGTTTCCAGTGGCGATGAATCACGTGATTGATGATTTGCTGCCAACGAACAATTGGCGTTGGATTACGTTTGCTTGTATTGCATTGTTAGCTGTCTTTTTAATCGGAACCGTGATGAATTATGTGGTAGCCTACTTTGGTCATTGTCTTGGGGTAAATATAGAAACCGATATGCGTCGTGATTTATTTGCACGGTTGCAGCGCCATTCGTTTTCATTTTTTGATAATCATAAGACAGGACACCTTGTTTCGCGTTTAACAAATGACTTAATGGACATTGGTGAAGTCGCGCATCATGGTCCTGAAGATTTATTTATTGCCTTTATGACGATCATAGGTTCCTTTTCCATTATGTTTAGTATCAATTGGAAACTCGCGCTTATTTTAGCGGTGGCGGTACCGATTATTATCGTTGTTTCCTTGTATTATAGTAAGAAAATGTCTAATGCATTTCATAATATGTATGGAAAAATTGCCGGGTATAATGCACGCATTGAAAATAACATTGGCGGCATTCGCATCGTGCAATCGTTTACGAAAGAAGATCATGAGATTGCCTTGTTTCAAGATACGAATGCAAAATTTCGGTCCGCAAAACTAGGCGCTTATAAAATTATGGCACGCAGCAGCTCTATTAACTTTGCGCTGATGAAGGTTATTTTGTTGCTCGTTCTTGGCTGTGGTTCATGGTTTGTTATTCAAAAAGAAATGAGCTACGGAGAGTTTGTTGCCTTTGTTATGCTATCAACGGTGTTCATTGCGCCCGTAAAACATATTAATCAAATTTTAGAATTGTTGCCAAAAGGCTATGCGGGCTTTAAGCGCTACTTAGAGATGATGGACTTAGAGCCAGACATTCAAGATGCAAAAGATGCCATTGAGATGCCACGCATGCGTGGAGCAGTCACTTTTTCTGACGTTCATTTTCAGTACGAAGCGTCTCAAGAAGTGTTACAGCAGCTGTCGTTTTCAGTAAAACCAGGGGAGACGTTAGCGCTTGTTGGACCATCTGGTGGAGGGAAAACAACGATCTGTAGTTTAATTCCACGTTTTTATGACGTCACGTCTGGCAGTATTACAATTGATGATATTGATCTTCGTGATATGACACTAGCATCGTTACGCAGTCAAATTGGCGTGGTGCAACAAGATTTGTATTTATTTGATGGCAGCATCGCTGATAATATTCGCTATGGTAATTTTGAAGCGACTGAAGAACAAGTGTGGGATGCGGTGCGCAATGCGCAGCTTGAAGAGCTAGTTGCCTCTTTACCAGAAGGCTTGCAAACGATGATTGGTGAGCGAGGCGTGAAGCTATCCGGAGGTCAGAAACAACGCATTTCCATTGCGCGGATGTTCCTAAAAGACCCCGCCATCCTCATTCTAGATGAGGCGACGTCAGCACTGGATACGAAAACCGAACGTGCCATCCAAGTGGCCCTAGATCAACTGACGAAAGATCGCACCACCTTCATTATTGCGCATCGCCTTTCTACAATTCGCAATGCGGATAAAATTATTGTCGTCCGTGATGGTCACATTGAAGAAGAAGGTAGTCATGAACGGTTAATGAACGAAGAAGGTCACTATTATCAGCTTCTACAAACACAAACCGTATAGTAAAGGCGCGAGCGAAAGCTTGCGTCTTTTTTTAGAATGTAAAATGTCTTTGACATACCGCTTAGATGTCACTTATACTAAAAAATGTAAAGGGTGTTTTACATGGAATCGTTAAAGAACGAGAGCAATAAGAGAAAGAAGCATGTTAAATGTCTTAAGATCTCATTCTGACAAATCAAATCGGCTCTACTATCATCTCTTTACGTGCGATTGGGGTTCTACAAATTTTAGTTTATCTTATCTTGTCTAACATAAAACAGCACACTTGAAAGGATAAATCCGTGATGACAGCGATTAAAAAGGTTAGTATGATTGGCTCGTGGATCATCATCATTGCCATTGGTGGTCATGGCTTGTATACTTGGTTCACCGCTGGCGTCGTCAATGCGATGACACTTGTTTATTTTTCATTAGGGCTTGGCTTTTTGTTTCATACTCTTACATGGGGGAATATGAAGGGCAAACACGAGCATGAAAAAGATGAATTAGAACAGCACATTTCTCTAAAGAGTTCAAAGTACAGCTATTATATCTTGTTAGTAGTAATGATTCTTATACTAGTCATTTCAGAAAAAGCGACCGCCATGCAGGATCTAAAAAATATCCCACTTGTCATTGCTATCTGTTTAGCCTGGGTAACGATGCCGTTCACAGAGTGGCTTGTATCGAAAAAATATCGCTAAAAAAAAGCATGAACCATTCGACAGGATGGCTCATGCTTTTTTAGCTAGTTGACTAAAACGGGTTCTGCTAGCTTATAGACTTGTAAACTACCGGCATCAGAGCGTGATAAATAATATTTGGAGCGGAATTTCTTATGCTTACTAGAGCCATCAGCATATGTAATGGTATAGGCTTCATTAGTGGATACCGTAATCATGGTTGGTTTAGAAAAATCCACATTGGTTACTTCAAAATCATCAAGATATTCTTGAATGCCTTTCTTTTGAATATAGTCAACGTATTTACGTGCTTCATTGTAAGCGGGTCCTTTTGGATCGATATATGCCTCGGCGAGTCCGAAGTTACCAACGTTTAATGATTCAACAGAAGCAGTCGTATAGTCTAGCATAAAGTTCTTCACTTCGTCCGCTGTCATGCGTGGGAGTGTCTCATTTGGTTTGGCAGCTTGAACTTTTGGCTTGTTGTAATCAATCGGCAATGAGATTGAACCGCTGTTGCGGACGACGACGGTTTCACTTTTTAAGTGACCAACGTCAAACTTCTTTTCAGCATGCAGCGTAATGGAACCATCGGTTGCAATTGGCCCGATTTGTTGCACTTGGGCGATCGTTTTTCCTGTATCTTTTCCATTAATGAATAGGTGGGCGTCACTATAGTTGGACGTAAGGTTAATATATTCACCTTTTAGTGGCAAATCAATGGATGCTTTGTTGTCTTTTACATCATTCATTTCAAGGGTTGCTTCATCTTTTAACGTCGTATATGTGCCCTTATAAATGGCCTTTACTTTATGCTCACCTGGTAAGACATAGCCCGCATTGATTGTGCCGTCATTTTCCTCGAGGTTCCCCTTTTTTTGGCGATCCACATAGATTTCTGTATTTTTAAATGAAGAGGCTACCTTAACGGCAATCGGTTGAATGGCTACGATATAACGATCAAAAAAGAGCCACTCTGTGCCGTTACGTTTTAGTTGAAGCCATTTTTGATCATTGGTGCTCGTTACCGGGGCGATCACTTCCATGTCGCCATGAGCTTGTGCCTGTTTTTCTAAAGAATCCATTGTGGCCAATAGATTTCGGTCTTTTTTAGCATAAGAAATGAAACTCTGAACCGTTTGCGCATCAATCGTTACGTTAGATTGACCTTGCTCAAGAAATGTTTTCACTTTTTCCGTATCTTCGTTAAGAATCGCTTGCTTGAATGCTTGAATCGTTGCCTCTGGCCCTGTTTTTGCATTCATAATGAAATAGAATGTAACGCCTCCAATAAGTAGGAGAGCAATGGTTATAATAGAAATGAGAGCGGTTTTCTTCGGTTGTTTATTCTTTTGTGTAAAACGACTGCTTGTGGAAGCGTGTTCATTAGTGTTCATACGTGTACCCCTTTTTCTTTTCTCTTGAGATTGCTAGATTAGATTGAACGCATCCCTGCCTTTCTTACGCAAGACCTTATTCCTAGATTCGCGTTTCATTATAACAAATATTCAGGTAAAAAATGACTACTTTTTTAGGAAAATCATACAAAAAAGGTTCCCCGAAGAGAACCTTTCGTCCATTATTTAATAGGTTTTGGTTCATACATTTTATAGACGAGGACGTTTCCGGTTGATGAGAGTGAGAGAACGTAGTCTGATAGAAACTTTAATTGAACTTTGGAGCCATTTTTTCGTGTAATGGTATACGCTTCTTTTGTAGATACGAGCAGTTGGTTTGGTTTGGAGCGATCAATTTTTGTCACTTTGAAATCATCGAGTTGTTCTTTAAATCCTTCTTTTTCCACATGTTGAACGTAGCGCATAGCTTCATTGTAATGAGGACCTTTAGGATCGATATACGGCTCGGCGAGTGAAAAGTTGGTTTCATTTAAAGATGCGACTGAAGCAGTTGTATACGAGAGCATAAATTGCTCGATTGCTTCATCGCTCGTTGGTTTAACAGCATCAGAAGGTGGAGAGTCACCGGATGTTGGCTTTTTGTAATCGATTGGTAAAGCGACTGGTCCGCTAGAGCGGACGGTGACGGTTTCACTTTTTACCGTGCCAACGTCAAATTTCTTTTCAGCATAGAGTGAGAGTGATCCGTCGGTCGCAATGGGACCGAGTTCATGCAGTTCGGCCACGGTTTTTCCAGAGTCTTTGCCGTTAATAAATAGGCGTGCATCGTCATAGTTAGAGGTGAGGGTCACAAATTCTCCTTCGACTGGTACGTCTATTTTCAGCTTTGCGTCGTTCGCTTCATTCATTGGCAATGTTTTCTCTGCTTGTAGTGTTGTGTACTCGCCGTGATAGACGACTTTAAGTTTATGGTCACCAGGTAAAAGGGAGCGTAAGGTGACGGGTTGATCTTTCTTTGTAATCGTGGCTTTTTTCGTACCATCACAATAAACATTGGTATGATCATAATTAGAGGAAACGTCAACGGTTAGTGGTTTAACAACAAGTTGATAGTTGCTAAAAAAAAGCCACCGTGTGCCATCACGCTTCAGTTCAAACCATTTCGGTTCATTGGAGCCGAGCACAGGAATAATGACGTCTGCATCATTTTTTTGCTGCGCTTGTTTTTCTAGGGAAGCAAGAGATGCCTTTACGCCGTTTTCTTTTTTAGCATAGTTTATAAAATTACGAATCATCTCATCACTTACCGTAAGATCAGGTTGACCTTGGATAAGCATCTCTTTAACTGTAGCAATATCATCGCTCTTAATCGCTTGTTGAAACGTTGCAATCGTAGCTTCAGGTCCGAATTTTTTCTGCATGACGATATAAAATGTTACAGAAGCAACAAGCAAGCCAACGAGCGCACCAAGTGTTATAAGAAGAGGCTTTTTTGAACGTTTGTTTTGCTGCTGTCGTGTGGTAGGGGTAGTAGTCTCTATCGTTTGGGTAGCTCCACAATGTTTGCAAAATTTCGTGTGATCAGCTAATGGCTGACCACACGTTTTACAGAAATGCATACAATCACTTCCTTCTCGACTTCATTAGGATTTAAGGCGAAGTTTTGCTATGAAGCTACCAGCATAGGTTAGAAGGGCTGAGACAATGAGCGTGATGAATAGCGTAGACCAGAATGAAAAGCCAAAAAATGCTACGGAAGACGTCTCTTTAGACGACATTTCAGCAGAAAAGCTCATCCATGAAATGAACAGACTTGCTAATACCGCATACGTACAAGCAAAGACTCCGATTTGTTGAAGTAGTACTTGTCGATTATGCTGGTACATTTTATAGCCTGCGTAAATAAAAAGTGCGAGTGACAGAAGAATACCGCCATAAGCCAACCAATAGATGTGAACTTCTTGTTCAAGCATCTTTTTTACACCACTCATAAATAACGGTGGCTTATCCTCTGAAAAACCACCGAAAATAGAAAAGGTCGTCGTTTCTCCACCTTTTTCGATGAAATCAAAATGAAGATTACTTCCATTTAAAATGCTCCATAAAAAAATTCCAACCTGACTACCGACCGTCAGAAGCAATGTAAAATAGGAGTCCTTGCTACTGCTAGAATCAATCCATTGAATTGTAATCATGATAAAAACGAATAACATACTAATAAGAGTACCGCGCCATAGCGTCGCAAAAGCCTGGTGAAAGGCCATACCGTATTTCATTCGACTGACTAAATGCTTTGTGGTACGGAATGATCCGTATTGTAGAAGCATTCCAAGAAAGGAGAAGAGTGTAGCCAGTAAAAAAGCGTGGTAAAAGGCACTCCAAAACGAATAGTCTAAAGTGATTTCTTGAAGCGTGGAGCTCGAGTCTAATTTTATTTCTTTATCAAAAGAGAAGCCGGCAATGAAACTTGTTATGCCAATTATCACACTATAAAGAAAGCCGATGGCAAGAGACATTGTAAATCGTTCAAGGAGTGAGTCACTCGAACGAAAACGGGCATATACATAGCCTGCTACCGTAAAAAGAAGGATTGGAAGTAAGAGGAGCACGAAGAACCCACCTGAGAAAGAGGTGTTATACGCGTATTGTACATCTTCTGATCCGCTATCGCGTATTCTCGTTTTGGAGGCATCTAAGGTGCTACTCACACTGTGTAATCCCATGACCCAGTCGGTAATCCCTTTATAGGATTCTTGTTCTGTTGAAGTAGAAGATTTTACATTTCCAATAGCGACTTGCGGACTAAATAGTGCGTCTGTTGGTGATAATTCTTTTGAAGAATCGATCGTCGTATGTAAGACGAGAGCGAGCAAAATGACGACGATAAATGATGCAACGGTTGTAATAGCAGCAGTGAGTAATCGATGCGGTTGTAGCATGCTTTTTTGTAGATTGCGAACGCTGTCACTTTGAACATGCTGCTTCATTCGTGAATTTGCTGTTTCTAGGAGCGCTGCCGTTTTTGTCGGAGTAAGTAAGCTTTGGGCACAGTGTGCGCAGTAATTGGCGCTCGTGTTATTCTTTTCACCACAAGCTGAGCAGTACTGAGATTCGCGTTGCTTGAACGTCAGCCCCTCTTTTTTTGGCTGAAGTGCGGTGCCGTCGTATTGACAATAGTTGAAAAGTGGATCTTGGCTTTGACCACAGTGGCTACAATACATGCTTTATCTCCCCTTACCCTACTTTATTTCCACAGCAACCACAATAAGTAGCGTCACTTCGGATCATCATTTCGCATGTTGGACATTGTAATGTATTATGTTGGGTCGGTGCTTCAGGTTTAATAACAGCTTTTCCACAGGAGCCACAAAATTTATCGGAGGCTTGAAGGGAGGCGCCACACTCACATTTGTTTTCAGTGTTTTGATTTTGCGCATGAAGCGCTAGCGCTTGATTCACCTCAAAAATGAGTGTGTCGCTTTGCGTAAGTTGCTCAATCGTTGCTTGCATATGCGGCAGAGCAAGCACACCTTTTCGATAAAGCGTATAGGCTTCTTCACCAAGTGAAACGATGAGCTCCATACGTTTAGAAGCGGCATCGGTACTTTGTTTCCGAAGCTGTCCCATTTCTTGTGCCGTTACAAGCATTTGTTTTCCTTGTTGAACACGATCTTGAAGCTTCGTTAACCCATCTCCAACTTTTGATTGTAAGTCAGACATATCTTATCGCCCCTTTTTCAGTAAATATGTTCCACACTCATTATAGCAACAAGCACAGCAGATATTACATATTTTGTATAAAATGAGCTGATTTTTAGTAGAAAAGTAGGGTTATACTCATGGGATGATGGGGCATGTAGATCAGGAAGTTTTAGAGGTGAGAAGAGAAGGTAGGCGTAACGTTATCGTGAAAAAGTTGGATGTGGAGAGTCCACTCATTATTTGAAATACTGAAGATGAACGCCTTCATTAGAGGGTTTCTAGTAGTGAAAAATAAAAAGAGCAACGCTGTTTGTGAGGTTGCTCTTTTTTTGGAGCGTCATTAACCTACGCGTACTTGTACTTGAAAGACAGCTCTTAATTTACCGTTTTTCAATTTGAATACTTTCGGAATGGTTACCTTATCTTTTAGGGAAGCGGGCAATGTTACTTCGCCTGTAATGATTTGAAAGCCTAATTCTTTTGCATTGTAGTCTTTTTTGTTCCAGACGACAGTTGCAGGTACTTCCTTTTTGTTATCTAAGACAAGATCGACGGTAGTAGGAAGTGCTAATCCTTTAAAGGATGTACCATAATCAACAGACATGTACGTATAGTGAGTGGTGATCGAGGTTAATGTCTGTTTTTTTAAGGATGCTTTTTTGGTAGCTGCCGTAATCAATTCCTTGCGTGGAGTCGTGAATTCATTTAGCTTCGCTGTAAGATCATTTAAGTCAAAATAAATCGTATCTGCACTTGCTAGCATACTTTCGCCTTTTTTAATAAGCGCATTGATTTGTTTCGTTTGCTTGCTAGAGAATTTCTTTTTAGCAATCGCTGCTTTCATTTCTTTTATTTTGGCAGTGAGCGTATGACTAGCATCCATTTCGCTCATAAAATGAAGCGTGCGTGTTTGTAGTTCTGCTAGGACATTGCCGAATGTGCTTTTTTTATTGGATGGGTCTTTCACTAAAATAGCTTTTGCTGATTCGATCACAGATACAAAACGTTTTGTGCGGAATTTTGTGTAGGCATTCGCTGTTTCGTCTTTTTTGTATTGTTTTAAGTAGTTTTCTGAGGCTTTAATTTGGTTGGTCAATTCTTTTCCTTGAGAAGTTACGACTGCTTGTACGTGTGGTGAAGCTGCATGAGCTGTAGGAAGCAGGGTAAGGCTTGTCGTTAGAGCGACAGAGAGTGCGATCGCTTTTTTCATAATATGAATCCTCCTGTAAAACCCCCCTAGATAGGCCAGGGGGGTGATTTGTATGAACGGTGTAAGCAGTCGTTTAGCCGACTTGTACTAAAAAGACAGCACGTAGCTTGCCGTTTTTTGCTTTCATTGCTTTAGGAACGGTTACTTTATCTTTTAGGGAAGCTGGTAACGTTACTTCACCTTCAATTGTTTGAAAACCCACTACCTTTGGATCATACTCTTTTTTGTTCCATACGACCGTTGCAGGTACTTCTTTTTTGTTTTTTAAAACAATCCAGACGGTTTTTGGAAGAGCAAGCTTTGTAAAAGAGGTTCCGTAATCTACAGATTTAAACGTGTAATGTGTGGAAATTGCCGTGATCTCTTGTTTTTTTAGAGCGGGTTTTTTGCTTGAGACGATTTGCGCAACGTTTTTATGAGGATGAGCTACTTCCGTAAGCTGATTTCTCACATCATTTAAGTCTGTGTAAAATGTTGCGTCACTTTTAAGCAATTGCTCTGCTTTTTTTACAAGGGCTTTAAGTTCCGTTGTTGTGCGTTTAGAATAGCTTTTTTTCTTAAGACCTGCATTTATTTCTTTTAGCGTAGCGGTTAATTGTTGGCTAGCAGACATATCGCGCGTGAAACGTAGTGTGCGATTTTCAAGTTCACGAAGCACCGTACCTAATTTACCCTCATGGTTGGCTGGGTCTTTTTTTAATGCAGTTTTTGCTGCTGTAATTGTCGCAACAAAACGCTTTGTGCTTTCTTTTGCAAATACGTTAGCTACTTCCTCTTTGCTGTAGCTTTTTAAGTAGCTATTCGCTGCTTTAAGTTGATTTTCTAGCTTAGTCGCTGCTGAAGATGGTGCCGCTACAGCTGCTTTTGTCGTAGTTGGCGTAGCCGCCTGTGCTGTAGTAAACATAGCTAAACTTGTTGTTAATGCTAAAGATAATGCGATTGTTTTTTTCATTGTGGTCTTCCTCCTATATGTATCTCTTCATTATAGTAGGAAGTACGGGTAATACAAGTGACAACTAGTAAAAAGGGTCTAAAAGACTACGTTTATTCTACAAAAAATGACAAATTTTTTCATATTTGCACCATATTATTAAGTCATAAGATAGGGTAGAAAAGTACTTATCCTATTTAAATAAAAAAATCCGAGCATGTGCTCGGATTGCATGGAACTTAGTATAGCCACGTTTCCACGATAGTAGGATGGTCATTGGCATTGCGAGGAACGTGATGGACATTCGGTGGCAGTGCTTCATGTAGTTCAGCCAATGTTTCTTTAATCATCGTAATATTCGTCGGTTGATCCACATCATAAAGTCGTGCAACATATTTTCCCGGAATATCTTTCGGGCTATTGTAGATGACAATCATCGGAATGTTAAGCTGACTAACATCCACATTTGTAAAAGAGTCCATGAGTAAATTTTCAATGACTTGCATCGGTCACACTCCTTACGATTTATTGCTACTAGTATAGTAAAAAACAAAAGAGGTGGCTATAGTGCACACCTCATAGGACTAATCACACGTTTCAGCATAATACGCTGTACAGCTCTCAACAAAGGCGAGTACTTCTTGAGACAGTGGATAAAGGCCTGTTTCCTCTGACGGCTTTTGCCGCACTTCCCAAAATTTTTCTGCGAGTGCTTGATTATCGCCAAATGTTGCTTGAGCTAGTTCAGTGAGCGCTTGTCCGATGGTGTAGCCTTCCTTTGAGCGAGGAGACTGGTTCTCTTTTAAACAAATGTTGATTCTTTGAAGAAGCACAATGTACTGATTCGTTGTGTCTGTGAGGTTACCGGTGTTAGGGATCGAGGTAGTTAGCTGTTGAAGTTCGTCTTGTTGGAAGAAATGCTGCCATTTTTTTGTTTGTTCAGGAGGTTGCTGGCTTAAGGAAATAACGGTCTCCCACGGTACCTCACCTTCCATTTTAAACATCGCTAGTAGTGAGGACGTTTCTCTAATGCGCTTTTGCGTTGCTTGTAAGTCTTCTTGAAGCGCTTTATGATGAGCAGCTAAAAGTTCAGGGTAGGAAAGCGTGTTTAATAATCGCCTGATGTCTTTAAGAGGCAGAGCAAGTGACTTTAGCAATAAAATTTTTTCTAAGGTAAATAAATCTTCCTGTGAGTAATAGCGCTTTCCATAGTCATTTTTTAAGCTTGGGGTGAGTAAACCAATTTGATCGTAATAACGGAGGGTGCGTACAGAAATGCCTCGGGTTTTTGCGACTTCGCCTGTCGTCCAATGCATGTCTACAGCTCCTTTCTATTTTTAGCTTGCAGGTTACGTTACGTCACTCTATATAGTGAGTATAACAAAAACGAGGAGGCAGAGATATGTGGTCAGTACGCACGTTTCTTTCATTGTTAGCTGTAGAATTTATAGGGATTGTCGTTGGGTTAAAGTTATTGCTTTTGCCGCTCATTCGGAAGTGGCTTCATCATGATTTGTATAGTGGTCTGTTAGTAGGAGCAATCATTGCGATTGTCTTAATGACAGCTGTGTACGTCGTTGCGCTGCGACCCTATGGAAAATCATGGCGTGCTGTTGGTCTTGCACCGTTTCGACGTGACTTCATTGGGCGTATTTTCTTATGGACACTCGTAACGATTGTTGGAAGCATTCTGGCGATGAGCATCACGCAGTGGATCGGGAGTTCTGTTCATAATTGGAAGGGAGATAGTTTACAAGCACATGTTTCTCCTCTCGATATGTCGCTTGCTTTTGTTAGTGCGGTCATCCTTTCCCCACTGTATGAGGAAATTTTTTATCGTGGCTTCATGTATCGTTATTTACGGCAAAAGCAAGGCATAGGGGCAAGTGTGTTCATTAGTGCGAGTATTTTTACGCTCGCTCATACACCGGTTTGGAATGCGATGCCAGCTAATTTTATATGTGGAGTCGTGTTTGCTTATGTGTATGAAAAGAGTGGTTCGGTTTGGCCGAGTATTCTGATCCACGCTATCTTTAATGCGCTTTGTTTACTCCTGACGCTTCTTTCTTAAACAGTTGTTTAAGAAAAGGTCACCCTTAAAAATTTCTAATTTTAGGAAGATTGTCGCAGTTAAATTCTTCTTAAAATAAGGTAAAATGTGGATATACAAAGTGAGAGTAGGGTGACCATCATGAAAAAAGTAGTGATCGCAATTCCGGGAATGTGGGGCAGTCGACGGGAATTTATGAAAAGTTTAGCTAAAAGCAATAGTGGATACATAGCGACAGAACGGGTTATGAGCAATCTCAATGATTCGAATGAAAGTTTTTCAATAGATATGAGAGGAGCAACACCCTCTCTGATTGAGGCGCTGCGAGCTGGAGGAGGCCGTCTTTTTTCAGAACAAACGTTGCAAGCGATGAAGCTTCATCAGAGCATTATTTATGTGATGAGTGAGTGTGCGTCTTATACGGAGGTCGCGCATTTACTGAAAGCGGTGAATGCAGTGCTACGCTCAGGTGGGCTGGCGGTGTATGTGGAGTCAACGGGACGGGCCATGACAAAAGAAGGGTGGAGTCAAGCTGCTCGCAGTAGTAAGGCAGAGGCACTCTTTCTATGTTTCGTCCAAATGCATCGCAGTAAAGGCTATTACTATACGACAGGCATGCATGTATTTGGTTTGCGAGATTTGGCGGTTGAAGAGAAACTCTCCCCTCAAGAAGCGTCCACTCTTTTTCGCTCGTTTGCTTCTTATGTTTTGGAAGAACAACCTGATCTACACGATGGTCATTCTTTTAGCATTCAGCGAGATGCGCCAATCTATAAGCTGAGGGAACAGGCGGCTGTGATCGATGAAGTAGATCATCCGTATGGGTGGTGGACCTTTTATCCCACTGCTAACTGACACGGAATGTTCACATTTTTCAAGAAGGAAAAAGGAAATTATTGTAGAAATCATTGTGTTGTTACATAGAGAGAGTTTGGAGAGGGGTTTCGTTTTGAAAAGAGCGCTCATAGCAGGATGTGCCATCATCCTTTTTATTGCCTTTGCTATTGTTACGGTGTCGAGTAGTGATGCAACGGTGAAGCATCGTAAACATGGCGCAAAAATTTATCAATTGCGAGAAGATTGGAATAAGGTCGGTTATACTCAAGTGAAACGAAAGTCACTTCCTAATGAGTGGGAGATTTCGGTGAATAAAGAGTATTTTTCAACGAAAGAAAATGCTGCGAACACAGCCCATATTAAAGCGTTCAAGCGTATCGTTAAGGATACAGAATCATTTGATAAATTTATTAATATCGCGGGTGCCCTTGGTTTACTAGTCGGCGTCATGGTTCTTCTTTATCATAAAGTATTACTTCGGAAAATTTCTAGCATTCGCTTGTTTTCGGGCGTGATCATTTTATATTTTGCCGCGCTCTTTGTGTATGGCTCCTACGAAGTGAATGACACAGGAACGAAGGCAGAGAAAATCTTTACTCAAGTCATAAAACATAGTTAAACCAGTAAAATCCCGACTGATGCAGCAATCAGTCGGGATTTTTTACGTTTTTTTAAACAATTGTTTAAAGCGGCCGATGATAAAAGAAGTGTTATATTCTTTTATGAAATGGGGCATACCGAGCGTATGAACACAAAAAAATTAATCGTAATTTTATGGATTACAGCATTATCGGTGCCGTTATTTACAACCAATTTAGAAGCATTAGCAAATGGTCAAGGCGTTCATTTTTCTTGGCAAGGCACGCCTGTTTGGCTATCGTTTTTTAACATGAATGATCTGACCGACATTCACCCGTACTTTGTCGTCGTTAAACTCGGTCACTTTTTAGGCTTTGCGATTTTAGATTTATGCTTATTGCTTTCGTTCCGTAATCATCGTACCGCTTTTATTTTTTCCTTTAGCTTTGCTGTTACTTCAGAAATCCTGCAGCTCTTTATGGGCAGAGATGGTCGCCTGTATGATGTGGCGATTGATACGTTTGGCATTGTTGCAATGATCATTTTTGTAAAAGGAATAAGCTTTCTCCGCAATACAGCTAAAGAACAGCATCGAACAACGTAAGGGCAATCTTCTAGAAGGAGATCGCTCTTTTTTTTATGTTTGGTTTTAAAAACCTGTAGGGAGTCATTTTTGTTGCGACGTTCATGTTATGAGTAGGCAGTTAATGTCGTAGAGAGCGATCACAAGAGAAAACAACATGCTACTTTTTTCGGATAACAACTTCCTGTTTTTTTCTGTAAACTAGCGGTAAGGGAAAATATGGAGGTGTGAGATGAAGTATGCATTCCTAATGATGAGCATCGTTCTTGTGCTTGCAGGATGTGGGGGTAAGAGCGAACAAACCGTGTCACCGTACATCCCTGTGCAAGATTACACCGGCCAAGGATATGAGCTTCATAACGGTGAGGAGTATGTTGAGTTTGCGAAGGAACATCGTGCGGAAGTGGAAAAGCTGGTAAAGGCGCATTTTCGTACAAAGTACAAAACCGATGTCATTGTTCATAATGTAGTTGGTGCACAGGATGCGGTGGTAGCGAAAGTAGAGGCTGTGGAAGAACCAAAGTATCATACGTTTGTCATTTTACCCATTGATTCTAATGCACTTACAGGTAAAGTTATGGAAGATCAAGGGGTTGTAGATGGGGCCATTACAACGAGCTTGTATGGGCAAGCGTATCACAAAGAATTTAAGGTGCTTGATGATTTTTGTGAGAAAATCGGTAAAAAGTATCCAGTCATTGGTATGTCACAGAAAGCCATTAATAACACAACCTCACTTGGCATAAATACACCCTTTTATTACGTAAGTACGTTAGATGTCTTTTTTCCAGAGGCGTATAAGTTATACAGAAAAAACGGCAAGGTAACAAATAAGGAATTAGATACTTATATTCGTCATAAAAAGAAAGAGAAAGAGAGTATTAGTATTGCTCTCACCTTTTATATGAAGAAACGTTTTGGAAATCCTGATGCTACAATACTAAAAGAGGTTATTAAGGAATTCAAGCAAACAAAGGGATTTCCACCGGGTAATTACAACATTTTTATTAATAGTAATGAGATACAGAAAGCTACTACATCTGAAAAAAGTACAAAAAGCACAAATGATACTCTGGGAAATGAGATTGTTATTTCTTGATGTATCATGCGAGTGGGGAAGTTAACGAGTTTTGAACCTAACGAGGGCATTCTTCTGAAAAGAGATAGCCCTTTTTTCGTATAACAACTTC
Source organism: Fictibacillus macauensis ZFHKF-1 (assembly GCF_000269865.1). GTDB lineage: Bacteria > Bacillota > Bacilli > Bacillales > Fictibacillaceae > Fictibacillus_C > Fictibacillus_C macauensis. The sequence goes on from NZ_AKKV01000036.1 coordinate 53,831, forward strand.
CTGTTTTTTTCTGTAAACTAGCGGTAAGGGAAAATATGGAGGTGTGAGATGAAGTATGCGTTCCTAATAATGAGTATCGTTCTTGTGCTTGCCGGCTGTGGAGGTAAGAGCGAACAAACAGAGTCACCGTACATCCCTGTCCAAGATTACACCGGCCAAGGATATGAGCTTCATAACGGTGAGAAGTATGTTGAGTTTGCGAAGGAACACCGTGCGGAAGTTGAAAAGTTGGTAAAGGCGCATTTTCGTAATAAATATAAAAGCGATGTGACCGTACATAATGTGGTTGGTGCGCAAGATGCTGTTGTAGCTCAAGTAGAAGCGATTGGTTCTGTAAACTATCATACGTACGTTATTTTGCCAATTGTTTCTGATCAACTTACTGGAAAGGTAGTGGGAGAGGAGGGAGAATTAGAAGGAGCCATTGTGACGAGTCTGTATGGTCAGGCATATCAAAAGGAATTTCAGGTGCTTGATACCTTTTGTAAAGAAGTTTCTAATAAGTATCCGGTTATTGGAATTTCTCAAGCGGCAATCGATAACACCAAATCGTTTGGGATATACAAGCCATTTTATCGTGTTAGTCTTTTGGATATGTACTATCCTGAAATTTTTAAACTATACAGAACACATTCCAAAGTTACAAGCAAAGAATTGGACCGATACATACGGCATAAAAAAGTAGATAAAAAGTATGTGAGTATCACTCTTGGCTTTTATATGAAACAACGTCATGCGGCTCCAGATGCCAACATGTTAAAGAAAATTTATAAAGAATTTAAGCAAAAGAAAGGGTTTCCGCCCGGCAATTACACCATCTTTTTAAATAGTAACGAGATCCAAAAGGCAACGGCAATAGAAAAAAGCTACGAATCAAGCAATCCACTGTCTGAAGATGTGATGGTTATTCAATAATCTATGAGCAAGCATCTAAGCAGAACGTTACTATATGAATGGTAATACATTAGCAGTAAGAATAGGATTAGTAGATAAATTTTACTACGCATTTACAGTGCGAAAAATATACAGACTAGGAGATCGCTCTTTTGTCTAATACCACCTTAATTTTTTTGCAAACTATTTTAAGGGAAAATATGGAGGATCGGTGTGAATATAACAAAAAGGATAATTTTAGTACCTTTTCTACTATTTAGTTTATTACTAGGAGGGTGTAGAGGTATGAATAATCAAGCAAAAGAGAATGGAGAGTCACGATACATTTCGGTTCAGGATTATACCGGTCAAGGCTACGAGCTCCATAATGGAGAAGAATATGTTGAGTTTGCGAAGGAGCACTGGGCGGAAGTTGAAAAGTTGGTAAAGGCGCATTTTCGCAATAAATATAGAAGCGATGTGATCGTACATAATGTGGTTGGTGCGCAAGATGCGGTGGTGGCGAAAGTGGAAGCGGTGGAAGAGCCCAAATACCATACATCTGTTATAGTGCCAATTGATTCGCAGTCAAATCATGTAACGGGAAAAGTCGTTGAAGATGTTGATTTAGTCAGCAGCTCTATTGTTTCGAGTTATTATGGTGTAGCCTACAAACAGAAGTTTACCGTACTTGATGATTTTTGTAGTAAGATCGTTGCTAAGTATCCAGTCGTTGGAATGTCTCAAACGGCAATCAATAAGACAACGTCGATCGGGTTACACAAACCATACTATTTTGTTAGCGATACAATTAGTACTTTTCCAGAAGTGTATCAACTCTATAAAAAGAATGGTAAATTGACGAACGATGAAGTAGTCAAATTTGTACGTAATAAAAAACATGATGAACTTCCAAGCATTGCTTTAACTTTTTATATGAAAAAACAACATAGTCGTCCGGATGAAAAATTATTAAAAATGGTTATTAAAGAATTTAAACAAACAAAAGGATTTCCTCCAGGAAGTTATGGCATTGTTATTAATAGCAATGATATTCAGAAGGCAACGGCTATAGGAAAAAGCAATAAAAGTAACAATATAGGTGAAGACGATCTTATTATTAAATAATACAGATTTCCAGCAGGGAATTATGCCATCGTTATAAAAAGTAATGAGATACAAACAGCATCAGCCTTTGAGAAAAGTTATGAAGGCACAACCATCCTCTAGAAGATGCAATAATTGTTCAATAATGAAGTGTTGTGAAAAAAGGTATTATGGTTTGCTTCTGTCCACTTTCAATACTACATTCTTACGAGGTGATCTTCATGAATCAATCTCTAGAAAGCTATGCAAATGTCATTTTACACGTCGGTATTTCGCTACAAAAGGGGCAGCTGTTGTTCATTAAAGCATCGGTTGAGACGGTGCCGTTTGTCCGCTTACTTGTAGCGAAGGCGTATGAACGTGGAGCACGTGATGTGATTGTTCGTTGGAATGATGAAACGATTCATCAGCTGTATGTAAGCTATGCTGACCGGGAACGGCTCGCTACGTTTTCACCATATGATGTGCAAGAACGCGAGGCGCTCGCTGGTATGGGATGTGCTTTTTTGTCGCTTGTATCGGATGGGCCGCTGCCGCTTGAGCAGGTGAGCCATGAGCGTCTGATGCTTTTTCATCAGGCGAAGGCCCAAGCTTTGTTTCGGTATAGTCAGTATATTCAACAAGATCAGGTAAGCTGGTGTGTCGCGGCGGCGGCAACACCGGCTTGGGCGGCAGCGGTTTTCCCGCAATTACCGAGTGAGCAGCAGGTACAAGCTCTGTGGGAGGCAATTTTTGCGGCGGTGCGCTTGAACTGTAGTGATCCAGTTCGTGCATGGGGAGAGCATATTGCCACGCTAACAGCGCGATGTGAACACTTGAATCAGCGCAATTTTCGATCGTTGCATTTTAAAGGACCAGGAACCGATCTCACGGTAAAGCTACCAGCGACACACCGCTGGATTGGTGCTGAGAATACGCGCCAAGATGGCCATACATTCGTGTCGAATCTACCGGTAGAAGAGCTGTATACGGCGCCTGAAAAGTTCGGCGTTAACGGTGTGGTTACGAGTACGAAGCCGCTTGTTTATGGCGGAGTAGTCATACCCTCTTTTACATTACACATTCAAGAAGGTCGCGTCATCACTGTAGAAGCAGCGGAAGGTCGCACGATCTTAGAAGAGCTATTACGCATTGATGAAGGTGCTGCTTATTTTGGCGAAGTAGCGCTTGTGGATCAAGCTTCACCGCTTGCGCAGCGCAATCTACTATTCTATCAAACGCTTTTTGATGAAAATGCGTCGTGTCATCTGGCACTTGGTGGGGCGTATCCAACGTGCGTAACACAGGGAAAAGAGGCACTTAATACGAGCAGTGCTCACGTTGATTTTATGATCGGTTCAGATGAGCTGTCGGTTACGGGAACGAGACTAACAGGAGAAGTGGAAACGATTCTTAAACAAGGGCGTTGGGTTTCTTCATAACTTCTACACAACTCTTCTTTATACTAGAAAAAACGTAAAAGGAGAGGGATTATATGAAGGTAAAAGCATCTTTGTTAGTAACAGCTGCTCTAGCGTCTGCTTTAACGTTAAGCGCATGCTCTAATGATTCTAGTAGCTCGAAGAAAGAAGAGCCAAAGCAAGAGGCGAAAAAGCCAGCCATGAATCATGAGAACATGGACGGCATGGAAGGTATGAATCATAAAGAATCAAGCGAACTACCAAAAGGATTAGTAAAAGCGCAGCATCCACAATTTAAAGAGGGCAGCAAAATCACCTTAATGAATGATCATATGGCAGGCATGAAAAATGCAAAAGGAACGGTCAAAGGTGCGTATGATACGTACACATATGAAGTTTCATATGAGCCAACAAATGGCGGGAAACCGGTGAAAAATCATAAATGGGTCGTTCAAGAAGAGCTGAAAGCACCAAAAGCGAAGCCGGTGCAAAAAGGCGGCAAAGTGACGTTAAACGTTGATCACATGGCTGGCATGAAAGGTGCGGTTGCTACAGTCGATAGTGTAAAAAAACAAACGGTATACGTGGTAGATTACACATCGACAACCGATGGCAAAGAAGTAAAAAATCATAAATGGATGACAGGTGACGAGCTTAAAGCTCGCTAATACATCCTTACGGAAAACGAGCGGAATGATCCACATTCGCTCGTTTTTTTAGATTTCCCTTACAAGGCACCTCCCATTGTAGAAGAATGATTGCTTGAATTATAATGCAAGTAAGCAGATTGGAGTGGAAGCGATGAGCCAAACGGTATTAATTGTCGATGATGAATATAAAATTGTAGAGGTAGTAGCCTCTTATTTACAAAATGCGGGCTACCAAACGCTAACAGCAGAGAATGGAGAAAAAGCGTTAGCGATCATGCAATCAAAAAGTATCGATTTTCTCATTTTAGATTTAATGCTGCCAGACATATCGGGTGAAGAGGTGTGCCGGCGTGTGCGGCAAATGCATGGCATTCCCATTCTCATGTTAACAGCCAAAGTGAGTGAAGAAGAGCGCATTGCGGGACTTGCGATTGGTGCGGATGATTATATGGTAAAGCCTTTTAGTCCTCGCGAATTAGTTATGCGTGTGAAAACGATTATGAGACGAGTGAGTGAGTCAGAACTGCTTGCGGATGAATTGATGTTTCATGACGGTGAGCTCGTCATTAATGCGGTGGAAAAAGAAGTGTATATTACGGGAGAGGTCGCTAATCTAACACCGCTAGAATATAAAGTGTTACTCGTGCTTGCTCGTCATCCGAAGCGCACCTTTACGCGTGAAGAGCTAGTAGAAAAAGTATGGGGCTTTGATTATGAGGGCGATGCGCGAACGATTGATCAGCATGTAAAAAATTTACGCCACAAGCTTGAACATAATCCAAAAGAGCCGCGATATATTGTGACGGTATTTGGCGTTGGTTATAAATTTATTGGAAGTGCATCATGAAAACACAAGGCTTACAAGCGCGCCTTACGCTTATATTCGTTGGGGTTGCGACCGTTATTCTTGTGATAGCAGGAAGCATTGCGCTGCTAGAGTTCGTTTATCATTATACGATGTTTCAGCGTGACGTTCCGCATTTTGAAGACGTGAAACATCTCGCCGATCATTTCGAACGGGCGGTCATTGGCTCGGTGTTATGGACATCACTTGGTGTGTTCGTTCTTGTCTGTTTTGTCAGTTATTTCGTAGCCAAAAAATTATCACGACCTCTCGTTAATATGCGAAAAGTAGCGGAGAAAATGGCACAAGGAAAGTGGGAAGAAAAGGTGAGTCCCAACGGACATGCCGAATTAAATGAATTGGGACAATCACTGAATGCGCTGTCATCACAGCTGCAAAAACAAGAAGGCATTCGTAAAGAAATGACCCGCAACATTGCGCATGAATTACGCACGCCGCTTGCGACCATTAAAAGCCATTTAGAAGCGATGGAAGATGGGATTTTCACCCCAACGCCTGAGCGTTTGCATTCCGTTTCAGAGGAAATGGATCGCTTGATTGCGCTCGTTCAAGACTTAGAAGTGCTGTCCGCTTTTGAGGCGCCGACCTTTTCGCTAGAAAAGCACGAAGAAGATTTTGGTGCTATTCTTAATCAGAGCATGACGTCGTTACGGGAAGCTTTTTACCAAAAAAAGATTGAAATTCACGAGCAACGTGACCGTGATCTCCACGTTTATGTAGATAAAAACCGGATGATTCAAGTGCTAATTAACGTGTTAAGCAATGCGTTAAAATACACACCAGAAGGCGGTCAAGTAGCGATCAATGTTACAAAAGAGCAGCATATGCTCTGCGTAACGATTAGTGATACGGGAATCGGAATGACAGAAGAAGACGTTCACCGCGTGTTTGATCGATTTTATCGCAGTGAAAAATCACGAAATCGCTCATTCGGTGGAAGCGGAATTGGGCTTACCATTGCTAAACAGCTTGTGGTGGCGCATGGTGGTACGATCACTGTACAAAGCACGTTGCATGAAGGAACGACGGTGCAGCTTTCATTGCCCCTTCATGAAAAGAGGTGAGCGTCATAGTACGAATGGTAGCAATGTTGCTTATTTTTTGTGCGGCGATCTATGGCTGGAGCGAAAATTTGGCTGCTCATGAGCAAGCTTACTCTCATAATAGTACGCAAATCTTTGAAAAACGGACGCTACTACCGGCAATAATTGTCACAGAAACGTATAGCGTAGCGAGTGCGCCAGCAAACATTGATGTGGCGGCAAGCGGGGAAACACTTTCTGTGAAAGAGGAAGAGCGGCGTGATGTTTCTAAAATGGTGACTGCCATAAAGCAAGGTTCAGCACTCGAATCGGAAGCACTCACAATCCTGATTTTTGTGATCGCCTGTTTGCTCGTAGGTTGTTTGTACATTCGTCGCTTTCGAATGCTATGGCTACTAGCATGTGTTCTTTCACTAACATGGCCAGGCTGGCTAGTGTATGAAGCGCATGAAAAAACAGCGTTTGCTATCCAGCTTTTACATAATATCTCTTAAGTTTTAGAAAATATGTTATAATATCCCTATAACTGCATCCTAGAGAGAAGAGGCGAACAAGAATGAAAGCAAGCTTAGCAGACGAGTTAAAGCCAAACGAAACGGTCATTCGCAAAACGACGGTATATTACAAAATGGAAGCAGGCTTAAGTGGGAATTTTCCTTACATACGTGGGGAGTTAGCACAAACGAATGAGCGCTTGCTGTTTGTAAGTGAACAGCCACCCCTAACGATTGAAGTGCCGCTGAATGGCATTACGCGCATTGCTGAAAATAAAGAATTTTTTGCCATAATTAAAACGTTGCGAACCTTCGTTATTTGGCAAGAGAGACTAGATCGCGAAGTCTTTACCGCACGAGGTGAGGAAGCCCTTCATGAACGACTGATTGCTTTTTTTGAAGAAGTGAAAAAAGCGTGTCCTGCGCTTGAAAGTAAAACGAAATAATAGGTAAGCGAACGATGGAGAGCGTCTCCGTCGTTCGCTTTTTTTATGTGTCGCGTACTAGCATTCTTGCCATCGTGACCGAAGCATCTCAGCTAGTTGCTTCGGACTGTTGATAAAGGCATCAGCCGTGCTGCCAGCGAGGTGCGAAGTGAGCGTTACATTTGGTAGCGCTAGAAAGGGATGCTGTGGCGGCAAGGGCTCGGCGTCAAATACGTCCAGAGCGGCTCCTTGAATCTCGTTTGTTTGTAAACTATGAATGAGCGCTGCTTCATCAATCAGCCCGGAGCGCGCCGTGTTGATCAGTATGCTGCTTGGTTTCATGAGCGCCAGTTCAGATGCGCCGATAAAATGGTGCGTATGTTCACTTAAGCGTAAATGAAGCGTAATAACGTCGCTTTTTGTGAGCAAGGTGTGGCGATCTACCGCTTGAAAAGGCGCGGGAATTTCATCGGTATAGTCATCATAAACGAGGACGGTACTACCGATTGCCTGTAAATAATGAGCCAGTCGCCGGCCGATGTTACCGAAGCCGGCGATGCCAACCGTTAATTCAGCAAGCTCACGAATGCTACTGCGATTGGGAAAGTCTTTTAACCACGTGCCTTGTTTCATGGCAGCGTGTGCCCGCGCAATGTTACGCGTTTCGGTTAAAAGTAAGCCGAGCGTAAATTCGGCAACGGCTTGAGCATTGCGTCCTGGTGTATTAAGCAGTGTAATACCGTGCGTTTGCGCAGCCTGACGATCCACATTTTCCATTCCGCCTCGTAAAATACCAATCATTTTTAAGCGCTGTGCCCGTTGTAAGATAGCGGCAGTAACGGGGGCAAAGTGAACGACGAGCACGTCAAACTGCTCAATATCATGATATACGTCGTCTGGTAATGTCACTGCATCTGGTCCGTGTTGCTCAATGCGTAAATTATCATGCTGCAAGGCTTCAAGAGACGGGTGTTGCCACGTGCGTACGTGAAGTTCGATGCCTTCTTTTGTTAGCGAAGAAAGGCCTGCTAGCATTACATCTTCCTGAATATAGCGATCACAAAGAGCTAGTAGTTTCATTGTGAGGTCTCCTTATAGCGGTGCTGCGCGTGAAGTTGATAGATTTTAGACGTAACGACTGCCTGTAGCGCTTCACGGATCGGAAGCAAGAGCTGTTCTGGCAAGGGATCTTGCCGTGTGAGGGTCGCGGCGGCTTTTTTTAAGCCTTCTGCCATCGCAATGCGACAGTCGGCATAAATGTTCACTTTGCTAATGCCATGCTGAATTGCGCGCTGTAGCTGATCATCGGGTGTTCCGGAGCCACCATGTAAAACGAGCGGTACTGAGCTCACCGCATTAATTTCTTGGAGACGCTCGATATGAAGTGACGGCTCGCTGTGATAGACACCGTGAGCGGTCCCAATGGAAACAGCAAGCGCATCACATGCAGTTGCCTCAATGAACGTTTGGACGCTTCTGGCATCGGTGAGCTGTGAATGCGAGCCATAATGACCGCCAAGCTCGTGACCGCCGACATGACCAAGCTCCGCTTCAACGCTTGCACCATACGCAGCAGCGAGTTTCACCGCTTCACTCGTAAGCGCAATGTTTTCTGGAAGAGACAGTTGAGAGCCGTCGATCATGACCGACGTAAAGCCGTGTGCGAGTGCTTCTTCCACGAGCGTTACGTCCAGTGCATGATCTAAATGAAGCACAACCGGGATGGAATAGCTTTTGGCTGCTTCCCGAATATAGTGTGCAAGATGAACGTAGCCGTTTGGCTCACGTAAATTATGTTCAAGACACATGAGGATCACCGGCGATCCTTCCGCTTCAGCCGTATCTAGAATGGTGCGCACCATCACATCACCAATGACATCAAAAGCAGGGATGGCATAGTGATGCTGACGTGCATGAGGTAAAACATCACGTAGTGTGACAAGCATCTTCTATTCACTTCCTTTTCATTCTGTGTTAGCGCATCAGCATGCCACCCGTCGCGTCTACGGTTGTACCTGTCATATAACCAGCTCGGTTGGAGACGAGAAAGGTAGCGATGTTCGCAATCTCTTCAGGCGTTGCGACGCGTCCGAGCGGAATGCGCTTTTCATAATAATCACGCCGCTCCTTTAACGCTGCTTCGGTCATATCGGTTTCCACAATGCCAAGCGCAAGCGCATTAACGCGAATGCCATGGGGCGCCATTTCTCGTGCCAGTGAAACAGTGAAAGACACGACACCTGCTTTGCTCGCCGCATAGTGGGCATGGCCAGTCGTGCTGCCATGAAAGGCGGCTTGCGACGTCATATTTAAAATAACGCCAGGCTGATTGTGGGCAAGCGCTTGTTGCACGAATGCTTGTGACGTTAAAAAAACACTCGTTAAATTAATCTGCATCGTTTCATTCCAGTCAGCAAGCGAGAGATCCTTCGCCCAGCCCTGTGGCCAGATGCCTGCATTGTTAATTAAAATATCAACGCTTCCGACGGCTTCGTAACACGCATCCATAAAGCGCTGACAGTCTGTAGCATCACCGAGATCACAAGCTAGCGCCAGCGCTTGACCGCCACTGGACACAATGGTACGCACGACGTCGAGCGCGGCTTCTTTACGAACGTGATAATGAACGATCACGGTGACACCCTCTGCGCCAAGAGCAAGAGCAATGGCGCGCCCTACTCCTCGGGAAGCACCTGTCACAATCGCTGTTTTGTTCTGTAGTGCTAAATCCATCACGCTTCACTTCCTTTTACTCCTGCTTACCACACATGTTCAAGCGCATGTAAAACTGAGTGGAAACGAGTATATTTTGCTTCATAAATCGTTTGATGCTGTTCATTTGGAAAATAGACGTTTCCTGTATGAACCATATGCTGTGCGGCTTCGTGAAGCGACGCGTATTGTTTCGTTGCTACAGCTGCGCACATCGCAGCGCCTAACGCACCTTGCTCTCGACTTTCCACTGTTTGAATGGGATAGCCAAGAATGTCAGCAAAGAGCTGCGTCCAAACAGTAGAACGGGCGGCACCGCCTGCTAAGCGGATCAACGCTGGTGACTTGCGGTGACGCAACAGCTTTTCAAGGTGAATTTTATGACCGAAGACGACCCCCTCATACAGCGCTCGGAGCATATGGGCCTTCGTATGCCAGCTATTGATGCCAAAAAAACAGCCTTTCGCTTCAGGATGAACGTTGGAGCCGTATACATAAGGAAAAAAGAGAATATCACTCTCTTCGGGAGCAATGGTCATGACGAGCTCGTTACACAACGCATAGAGCGTTTCTTTGTGCTCGTTTGGAAAGTATTCTTTCAAGTACCATTCAAGATTACTTGTTGAGGTGGGACTGCCTTCAAGTGTTAGCCAATAGTTTGGTAGGCAATAGCGAGATGTCATAAAAAGGGAAGGATCAATGACTGGTGTTTTCGTAATATATTCATTAATACTCCACGTTCCTGCTACGATACAAAGCTTTTCTTCATCCGTCAGTCCAGAGGCAATCGCAGACGCATTGACATCAAATAAGCCTCCTGCCACTGGCGTTCCTGCTCGTAATCCAGTGACTTGTGCAACTTCTTCTGTAATGTGACCCGCAACCTCATCACATGAGATCACGGGCGGTAACTTGTTAACAAGTGTTTGTAAGCCGTAATGGGAGAGAAGGGTGTGATCATAACAATTGTCTCGACTATTAAAGAGGGAGGAGCCGGATAAATCAGTGCGCTCAGCGGCGGCTTGCCCCGTTAACTTAAAGCGAATGTAATCTTTGCATAGGAAAATCCACCGGGTTTTGTGTAGGGATTCTGGTTCATTTTGCTGCAACCAAGCAAGCAAAGCAGGCGGCTGTCCGGCCCACAACGATTGCATCGTCATTGGAAATACTGCTTTTTTTGTATCACCATCCTCCCACATTTGAACTAGTTCTTTTGCTCGATGGTCACTCGAAAGGATGGCTGGACGAACTGGCTGACCAGCCGCATCGACTAAATAAAGTCCGTTTCCATGCCCTGTTACAGCGACGCCGGTAATGTCCTTGGGAGCTACATTAGCAAGGGTGAGCGCCTCTTTTATAACAGTGAGTGTCGTTTGCCAAAGGTCATTCATATCGCGCTCAGTATGACCGGGTAGGACCATCTGCACAGCACTCGGTGCACTCGCCACCGCAAGCTCTTCTCCTTGTAGCGTGAACACACTTGCTTTCGTTACAGTAGAACCATTGTCAATTCCCAATAGTTTTGTCATAATGGGAAATCTCCTTTCCAATTCAGGAAGTCAGACGTGTGACAGGAGTCATAATCTTCAAAATAATGGCAGTATCTCAAGTTTAATCAAAAATAGTCAGAATTGTCAATTAGTATAAAGGGGGATGACGCGTATGAACACAAACCAAGAAACTGTACCACGTAAATACGGCAAGCCCCTCATCGTTGTGATTTGGGTCATGATTTTAGGTCTGCAAACATTTATGTATGATTTAGAAGCCTTTTTCGCGTATCACACCATTGATTTTACGTGGGATTGGACGCCGGATTATCGTACTTTTTTTCATATGAAAGACGTGATGAGCATTCATGACCAAGTATTAGTTGTGAAGATGGGGCATTTCTTCGGTTTTGGCATGCTCGATCTTTTATTATATTTATGGCTGCAAAAGCATAAACACTCTCTCCTTTTTTCACTTAGTTTCGCCATTTTTACCGAAGTGCTACAACTGTACTTCGGTCGCGACGGGCGCTTGTATGATGTCTTAATTGATTCAGCGGGAATTGCACTGCTTTATGTATTCGTGAAGGTTGTTGAAAAAAACAAGAAATAGGCTTTCATTTCTAAAAAAACCTCCAAATTAAAGACCAATGTTCTGTGTGGTGCATAAGATACAGAGCTAATTCTAATCAATACAATTTTGGAGGTAACGATGGGACAATTTAAAGGTGGAAGTGGTAGTGGAAGCGGCGGAGGATTTAACTTTTCAAGAGGAACGTCCTATTTAATTACAGTAGGCATTAATGATGGTGATACGAACTGTCAGCCAATTCCTACCGCTCAAGCGCTTGCTTATATTGAAAGAGTGTGTAGTGTCACATTTCCGAATGGGTATACGGTCATAGAAAGTGTTACCGGCTATACCGATCAACGCACAGGTAAACCGTACGTGCAAACATCCTTTGTTATTAATGTCTTGAATACGACGGAAGCAGAAGTGTTAGAATGTGTAAGTTTATATAGTCAGCGGTTTAATCAACGAATTTTGGTTGAGCGATTTAATGTAGAATACACGTATTATAAGTAAGGGGGAGCTCTTCGTCTGTATACAAGACGGAGGGCTTTTTTTGGTAACGTAGGTAAACGAACAAGCTGTTCATTGTAAAAAACATAAAATAATGCAGTACGTTGAAATGAATGATTTTGGAGGTTGCTATTTTGGGGCAATTTAAAACGGGCGTCACTCAAGGTTTTAATTTTACAACAGGAACGAACTATCGAATAACCGTTGGCATAAACGATGGTGATACGAACTGTCAACCGATACCGACTGCGCAAGCCCTCGCTTATATTGAAAGAGTGTGCAGTGTTACCTTTCCAAATGGCTACACGGTACTTGAGAGCGTAACCGGTTATACAGATCGACGAACAGGACGACCGTATGTGCAGACGTCCTTCGTTATTATTGTATTAAATACGACAGAAGCGGAAGTGCTAGAATGTGTCAGCTTGTATAGCCAACGCTTTAATCAAAGAATATTAGTAGAACGAACGCGTGTGGATTACACCTATTATAAATAATTGTACCCCCCTTGTCGCTGAGTGGACAAGGGGGGTTCTTTTGTTGGTGACAAAGGCTTGTCATATTCTATAAAATGCTACATAAAATTTAGTAGTTCAAAAAAACATGTGTAGGAGGGAAAAATGGATAACTTTACGCGAGGTGTCGCTTACAATTTACGGGTTGGACTTAATGATAAGGATTTAAATGCACAAATTATTTCAAATGCAGAAGCATTAAGCATTATTCAAAAGGTATGCTCACGGTACTTTAAAAACGGTTTTACGATTTTACCAGGAACAGGGGATGCTAGTCCGACCCCTTCGATTGAAAATTCCTTTTATATTAACGCAGTAGAAGCCACTGAAAAGTCAGTCTTAACGGTCGCGAGCATTTTAAACAAACGTTTTAATCAGAGTAGTATTTTAATTGATCGAATGCCTACGGAATTTTGGTTCTTTACAGGCCGCGTGTAAGACGCAAAAAAAACCCGAGAGTGCAAATCACCATGCTGGTGGGGCACTTCGGGTTTTTTTATGCTTGCTTATTTCGTTGCTTCTTTCAATTCTTTACCTGCTTTGAATGCTGGTACTTTAGAAGCTGCGATTTCGATTTCTTCACCAGTTTGTGGGTTACGACCCTTGCGAGCAGCGCGCTCACGAACTTCAAATGTTCCGAAGCCGATTAGTTGAACTTTCTCACCGTTTTTAAGTGCATCTGTAATGCTGTCCATAACAGCGTCTACAGCTTGAGAAGCGTCCTTTTTGCTAAGTTCTGTTGCGTCAGCTACTTTTGCGATTAAATCTGTTTTATTCATTGTTCATTCCCCCTAGGTAATTGAAATTTGATTATAACGTAAAGCCGCTACAAACACAAGAACGCCTGTTCGAATGTGTGTTCGTAATTAATTGGTCTCATCATAACCGTTCTCGTTACGGTTTATACCCTCTTTCCGAAAAAATATGCATGACGTCATTTATATCGTATGATACGATACAATTGGAAGTTACGATATTGGAGGGTGTTGTATGGATGTAAAAGAATTAAATCGCTATTGGACAGATATCTATTACTATCTTCACGTTGCTCATAAGGAAAAGCTTACACATCACATGGTGCGCATTATGCAAATGATTGAAAAAGAAGCGGAGGTAAGCGTGCGATCTGTTGCTGAACGCCTTGCGATCTCTCATAATACGGCCTCAGAGCATGTGAAACGTTTGTTAGAAAAAGCATACATAACGAAACGGCGCAGTGAACGTGATGAGCGCATCGTCTTTTTACAGTTAACCTCGCTTGGAGAAGATGTGCTGTATCGTCATACAAGTCTCGACGAAGAGCGATTGCAACACGTGATCAACAGCTATTCGGAAGAAGAAAGGACGATGATTCAACACGCGTTGAAACGGTTAAGTGAAGGAGCAAAGGCATGTTCATCGTACTAAAAATACTTGTTTCAGCATTCGTGATTGCCTTTGTGACCGAGCTAGCTAGTAAAAATCAGACGCTTGGCGGTTTGCTTGCCGCCCTACCGCTCGTTAGTATCTTAAGTTTGCTGTGGCTAGCAAAAGAGGGAATGTCAACGAACGGGCTGCGGGAGTTTTTACGAAACGTAATGTATGGATTACCTGTTACCTTCGTAATCTTGCTCGCCATTTGGTTAGCGCTTCGTTACGTTTCGGTTAGTATGGCGCTTGTCATTGGCGTGCTTTGTGGCAGTTGCTATGTTATTGTGCACCGACTTTTTAATGTTGCATGATGAGTATGCACGGCTCATTACCATAAAGTGGCGTCGCCTTCTACATTAAATCTACATGAGTGCTATGTACGATGGTAGAAAAGGAGGGGCAGCATATGAAAAAACAATGGAGTTTTTTGTTGCTACTTATAGGCGTGGTGGTGCTTATTACCGCTTGTTCTCAAAAAGAGGCACCGCGTTCTGTAAAGGTGAAGAAGGAGTCTTTTCAAGGATTAAAGGTGAATCGCTTTACGCTCGTCGCGCAAGAGAAAATGTGGCAACTATCCAAAAACAAGCAAGTAAGAGCTTGGACATATGGGGGAACGGTTCCAGGAACAGCGATTTCAGTAAAACAAGGCGAGGTTGTCTCCGTTAAGCTTGTAAATCAATTAAAGCAGCCGATTTCCATTCATTGGCATGGCGTGCCTCTTCCAAATACGGAAGACGGGATCCCTGGTCAGACGCAGGATGCGGTCGCGCCAAACGAGACGTATACGTATCAATTTATTGCAAAAGATGCCGGTACGTACTGGTACCACAGCCATCAAGACAGTGTAAATCAAGTCGATAAAGGATTGTATGGTACGTTTGTTGTAACGCCTAAAAAAGAGGAAAAGCCTAAGATGGATGTGACCTACGTACTCGACGAGTGGCAGTCAGGTAAGCAATCGATGACATCTATGAGTGGAATGACGCATGATATGTCATCGTATAATCTTTTTACGGTGAATGGAAAGACAGCGGAGCTTCGATCACCACTAAGGCTTAAAAAAGGTGATGAGGTACGCATGCGTTTTATTAATGCAGGCTATATGGTGCATACGCTGCATGTTCCGACGAATTTTAAAGTAGTGGCGCTAGATGGACAAACGGTAAAAAATCCTCGAACCTATTACAACCAAACCTTTGCTATTGCACCAGGTGAACGGTATGATCTCTTGTTTATTTTTACGGGTAAAGGATTTACAATCGATAGCCATGATGCATCACAAGCCGCTAAACAGATGAACATCGCAGTTAAAGGAGAAAATAAGAGCGTAAATCACCCGGCTCCTGCGGGTCATGTGACGCTGTCTTCTGTAAGCGCAAGCGAGACAGCTTCACAGAACATACGTTATGATCGCAACATAACGATGAAGCTTGGAACAGCGATGAAAAAGGAGCAAATGGTGTATACAATCAATGGGAAAACAGCGCCTAGTATTCCACCGATCAACGTTACAAAAGGTGAGAAAGTGAAAGTCACCTTTTCCAATGAAACAGGCAGTATGGCCGCTACGCACCCGATGCATTTACACGGTCACTTTTTTCAAGTGCTAACGAGAAATGGGAAAAAGGTTCAGGGTAATCTTATGAAAGATACACTTAATGTTCAGCCAGGCGAAACGTACGAGGTGGTCTTTGCGGCGAATAATCCAGGCAATTGGATGTTTCACTGTCATGACCTACATCATGCATCTGCGGGCATGATGACGAAAATAACCTATAATCATTTTCAACCATTTTATAAAGACAGTGGCAAAGTAAAAAATAGTAGCGAATAACATCAAAAGAAAGTCTGCTTCGGTTGTTTGAAGAAGCAGGCTTTTTGGTATGATAGAGACGGAGAGTGAGGGGGGAGTAAATGAGCGAGTGGCAAGATAGTATCCTTGTATTGATGAAAGATTTTGGTGCGTGGGCTCTTGTAGTGAGCATCGTCGTAAATATCATCATTTCTGTGCTAGGCATCATTCCAAGTGTGTTTTTAACAGGTGCGAATCTCGTGCTGTTTGGCTTTTGGTTTGGAACCGGTCTTTCATTTGTTGGTGAAACGCTCGGAGCGCTTGTTTCATTTTGGCTGTATCGCAAGGGCTTGCAAGCTTTTTTGCCGGCACGCTTTCAACAGTATCGCTTGCTGCAACGCTTGAAACATGCGCAAGGCACCTCACTTTTTATGACGTTACTAAGCTTGCGGCTCTTGCCCTTTGTACCATCAGGCGTTGTGAATGTAGCAGCCGCCTTCAGTCAAGCAAGCGCTCTGCTCTTTTTATGTGCTACGATGATTGGGAAGGTACCCGCTATGCTACTAGAAGCTTTATCGGTTCAAGAAGTGTTGCACTTTTCTTGGGTAGGGAAACTTTTGTTAGCGGGAATCAGTGTCTATATGTTGTACTATCTACTGAAAAAGAAGAAAAATAGAGGTTTAGTATGAAATTGGCAATGAAACTTGGCATCTTATTTTTTGCAGTTGTTTTGCTGCTGCAACTATCCGGTTCCATTATTTTATATAATGCGCTCTTAAAAAGCCGAATTGATGAGGAAACCCATCGCTTAGTGGCGCGCGGCAAAAATTATAGTGAACTTTTAATGAAAAACAAACAAAACAAGGAAACGTTTATAAATATGGCGTCACTAGAAGAGCGATCGCCAACGAAGCTTGTGGTAACAGGCCCTTCGAAACAAGTGATTGTTAAAAGTGATGAGATTGATCCTGATATGCAAAAGATTATAAACAAAAAAGTGAAAATGAATCATAAAGGGGTATTACTTGAAAGCGATTGGAAGGAAGATGGCTATATTACGTCGATCACCTTTGGGAAATATAAAGGAGAACCTAACGTCATTGTGTATTTATTTCTTGATACCCTCTTTATTCAAGATATGAATGACCACTTAATGAAAGAATTTATAAAGGTCAGTCTTATTACAGCAGGTATTTCCATTGTTGCAATTATATTTTTTACGCGCACGATTACGCGGCCGTTAATTTCTATGAAAAAAACGACGAAAATGTTAAGTCACGGACAGCATGAAGTGTCACTCGATATTAATCGTAAAGATGAGCTAGGGGAGCTCGCTCAAGAAATAACGAAGCTATCTCGGGCGATGTTGAAGTTACAACGAGAGCGCAATGACTTTTTAGCGAATATTTCTCATGAATTGCGGACACCACTCACGTATATTAAAGGCTATACGAATATTGTAAAACGCCCGACTTTGTCAGAAGAACAGCGAAATGAATACTTAAGCATTATTAATGATGAAGCCAATCATTTAACAAAGCTCATTGAAGATTTATTTGAGCTTATGGCGATGAATGAAACGAAATTTTTGATAACAAAAAAAGAAGTGATTGTCACAGATGTTGTTCGTAAGGTTATTGAAAATATAAAGCCGGCTTTCTTAGCGAAACGCATCCATCTTGTGTTTACGTGTGATGATGACTATTTGATGCTCTTAGATGAAAATCGGATATCGCAAGTATTGCTCATCATGCTGGATAATGCGTTAAAACATTCAAAGGAAGAAACGCATGTGATTGTCACGGTCGGTGCGGAAGGCAATCATGTTGTGTTGCGCGTCATCGATCAAGGCGAAGGCATTGCCGAAGAAGAGCTGCCGTACATTTGGGAACGGCTTTATCGCGCAGAAAAATCCCGCACCCGTAATAAGGTGGGCTTCGGTCTTGGTCTAACAATCGCCAAGGAAATTCTGGAGCTACACGGTGCTGAGATTTCTGTACAAAGTAAAGAAGGCGAGGGGACGACGTTTATCATTCGCTTAGGAGAGGAGATCAAACGTTGAAAAACATATTGATTGTTGACGATGAACATCGCATGGTTGAGCTACTTTCACTGTATTTAGCGCCACATCCGTACACCGTTTTCAAAGCATATAACGGAATGGAGGCAAAGGCTGTGTTACAGCAAGAGGCAATCGATCTCGTATTGTTAGACGTGATGATGCCAGAGCAAGATGGCTTTATTACGTGTCAACAAATACGAGAAAAGTCAGATGTACCGATTATTATGTTAACAGCGCGCAGTCAAAAGCAAGATATTGTGCATGGTTTACACATGGGTGCCGATGATTATATAACGAAGCCCATTGATGAAGAAGAGATGCTAGCGCGCATGGAAGCTGTTTTACGTCGATCCCCCGTTGTATCGAGGAAAGAAGATGCTAAGACAGATCATCATACGGGTATAGAAGGACTCATTTTAGTGCAAGAACACCATGAAATTACGTACTTCGACGCGCCAATTGTTTTAACACCAAAAGAGTTTGAAATGATGCAACTACTTATTAAGTCACCGAAGCGCGTCTTCGATCGTGAATATCTCATTCAAACCATTTGGGGACTGGATTCAGAAACAGAAGGGCGAACGATTGATTCGCATATTCGCAACATTCGCGATAAGTTTCGTAAGGCGGACTTTCCTATTGATGACTATTTAAAAACCGTGTGGGGTGTCGGCTATAAGTGGGAACAAACATGAATACATTAGTCTATTTTACGAAAAAGTAGAGATCGTAAAAAAAGAGATTAGAATACAACTGTATAGGACGATTCAAAAAAAGGAACTTTAGTATAAAATAGTTCCTTTTTCTTTTTGTTTTCCACAAAATATGCACACTTTTTTGATATAAAAAATAAGGCATCGCATTTTTAAGCATAAAAGGCGATCAAACGTCTTTATATAAAAAACAGAAACAATCGTAAAAGGAGACAAGTATTATGTGTGGTTTTATCGGATTAATGAGTGCACGTCCGCTCAGTAGTGAAGCGGCGGAGGTCCAGCAATTTCAAGATATGACGAACATCATTACGCACCGAGGTCCAGATGATGTTGGTTATTATTTCGATGAACACGTACGTCTTGGATTTCGTCGTCTCAGCATTATTGATGTAGAGCACGGAAAACAACCACTAAGTTATGAAAATGAACGCTATTGGATTACATTTAACGGTGAAGTATATAACTATGTTGAGTTGCGTGAAGAGCTTGAGAAAAAAGGCTACACGTTCCAAACAGAGTCTGATACAGAAGTAATTCTAGCTCTTTATGCACATAAAGGTGAAAAGGCTGTCAATGATCTCCGTGGAATGTTTGGTTTTCTTATCTGGGATAAACAAGAGGAAGTACTTTTTGGAGCACGTGACCATTTTGGCATCAAGCCATTTTTCTATTTAGAAGAAGGCGAGATGTTCTATGCAGGTAGTGAAAAGAAAAGCATTCTTCTAGCAGCAGATGGCGGCATTTTTAATAAAGAAGCACTACAACATTATTTAACCTATCAATTCGTTCCAGAGCCACACACGTTATCACAAAAAATTAAACGTCTCGAGCCAGGTCATTGCTTTAAAAAGAAACCAGGTAAACCAATGCACATTCGTAAATATTGGGAACCTAAATTCCGTCCAAAGCATGAGCCAATCGAAAAGCAAATTAAAACCATTCAAGATACACTACGTGAATCGGTGAAAATGCATATGCGCAGTGATGTACCAGTAGGCGCGTTCCTTTCTGGTGGAATCGATTCTTCTAGTATTGTAGCGCTTGCGAAAGAATTTCACCCGAATTTAAAAACATTCACCGTCGGATTCGAACGTGAAGGCTTCAGTGAAATTGACGTTGCAAAAAATACTGCAAAAGAACTTGGTGTGGAAAACATTCACTATGTGGTGACACCAGAAGAATTTTTGCAAGAACTACCTAAAATCATTTGGCACATGGATGAGCCTGTTGCAGATCCAGCAGCCGTTCCACTTTACTTCGTTGCTCGTGAAGCGCGCAAGCATGTAACGGTTGTCTTGTCTGGTGAAGGTGCGGACGAGTTGTTTGGTGGCTATAACATTTATCGTGAGCCACATTCGCTTCGTTTCTTTAATAACCTACCAGATCCATTGCTATCTGCGATTGCAAAAGTGGCGTCTGTCCTACCGGAATCCATGAAAGGTAAAAGCTTCTTAGAGCGCGGTACGACAGCTTTAGAACAGCGCTACATTGGTAACGCGAAAATGTTTACAGAAGAAGAGAAGAAGCAGCTTTTAACAAAATATCATTCTGTATGGGATTATACGACGATTACAAAACCAATTTACGAGCAGGCAGCTTTCTATCATGATGTGCATAAAATGCAATACGTAGATATGCATACATGGCTTCGTGGCGATATTCTTGTAAAAGCAGATAAAATGACGATGGCTAACTCTCTTGAGCTACGTGTACCGTTCCTAGATAAAGAAGTCTTTGAAGTGGCGTCACAACTTGATCCATCCGTAACCGTTTGTAACCAAACAACGAAGTATACGCTTCGTAAAGCGATGGAAGGCGTTGTTCCAGATTCCGTTCTTCACCGCAAAAAGCTTGGATTCCCAGTGCCGATTCGTCACTGGCTAAGAAACGAATGGTATGACTGGGCACAGCAATTAATTAAAGAAAGCGCTACTGACTACTTATTCGATAAAAACTATTTATATCAATTGTTAGAAGATCATAAAGGCGAGAAAAAAGACAACAGCCGTAAGCTTTGGACCGTTCTTTGCTTCATGATCTGGCACCAAATCTATATCGAGGGAAAGTACAATTTCAGTGAAAATCTTGAAGCCGAGCGTCAAAAAGAGCTTAGCCTTGTAATGTAAAGATGAGACGCGAATTAGAGCAATCTAATTCGCGTCTTTTTTTTGCGCGCAGGGCGGGTGAAGTGCGGAGGCACGCTTGTTCATGCGCAGGAGTAAGCTCGTTCGCGCGAGGAGGCAGGTCGTTCGCGCGCAGAGCATGGTCGTTCGCGCGATTCGCGCGCAGAGGCACGTCGTTCGCGCGCAGGGCACGGTCGTTCGCGCGCAGGGCACGGTCGTTCGCGCGCAGAGGCAGGTCGTTCGCGCGCAGGACACGCTTATTCGCGCGCAAAGGCAGGTCGTTCGCGCGCAGAGGCAGGTCGTTCGCGCGCAGGGCACGGTCGTTCGCTCGCAGGAGCACCCGATTCAAGCACAGAGGCAGTTTGTTCGCGCGCAAACAGGGTAAAATCACACAAATATGAAAGAATTACGCATAAAATGAGAGAAATCATGCGAAAATCATGTGAAATCTCCGATATTTTGAGTAAAATCAGCGTTACAATTACAGCATGGTTGTTAAAGGAATAAGAAGTGAACCGATAGAAGTAGTATAGACAATCATCATGGAGCGTGTTTTTTGGTATAGCAACTGTTAAATAGTAAAAAAGTATATACTTGTAAAAATCTGATATAATGAAATTCTGTGATTGAAAGGGGAGCAATGATAATGAGGTTAGGAAAGAAACTACTGATGACCTTAGGGGTTAGTGCCGTGGTAATAGGTACTTTAAGTGCTTGTAATGAAGAAGACAAAGCTTATGCACAAGTCAAAATGAATGCGCCGCTGATTGAGCAGAATCCACAACTGCCACGCGGCTGTGAAGTAACAACACTAGCAATGATGCTACAACATGCAACAGGGAAAAAAATCTCTAAAATGACGTTAGCAAGCCAAGTGAAAAAGGATCCGACGCCGTACCGTGAGCGCAATGGGCGCATTTATTTCGGAAACCCGAATACGGGCTTTGTCGGCAGCATGTACACGTTTAATAAGCCTGGCTTTGCAGTCTATCACGGCCCTATCGCACAACTTGCGCGCCGTTATATGCCAGGCAAAATTGTGGACTTGTCAGGCGGTAGCTTTAAAAATATTTATACATATTTAAAAAAGGGACGTTCAGTATGGGTGATTAACAATACGTGGTTTGACACTGTCCCGTCGCGCTATTGGCAAACATGGCACACACCAACAGGCACAATTCGTATTACAAAAAAAGAGCATAGCGTCTTAGTGACCGGCTATGATTCACATTACATTTATTTTAATGATCCTTTAGCTGGCATGAAAAATCGCCGAATTAGCATCGCGAAATTCAAGCGGGGCTGGGAGCAAATGGGCCGTCAAGCCATTTCGTATACTAAATAATAATAAAGGAATTTCTTCAAAACTTTCGCACAGTGATTCGTTAAGTGCAAAGTTCTTATTTCGCTCTGAAATAGGCTTTCGCGCGCAGAGGCACGTCGTTCACGCGCAGAGGCACGTCGTTCGCGCGCAGAGGCACGTCGTTCGCGCGCAGAGGCACGTCGTTCGCGCGCAGAGGCACGTCGTTTGCGCGCAGAGGCACGTCGTTCGCGCGCAAGGGCACCCGATTCGCGCGCAGAGACACGTAATTGACTCGCAAATGCTTTTTTTTCGGGTAAAAGCAGGCATTTTTACTGTGATAGATCCTCTTTTTGTATAAAATGAAGACTCTAAGCGTGCAAAGTCCTCATTTCATGCTGAAATAGGCATTCCTACGCAGAGGTACGGGGTTCGCGCAATTCACACCTCTCTGTGCGAGAACCACAATAGCGTCTATATCATTGTGTAAAAGCATAAAAAGGCCACAACCATCCTTATGTTACAATGTTTCGACCAAGAAAAAACTGTAATGGAGGAATGGTTGTGACCCAAATTAATCTTACCCTAAATATGGAGGATTTAAAAGAAAGACTCATGGACGCTATTTTTGCTTAAGAAAAGTGAATTCTAAAAAAATCATCAAGTTCATGATTTTACAAATAGCGTTTTACAAAAAAAGAGAGCCTTAAGATGAGGGCTTTCTTTTTTTGTGGTGTATTAAAAGCTCTGTCTATGCCGAGGGATTCTACTTCACTCATCATAAAAGGAGCACACACGACATGGAATGATAAGTACCACATCGTATTCGCACCAAAATATAGATTTAGAAAATATCATTTTTTTGATAACGAAAGAGCATGCTGCAGAACGAATGTCTCAAAAGCTTTTATGAGATTTTGCTTCGGATGCATCTTATCACTATATAGTGCAAAGAGCAGTTCACGTGGCTCATAGTCAACAAGTGGAATAGCTACAATGGAACCTTGAGCAAGATAGGGATCATTCACGAGCATAACATCCGTAAAGAAGCTAATTGCCACATTCGCAGCAACAAGGCGTTTAATTGTCTCAGATTGGTTTGTCGTACATAGCACGGTAAATGGTCCATTCGTGTCGAGTCGCCATTGTGTAAGGTAAGAGAGCCAGCGGTCACCGTGAAACAGTGCGATTGTTTCATGAGCAAGCTCTTTAACCGTTACTTCACGCATGTTTGCTAACGGAGATTGCGCAGAAACAATCACTTGCATTGTACCGGTATGGAGGGGGAGTTGTTGCACCGTTGACGAATGTATGGCAACAGCTAAACCGACGTCGATGGTTCGCTCCTCAATGCCGTTAATAATTTCATCGCTCCCAAGCTCTTGAAGCTGAAGAACGACGTTTGGGTAATGTTGTTTAAAATGAGGAAGAATTGATGGTAAAAGAGATGTGAATAGGCTAGGGATTGCGGCAATTCTCAAGGTTCCTTCAACACGTTCTTGTTTTGCTT
The DNA here is from genome assembly GCF_000269865.1 of Fictibacillus macauensis ZFHKF-1. Lineage (GTDB taxonomy): Bacteria > Bacillota > Bacilli > Bacillales > Fictibacillaceae > Fictibacillus_C > Fictibacillus_C macauensis. The sequence continues at coordinate 77,402 of NZ_AKKV01000036.1, forward strand.
CCGCTTGAATATCCTGAATCGATTGAAGAATGACGTTCGCTTTGGCGATAATACGTTCTCCTTCACTAGTAGGGATCGTTCCTAGGCGTGAGCGCTTGAACAGAGGAAGTTCTAGTTCTTTTTCTAGTGAGAGAATAGCTTGGCTAATTGCAGCTTGTGAGACGTGTAAGTTGACTGCTGCTTGTGAAATAGAGCGTGTATACGAAATTTCAACAAGATAGTGCATTTGTTCAAGATTCATAAGGATCATGCTCCTTTCCATAACTTTCACTTATATTACTATAAAAAATACATATTTTACATCATTCTATTGTATGGATTATCGTTACAGTACGAGGTGATGAGATGTATTATTTTGTAACACTACTCGCAGCTAGTTGTTATGCAGGGATGACGATTTGTATGAAAATAGCAAGTCAATCTGCAGATGGAGCAACTATGACATTTGTCCGGTATGGTTTTTCTTTTCTAATCGTTCTCTTACTCTATGGTATAAGTGGCAAACCACCGATCAAAACAAGCGTCTTGCCGATTCATATGCTTCGAAGTGTATTGGGTGTACTTATGTTTGGTTGCTACGCATGGGCATTGCGCGATTTACCAGTAAGTAACGCCTTAAGTTTAAATGCAGCATATCCGCTATTTTTGCCGTTTTTATTGTTCTTTTTTTACAGAGAACCGCTTAAGCTGCACCGATTCTTATTGATTGGTCTTGGTTTTATCGGCATGATTGTTATCGTAAGACCACAAATGGAGGATTACAATCTTGTAGCATCACTCGTTGCTATATTATCAGCCATCTGTTCGGCGTGCGCTAATCTTACCGTGCAAGCCTTACGAAAAACAGAAGCTAGCTATACCATCGTTTTTTATTTTTTTCTACTAGCAAGCTTAGGTTCTTTTGGTTGGATGCTTGCAACAGGCATTCATGTAAAAAACCTACCGTGGCTCCCCCTACTAGGAGTCGCCCTGTTCGGAGTTCTTTCACAACAGCTCCTTTCATATGTATTAAAGTATTTACACGCAACTGTTGTCTCTATGATTATGAATAGCTCCATTATGGTTGGAATGCTAGGATCATGGATGGTGTGGGGAGAACAACCGCGCGTACTTGATGTGCTTGGTGCGTTAATCTTAATCGCAAGTATGATGAGCTTATCGGTTGCAACGAAAGGGGTGAAGGCACCGTGCAACAAAGAATCACAACGCCAAATATGAAGATAGCGAACTATACGTTACTCGCCAATGGCGTGAAACATTTTCATTTGATTGCGCAGCCGGTCATCCATGAACTGGTTCAAGGGGTAAAGGTGATGGCGTATGGTTATAATGGCAGTGTTCCAGGGCCGGTTATTGTTGTGGATGAAGGGGACACCGTGGCCATCACAGTGGAAAATGCGTTGCCGGAAGTAACGTCTGTTCATTGGCATGGCTTAAATGTGCCAAATGATGTGGATGGCGTTCCAGGTGAACAAGGAACCACTTTAATTTCTCCGGGAAGTGCGCATACGTATCAATTTACACTTCATCAACATGGGACGTATATGTATCATAGCCATGTTGAAACGTCGATACAAGAACTGATGGGCTTAGCGGGGATGTTCATTGTTCGAGGGCGAGAGGAGCCTCTCGTTGCCGTGGATGCTGTTTTTTTGTTGCAAGAATGGGCTGTGCAAGGACAGGGACGCGCGCAGCCGGTTTATGCAGTGTTACCGCAATCGATGATGTTTAACTATTTTACGATGAATGGGGTCGCGTACCCGGATACAACCCCAATTGCTGTAAAGGCAGGCGATTGCGTGCGACTAAGGCTAGGGAACTTAAGTATGGACTCGCATCCGATGCACTTACACGGTCATTCTTTTCGTGTTACAGCAGCAGACGGAAACCCGATCCCGGCTAGTGCACAAATTTATAAAAATACGATGAATGTAGCGCCAGGGGAAACATGGAACGTTGAATTTTTCGCCAACAATCCAGGTCGATGGATTTTTCACTGTCATAAACCCCATCATACAACGAATGCGCATAGTGACGCGCTTGGAGGCATGGTCACCTTTATTGATTATGTCCACTAAAAAAACCACCCGCCTGATTGTGACGGGTGGTTTATCGATGGATCGTTACGGGTAGTTACAATTTAGAGAGCATCAAGATTTTTCCTTTTGGTTGTTTGTTATGCGGTTTTGGTTCGAGAGAAATCGCAATCGCATCCCATTTGTGTTTGCTAGAATAGTGGATCGGATAAATGAGGGAGCCGTTTCCACTTTCGTTTGGCACAAATGAACCAGCGGGATATTTTTTATCGCCTTCCACAAGCCATACTTGATACGTTTGTGTACCGGATAATTTCGGCATTTTTCCCATTTGTACGACTAAGTTTGTTGCTTGATTTTCTTGGATAAAAGAGGCCGTTCCACCTGCTTCTTTTTGATCGACTGTACCTAGTGCTACCGATTGCGCGGTTTTACTTACTTCTTGCGGAGCCGCTTGCTGGTCATTCGTTTGTTTGGTGCTGTATAAATACACGTTAGCGCCAAGCGAGAGAAGTAAGCCTGCTGCGAGAAGGCTTGGAAGCCATCGACGTGGCTTTGGCTTCAGCACGGTCACTTGCTCGGGCTGCTCTTGCTTTTGATCTAGTGATTCGGCGAACACATTGGTAAGTACGCGCTTCTTCATGCTAGCGGGTGGTGTGATATCTTCTGAAAGATAAGGAAGTGGCTCAGTCAATGCTTGCCACTCTTGCCATTCTTGTTGACAATCTGAACAGGAGTGAAGGTGTGCTTCGAATGCTGCTTTTTCTTCGCCTGTTAGTTGGTCGTTGTAATAGTCCAATAGTTGATCACACTGTTTACGTTCCAATGCGGTCCCCCCTTTCTTCATACACTTTTCGTAAGTGCTGTAATGCTAAGCGAATTCTTCCTTTAACCGTTCCCAACGGAAGATCTTTCTTTTCGGCAATAGTTGCTTGTGAACAGCCCTTGAAATAGAACAGTTGCACGATTTCTTGTTGCTCTGAGCTTAAGGTAGAGACAGCTTCTTGCAGACGTTGGCGTTCCTCGTTCCATGTGACCGTCTCCTCCGTGCTTTCCGTTTGCTCGCGTTCTAAGTCTTTATCTAACAACTCTACTTGGTTTTTTGATTGTTTTCGTAACAAGTCTAGGCAGGTATTCCTTGTAACGGTTAATAAAAACGAGGAAAACTTCCCCTTATCAGCCGTATAAATCCCCTTCTTTCGCCATAATTTCATAAATACATCCTGAATCGCTTCTTCTGCTAAGTCAGAGGTATTTACAATTTTATAAGAAAATGAGAATAGCAGCTTTTCATAACGATCATACAGCTGCTCAAGGGCTTCTTTATTGTCTGCCTGGACGAGCTCGTATAATTCTTCATCAGAAATTCGTCCCATGCATTTTCTCCTTTGTCATGTACAGTGTATCCTCATTATACTAGAAAGGCTCTTTAATAAGCTAACGATCCTTCTTTGTTTTTTGATCATTTTTTTCGGAAAAAAAGTGATCGAAAGGGCCTTTTGTTACGTTAGCTTAGTACTACGACAAGCGAAAGGCGTGATTCTGTGAAAAAAGGGTCGACGATTGCGCTCATTGTGCTAACATGTCTTGGACTGATGGGCTATACGTACTGGCATTCCGAACAGAAGGAGAGTAGCGCTTCCCCCACGCTATCAAAGGCGCAAACGAGTCCGTCTGCGCAAGCGAAAGCAGAGGCGCATTTAAAAGCGCTCCATGTAAAAGCCCGAGAGCAAAGCATTGTACCGACAAAGCTTTCCATTCCAGCCATTCATGTGAAAGCTTCTATTGAAAAAGTCGGGGTTTTAGACAATGGTCAGCTTGGTGTTCCATCGAGTGAGGAGTCTGTTGGTTGGTATAAAGATGGCGTGAAGCCGGGTGAACGTGGCAATGCGGTCATTGATGGTCACGTGGATAGTCGAGACGGTCCGGCTGTCTTTTTTGATCTAAAAAAGGTAACGCCAGGCGATACCGTTATGCTAAACGATCAGAAGGGCAAGGTATTAACGTTTGTCGTGCGCAACGTAAAAAGTTATGTGACAGACAAAGCGCCACTCCCTTTAATTTTCGGTGAAAGTAAAGGGCGACATTTAAATTTAATTACGTGTACGGGTGTGTTTAATTCGGAAAAACGCACACATGAAAAACGGCTTGTTGTGTATACCGATTTAGTTAAGAATGATTCTTCTCAACAGCCATCATCGCCTAAAAATGTGCAGGTAAGCGACAATGTGATTTCATGGAAAGCAGCAAAGCCTTCAAAGGTTGTTGGCTATGCGATCTACGAAAAACGGGCACAAAGCGTTCATCTTGTCGCTCATACGAAAACGCCCACGTATCGTGTAAAGAGCAATAAAAGCCGTACCTATTATGTAACGGCCATTAATGAAGTGGGTGCGGAATCAGCGCCTTCAAAATCTGTGGTCAGCCCATCGAAACAGCACTGAACACCAAAAAGGTGAGCAGGGCTGTTTTTTTTATTTCTCCTTTTTTGTATAAAAATGGTTGTGAATTGGGAATGTATAGCGTACAATGAGGTTAGTTACTACAGTAACTAACCAATTAGGTGGTGAAAAAAGAATGTCACAAATGGACGGCGAAGGACGCCCTCTTTTTTTACAAATTGCAGAACGCATTGAAAATGACATTATGGAAGAAGTCTTAAAAGAAGAAGAGCAGGTGCCCTCAACGAATCAATTTGCTGTCTTTTATCGCATCAATCCTGCGACAGCAGCAAAGGGTGTCAATATTCTTGTTGATCAAAATATTTTATACAAAAAGCGAGGGATTGGCATGTTTGTCATGACAGGAGCGCGAGAACAATTACTTAAGAAGCGAAAAGCCGAGTTTTATGAACGGTATGTAGTCGCTATGATTCAAGAAGCAGAAAAAATTGGGATAACGCTGGATCAGCTCGTCACTATGGTTGCTAAAGGAGCGAAATAACATGCATGTAAAACTTTCCAAAGTGCGGAAGGCATACGGCAAAAATGTTGTTTTAAATGATATAAATATGGTGTTAGAAAAAGAGAAGATTTACGGTTTAGTGGGCCGAAATGGAGCCGGCAAAACGACTTTATTAAAGATAATCGCTGCACAGCTGTTTCCGAGTGAAGGAACCGTACAGGTAAATGAGGAGAACCCGTTTGAGAATGAAGCCATTCTCTCACAGCTGTGCTTTGTGAAAGAAAGTCAAACATATCCGGATCACTTCACCGTAAAAGATATTCTGCTCACTGCAAAGGCAACATTTCCACTTTGGGATGAGACCTTTTGCCAAGCGTTAGTCGCACGGTATAACGTACCAGTAAAATTACGCATGCGTAAATTGTCACGCGGTATGCGTTCGGTTGTTGGGGTCATTATCGGTCTTGCGAGCCGGGCGCCTTTAACGATTTTTGATGAGCCATATCTTGGTATGGATGCTGTTGCCCGTCAATACTTTTATGACCAACTATTAGCCGATTATGCGGACCATCCGCGGACAATTATTTTATCAACGCATTTAATTGATGAGGTAAGTGAACTATTGGAACATGTTATTGTCGTAAAGGAAGGACGCATTTTAATGCAAGAGGATGTAGAAACTTTGCGTGCTGGGGCAGTGACCGTAACGGGCGAAAAAGGTAAGGTTGCGGCCTTCATTCAACAGCAGCATGTTCTTTCATCACAAACATTAGGAAATGTTACTAACGTAATGATCTTCGGTACGATTTCCCGTCAAGAACGGTTGCAGGCAGAGGCAGAAGGATTATCATTTAGTGCAGTTTCTTTACAAAAAGTGATGGTTCATCTAACAGACCAAGAGAAGGGAAGTGCGTAATGTATGAAAGGTATTAGAAGTGTCCTTTATATGCACTGGCGAAGTGTAGGTTCATGGGTATATATCCCGTGGCTTATTCTAGGTTCAGTCTTTCTAATAAATTATGGATGGCGTAGCTTTCATCAAGATTCGCAGAGTACGAACGATGTAGGAAATATGGTAATCTTTATCTATCTTTTCACAGTTGCATGGATCTTTAATGGTCAGTTGTTTGCTTTTGCCTCAGGGCTTAGTATTAAGCGCATGCACTTTGTGCTCGGTTCAGTTATGGCTGCTATATTGATAAGTATTGGTTCTAGCTTATTATTAATGCTACTCATTGTGGTTGAAAACATGACAAATGGGTGGGGAATCGACTGGCACACCTTTTCATGGAAAGTTACACAGACGTTCGCATACTGGGAGCAATTTGCGATCTACCTCCTTGTGTTTTTATGTTTAATTTTACTTGGCTTCTTTTTATCGAGTATTGTCATTCGCTTTAGAAAAAGAGGGTTACTCGTATTTGGTGTACTTCTTTATGTGTTTTTTCTAGTAATAAGCAATACGTCAGTCAATGGATTTGATCATGAAGAGGCATTTTGGACGTGGATCGGGCAGCATGGCTTGCTTGTTTTTTATAGTTTAATTCCTGCCATCATCTTACTCTTATTCGGATGTTATATGCTATTCATGCGCCGAGCAATCATTCGTTCGTAAAAAAAAGCGACTTCCTTTCTAGTTGGGAAGTCGCTTTCATATTGCTAGTGAGGTAAGGGGAAAGTATGCGTAGCTATGGTAGGTAAGCTGTCTGCTACTGTTATAATTTGCTGTTCATTGAGGTTGCCAGAAAGCAATACCGTTTTGCTGCCATCAAAATAGTAGAGTACAGGATGCGTAAAAGCATCTATAGAAAGGTAGGCTTTGCTTTTTTTCTGAGGTAGTACAACCGTTTTAGCTGGAGATGATGCTTGTTTGCTGTTAGTAAATGTAAGGATGGAAACGGTGAATTGTTGATCAGCAATATTCCACATATGCATAGCTTTATTTATTTTCATATGCGAAATATTGACTCTAGTCATAGGCAGTTTCAATCCATGTTTTTGCGGATTAAGTGATTCTTCAGGTCCTATTCTATTAGTAAATGTGCTGTGTAACGCCCACCGTTTGCTCGGTTGCATTAGATCATAATAAGCAATTTTATAGCTATCTTTAAATTCTAGCGAATGAAGCGTGACAATTCCCTTATTTCCAAAAGTCGCTTCAGAGATAAGATCTTTTTTCTGTACCTTTTTTTTGTGACCATTTGTATAGATTACACTGTATTGATGGAGAATTGCTTCGGCAGGTGATTTTACCGTAGCGGGCGGCTCCTCTAAGAGGCTAGCCTTAACTTCAGGTTCTTTTTCTTTGACTATTGCTGTTTTTTCGTGACGATGCGTATCTTTTTTTTTGGAGGATGCTTCCTCGTTTGCACAGCCGACGAGTGCTGTTACTGTGAGTGCGCAAAGAATGGCCTTCGTTCTGTTCATAAGACACCTCTGGAATCATTTATAAGACGTTTACCCTTTCACTATATCATGTTGATTTTGGATGTTACATACTTTTATGTTAAATAAAAGGGGGGTGGAGAGCGAACGGTAGAACTAAAAAAAGGCACAAAGCTGTGCCTGCAATTTATTGCGAATGAAGCGGTGTAAAATCATGCTGTGAGGAGGCTGTAGTAGAAATCTCAGTCTTACGGCTCTGTTGAGATGATGGTGCTGCTAGTATTTGCTCAACACCCTTTACGAGCAAATGGAACGAGTAAAAGCATAAAAAGAACACAAGAACTGGCGTATAGATTTCCCATGTGGTTGTCATGAGTTTCGTGTAATTATTGCTAATATCTCTCGTTAAATCAGCTATCTGTAATGCAATGAGAAAAATACTAAGATGAAGCATAAGAATCAATGCTTGCGTGACTTGTTGAATAAAATGAATCTTTAACCGTGGTGTGAAATAAGGCCATAAATGCTTGCGTAGTAAATGAAAGCGGCTCGCTCCCATCATCTTACTTGGTATGATATATTCTTGCTGAAGTTGATAGTGAAGTTCTTCCCCAATTACCTCTGTTAAAACGGGGAGAGCAATAAGAACAAGCGTAATGAAATGAATCCAAAATAATGTACTTTCTGGTAGAGGAGATTCGTATTTAAAGGGTGTTAAGATAATCACGGCGAGTAATACGGCAGGTATAAAGCGAAACGGACGAAAAAAGGCTTGAAAGAGCCAGCGCGATTTTTTCGCATACAAACCGTAAAGTACGCCAAAGATTGTACTAATCAGCAGACGACAAATAGCGATCGCAAGCGCATAGCCAATCGTCTCTTTCACCCCTCGTAAAGAACTGACGAGCATATCTTCACCGGCATCATCGGTTCCAAACCAATGATGGGCGGAAGGCGGATAGGGTGCCGTATAGAGAATAGCTTTACGGGGACCATAGACGGTTGGATCGGACTTAAAGGCCGTAACATTTGTAAGCGCAAAACTACTGATTAGTAAGCAACTAAGGATCACTAATCCAATCATAAATGAAGGGTTCCGTAGAAATTTTTTAATAATAGTCCGCTCCTTTCGTCACGATTCCACGTTTTTTATTGTAAGAAGCTACGAGCCCCTCCATAAGATAGAAAAAGAAAAAGAAGGTAAGAAAGAGCATTAATAAGCAAATCGAAAAAAGCTCAGGTGAATAATAGGTTTGAAAAAAGCTCATAAAGCCTTGAATGTTAAATATATATTCGATAACAAGTAAGTTACCGAGCATAAACCAAAACAATTGTTTAAAAGATTGAAAGAGAGACAATAACGTGTTGCGAAAGACGTGATGTAGGAGAATGTAGAAATGACTTAGACCTTTTCCTTGCGCAAACTCAACATAAGGTTTTGTTAGTTCCTCCGAAAAGGAATGTAGCGTTAATTGAAATAAAAAGATGGCTGGAAAGATGGTGAGTGCAAGTATTGGAAATAAGTAAACAGGATCAAATGTAGTGGCGAGCGGATCAATGAATAAAACCCCGGTTTGTTTATATATCCAGATAACGATTAATTGAAGTGAAAAAATAAAAAAGACATCAGGAATCGAGTTGAGTAATGAAAAGAGTGTAGCAATTGTTTTTCTTATAAATTGAGGCATGAGTAGCACGAAAAAGACAAGCAACATGGCTAGTGCGAGCGCACAAGCTATAGCACTTATAAGCAAAATCATCATGTATTCATAATGCTCAAAAATATCTGGATAAATGGTAAATTCATTGGTACCAACAATAAAGGTTGCATCCTGCCAGTGGATAAATGTATACAGTATACGCTGAATGATGCCGAAAAAGCGATTAAAATCAAACTCACCTGTAGTAGTGAATAAGCTTGGTGCAGCGCTAATTAAGACAATCAAGCAAAAAGTAATACAAAATACGACAACGAGTTTAATAACTCGCATGCATAACAGCCTCCTTTTGTGAATTGACATAATGGAAAATTTTTCTTATAGTCAATATACAGAATATTCCTTCTACTTAGTGTAAAAGTACATACATTTTTTGTCAAATTATTTTTTAGGAGGCTTTTTTTACAATGATAGCTTGTTTACTAGTAACGATCGGTTGCAAAAGTACATTGAGTTTAGGCCCATCCAGTTAAGATGGAGACGTATAGGTAAAGATGAATGCGACAAATTATAATGGAAATAAGGGAACGCATGTTGAGAATTTTTTTTACGTTACATAGTTCATTACAGTATGATGGAAAACGCATGAAGTTCAAGGATGGTAGCAAACTGAATAAACAAGAAAAAATATGATTGTAAAGAAATTACGATTAATGATGCCATTGTGCCATTCTCTACCGCAGAAATTGAGGCGAATAAAGGCAATAAGAAGTAAGTAAAAAAGTGTCACATCATGAAACGATTATGATGAACACTTTTTTATTTTATTTCATAAATTTAAAGGAGAGTGGGACCGGTTGAGCAGCAGGAGGTGTAGTGACTTTTAATGGCCGCTTTTCAAGTGGCGGAGCTGACAATACGCTCTCTACACCTTTTACAAGAAGCTGAAAGGAACAAAGCAATAGAAAGAAGACTAGCACTGGCGTATAGATTTCCCATGTTGTTGTCATAAGTTTCGTATAGAAATTACTAATATAATAGGTTAGATCATACGTCTGGAATAGTGTAATCTCTAAAATACCAAGATGAAGCATGAGCAGCAAAACTTGCGCGATTTGCTGTAAAAAGTGAAGTGTAAGACGTGGCGCTAAAAAAGGCCATAAATGTTTGCGTAGAAGATGGAAGCGGCTCGCGCCCATTAGCTTGGATGGTATAATATGCTCTTGTTGCAGTTGGTGGCGCACATCTTCCCCAATTATTTCTGTTAAAACAGGTACGGCAATGAAAATGGTCACGAGAAGAGAGAGCCAAATACCTGGAAGTAATGTTAGAAAAATAAGTGCAAGTAAAACGGCTGGTATAAAGCGAAAGGGCCGAATGAATGCTTGAAAGAGTCGGCGTGATTTTTTCGCATACAATCCGTAAAGAATGCCAAGTGCTGTACTAATAAGCAGGCGACAGATGGCAACCGCAAGTGCATAGCCTATTGTATATTTCACACCTTGTATGACGAGAAACAGTTCGTCCTCCCCTTGATCATTCGTACCAAACCAATGCTGTGCTGATGGCGGGAAAGGCGCAACAGCTGTTACTTCATGATTGCTGCCATATTGAAGTTCGTTTGCTTTTGGTACAGTCATGTTTGTAAGCGCGAAGCTACTAATTAGCAAGCAGGCGAGTACAATAAAGCCTAGTATAAAGCGAGGATTACGTATCAATCGTCTAATCATAAAATCCTCCTTTCATCACAAGACCGCGTTTTCTATGATAGGAAGCGAGTAGTCCTTCCGCGATATAAAAGAAAAAGAAAAAAGTAAGAAACAAAAAAAGTAAACAAATCGCAAAAAGCTCGGGTGAGTAGTAGGTCCGAAAAAAGTACATAAATCCTTGAATATTAAACATATATTCAATCAAAAGTAAGTTACCAAGCATAAACCAAAATAATTGCTTAAAGGATTGAAAGAGGGAAAGCAGCGTATTGCGAAAAATGTGATGAAGAAAAATGGAAAAGTAGGATAAGCCTTTACCTTTCGCAAATTCAACATACGGTTTCGTAAGTTCATCTTCAAACGATTGTAGCGTTAACTGAAATAGAAATAACGTAGGATAAATACAGAGAGCAATGATCGGAAACAAATAAACAGGTTCAAATGTCGTTGCTAATGGATCAATGAAAAGGATACCCGTACTTCTGTAAATCCAAATGATGATTAATTGTAGTGCAAAGATAAAAAAGACATCAGGAATAGCGCTAAGCATGGAGACGACAGCATTCACAGCATTTTTTAAGAACTGTGGAAGCAATAGTGTGACAATAACAAGAATCATGGCCAAAAGAAGCGAACATGCTAGCGCACTGCCAAGCAAAATCAACATGTATGTATAGTGATCAAACACATCTGGAAAAATCTTATATTCATTCGTATTAAGAATAAACGTTGCATCTTGCCAGTGAACAAACGTATACAGAATGCGTTGGACCATTTCATAAAAGCGGTGGAAGTCGAGTGTATCGGAACTCAATAGTCCAGGTGCCGCGCTGATCACAACAATGATGCAAAACGTCAGACAAAGTTCGCCTATTAATTTACGAAGTGCCATACGGACAAAATCCCTCTTTTCTTCATTGACGTAATGGAAAAATTTTCTTATAGTTAAAATACAGAATATTCCTTCATTTAAGTGTATTTTTTCATACAGTTTTTGTCAATTTATATTTTTAGGGGGCTTTTTTAGTGAAAAGGTTAGCAAGCTTAGGAATGATGGTAGGTTGTGTACTGTTGACTGTCGGGTGTTCAAGCGAATCGAGTTCAGGATCACCGCAAAAAAAGGGCGATGTGTACGTAAAAGTGAATGCTACAAATATCAATGCAAGTCCAGGGAAGCATGTCGAAAAGATTTTTAAATTTAGAGACGATGTAAAGCAGCAGAAAAAAGCATCGCTCACAATTGACATAGAAGATACAGATGCCACCATCTATCACAATTCACTTACATTCGATGGGAAACGTCTGAAGTTTAAAGATGATAGTAAATACAATATTCATGGAAAGACGTATGATTGTAAGGGGATAGCAATTAATGATTCAACTATAAGTGCAACCGGCTGTAAAGATGTGAAATATGACCCGCTCGTGGCAATAATTCTCCAACATGATTTGCAATTGGGAGAGATTGAAGCAAAAAAGGGAGACAAGAAATAGCATAGAAGTGAAGATAAAAAGAAGCAATAAAGCACGCTCGTAGCTTTATTGCTTTTTCTTTTTGCTCTTAAAGATGGATGGGCCTGTTTCGAATAAAAAGTAGATGATGGCAAGTAAGAACGCTAATAAAAACTCGCCATGTTCTTGAAGTGATACATTTAAAAATGATTGACTGAGAACGATCCGTAGCGCTACATAGGCTGCGAGCGCATCTAAACACAATTGAAGTACTTTAAATAGTGTAGAAGATAGGGCTACAAACCGTCTTACTTGAAAAGCTAAAAACGACAAACATAGTTCAAAAAATCCAGCTAGTATAACGGCGCCTAGTGAAAAGATGTATAGTTCTTTCCAGTCGCGATAGTGAATAAAGCCATCGTGCCATTTGTTGACACCATATGCAAGCAGCGCCATTGTCAGCGCATATACTAAAACGATGATCATGAGTGGTATACCAATTAAGAATACATAAGCGATTCCCTCAAGTGGGTGATCGGGTTTTTCAATGGCTTGTAAATAACGCAGTATGATGTAAAAAACGCCAGACATTGCGAGGGCAATCCAAATAACATGGCTAATAGCATACGTATAGGTCATAGTATTCCTCCTGCTGTAACAAACACATCCTCATGTATTGTACACTATTTCCAGCACCCATAGTGTCATTGCATTGTTCAAAATTTTGTGCTTTGCGTTTGTACCCCTACCTGGTGATATAATGAAGCAATTGGATACACTAGAATAGAAGCTCTATTTTAGTAGAAGGTACAGGGGGACGTTTGGTTGTTAGTACACGAAGCAGAACAATTTATTACGATCATGTATGACGAATTGAATCGTTCAGATGAGGAAAAGGCGCAGCGGTTAGAAGAAGTTGCGTCTGACATAAAAGCAACAGGCACGTATGAATTAACAGAAGAAGAGCTAACCTATGGCGCAAAGCTTGCGTGGCGCAATAGCAATCGCTGTATTGGGCGGTTGTTTTGGCAAAGTTTACACGTGTTTGATCACCGTCATGTTCGCACACGAGGTGAGGTAAAGGAAGCGTTGCTCTCGCACATTGCTTTTGCCACGAATGAAGGGCGCATTCGTCCGGTTATTTCGGTTTTTCCAGAGCAAGGTGTACGCATCTGGAACCACCAGCTTATTCGCTATGCCGGCTATGAAACAACGGATGGCGTTATTGGTGATCCAGATTCAATCGCTTTTACGAACGAGTGTCGAAAGCTTGGCTGGGAGCCGCGCTTTGGTGCGTTTGACGTGTTGCCGATTGTTTTTCAAATAGACGGTGAAGAACCTACGTGGTTTGACGTGCCGCCGGAGCTGGTCGTTGAAGTGGATCTAGAGCATCCAACGTTTTCATGGTTTACAGATCTAGCATTAAAATGGTACGCTGTGCCGATTATTTCAAGTATGAAATTAGAAATTGGTGGTATTGAGTTTCCGGCCGCTCCGTTTAATGGCTGGTATATGGGAACGGAAATTGGTGCACGAAATTTTGCGGATGAAGCGCGGTACAACATGCTACCGGTCATTGGGGAAAGAATGGGTCTCGATGTCACAAAACTAGCGTCCTTATGGCGTGATCGTGCGCTCGTAGAACTAAATGAAGCGGTGCTCTATTCCTATAAAAAAGCAGGCGTCAGCATCGTCGATCATCATACCGCTGCGCAACAGTTTAAGAAATTTGAAGAAATCGAACAAGATCACGGGCGTGAGATTACCGGCTACTGGCCATGGCTCATCCCACCAATGTCACCAGCCACCACCCACATTTTCCATCAATCATATAAAGATGAAGTTAAGAAACCGAACTTTTTTTATCAAGAAGAGCACTATCAAAAGTGAGGAGAAGAGGCTATTTAAACAACTGTTTAAGTAGTCTTTTTTTTTGATGATTACACCGCACATTTCCTGTCAGCCTCAATCAGAGTACTAGAAGCAGGTAACTAGTGAAGCATTTCAAGAGGTAGAAACGAACGTTGGAATGAACGTACAAAGAGGGGCTAGTGAGATGATTTCATCAGCTCCTATCAATTTGAACCTGTTAATCACTACGATTGCCGTAATATAAGCAGAGTTTACAGCTGAAGATCTAGCTGCATTTTCATGAGCAGGTTTAGATCGGATTCAATGCTTAGAGCGTTTGAATACATTTATCACTCTATTTTCCAGTTCATAGTCTTATTTTTTTAAAAGTAATACTATGAACATCATAATAGATAGTTCTATAGCAAAACGAATATAGTGAGTCGTGCCAACATATGTTTTTCCGAATAAGCCAGTAATTGACTGGAAAGTAAGCTCTAAAACTATAAATCCTATACCCGTTAAAAGGCTCATTAAGATTTTTTGATATAATTTCATATGCTCTACGCCTCTTTTTATAGTATTGTCTAATGAAAAAATTCTCTTAATTTTGCTGCACATGCGATACCATTAGCATCACCTAACATATATGAAAAAGCAAAAATGAAAGTAACACGTTCAGTAGCCGATCGGGAATAATTTTTGAAAATAGCTAATAAGGATTCTTTTGCTTTATTAAATACTCTGTTAACCACACAAATGCTAGTATTTTATCGACGAGAGTCATATTCCCTCAAAATATAACATTTAAACCATATTTTACTTTCATGAAACTATAGTGTTTAACAGAGGAAGTATAGTCGATTACCCAAGGGTTAAGATACTCACTAATATTGCATTATCCCTATTTTCTGCTAATATAGTAAAAATAACCAAAATGATGGTCGTTGGATCGCAAGAAATGTTTCACGAGCGCTATGATGTGCAGAAAATTGTCTCGGTCGTTTTGCGGGCATGGGTCAGGACGTGAAGATGCATGTATTTTGGAGTCAACCAGAAGAAGTAGCAAGCTTGCCAGGTAACGGGTCTATAAAAGGGGAGAGTGAACGTAGTGTTTGAATGGAAAGTAGATGAAAATGTTTCGCTAAAATTAATTGATCATCATGATGCAGAAGCGTTATTTGCGCTCATACAAGATTCACGAGCTCATTTAAGAGAATGGCTGCCATGGCTCGATTACAATACAGAGCTACAGCATACGAAAGAATTTATTGAAAGCTCACTCGTTAGCTATAGCAAGCAACAAAGCGTAACAACATTAATGCTTTCTAAAGGACAACCGGCTGGAGTATGCACCTTACGCTATCCTTTTAGCTTTAATCAAACAGCCTCCATTGGCTACTGGATTGCACCAGCCTTTACGGGGAACGGCATCGTTACAAAAGCGTCGCAGGCACTAACGAATTATGCCTTTTTAGGCGGCAATGTTGATAAGGTAGAAATTCGAGCGGCCGTTGAAAATAAGAAAAGTCGAAATGTTCCCGAACGCCTTGGCTTCGTGCAAGAAGGAACCATTCGTCAAGAAGAATGGCTGTATGATCATTATGTAGATATTGTTGTGTACGGGTTACTGAAATCAGAGTGGTTACAGCGAGAGCATACGAAGAGCGGGCGGTAAATGTTCACGCACGTTTGATTTTCGGTTTAGAAAAGAGGAAATGCTATCGTGGGATAAATTAACTGATGATGGCTGTTGGGGGAGTTTTGACCTTGGAAGTTATTCACCAGAGCAATTGAAGAAACATTTTGGACCACTTTTATTTCCAAAAGAAGTAAAGGGCTAAAGGGAATACTAGAAATTGCTTATTACAAAAAGCTCCAATAACATCGAAAAAAGCCTTGTTATAAGGCTTTTTTTAGTGCCTAGGTTAAGTAACATTGTGTTTTGTGTTGAAGTAAGATAAGCGTAGTGTAGAACAAGTACTTGCGTGCAGATCTTCCTCTTAAATCGTTGCAGCACCCGAAATACCTAAATTACATGCAAAAGTCATCTATCGAGGTAGCAATCTTATTATTACGTATAAATTTCATCAAAATAAGAGCAAATGACTATTTTAAATTTTTCGTAAACGTTTCCTAACTAAGCACAAAATTTTGATTCGCGCGCAGAAGCCACTGAATCGCGCGCAGAGCCCTTCGATTCGCGCGCAGAAGCCACTGAATCGCGCGCAGAGCCCCTCGATTCGCGCGCAGAGCCCCTCGATTCGCGCGCAAACCCCGAAATCGCACCTGCAAAAGTCATTAAATAAGGAAGTAATCTTCTAATTACGTATAAATTTCATCAAAATAAGAGCAAATGATTATATTTTTACGCAAAAGTCTCTTAACTAGGCATGAAATTTTGATTCACGCGCAGTCCCCTGATTCACGCGCAGTCTTCCTAATCCACGCGCATCCTCCCCGATATCGCACACACCCTCAACACCCGACTCAATCATCCTAATCACACCACCACATTCTCAAATAACGTCATAAATTTCTTCGCTGCTTTTGATAAGTAGCGGTCTTTCTGCCAGATGAGGGCAGCGCGTGATTGAATTTGGCAATCTTCTAATTCGTATACGGTTAAGTCTTGGCTTGGAAAGGCTTGTAGTGTTGAACTAGGTAGAAGTGCGGCTCCGACTCCGGCGCGTACGAGGGAAAGGAGCATCGTCGCGTCAGCACATTGACAGACAACGTGCGGCGTATAGCCTTGTTTGTGACATTCATTTAAGACGAGCTCATAGAGACCGACGCCGCTGATCCGGTGCAGTAGCATAAGAGGCATGCGCGCTACTTCGCTAAGTGGCATGCTTGTCACAGTTGATGGTGAATGATTCGTAACGACGACGAAATGATCGGGAGGTAGTTCATGAGATGCATAGTCTTGTAGGGAATCGAGTGGGAGACGAATTAACGCCATCTCAATCTCACGTTGCTGTAGTAATTGCGCGAGACGATACGAGTCGCCTTCATGTAGACGGAAGGTGACGTCTTTATATTGGGTACGAAAGTGACGAAGGCGATCGGGAATGTAGGAAAAGCACGTTTTGACGACACCGAGCGCTAATTCTCCTTTTAAACCTTCACCAACTTCTCTTACTTCTAAAATCGTTTCTTCCATTGTTTGTAGGATACTTTGCGCTTTTTTATAAAGAACTTTTCCTGGGACCGTTAAGTCCATATTTTTTCCATTGCGTTCTAATAGGAGTACACCGAGTTCTTGTTCAAGTGACTTTAGCTGCTGACTTAGCGGTGGTTGGGCCATGTTGAGACGTTTTGCGGCACGGGTAATCTGACCTTCTTCGGCGATCGCGGCAAAGTAACGAAGCTGTTTCATATCCACAAGGAAAACCCCTTTTCGTTATATCTTTTTCGTATAGGGAACCAACGTTTTAAGTATTTTCCATATAGTATAGCATGTGATAACGTTAATTTGTGGATAGAATTCTGAATACTCTCAAAAAAGGAGTGCTAATCATGTCTGATTTTACATCAATAAAAAAACGTTTACGAGGTTCGATTGCGCCGATTATTACCCCATTTTATGAAAGCGGTTCCGTTGATTTTGAAACGTTAGAGCGTCTCATTCACTGGCATATCGAAAGCGGTACGCACGGAATTTCTGTAACAGGTACAACCGGTGAACCAAGCTCGCTGACGGTAGAAGAGCGTGTTCAAGTGATGGAAGTCGCAATGAAAGCAGTAGGTGGTCGCGTGCCGTTCGTACCTGGAACGGGCTCAACGAATCATGATGAAACGATTTATTTAACGAAAAAAGCAGAAGAGATGGGCGTTGATGCTGCCATGGTCATCGTTCCTTACTATAATAAGCCGTCGCAGCATGCGCTGTATAAACACTTTAAAGCAGTTGCGGATGCTGTTTCTATTCCAATCATTGTGTATAACATTCCAGGGCGCACGGGCGTGAATATGGAACCAAAAACGCTCGCTCGTTTGCATAACGATTGTCCGAACATTATCGGTGTCAAAGAATCAAATAAAGATTTTGAGCATGTGAATCGTGTTCTGTTGGAGTGTGGAAGAGATTTTCTACTCTATTCAGGCATTGAATTGCTATGTTATCCGATGCTTGCGATTGGTGGAGCAGGCTACATTTCAGCGACAGCTAACGTGGAGCCGAAAAAAGTCGCGGAAGTATACGATGCGTATGCGGCAGGCAATCACGACCGTGCGCTTGAGCTTCACTACGAACTGATGCCACTAAATGACGTGTTATTTAAAGATACGAACCCTGCACCATTAAAAGCAGCGCTTGGCATGATGGGGAAAATCAAGCCGGTGCTTCGCTTGCCGATGGACTTGCCAACAGAAGCCTTACAGCAGGAAATTCGTGAGGTATTACAAACGTACGTTGATCTTCCAAGCACGAGTGTTACATCTAACTAAAAAGGAGTGAACGTCATGGCAATGCCATCAACGAATGTTGAGAATATGCGAAGTCATCAAAAGGTAGACGATGTTTTGTTGTACATTGACGGTGCGTTCGTAGCGGCCGAACAAGGTGGTACGTTCGTCAATCGTAGTCCGTATACAAATGAACTGCTCGGCGAAGTAGCAGAAGGAACGGAAGCGGATATTGAAAAAGCGGTTGCTTGTGCAAAGGCCGCTTTTAAAAAGGGACCGTGGGGCTCGATGAAAGTCGACGAGCGCATGACCTATATTCATAAAATTGCCGATTTAATTGACGAAGAAATTGAAGAAATCGCTTATCTAGAAGCGCTTGATACCGGATTACCGATTGCACAAACGCGTAAAATGACGGCGCGTGCAGCCGAGAACTTCCGTTTTTACGCACGCATGGTGCAAACGAAGCTACATGGCGAATCGTATCCTGTCGACCATGAATTTATTAACTATACGGTATATAAGCCGGTTGGCGTTGTTGGATTAATTACGCCGTGGAACGCTCCCTTTATGCTAGAGACGTGGAAAGTGGCGCCAGCGCTCGCTACCGGGAATACGGTCGTGTTAAAGCCCGCTGAATTATCACCGCTTACCGCGAATAAGTTAGCCGAAATTATTCATAAAGCACAGCTACCAAATGGCGTGTTTAACGTCGTTCATGGGATGGGTGAACGTGCCGGGGCAGCGCTCGTTGCGCATAAAGAGGTGCAGGCGATTTCATTTACGGGAGAAACGACAACGGGCTCTCTTATTATTAAAAATGCAGCGGATTCTCTGAAAAAAACATCAATGGAGCTTGGTGGCAAATCGCCACTCATTGTGTTTGATGATGCTGATTTTGACCGTGCACTCGATGCGGCTGTTTGGGGCATTTTTTCGTTTAACGGTGAGCGTTGTACCGCTAACTCGCGTGTTTTGTTGCATAAAAACATAAAAGACCGTTTTGTCGAAGCACTGAAAGAACGGGTGATGAACATTACGATTGGCGATCCGTTAGACGCCAGTACGCAGCTTGGTCCGCTCATTGAACAAGCGCACTATGAAAAAGTAAAGCACTACATTGAGCTTGCAAAAGAAGAAGGCTGCGAGGTCATTCAAGGGACCGTACCTGAGAATATGAAGGCAGGAAACTTCATTCCACCGACGCTGCTTTTAAATGCACGCAACGAGATGCGTGTTTGTCAGGAAGAAATTTTCGGTCCGGTAATGGCGGTTATTGAGTTTGAAGACGAAGAGGAAGCCATTGCTGTAGCAAATGACGTGCGCTATGGCTTGGCGGGGTATGTGTGGACGAATGATTTGAAGCGCGGTCATCGCGTGGCTCAAGCGGTAGAAGCAGGCATGCTCTGGGTAAATGCGCAAAATGTGCGTGATTTACGCATCCCATTTGGCGGCACGAAAGACAGTGGGATCGGTCGCGAGGGTGGTCATTATGCCTTTGAATTTTATACAGAAGCAAAAGTGATTCACGTTGCAATTGGTGAACATCATATTCCGCAATTCGGTAAGAAAAAAAGCTAACAAGGAGAGAGACCGATGCCAGCAAAAACAGGACAAGAGTATATAAATCGTGTGAATGAAGCGAAAGCAAACGTCTGGATCAATGGCGAGGCGGTAACAGGGAACATTTCAGAGCATCCAGCCTTTAGTGGGGTTATGAAAACACAAGGCGAGCTCTATGATATGCAACATGATCCGAAGAAACGGGATTTAATGACGTACGTTTCCCCAACCAGTGGAGACCGCGTCGGAACATCTTTTTTACAGCCGCGCAGTCGTGAAGATTTAGAAAAGCGGCGCTTGATGATGTACGAATGGGCGAAGCATAACGGCGGCATGATGGGGCGCTCCCCAGATTATATTAACTCCGGCATGATGGCGTATGGCGCAGCCTCGAATATGTTTGCGACGCAAGATCCTTTTTACGGAAAAAATATGGAAGCGTATTATGCGTATTGTCGTGAAAATGATCTATCGCTTACGCATACGCTCATCCAACCTCAAGTAAATCGAGGCGTAAATGCCGCACAATTGCCAGATCCGTATATTGCGGCTCGAATTGTTGAAAAAACGTCAGAAGGTGTCGTCATTCGTGGTGCCCGTTTACTGGCAACGCAAGGCGGCATTACAGATGAAATTATGGTGTTTCCATCCACGTTGCTCAAGCAATCTGATGAGGAAAATCCGTATGCCTACGCCTTCTCCATTCCGAACAATACAAAAGGCTTGAAGTTCATTTGTCGGGAGTCTTTTGATTATGGCAAATCCGCGTTTGATCATCCGCTCGGCTCGCGTTTTGAAGAAATGGATACGATCGTCGTGTTTGACGATGTAGTTGTGCCGTGGGACCGGGTGTTTGCGCTAGCAGACGTTGAAGTGTGTAATCGTGCGTATAACGAAAGCAATGCGGTCGTTCATATGACGCATCAAGTCGTTTCAAAAAATATCGCCAAGACTGAATTCATTCTCGGCATTCTACAATTAATGGTTGAGACGATTAACATCGGTCAATTTCAACATGTTCAAGAAAAAATGTCAGAAGTAATCGTCGCACTAGAAACCGTTAAATCGTTTGTAACAGCTGCCGAGGCGAATGCGAAGCTTGATCAGTGGGGCATTATGACGCCAGATTTTACGCCGCTAAATATTGCGCGTAACTATTATCCAAAAATTTATCCGCGTTTCTCTGAAATTATGCAACAGCTTGGCGCGAGTGGACTTATGGCCATTCCAAACGAAGCTGATTTCCATTCAGCGCTGCGTCCTGATTTAGATAAATACTTACAAGCTGCCAATGGTGATGCGTATAACCGCGTGAAGCTCTATCGTCTTGCTTGGGATGTATGCATGAGTGCTTTCGGTTCTCGGCAAACGCTGTATGAGCGCTTTTTCTTCGGCGATCCTGTGCGCATGGCAGGAGCGCTTTACAACGGCTACGACAAACAAGTGTACGTGGATCGCGTGAAGGAGTTTTTAGATCGCAGTGAAGAGCTAGCAAAAAACGTATAAAAACGTGAGGAGGCTTGGCGAGCATGGATTTTAATATTATTCGAATTGCACGAACGGTGATTAATGTAAAAGATTTAGAGCGTTCGCGTGCTTTTTATGTCGATGCCCTTGGTTTCATTGAAACAGAGCGTGATGACGAACACTTGTATTTGCGCGGATTAGAAGAGCATACGCACCATAGCCTTGTGCTAAAGAAAGCCGATACGCTCGGGGTGCATGCGCTCGGCTATAAAGTAGAAAAAGATGAACAGTTAGAAGCGCTTGAGGCATTTTTTAAACAGCAAGGACTGCCAACAAAATGGATGCCTCAAGGAACACAGCGCGCACTCGGCCGCTCCTTACGCGTGCATGACGTGTCTGGCATGCCACTTGAGTTTTTCGCTGAGATGGAAGGCGTGGAGCGCATGTTGCAGCGCTACGACTTATACCGTGGCGCCCGCATTCAACGCATCGACCATGTGAACTGTGCGGTAGCGGATGTGGAAAAGGCGTATGATTTTTACCGAAAGTCACTTGGTTTCCGATGCTCTGAATATACAGCTAACGATGATGATCGCGTCTGGGCCGCTTGGTTGCACCGCAAACAAGGTGTGCACGATCAAGCCTTTATGAATGGCGAAGGTCCACATTTGCATCATATCGGCTTTTGGCTACCCGATCCGCTCGCCATCATTCATTGTTGCGATGTACTTGCCTCGCTCGGCTACGGAGATTGCATTGAGCGCGGACCTGGCCGTCACGGACTATCGAACGCGTTCTTCCTATACTTACGCGATCCAGATGGCTATCGCATCGAGCTTTATAACGGCGATTATTTAACGAGCGATCCGGATTTCAAACCGATTCGTTGGGACTTAGATGATCCACGCCGCCAAACGTTCTGGGGCCATAAAGCACCAGAAAGCTGGTTCAATGAAACGATGCCATTTTTACACATTGAAACCGGCGAAGTCATTCCAACAGCTGAGCCAACGTTGAAAAAAATAAAACCTGAATTCGTGTTGTAGAAAAGGAGAGGGGGCGCTTGCTCCCTTTTTTATAAGGGGGATTTCGTATGGGGATGCAACAAAGCCACGTGCAGACGTCGACGCTGCCTTACCAAGAAATAGTAGCTTCGGCACGTTTTCAAGAATTAGTGACCATGAAAAAACGTTTCACCATTGCGGTTACGCTCTTTTTTATGAGTTTTGCTTTGCTCTTACCAATCCTGGCGTTTTATACGAATTGGCTACGTATCGCTGCAATTGGTCCGATTACATGGGGATGGCTATATGCATTTGCACAATTTGTCATGACGTTCACCATATGTCACTTGTATGTGAAAAAGGCTGCGCTTTTTGATGACATGGCAGAACGTGTGCTAACGGACGTAGGAAGGGGACGCTAAGTATGGATGTAAAAGTCGTTGTCCTCTTTGCAGCAATTGTTGCTCTTACGTTGCTCATCACGTACTATGCTTCGAAAAAAACGCGCAATGCGAGTGCTTTTTATACCGCGGGTGGTGGTTTGAATGCGTGGCAAAATGGCTTTGCAATTGCGGGTGACTTTATGTCGGCTTCCTCTTTTCTCGGACTGATTGGCGCGATTGCGTTGTTCGGTTACGATGGTTACTTTTTAATGTATGGCGCGCTCGTTTCGTATTTAGTCGTCTTGTTGCTAGTCGCTGAACCGCTACGCAACCTTGGCAAATATACGTTAGCTGATATGATTGCCGAACGCTTTGCGGCAAAAAAAGTCCGCGGTGTGACCGCCTTTAATGCGTTAACGATTTCAGTTTTCTATATGCTGGCGCAGCTTGTTGCCGCTGGTGCGCTGTTTAAATTGTTGTTAGGCATTCCGTACGAGCTGTCGGTCGTAATCGTTGGTATTGTGATGTTAACGTTCGTGCTATTTGGCGGCATGACGGCAACGAGCTGGGTACAAATTACGAAAGCCTTTTTATTGCTTGGAGGTACGGTCGTTGTATTTTTGCTCGTTATGGGAAAATTTCATTACAACGTGTTTCAGATTTTCACAGATATGAAGAGTGCAACACCGCTACAGGGTGCGTATTTACAACCTGGCGCGAAGTATACGAACGGTCTTGATGCCTTTTCGCTCACGCTTGGACTTGTGCTCGGAACAGCCGGCTTACCGCACGTCTTGAGCCGCTTTTTAACCGTACCTAATGCAAAAGTTGCTCGTAAATCTGTTGTCTATTCGATTTGGATTATTGGCCTTTTTTATGTGATGGTAATTTTCCTCGGCTTTGCGGCAGCAAAATTCGTCGGTTTCCAAAACATTATGAAAGCCAATCCAGCTGGCAATATGGCAGCCCCTCTACTCGCTAAAATACTTGGCGGTGATACGCTATTTGCTGTCATTTCTGCCGTGTCCTTTGCAACGATTTTAGCCGTCGTAGCCGGCATTGTCCTTACTGGGGCTACGTCTTTTTCGCACGATTTTTACAATGAAATGATCAAAGGTGGTAAAGCGACAGAAAAAGAACAGATGAGAATGGCGCGTCTCGCTTCCATTGGCATTACCGTGCTTTCTATCGTACTGGCGTTATTCGTACAAAAAGTAAATGTGGCGTTTCTTGCTTCCCTTGCACTAACGGTGGCAGCAAGCTCGAATTTACCCGTCATTCTGCTGACGGTGTATTGGAAAAAGTTTAACGTCGCAGGTGCGGTTACTGGGATGCTCGTCGGCTTAGTCGGAACGATGCTTCTCGTGGCACTCAGTCCGAACGTATGGAATCCAGAAGTCGGTAAAGCGCTGTTTGTCGGACAACCTCTCTTTCCACTAAGTTCACCAGGAATTGTTTCAATTCCGCTTGGCTTTTTAGGAGCCTATGTTGGAACAATCGTAGCAAGAAAGCGCAGTGAACGTGGCAATTTTGAAGAAATGCTAGTGAAATCAACGACCGGTAGTGATGTTAAAGGCATTCATCATTAAAACTAACAAGGTAGGTGTAGGAAATGGTACAAGTGAAAGTAAAAGGACAGCAACAAATGCTGTCAGGAATGCTTCATGAAGAGGGAATTACGATTCATGGAGAAACGAAAACACTTCAAGAGCTAGAGGTTGAAGCGCCACTCGTAAACACCATTTATGGCGTGGCGTTAAATTATAAAGGGGTGCTTGCGGCTTTAGGCGAGGCGATGCACGAGGCACCGTATAAAGCACCACCAAAGGCGCCTGTTCTCTATATAAAACCGAGAAATACAATTAATAGTCATCGCTGTCCCATCGAAATGCCAGCCTCGGTAACTGAACTGGAAATGGGGGCAACGCTTGGCGTAATCATTGGCAAACGCGCCACCCATGTCCCGCAACAAGAGGCGTTACACTATGTGGCTGGCTATACGATCGTCAATGATGTGAGCATTCCGCATGATAGTGTGTACCGGCCGGCAGTCGCGCAAAAAGCGCGTGATGGCTTTTGTGCGATTGGTCCGTGGATGGTCGAGGCAGCCGCGCTACCGAACGTAGAGGATGTAACGATTGCTGTTAGTATTAACGGCGAACGGCGCATGGAAACGAACACGTCACAGCTCGTTCGCTCGATTCCAGCGCTCATTGCTGATATTACAGAATTCATGACGCTAGAAGCAGGTGATCTGTTGCTTGTTGGCATTCCAGAAAACGCGCCCCGAGCTGTTGTCGGCGATGCGGTATGCATTGACATTGCTGGTATTGGTTCGTTGGAAAATCATATTGTACCGCAAAAGATAGGAGGCGACGCTCGATGAAAAAAGCACGTGTTGCTTACGATGGCATAATTCATGAAGCAAGTGAGGCAAGCGATGGCCGACTACAGTTAGACGACGGTCGCTATGTTGCAAGTGATGAGGTGGTGTGGCTGCCACCAGTTATTCCAGGCACGATTTTTGCGCTCGGTTTAAATTATGCCGATCATGCGTCTGAGCTTGCGTTTCAAGCTCCGAAAGAGCCGCTTGTCTTTTTAAAAGGACCGAATACGTTAATCGGTCATAACAGCTCTACGCGGCGGCCGGGAGATGTTTCGTACATGCATTATGAATGTGAATTAGCGGTTGTCATCGGTAAAAGCGGGAAGGATATTGCGAAAGAAGAGGCTTATGACTATGTAGCCGGCTATAGTGTGGCTAATGATTATGCGTTTCGCGATTACTTGGAAAACTACTATCGTCCGAACTTACGCGTTAAAAATCGCGATGGCTGTACACCGCTTGGCCCATGGCTTGTAGACGCTAGTGATGTCGCTGATCCTATGAATCTCGCCATCACGACGTATGTGAATGGCGTAAAAACACAAGAAGGCAATACGCGCGACATGATTTTTACGATTGCTGATCTTATTTCCTATTTAAGTAGTTTTCTAACGCTGCAAGCAGGCGATCTTATTTTAACAGGGACACCGCATGGCACGGTCGACACAGCTGTCGGTGATGAAGTGGTGACAGAAATCGAAGGCATTGGACGCTTGAAGAACACCGTTAGTGGAGACGAGGCATACGGGCGTGAGACGACGTCTACCACGAAAGCGACTATTGAAAGATGATTAGGTAGGGAAAGGAAGAGAACAATGCCACATTTTATTATAGAATATACAGATAATATTGCTGACGAAGGCAATTTTCCTGCCTTACTTCAAAAAATTAATGCGGTTCTTGTCGCCCGCAACGATTTATTCCCTGTTGGCGGCATTCGCTCACGCGCCATTCCCTTGCATCATTATTGTATCGCAGACGGTACAAATGAACGTGATGCCTTCGTTCACGCGCATTTAAAAATAGGTGCTGGTCGCAGTGAACAAGACAAACAAGCTGTCTGTACACGACTTTTCACGGTGATGAAAGAACACTTTGCCCCACTCTACGAAACGCGGGGCTTTGCTCTTTCTATGGAGCTAAGCGAATTTAGTGAAAGCGGCACGTATAAACATAACAACCTTCATGCGCGTTATAAAGCGTAAGGAAAAAAGCGATCTCTCTTTTCGAGATCGCTTTTTTAACGTTAGGCAGGAAATTGACAGTTAAATAAAAACTATAAAAAGATATTTAGGCTATATACATTTCATGTTATCTCAAGGAGTTGATCACATGAAAACCAATATTGAATTTGCTAAGGAAATTAGCGTATACGTTAAATTCCGATTTTCTAACCCATCTGGGCATCGCTATTACTCTCAAAAGAAACTAGAGGGGCTGATAAGTTCATCTTATCAGCCCCTATGAATGGATTTGAAACTATTAAAAATAAAAATTACGATTAATAATCCTTATTAGAAAGAAAATCGTCAAGATCGCATTGAGAAAAAAAGAATGGATGTGACTAACTTAGCCGTTCGATTATGTTTATACATTCTAAAGTAATAGATTGAAAGCATTGCAAAATAGAATGCCGTAAAAGTCAGTAGTATTAAGAATAAGGGTAAATCCGTTAGTATAGATTCAATTGTTTTCACGAATGCGTCCAGTTTGATCTCCTCCACATTTGCTACAAAGAACTATACCTGTTTTTTGAGATCGATAAACAACGATTCAACATCACTGTTAGCACTCCATACACTACAACGAGCTTTATAGTTGCGGCCGCAACTCCAAGCCCCAGTAATGGTACCAGCTAATCATGCGCATAGCCAAACCACAAAAGCAGTCGCCATTTTTTTAAAAAAATGGCGACTGCTTTATGTTTATTATGTGTACAGGGCGGGTATTGGTTATTACATGCGTTTTCCTTTTAGAAAACGAGGCCCCCAATAACTATTTGTTAACGAGTCAACGCGTACGCCGTTAGATGCGGCGTGAACGAACTTTTTACCTCCAAGATAAATACCAACATGTGAAGCGCCACGCTTATATGTATGGAAGAAGACCATGTCGCCCTTTTTTAAGTTCGATTTTGATACGCTTGATCCTCTATTGTATAAATCTCCTGTCGTACGAGGTACCCATTTTCCAGCCTTTTTGAAAGAATAGCCAACAAATCCGGAGCAATCAAACCCACTTGGTGATGTGCCACCC
The DNA here is from genome assembly GCF_000269865.1 of Fictibacillus macauensis ZFHKF-1. Lineage (GTDB taxonomy): Bacteria > Bacillota > Bacilli > Bacillales > Fictibacillaceae > Fictibacillus_C > Fictibacillus_C macauensis. Next base: position 104,863 of record NZ_AKKV01000036.1, read on the forward strand.
CATTTATATTTTACGCCAATATAGCGTTTCCCGATGTCTGCTGCTTTTTCTCGATATGTATACTTTGCATCTACAGAATGTCCGCCTACTAACCCAGTGACTGCCAAACTCATTGTAAGCATTGAAGCAATTAGTCCTTTTTTCATCGTTTCAAAACCCCTCCGTTTTTTGGTCAGACACTTTGTTCGTTCAACGTGCCTGCTTTCTTGTAATCTACTAGTTATAATTTAACAGAAAAAGGCATAAAAAGTTATTACAGGAAACTTACTTTACATATCATCTATGTTACAAATATGACATAAAAATCCAAAAATAATGAAACTAGTTGCTATTACGAGGGATTTCGCTGTTACATTTGTCGGGTACATGCTCATAGAAAAGGTGAATTCGACAAAATTCTAGGTCTCTTTTCACCTTTTTTCTACTATTCTTTTCCTGAAAATATCAATATAATAGTAATGGTTTACAAAAGAGTTACGAATAAAGAAAGTAGGATTGTTATGTTAAAAGCATTATCACCACGCGTGTATTATATGGAACATGTACAGGAGACGGATCGTCCTGCGCTCGGACTCATTGTTGGAGAGAATTATAGTATAGCGGTAGATGCTGGTAATTCACCTGCTCATGCCTCTCTTTTTTTAGAACAAGCAACAGCGCTTACACAATCACCGATTGAATTTGTGGTAATTACACACTGGCACTGGGATCATGTGTTTGGCATTCGTACAATGAATTGCCATAGCATTAGCCATTTTGAAACGAAGGAAAAAATTGCAATCATGACAACGCAAGACTGGGACGATGCCTCATTAGATGAACGTGTTGTTACAGGAGAGGAAATTTCCTTTTGTAGTGAAATGATTAAGAAAGAAATGCCTGTTCGAGATGATTTAATACTTAAAGTACCGGATATTACATTTACTCAAACAATGACGCTTGATTTAGGTGGCATTACCGCTGTCATTGACCATGTAGGTGGTGTGCATGCCCCTGATTCTTCCATTGTTTATGTACCACAAGAACACATCGTATTTGTAGGAGATTGTCTGTATCAAGATTTCTATTCTGGGGAATGGAGCTATGATTTGCAAGCGTTTCAGGTGCTTGTTGACAAGCTATTACGCTATGAAGCTCGCTGGTACGTTCTCGGACATCAGCATCCAAAAACGAAAGAAGATTTTACCGCTTTTGTGCAAGAAATCTTAACCATCGGTGAGCTTGTTGGACAGGCGGAATCACTTCATGATGTGCAAGCGGTGTATGAGCAGGCGTACGGGCATGAACCAAGTGAGGATGAGCGCGAATGGATGCGGAATTTTATTGCCGGTAATCATAAAAAACGGAACGCTCAAGCATGAAAAACTTAGGAAAACTATTCGGACTAGGACTCATTGTTGTAGCGATATACATGACATTTTTCACTACGTTTTCAGTAGAGCTTACAGACTATATAACGCTCATTCAAATCGTTATTGTACTAGGCGGATGGCTGTTAGGATACTTTCGCTTGGTTAATAAAGATAAGCTTAAAACGATTTTCATCATGGAGTTTTATGTATATTTAACCGTACTTTTCTTTGTAAAGGACGCGTCAATTTTCTTTACGGTTATGTACATTATTTGTACGATTTTTATAGTGTTTTTTATCGGTATAACGTTGATTACCTCTAGAGGAAGTCAAGAGTATAGCAAACGATAACATAAAAGTAAAATAGTGGTATAGTTGACCGATAAGGGGGCATCTTGATAGTGAAAAAATACATGCCGATTGCACTCGGTGCTTTGATTATTATTATCATAAGTGTCGCTACAGCTGTTTATTTTGGTAAGAAATCAACGGCAGAATCACCGGAAAGACCATTAAAAATTATCGATCATGATTATAAGGTAAAAGTAACCTTGCCAATTGGCAATACGTTTGCGTATGCAGGATCTGCTGATTACCTCTATTTCAATGCTGCGATTGACAGCGAGTTGCCTAATAAAATTGTTCAATATAATTGAAAAACGAAGAAAATAAAAGAACTATTCACCTCAAAAAACGACGCCCCATATGTGGGTAGCAGCTTGCAATCAAATCGTGATTGGGTTATTTGGCAAGACGGCGCCGATCAAGGCGGAACAATGGGGATTTATGCATATAACGTACATACAGGCGAAACACACGAAGTAGATCCGCCACGTCACTCGCTTGAAGGTTTAGGTCGTATTGTACTAGCAGAGAATTATGTAGTGTGGACTGATCCTGGGGAACAGAAGAGTAAAGAGGTGATGTATACCTACCATTTGCCTAGCAAAAAGAAAGAGACGTTAGCAAGAGGGGATGTATACGTTTTGTCTGAACGAAATGGAAAGGTTTTGTACAGAACAAAACATCACCTCATTTTATATGATCCACAACGCCATTCGAAAAAGAGATGGAACGTACCGAAAGAAGCAGCCGAAATCTTTTTACTGAATGAACATCAAGTGTTATTTACGACGGAGACGAAGGCTAATACGGCGCTATTATGGTTGTATGATCTTACAACAAAAGCAAAGACAAAGTTTCCGATTATGGTTTCAACCAAGGAGTTAATGATTGATGGTGATGATCAAGTTAGTATTTTAGATGACGACGCGCCCATTTTACATCGCTTTAAGATTACGAGTCATATGAAGCTTCAGCATAAAAAAATGAAAAGCGATGGAGAAGAGATTCTTCAACAAAACAATCTATTTTTGCAATTAAAAGTTGATTCGAAATTCAAAGAACAGCAGTTAATCGTATCGAAAAAAGACTACGTAAAATAGAAGAAACGGCAAAGAGGGATTCGATTGTGATGAAGCTAAAAAATCTTGGCATACTTTTAGTAGGTATTATATTAATTACCTTTGGTAGCTTTAAAGCTTGGGAGTGGTTTGCAGGGACAAAAGAGCCTGCAACCACAACGTTACTCGTTGACCAAGAACAGCGAACAAAGGTAAAGCTTCCCTATGGAGGCATCCATTCGTATACTGGAAACAGTCGTTATTTGTTTTTTAGCGCAAATGATACAAATAAGGTGAGTAAACCAAATAAAGTAATTCAATACAACCGTGAAACAAAAAATTACGCATGTATTTATACGTCTGATCGTAAAGAAGCAAACGTTCAAAATGTAAGCGCTAATAAAGAGTGGGTTGTGTGGGAAGAAGGCCAAGATCAAAAGCCTAATGCAATCTATGTAAAAGGCATTAAAACAAAGACGATTACCCCCATCCGTCCGGACACAAAGGATGTTACGTACCATCACTTAGCTTTAGGAAGAAATCACATTGCATGGATTGCCTCTAATCAAGTAAGTAAGGAACAATCATTGTACGTCTACGATTTAATTAATCAAACACAAAAGAAAATAGCGACACTGTCCACAACAGAGCCACCATTAGTATCTGTTCGAAACGATCAGCTTTTATATGTGAATGAAGAGCGCTTTAACATGTATTCATTCTTTTCGGAACAAACGAAAACGTATCCATGTCCAAAAAAACACATGCAGCGTGTGAAACTGCTCGGTAAAGATAAGATTGTCTTGTTAGAAAAAGTAGGTCAAGGCATTCTCGATAATCGCGCCTTTCTATATAATTATAAAAAGAAGCAGATCATTGCTTTTCCAAAAGAAGCGACAGGAATTGATGGGATGGAAGTAGATCAGCATAATGTCTTTCTACATAAAGAAGATGATCGGCAAGATACGCTCTATAAAGTGTTGAAAAATAAAGTGAAAAAGGTTGGGAAAAGGGATAGCTGTTATTTAAAAGCGGTAAATGGTCTTTATTTCTATTATGGCTCTGATCCATTAATTGTTTCCAATCAACGCCCACATTAAAAATCTATCCATCGTCATGTATTCCTTATGTTGGGATTGTTGTAAAATAATAAAAGAATACAAGAGGTAGTAACAGTAAAAAAGGAGATTGGACATGAAACGAATAATGATGGTAGCTACAGCTCTAACACTCGCTACAGTACTAACTAGCCAAACAGTCGATGCCGAAGAAACGAAGCGAAAAGCGCATAGCCTTTCTCAACTGATCGATCAAGACTATGGTAAAAAAATAAATATAAAAGAAAAATCCTTTTATGAGTTTGATAGTACTAAAAAAGGGGTTTATTTTACGAACAATGAAGACGCTAAAGATCGGCTACTAGAGTATAATCGGCAAACGCATAAGCTGCGTACGATTTATACAACGAAAGTAAAAGACGACTCCCTGATTAAAGATGTATCGGCCAATGAGAAATGGGTAACGTGGGTTGATACAGGGGATGAAGTAGAAGAAACGTCTGTTATTTATGCGATGAATACAGCTACGCATCAAGTGAAATTGCTCACGCCAAAAGCTCAAAGAAAGAATTATAAGCATGACCTCGTCTTGTCCGGTCATTATATTGCGTACCAAACGTATAATCAACATGCCCATCAATTTGAAGTCATTCTTCAAGATCTGATTTCGCAGAAACGGAAAGTCATTATGGCTTCAAAGGATTACCGCAGTCAGCTTCGTGTTCAAGATGGTAAGCTCATTTTAAATGTAATCTCGCGTCATCATAGTAAGATTCATGTGTATTCTATAAACAATCATCAGCTTAAAACGTATAGGCTTCCCAATGTGCGTGTGCATGAAGCAACGATGGTCGGTAAAAAGCTTCTATATGTAGCAACCACAACGTCTGATACTACCGAAACGCAACGCGTCATGTTGTACAATCCACAAAGCAAAAGTGTCGTCAAGTTTCCGAAAAAAATGAATATGATTAGTTCAATCGTTGTTGGTCCTAAGAATCAAGTGTATTTGCAAAGAAATCATGGTTTCTATACACCATTTGCTATTTCCGCTAGTGGACAGATTAGTGAGAAAACACCGTTAATGGCTGAACAATTGAAAATTCATAACCGTCTGTATGTGTATCGAAAGGCTTCAGCTAGCGGTAGCTTAACCGTTATGACCAAACGCTAATGAACCATAGTGAGTTACTCCTCTTTACTACAAAGAGGAGTTTTTTACATACTTCACTTGTAAAAAAAGTAGACAGAAACGGAGAACTGACATGAAAAAGAAAACGCGGCGTTTAGTCGTATTATATAGCACCTTTGTGCTAGCGATTGCTTTTATACTCTATACGGTTTATGATCAGCACCGAGTTGCTGTTGTGAAAGAGAGGATTACCTTGCCTCGGTTGCCTGCTTCCTTTCAAGATTTTCATATTTTACAAGTAAGTGATTTGCATGGAACGTACTTTGGTAAAGAACAAAGCAGGCTTGCGCAAGCCATTAATTCGTTAGACTATGATGTGATTGTTTTTACAGGCGATATGGGGAAAAAGGAAAGTGGCACGTCTGCTATTTTTGATCTCATGAAGCATATTGAGAAAAAACGTGGGATGTATTGGGTGGACGGCCATACAAAGCCACAAGCAATGCAGCGAGTTGGTGGACTTGTGACAGGTAAGCTTACAGCTTTTGGGATTGAGCTTGAACGTCGCGGTGTGACGGTTCTCAAAGAGCCTGTTGCAATTAAACGTGGACATGACGCCATATGGTTTACGCCGCAAATGTCAGAAGGCACGTTTTCTTTATACACCCCAAAGAAAACGGCAGCGACCATTCAACAGTTTGGGGGAGAGCAAACGTTTGACGAGGTACATACGTACTATACCCATTTAAAAAAAGCGTATAATCAACTAAAAAACAAGACAGATCTCAAAATTCTTCTAAGTCATTATCCACAAACAGCATCTCGTTTGAGCGGCAATGATCACCTTCCCTATGATTTCATTGTGGCGGGGCATCTGCACGGTGGACAGTATCGAATACCAGGCTATGGAGCACCCTATGTGCAAGCGTTGCAAGAAGGCGCTTTTCCCGTGCAATCGCATGTCAAAGGGCTACAAACGTTCAGCTCTACCTCGCAATACGTGAGTGCTGGTCTTGGCGGAAGTGGAAGCCTTCCCTTTTTGAACATTCGCTTATGGAACACACCGGAAATTAATCTCTTAACACTTTCAAAAAAGAGTGATTGATATTCGTTGTAGGATTTGGTAATATCATCCTAAAAGCAGGTGCGAAAATGAAAAAGAAGCGAACAAGTAACATTCTTCTTGTTCTCGGCATGTGGATTGTTTTGGCAGGTATTGCTTGTTATTTACCAGAAACAAAAATTCCAGCATCGTTTTCAAATCTAGGTATTGGGTTTATTATTACCGGTATTCTCGTATTGCTCACCGCTACTTACTACAGAGTGCAATCACATAAAAACACAAATGCGTAACACACCGTTCGAATGGGATGACCATTCGAATTTTTTTATGTAAAAAAAAGCGAACTTGAAGAGCATCAAGTTCGCTTTTATTCTTCGATTGGTAAGTAGTCAAAGATCTCACCCGTGCGAAAGCTAGCAACGAGTCGGGTTAACCAATCATAGTATTTTTTTGATTCTTCTAGTTGTGTATAGTACGTTTGTGCGGTTTCTCGTAGGTGACTTAAAATCTCCTCATCGTTCATGATGTCCGTTAATTGTTGCTGAGCTACCGCAATCGATTCTAAGTTGATTTTTACTTCTCGATCCCATTTTTTGCAGAAGAAATCGATAAATGATTTAAAGAAGTTTTTTTCGGCGACGAACACATCTTTGCGAGAGCCTTTTAGCCACGTTTTATGCACCATCGAAATATCTTGTAGTGTGCGGACAGCCGTGCTCATACTCGGTTTGCTCATTTTCAGCTCGTCCTTCATCTCATCAAGATTCAGCGGACCACTAAAATACATCGTGCCATAAAGCTTACCTGCTGATGGGGTAACACCGTATAAGTCCATTGTTTCGGCAATAGACTGAATGACCACGTCCTTTGCGTATTCCAAAGTCTCACTCGCGCGCTGATCTTTCTCTTGATCCACTACGTCATCCATCCTTTTTGTTAAAATTGTTTCATATTTATTTTATAAATTTAATACTACAGAATTTAAAGGCAATGTCAAATGTTCAAGAGGAACTTGTTTGTGATGGGTAGAAAAGGCCTTGTCGCTCGTACCATCCGTTAGGAACAATCCGCTACATTTTTTTACAATACATGAAAAATTCAGTTTTGTTTTTCTTTGACAGGGTATACATAGAAATGATAGATTAAAGTTGTTAAAAACGTTAAGAAAAAATTTAACAAACTTTACACTCTTGCTTACAGGAGGATTTACTATGACGAAGATGTACATCAATGGAGAATGGACAGCGTCCATTAGCGGTAAGACACGTGATATTATGAATCCATTTAATCAAGAAATTGTGGCAACTGTCGCTGAAGGAAATGAACAAGATGCCCGAGCGGCCATTGCGGCTGCGAGAACAGCATTTGACGACGGTCCGTGGCGTCACACACCAGCTAACGAACGTGGAGCCATCGTAGCAAAAATTGCAGCGCTTATTTTACGTGATAAAGAAGAGCTAGCAACCTTAGAGTCGCTTGATACCGGCAAAACAATCATTGAAAGCCGAGGCGATATGGAGGATATTGCGTCTGTATTTCAATACTATGCAGGGTTAGCAGATAAGGATCAAGGAGAAGTGTTAGCATCACCGATTCCTGATTCCAAAAGCATCGCCGTACGCGAACCAGTTGGTGTGTGTGGACAGATTACACCTTGGAATTATCCATTATTACAAGCGTCTTGGAAGCTTGCGCCGGCATTAGTGGCAGGAAATACAATCGTTATTAAACCAAGTGAGATTACACCGTTAACGACAATTAAAGTAACAGAATTAATAGAAGAAGCCGGTGTACCTAAGGGAGTTGTCAATCTCGTATTAGGTAAAGGATCTGAAGTCGGCCACGAATTGGCGATTCACCGCGATGTCGACTTGATCTCCTTTACAGGCGGCCTAGAAACAGGTCGATCCATCATGCAGGCGGCGAGTACAAATTTTAAGAAAATCGCCTTAGAACTTGGTGGAAAAAATCCAAATATCGTATTTGCAGACAGCGATTTTGATACGGCTGTTGATCAGGCACTAAATGCCGTCTATTTTCATGCCGGGCAAGTTTGCTCAGCTGGTGCACGTTTATTAGTAGAAGATTCAATTCATGATGATTTCGTTGAAGCGCTTGTTGAACGTGTGAAGCGCATTAAGCTTGGCAATGGATTTGATGAAGGGACAGAGTCAGGACCGCTAATTTCTGCAGAACATCGAGAAAAAGTAGAAAATTATGTGGCGATTGGTGTAAAAGAAGGTGCCATGTTACGCGCTGGTGGAAAACGTCCAGAAGACGAAGCGTTACAAAATGGCTTTTTCTATGAACCTACCATTTTTACAAACTGCCATTCTTCAATGAGAATTGTGCAGGAAGAAGTGTTTGGTCCTGTCTTAACGGTAGAGCGCTTTTCCACAGAGGAAGAAGTGATTACGCTTGCGAACAATACCATTTATGGTTTAGCTGGTGCTGTTTGGAGTAATGACATTGTCAAAGCAGAACGCGTTGCGGCTGCACTTCGTATGGGAACGGTATGGATTAACGATTTCCATCCTTATTTTGCACAAGCGCCTTGGGGTGGTTATAAGCAATCTGGCATTGGTAGGGAGCTCGGAAAAACAGGTCTAGAGGAATATACAGAGTTAAAGCATGTGTATCAAAATACAAATCCACAGCCAGTCGGTTGGTTTAAATAAGCGTTCGTTCATAAAATACTACATTCTGAAGGTGAGGTGAAGCGACTATTCATTCTCTGAATAGCTCGCACATACGTATGGCTTTAAATATGAAGGTAGAAAGCATGTACAACTTCCATACTTTTGAAATTCCAACAACGATTAAACACGGAATCGGTTCAATCCAAAAGGTAGGCGAAGAAGTAAAAAATCTCGGTTGCAGTAAAGTATTGCTCGTAACCGATCCTGGCATTTATGGAGCAGGCGTTGTAACACCAGTAGAAGAAGCGCTACAAGGTGCAGGAGTAGAGGTCGTTCTTTTTAATAAAGTAGTGCCGAACCCTCCTGTTTCACTCGTCAATGAAGGATCCGCGCTGTATAAAGAACAAGGCTGTAACGGCTTAGTTGCTGTTGGTGGTGGAAGCTCGATGGATACGGCAAAAGCAATTGGTGTGGAAGCAACACACGAAGGTTCTGTACTTGATTATGAGGCAGCAGATGGAAAAAAACCACTCGAAAACCGCATTCCGCCACTAACAACGATTCCGACTACAGCTGGAACTGGCTCTGAAGTAACACAATGGGCAGTTATTACGGATGAAGAGCGTGAGTTTAAATTTAATACAGGTGGACCGCTAATTGCAGCCCATCTAACGATTATCGACCCAGAACTTCATACATCTATGCCACCACACGTAACCGCAATGACGGGAATTGATGCGCTTGCACATGCCATTGAGTGCTATACGATGAAATTCGCGCAACCCATTACAGATGCGGTCGCACTGATGGCAATGGAATATGGTGCAAAGTATATTCGCCGTGCCTTTGCTGACGGTGATGATCTTGAAGCACGCTACGGAATGGCGCAAGCCGCGATGCTCGCCGGGCTCTCTTACGGAAGTGAATCTGCAGGTGCTGCTCATGCAATGAGCCAGACGCTCGGGGGTATCATCCCGGTTGCCCATGGTCAATGTGTAGCGGCGATGATGGGGCCAGTTATGGAATATAACTGGAAAGGGAATCCAGAGAAATTTGCAAGAATGGCAAAGGCCTTCGGTATTCCAACAGAATCATTAACAGTAGAAGAAGCAGCTAAAGCAGCTGTTCAATGGATGTATGAGCTTGTGGAAGACTTGGAAGTACCTACGCTAGAAGAGCAAGGTGTTTCTCCTGATCTTATTGATCGCTTATCTGATGAAGCGATGAAAGATCCGCAAACAGTCGGTAATCCACGTGACCTTCGTAAAGAAAACTATGTATGGATTTATGAACGTTGCTTCAATTTAACACCAACAACGATTTAACAGGCAATGAGGAGAGGCTAGGACATAAACAGCCTAATTCATAAAAATGGCTTCATCATCGTTTTTGATGCTGAAGCCATTTTTTGGTCGCTTGTTATGTTCATTTTTAGATTGTTTTGCGGTCAAGTATTCGCGCGCAAACAAAACATATCTCCCTCAGAGCAAGAGCAAGAGATCCAAAAGAGAGCAAATGAAGCGCTAAACTCGCGAATGCGTCACAAAACAGAGGAAATAGGGTGTCCCAAGTCTTTTCTGTTCTTATAAAAAATGAATTTTCTAAATAAAAAGTAAATGATGTTGACGCCTTAGATAGAACCTGTTACTCTTATCATTAAAAAAATTAACGTCAATGACGAGAACAGTATGTTATAAGAGGACTCTAAAGAGAGCTGGAGTAGCTGAGAACCAGTGGGTGTCTATAACAGAAGATCCTCTCGAGAGACGTAATGCTGAACTGCATGATGTAAGCATTGCCGGGCAATCCGTTATCGTTGTATTTAAACAAGTGTCAGTAGTGGTTTGCTACTGGAACTAGGGTGGTAACGCGTGTATTAACTCGTCCCTACTATTATAGGGGGCGAGTTTTTTTGTTAGTGAAAGGAGATTGAGGAGGATGAAATTGGAACAGCTAAAAGAAAAGGTACTCGTAGAGGATATTATGATCGCGGGTCAACGTATTAAGGACGTTGTTGTGCATACACCTCTTCAATACAATGCCTTATTATCAAAGCAATATGGATGCAAGCTCTATTTAAAGCGTGAAGATCAACAAATTGTACGTTCGTTTAAAATTCGAGGTGCCTATAATTGTATAAAGAAATTAAGTAAAGAGAAGCTAGCGCGGGGGGTTACGTGTGCAAGTGCAGGTAATCACGCCCAAGGGGTAGCCTACTCTTGTCAATTGTTAGGTGTGAATGGAAAGATTTTTATGCCAACGACAACCCCAAAGCAAAAAGTAAATCAAGTTGAATTTTTCGGAGGAAACCAGGTGGAGATTGTCTTAACTGGCGATACCTTTGATGATGCGTATGCAGAGGCTATGCTATGCTGTGAGGAAGAAAAGCGGACCTTTATCCATCCATATGACGATTTAGACGTGATTGCGGGTCAAGGCACGACCGCTGTTGAGTTTCTCAACGATTGCGACGAACAAGTGGATTACGTATTTTTACCGATTGGCGGAGGTGGCTTAGCGGCTGGCGTTGGCACCTATGTAAAAAGTGTGTCGCCACAAACGAAAGTGATTGGTGTAGAGCCAGCAGGTGCTCCGGGTATGCATGAATCAAGGAAAAGCGGACAAGCCGTCGCACTTTCTACCATTGATCCTTTTGTAGATGGTGCCGCCGTTAAAAATGTTGGTAAGCTCACCTATGAAATCTGTCAACACGTCATCGATGAAATTGCCGTTATTCCTGAAGGAAAAGTCTGCTCCACGTTGCTTTCTCTGTATAACCGGAACGCAATTGTCGCAGAACCAACGGGAGCTTTAGCATTAGCAGCCCTTGATCAGTATCGAGATCACTTGAAAGGTCGCACGGTTATTTGCGTGATAAGCGGTGGCAATAATGATATTGGTCGCATGCAAGAAATTAAAGAGCGATCGATGATTTATGAAGGACTGCAGCATTATTTCATTGTTCATTTTCCACAGCGTGCCGGAGCGCTTCGCCAGTTTTTAGAAGAAGTGCTTGGACCAGATGATGATATTAATCGATTTGAATATACGAAGAAAAACAATAAAGAACGTGGACCTGCGCTTGTAGGTATTGAATTAAAGCAAAAAGAAGAGTATCGCGGTTTAATGGAACGGTTATCAGCAAGTGGCTTTTCCTATCAAGAAGTAAATAAAGATCGCACACTATTTCAACTATTAATCTAGTAGAAATTTCTCTGTATAATATATCCATTTTAACGTTTTCCAGTTATACTAATACAGTAAATGAAAAAGGGAAAGAGGATTAGGATGAAAAAATGGAAAACGTATGGAAGTGCGATTGTATTCATGGTTTTAGTTGCCATGTTGCAGACTTCGGCAATAGGAGAGGCATCGTTTGTATTGCCTGTTAGCAAAAAGGTTCCTGCTGCGCAAAGTGGAGGCATTATCGGTAAAGATGATCGTCAGAAAATAGATCTCAGAAAGCAACCGTATGGCTCCATTGTTTACGTATATGTAGGCAGTAAGCTGAAGGGCAAGGGAGATTATGCATCGGCTTGTTCCGGCACTGTTATTGCAAAAGATAAAGTCCTAACGAGCGCCGTCTGTCTAGAAAATATCAATACGCAAAAGACATTTACGAAAGGCGTAGTCGTACCTGGTTACAACAATGGCGGTGGTTATGGACTTTATAACATCAAAACATATTATGTGACTGGATACTGGCATCGTTATGCGTTCTATCCTGAAAACTTTGCCGTGCTTAAAATTGAAAAGTACAAGGGGAAAAACATTGGAGATGTGGTAAAGCCACTTTCTATAAAGAAAGCTGGAAAGATGAAAGGTACTATAGTAAAAAACGCAGGCTACTCCACAACACGTGAAAAAGACCCCGGTCAGTGGGGAATGCAAGGAAAGATTTTAAACGAAACCGTTGATGAGCTCATGATGAATATAGATGTAGAACTTAGTCAAATTGGCTCACCTATTCTCAACCGTTCGAACGAAATTAATGGCATCGTAGTCGGTTACACATATAATTCAACGATGAGCTTAGGACTTAAGGTGAATGATCAAATGGAATCCTTTGTTAAAAGTGTGATTAAAAAGTAATGAGGGCTGTTCAGTAGAGAAAGAAAGCTACTGAACAGTTTTTTCATAGTGTAAAAGTTTTACAATGAAGATTTGCTGTTTAGAACGTTTGTCGTTATACTATCATAGAATCATAGTTGAGGAGGAGAGAAAAAAAGTGAAAAAATGGTTATCCGTTGCCGCCTGCAGTGTGGCAAGTATTGTGATGCTGTCACCAGTAGCGAATGCAAAAGAGGCACCAGCACAAAGCAACATTCAAATGATAAAGGCCGATCAACAAACCACAAGTCAACTAGCAATGAAGCATGTGCTTCAGTCTCCGAAACACTTTACAGCAGCAAAGAAAATTGATGGAATTATCGGCAAAGATGATCGCAAAAAAGTGAAAAGCACCGCATCTACTCCGCATCGTCAAATTGCCATGCTACTATTACGAACGAATCAAAACAAAAATGTACTATGCAGTGGGACAGTTATTGCTAAAAATAAAGTATTAACGGCTGCACATTGCGTGAGCCAAAAAGGTGTAAAAATCCTAGGTGGTTACGTATACCCAGCAATAAATAGTAATAACATTTCTGAAAAATATGGCATGTATCCAACGAAAACGTTCTACATACCGAGTGGATGGAAGAAAAATGAAAACAGTAAGTATGATTATGCTGTCATTAAAGTTGGTACATTTAAAGGGAAGAATATCGGTACGAAAGTCGGCACATTACCGCTAAAGAAAAAAACAAAGTTAGTTAACGCTACTGTAAAAACATACGGCTATCCAGGCGATAAAACGAAAAAAAATATTGCACAATGGGGCATGAAAGGAAAGATTGTCGGCGAAGACTCTTATTTTGCTTATAGCAAAATGGATGTAGCGGGTGGTCAATCGGGCTCTTCATTGCTAGATTCCTCTAATCACATTGTTGGTATTCTAGATTCCTATACGTGGACTGATTCAAAGCACGTATATAGCAAGTTTCATAAGTTTAATTCGACAGCGTATTCGTTCATTAAGAATGCCATGAAAAAATAACACGCACGATGCTAACGGTGTAAACAGCCTGTTAGTATCGTTTTTTTTATTGCCTTTTTTAGATGAGGTACGAGAAGCTTAACTACTTACTACAAAAGCCATACGAATGACCCACCACTTAAAAAAGAAGAATCGAAAAATAGTTCATGTGAAAGATGTCTTTTTCTTACTAATCTTGTAAAATTTTATGTGGATGAAATGGGGGATTGCGATGAAAAAGTGGATTCTTGTTGTTGCGATTGGCTTAGCTAGTTTACTCATTTTGAGTCCTTTTGCAGCAACCATTGCAAAGGCAAATGATACAGTGGCGGAGTTAGTACACTACTAGATGAAGAGCAGGGCTCATAGTGTAAGCGGTTACGAATACGAAATAAAGAGAAATTCGAACGAGATCACGATGCGTTCGAATTTTTTTTGTTTCTCTTTCTTTTAATACGGGTAACTTTTAGGTAGCAAACAATCGGTATATCTCATCGCAGGATTAGAAATAATGGGAAGAATGATTGATAAAAGGAGACGAGGCAAGCATGAAAAAAACGGTAGCCGATTTACTCGTAGAGGCACTTGTTAATGCAGGAATTAAACGAATTTATGGAATTGTAGGAGACTCGTTAAATGCGGTGCTCGATTCCATTCGTGAGTCAGGAAAGATTGAGTGGATTTCAGTACGTCATGAAGAAGTAGCTGCTTTTGCAGCAGGATCAGAAGCGGCCTTAACGAATAGTATTGCGGTATGCGCAGGTAGTAGTGGTCCCGGGAATCTTCATTTAATTAATGGCTTATATGATTGTCATCGCAATCGTGTTCCTGTTTTAGCGATTGCCGCGCATATTCCAAGTAATGAAATTGGTGCGGAATATTTTCAACAAACACGTCCAGAGTTGTTGTTTCGCGACTGCAGTCACTATTGTGAAGTAGTAACGCGCAGCGAGCAAATGCCACGTATGATGACGATGGCCATGCAGCAAGCAATCGGGAAAAAAGGCGTCTCTGTTTTAATTTTACCAGGTGACGTAGCCGCACTTGAAGCAGAACATGAAGTGGCTGAAAATGTCGTTCATTATACAGAACCTGCGATTCTGCCTTCACAGCAGGAACTAGAACAACTTGCGCAGTATTTAAATGATAGTAAGAAAGTGACCGTCTTAGCAGGAGCGGGTTGCGAAGGTGCGCATACAGAAGTGATGGCCCTATGCGAGGAACTGCAAGCGCCTATGGTCATTGCGCTGCGTGGAAAAGAACACTTAGAATATGATAATCCATATTCTGTTGGCTTAACCGGATTAATCGGCTATGCTTCTGGGTATCATGCGATGATGGATTGTGACGTCTTACTCATGCTAGGAACGGACTTTCCCTATGCACAGTTTTTCCCTGAAAAGGCGAAAATTTTGCAAATCGATGTGCGTCCAGAACATCTCGGACGTCGTGCTCCGCTAACACTTGGTGTTTGTGGAAAGGTGTTGGATACGGCTGCAGCATTGCTTCCACTCCTGTCTTCCAAGCGAAGCAGCAGTCATCTCAAAAAGCATGTGAAAGATTATGAAAAAGTACGCAAGGATCTTGATAAACTAGCTGTTGATAAAAAAGGTAAAGGACCCATTCATCCGCAGCATTTAACAAAAACGATTAGCGACTTAGCTCGTGAGGATGCAATTTTTACATGTGATGTAGGGACGCCTACGTTATGGGCGGCGCGTTATTTACAAATGAGTAAAGAGCGCCGGTTGCTTGGTTCCTTTACGCATGGAACGATGGCCAGTGCCCTACCACAGGCCATCGGCGCTCAAGTTTCTCATAGCGATCGCCAAGTTATTTCTTTATCGGGCGATGGCGGACTGTCGATGCTTATGGGTGATTTATTAACACTGAAGCAACATCAGCTGCCCGTTAAAATCGTAGTCTACAATAATGATGCGTTAAGCTTTGTTGAGTTAGAAATGAAAGTAGCGGGCTTTTTAGAAACTGGTACAGAGCTTGGTAAGACGAGCTTTGCCGGCATAGCTGAAAGCATTGGGATTAAAGGCTATACCGTAACCGCTCCTGGCGACTTAGAAGCAACTCTTACAGAAGCGCTCGCCCATGAAGGCCCTGCTTTAATTGATGTTGCTGTTAATCGTCAAGAGTTAGCAATGCCTCCGAAAATTGAATTTGGCCAAGCACATGGCTTTAGTTTATGGATGATGAAATCCGTCTTAAATGGAAAAGGCGATGAATTAATTAAATTAGCAAAAACAAACTTATTACGATAGCAAACATACAGCACGATCCTCTTACTCTTCATTGTTAGGATCGTGCTTCTCTTTTTTTGAAAAAACATTTACAAAGCTAACCGTATAAAAGAATGACTATTTGACTAGTGAGCTGCGCAAAAACTTATGCCAAAGGAAGGGTTTTTGTGTAAAATAGTCAAGAAGCTGTAGGAATGTATTATAATGCCTTTTGTTGGAAAAGTGGAAGGACAGTGATGACATGAAAAAACTGTATAAGGTTGTGACGGCATTAACGGCAACCACGAGTGCGGCCTCGATGTTCTTAGCAACAGGAGGTGGTCCTGCTTATGCGAAAGATCATGGAGGAGCAGCGGTCGCTTCGCATACAGCCGTTATGCCAGAGAACGTATTTAAAGAAACGAATGAAGCGGTACCGATGAATCTAGTGTTAAAGCGTGAGATTATTGTACGTGTAAAAGATCATCATTCTTTTTCCTTTTCTTCCTATGGACTACAGGAGAAGCGTCAGCCGAAGGAATTAGCGAAGACAAATGTACGAATTGCCTCTGTACCAGCAAAAACGAATTTTCAAAAAACGGTGAATGCGCTGCAAAAAAATGATGCCATTCAATATGCAGAACCGAACTACATACGAAAGAAAACAGAAACAGCAAGCGCGAATGATGCGTTATTTGCGAAACAATATGCACTAAAGCGATTAAATTGGTCCCCATCTTTTGCGAAATCGACACGTACACCTGTTACAGTAGCGATTCTCGATTGTGGCGTGCGCGCCGATCATCCGGATATGAAAGGGAAGGTCATTGAAGGAGTTGACTATAAAAAGGCAAAAAAATTCGGCGTCCATGGGACGCGCGTGGCGGGTGTCATTGCCGCTACGATTAATAATAAAATAGGCATTAGCGGCATCAACGATAATGTGCGCATTATGCCCGTTCGCCTTGGCGACAATGAAGTCTTTGATAGCAATATGATAGCTGCTGGCATTCATTATGCGGTCGATCATGGCGCGAAGATTATTAATATGAGCTTTGCAGAACGTGTCGTTTCAAAAACAGAGTATGATGCGATTTTGTATGCCTATCGTAAAGGCGTAACCGTCGTAGCAGCTTCAGGAAATGAATATCCACAGGAAGTGAAATACCCGGCGGCCTATCCCGAAGTCATCGCCGCATCCGCTACAAACAATCGTAGTGAGCCAGCCTCTTTTACTACACGCGGAAAAGAAATCGACCTGGCTGCCCCTGGGGTTGATATTTGGACAACAGATCATGGCAAGGGTAATGATTATGCGGTCTCTTCAGGCACCTCCTATTCGTCACCGATGATTGCTGGCCTTGCTTCTTTATTGATTGGGCGCAATCCGTCGCTCACTCCGCCACAAGTCGAGTATTTAATGGAAAAGTCAGCGTATACGCCGAAAGCACATCGCAATAGTGAGCATTATACGCATGAATACGGCTATGGTGAGATTGATATCGGTCCAGCGATGAGTGCCACATTACCATCATTTGCTGATGATGTGTCAGACACACAAGCTCAAGCGAAAGCCATAAAAGTTGGTCAATCTTATACATCGAAGTATGATCTGCCATCCGATCGCGACACGTATAAACTACAATTGACAGGTGCGAAAGCAGTGCATATCGACGTGTCCGCGGTAAAAGCCATCGATCCTGTTATTGAAGTAAATGGGAAAAAGTATGATGTGCGTGGACCAGGACGCAATGAAATGGTGGACGTTACGTTAAAAAGCGGTACCAACTATATTACGATTTATGAAAATAATAGCCACTGGTCAGAAAGTCCGTATACACTTTCAATCTCATAACATAGAGTTAGCTTGTAGAGAAGCACTGTCTTCGCTACAAGCTTTTTTTAGAAAAAGGGGGAGGTAAGATGAAAGAGTTACTAGAGAAATATCCTTTGCTAGAGAAGGTAAGGGCCTTACAAGAAACAAGCTGGTTGAATCCACATTACGGCTTAACAGCCGATCAGCTGTCATTAACGCTTTCTGATGTGGTAGAGGCAAGCGAACGGTTGGCGCGTTTTGCGCCCTACATCGCTTCTGTATTTCCAGAAACAGAAAAACAACAAGGCTTGATTGAATCGCCACTTCTTCGCATTCCACGCATGAAAGCAACGCTCCAACGACTTCATAACGTGACCATCCCTGGAGAACTGTATCTAAAAGCAGATAGTCATTTGCCGATTTCAGGGTCTATTAAAGCGCGCGGGGGCATTTATGAAGTGTTGGCGCATGCCGAGCGTTTGGCCCTATCGCATGGGCTTTTAACGCGACAAGATAATTATGCGAAGTTAGCAGAACCGCGCTTTCGCTCCTTTTTTTCACAGTTTAAAATAGCTGTAGGTTCAACGGGCAATCTCGGCTTAAGCATTGGTGTGATGAGTGCACAGCTTGGCTTTCGAGTAACGGTTCATATGTCACAAGAGGCAAAAGCATGGAAAAAAGAGCTGTTGCGCAGGAAAGGGGTAACCGTCATCGAATACCCCTCTGATTACAGTCAAGCGGTGGAACAAGGACGCGCCCAAGCAGCGCTGGATCCCCACTGTTATTTTGTAGATGATGAAAATTCCGTTACGTTGTTTTTAGGCTATGCTGTTGCCGCCCTACGTTTGCAGCAACAGTTAACTTCCCAAGGCATTGTAGTGGATGAACAGCATCCGCTCTTCGTTTATTTACCGTGTGGCGTTGGCGGAGGTCCTGGCGGTGTTGCATTTGGCTTGAAGCTACTCTTTGGAGAGCACGTTCACCCGTTTTTTGCCGAACCCATGCATTCGCCATGCATGTTACTTGGCATGATGACTGAATTACACGATGAGATTGCTGTACAAGATCTTGGCATTGATAATCTAACCGCAGCAGATGGCTTAGCGGTCGGTCGTCCATCTGGATTTGTTGGGCGAGTCATGAAGACGCTTCTGAGTGGATGTTATACCGTGAGTGATGACCAACTGTTTCAACATTTACATCACCTGTATGAAAGTGAACAGCTCGCGCTCGAACCGTCCGCACTAGCAGGGATGAGGGGGCCTGTTCTTCTTCACTCTGATCATCGTTATGTACAGAAACAA
The DNA here is from genome assembly GCF_000269865.1 of Fictibacillus macauensis ZFHKF-1. Lineage (GTDB taxonomy): Bacteria > Bacillota > Bacilli > Bacillales > Fictibacillaceae > Fictibacillus_C > Fictibacillus_C macauensis. Next base: position 123,940 of record NZ_AKKV01000036.1, read on the forward strand.
AAGCTATCACCACATATGCAGCAAGCGACCCACATCGTCTGGGGAACAGGGGGCAGCATGGTTCCAGCGCACGAAATGGCACAATACCAAGCACGAGGCGCAGCGCTTTAATCATTTGGTTACGTTTGCAAGCGAAAAGTAGTGTATAGTGATGAATTGGACAGAGCAGGGAATACTGTAACGAAGCGAAGGAGTGTGTTTTTTTTAAATGATAACAGAAACAACGTATTTAGAAGAACAAGCGTACGTGCTTGAAAACGAACATCTACAAGTAACGGTTGTACCGGCCCTAGGAAGTAATGTTATGCGCATTTTCGATCGCTATACGAAGCAAGACATCCTGCGATCGCCTGCTACAAGGGAAGAGCGCGAGCAACGCAAAACGGTATATGGCACACCGGTCTTGTTTCCGCCCAATCGAATGGAAGATGCGACCTTTACATATCGAGGCGTTACCTATGCGCTAGAAATGAATCGTGCGAAAGAAAATGTGCATATTCACGGCTTTGTGCAAGAGTTGCCATGGAACGTACAAGAAGTGCAGGCAGCGAACACTACGCTAACAACAGTGCTGCATTCAAAAGACCATGCGTCCATTCTTTCTCAATTTCCACATGACTTTTCATTAGAGATGACCATTACATTGCAAGGGCAAGATGTTATTCAAACACTAACTGTTAAAAATCATGGCGACGAACCAATGCCTTGTGGCCTCGGTTACCATACGACCTTTCACTTTCCAAAAGGTTCAAAGCTTGCAATTGATATTGAGCAGCAGTGGGAATTAAATGAGCGTCATTTACCAACAGGAACGCTGCTGCCTGTAAAAGAAGCAACTGCATTTAAACAAGGCCGCGTGCTAGATGGTGTTGCACTTGATGATGTATATGTCATGACGCAAGACCGTAAAGCCGTAATCACGACGCCACACGATACGACAATTACGTACAGTACGAATGAACGCTTTACACAATGGGTGCTTTTTACAGCGAGTGGTGATGAAGAATTACTAGCCATTGAGCCCTATTCTTGGGTGACGAATGCCCCGAATTTAGCGCAGCTACCAGCCACTTTAACTGGAATGGATGAAGTAGCGGGTCATCGCAATAAGGTGTATGAAACGAAGATTACTGTTAAATAATAAAAGCCGAACACAGATTGCCATATAGGCATTCCGTCGTTCGGCTTTTCTTGTCTTCTCTCCGTCTCCTTGCCTAGATTCTCGGGACAAGGCGTCATTCTATCGGCTCATTTCTTGGCTCTCCGATTCAAAAAAATTCAAAAGAAAAATTTTCTATATTATAATGTTTTTCATCTGTTAATAAGTTGAAAGGAACGTAAAAAATGAATTCATTGGTAAAATCTATTATGGTTACAACACTATCTGCGGTAGTTATGCTTCCAACGACTTCACTTGCACAAGAAGATGCGAAACAAGGAATCGACTCCAATTCAATGAAAAATGAAATGGTAGAAGAAGCATCCAAGGACGTTGATTTAAACGTAATTGATGAACGTGAAATTATCGTAAAGCCGAAAGCGCAACACAGTGTTTCTCTCGCTAAGTATGATGTACAGAAAAAAAAGACGGAGCCTGAACTAGCGGATCTTGGCCTTTCTGTCGTAAAAGTGTCTCCAAGTAAAAGCTATGAAGCGACATTGCACGAATTGCAACGTGATAAAGCCATTGAATATGCGGAGCCTAACTATGTGCGAAAAGAAGCGGGTGGCGTAGCAGCACGCGTGAATGACCCGAACTTTTATCGCCAATATGATTTAAAGCAAATTAATTGGTCATCGCGCTATGTTCCGAAATCAAAGCCGATTACAGTAGCCGTGTTAGATTGTGGCGTTATTCGCAATCATCCAGATTTAAAAGGAAAGATTTTAAAAGGAAAAGACTATATTGGTACGGAGATGACGTGTGGTCATGGGACGCGCGTGTCCGGGGTCATTGCTGCAACGTACAATAATGGCATTGGCTTAAGCGGAATGAATAATAACGTCCGCATTCTGCCAATTCGAGCATCACAGGCCACCTCGTTTCGATCAACGACGATAGCTGCCGGTGTCCGCTATGCTGTGAAACACGGCGCGAAAATTATTAATATGAGCTTTGCTGAACGGAAATTTAGCCGCACAGAAGCAGATGCGCTCTCTTATGCGTATAACAAAGGTGTTATTCTAATTGCTTCAGCAGGTAATCATCCAAATCGTCCAGTTGAATATCCAGCAGCCTATCCAGAAGTCATTGCTGTTGCTGCTACGCAAAAAGGTAGTAAGCTGAGTCGCTCAACACATGGCAAGGCGATTGATTTAGCGGCGCCAGGAAAAGATATCTTTTTAACAGATAAAGATCGTGGTTATGCGGTGTCATCGGGTACATCGTACTCAGCACCTTTAACGTCAGGATTAGCTTCAATCTTATTGTCGCGACATCCATCGCTCACACCACCAGAAGTGGAATATTTAATGGAAAAGGGTGGCTACATACCGAAAGCCTATCGCACGAAAAGCGGCTTAACCCATACGTACGGCTATGGAGAAATTGATGTGGCAAAGGCAATCAAGGCGAAGCTGCCTGCTTCTTTAAGCAATGACGTAGGCGATTCGAAAAAACGCAGCAAAGAAATTCAACTGAACACAACGTATCGAAACAAGTATGATTTGCCGGGTGATCACGATGTGTATAAGTTAAAACTTCCAACATCACAAAAAGTAAAAATTGAAGTGTCACAAGCTTCTGTTATGGATCCAGTTATTAATGTGAATGGCAAAATTTACGATCGCCGCGGTCCAGGTCGCAATGAAGTTGCACGGCTATCGTTAAAAGCAGGCACGAACTATATTACCATCACAGAAGGCAACAGCCATTGGTCACCGAAATCCTATACGCTCACTGTAAAATAACGCTTTCTTACGGTATACTGTAAGAAACACAGACGATTGGGAGTGGAGCGGTATGATGGAAGTTTCGAATGATATGCAAATGATTGCAAATCATTTAAATGATATAAGTCCAAAGGCGTTGAAAATTGCTCGTTTTGTTGAAGAAGAAGGGAAGTTATTAGATGTTGTTCGCATCGAAGACTTGCCGTTTATGTCGGCTGTAACCTTTGCTACCATTGGCTTATGTCATCATGACATCGGCTATACGATAAACGATCGTCCACTGCGCACAGAATTAATCGGCGCGTGTACGCCTGAGTTTGAATGGTTTGCTAACGTCATCGTGACGTGTGCTCTTTACGTGGCTGCGTCTGATCAACATTGTGCACCTGGCACCGTTTTTCCAGACGTAGTGTCTGAAATTGACCCAGAAGGAACGTTGCATCACGTGATGGTCGTTAGTCCATTTCAATGGGATGCGCTTCAGCCTCTTGAGTTAGAAGAGACGAGCCTTACGTGGTTACAGGCAGTGCCTATTTCAGAAGCAGAACTATCGTATGCGAAAGAGCATGGCAGTGAACAGCTATTAGAGCAACTGTTAGAAAAAGGGGCAAACCTTGCTGATTTAAGAAGAACATCGATTGTATAATAGGAAAAACGCTAGGCACACTAGGGTAAGTAGTTCGGAAAATGTGGAGAAAAATAAAAATTAACAATTGAATTCACATTTAAAAAGTATTGTAAATCAGTTTCATAATTAGCGATATATTCAACACATAAAAACGCTTGGGATAGCTCCAAGCGTTTTTAACATATAGTGGTTTAATTTTTATTAACGAACTGTGTTATCCTTCAACGATTGCAAGGTATTTAGATAATTTTTCTTTTGTTTCAACAAGTAAAATATCTTCTCTTTCTTTTGCTGAAAAAATCTTTGCACCAACAGGAAGTTTGTTCGACATTTCATTATTAAAATCTGTATTAGCGTCATTTCTTGTTTTTATAGCACCGATTTGAACATTTTTTGTTAAAGATAGTTCCTCTACCCAATCAATATTAGTCTTGTAGATCACTCCATCAAACTGAAAAATATCAGCATCAGGGTCCAATGTTAAAACTTCTTCGGCATCAATACTATCATTTGTTACTCTGGTTGTACTTCCGTTATTAGAGCATCCTGTAACCATAAATAAGACCAATGAAATTAAAACAAAGAACATTCTTTGTGCTTTCATAGTAAATCCCCTTTATGCAATTAGACGAGCATTTATGAAAATTTCCAATTTTAGTCCTTGGCAAACTGATAGGTTGAACATCTATATTTTAATATTAACGTAAATTTACCATTTAAATATACAAACTATCTTTGATAAATTATATCTTTCAGGTCAAAAACTTTGTCGGTAATACCCTAAACGTTTTGCAGGAGTATGAACGTTCCCATCTGCTGATTTGTAGGTTTCACAAATGTTATAGAAGGTTCTTAAAATAGTCAGTAATGAGCGTACTTCGTTATGCGATAGGAGTTTATATTGTTTCTTTCTATTATTCAATTCTTCTTCGCCAATAGGATTATGGACAACAACAATCTATTTTCTTTTGTAGCCAATCGTTGTAATTTAGCCAAGTTTTTATCCTCTATTACATCTTCTAACCACTAAAACTGAACTACTTAACACTAGGTGCTTAGCGTTTTTTGATGAGCTCTTCTGTTGTTACAATCTGCGCAAATTCATGATGTAATTCGGTTAAGGCTGCGTGATGAACAGCTTCTGCAGTCATGAGCTTGCCTTCATGGTTAAACAAATCAAAGGCTGCTGTCGCATCAGCTACGATCTTCGTCTGGAAGCCGAGATTGCCGCTCATGCGCGTCGTTGTAGAAACGCAATGTGGCGTCGTAAGACCACAAATGACGACGCTCGTTAGGTGATGATCCCGTAAATAAGCTTCTAAGTTCGTACCGATAAAAGCGCTGTTTACTTTTTTCGTGAAAATCGGTTCATGCGCAAGAGGGGTGGCAACGTCTTTAAAAGCAAAGCCGTCGTTGCTTGGATGAAAAAGTGACGTGACGTCATCCGACGTATGTTGAATGTGAACAACGGGCCATTGCTGTTGACGCCAGTGGGCAAGCAAAGTGCCGATGTTTTCTTCTGCTTGCGGGTTATTGCGGTTGCCCCATTTGGCATCTAAAAACGCGTGTTGAACATCAATAACGAGTAAGGCGGAAGCTTGCATCATCATCTCTCCTTTTTCTTACAGTATAACAGGAAACCCTTTCCTTTTTCTGCAACAATCTTGTATGCTGAATGTATCGTAGAAAGGGAGGTTTTTTTGATGAATGTAAAGGATATGATGAAGGTGGAAAACACAATGCTTAGTGCGCTCGGGATTGAAATTATTGAGCTGAGTGAGAAGCAAGCGGTCGCCACAATGCCCGTGCATGCGGCCACACATCAACCCCTCGGCATGCTACATGGCGGCGCGTCAGTGGCACTAGCAGAAAGTATCGCAAGCATCGGAACGTATCATTTTCTGGATCTTGAAAAAGAATACGCTGTTGGCATGGAAATCAATGCGAATCATTTGCGTGGCAAAGCAGAAGGCATGGTGACCGCAACAGCAACTCCTCTACATAAAGGCCGCACGTCAATGGTCTGGGATATTAAAATTACAGATGAAAACAACCGACTTATTTGTGTTTCTCGTTGTACGATGGCGATTGTAAAAAAACAACAACCGTAAAAAGAAAGGAGAAATACGCATGGATTCTCCTGCAGCAATGGTGAAAATGGCGCTAGCAATGGCCATCTTCGGATCCGTAGGCTTTTTCTCCAATCAAACGAACTTACCTGCCTTTGAACTCGTATTTGTACGCTGCATTTGCGCGACGCTTTTTTTAAGTATGTGTTGGCTGTTTAGCGGCCAATACAAGCGCGAGCACTGGCAGAAGCGAGAAGTGCTCCGCATACTTGCGTGTGGTGTTTTTCTCGTATTTAACTGGGTGTTTCTATTTAAAGCATTTCAGTATACATCCGTAACAATTGCTATTTCGGTATATCATTTAGCGCCGGTACTCGTTTTGCTGCTCGGCAGCTTTTTCTATCGCGAACGCCTAACGATGGCGGCCGTATTAGCTGTAGCTGCCTGCTTAGTCGGTACCGTTCTCGTATCAGGACTGCAAGGGACGAACCTTACAGCTGCTCTCACGTCAAAAGGCATGTTATGGGGCGTAGGTGCGGCACTGTTGTATGCGGGCACAACGTTACTCGGTAAAGGAATTGTTCATACGAGCGCCTATGCGATTACCTTTATACAAACGTTGCTTGGCATTTTCTTGCTGTTGCCATTTCAAGATTTTCACGCCTTTTTACCACTAACAGCTACAAATTGGTTGTATGTGCTAGCAACCGGCTTGCTCCACACAGGCTTTGTCTATTATTTATTTTTTGATAGCTTACGACAGTTATCCTCACGGTGGATCGCCATCCTCGTATTCGTTGATCCCGCGGTTGCCATTTTACTCGATACGCTCTTTACAGGCTTTATCCCAACGCTACTACAAACAGTCGGCATTGTGTTGATATTTGGCGGCATGGCAGTGGGATCGTGGCGGGGCAAACAAACGCGTAGAGTGACTGAATAAGAAAAGAATCATCTGCGCAAAGAGCGTGGATGATTCTTTTTTTGTTAGGTAGCAGTCGTAGCAAAATGCGGATACAGTTGCTTACCCAATTGTGTCGTTTTCGTAACGAGTGAAACCACCCGTTCTCTCCCAAAGTCGACAATAGGCAAGGCGAAAAGTTCGTGGTGGCTTATGTTTTTTGCGACGAGCTCAGGGACGATTGTAATGCCCATTCCTGCTTTAACCCACCCAAGAATAAAATCATTAAAGGCGACTTCACTTACAATGTTAGGCGTTAAGTTTTTTTCATTCATTTGCTTCAAGATATGACTTCTTGTATCACAAGGTGGTTGATGTGTAATGAGTGGCTCGTTATGCAGATCCAGTAAAGAGATTTCACGTTTTAAATGAAATCGATGCTGTGGTGGAAAAACGACAAAGTAAGGTTCTTGAAAGAGTTCAAGTGACCAGCACTCACCTTTATAAGTTGTATCAACAAAAACAGCATCGAGCTTTCCTGCTTTCAACATTTTCAAAAGATTGTGAGAAGTATTTTCAATATGTAATGAAAAAGGCTGATTCAATAAGTGTAGCCCATTCAGTTGCTCGGGCAAATAATAGGAAGCAAGGCTAGATAGACTACCAATCGTGATGAGCTGTTTGGTGGAAAATTGCTGTATCTCCTGAAAGACACGGCTGAAGTTGTCCATAATAGGCGCTATTTGCTTATAAAAATGCTCGCCTGCTGGTGTTAACGTAACGCCGCTCGTATTACGGTACAGAAGCGTAGTACCTAATACGTTTTCTAAATTTTTAATATGTTTACTAACTGCTGGTTGCGTCATATTCGTTGCTTTAGCAGCTTTAGCGATTCCTTTAGCGTTCGCAACTTGAATAAAGCTTTGTATCCAATCTAAGTTCAAATGGTATCACTCCATGCCTTATAATCATTCGTTATAACCCTTATAAAATAATGGATGTTCCGCTAAATCGCCTACTCTGATACGTTAAGTTTGGGTACCTAATTATACCACTACTTAACTATTCATTTTCAGTAAGGGATGAGGATGAACGAGAGAGGGAATTTAGAATGAAAAAAGTATTCTTATTATCTTTAAGCATGTTTGCGCTAGGTTTTGATGCGTACATTATAGCAGGATTAGTTCCTGCTATCAGTAAGACGTATCAAACAGATGTCGCTCATGTAGGATTAGCAGTTAGCCTATTTACCCTGTGTTATGCCATATCTGCACCACTGTTTTCTTCATTACTTGCAGGAAAACCACTGAAAAAAATTTTAGTATATTCGCTGGTTGTATTCACATTAGCCAATGGATTGACCATCATCTCGCCTACTTTTTTTACCTTCTTACTATCCAGAGCCATTGCTGGTGCCAGTGCAGGATTATTTTCTCCATTAGCTGTATCAGCCGCCACACAACTTGTTTCTAATGACAAGAAGGGTAGAGCAATAGGTTTAACTATGGGGGGAATGAGTACGGGTACTGTAGTCGGAGTTCCTATAGGTTTGTATATTTCGAATGTGTCCAACTGGCAAGCTTGTTTGTTTGTATTAGTTGTTATCGGGGTCATTGCTTCCTTAGGAATATTTAAATGGCTCCCCGAATTTCCAGCATCCCCACCACCTGCTTTAAAAGAGAGATTGAAAATGTTGGTAGATCAACGGGTAGCCATAACGGTGATGATTACTTTTTTTGCGAGTATTGCTAGTCTTGGCCTATATACGTATCTTGCACCTTTGATTAAAGAGTTTTCAACTAAAGAAAGTCTTACTACATTTTTATGGGCTTGGGGATTTGGTGGCATGATTGGTAGTTTGCTTATTGGTCATGTAGTGGATCGGTGTAAAAATACGAAAAAGCTGGTGACCTTCATATTAGTCCTTCTCGCTATATCCATTTTGTGTATTCCATTCGTTATGAGTTTCCCGTTTTTTAAATATGTTCCTTTTTTTGTTTGGGGAGCGATGGGATGGGCCTGTATAGCACCTCAGCAGCATGCCTTATTACGCTATCAACCTGAAAATGGAAGCGCTGCAGTCGCTTTAAACAGCTCGGTAAATTACTTAGGAAGTTCGATTGGAGCTACATTAGGTGGAGTCGTACTTTCGCTACAGCTAGGTACACTGCCTTTAATTTACTTTGCGGCTCTATCAATGATTATCGCTTTAGCCGTTCATGTAACATTTTACACTTCTGTAAGAGGCCTACCTAGATATTAACGTGCTTAAGAGTGAGTAGTGTTCAATGCGGGAAAAAATATCAAAAGGGCTGTGTCTGGACAGTCTTTCATCATGGCGTCATAGGAGCGAAGGCCTATGACGCCATTTCGTCTATTTGATGGATGTACATAAGCCCTTTACCTCGTTTACGCTTATCTACAATAGGGAATTTTATGGTAACAAACGATGTTAGGAGGGTACTATGAACAAAGAGAGACTTCCACAATCTATTACGGTATTGCTCGGTGCGGTGTTGTTTATGAATACTGGGAGTTTTATGATTATGCCTTTTTTGGCGATTTATTTGAGCAGCGATCTTCATTTTATGTCATGGCAGGTGGGAACGGTATTAACGACGATTCTTGTTACCCAACGAGGTGTGCCGATTTTTACTGGCTTTCTAGGTGACCGTGGTAGTCACAGAATTAATGTGATCGCTGGTGTGATTGTGCGAGCGCTCGGCTTTGGAGGTTTGATCGTCGCCCATGAATTTTGGAGCATTGTGATTGCAGCGGTGTTCGTTGGGTTTGGTGGTGCCTTGTTTGATCCATCCGTGTCAGCCTTTTTTTCTGCCCAACCGGAAACGATTCGTAAAAAGACATTTACATACTTTAATCAGATGCTCAATTCGGGTGTCATTGTCGGCCCGCTGATTGGTGCTGTCTTCGTGGCATTCGATCCAGTCTATCCGTTTACGATCGCAGGGGCGACGATGATTGTCGTCGCTATAGCAATCATGCTGTACAGCAAACAACTGCCTGCTACTGTAAAAGATGACCGAAAAATAGTCGACAGCTTAAAAGTGACCTTTTCTAATACGCCTTTTTTGCTATTTTTAGCGGTTCTCACGTTATTTTGGATGATGTTTTCGCAATTAAATATTTCTTTTCCGGTCAAAGGATACGACTTAACGTCCAATAAGCAGCTTGTTAGTTCCATTTTTGTGTTAAATGGTGTCGCGGGACTTTGTCTTATGTTCTTTTTACGCAAATTTTTCTTAACAAAGAATCCACTAACGATGGTTAAAGCAGGCGTCATACTGATGGGCGTAGCCATTGCGCTCATAGGGCTTGTCCCTTCCATCTATTGGTTGTTAGTATGCGTGTTTTTTTATACGGTCGGAGAAACACTTGCTTTGCCAGGAGCAGAAATGACTGTTGCTCAATTTAGCAACAATAAGCCTGCTGGTCTCTTTTTTGGACTGTTTCAAGCAAGCTGGGCAATTGGCGGTTCGATTGGCAATTACATAGGGGCGTGGGTAAATAAGGTGAACGACACGTTCTGGAGCTGGCTTCTCTTTCTTGTCATCGGTGTGGCAGCAGCCTTATGCTTTCAGCTGCTAGACAAGAGAATGAAAATAGATCAACAACCCAATCATAAAGCAGGATAGAGAGAGCAGCGTTCCCCCTACCTTGCTTTTTTTAGGTTGCGGCGAAGTAATAAACCAATAGCGAGCAATACGGCAGACGTTTGCAGAAGAAACTGTGAACTCCCGAAATCTTCAGACGTAACGTTGTTAAAATAGAAGATGAGAAACAGAAGAGAAAAACTAATTAGCACTGGGGATTTATAGCGCTTTACGTACGGTGAAGCGACTGTCAGTAGTAAGAGAAGGAGTACGAAAAAAGCGATTTGCAAGAGATTCAACATAGGGCACCACCTTGTGAAAAGACGAATTGTAATATATTGTTAATCGTAGTATAGTAGGAAATAAAAAGGGGATAAATGGGTAGTTAGTCTCATCTAATAATGTTGCATAGAAATCGATGAGAAAATGAGAGGTGACTGTATGATTGTTGTTATGATCATCTTTAATGTGTTTGGGTTGAGTGCGTTCGTTTTTGCGTATTTTTTAAGAAAAAAGAAACTACTGCATGTAATCGCTGGGTATAGTGAAGGGTCGATTGCAGAAGAGGACAAACAAGCTTTTGGCAATGTGAACAGTTTCTTTGCTGTTTTAACTGGCTTGGTGCTTTGTGTATTTGGAACCTTTTTTATAACAACGAGTGTGTTTTATTTGTTAGGCGCAATGGTTGTGGTTGGGATTGTGCAAATTGTTTATGTGAATGTGCGCTTTAGAGATCGTGGGAAAAGCTCGCAATAACTACATGGAGGTATTGATGAAAAAAAGAACACGGTTACTGCTTCTTTCAGCGACACTTCTAACGGGTGTGGCACTTTTTTTACTGATAACGTTGGTGCGTTATGAGCCTGCGCGACAATTAAGCAGTTTTCCTATTCCGAAAAGTGCTAAAGTCCTCCAAACGCTTCCTCATGGTTATGAGTCTGAGTGGGCAAGTGCATCCGAAGAAAATGGCATTCCGTGGAGCTATCAGCTAGTGTTGAAAATGAAAGGCTGGCACGAGGGAGAACGCATGGGTGCGTCGACGATTTATACAAAAGGAACGCAAAAAGTTGATATCGTATCAACAACAGAAAGATTAGATATTCAGTTAGTAGAGTAAGAGGTGTCAGCGTATGTGCTGACACCTCTTGTTTAGCTTAGCTATTCATCACTCTCTGTTAGATTGCGAGTGAATAAAAATAAAATGGCTAGTATAGTAGTTAAACCAAAGTAAAAATTATTAAACCATGTCGTGTTTTTTGTAAAAAAACTTAGTACAAATGTAGTGAGGATCATAACCGTACAGATTTTAGTGAAATTTCTTTTTACAATATTACTTTCGGTTACATGACGAGATAATAAAAACAAACTTAATAGAAGAATAACGATGTTCGCTATAAGATAACCGAGCCAAGAAGTGTTTTTAGGAAGAATATATAAAATCGATCCCATTAAAAAAATATATGCGCTAATTTTACGATAATGTTGTTTGAGTAAAGTGATCATGTGAACTGCCTCTTTTTCTTTGAATGAGAGTGTAGACTAGTCTAGTTTATATTTTATACTCTTCACGAATAAAACGTTTTATTTCATTTTCAACTGAATCGAGCCTTATTGCTATACTACCCCCGCTTACTCACACTCATCACAGCCTCATTAATAAAATAAGCGCCGAGCTTTTGCGTGCGCTGATCACCATCTAAGGATGGATTGACTTCGCAAAGGTCAAAGGAAAGGGCGTTACGATGAGAAAGCACGGTGTTAATGATGGTGCGGACGGTGTTAGGTTGTAAGCCGAATGGTGATGGGGCGCTAACGCCAGGGGCGAATGCGGCATTAAGAACGTCCATACATAGCGTAAGTATGACAAAATCGTGTTGTGCCACAAAGTCATTCAGTTGCTCGACAATAGTTGGCATCGTAAGCGCTGTCATTTCATCTTCGTGAATATACGTGACGCCTAATTGATCTGCTGTATGAAAAAGTTGTTCGATATTGCCATAGCGCTGAATGCCGAGAACGCAGTAGCTAGCGTTGGGGTCGGAATCGAGAATTTGTTTAAACATCGTTCCGGAAGAAGGCTGTTCTTCGTAGGAACGTAAGTCGAAGTGGGCATCAATATTAATGATGCCGAGGCGAGCCTCTTGGCCGATGAATTGGCGCACTCCTAAATAATGTCCGTAAAGTGTTTCATGACCGCCGCCTAAAATGATCGGTGTTGCTTTTTTTGCCAGCAGTGACGTTACTTTTTCGCCGAGAAGTGCTTGTGCCTGTTCGAGGTTCTTGCCTTCGCACGTTACATTGCCCGCATCGACGAGGTGCGCATGGGCATGGCGAAAGGCTAACGAGCTTAGCTGCTGGCGAAGCGCATTCGGAGCTTGTTTGGCACCGACACGTCCCTGATTGCGAAATACACCTTCTTCACATTGAAAGCCGAGAATACCACACGTAGTGTGAGGAAATGGCTCCGCCTGATCAAGGTGAATGGCTTTAACTACTTGATGGTAACGAAAATTACTTTTTTCCGTCGGATGGTCGATGCGACCATTCCAATGATCTTGCTGTCCTTGTTCGTACATATAGACTCACCTTTTCTTGAAGTAATCTCTTTAATTATAACGTGAGGGGTGATTTTTGGAAAATAGCAAACGGAAATAAGAAATTTTTCCTATGGGTATAACAGGAAAAAGGTAATATCGTTGTATTGTGGAGAATGATATTGATGGATAAACTTTACAGTGAAAAGAGGAAGGAGTGTTAGTGATGGAAATTATACAAACAACGGGTACGTATTATACAAACCGAGTTAAGTGTGTCATTATGTTAGCCTTGCTTTTAGGATTAATTTATTTTGGCGTGAGTATGGAGTTATTTGTAATTAATGGCGAAACGAGTCCGGCTGGTTATCTCCTTTTAATCATGTTAACGGTAGTTAGCGTACTTCTATTTATTCAGCTCGTCGATCCACGTCCCATAGTTAAAGTGGAGGACGCTGGCATTACGATTCGCTCTTTTATTTTTTGGACGCATTTTGTATCGTGGGAAGATGTTCTACATACAAGAAATGAAAAGTATACAACGCAATTGGTCAATATGCATAGTTTCGTCCGAGTGACAACCTATATGATTCGCATCTATCGTCCAGAGGGACGGTCATTAGCCATTAATTTAGCCATGCTCAATACGAAAAATGGCTCATTACAACAACAGCTGCAAACGTATTTAAGCGCGTGATTGACTAGTTAGTATTTTATTGAACGTTAGCCGAAATACAAGTGAGGCTGAGATATAAACGACCATAGCATATAAAAAATGGCTTGATCATTCGTTTCGGTGATCAAGCCATTTTTTTATGTTGCTCGTTCATTTGATTTTAGATGGAAGCAGTCATCAAATGCACCCAAAATTCGAGAGAGATAATTAGGAGCTTAAGATCACGGAGAGGATGCTTTTGTGTGCTAAACAGACTTTATTTTATTTTTTCCTCACTGTTGGCAGATTGCCTGTAGTTTCATGCTTGTGCCACTTCATTCTGTCTTCATCTGCCTATGGAGGCTCGCCACAATAGCGCGTGCAACACGCATTTCGATCGGTTCTTGGGACGCCACTAAAAACACACACTGCTTGTCGTAATAACAAACATTCAGTAGATAGGGAATTTCAGGTTCGTTCGCTAGCTGTTGCGCACAGTAGGTGAAGAGCGCATCGTCTGAAGGTGTTGCTTGTGCTAGTAGGGTTGGTGTAATCGTTACGCTTCCTTGTTTGACGTTACGCAAAAATAGTTCTTGGCACATGGCAGCGCGAACGGTCGTTTCTACGGACTCTTTCTGGTCTTTACGCTGAGTGTTTACTACCATGCTTCCTACAAAACTCGTACATAAAATCAGGATCGTATACGTCGTAGCCGGTAACCATAGCGCAACACTTACACCACCTATGAGAATGAGCAGTTCTAACCACCGCTCTGTTAGTTTGACGGCAAATGAACTGTACTGCTGAAGTACAAGCAAGGCAATGCCAAGCGCGCCATAGCTACTAGAGAGAAGTAGTGAGGGTTGCTGACTACTAACGTACGTATACAATCCAGTAAATAATAGAAGATAGCCGCTACAACCGATTAGTATAAAGGATTGTTTGTTCATAAAGCATACCTGCTCTCTTCCTCATAGATTGCCCGCAAATGGGCGAGCAGCGGGACCATTATTTGTTTCTCAATAGAATCATAGGAGACGTTCAGGTGAATTTTTTGCTCATGAAACCAAAAAGAATCTAGTACATAAGAAATGTTTGGTTCGTCTTTTAGCTGTTCTGAACAAAAGTGGAAAAAGTCTGGATCGGATGCAATCGCGTCTTGAAGCAACGTTGGCGTAATCGTAAGGGTGCCTTCAAAAATACCCGCCTGAGCCAGTTCATACCAGACGGTGGACCGGATCATCGCTTCTTTTGTGAAAAGAGCTTCTTGCTGGCTATTGTAATATATGAGCGTCAATGTGGTAACTGCCATGAATAGTTTTGCGAAAAAGGGATCATGACCGCTAAGCCAGAGAGCCGGAACGATGGTGAGAAGCAGCAGTGCTCCTTGTCGTGCGTAGTTTTGTGCAGCACGATGAGGGACAGTAAGTCGATATTGTAAAAAAAAGCAGAGAACGGCTATAGCTAGCATAATGAGAGAGCTGATTCCGTTCCCGTTCTTAGCATCTACATAAAACGTAAAACTCGTATAAAGAAATAAGTAGCCAATCATTCCATACGCTCGGTAGCGACTCATCCTCTATTCACCTACACTTTTTAAAAATAGACCCATCAAGAGCGTATCGTAGTAGCGACCGTCACGATGGTATTTATCATCCACAAGACAGCCTTCTTGTTGAAAGCCGAGATGGTGATAAAGGGAGATGGCAGGTTCATTGGTGGCGAGGACGGTTAGTGTCATTTTATGAAGACGCTGCGCCTTCGCCCAGGAAATGCAAGATAGCAGCAATTGTTTGCCGATACCGAGTCCCCAATAGGCTTCTAGGACGCCCATACCGAATTCCACGCGATGCTGCAAGCGTGCGAGGTTACTTCCTTGGCAGCGTGCGTAACCGACGATTTGCTCATCAATCGTCGCGACGAGACAAAGGTTGTGTGGGCTTTGGTGATCTTGTTCAATGAGTGCGCGAAAGGCGGTAGGATCAAGAAATGCTTCGCCTTGTTCGCGATCAAAGTTTTCTGTTTCACCGTCTAGTTGATGACGGAGGTGAGACAGTGCCGGTGCGTTACTTGGCACTGCCTCGGTAATTGTAATGATTGTATTTTTTCGTTCATACGTAAGCATCGGTTGAAATCCTTTCGTTTAGTTACTCCATACATCTTTTACATAGCGTTCAGCTTGTTGAAGTGAAGTTAGCCATTGCTGTGCTTCTTCATGACTTGTTTGATACTGCGTTTCATAGAGTGAGAGGAGCGTTGCTTCTACGTCGCGAGCCATATGGGTACCATCGCCACATACGCAGAGCTTTGCGCCTTGCTGTAGTAAGCCCAACAATTCCTCGGCGTGCTGTGTCATGACATGTTGGACGTACTTTACGTCGGTGTTACCGGTTCGTGAAAAGACAGTATGCAAGGTGACGAGCTGTTGTTCGTTATATGCTGCGAGCTCTTCACGATACAAATAATCCTCTTCGTTGCGACAGCCAAAATAAAGATGCGCGGGTCCTAACGCTATGCCTTGTTGCTGTAGGAAGGCACGATGTTGTAAAAAGCCGCGAAAAGGTGCTAGGCCGGTTCCAGGTCCAACCATGATGAGCGGAGTGGCCGGATCCTCTGGATAGTGAAAAGCGGTATTCGGTGAAGGCATAAAAGCATATACTTCGTCACCTTTTGCTTTTTGTGCTAAGTCATTACTTGCTACCCCGCGGTATTCGTAGTCACCGCCATAAGCTTTCCCGGAAACGACAGCGACCGTGATACTCACGCGTCCTTTGCAAACAGTCGGTGCGCTTGAAATCGAATAAAAGCGCGGGCGCAACGGTTTTAAGCTTCCTAAAAATAGTGAAAAAGGAAGTTCACACGCCTCGTAACGGTCGAGTAAATCTAGCATCGAAATGTGTTTTTTTACAATGTCTTGTTGATACGAATCGCCTGTCGCGAGTGCACGCAGTTGTTGCGCATGTGGCGGACAGTTCGTATGTGCTGCCAATAGCTCGATTTGTGAGGGTGTTGCCGTGTCTTGCAGCTCTACACAGTTTCGCAATACATCTTCAATCGCTACGGTTTCACCGAGCGGTAAATGCGTGGCCAGAGACGAAGAAGCTTGCAGTTTCACATAGGCAGAAGGCGCGAGAGCAAAGCGCTTTATAACGCGCTGAATCAAATCTACGCTATTGCTTGGCAAAATGCCGATATGATCGCCTGCGTGATACGAGACGTGAGCTGGTAATAGAAGCTCAAGGTGGCGTGTGCTGCGTTCGTGACCGCGCTGAAGCTCATCATTTTTTATTACACTTGCTTTAAAAGCACCGTAATGGTCAAGAAGCGGTAACGTTTTCTCGTGAGTCACCCATTCTACCTCAAGTGCTGCAACAGAAGGTACGTCAGTTTCTTCCACCTTTAGATCAAACGTCTCACACGCATCTTTCCACATGTGTTGCTTCCAGTGCTGCCACGCTTGTTCGACGTCATGAGCGACATCGCCCTCACCACGCATGGAAAAGACGGTCGCACCTTTCGCTAGCAACAGCTGTTCCAATTGCCGGGGCACGGCTTGATACGTAGCTGCCCAGTTGTGATCACCACAGCCAAATACACTAAAAGAAACACCGCGTAGTGCCGTTTCGTCAAGTGTGGACAGCCAGTTCAGAAAGCGTTCAGCGTTTTTAGGCGGCTTGCCGTTATACGAAGAGGTGACAATCAATACAGCTCCGTCTGTTGGCAGCGCATCGATGCCAGCTGAAAGCGGAGCGACAGTGCTTTTAATGCCACGCTGACTGGCAGTCTCGGCTATTTCACGTGCCATCCCTTCTGCGGTCCCCATTTCGGAACCGTATAGGACAAGGAGCGAGGCTGGTTTTCCAGTTACGACGAGTTGTGGTGTTTGTGAAGAAGTCGTCTTTTCCTGCTGCATAAATGGTGGTGCATCTACACGTGGGGCTGCTGTTATAAAAAAAGAATTTGGCTTGATGGTTAGCGTTTGTTTAATATCGAGCGTGTAGTTTGTCGGATCACCCAACGTAAAACGGCGCAGCAGCATGCCGATGACGAGCGTTGCTTCATGAAGCGCAAATTGCATGCCAATACAAGCGCGCTGACCATTGCCGAACGGCTTATAGGCGTGATGGGGAATGCTTTTATAATCAAGAAATCGCTCTGGGCGAAATCGATCCGCATCTTCTCCCCACGCCTCTTTGTCACGATGCAAGCGAGGCAAAAGAAGCACTACGCGTTCGCCTTTTTTGATTTCGTATTTACCACCAACAACTGTATCTTCTTTAGCATATAAGCCAAAAGCTGGCGCACTTGGCCATAGGCGCAACGTTTCGTGAAGAATCATGCGAATGTATTTTAATTGTGTCACTTCTTCATATGTTGGCGTGTCGCTTAAGATGGCATCAGCTTCTTGTTGGGCTTTCTGTAAGACATCAGGATGCTGTAGTAAAAAGTACAGCGTAAAGGCAAGCAAACCACTCGTCGTTTCATGACCGGCGATTAAAAACGTAATGATTTGATAGCGAATGTTTTCATCATCTAGCTTTTGTCCCGTTTCGGGATCTTTTCCATTTAACATGAGTGAAAGTAAATCCTTCGCATCACTAGTTCCATGTTTTTTTCGTTCAGCAATAATGTCGTCTACGAGAGAAAACATCGTCGTGATGTCACGCTGAAATTGACGGCGCGTCGCAAACATAAAGCGCTCTTGAAACGGCAGGCGTTGCATTTGTTGCATCGCTTCATCTAAGCCGCGCCCCATGCTTTCAATGAATGGATGAGACCGTTCGCGATAAAAGCTATTAAAGCGATAATTAAAGCCGCAAAGCCCAATCGTATCAAGCGTCAGTCGCGTCATATCTTCCGGAACGTCAATGTGTTCATTGGGGTTTAAACGCGCCCATTTTTGCAGCAATTGCTGTGCAATATCGACCATCATGGGATGATAGCCTTTCATGGCACGCTGACTAAAAGTGGGCATAAGAATGTTATGTGCTTTTTGCCAATTCGGCTCATCGCCCCAGCTCGTAAACAAGCCGTCGCCTGCAAACGCACGCACTTTTTCTAACGCCCCTTCAATGCTTTTGGCAAAACGCGTTTCATCACATACTTCGCGCGCCAGCTCGTGACCTGAAACGATAATCGACTGAGAGGCGGGGGACTTCATGCGGAAAATAGGTCCCTGTTCCTCAGCCATTTTCCAGAGAGAAAGTGTCGGATGTTCTTTATCAATAAGCGGTAAATTTCCAAGTGGTCCATACGTTTTCGGTTGAGGAATAGCGATGGTTTCAGCCAACAAGATCACCTACTTTTTTTAAGATAAGAGCAAGCATGCATCTACTGTTACACGCACGGTATATCTTTAATATAGCATAATTGTTATTTATTTCATGTTGGGAAAATTCTTTTAGGAAGCAGGAATTTTCTCGTGTTTTTTCGTAGTAAGAAAGAGAAGGGAGAGGGGAAGCATGTCATCCATCGTTGTTGCTACGAGTCAGTTTCCGGTGTCAGCCGATGTGTTGCGCAATACTGAGGAAGTGCTGCGACAAATGGCAGCAGCAAAAGCACAAGGCGCACATGTAATTCATTTTCCAGAAGGGGCGCTGTCAGGCTATGCGGGGGTAGATTGTCCAACGTTTGCAGCGCTTGATTGGGCGTTGTTAAAGTCGTGTACGGAAGAGGTAATGCTCGCCGCGCGTCATTTGGGCATTTGGGTGTTAGTCGGTTCGGCTCATCCACTTTTGCCGCCGCATAAGCCCCGTAACTGTGTATACGTGATTACCGATGAAGGAACGTTGCTCGATCGTTACGATAAAATGTTTTGTGCAGGACAAGATGAAGCGCACGGCGATTTAGCGCACTACTCATCGGGAAATTATTTTTGTGTGTTTTCCATTGGTGACTGTGTTTGTGGGGTGCAAATTTGTCATGATTATCGCTATCCAGAGCTGTATCGCGTCTACAAACAACGAGGAGTCGATGTGATGTTTCATAGCTATCATGCCGGCAACATACCACAAGCACGACTATTCGACATGGAACAATGTGTGCCACCGGTCCTACGAGCCTATAATACAGGTAGCACGTATCCCGAACTAACGATGCCAGCGACGATGGTAAGTTATGCTGCTAACCATTATATGTGGATTAGCTGCAGCAATAGCTCAGCGAAAACGAGCTGTTGGGGAGCCTTTATCGTGCAACCGGATGGTGTCATTGCCGGTAAGTTAGCGAAGCATGAAGAAGGGTTTTGTCTAACGACGATTGACCTTCAGCAAGCGTATTATGATTCTACGGCGGCTTGGCGTGATCGGCCGGGTAAAAACATGTTCTATAGCGGGACGCTCGTAACTGATCAACGCAGCCGCAATCGGCAACAACTGTAAAATTGGTGGAACATGCCAATTGTTTTTGGTATACTATAGAAACAACAACAACAGAAGGGATGATGGGTGGCCGATGAAGTACTAATCTTATTTCTAACATTTGAAATCAATACATTTCAAATTGTGACAAATTGGATTAGTCTGCCCAAAATCATCTCTTAACGTTGCCTACGCTACGTTTATTTCACTATGATTATTGATTAGGCAGTGCTAATCCTCCCCTAGAACCCGGGAGGATTTTTTTGGTTCTCTCGGCATGAGAGAAAGGATGAAGCGTATGCAACTACACAATCTAACGTATGAAATAAAAGAAGAGATTTTACTAGAAAAGGTGAATGGAACGGTACAAAAAGGTGAGCGAATTGGCATCATTGGTCGCAATGGAGCGGGCAAGTCTACGCTATTACAGTTGCTTGCCGGCAAGCTTTTACCAACGACAGGTGTCATTGAATCACAGCACACACCGATTATGGTCGAGCAAGAAGCCGCTGAGTATGAACGACAGGAACCGAGTGCATACGAACGCAAGCTGCTTCAACAATGGAACGTCCCGCCGCTGCCATTTTCGTCACTTAGTGGTGGTGAAAAGCTCAAAGCGCGGCTTGCAAAAGGCTTTGCGGCACAGGGTGATCTTTTGTTGTTAGACGAGCCAACGAATCATTTGGACGAAGAAAGTCTTGACTTTTTACGCCAACAATTTCAAGCGTATCCTGGCAGTATTGTGTTCGTATCGCATGATCGCTTCTTTTTAGATGAAGTGGCGACGAAAATTTGGAGCATAGAAGAGCGCACGCTCATCGAACAAAGTGGTAACTATACGCATTATATGAACGTGCGCCAAGAGCGACGGGCTGCGCAGCAAAAAGCGTATGAGAAACAACAGCACATGGTCAAACGCATCGAGCAACAAATAAAAGGCTTAAAATCGTGGGCAGATCAAGCCCATGCGCAATCAACAAAGCAAGAAGGGTATAAAGAATATTTTCGCGTCAAAGCGAAGAAAATGGATGCTCAAGTTAAATCGAAGCAAAAGCGACTAGAAAAAGAATTAGAGCGAACTAAAGCAACGCACGTTACACCCGATCACGTCGTCCAGTTTTCATTAAAGAAAGAGCAACGAACAGGCAAGCGGTTACTTCAGTGGCGCAATGTAAGCAAAGCCTTTGGCAAGCAAACGTTGTTTGAAGAGGTGTCCTTTACCGTCATGCGCGGCGAGAAAATTGCCATAACCGGCAGCAATGGAAGCGGAAAAACGACCTTTTTAAATATCGTAGCGGGTCGTGAGGAAGCAAGCGGCGAGCGATGGTTGTCACCTGCAGCAACCATCGGCTATTTAACACAAGAGGTATTTGATTTGCCTCTGCATCAAAGTCCCGCTGACCTTTTTGCGCAAGAAACAAAAGCGGATCGTGGTCGTGTGCAAACGTTAATGATTTCCCTTGGCTTTACTGCTAACCATTGGCACGAGCCCATCGCAAACTTAAGCATGGGTGAACGCGTGAAATGTAAACTGCTTCGTTATTTATTAGAAGAACGTACAATTCTGTTGCTAGACGAGCCAACAAATCATTTAGATTTACCATCTCGCGAGCAGCTAGAAGAGACGCTTGCTCATTATACCGGCACCTTACTCGTCGTCTCACATGATCGCTATTTTTTAGAAAAAGTAAGCAATCGTCACTTTGCACTTCATAATGGCTTGCTGCAGCTTGAAAAAAAGGAGCCTACTCAACAAGAGGACCGTGCTTCCAAACGTCTCGTTCTCGAAACGGAGCGTCAAGAAGTACTTGGAAAATTAAGCTTTTTGCAAGCTGATCATCCAGATTACGAGGCACTTGATCGACGATTTTTGGAGTTAAGTAAGCAGATTCGGGAGTTGTAAAGTTTGTAAATGAAAAACACCAAAACAAGATTGTTCGCGCTTGTTTTGGTGTTAATTGTATGGATTAAGACTTATTTTTTTTATGGAGGATAAGGAAGCTGAGTTTTCCCATCATCTCTCCAGATTCTTTAAAATCTAAAACTGTTTTTCTTATGATTTTACCTGTTTTTAAATCCACTTCATCAATTTCTCCTGTTTCATGAGATACATCCATATATTCTATTAATACAAAGGCTTTGTCTCCTACATATCTGACTTCTCGAATCATACCATCGTTCTTTTTTAGGAATTTCTTATGTTGTTTGGAGAATTTCATTTCTATTTTATTAAACTTACCATCCTGGTTTACAGTATAAAAACCATACTCAGACCATAAATGTAAAACACCTTTATAAGTAAATAAGGATTTGGGTGTGAAATTCTTTTGAGGTACTTCCATTATTTTTTTTGTCTTCATTTTCTTTGGATCTACGACAATTAGTTCGGATTTATAAGGCTTATCAAATTGGTGTTCATAAGGGAAGTAAAGTTTACCATTTAGCTCACCAATTTTTAAGTTACCAACGCCTCCAGTAACTAAAGATCGATGTTTCAAATGAGGCAGCTTCATTGTTTGAAGAACCTTTCCATTTTTTAAATCGATTTTGTGCAAATAATCTCTCATTTCTGAATGAGAAGTAGCACAATAATTTACCTTAGGATTACTTGTTAGTAAACAAGAATTTAAGAATCCAGTACCTTTAGGTAATTTAAGTACTTTTTTCTTTAGATCTTTTTTATTGAAATAAATCATTTCTTGGCTTTTGCTCTCACTTTGAGCATAATCATAAACGACATAATTTGATTGGGTAGAAGAGTCCATTGCAAAAGAAATACTTTGATTGTATTTGGGAGGATTGAGGTTTTGAATTGCTCCGGATTTTAAATTCACTTGATAACGAGCGGTACCACGATTAAAGGAAATATAGCCGTTATTTTGGTCTTCAGCCATACGAATCGCACCTTTTCCAGATAACCAAGGGGTCACATCTAATACTTTTCCATTAGATGAGATTGCTGCAAATTTAGTGCTTCTATCAGGGGTATATACAGATGCGTAGTTCGAATAGTTAACTAAAAAGGCTGCATCTGCTAAAGCTTTTTTGTCTAATTGACCTTCAGTTGAGTTTTTGATTGTTGAAGCTTCATTATAATCAGAACAAGCGACTACAAATAAAAAGAGAACAGTCATACATAACAGGTGACGCAAAGTTTTTAATCCCATAGTGTATCTCCTTTTTTAAAAGTGAATACAGATGTCGCTTTGGATTATTCGATTTGATTAGTATAGTTTGAGTACGTATAGACACTACATCATTCCAAATAGTAAAACGAAATTTTAAACATACAATGGTAATTAGACGTCCTCGGTCATCACCTCCAATGTGTATATGTAAATATTATACAATTTTTTATTGAAAAGCAATCGCAACAAAACAATCTATTAACCTTACAATCTGGTGTGGAGAATGCACTAATAAGATTTTTTTGTATGTTAAACTTCTTGAAATTGAAAGAAAAAACGTAAAAAGGGTAGAAGTTTGTTAGAAGGAAAAAATAGAAAAATGGTTAATATTAGTTGATAAGGGGGGTGTCATTAGGAATTCAATTATTAATATTCGTAGGAGTATTTCTCGTAATTAGTTTAACAATCAAGTTTTTTAAGGCCTATAAAGTATATATTCTAATGGGATTGATGGCTATAGCGCTCCTTATTTATTTCTTTAATGTAAATGGTGAAGATTTGAATAAGAAATTTGTTTAGAAATCTCATTATTAGTTCTGACCATTAGTCTGGTAGTTAAACAGATTTTGGGTCTTAAAATAAAAAACGTAAAATAATAGGTATCTAAGATCATCATACTTTCATTGGGTGAAAGGCAACCTAATGTTAAACTTCACTGGCCAAAAATTTGGAAAATGGGAATTGGCTGTAAAGCCTCTTAACTTTACTTATAGAGGAAGCGGTTCTTGAACCCCTTTTTATTAGGAGACGATTATGCATGTTAGAAATTAAGAACCTATCAAAAAAGTATGGAAAACAAGTTATCATCGAACATCTAAGTACAAATTTCTCTCAAACAGGAGTCACTGTCATCGTCGGAATCAACGGGAGTGGTAAGACCACTTTGTTGAATTTGGTTACTAACCTACTTCAACCGGATTCGGGTCAGATTTTACTGGACGGGTTAAAACCAGGAAGTCGTGAATATAAATCGAAGTTTTTTTATCTGCCCTCTGATTTTTATTTACCAAGTTTCATGACTGGTAAAGAATATGCCGATTTTGTTTTAAGTCGATATGATACAAGTAACTATAATCAATTACCAAATTTATTAAATATTTTAGATATGACGCCAAGCCAAAGCAAGACGATTGAGTCCTATTCATTTGGAATGAAAAAGAAAATCCAAATTGCAGTTGCGATTGCTGCAAATACTGATTATATAATTGCAGATGAAATCTTAGGAGGACTCGACTTTGATACCGTGATTCTCGTTCAAGAAATTTTCGCTACGATCAGCAATAAGAAAAAAATCATCATCGTTTCGCATGAACGGAACACCATTGATCGTTTTCCTGATGATGTACGCCTCATGCGCAAAGGTACAGTGGATTCCTTTACTGGGTCTCCAGACGAGCTAACAAAATTTATTAAGCAGGAGAGCGTCTTACATGACAAACTCATTGAAATTCAAAAACATTTTATGCATCCTTAAGTTTTTTTATAACGATACGTTCCACGGTTTGTTTAACCGACCATTCTTTAGGAGCAAAGTCAATCGCTATGGAATAATTCTAATCCTCATCCTTCTCTATCTCGGTTACTTTTACTTGAACATGGTTGAACTCAACGCTTTAAGCAATATCATTCAAGGCAGAAATAGCGCGAATCTTATGTTTGCAGCTAAAATGACACTAAGTAGTTATTTCAATGTCATCTTAATCTTAAGTGCACTTTTGTTTATATTAGTTAATTCAACCGTCAGCTTGAGTAAAAATTCCTTATTTTTTGCTAAAACTCTTCCGTTCTCCGAAAAGGAAGTCAGTGTTAGCCAAATGATTTTTAAGTTAAGTGTTGCTTTAGCCTTCTTTGAATTGTTAATTATCATTGTCATACCAACACTTAAACTTATACCGATGAACATCTTCACTGCATGTCTTGTACTCATGACGCTTCACACACTGTTCATTTCTAGTTTTTTTATATTTGATTTGATATATACTCTTGTCTTGAAAGATACTACTTTTACGAAAAGAATTTTGTTAACTTTTGCCCTCGATTTTTTGATCGTTGTACTCGTTATGGTTCATTTTTTAGTCACCCGCTTTAAGGTAGACGCCTGGACCAGTGTGCAAAAAGAATCTATTCTTGTAATGACATGCATCGTCTTCTTCGCTAGTCTTATGATTGGGACAATTGCGTATCTATTAAATTCCATGTTTTTCGCAAAAGACAATATATATGTACATTTGAATTACTTTAAAATTGTGCTACCGGCGTTTAGTATTGGACTGGCCACCACGATGCCTGCTATTATACGGAGTAAAAATTTCCTATATTTTTGGGCATTGTTAATCGTCATCTCCATTGGTTCATTCATTCAAAATGGACTGGACGGTACGCTCCAACTGTGGCTATTCTTATTACCCATCCTTGGCATCGTAGCGATTACCTATGGAGATGCTATGATTTCCGTTCGCAAGTTATTCAGCATCTACAAGATTAGTCCGTTGACAGAACTTATTTCTTTGCTTGGGGTTTCCATCATTTTGATGTCTCCAGCCCTATATGTCGGAATCGCAGAGAAGCAAAGTCTTGACCCTTTTATGTACGGCATCAATATCTTTTTTGTCGCGACGATTGCAGGATTTCTATTTCCCAAGTCGCAAAGTAACGTCAATGAGACAATCGCATCCGTTTTAACATTCGTCATTATGATCATTTTATCTGCACTCATTAGCTTTGAAGGAGCATTGTACCCTTCGCTGATTATACTACTATGTGTTCTATATTTAATCTTAAGAAAAGAATATGAGGTGCCAAGATGAAAATTACAAAGTACATCGGAATCGGAACAGTAATCTGGTCAATCGTGTTCTTAATCGATTACATTTATGAACTGTCTATAATCACTGAAACAAGTGAAGTCACGACTTTTACAGGATTACGTATTACAACTGTCATGACTAAGGAGGAATTGAACACCAACTTTTCACTTACATGGCAGGATTTGGTTATGTATCTCGTTTTCTTGATTGTTTTCGTTTCAATTTCAGTACTCATTAACTCAAAAAAGCGTCAAAAAAGCTAATGACAATTGAAACAGTTGTCATTCTTTTTAATTACGTCTTAATCGTTATCAGCATTGTTGTTATTCATGAAGCAATTCATTGGGCGTTCGCCTTGGTCTATTTTTACTTCATTATAAGGATTGGGTTTAACCATCCTTTCTTTTCTCACCATATACTCATTTTCGGGAAGGAATAATAGTGTCGCAGTTTCTTGTTTCCAAAGTGTTTTAATTTCTATTTCTTTTTCATAGTGCAGGCGCTCCTGGTCTACTATGGAAAATTCATCAAGTGTTTGTGTTAAGCCTTTTAGGCAGCTACTCACTGGGGGAACACTGAACAGGTTATAGCGTACATAGCTAACTTTTCCTTCAACATGCCCTTTTTCATTTCCCTTCGCTACATTACAGACCTGTGTCTGGAGTCCATAATGAAGTTGAAACCGAAGAAATTCATCCGTCAAAGTAGCTTCTTCCGTTTTACTTCTCGGTGCTTTAACGGCTGTTGTCATATTATCAATCCAAATGGATCGAGGCACATCATCAGCTTTCCCAAAGGGTTTTTTTATACCCTCAAAGAGACACTCTTGATTTTCGGAAGGAAGTGGCTCATAAAAAGCAGTGTTACTGGCAGGAGAGGATAGGATTAATAATCGGATGTCACATAACTCTCCAGTTTCTACAGCCTCCATAATCCCAAAATCCAACTGAGCTTCTCCTTCCGGGTGTGAGAGTCTTTCTGTTCCTTTGTCTGGTAATTCTTCACTACGAGATGCCCGCCATTCCGCAATGAAGTTGCAAACCGTCCGGTAAGAACTAGAGAAACCATATACACCTTGGGTTCCTTTAACCGTTCCACACGTAAAAAACAACGTAACATTAGGAAGCTTAAGATTTTCTAGTGTTTTAACATGGTTTGGAGTGGAGATTTTGAGTTTGAAAAGCCTTCAGATAAAAAATCAATTCTTTTTAAATAATAAGACGATGAACGTTATAACAAATACTTCTATGGCTGTATGAGTGTAACTAGTCGTTTCAATAATCGTTATTTTTCCAAACAAACTAAGGATTGACGTGAAAATAAACTCTAAAAATATAGTACCTAAAGCCGTTCCAAGACTTATTACAAATTTTTGAGATCCTTTCATTTTTTACACCCCTTTTTATCTTTCAATGCTGTTAACAGCTCATTGACTGAGTATGAAACGATTTATAAAAGCTGAGAGTTAAAGATCGTAGGATGACAACAGTTAGAATTATCATAATTAATTATGAAGTACCCTTGGCATCATTTCCCAAAAACAAAATTTGGTATTTTATTGTTAAAATAGGGCATGATCCCTATTTTTGTTTGTTTTATTCATTGGTAAAATTTTTAAGGTAGTGTAGAAACAGAAAAGGGGTAAGAACAGAATGAAGTACTTCAACAAAAAAATAGCTACAGTCATCATGCTTGTTAGTAGTTTATTGTTTGGATCGGTCGCTACTGCTGCAGAGCCGAACACCGTATCCGTTCAAGTAAGTGGCGAGCAGATGCAAAAAGCAAAAAGTAACAAAAAAGCACATCATAAGAAGAAGCACCACAAGAAGAAACATCACAAGAAGAAACATCATAAAAAGAAGCATCATAAAAAGAAGCATCATAAGAAGAAGCAACACACTAAGAAGCACCACAAGAAAAAACATCACAAGAAGAAACATCACAAAAAGAAACACCACAAGAAGAAGCATGCAAAACCCGTAATTCGTAAAAGTGGTGTGTTCTCCTTTTCTAAAAAGTTCAATAAAAAGAAGTTGATTCGTGAGATGCAATCAGAGGCAGCGTATTTGACGAGAATGTTCGGTCGTGCGCTTGCTAATGGAAATAAAAAACCATTTTATCGGTATGTGAATCGTCATATGAATGAGGTTGGTTTCCCTGATACTGCAAAATATAGTTATAAAAATTCTGTTAATTTAGATCGTGAGTATCGCTTAAAGGGCTTTAAACAAAAAGTGCGTGTTTTGAAAAAAGTAACAACGTCTCAAATGAAAGTGCATAAAGATACGCGGTTTAGAAAAGATTTTGTCGTACTTCGGTATGAGTTCCTTTCCAGAAAAGGTGGCAATTATAACTTGCATTATGTACAGTTTGATTTTACGTTACAATACAATGGTCGATTTTTAATAACTGGTATGCATAACTTTTAAACGTAATGAAAACAAGCCGATTCCACGAGGAGTCGGCTTGTTTTCTCTATAATTGCTGCAAACACTCTTTGATGTCTTTTTGCAAAACTTTAAGAGTTGGGTAATTACTGCAGGCTACGTAGAAGCTTTTGAGAAAGTGTTTGCTGTTGCAATAGAGTCTGCGATAAGCTTCCGGTGTACTGTTATTCTTTTGTTGTTGAAGCTGTTGCGGTGTCGCTTGGAGTAAGTCTTTTATCTCTTGTAGTGGTAAGCCGTTTGTTAGCATGCTAAAGATCGGCGTGAGCAGGCGTTCGTCTTCATCGTCAACATAGATGGTGGCGGATGTGAGTGCTTTGTTCCAAACGGCGTTTAACACGGCGCTATAAGAAGCTTGATTGCATTTCGGATTTTGAACGAGTTCATCTAGTGCATCTGCGCCGTGGGCGATGCTATGTGCCCATCCTTTTTGGTCAACATAGCCACGTACGTCTTGTTCCTTATTAAAATAGTAGAGAAGCTTTTTTTCTGTTTTTGCAATCAGACTGTCACTCAAATAGTCTGATTGACTGTCGCGATAGAGTAATAGCGCGATGAGCAGTGTCGTAAAGGAACGAGTGAATACGGTATCGCTATTTTCATCGCCAAGGCCATGCATTAAAGATTGATCTAGGCAATGGTGAAGCAACGCGACGCACGTATCAGGATCAATTCTGTCATGATACGCAAGAAGCTCTACAAAGCCTTGATAAATCAAATGATCGCGCAGTTCAGCATCAAGTGAACCGATATGAGCAACCATGGAAGGAAGCAGCTCTGCGACAGGTGCCTGCTGCCAATCCATCGTTTGTAGCCGTGCTTTTAAATCTAATTCATTTAAACTATTGATGTGACTCGTTTCCATGTAAAACACCTCCTTGTAAATGTTGTGTTAAGGAAGCAAAAGCGTGTGCTAATTTGTCTTGTGGCACGGTAGGATACAAGTCGCCGCTCGTTACTTCAAAAAAGCTCGTTGTATCGCTAACAGCATTTACGTGACCGGTTAATGCGATACCTGTTTCCTGCATAACAGCTATTAAAATCGTTTCTACTGTTTCTTTTGGCAAGTCAATGTGTACGTGAAACATATTGCAGACAGGAACGACAGGACGCGTCGACAGAAGTGGACACGCATTATAATTGCTTGCGAGTTGTTGCGCTTGTTCGTAGTATTGCTTCATACGCGGCAAGCGGAGAGTAAACGAATCTGACGCAGATACGATGTAAGGATATAAACTAATTAAATCTCCACCATATCGCCGTTTCCATACTTTTGCCGGTTTCATAAACTCCGCGTCTCCCGCTAACACAGCTCCGGCAACGCCACCCAATCCTTTATAAAATGAAAGATACACCGAATCAAACAGCTCACAAATTTTAGGCGCGCTAACATCATAATACGGAAGCACTTCAAATAAGCGAGCGCCGTCAAGATGAAGCTTGATGTTGTGTTCTTTGCAATACGAAGATAGCGCCCGTAATTCCGCTAACGACGGCAGTTCTCCGCCAAGATCACGCTGTGGAAGTTCAACAAGGATACACGCTACGCGTTCATGCAAATTTTTCACATCTTCTAATGTAAAAAGGCGATCTGAATCACCAAGCGTAAGGACGTTTATAGGATGAAGCGTATGTAATCCTTTTTCTTCATACATTTCTAAGTGCGATAGCGGGTGATAAGCAACCGTCGGACAGTGCTGCTCATCACACCACATGCGCAGGACGATTTGTTGTGCCATCGTTCCACTCGGAAAGAAAACAGCAGCTTCTTTCCCAACAAAGGCAGCCATTTGTTGTTGAAATTCTTCAATGATGGCACCGCTTCCATAATGGTCCGCAGGTGTGTCGGGATCCATGGAGGCAAGCGCCGTTTGAAGGGCTCCAACGGTTAGCGGACCATGACCATTCACCTTATAAGGAGCAGCTTTAAACGCTTGTTTAAAAGTAGACACAAAAATGACCTCCTCTTTCTTTTCTTTTATGATACAGTATTTTGATGGGAAAATCTTATAAATAAGGTTTGTGAAAACCAAAAGCATTTGACGCTCGTCTAATAGATAGAGAGAGAGGGAGGGTACGGCTTTGGAAAATGTTCTACAAAACGTAGCAACAGACGATCAAGAAGTTGTGATTCATGAACTGATGAATCAATACGGTCAGCAAGTGCTACAGCTCGCGTTTACATATGTGAAAAATAAAGAAATAGCGGAAGATTTAACGCAAGATATTTTTGTGAAATGTTACAAGGCGTTATCAACGTATAACGGAACAGCTTCGTTAAAAACGTGGTTATGGAAAATTGCGATGAATCATTGCAAAGATTTTTTGAAAAGCTGGTACAACCGCAATGTGTCGGTCACAGCTGAAGAAGAGCAGCGTGGTACCGCAAAAGAGCTCGTCGAACAGGCTGTGCTCAAAAATGAAACCGATGATGAACTTATTGCGGCGATTATGCAACTGGATGTGCGCTATCGTGAGGTCATCTACCTTCATTATTACGAAGACTTGCCGTTGCGCGACATTTCTACGCTCACCGGCCACAATATTAATACGATCAAAACACGACTTCGCAAAGCAAAAGCATTATTAAAAGCAGAACTGGAGGGTTAACAGATGGAAGAGCGATTACGGCAATTACAGAAAAAAATGAATCAATCCACGTTTGCTTCGCTATCCTTTACAAATCAACATCGCAAAAACATTATTGAAAAAATAAAGCACGAGCAAGAGCGTGAAGAAGACGTGTTACTAGCGCTCATGCAGCTATTGCAAACGCGCCAAACGGGCTTTGAACTTGCACAAAATATGCGCCGGCGCGGCTTTTTGACTTACGAAAACAATGAAGGCGCACTGTATGTTGTTTTGCACCGCCTAGAGCGCGAAGGCTGCATTGTGGCGAATTGGACAGAAGATGGCGGCAAGTATTATGAGCTAGCGAAAAAAGGACGGAAAGCGCTGCGGAATGATGCAACGTTACAAGGTATTTTTCACGTGGTCATTGAAAGGTAGGGAAGAACATGAAAACGAAAGAATCGTTTATAGCACGCGTCACAAGTCAAATAACTTCAAAAGAAGCAAAACAGCTCGTCACCTCAGAGCTGCAGAATCACTTAAAGCAAAGCGAACGGGCGTGGAGTGAACGAGGATATTCAGCGACCGAAGCGGAAACGAAAGCGGTTGAAAGTATGGGAAGCGCTGAAGTACTCGGAATAGAAATGAACCGCATGCATCGCTTGAAGGTCGATTGGCTCATGATGGGTCTGCTTGTAGCCTTGCTTGGACTTAGTGTATTGTATGAATTTTTGCAAATGACAGCAGGAAGTCATGCCTTCCTTCGGCAAATTCTATTTGTCTCATGTGCTGGAATGATTCTCGTTGGTATGATGCTTTTTGATTATCGAAAGTTAAAAAGGTGGGGTCTCGTACTGTATGGAGCGGTGAATGCGCTGCTTCTGTATAGTGTCTTTTTTCCAAGTCATTACGTTAATGGAAAACCTGTTGTTATGCTTGGATTTTTTCAAAGTGATAGCAGGGTGCTTGTTCCGCTTTTAATTTTAGCATGTGTTTGTTTGATTCAAGATCAACGCTATCAATTATGGCAACTCGTGATCCTTTTTGCCGGCTCGTTATTTCTTTTAGGTAAAAGTCATGAAGTGATGGAGCTTCTCTATTTTAGTGGATCGATAGTTGCTAGTTTGTTATATAGTCGGTTTTCTACGGTAAAAGTGCTGATCCTTAGTGGCATAAGTGCGATTGTCGGCGGAAGTATGTTTTATGTGATCAGTAGTTCCTGTCTGAAAGCACGGTTACTTGATATGGTACAGTTTACACCGAGCTTTGAGTCATTACAATTACAGCGACTGCTGGCTCATACATCGTGGTTCGGTGAAGCAACAGATTCGGTTGAGAACTATGAGCTTGTGAATCGTGACTTTGTGCTCGCGGCCATTGCCAGTCATTTTGGCTGGGTATGTGTCCTCTTTGTCATCGCTTTATTCATCGCAATTGCCGTCCGTTTTCTGCGCTTATTACCGGTGTTACACGATTCTTTTGGCAAGCAATTGATGCTTGGAATTGCCATCTATTACAGCTTACCGATTGTATTACAATTCGGCATGACATTTGGTGTGCTACCAGTGGCATCCGTAGAACTGCCATTTGTCGGCAATGGTGTGCTGACTACGGCCATTTTACTCGGAATCGCGTTAAGCGTATACCGACGCAAAGATCGCCATCAAAAATTCGTAGAAAAGGTGTGATAACATGATTCTCCATCATGCTGTTGATTGTGGCAATGCGCCACGCAAACAAGTGTTACTAGATGTGACGATTGCCACGATGGAACGCTACCGACTTTCAATGGGAGCGCGCCGGGCTTGCACCGATAGTAGGTGAGAAAGCACAATCAGCCTTTATGGACCGTTTTCCTTGAAGTACAGAGTGCAGACATTCTTACACATGGCACAATGATCTTTGAACAACAGCGGTTACCATTTTGTGAAGGGTATCGTTTTTCAAGTGCAGGCAAACAAGCCACCATTTAAGAAGTGGTTTAGTTGCCTGTTCTCAACTGATGCGACCTATGATAAACTCAAAATTTTCCAAATGATTAAGCGAGATAAATTACTTCATTGAGTAATTCCAAAAGGAAAAATCCTAAATCCTAATTAGTAAAGAATATAGGTGAAGTTAAGTATGATTGAGAAGGACGACCTGCTAATTAGACTTATGAACCATAATGACTTTGATGTAATGGTTAAATGGCTAAATGACCAAAGAGTATTAGAATTTTACGAGGAGCCACCTTCAAACTTTGATAAGGTGAAGGAAAAATACGGTCCAAGGATTGAAGGGAAACATTATGTTATTCCTTGTATTGTAGAATATAAAAATCAACCATTAGGCTATATACAATATTATAAAATTCAGGAAGATGAATTGAAAAAATACGGATTTACTTCAAATCAAAATATCTATGGAATAGACCAATTTATTGGAGAAACTAAATTATGGGGCAAAGGGATCGGTACATCAATGATACTATTGATGTTAAATTATCTTAGAAGTAAAGGTGCCTCAAAGGTTGTTTTAGAGGTGAACAAAAATAATAGTAGGGCAATTAAAAGCTACAAGAAATGTGGTTTTAAGAAGACTAAAGAAATTACCAATGAACTAAACTTGATGGAATGCGATATGACAGGTGTATTATTCAATTAAAAAAATTACGATTGAACAAGGGCACTCTAACAGCTATGGAGTGCCCTTCCCTTATTTAAAAAATCAACAATATTCTTTAACATAGCTATTTTTAAAAAAAATTAGTTTTGGTGTAACTCTTTTCATCTATTGAACGACTAATGATATGAAATGAAGAAAACGATGAAAAAAGGAGATGTAAAGAGTGAAAAAGGTTGTATCCTTTATACTCGGCTTGGCGCTTTGTTTTGGATTATTTGCGCCAATGAGTTTAGCAAAAGTAAATACAGGTAAGGAAGTAGATTGGGCAACCATTTATGCACACGGGAAAGCAGAGCCGGTTGTTTTAAATGGTGATGCTATTAGTATGGTAATGAAAAAAGGCTACCGTAAAAGTAAGGATGTTGATTCCATTGAATTCCTCATTCGCGACCAACCGATTACAAATGAAGATTTAGAAGATCTAGAAGGTGGTACGTCTTTAACATCGGATAAAGAAACACGCCTCATCGACGACTTCGGTAAAAAGACAAGCAAAAAAGCATACGTAATGGTACTATTCGTAAATAGCAGCGGCAAAATCATCGGTCATCAAAACAAAACAGTAACCGTGAACAAACTAGCTGTAACTGCACCAAAAAAGTTACCACAGCTTACCAACAAAAAGTACGTAACCTACAACAAAAAAGAGAATGCAGTAGAACTAAATTTGAAAGCAGTAAAAACGAGCTTTGCGTTCTACACATTCCATACAAGCTTCAATATACTAACACCAGGCAGCGCACTAGCAACTAGCACCCTTAACTTTGAAAAAGAGAAAGTAGCTAGTAACTACTTAGAAGACGGCTGGCAAAAAGGACATAAAACGTACCATACAATGGTCATCTTATACGATAAAAAAGCACAGCCAGTCGGCTACATTGCATACGACATTAACCGGGGATAATTTCCCGGTTTTTTTGTTCCATCTGAGAAGTGAAGTAGGATAAAAAGCAAAGAACTTGCACATTCCGGATACAGAAAGATGTGTAAAGCCTATTAATAATGAAAAAAACTAGCAAACATTTTTTTGTGCTTGCTAGTTTCGGAGATTATACGAATAGTAGGTTTGAAGTGCTACTTACTTTTTGAAGTGATTGATTTCCTCGTTAATACGAATAGCCGTTTTACTAAGACCATTCAAGTGAGTGAAATAAGTATTGAATAATGTCTTTAATTCTTTTCTGCTGTATGTTGTTTTCTCCAGATCATCTAGAGAATTTTCTACGATTTTAATTCCTTCAATGTACTCATTCACTTGATCTACTAACTCCATAGAGTCTTTTTTTTCGTTTAAGTGATGATAAAGGGTTTTGTACTTCTTTTCAATGACGTGTAATTGCCGTTTTTCCTCTTTTAAATAATCAACATTCATTTCCACTTCTTTTTTGTGTGACGTACGATTGATAAAAGTATAGAGTTGTTTGCCGGCATTAGAAGCCTCATCGGACGAATTTACTGGTATTTCTTTGTTATATTTTTTTACCGAATTTGACATTTCTTTAAGCAAGGT
>NZ_AKKV01000037.1 GCF_000269865.1 Fictibacillus macauensis ZFHKF-1
CCGTAAATATTTACCGCCTGCAGAAGGTTCTACCCTCAACAACTAAATAAGGTTTAGTATGGTAGAACAGCGTAACAGGGTTGAAACTGATTTAGACTTTTACACAATATTATGGACTTGACTCCAACAACGTATGCAAGGGATGAAAAAGAGAGCAAATTAAGAGATACTCTCGTAAATTCGCTCAAAAATGAGAAGAAATAGCGTGCAAGCTCTTCAATGACCGCGAAAAGAGTGATGCACTTAGGAGACTCCGGTTTGCGAGCAAGAGCTCCAGATGTAGTACAAAACAGAGGGCGTATTGTGCCCTAAGTCCGTTTATTCATGTAAAATGGTCTCCGCTGGAGTAAATGCTTCATATGGAGCGTTACGTGTCGTGATTTTTGTAATAAACCAGTTGGTTTCATCAACGGCAGGATTTTTTTCGACTGTGATTGTTTTTGTTCGTGAACCGAAATTTTCATAGGAAGTGATTAAATCGTAGACAACGGTATAGCGGTATTTATTTTTGCTGATTTTTGATACGTTTTTAAGTTGAAAATGATCCACCCAAGGACTGGATTGTCCTGTAGTCCAATGTCCGTCTGCAAAGGCTTTTCTTGTTTGTTTTTGCAGCAGGGGAGAGAGCTCAGCATATTGAACGGCACCACTCCGATTTTTAACGCCTAAAATCCATAATTCGACTGCCTGCTTAGCCGTTTCAGCTCTTAATCCTGTTACAAATGAACTGATTTGGCTTTCGCAAGACTCTCTCTCATCTATAGCTTCAGTACGTAACGGATATAAGCATAGAAGGAGACTAAACAAAACGCACACGATATAACGCATAATGATCACCTCTTAGGGTTAGCGTGCCATAGGAGGCGAGGCATTATTCTTTTCTCCCTTTTTTGCTATACTTAAAAGGAACTAATACCCTTTTTTTATAAAGATTGGAGGATTTTATGTATTTGTTTTTAGTATTCCTTGTTATTTTTTGCTTTACCTTTTTACTTGGTGCTTTTCTCAATTTGTTATTAGGAACGTATTCTAAAGAAAATTGGTTAATGACAACGCTAATTAGTTTAGCTGTTGCTACGTTTAGCCTTGCGCTCTAAGATTTTAGCTCAATGCATAACAAAAAAAGAGCTTTTCAATCAAGCTCTTTTTCGTTACTCTATTAGATAAAATAATTTCGATAATAAATGAATGTAGCTACTAAAGAGAGGACTGTAAACGATACGGAAGTAATAAAGGCAACACTTGGGTTAAACGTAAACTTTTCAGCTTCTACTTTCATCCCTGTTGTACTTTGCATAGAGAGAGCTGTACTTCGTGAAGAAAATCCCCCTTTTGAATTAAAAAACCACATGGCACTACTTACGCACAAACCGACGAAAAATGTAAAATCAATAAAATTTGCATCTGTAAAGAAGCTAATCGCGTAACTAATTGCTACTAATATGCCGAGCGTAATGAAACTAGTGATTAGTTTTTTCAAGTGAGATTCCCCCTTTTTATACGTAAATAATACCATAATAAGTCCCTTTTGTTACATTTTTTACAAATAACACTGCAAAAAAAGCTGTTGAATGGTTCTCAACAGCTTTTAGGGTGACGCTTATTCCTCTTTCCAAAAGTTCGTAAATAACAATCCGAGCAGAAGCGCTGCGGCCGAAAAGAGATACGGATAAAGCAGGGACCAATCAAATAACAACCCGCCCATCGTTGGACCGATAATGTTGCCAAGGCTTGTGTAGGCGGAGTTCATGCCAGCGACGAAGCCTTGTTCGTTTTGTGCTGTTTTTGATAAGAAGGTCGTTAAGGCTGGGCGCAGTAAGTCAAATGCTAAGAAAATAAAGGTCGTGACAAGCAACACAGCGATAAATCCGGAAATGATCGTAGATACGACCGCTAAAATGGCACCGCCTAGTAAGCAGAGCTGAATTAATTTCTTTTCACCGAGTGATTGAACGAGCTTACCGAACCAAATGACTTGCACGAGCATGCCGACAATCGAGCTGATGGTGACGATCAAGGCGATTTTTTGTGGCGAATAGCCGAAGCGTCGGTTCGTAAATAAGCTGAAAATCGATTCATAGGACGATAAGCCGAGCGCTAAAATGAACACGATGAGAAAGGCAATAAAATAAACGGGCAGTAGCGAGCGCTTTAAATCGCTAAAAAAGCTGGATTGATGTGCGTTTGCTCGATTGGTCACTTTTGCTTCTTCTGTAAGGGTTTCTTTGAGAACGAAAAGAGATAGCAAGCAAGCGATCAGCCCAAAAATAGCGGCCGTAAAAAAGGGAGCGCGCACGCCGTATGTCGCGAGAAAACCACCAACACCAGGTCCGATAATGTAGCCTGTACTAATCGCTGCTGACACGAAGCCCATTGCTTTGGCACGCTCACGATCGGTCGTTATATCAGCTACGTATGCGGTGACACCTGGTGTTACAAAAGCTGCACTTACGCCGCCAATCACACGCGATACATAAAGCAACGGCACAACATGGGCAACCGCAAAAATGACTTGCGAAACGCCGAACAGCAACAGGCCAATGACGATAAAGCGTTTCCGTCCGTATTGATCGACCCAACGGCCTGAAAATGGCGAGACAATGAGCTGAGCAAAGGCGAAAGTAGCGACCAAATAGCCGAGCGTACTCCCTGAAAGATGCATCGAATTTATAAAGGCAGGCATGACTGGAAAAATAAGCGCCATGCCGAGAAAAGCAATGAAAATATTAATCAGTAAAATCGCAAAAACACCTTTTGATTGATTCATGAGAAGAATCCTTTCTACCTAAATGATTTTTTTATTCTTCCCGTTTCTGAAACGTTTCACACTACTTAAGGTGATGAAGAATACATACATGAGCGCTGTGCTTGAGTTTTTAATGGAGCAAAGGGGCATTGCTACGCTGAGGGACGTTCGTACATTTCTCCCTATTGTAGCAGAAAGAAAGGCTTACCTGCATCACTAAAGAATGACCGATAGTATTGAACAATAATGTTTACAGTTTATTCCATTAAAAGTATAATAAGGCTAAATAGTAAAGATGTCTAAACTGTTAAATAGGAGGGAGCACTGCATCATGAAAAACAGCAAGCACCACTTGTTAAAAGAAAGCTTTGATGTGTTAAACCGCATGAACGTTTTACTCGTAAAGGAATTTGAAGACTTACTCGATCATCAATTAACGGTAAAACAGACACTGCTGCTTCAATACATTGAGCAAGCAGGTAGCTTAACGGTAAATCAATTGGCTGAGCGCATGCAATCATCGCCAAGCGCAGTAAGTCAGCTCGTAAGCAAGCTAGAGCAGCTGCATTTTGTAAAGCGCGAAACGAATGAAAACAATCGCCGCGAAGTGCATGTATCGCTCGGAACAAAAGGTGTAGAACTCTATGAAACGTACGCTGCGCTTGATGCTAAGCTCATTGATCAATATTTTTCACAGCTAGAAGAGCAGGACGTACAAGACTTTCATCGCATTGTGCATAAGCTCCAAACCTTTATTGAACAAGGAGCGAATGAGAAATTTCATGCGGAATAAGATGACAAATGTCATGGAAAACAAATGAACTTTTCTACTTCTAATGTTGGAAGAATCTTCTTACACTAAGAAGGAAGCATGGGTTGTAAAAGTATTAGGATTGGGGTGGAGAAACAAACATGAATTTTTTAACGAAATGGGCTTTTCGTAACAAAGCAAGTGTCACACTTTTAGTTATCATCTCTTTAATTGCAGGTGCAGTCAGCTATTATCGCCTGCCTATGGAATTTCTCCCAGAAGCAGCAAATCCACAAGTAAGTGTCATTACCATCGGACAAGGATATGATGCTGGCTCGCTTGCTAAAAAAGTAACCGATCCCATTGAGCGAGCGGTGACAAGTGTAAAAGGGAAAAAATCCGTTCTATCAACAACCGGAGATGGTTATTCACAAGTACAAATTAACTTTGATTCCAAAACGAACATGAAAGAAGCGAAGCGAGAAGTCGAAGATCTCCTAAGCGGCGTTTCTTTACCAAAAAACGTAGCAAAACCACAAGTCTCGCAATTGAACACATCCATGATTCCGATTGCACAAGTATCGCTAACGTTTGATGAAGGCATTACGAAAGAAACGACCGAACAAGCCCAAAAGAAGCTGCTGCCTCTTTTTGAAAATAAAAAAAGCATCGCACAAGCGAGTATTTTTGGTGAAAACACACCACAAATCGAAGTAAAGCTAGATCAGAAGAAAATTCAAGAAAAGAAGCTACCGCTTAACACGATGATGACAGCACTGCAAGGTCAGAATGTTTCTACCTCAGCAGGTGAAGTCACGCTGAATCAAAAGAAAAGCGCGATCCTTGTTACGGATAATGTGAAAAGCTTAGACACGTTGCGTAAGCTCCCTATTCCGCAAGCAAGTCCACAAGCGCCTTCGGTTACATTAGGCGATGTTGCGTCTATTAAACTGAAAAATGGTAGTAACAATTTAATGCGTATTAACGGCAATGAAAGCTTAGCAATTATGATTATGAAAGAAAGCGCTGCGTCAGCCGTTACAACTAGTAAAGATGTGAAAGATACCATTGCTGCTATTAACAAAGACAATCCAGGCGTTAAAGCGAAGCTCCTCTTTTCAACCGGTGAAATGGTAGAGGATTCGGTAAATAGCATGATGCGCGAAGTATTAATTGGGGCGCTGTTTGCGACGCTTATTATTCTCGTCTTTTTACGACGCTTTAAACCGACACTCGTAACGATTGTTTCGATTCCACTGTCGCTTGGCATTACGCTCTTATTGCTGTGGTTGTCAGGCATTACGCTGAACATTCTCACGCTCGGTGGGGTAGCGGTAGCCGTTGGACGACTCGTCGATGATAGTATCGTAGTCGTCGAGAATATTTTTAGAAAAAGTCAAAAGCAAGCCTTCTCTAAAGAGGTCGTCATGAAGGCTACGACGGAAGTGGCGCGAGCGATTACGTCGTCAACGCTCATTACAGTAGCCGTCTTTTTACCGATGGGGCTTGTGAATGGCTCACTACGAGAATTTCTATTACCGTTCGGCTTAACAGTGACGTATTCACTGCTCGCATCCTTACTCGTAGCGCTAACGGTTGTGCCACTATTAAGTAACGGCATGTTAAAAAAGATGAAGCTACCTGCTCATCGCGAGCCAAAACGCTATGTGGGGCTGTTGCGCTGGTCGCTCAATCATAAGTACGTACCAATTTTACTAGCAGTGGTCGTACTTGTCGGTTCCATTGGCTTGTATGTTGCGTTGCCAAAAGGCGCAACCGATAGCGAAAGTGCTGGCATGGCCAGTATCAAAATGGAATTTCCAAGCAATACGCCCGTAGCGGATCTTAAAAAACAGTTAACATCCTTTGAAAAGAAGCTAACCGCGCTTTCGGGAACGAAATATATTATTAGTCAATACGGCGTAAGTGAAAGCGGTGCGAAGTATGGTGCCGTCGGTGAGCCAAACGTTGTCGATTTTACCGTCATTATGAACGACAATAAAGGTGCTAATGCCTTTATTGATGAAGTGAACAAACTGAAAAAAGAAGAACAAAACGTCGAGATTACGGCGAGCGCTGCGAGTATGTCAGGCGGTGCAGGCGGTGCTGTCATTACGTATGATGTGATGGGCAGTAACGTAGATGAAGTTGTCACGACTTCTAAAGACATCATGTCACGCGTTGAAAAGATTGACGGTGTGAAAAAAGTAAGCAGCAATCAAGAGAAAACTGTACCGCTCTATACTGTTCAAGTGAAAAGTGAGAAAGCAAATGCGGAAGCGGCTGCACAACAAGTGGCTTCACTTATCTCGCCCATGCCAATTGGAGCGATTACGTTAGATGAACAAACGGTGCCAGTCGTGTTAAACGCCGACTTAACACCAACGAAGGCAAATCAACTGAAAAAGCTCCCTGTGCTAACGCCTAAAGGAGTGACAACACTTGGTAACATCGCGACAATTACAGCAAGCGAGCAACCGAGTACCGTCTTAACGAAAGACGGCAAACCATACGTGCGTGTAAGTATGGACGTGGAGCCTGAGCAACTATCCGAAGTAGCAGCAAAAGTCGATAGCAACATTAAAAAGGTGAAGCTTCCAAAAGGGGTCAGTTATGAGCAAGGTGGGGCAGCTCAACAGCAAGGCAGTGATTTCGTCGATCTTGGCTTAACGATGCTTGCTTCCATCGTCATTGTCTTCTTAATTATGGTAATGACCTTTAAAACGATTCGGGCACCACTGGCAATTTTAATGACGTTACCACTTGCTTCCATTGGTGCAGTGCTTGGCTTATTGCTTTCAGGCGTATCAGCCGATCCAACGGCACTGATCGGTGGGTTAATGTTAATCGGAATCGTCATCACGAATGCGATTGTGCTCATCGATCGTGTGAAACAAAACGAAGAACATATGATAATGCGTGACGCCATTTTAGAAGCGTGTGCAACGCGTCTTCGTCCGGTTATTATGACGGCAGTTGCGACCGTATTTGCGATGATTCCATTGCTCTTTACCGAAGCAGAAGGTGGCAGTTTAGTATCGAAGTCACTTGCGGTCGTTGTTATTGGCGGCTTATCCGTGGCAACGGTATTAACACTGGTTATTGTCCCTGTATTCTATGAGCTTCTTCATTTCCGTAAATCAAAACGCCAACGCCAAAAGGCCGCGCAAAAAAACGATTTATCACTATAACGATAGTAGCGCTAGCAGTCATGGAGATTGCTAGCGCTTTTTCGTGTGCGTTGCATCATAGTAGCTTTTTGTATAGGCAAATGCTACATTATAGAAATTATCTTCGCTGGATAACATAAGAAAGGGTGATAAAAAATGAGTAAAGACATAAAATTAATCGCGCTCGATATGGACGGCACGCTTTTAAATGATCAGGACGAAATTTCTATTGGCAATCGTGAGGCTATTAAAGCAGCCCAAGTGTTAGGCATTCACGTCGTTTTAAGCACAGGACGGTCGTTGATTACGTGTGGAGATCATGCCAAATCTTTAGCGCTGAATTCGTATCTTGTTACCGTTAACGGCGGTGAAATTTGGGACGAACAAGGAAATCTTCTCGAGCGAAATAGCTTAGGTAGCGACCACGTGCAGCGTATGCATGAGCTTTCGCAACAACATAACACGTCGTTTTGGTGCGTCACGTCAGACCAAGTGTATCGTGAAGAATTCCCAGAAAACGCAAGCGAGCATAACTGGATTAAATTTGGCTTTGACACAGAAGACGACGAAGCACGGAAAACGATCTTAGAAGAGTTACGCAATAATCCCGAACTAGAAGTTAGTAATTCAAGCCTGACCAACATCGAAGTAAATGCTACAGGCGTGAACAAAGCACGTGCCTTACAGCGCGTCTGCAAAGAACTCGGCATTACGATGGAGCATGTTATGGCGATGGGCGATAGTTTAAATGATATTGCAATGATCACCGAAGCGGGCATCGGCGTTGCCATGGGCAATGCGCAAGACAAAGTAAAAGAAATAGCCGATTATGTGAGTACTACGAACAACGAAGACGGTGTTGCAAACGCCATTCAGCGTTTTGTGCTAGGAAGTAAATAGAGAGAAGAATAAAAGAGGCTGGAGCATAAACAGCCTTAGCTCATAAAAAAATGGCTTGATCATCCGTTTCGATGATCAAGCCATTTTTTTATATCGCCCGTTCGTTTGATTATAGATTGTGTTGCGTATATAAAGAAGCTATTGAAGACTCCTAAAATTAGAATAAAGAGCAGGCTCTTCTGTATTCGCGCGCAGGAGCCCCTGATTCGCGCGCAGACTAGGTCAGTTCGCGCGCAGGAGCCCCTGATTCGCGCGCAGACTAGGTCAGTTCGCGCGCAGGAGCCCCTGATTCGCGCGCAGATCAGGTCAGTTCGCGCGCAAGAGCCTCCGATTCCCGCGCATACTAGGCAAATTGTCTCCAACAACGTAGGTAAGGAATGAAAAATAGCGAAAATTAAGAGATAATCTGCGTAAAAGCTCTTCAATGATTGCAAAAAGAGTAAAGCGCACAAGAGATTTCCGGTTGGCGCAAGACCAGGTGTATTTGCGCACAACCAAGTCAATTCCCCGCATACGCCGCGAAACAGAGTAAGTATTGTATCCCAAGTCCTTTTTTGCTTTAAAACTATCTCCTTACCGCGGTTTTTTATGATCCGTCAGCTCTTGCACCTGCACTTGCAATTCATCAATTTTTCGTTGCATTTCTTTTCTTTTCGTAAGGAAGTTTCGTATGAATACAAAAAATGTAAGCAGTAGGATGATATAAAATAAGGTAATCCACACCATCAAATCATTCATTGTAAACCAACTCCTTATTGTTTATGAGTGCATAAGTGTTGAAATTGCACGGCTAAAGGCGTCTTTTTCTTCTAAGAAAGGATAGTGATTACTTTCTTCAAAAGTAGTAAAAGTACTGCCGGGAATGCCGGCGGAAATTTCTTCTGAAAAAAGTAACGGACATTGAACGTCGTGACGACCACACATGACGTGAGTAGGGGTGGTGATTTTGTATAGTTGACGGGTGATGTCGTAAATCAGCATCTCACGTGCGAAAAAATTCATACGGCTTACTGCCATTGTTTTTGTGATAGGTAATGAAAAGTAGTTCTCATAAAGCTCAGGACGATACAGTGAAAGCTTCGTGCGTTCCTGCGCTAGGTGTGTGCGCTCTTCGGTCGATCGCTCTGGCACCTTTAGCGCTTCAATAAGAGACTGCATGTACTGAAATTGAGGATGCTCACGATGATAAATGCAGGCGCTCGTTTCGTCCATATAGTTGCGAGCAGCCGTACTAACGAGAGTGAGTGATGTTAGTGACGGTGAAAAGTAAATGCCATACAGAAGACCAATCATACCTCCAGTAGAATGACCGGCAAAGTGCCAGGTTGAAAACCCAAGCGTTTCTCGAATGCTTTCTAAATCATAAACGGCATCAACCATACTGAGCTCATGTTCAGCAGCCGGTGCCGACGTATGGCCAGTGCCTTTTAAATTTACGAGATACACCGTAAATTGATCGGTGAAAGCTTCGGCAAAATAATCGCCACTCTCATTAAAGGAAGAATAGTGATGCGTCACACATAATGGCTGTCCCGTGCCTTTCGTAAAAACTTCAAACGTTCCTCGTGGTGTTGTAAGGTGGTGTGTGTTCCAGGTCATAATCAAGCTCCTATTATCGTTTTCCAATGATGAGGCGTTGTACTATGTAGGACGTGCCGCTACACATGTCTTCGGAACCCACCCCACTTCCTTTGTATTCTCTTTACCGCAATAGTACCAGCCGCCTTGTTCTTTGATGAAGAAAAGA
Organism: Fictibacillus macauensis ZFHKF-1; assembly: GCF_000269865.1. Classification (GTDB taxonomy): domain Bacteria; phylum Bacillota; class Bacilli; order Bacillales; family Fictibacillaceae; genus Fictibacillus_C; species Fictibacillus_C macauensis. The sequence goes on from NZ_AKKV01000037.1 coordinate 9,315, forward strand.
CGCTCTTCTACCTGAACCGTTAATTCATGAGCGCAATAGTCTACTAGCAAAAGACCATCATCATCTACGTAAGAGCGAGGCACCCAGCCAGCAGCAGAGCCGTCAGTTGGTGTGCAATAGACCCAATTCTCCCAAGTTTCGCTTCCAGTATAATAACGCCCAATGTGAACAGAGGCGCCAGCTTTTAGTGATAAAGGAGAAGAACAGGAAGAGTCATACGCTGTAATGACGACGAGAACAGGAGATGCAGCTACATTGGCAGCGGAAAAATTCATACAGACAATGCTCCTTTCGCCTCTTTGTAATGGTAATATATAGTATATCACGGTCAATGAAAGGGAGGAAGAGAGATGAAAGAAGCGTTTACACTATATGGGAAAAGAGCTGTTACGACAAATGAACAAGAAGGTAAGGGACAAGGTGTAATTCCTGCAATGTGGGCTGATTTTTATAAGCAAGGAGCTCCGACAGGAACGGTGTACGCGGTGTATACGAATTATGAAAGTAACGAGCATGGCGCTTATACGTACGGCATTGGGACAGAGGAGCCAGGTGCAGGCGTGCTCGCTGTCGTGCCGAAGCAAGATTATCTCGTCTTTACGACGGAAAAAGGACCGGTTGGAGAAGTGGTTCCAAAAGCGTGGGAAAAGATTTGGCAGTGGCAAGAACAACAAGAGCGCGCATATGGAACGGATTTTGAAGTGTATGATGAGCGCGCGCAAAACCCAGAAGACGCACAAGTAGATATTTATATTAGTGTAAAAAACCCGCGATAAAAATGGCAACGACCGCTGTAATCATCCAACCGAATCCCGCAACTGTTGAGCCGTTGCGATAATAGAGCACTCCTACATAAAGAAACAGCAGCGCAACAATCACGATAATGAGCGGGTAATGAGGTAACACATAGCGATCAAAGGCGTTAAAAGAATTCATATTCATTTCCTTTCCTATAGAACTACTTCTAGCATACAACAACTTCAAGGGGGTATACAGATGAAATTTATACTGCTTTTTGGACCACAAGCCGTCGGTAAAATGACGGTCGGCTTTGAATTGGAAAAGGCAACCGGGTATAAATTGTTTCACAATCACATGACTATTGATTTAGTGTCTCGTTATTTTGACTATGGTACGAAAGAGGGCGAGCGTCTCGTGCATACCCTGCGCGAGGCGGTTTTTCGTGAAGTGGCGCATAGCGACTTACCAGGCTTTATTTTTACGTACGTTTGGGCATTTGATCAACAAGAAGATCACGACTATGTGAAAAAGGTTTGTGCGATTTTTGAAGAGGCGGGTGCTGAGATTTATTTTGTGGAACTTGAAGCAGACGTAGACGAGCGCTTGGCGCGCAATCGTCACCCCTTTCGCTTAGCGCAAAAACCTACGAAACAAAACCTAGAATGGTCCGATCACAATCTACTAACCTCAATGGAGCAATATCGCTTACAATCACTTCCAGGTGAAATTAAGCACCGTCCTTATGTGCGCATCAATACGACGCACCGCACGCCAGCAGAAACAGTCGCTCTTATTCTAGAAAGCTTTAACTTTTAATAACCAATCTAGTTCTATTCTCCTATGACCCATAAATGTCTTGTGGTCTAGACAAAAAACGACAAAAGTGGAAGAATACTTTGACGTTACTTGCTAGTGGGAGAGTGGAGGTTGGTGACATGCGCACCGTCAATTCAAAAGATTTAAAAATCAGCAACATGAAAGGCTTGTTAATTTTCCTCGTCGTGTTTGGACATTTAATCGAAGTATACAAGTCAACATATTATAACGTTTTTGTGTTTATTTACTCTTTTCATATGCCATTATTTATACTCATTAGTGGGTATTTAGCTAAAAATGTTAAGGGAAAGAAAATCTTAAATTTACTGCTATTATACGTTGTTTTTCAAGCATTCTTTAACTTTCTGGTGTATGTGATCGGTGTGGAAAAAACGCTGCAATGGGGATATGAAAAACCACAATTTCATTTATGGTACATTGTGAGCTTATGTGTTTGGTATGCGCTTGCTTATGGCTTGAAAAGGATTTCACATGCGTTACTAGTCGTTGCGGTAGTAAGCTGCGTGGTGCTCGTTGCTGTTGCTTCGCGTTACTATGCGCACGATGTTGTATCCATGCTGAAGACCGTTGATCCCGAGATGAGCACCTATACACTTAGCTATCAGCGTACGCTTTCGTTTGCGCCGTTCTTTTTAGTAGGTTTTTTTATAACTCGTGAAAGATTGCAGCGACTGTATGTGTCGTTTCATCGTGTTGGGTATATCACATGCGGGGCGGTCATTGTTTGGTTGCTTCTCTATATTCAAAAAAACCCTCATTTGGAGCAACTGTTTCGTGGCAGCTATGGCGCGCACCGGTTTATGGGGCATGGTGATGGTTATCTTGAAAAGATGTTTCTTCATTATGGTGTAGCGTTCCTTCTCTCGTGGCTTCTTTTAAAGAGTGTAACGAGCCGAAGAAGCTGGTTAACGACGTGGGGCGATCACTCGTTAACGATTTTTCTATTTCATCCGATTTTTGTTTTCATCTTGCAGGCGAATCCAAGCTGGTTACAAAGCGTTCAAAAAGATACGCGCCTTATTTTATTAGGAATGGGAGCTATGCTCATCTCAGCACTGCTTGCCTCAAAGGCCTTAAACCGTCTCGTTTCACGAATCATTGCACCTTATGAAACGCTGTTAGTAGTCTATCAGGTCATGAGAGCGATCTTTTCAAGAAAAACAGAAGGCGCCATCCGTTAAAGGGATGACGCCTTTTTCTTGTTTAATTTGAGTCCCATAAGTTTAAACGCGATTTTACAGTAATGTTGCTAAAGTCCATTCCAAGTTGAACGGCTGTTTGGGCAACTTCCGGTCGAACGCCGGATAAAGCACATTTAACACCAATTAAGCTGAGCGCTTCAATTAGACGGAACAATTGATGACCGACCATCGTATCCACGATCGCCACGCCAGACAAATCAATGTACAGTAATTGCGTGCTATTTTGCGAACATTGAAGCAACGTATTTTCTAAAATAAATTGTGCACGATCGGTATCGATTTCTCCAATAAGAGGTAGGAGTGCTGTTTGTCGTCCTAACGTAATAATGGGTGCGCTTAATTCTTGAATCATGTCCTGCTGTGCACGAAGTCGTTCCATTGAGCGGTCATGACTTTGTTCGGAAAACTGTGTAATGACTTCTTCAAATGTTTGAATAATTTTACGGCGCCATTCGTTCAAAGCTTCTGGTGAATACTGCTGCTCATTGGAAGCTACGAACGCTTCGAATAGATTTAAATATTGCTCTTGTGTCCGAAAAAACTCTCGTAAAATGTAGTGAATAGGCGTTGATAAGTGCTGTTCATCCTTCGCAATTTCTTCAATCCATTCTTGAAATAGGTGTTCATCATGTTCTTTAAAAAGAGTACAAAACTGTTGATGAAAGGCGTAGTTTTGTTTTTTTAAACCCTCAATCAAGCGTGAATCTGTTGTCGCGTAGATTCCTTCTGGATCGTTCTTATCTAGCGATGCATACCAATCTTCCGTTAATCCCCACGTTTTTTCGATAAAATAGTCATATAAATGTTCATTCAACGTCATATTTATCACCTGAAAGTTTCTATAATTTCTTTCATTATACTAAAGATGAGACAAATTCCTAATAAAAACGTTTAATCTACAGATTTTTCATCCGAATTGAGTTGAAAAAGTGCATAGCAACAAAACTGTCGCTACGCACTTTACGCTAGGGATAGTATGCTCAAACGGTTTTCTTTCGATTACGCAATAACGAAAATTGGCGCAACAAAATACTAATAGCAGCAGAATACACCGGAAAGAACACAGCCCAAATGAGGAAAGAGGAATTAAACTGCGTATACGTTAGCACGAGCAATGTAACGAGCGTTAATAGCGGCACCACATACCACCGTCGAAACAGGAACCAGCCTAGAACAGACGCCGCTAAGACGACAAGGGGAAGAACGACAAATACGATATACATCTAGCATCACCCTTTCTAATGTTTTACAATAATAGTATATAATGTTTGTGTTATGTAAAGAAACCCTTTTCGGCAAAAACAAAGAGACCTCCCGGACAACAAACGTTCCGAGGGACCTCCTAAGAGATAGGATGATTCAAAGTGAAACGAATTATTCCGGAAAGAAATGTGAGGACTTTCACCGTTTTTTGCAAAGTGGTGTTGTTGCGCTTTTTTCCGAACACGAAAAGGAACATCAATGAAGAAGTTGCTTTAAGCCAAGTGAGTATTTTAGAAAAGGAGATGCACATACTATTTTCCGTCCAAAACCCATTAATATTAAATTATAATTAGAATCCTACCATGTTTTTTCTTCATGTTGCATACTACCGGTCTAGGTTAAAACAACATTTCGGATTTTAACGGACACAGCAAAAAGCACGAATCGTCGCCTAATCGGCATAGATTCGTGCTTTTTTAACGTTCATCGCTTTTGTAACTTTTCTAAAATCATGCTCATTTGCCCGCGGTGACTCATTTCATTTTCCATCACGTAAAACCATTTAAAGTAGTTATTGGTAGGCTGGCCCCATAATTCACCGCTCGCAAAAAGCCAATCTTCATCGATGGTTTGCAAGTAGGTGAGTGTTTGTTTCCGCGTGTTATGAAGGTAATCAACGTAATAGGATAGTGAGTGGCCTTTAATTTCCTGCCGTGCTTCATCATCCAGTTCGAGACCGAGCAGTACGTTGCGATCTTCCTCTAGTGTGGGCGCGCGATGCTCGAAGGTGAGGAGTTGATAAATGCGTTCAACGCTAGCGATATGATAGAGCAACATGCCAATGGTATTGCTGTCTTCATCGATCTTGTAATCAAGCTGTGCGGTTGTGAGTCCATTGGTTAATTGGAGCGTCGTATAGCGGGCGTAATTCATCATGGACACTAAGATTCCTACTTGTGGTGCGTAGTCTTTTACATCGTGGATCAGAAATACATCCGTCAGTTGATCTGTCGTAATCATGCAAATTCCTCCCGTATCGTAAATTAGCGTAACCAATCTCGAAATGCGTCGTCATTTTCCAAGTGTAGGGCATGTTTGGCAAATCGCTTAAATTCTTGTGACGATACTTCCTTATAGCGATAACGGTTGTAATACGACTGTAAAAACGTTTCCGGTGAACCGTTTTTTTGGAGTAGATTCCATAGATAGCCGCTTGCCTTGCCGTAAATATAGGCACTCTGCAAATTAGCAGGGTACGCATTCAGCGGTAAATTAACCGGTAGTGTTAGACGCGTAGCGGGCGCGCGGTGAGGATTCGCGCTTGTTGGCTCAGGATATTTTTCGCTATATAAGCGCGTAGCTACAACGGCCATGCCTTCATCAAGCCAAGCATCGTGATACGGATCGTTACTAATCACGCCATAAAACCATTGATGCGCAATTTCATGGACAATCGTATCTTTTTTTGCTTGCAGCGAAACCTTTTTCTGACGATAAATCGTACCTGCCGTGACAATGCCCGGATACTCCATTCCGATGTTGCCGAGGACAACGTCTAGCTCTTTGTACGGATATGGGCCAATACTTTTATTAAAAAGAGAGAGTGCTTGTGAGGCGGTTTGGAGCAGCTGCTGTTCGTTTTCATGATTGCTTGATGTCCGCCAGACGTTCAGCGTCGTTTGCCCCACTTTTGTAGAGGCTACGCTTGGCTTTTGTAAAAAGGCGATAAAAAATTCTTTCACGTTGCGTGCTGTTAATGTACCTACTTGCTTTTTTTGCGCAGAGTCATCAGCACTTGTCGATACGACCGTATAACGGGAAGGAGCTTTGTACGAAACGGTAAAGTCACTAAAAGCCGTATGATACGTTTCGCCAGAACGCGCATACGGTTGTTTGTTCCAGCCATTTCGGTACGTTGCAACCATCGGATACCATTGTGCTAAATAATAATTGCCCTCTTCGTTCGTAAAACGAAGGCCGTTTTCTGGGAGTGTGAACGTATAGGCAATCGTCGCGGTTACTTGCTCTTTTGGTGAAAGTGGCTTTCGTAGTGGAATAATGAGCTGATCTTTTTTTAACGTATACGATGTGTTCTGGTGTTGAAGTGTCATTTTTTGAATGGCTGCCGAACCAGGCGTGGTAAGGTCAGGGGCATTTTCCTTCGTAAACATGTTCGGAATGAAATACAATTGCAAATCGTTCCATGTGTCATTGGACGTATTCGTAACGTGGATCGTTGCTTGCGCACTGAAGGTGTGGTTCTTGTGCATCGTTACCTGTAAGTCATACGTCGCTTTACTTCCGGGTGGGACGCCTTTTGCTTCAAAGGATTGCTGCTCTCCTTTTGTTGGTAAAGGGTCATACGTCGGGGCGAAGGCATAATACCATACACCTGAAAGACAAAGTAACGCCAAGAGTAGGATGGTTGCAAGCTTCCTCATCACAACAGAACACCCTCCATAGTCAGAGTAAGAATCGCTCTTTATACATGTATTCGCCCTAGAGAGTTGTCTTTCCTGTAAAATGGGAAAATTGCAAACGAATCATATCTCGACACAAAATGCCATTTTCAATAATCGGTTCATCGTAATGAAGCAAAAAGAAATCAGGCTGAATGTCCACCATGCGAAAGCCTGCTTTTTGATAAAAGGCAAGCTGACCAATGCTTGAGTTCCCGGTACCAACTTCCAGTGTTGCATAACCTTCACGTTGCACCATCGTTTTTGCATACGCTAGTAATTGCGTACCAATGCCTTGGCGATGATAGGTGGGATCAACCGCAATATTCATAATTTCAATAGTCTGTTGTGAGAGCGGGACTAAAACGAGGCAGCCAATCGTTTTGTCCTGCAGGCGCGCGAGATAGCACGTGCCTTGTGCTAAGGAGGCGCGTACTTTTTTTATCGATGGATCGGCTAATAACAAGAGAGACAGAGGTGTTTCATCTGTTGGAGAAAGTGGTGTAATGGTTAACATGTTGAAAACTCCTTTTTTACAATCATTGATTGACATAACTTTATTCTATTTTTATAATCATAAATAGTGATATTGATAATCATTATCAATTAGGAGGGTGAGTATGATTACGACGATAGACGTGAAGCAACACGGCATTTCAGACGTGTTTACGTTTCGTGCGGTTGACCTAGAACGTGATGAAGAAGTGCTCTATGAATGGATGCAGCAAGACCATATTGCGCCATTTTGGAAATTAAATGTCGAGAAACCGCTTTTTAAAAAATGGCTGCATAACTCGGTTACTTCAGAAAAGAAAGATGTTTACATCGGTACATATCATGGCGCTCCCGCCTGTTACTTAATTGCCTATGACGTGCAAGGAGATGAGATTGCTAATTATTATCCATACGAAGCGGGCGATCTTGGCATGCATCTTTTAATTGGACCGCGCGCTTATTTGAATAAAGAAGACGGCTTGTCTCTTATTCGGGCCATGATTCTTTTCTTATTTCATCACTATGGCGCCAAGCGCATTATCGGTGAGCCCGACGTTCGTAATCGCCTTGTTATTCCCATTTTAAAGAAAATTGGCGGCGAGGTACAAGGGCGAATTACGCTTCCTCATAAAAAAGCGTCTTTACTGATTGGCGAGCGCGAGGCGGTTTTTGAACAAGTAGTGCAGAATGGGATCACGGTATCAGTAAGAGGAGGAACTTCATTATGATTGAGCGTGGCATTACGGAACTGCTAGCGAATATTTCAGAGGTGATGAAACAGCATGAGCATCCGCCGTTGGAGCAACTAACAGTACAGGAGTCTCGCCACTTTTACGATCTGGCACGCACCTTTTATACACCGCTATCGATCGACGGTATTACAGTACTGGAAGAAACGTTACAATCACCGCTCGGTCACACGTTACCGATTCGCGTGTATCGTCCACAAGGAGACGGACCTTTTCCAGTGTTGCTCTATTTTCATGGAGGCGGTTGGGTATTTGGTGATTTAGATAGTGCTGAAAACGTGTGCCAGTTCATGGCGCAAGAGGCGAATGCAATCGTCGTTTCGGCAACGTATCGTCAAGCGCCTGAGCATAAATATCCAGCAGCCTTTCTTGATAGTATAGCGGCTGTGTCGTGGACCTTTGAAAATAGTGCGCGCTTTCAAGGCGATCCTACGAAAATTACGATTGGCGGCGAAAGCTCCGGCGGCAATTTAGCGGCCAGCGCCGCTTTGTATTATCAAAATCATGGGACGTACAGGCTGCATAGTCAGCTGCTCATTACGCCGGTCACGCACTATCATTTTGAAACGTCATCGTACCAAGCGAACTATCGCTACAATTTAACAAGTGAAAAAATGAAGTGGTTTTGGCAGCACTATTTAGAAGATGAAAAAGATGGGCAGACGGTGTTCGCTTCACCACTGCTTGCAACTAGCGTAGATCATCTCCCTGCCACACTGCTCGTCACTGTTGAAGGAGATCCGCTGCGTGATGAAGGCATCGCCTATGGTAAGAAACTAGAGGCAGCAGGTGTTGCCGTCACTCACTTGCACTATGCTCATCTCGTCCATAGTTTTGTCGCCATGATTGGCACACAAGCGGCCGCCAAACAGGCCCTGCAACAGATTGTACAAACGTGGCGGGAACAGTTTGCATGTCCTCACCCAACGTTAACCAGCTCGGTCAGATGACCTAGCTGGTTTTTGGTCGTTCTGAAGAAAAAAATAGCATATTAAAAAAAGCAATGTGTGTGAATTCTGTGGTGATGTACTACTAACGATGGATGAGAGAGGAGAACGACTCGTGTTGCAATTTTACACCATCTCCAAGCTGAGCATACCGGGCTCTTTTTTTATGATTGAATGACTTAAGGTTGACGAGTCTATTAGCAAGGAAATCCTATCCATACTAATCTTTAAAAATCACTAAATAAATGAGGAGAGAATTTTTTATGAAAAATAGTGAAGGTGCAAAGACTGAAAGACGAGATAGAGTCAAGTATTTAAGGAGCTTATGGGCTATGACTGAGATGGATTATGATCTAGAGGAAGAAGATACATATGAGAATGTCTTAAGCTGGGATGTTAGGTTCCCGCATGATCATCAAGATGATAGAATATTTAAAAATATATGCAAAGATCTCTCTGGTGATATCGTAACATATCATATCTCAAAAGAAGAATTGGATAAATTAGCTTAATCGTGCGCGATATCGTTCTTTACGTAAGGAAAAGTAAAGATAACTGTGTAAAAACATAAAAGGGCGAAACCACCCTTATGTTACTGTTTTCGACCAAGAAAGATGTAATGCAATTTCACACTAAATAGTTAGGAAGTAAAAGAAAGACTCATGAATTGTCATTTGCACTTGGCCTATTTTTCAGCTAAGTGATTAGTATATTAGCATGACTCTTTCACGCGTGAGTAGAGAAGTTATATGCTCCAAAGTGAGAATTATACGCAAATTAGTATTGAGTAATAAGCTATCTTGCGCAGAAAGGGACAAGCGAACAAGTCCAATCAAATCATCGGAATCTGCGTTGGAGAAGAGGGTTAATTTTATGCAGTAATTAGAGCTTTGCTCAAAAAAGAGATGCATTTTTGTGTGAAAATAGAAGATTTTTGTAGAAAAAAGCACTTTATATGCGAAAAGAGGTGCTCTGAACGTGATTGGAGCATCCCTGCGCGCGAAAAGAAGTGCTCTGCGCGCGAATGGAGTACTCCTGCGCGCGAAAAGAGGTGCTCTGCGCGCGAATGGAGCACCCCTGCGCGCGAAAAGAGGTGCTCTGCGCGCGAATGGAGCACTTCTGCGCGCGAATTCAATTTTGAATCGCCTCCGCCCGCGCCTCGCGTCATCTGTGCTCGCCCCCACATCTCGCCTCCGCCCGCGCCTCGCGCCATCTGTGCTCGCCCCCACATCTCGCCTCCGCCCG
>NZ_AKKV01000038.1 GCF_000269865.1 Fictibacillus macauensis ZFHKF-1
CCAGCCGCACCTTCCGATACGGCTACCTTGTTACGACTTCACCCCAATCATCTGTCCCACCTTCGGCGGCTGGCTCCAAAAGGTTACCTCACCGACTTCGGGTGTTACAAACTCTCGTGGTGTGACGGGCGGTGTGTACAAGGCCCGGGAACGTATTCACCGCGGCATGCTGATCCGCGATTACTAGCAATTCCGGCTTCATGTAGGCGAGTTGCAGCCTACAATCCGAACTGAGAGTGGCTTTTTGGGATTGGCTTAGCCTCGCGGCTTCGCAACCCTTTGTACCACCCATTGTAGCACGTGTGTAGCCCAGGTCATAAGGGGCATGATGATTTGACGTCATCCCCACCTTCCTCCGGTTTGTCACCGGCAGTCACCCTAGAGTGCCCAACTGAATGCTGGCAACTAAGGTCAAGGGTTGCGCTCGTTGCGGGACTTAACCCAACATCTCACGACACGAGCTGACGACAACCATGCACCACCTGTCACTCTGTCCCCCGAAGGGGAAAGCTTGATCTCTCAAGTGGTCAGAGGATGTCAAGACCTGGTAAGGTTCTTCGCGTTGCTTCGAATTAAACCACATGCTCCACTGCTTGTGCGGGCCCCCGTCAATTCCTTTGAGTTTCAGCCTTGCGGCCGTACTCCCCAGGCGGAGTGCTTAATGTGTTAACGTCAGCACTGAGGGTGGAACCCCCCAACACCTAGCACTCATCGTTTACGGCGTGGACTACCAGGGTATCTAATCCTGTTTGCTCCCCACGCTTTCGCGCCTCAGCGTCAGTTACAGGCCAAAAAGCCGCCTTCGCCACTGGTGTTCCTCCACATCTCTACGCATTTCACCGCTACACGTGGAATTCCACTTTTCTCTCCTGCACTCAAGTTCCCCAGTTTCCAATGACCCTCCACGGTTGAGCCGTGGGCTTTCACATCAGACTTAAGGAACCGCCTGCGCGCGCTTTACGCCCAATAATTCCGGATAACGCTTGCCACCTACGTATTACCGCGGCTGCTGGCACGTAGTTAGCCGTGGCTTTCTGGTCAGGTACCGTCAAGGTACCGGCAGTTACTCCGATACTTGTTCTTCTCTGACAACAGAGCTTTACGACCCGAAGGCCTTCATCGCTCACGCGGCGTTGCTCGGTCAGACTTTCGTCCATTGCCGAAGATTCCCTACTGCTGCCTCCCGTAGGAGTCTGGGCCGTGTCTCAGTCCCAGTGTGGCCGATCACCCTCTCAGGTCGGCTACGCATCGTGGCCTTGGTGAGCCGTTACCTCACCAACTAGCTAATGCGCCGCGGGCCCATCTATAAGTGTCAGCCGAAACCGACTTTCACAAGAAAAACAGGTGTTCTTCTTGATTATCTGGTATTAGCCCCGGTTTCCCGGAGTTATCCCCGTCTTATAGGTAGGTTGCCCACGTGTTACTCACCCGTCCGCCGCTAACGTCTGAGAAGCAAGCTTCTCATCTGTTCGCTCGACTTGCATGTATTAGGCACGCCGCCAGCGTTCATCCTGAGCCAGGATCAAACTCTCCAATAAAGTGTTTGATATAGCTCTTAAAAAGTTTTAAAGAAATTGATGGGATTGTATAATCCCTGACTTACTCTGGCTTTTGTTTGGTTTTCAAAGAACATTTTGTTTTTGTCGAACGCGGCTGTTTTGCCGTCGTTCCTTGTCGCTCAGTGGCGACTCATTTATCTTAACACGCTGTCTTCATCTTGTCAACAATCTTTTTTAAAAAGTTTTTAGCGTTTTTTAAAATCGATTCATTCGTTGACCGCTTTCGTTATGTTGTCCAGCGACAAGTAATAATATATCACCTATTAATAATCATTGCAATACTTTTTTTAAAAAAACTTCAAAAAAGTGATTCTCTTTTCTTTCTTCCCTTTTATCCTTAGGTTATATAGAAGAAAAAGAACAGCCTGTCCTCATTCTAACAGGCTGTACTCTCATGTTCTCCCTACTTCTCACTATGACGCATTTGCGGGAATAGCAGGACGTCGCGAATAGATGGCGAGTTTGTTAATAGCATTACGAGGCGATCTATGCCGATCCCTAATCCGCCTGTTGGTGGCATACCGTACTCTAAAGCTTCTACAAAATCTTCATCCATCATGTGCGCTTCGTCATTCCCCTGATCACGTTCTTTTAATTGCGCTTCAAAGCGTTCGCGCTGATCAATTGGGTCATTTAATTCAGAGAAGGCATTAGCATGCTCACGGCTAACAATAAATAGTTCAAAACGATCTGTAAAACGCTCGTCTTCTGTGTTCTTTTTAGCAAGTGGTGAAATCTCCACAGGATGACCGTAAACAAACGTTGGTTGAATAAGCGTTTCCTCTACAAACTGCTCAAAGAATTCATTAACAATATGACCGTATGTCATTGCAGGCGTTACATGTACATTATGTTCTTTTGCCAACGCGCGCGCTTCTTCTGTTGTCATAACAGGCCAGAAGTCTACACCAGTTGCTTCTTTAACTGCATCAACCATGTGGACTCTTTTCCATTTTGGTTCAAGATTCACTTCATACTCACCATATTGAACAGTTGTACTACCATAAACATCTTTTGCAATATGAGCAATAAGATTTTCAGTCAATTCCATAATATCGTGGTAATCTGCATAAGCTTCGTATAGCTCAATCATCGTAAACTCCGGATTATGACGAGTGGATACACCTTCATTGCGGAATACGCGACCGATTTCATATACTTTTTCTAATCCACCAACAATGAGGCGTTTTAGATGAAGCTCAATAGCAATACGCATATAAAGTTCCATATCAAGCGCATTATGGTGAGTGATAAATGGACGTGCGGATGCACCACCTGCAATAGAATGCATCGTTGGCGTTTCTACTTCTAGATAGCCGTGATCATCGAGGTAGCGACGCATTGAACGAATAATTTTACTTCTTTCCACAAACGTATTTTTTACTTCAGGATTCATAATAAGGTCAACATAGCGCTGACGATAACGTTGTTCAACATCTTTTAACCCATGAAATTTATCCGGAAGTGGACGTAAGGATTTTGTTAATAGTTGAAAGTCTTTCGCCTTAACAGAAAGCTCGCCTACTTTTGTTTTGAACACAGTACCAGTTACACCGACAATGTCCCCGATATCAATTGTTGTAAATAGGTTATATGACTCTTCACCTACAGCGTCTAAACGTACATAAATTTGGATTTGTCCTGTTAAGTCTTGAATGTGAGCAAAACCAGCTTTACCTTTGCCGCGTTTTGTCATAATTCTACCTGCAATGGTTACTTCAACGCCTTGTTCTTCTAACTCTTCTTTTGTTACATTTTCAAACTGCGTTAAAATGTCTTGCGCAGCATGCGTACGAACATATTTCGTGCCAAATGGATCTTGTCCACTCTCTTGTAGTGCATTCAATTTTTCTCTGCGTACGCGCAGTAAATCGTTTAATTCCATATCCTGGCTCATAAACTCATTCTCCTACTTTCTACAGTTTAGTATGTTGGTTATTTCATAGGAAAGCTCTCCTCCAGCAAGCGAGAGGTTGATGTGGGCATATAGTGGCTGCCCAATTAGGGCACAAGCGAGCGGTGATTGGGATGAAAGCTTGTACGTCCTATGATCCGCTTCAAATGGATGAACGAGCGTATACGTATATTCATCGTCAAAAGCTCGGTCTAACAGCGTCACTTGAGAACCTACTTCTACCACAGTTCCCGGGTACCACTCTGAAGGTAATACTTCAGCACGTGACAAGACATTCGAAAGCATCCTTTTTCGTTCTGAAAAAAAGACCTGTTCTTTTTCTTTACCTGCTAATTCTTTCGCTTGTAAGGCCACGACCTCTTCTTGTAGTGCTCTAGCGCCCTCTAGGGTGAGGAAAATCTTGTCTTCCATTTCTCTTCCTCCTTATTTCATAATCAATAAGTCAATGAAGATATCACTAGATGGAGGTGTATATAAACTATAAGTGCAACAATAGCCAGAAGGGTTTTCTGGCCATCGTTTATTCTAAAAAAATCAGTTAGCTTACTTGATCTTCATGCTTCTCTTCTATTTCGGCAACATAACCGTACAATAAATTGCTCATGCCGTCACGTGTTGTTTGCTCATTAACAGCATTACGTACTGTCCCTGTCTTTGGCAACCCTTTTAAGTACCATGCTGCATGCTTACGCATTTCTCGAACCGCAACAAATTCACCTTTAATATCAATTAAGCGGTCCATATGCAACATACAAATATCCATTTTCTCACGAGGGGTTGGTTCAGGGGCAATGATGCCTGACTCTAGATATTGCACCGTACGATAGAGCATCCACGGATTACCAAGAGCGGCACGTCCGATCATCACACCGTCTACGCCGTACGTATCAAGTGCGTACTTTGCTTCTTGAGGTGTAGAAATATCACCATTTCCAATTAGTGGAATGGAAATGTTCTGTTTCACTTCCTTAATGATATCCCAGTTAGCGCGCCCTTCATACATTTGCACACGTGTGCGACCATGCAGTGAAATGGCTGCACCGCCAGCACGTTCAACCATTTGTGCGTTTTTCACTGCATAAACATGATCTTCGTCCCAACCAATTCTCATTTTAACGGTGACGGGCTTTTGTACAGCATCAACGGTTGCGGCTACCATTTCATAAATCTTATCAGGATCAAGAAGCCAACGTGCTCCTGCATCACACTTTGTAATTTTAGGAACTGGACAACCCATGTTGATATCTATAATATCGGCATTTGTATTTTTATCTACATACTTAGCTGCAGCAACGAGAGATTCACGTTCTCCACCAAAAATTTGAAGACTTAATGGTTTTTCCCGCTCATCTACGTATAACATCTTTAAGGATCTCTCGTTTTCATGCAGGATTCCCTTGTCACTTACCATTTCCGCACAAACTAAGCCTGCCCCAATCCTTCGCAATCAAGCGAAAAGCCGGGTTACAAACACCCGCCATTGGCGCAAGTACAACTTGATTTTTCAAGGGAATTCCACCTATTTCTAACACGTTCTCACCTCGCTTTACTGTTGAAGACTACCGTCTTCGGTTAACTCATCTATAGAAATTTGAAAAAGTGTTGCCATTCGGCTTACTAGCTCTTGTTTCGGCTGGCGATTGCCACGCTCTATTTCCCCAAGAACCGATACCGAAATACCCAAGTCTCGCGCAAAGCTTTCCTGGGTGTACCCTTTCAGCTTTCGAAAGGCTCTGATTCTTCTTCCCCATCGTTGCTCTTCCACTTGTGTACACCCTCTTTGTCTTGTAACTGGTTAACAAGTTCTGCTAACGATTTTTCCTCGCCAGGTACTTGTAACTCAGGAGCGATTTCAATTAACGGAATGAGCACAAAAGCACGTTCCAGCATCCGCGGATGAGGAATGTGCAGTTGTTCCGTCAGTATACGTTCCCTATTATACAACAAAATGTCAAGGTCTATCGTTCTCGGACCCCATCGTATATCACGTGTTCTTTTTAACGTTTGCTCAATCTCCTGCAATGCCTTCAGTAAAGCAAAAGGAGTAAGTGATGTATGGAGCGCGATCACCATATTTAAAAAAGACGGTTGCTCCGTATAACCGACAGGCTCTGTTTCATACAGAGATGATACTGCCGCTAATTCCGTTTGCTCCATATCGCTAATCATGGTAAGCGCGTCGTTCAAGTAAGCCGCTCGATTACCGATGTTCGATCCGAGGGAAACGTAGGCTTCATTCATCAACTACGACCTCTTGTCATTTCAATAGCTACAGAGTCATAATGACCGGGAATAGGTGGATCGGGCTTAATGACTTTTACGGTACATTGCTGAATGAGCGAAAAGCTCTCTAGAAGGGCTTCAGCAATTGACTCTGTAACTGCTTCAACGAGTTTGCGTGGCTCACCTTCGACAATCTCTTTCACTAATGCGTACACTTCTCCATAATGAACAGATTGTTCTATGTCATCGCTATGTCCTGCGGGCGCAAGATCTAATTCTAAGATTAGATCAACAATAAAACGTTGACCAAGCTTTGTTTCTTCTGGAAACACACCATGATAGCCGTAAAATGCGAGTTGATTCATGTAAATTTTATCCATGATTACATCCTCCCTATTTCAAGCATTGCATCCATCATTTTTGCCGTTCGACTCATCGCTTTTACGTCGTGGACTCGAACGATTGAACAACCGCGTTCAATACCTAAACAAACCGTCGCTGCCGTTCCTTCCACGCGGTCTTCAACTGGTAAATCCAATACGTGACCAATCATTGATTTTCGTGATGTTCCTAATAACACTGGATAGCCAAGTGCTACAATTTTATGAAGATTGCGCATCGTTTCTAGATTTTGCGCTTGAGTTTTTACAAAACCGATACCTGGATCCAAAATAATTGCGTCTAAAGAAACGCCAGCTTTCACTACTTTGGCTACACTATCTTTCAAATCAGCCAGCACATCAGGCATAAACTCTACATAATCACGATTTGTTCGATTATGCATTAGAATAATCGGCGCACGATGCTGACTAGCAACTTCCGCCATTTGTGGATCTGCTTTTGCTCCCCATACATCATTAATGATATGAGCGCCAGCTACAATCGCTTGGTGCGCAACTTCTGCTTTGTACGTATCGACAGAAATGGGGACATCAACCGCTTTGGCTACTGCTGAAATAACAGGAACTACTCGCCGAAGCTCCTCTTCTAAGCTAACTTTTTCGCCACCAGGTCGTGTTGATTCTCCACCAATGTCTATAATATCTGCTCCATCAGCAACCATTTCCTTTGCACGCTGAACGGCTAGCTCCACAGAGTCAAAGCGACCACCATCGGAAAAAGAATCCGGCGTTGCATTTAAAATACCCATGATGTACGTCTTTTTTGATAAATCAAGCGTATGCTTGCCGCAACGAATGATGCGACTCCGGTCATTCGTCATCATCTTCTGTTCCACGGTTCTCCGCCTCCTTCTTACTCATCTCTCATACTCCAACGCTCACAACGGTTGCTATGATAAAAAAACAAGAGAGCTTGTACGTGCATACCTGTTGCGCCTGGATATGCCTTGTCTAAAAAGTTGCTCACAGGCACGATTTCTTGAATAGAGTTAGTTAGGAAAATTTCGTCAGCACTTGCTATATCCTGTACTGTAAATTCCCCTTCTTCTACAATTAGACCCGACTGTTTCGCAGCCATCATAACAAATTGGCGTGTAATTCCGTTTAAAATACCCGTTGAGAGGCTCGGTGTATATAAGATTTGATTTTTTGTCCAGAAAACATTTGAAACAGTCCCTTCACTTACATAGCCTTCTTGTGTTAAGAAGAGGCCTTCTTCTGTTAAAGGATGCTGCAGCTCACGTTTACCGAGGACACTATTTAGGTAGTGATGAGATTTTATACGACTAGTACCTTCTGGTGTATTTCGAGTCGTTTGTAATAGCACGAGCTTCTTTTCATTGTAAGGTCCGTCTTTAGGTAACGGTTTACCATAAATAATGACCGTAGGCTGTTGATAGGCTTCTGTCTGTAAACCAATTCCGCCTATGCCAGCCGAAATATTAAAGCGAATATAAGCGTTTCTCCACTGATTACGACGCAGAAGCCGTTTTGTTTCCATCCATGCTTTCTGATTGTCTAAATCATAGGTAATATTTAATGCTTGTAGCGCTTCTCTTAACCGCTCCATATGATCATTCCATAAAAAGGGATGACCATCATAAACCCGAAGCGTTTCGAAAGCACCTAAGCCATACATGTAGCCATGATCAAACGGAGATATAACCGCTTCGTTCTCTGTAACAAGTTTGCCATTTATCGAGAGGTACATACCGTATTCCTTTTAGTTTCATAATGGTTAATAAAATTTTGCAACATTTGTTTACCAGTCTGAGTCATAATTGACTCAGGATGAAATTGTACACCTTCTATTGGAAGTTCTTTATGACGAAGAGCCATTATTTCACCCTCTGCGGTAGTTGCTGTCACTTCTAGACACGAAGGCAACGTTTCTGGTTTAACGATTAATGAATGATAACGTGTTACGGTCATGTTCTGATCTAGGTTTGCAAAGATCGTCTTCGCATCATGAGCAATCATCGACGTCTTTCCATGCATCAATCGTTCTGCCCGCACGACATCTCCGCCGAACACTTGAGCGATCGACTGATGACCAAGGCACACCCCAAAAATCGGGATTTTCCCTGCAAAATAACGAATAGCATCCATGCTGATTCCTGCTTCATTGGGGGAACAAGGTCCAGGTGAAATCATTAAATAATCTGGCTGTAGCGCCTCAATTTCTTCTAACGTAATTTCATCATTTCTTTTAACGATCAGTTCTTGGCCAAGCTCACCTAAGTACTGCACCAAGTTGTACGTAAACGAATCATAATTGTCAATCATCATAATCATTTCTCATCTTCCTCCTCTAAGCTCTACTCTTCTCAACTGTTTTGCTTGCTGCTTCTTCTGCGAGTTCTTTTGCTCGCCAAAGTGCCGCTGCCTTCTTTAATGATTCCTTATACTCAGCTTTTGGATTAGAATCAATAACGACGCCTGCACCTGCTTGTACATGGGCAGCACCGTCTTGACAAACCATTGTTCGAATAGCGATATTCATTTCCATATCACCATCAAATCCAATCCAGCCGATAGAGCCAGTATATACCCCTCGACGCACAGGCTCAAGTTCTTCAATAATTTCCATCGTTCGAATTTTAGGCGCGCCGGTAATTGTACCACCAGGAAAGGTCGCTTCCAACAGGTCATACGCATCAGATGATTGACGCAATATGCCTTGGACATTCGAAACAATGTGCATCACATGTGAGTATTTTTCAATCGTCATAAATTCATCAACATAAACGGAGCCATATTCACTCACTTTACCAAGATCATTACGTTCTAAATCAACGAGCATTACGTGCTCGGCACGCTCTTTTTCATTTTCAATTAAAGTCGCCGCTAACGCAGCATCTTCCTCAGGTGTTTTTCCACGAGACCGCGTACCAGCAATCGGCCGTGTACTAATCAAGCGCTCTTTCTTTTTCACAAGCAATTCAGGCGAGGCACTAACTAGCTGGAACTCAGGTGAATGAAAATAGCCCATATAAGGAGAAGGGTTCATGTGACGTAACTGTTCATAAATCGCCATTGGGTGCGTTTTAAGCGGTTGTGTTTGGCGAACCGATAAATTCACTTGAAACACATCGCCTGCTGCAATATAGTCTTGAATCCGTAAAACGGCAGCAGAAAAGGCAGCCTCATCTAATGAAACACTTGCTTTCACTTCTTCATTTCGTTCAAATGCTAGCTGGTGAATGTTTTCTGGTTGTTGTTCCCAAGCTTTTTTTAAGTGTAAAAGGCGTTGTTCGGCTTCTGTACCGTCATCTTCAAAATAAACGATCATCCATAAATAGCCGGCTTTATGATCATAAACAAACAACTCATCAAACATATACAAGTATACATCTGGCAACGCAAGATCATCTTCCGACAGTGAGGGAAGCTTTTCAATTTCACGCACAATATCATAGCTAAAATAGCCTATCACTCCACCATAATAGTCTGGCATCCCTATTTTTCGTGAACAGTCAAAGGCAGCTAGCCATTCTTTAATAATAGGAAGTACCTTGCCTTTACGAACGATCGTTTCCTCAGCATTCTGTATCGTTACCTCACCATTTTTCGCAGAAATAGTGGCACTTGGTTTCACTCCCATTACACTATAGTTACCGGTTTGACCGCTTTCAAGTAGTACATGATGCGTTTCATGTTTACTAAATGCTTGGTAACGAGCAAACCATTCATTGGGTTGCATGGAAATTTTCGTATAGCGACAATCACGTCGCGTAGTCGTTTGATGATCCACGGCTGTCACACTCCTAAAATCTCTCTTTATGGTATCTATTGTAACTGAACAGCAATCACTGTGGCGATAAAAATAATCGACCTCACTTACCACTTGATGGAACTTAGCTCATCACATAAAAAAAGAGCTGATGCACATAGGCAACAGCTCTTTTTTTCTTATTCATCATCAAATTGATAAAGTGGTGTGCTTAAGTAACGCTCTCCGTTACTCGGAATGATGGCTAACACCTTTTTTCCTTTACCGAGCTTTTCTGCAACTTTAAGAGCTGCCGCAATCGCCGCTCCAGATGAAATTCCACCTAGAATTCCTTCTTCCTTTGCCGCTCGTCGCGCATACTCAAAAGATTCTTCATTTGTGATGGGAATCACTTCATCATAAAGTGATGTATTTAAAATCGATGGCACAAATCCAGCACCAATTCCTTGAATTTTATGCGGACCAGGTTTTCCACCAGCTAAAACAGGAGAATCTGCCGGTTCTACTGCATACAATTTAATGGATGGAAAAGCTTGCTTTAACACTTCACCAGATCCTGTCATCGTTCCACCCGTACCAATACCAGCAACAAAGGCATCGAGTCCTTCAGAAAATTGTTCTACTATTTCTTTTCCTGTTGTTTGCCGATGAACTTCTGGGTTTGCTTCGTTATTAAATTGTTGTGCTAAAAAGTAGCCGTGCTCTTTAGCCAGCTCTTCCGCTTTCCGAATCGCTCCGCCCATTCCTTCTGCACCTGGTGTTAAGACAAGACTTGCTCCATAAGCACGAAGCAAATTCCGACGTTCCATACTCATTGTATCAGGCATAACAAGAATAGCCTTATACCCTTTAGCAGCAGCAACCATCGCTAACCCAATACCCGTGTTACCACTTGTCGGTTCTATTAGCGTATCACCGGCTTTTAGCTTACCATCTTGCTCTGCTTTTTCAATCATGGCTAAAGCAATGCGGTCTTTAACGCTACTTCCCGGGTTCATAAACTCTAATTTCAAATATACATCTGCGTGAGCTTCATTGTTCAAGCGGTTTAATTTTACAACCGGCGTTTGTCCAATAAGCTCTGTAACTGAATTTGCTATTCTTGCCATCCTATTCACGCCCCTTAATTCCGAGTAGTTTTATTGGATTTAGTGTACCAACGATTCGAAGCGTCTGTCAATTTATATGGTAATTACCGGCTTTCCTCTTGAAGCTGTTCTAATTCTTCACGATCAAAGACATATTTTTCATTACAAAAGTGACAATGTGCTTCCGCTTGCCCTTCTTCTTCAATAATAGCTTGAATTTCTTCTTTTCCTAAAGAAACTAATGCATTAGAAATTCTTTCGCGAGAGCATGTACATTGAAATTGAACTGACATTGTTTCTAGTACCTTCACATTGTCCTTACCTAGTAGCTCATAAAGAATTTCTTCTGGTGTTAAGCCTCGTTCAATCAATTTAGAAATCGGTTCAATCGTCTTAATGCGCTGTTCTAACGCAGAAATGACTGCATCATCTGCATTCGGCAATACTTGAATGATAAAACCACCTGCCGCTAAAATGCTATTATCGGGATTAACAAGTACACCTACACCAACAGCAGAAGGTACTTGTTCAGAAGAAGCAAAGTAATACGTAAAATCATCACCAATTTCGCCTGATACAAGTGGCACTTGACCCGTAAAATTATCGCGAAGACCAAGGTCCTTTACAACAGATAAATATCCATCTGTCCCTCCGACTGCTCGCGCTACATCAAGCTTACCGTGTTGATTTAAATCAAAATGCACATGCGGATTATGAACATAACCCCGTGTATCGCCGTTTGGTGCTGCATCAACGATGATCGCGCCTAACGGTCCCTCTCCTTCAATTTTTACAGTAATCTTATGTTTATCACTTTTTAACATTGCCGCCATCATCGTGGAAGCCATCATCGTACGACCAAGGGCAGCCGAAGCAGTTGGCCATGTAATGTGTCGGCGTTGCGCCTCCCCTACCATCTCTGTACCTTTCATTGCATAAGCACGAATTTGTCCATCATATGCAAGTGCCTTAATTAAATAATCTGACATATCCTTCACCTTTTCCTTACCATTTATCTTTATGTGTATTTTTGCAATAAATAACGTGTAATCCTTTCAGTGTTAAAAACGGATCTACTACATCAATTTCAGCACACTCTTCGGCAATTAAGCCTGCCATTCCGCCCGTTGCTACCACTGTTGCATTCACGTTCGTTTCTTGCTTTATGCGTTTGACGATCCCTTCAACCTGACCGACATATCCAAATAATAACCCAGATTGCATAGCGTTGACTGTATTTTTGCCTATAACGCTTGGAGGCTTGGAAATTTCAATGCGTGGAAGTTTAGCTGCATTTTTATAAAGGCCTTCTGTTGCCACATTGATCCCGGGAGCAATGGCACCACCCATATAATGTCCCTGTTCATTAATGTAACAATACGTTGTTGCTGTTCCAAAATCAACTACGATGACTGGCGCTCCATACAATTGGATAGCAGCTACCGCATTTACAATGCGGTCGGCACCAACTTCGCGTGGATTCTCATATTTGATATTTAAGCCTGTCTTGATGCCCGGTCCAATTAGAAGTGGCTTGCGATGAAAGTATTTTAAACACATACGCTCTAACGTCGACATAATATGTGGGACGACGGATGAAATAATAATGCCCTCAATGGCTTCTTTAGCAATGGATGCTTCTTTAAATAAATTGACAATAAGCATGCCATATTCATCTTCCGTTTTTTCTCTAGCCGTACTAATACGCCAATGATGAAGAAGCTCTTCTTCATGATAAAGCCCTAGTACAATGTTTGTATTCCCTACATCAAAGACAAAAATCATGTATGACGCCTCACTTCATGTCAAAATTAAAAGAAATCCTTTTAAAAAGGATGCCCCTAATCATAGAGGCATCCTTGTTTTGAAATTAATCTTCTTTCTTATCTTCAGTTGGTGGTTCCTCGTTCTTCACTTCTTCTTCTTTCTTTTGGAACGTTAATTTCAGTTCCTGATCGGCAGAAGGTGAAATCACTTTACGCTCTGGAAGCTTACCTGTTTTGACAAGCTCTTTAATTTGTTCTTCATCCAGTGTTTCCACTTTAAGAAGTGTTTGAGCAATGATTTCTAATTTATCATTGTGTTCTGTAAGAATTTGCTTACAACGCTCATACGAAGTTTTAACGATATGTTGAATCTCCATATCAATGTCACGTGCAATGGCATCACTGTAATTTTGATCGTTATTAAAATCACGACCTAAGAACACTTGGCCACCTGAGCTTGATCCAAATTGCATTGGTGCAAGCTTATCACTCATACCAAATTCTGTTACCATTCGGCGAGCAATATCTGCAACACGTTGGAAGTCATTAGAAGCTCCCGTACTTACTTCATTAAACGTAAGCTCTTCCGCTACACGACCACCTAGCAAACCAACGATTTTATCAAGTAGTTCTGGTTTTGTCATAAAGTAGCGATCTTCTTTCGGTAACATGACTGTATAACCACCTGCTTGACCGCGAGGAACAACCGTTACTTTATGAACAGTATCTGCTCCTTCAAGGATTAAGCCAATGACAGTATGACCTGCTTCATGATAGGCAACAATATTCTTTTCTTTTTCAGAAATGACGCGACCTTTTTTGGCTGGACCGGCAATGACGCGATCCACCGCTTCGTCGATATCGTCCATATCAATTGTCTTTTTATTTTGACGTGCCGCAACGAGTGCAGCTTCATTTAACAAATTCTCAAGATCTGCACCAGAGAATCCTGGTGTGCGCATCGCAATCGTTTTCAGCGATACTTCCGCACTAAGCGGTTTATTGCGAGCATGAACTTGCAGTACTTCTTCGCGACCTTTAACGTCCGGACGACCGACCGTAATCTGGCGGTCAAAACGACCTGGACGAAGAAGAGCTGGGTCAAGAATGTCTGGACGGTTTGTTGCTGCAATGATAATAATTCCTTCATTTGCACCGAAGCCATCCATTTCAACGAGCAATTGGTTAAGCGTTTGTTCACGTTCATCGTGTCCACCACCAAGACCTGCACCACGTTGACGACCTACTGCATCAATTTCATCGATAAAGATAATACAAGGTGCGTTCTTCTTCGCATTATCGAACAAGTCACGTACACGTGAAGCACCGACCCCAACAAACATTTCCACGAAGTCAGAACCTGAAATAGAGAAGAACGGAACGCCTGCTTCACCTGCTACAGCTCGAGCAAGTAATGTTTTACCTGTTCCTGGAGGTCCTACTAAAAGAACACCCTTCGGAATACGCGCGCCAACTGCTGAGAACTTGCGTGGATCTTTCAAGAAGTCTACCACTTCTACAAGCTCTTGCTTCTCTTCGTCTGCGCCGGCTACATCTTTAAATGTAACCTTCTTCTTCTCTTCATTGTAACGTTTTGCTTTACTTTTCCCAAAGTTCATAACACGGCTTCCGCCACCTTGGGCTTGATTCATCAAGAAGATGAATAGGATGAAGAGAATGACAAATGGAATAATGGACGTGAAGAACGTCACCCACCCACTTGTTTGCTCTTCTGGCTTAATAGAAACATCGATCCCTTTTGCTTTCGCATCAGAAGCTAATTTGGATAGCTGCTTAATGGATTCATCAGCAGCTGGTGTATACGTTTCAAATACTTTGTCATTTGTTGTTTTACCTTTAACAGCATACACACCATTTTCCGGCTGATACTCAATTACTTTAATTTTTCCTTCTGAAATATACTGTGTTAACTCTGAGTAGTGGATTTTAGAAACATTTGTACTTGATCCTTGAAAGAAATGGACAACTCCAAATACTGCTAGAAAAATTAACACGAAAAATATGACCTGTTGGACGACCCGATTCATTCCTTACCTCCTCAATAACAATGAGACAATGAATTGCATTTATTATTGCATATTGCTACATCCGTCTTACTTTTCATACACCTCTGGTTTTAATACACCGATATACGGGAGGTTGCGATAACGCTCCACATAATCAAGTCCGTATCCGACAACGAATGCATCAGGTACAGTAAAGCCCGTTAAGTCTGGTTTAATATCAACTTTACGGCCGGTCGGCTTATCAAGAAGGGTAACAATCTTCACTGAATTTGCCTTGCGATGCTTAAATAGTTGGACAAGATAGCTTAAGGTTAAGCCGCTGTCTATAATATCTTCGACAATGATGATATCGCGTCCTTCTAGCGATGTATCAAGGTCTTTAATAATTTTCACTTCTCCTGATGACACAGTAGAAGCACCATAGCTAGAAACAGCCATGAGGTCAATCTCCAAATGAATATCCATTTTTTTAATAAGATCCGCCATAAAAGGAAGCGCTCCTTTTAAGACACCAACCACAAGTGGAAAACGATCTTGATATTCATTTGATAACTGGGCACCGAGTTCTTTAATTTTCTCTTGAAGAGTTTCCTCGGAAATTAATACTTCTTTCATTTCATCATGCATGTTGCTTTGGCCTCCTAGACGTCCTGGCAGGAATTTTGAAACTGTAAGACTACCCATTGCTCTGTCTTATCTGATTGTGGGATTACGGCGTGCCTAACGTTCGGAATCCAAAGTATTGCACCAGATCCATCCACAAGAATGGGCCATTGATCACGCTTTGTTCGATCAACCTTCTCGTCAATAAAGATATCCTTTACTTTGCGAGTGCCGCCTAAAGCATTAATGATCATTCTGTCCCCTGGTTTGCGGGTGCGCACAGTTAATGGGAGTATTACACTTTTAACATCACATACAAAAACATCTTTTCCCTTTTGTTCATATGGAATATCCTTTTTTAACTCAAAAGAAAGTGTTCCCCCGGGAACATCTACGACTTGATCCTCAAACAGCTTCTGTTCATACGCACTAGGTTGTTCAGCTGACAAAAAATGTAATGAACACATATCATACGAACGAACAACGTGAAGCGCTTGCGGAAAATGTAGTTGTCCAGATGGATGATCGCTATTGAGTAAAGCTAAAAAGCTCTCCTTATGTACCGAGGAAAGAGATGAAGGTGTTTGCTTATATAGATAGTTTAATATTAGTGTAATCGCCCTTTTTTGTAAAGGAATTGGCATATGAAGATATGTTGAAACAGAAACCTGTACTTCCTGCTCGTTTTGAACAAGGATTGCTTTCTTCATTTGCTCCTCTGTACGCTCTATCATATACGCTTCATCTTCAGAAATGGTTTCACTCATTACTTGAAATCTTTTATGAACATTTGGGTTTTCTTTTTTTAAAAATGGCAGTACATAATGCCTAAAACGGTTTCTTGTATAATCGTCTAAGTCGTTTGTCGCATCCTGTCGCACGGCAAAAGAATGTACTTTACAATAATGCTCTATTTCCTCTTTTGTTATTCCTAAGAAAGGACGGATGAGGACTCCCGTATGAAACGGACGTACTGCTGCTATGCCGGCAAGAGCGCCACTCGAACTTCCTCGCGTCATACGCATCAGCATCGTTTCAATCTGGTCATCGCCATGATGAGCAAGTGCCAACGCATCTGCGTGGTACGAGGCCATTACTTCTTTAAAAAATGCGTAGCGACATTCTCTAGCTGCTACCTGCGTACTCGTAAGTTGTTGTTGCTTTTTATAGGCTGCTACGTCGATCGCTTTTCCGCTAAAAGGCACATCCCATTGACGACAATAGGCAGCAACAAAAGCTAAATCTTCCTGTGACTCCTTACCACGCAACTGATGATCAACGTGACTTGCAACAATGGTTAAGCGCAAGCTTTCTCGCAGGCTACATAAATAATGCAACAACGCCATCGAGTCTGGCCCCCCAGAAACACCCACCACAATGGTTTGACCAGGAGCAATCATGTTAAATTTCTTAATGAGCTCATCAACTGCTTGAAACACTTCTTCTCGTCCTTCCTACTGTGCAAACTTTCCCGTTCAGTATATCAAAACGGCGAGACATTATGCAGTGATCCTTTACATAGCCATAAAACGTTCACATTGACTGACTCCATAAATAAAAGAAATAGACAACAAGGAAAAACGTACCGAGTAAGAGAAGTTCAAAAGCGACGCCTCTTTTATTGTGACGGCTCTGTTTCTTGTGCTGTATTCGAGAGGATGCAACGGTAGTCTTTGCCTGTTGCTGTGGCATAACGTGCTTTTTCTTATGCAGCAATGAGAGTAACTCTTGTTTCATCGCTTCCGCCGAAGCATAATTCCCATACAGCCCCTTTTTAATGACAGGAGCATACGGTGCTAATAAAGGACTATGCATAACAGCTTCTTTCAATTGGTCATTCCCCGCTTTTAGCTTCTCAAAACGCTTTGGGTACGCAATATTCACCATTATCATACAACAGGCAAATAAATCATAAGAAGGTTCCGCAACACGCGATCCTAACCCCCAATAGCCGCGATCAAAAAACTCTGTATATTCTTTAATGGATCGACCAATTTGTGTTGTTCCTCCAACATCAAGCCAACGAATGCGATAGGGAGGTCCGACGATTAATACGTTATCTGGCTTTAAATCGCCAAATACCCATCCCGCTTGGTGTAACAATTGCAGATCACTTAATAACTGTAAGAAGAATACCGATAACCATTCTTGCTGATGCTGTTTCATAAAAGAAAACAAAGAAACACCATCCAAATACTCCATCACGTAAAATGGAATAATGGTACCGTCTGCAACATGATCATCGACATCGATTAAAGAAGGCCCAAGCACTGTTCCTTGGACCTTCGCAAAATGTTTTAACACATTTACTTCCGAAATAATAGAGGGTGTTTCAAAGCCTACTTTTAGAGCGACTTTCCCACTCTTATGTTGCGCTAAATAAACAGTCCCTGTCGCACCGGCTCCAAGGACAGAAAGAATGGTATATTCATGATGGTGCCACTTGCCAACGATTCGTTCACCGGCTTGAAACTTAAAATCCTGAGCCTTCGATGTATTCCTCATCACCGGAAATCATTCTCCTTTTCGAAAGCCTGTCCGTAAATTCTGCCAATGCCACTTTTAACGCCGGACCAGTCGGGGTAATTCCACCTGACGACAATTTACTAAAAATACTACTTAAAGTATTTAACCGCGGTGTCCAGTCTATCAGCTGTTCACATTCTTCACGCTTTCCAGGGAACGCGTACAGTGAAAATTGATTAAAGCCCATACGCGCATTTAAGGAAATGGATAAATCAATGAGTGATTCTTGGACGGTTGCCAACTTCTTTTCCATACTGCCCGATGCGTCAACTAATATTAACACTTCTAAATCCATCGTTTCTCCAAGGTCATCTGCCACTTCCATGACCTCACCCCGCTGTTGCGGCGCTAGATCTTCAATTACAGCATCTTTTCCTAAGATTTGTGATAGTTCACTATTAATAACACCTTGAATTGTTTGGGCCATTCCTTTTCGCGTTACCATTTGTACTGTTTGTGAAAGTTGCGACGTATAGACGATTTGACTTACGCCACCGCCAGCCATCGCGATTTCTTCCACTTCCTTTAATCCTTTAC
Organism: Fictibacillus macauensis ZFHKF-1; assembly: GCF_000269865.1. Classification (GTDB taxonomy): domain Bacteria; phylum Bacillota; class Bacilli; order Bacillales; family Fictibacillaceae; genus Fictibacillus_C; species Fictibacillus_C macauensis. Next base: position 18,379 of record NZ_AKKV01000038.1, read on the forward strand.
GATGATATTCTTCATTCCGCTCTTCTAAAATCCCAATAACATTTACGGTAATGCCATGTTCTTTTGCTAAAGCCGCCATCGCAATGGGATCTTCACCATGATTGGAACACCCATCAGTAATTAATAGTACTTGGCGCAACGTTCCTTTTTTTAAATCCATCGATAACACCTCTCATCCTTCAAAAGTTACTTGGTACCATCCTTGTCATCGATGAGATGAATTATACGACTAACTGCAAAAAAATCATTGTGCTTTTTGCCGCTTAATCGTAATCTTCGGAAAGTGTGGAATGGACGCCCACTTTGGAATGTTACGACGAATACTTGCTACAACAACGGTCATATCATCTTCAATGCAATTCGATCCAGTGCGAATGACTTCTTCCATTAACAAATCGGCAACCGCTTGCGGATCGTCCGTATTCATTTCTTTAATTTTGCGTTTCATCCAAACATTAATATTCTCAACATGCTTAGGACCTTCATACACGCCATCACTCATCATAATGAGTAAATCTCCAGCCTTTAACTGATCACTTACAACGTCAACGTCAAACTCTTCAATAATACCAATTGGTAAATTCGATGCTTCAATCGCACGCACTTGATCTCCGCGTTTCACAAAGCTTGGTGACGATCCGATTTTTAAAAACTTTAACGAGGCATCTTGTAAATCAACCATCGCTAAATCAAGCGTTGAGAAAATCTCATCTGTCGTTCGTAAGGAAAGGACCGAGTTAACCGACTTAATAGCCACTTCCTCATCAATGCCTGATTTTAATATTTTTTGTAGCAACTCTAACGTTTCATTACTTTCCTTCGAAGCACGCTCCCCGTTTCCCATGCCATCAGAAATAGCGATCGCATACTTTCCACCGCCAAGCTCAATGGTAGAATACGAGTCACCCGATACGAAGGCCCCGCCTTTAGCCGCACTAGCAATCCCAATATCTATTACAAATTCCCGAGCCGAGCCAAATACTACATGACAGAAGCCATTTTGGTAAAAGCCGCATTCTTCCTTTTTTACAATGATCGTCTCACCAAGAATGTCCGATAGAAGCGGCGCGATAATTTTTTCAGCCTCACCGCTGCCTTGGCAATTAGGAATGCTTAATTCTATATCTACATTGGATGTGTCAAGATTATAAATATCAATATGTCCGACCTCTATGCCAGCCCGTGCAATTGCGTCTTTTACTTGCTCTTCCTGTACTTGGTGGTTAGCATGCTCTTTTTGAATTTCCTTTGCAAAATTCCCCATCACTTGCGATACACCTAGCAGTTGGTTAGCAACAAGTTTGCGGCTTTCTTGTACTTGCTGCTTTAATTTTTGACTAGCATGATAATGAGAGAGTTCCTTACGAATTGCTTCACTAATTTTATCGGGTTTTACACAATGTTTTTCCCATTCAACCTTTAGCTTGCGATTTTTTATTTCTTGAAACTGTTCTTGCTCAGTCATAATGTCTGTCATTAATTCATACGTTTTAGTAAAATGGACAGCCCAACACTGTTCTTTTTTAAAGCAATTTTGGCACGTCTTTTCTGTTACATTGCTTAAAAAGAAATCGAGCTCTCGACTTTCTCGCTCTTCTTCCTCTACTCCGTACGCGTCAAAAGAATGAGAAAGCGCTTGGAACATCGTCGAAAATTGTTCGACACGCGAAGCGGTTACATCACGAATTTTCTTTACATATTGTTGTTGTTCATTGGAATGTTCACGCGAACCCGGTACATAGCGGGCAATGTTGGCAACGACAGATTTAGGGGTAATAAAAAACAACGCAATGGCAATAGTCGTTTCAATAAGCGTTTGTGTAATTGTTCCACTTCCTCCATACATACCAATTAACATCGTACCGAGCAACAACCCGATGCTAACGCCAATTCGCCTTCCCTCTTTTAATAGTCCACCAAGCAAACCAGAAAACGCCAAAAGGCTCATTTGCGGTAAACTTCCCACGTTGGAAAGGCTTAAAATCAATCCAGTTACAACGCCGACAGTGGATCCAATAGCTGCTCCACCTGCAAAGGCAAATAACATAACTAAATAACGCGATACGATATGTTCAATCGAGTAGCCATACAGTTCCCAGCCAATCGTTCCTGTTAATATAGAAGCAAGCATAATCATAAAACATATAACTTCTTCGTTTTTTAGTGTTTGTGGCGCTTTTTTAAAGTTTAACAGCGGAATGCTTTGCAAGAAGATTAACGTTAAAACAAACGCAAGTCCTGCTTCCACAGCACCTGTTAAATAAGCACTTACTGGTGGTTTCCCTTCTGTAACGACCGTCACAGCCAATCTAGCGGTAAAACTTGCCGCAAAAACCGCAACCGGTACCCATCTTATTCTCTTTTTAGCAAAAAGGTTTACGCCTTTTTGAAACAGTGCATACGAGGCTACGCCAAGCACTATGTAGAAAACATTCATTGGTGTATGTGATAGCGCCCCAGCGATTAACGCTAAGAAGGCAATCCCGATCCGTTCTTTTCGCAAGATGAAGACAGAGGCAATAAGAGGTAACGCAAAGGGAGTAACTTCAGATAAGATCATGGCTCGTCCTAAAAGGAAACCCACTGCAAAGAGCAGCAACCGCCAATTAAGCAGTACCCTCTCTACACGGTGCATCAGTTTCTTACTTGCCCCACGTGATACATTTTGGGTCTTCTCAAGCCATACCATGGCACGCATTGGTTCGATCACATTTTCATCCGCCTTTTGAAACATTCTCCACACCACCCGTTTTTGTTTTGTGTGTCTCATTATAACGGGCATTCTTCACATTTTTTGTCAAACGAACAGAGCTTGTTTCAAAAACTTATCGACGGACAAATACAAAAAACCCTGTATTTTTATATAAAAATACAGGGTTGAGCAATTTTATGTAATGGTGACCCGTACGGGATTCGAACCCGTGTTACCGCCGTGAAAGGGCGGTGTCTTAACCGCTTGACCAACGGGCCAATACATATATGTAATTAGTAGTTAAAATGGTAGCGGCGGAGGGAGTCGAACCCACGACCTCACGGGTATGAACCGTACGCTCTAGCCAGCTGAGCTACACCGCCATATCAACGACACAAGTAGTATATTACAATATAACGAATAGTTTTGTCAACGCATTTTCAAAAAATATAAATAAAATTTCAGAAGAGTGATTTTCTATAAAAAAAGACGCCTCCAAAAGGAGACGTTAATTATTATAAAAGGTTAAAAATGCTTGAGCATTATAATAGCAGTTGCTTAGCCTCTACGAGCACCGCGTCCGCCGCGCTTGGACTCAGTTTGGCGCTTTAACGTTGCCAGACGGTCTTCACTATCTTTGAGAAATTTACTCATTTTATCTTCGAAAGTAAGAGCTCCACTAAAGCCGTTACCGCCTCCACGTGGTGCACCTTTACGCGGCTTGTTAAAGCCACCTTTAGATTGTCCGAATCCACTCTTAGGTGGTCCGTAACTATTTCTTACAGGCGCTGGTTGATCCTTTGCCTTTTTAATAGATAAGCCGATTTTGCCGTCTTTTTCAATATTCATGACTTTAACTTCGACTTCATCGCCGACCTTTAAATGATCATTGATATCCTTGACGTAATTGTCTGCAACTTCACTAATGTGTACAAGTCCGGTCGTGCCTCCTGGCAGCTCTACAAACGCACCAAAATGAGTAATCCCTGTAACCTTACCTTGCAACTTGCTGCCTACTTCAATTGACATGAAGAAAATGCTCCTCCTTAGGTATTCTTAAGTTTACTTTATTATACATATGAAAATTCAAGGCTGTCAATGCGAGGAACTATTCTCATCAATAAAGACTGTTTCATCTTTACTTGTCATGAAAAATTTCTTCCTAGCTAGGTCCTTAATATAATCAATGTTATTCAAGTTATGCACGTCTTGCTTGAGTTGTGACTGTTGTTTCTTGAGGGTAGCTACCTTTTTTTTCAATTGTAGCTCTTCGCGTTCTTTTTGATCAATTGCCGTTTGTTGTGAATGCAAATGAGAAATCAGCAGTCCACAGAGACACGCAAAAATCACAAAGAACACTGCAAGGCGACGAAATAATCCCCGTCTACGCTTGTCTTTAAGCTGTTGCTGGAGATGATGTTCCTTTACGTAGCCCGTATCTAGTTCTGCTATTTTTTTTTGTTCATACTGGACCATGCTCAACCTCCCTATTTCTCCTCTTTTCGAAACCATTTTTTGACTGTATTCTTCAGAGAAATAAGAATCCCTGCAAATGCAAGCCATTTACTTTTTAAAGTATACCATGTTTGCTTTGGAATGAAACGCAAAAGCGGACTTAATAACCATTTCATCGGAAGGAGAACAAGTTTCAATACCGTTAAAATGATCTTCCATACTGCGCGTAGAATCCAAAGAACTATGATTGAAATGGTGACAACGACCCATTTAACAGGTGTAACAATAAGTCCATAGAAAAGACGAACGAAAAAACGATACAGTCGCATAACCACCCGTATAATACCCTCTAATGCAACTTTATAAACATTTTGTAGCAAGGCTTTATAACAACTAAATCCACATAATAAAGCAATAAAAACATAAAAGCGAAGTTCGGCATGATTTACAGATAATAATACGAAAAAAACGATGAATGCTTGGAGCAACCAAAATAATAGGTCATTAAGAAAATGTAGCCAGTACCACTTTCGTCGTTCACGAAGAAAGCGGCTATACGTATCCATAGCCATTCCAACCCATATTCCTGAAGCTGCCATTGCTAACATCGTTTGAAACTGTACAGATAACGTCATTTGAACAGCTTGCCAAAAAATCCTTTAGATTTTTCACCACTCTGCTGATCCAAATAAACAAGATCAAAAACTTTTCCTTCAATGGAAACCACGCCGGATTCAACATTTAAATTTTTCATTTTAAGATTGGTGCCACGAATCGCTAAAAAACCCATTGTCGTTTCTAAAAGAAATTCTTCATTATCAAAACTTTCTACTTGCTTAACGCCAGTGATTTCTAATTTTTTTCTACCAATCATCTTCACATCATGATTTTGATCTGGAAGGTTAACACTGTTTTTGTTCATCGGGCCGGAGCCGGAATTGTAGTAAGATTCCATGAGATATCCCCCTCTTTTGCTTTATGTGTATGAAAAGGGGGACAACGTTAGAACTAAGGAGTCGTCCTATGCTCGTTCGTTTCCATAAAAAAAAGAGCCTATGAATAGACTCTTACTCAGATGGTTGAAGTGATTCTTCTTGGATGATGGTGTACATGAGTGCTGCGTCCTCTTTTTTGGTGGATTCTTTAAGCGCGTCTACGCGTGCAGTCACAAGCTTTTGCCCAAAACGAATGGACAGTTCATCGCCCACTTTTACCGTTGTGGATGACTTTGCTTGCTTACCGTTTACGGAAATGCGTCCTTGATCCGAAATTTCTTTCGCTACCGTCCTTCTTTTAATAAGACGGGAGACTTTAAGAAACTTATCTAATCGCATCTTACTTTACAGCTTCCTTTAACTTGTTACCTGGGCGGAACGCAGGAACAGTAGAGGCTGGAATGTTAATTTCTTCGCCAGTTTGCGGGTTACGACCCGTGCGGCTTGAGCGCTCACGCGTTTCAAACGTGCCAAAACCTACGAATTGAACCTTCTGTCCTTCTTTTAAAGCACCTGTAATCTCATCCACAAGACCATTTACAACCGTTTCAACATCTTTTTTTGTTAAGCCTGATTTCTCAGAAATATTGGTGACCAGTTCATTTTTGTTCATAATCATTAAAACCTCCTTGGCATTCATTCAAATCATTCGGAATGACTCCCGAAATCATAAGGGTTTAACCCGGTTATCGAAAATTATTCTCTAAGGAAAAACAAAATCCTTCCTAATTCTACAAATTTTCTTTTGCTTTGTTCCACAAAGCATCCATTTCTTCTAATGTTGCCTCTTGTGGTGTTTTCCCGCATGCCAACAATGCTTGCTCAATGTACGTAAAGCGCTTTTGAAACGTCTGATTCGTTGATGTTAACGCTTCTTCGACATCAATACCATAATAGCGTCCTAAATTAACAATTGTAAAAACGATGTCGCCAAATTCTTTTAATCGCTCGTCTTCCGATTCTGCTTGGTTCCATTCGTCAAATTCTTCACGAAGCTTGGCAATAATCGGTTCTGGCTCTGTCCAATCAAAGCCTACCTTTGCCGCTTTCGCCTGCAGCTGTTGTGCTCTCGACAAAGCTGGCAGTCCTTTTGTTATGCCATCCAATGCAGAGCTAGAAGGTCGCTCCCCATGCTCCTCAGCTTTGATCGCATCCCAATTCTTTACCACGTCCTCTGCTGTTTGAACCGAGACATCAGCGAACACGTGTGGATGACGACGAATCATTTTGGAAGCAAGGGCCGCAATCACATCATCAATGGAGAAATAGCCTTCTTCTTCACCAATTTGCGCATGTAATAATACTTGTAGCAATACATCCCCAAGCTCTTCTGCCAAATGATCATCGTCCGCTTCATCAATGGCTTCAAGCACTTCATAAGCTTCTTCAAGCAAATACTTCTTAAGCGATTGATGGGTTTGTTTACGATCCCATGGGCACCCCTCAGGACTGCGCAGAACGGCAATAACTTCACGCAAATGGTCAAAATCACGATATTGAGCCTCACGTGAGGTGACAGGCGGCACATATACCGCTGTTAAATTATTTAACTGCAAAGCATGATCCAACTCATACAGCTTTACCCACGTAATGGATTCAGCACGACTTCCTGCCGCTGTCACGACAGCTACTTCATGATCGTCTTTATATTTTTCCATGAGCGTTAATTTTACTTCAGAAGCAATAAATGCATCGTATACTTGGACAATGATGGCATGTTGACGAATGACAATATTTTCTCGCTTTAAGTTCGTTCCGTCAAGAATTTGACAGCCATCAATCGGATCTATTTTTAACGCCGTATACATTTCATCTAGAAAGCTTTTACCACCTGCGACCGTAACAGTAATTCCCTTTTCTTCACACTGGTGCAACAACAGTTGCACCGTCTGCTCAGCAACTAACGGATGACCAGGAACGGCATATAGAATATCGTTTGAAGCGGCTTGATCAAATAAAAATGCAGCAATCTCTTCATAGACTGCTTGAAAATCATCATGCTTTTCATACACTTCATCAAAAGCAGTAAACGTTACGCCTTCTTGCTCTAACTCTTGAACGGCCGGATGATCCATCGTGCGCACATACACATGCTTCGCTTCTTTTACCATGCGATAGATCCCGAGCGTCATTTCATCAAGTCCTGCCGCTCCAAGCCCTACAATCGTAATGCTTTGTCCCATTCTAATTCCTTCTTTCTTTTAAACGTTTATAAAGTGACGTTATTTTCATAAGCTTTTCCCGCTTGATCATCTCTTCTAGCTTCACGACGCGCAGCAACACGACTCCCACTCCAAAAACGACTGCACCAGCGACCGCTGAAGTAATAGATACAACCACGGCTGACAAGCGATGCTGCATAGATACCATTGTATAAAGTTCTTCTTTGACTGCAAATGTAGCCAAGGCCATCACCCCTGCAACGAATGCCATGCGCATGCCATGAAATGTTCCATACGTCATAAACGCCGTTTTGCGTTGTAATACAAGGATATTGATTGCTGCCGCCACTGCAGCTCCACATACAGTAGCGATAGCTGCGCCCGTTGCATGCAGAGCGGGCATCAATAAGAGGTTACCCGCTATCTTTACGGCAACGGCACCGAGTAAACCGAGAACAGGCCATAGCGAATAGCGTAACCCCTGCAACAATCCGGTCGATGTAATAAATAAAGAGAAAAAGAGAATGGCTATGCCCATAATTGCTAAATCCACAGAACCTTCTGTTGTTTGAAACAACATGACATTAACGGGCTTAATAATAACAGCGAGCCCGACGCCTGCAGCAAGCCCCACCATAAATACAAGCTGAAGTGACTTTGTACAAATCTCTCTCATTCGAGAACGATCGCCTTGTTGTTTGGCTATCGTAATAGCCGGCACAGTAGCGAGTGATAAGGAAGTCGCAACAACGGTACCTAGCTGCAATAACGGTTGGGCGCGATCAAAAACCCCCTTAGCACGTTGCACATCAGCTAGTGAAAACCCTTCTCTTTGCAGGAGGTTACCAAATGTAAAAACATCACTTAATTGAAAGATAATCATAATCATTGAACTTGCCGTCAATAGTAAACCGGCCGTTAAGAGCTGCCAGCCAACCTTTAATGAAGGCCTCATAAAGACAAGCTTCGTCTTCCTAACACTTCGTCTTTGCAAAAGATAAAATCCAAGCAATACGATGGATACTACGGAGCCTACGGTTGAACCAAATGTCGCAGCGGCACCTGTGCTGTATACGTCCGCTCCATGAGCGACAAAGTAATAGGAAAGCCCGATTATGCAAGCGACACGAACAGCTTGTTCAGCAATTTGTGAGTAGGCTGTTTGCATCATGCTCTCTTCTCCCTGAAAAAAACCTCGTAAGACAGCAACAACAGGAACGGTTAAGTACAAATAAGCCGTAGCTTGAATCGGTAAAAATAATTGTTCGTCGCCCATCAATCGTGCAATAGCTCGTGCGCTTGTGAACAAAACAATAAAACAAACCAATCCGACAGTAAAAAACGTAGATGCAGCACTGGAGATTACGCGCGCCCGCTTTACCGCATCCGCCCCCCCTTCTGCCAACAGCCGCGAAAGTACAACAGGGAAACCAGAAACAGCAAAAGCAACCGCGATTCCATAAAACGGGTACACTTGTTGAAATACATAAAACCCTTCATTGCCGGTAATATTTTGATAAGGTATTCGATATAGTACACTTAAAATTTTCACAATAAACATGGCAACAGCAAGGAAGAATGCGCCTTGCCACACCCGCTTGGACTGAGTATTCATAGTCGCCCCCATGAAAGAATAAAACAAACGTATTATAGCATAAAAAGGGATTGTAAAGCCTGAATGCCTGCTAGCAAACCTTCCTCGCCATAAAAAAGAGAAGGAGCCAGAATTGGCTTCCTTCTTCTTAATTTTCCATTTGGCGAGCAAGAAATCCAGCAGCAGTTTCTGCAAGCTTTTGTTCTAGCTCTGAAATTTTTTGTCCTTCTTTTGCGAGCATGGCGACTGCACCAATCGGATCTCCACTAGCAATGATCGGAGCAATGACATAAGCTGCACTTTCTTTCATGCCGTCTACTACTTCAATTTCACTGGCAGTAGCGTTTAATTGCGGCTTACGATCATTCATCGCAGATTCAATCATCGTACCAACACTTTTGTTTAAGTACTCTTTCTTTGATCCACCTGCTACTGCTATAAATGTATCGCGATCTGCAATTAAAATGGTATGACCAGAACTATCGGCTAATGATTCTGCATATTCCTTTGCGAAATCACCTAATTCATTAATCGGCGAATACTTCTTTAAAATAACCTCGCCATCACGATCGACGAAAATTTCTAACGGATCTCCTTCGCGGATGCGGAGGGTACGTCGAATTTCTTTTGGAATAACGACCCGCCCTAAATCGTCAATGCGGCGAACAATACCAGTTGCTTTCATGTTTTAATGCCCTCGCTTTCAAATGATGTAATCACTGGATGTACTACATAAATGAAACCTTCATATGAAGAATGTTCCATTCCCTGCAATTATTATTTGTTACCTCGCGAGTTCTATTCATGAAATTTACCAGCATGTTATTTCCAAAATTTTACGCCTTTGCATCGACCTTTGCTTTTTTAACGCTTCGGAATTTCTTTAAGACTTTTTCCATCGACGTTAGGAGCTCTTTATCAGAAACGCGTTTCTTGTTGAAGACTACTTTTAGCTGCTCATTTTCTACACCAAGATTAATAAAGCGGCCAATCTTATTTACAACATCGAACAGTTTCGCACCATCTATTTTGTCTGTTGCCTCTTTTGTAAGAAGCATGGTCACGATATCGCCTTTTTGATCGATGCGATCTACATGCTCACGCTTTGCTAATTCTTTAATGCGCGCTATGAGAAGGAGACATTCCACTTCCACAGGATAGTCACCAAATCGATCGATTAGGCTATCGTGAAGCTCATCAACATCTTTAAGTGAGCTAACGGCTTTAAATTGCTTGTACATATCGATTTTTTGTTTGCTATCTTCTATATAAGTGGAAGGAATATAGGCATCTACCTCAATATTCATTTCAATAATAACCGCGGCTTTCTTAGGTGCGTCGCCTTTACGTTCTTCAATCGCTTCTTGAAGCATTTGAGAATATAAATCAAACCCAACAGAATCAATAAAGCCATGTTGCTGTGCACCGAGCAAGTTACCCGCACCACGAATCGTTAAATCACGCATAGCAATCTTAAAGCCTGAACCTAATTCTGTAAATTCTTTAATGGCTTGAAGACGCTTTTCCGCAACTTCTGTTAGCACTTTATCACGCTGATACGTGAAGTATGCATAGGCTACACGATTCGATCGCCCTACACGACCACGCAGCTGATACAGCTGGGAAAGCCCCATCTTATCCGCATCATAAACAATCAATGTATTGACGTTAGGAATATCTACACCTGTCTCAATAATGGTCGTTGAAACGAGTACATCTGTATTGCCTTCTAAGAAATCAAGCATGACGCCTTCTAGTTCATTTTCAGACATTTGACCGTGAGCGGCTGCCACTTTTACATCAGGAATCAGTGAGGCAATTTGCTCCGCCATCCGTTCGATCGATTCAACGCGATTATACAAGAAGTATACTTGCCCACCACGGCCTAGCTCCCGCTCAATTGCCTCACGGACGAGCGAGGCTCCGTATTCTACAACATATGTTTGCACTGGAAAACGATTTTCAGGCGGTGTTTCAATAACCGATAAATCACGCACACCAAGCATTGACATATGCAACGTTCGTGGAATCGGTGTTGCCGTTAGCGTCAACACGTCAACATTTGATTTTAGGCGCTTAATTTTTTCCTTATGTGAAACTCCAAACCGTTGTTCCTCATCAATAATTAATAAGCCTAAGTCATGATACTCCACGTCTTTTGAAAGCAAACGATGTGTTCCAATTGCAATATCGACTGTACCTTTCTTTAAGCCTTTTAGCACTTCATTTTGCTCTTTACGCGAGCGGAAACGGCTTAATGAGCCGATTGTAATAGGAAAATCAGCAAAGCGTTCACGGAACGTTTCATAATGCTGCTGTGCAAGAATAGTAGTTGGCACAAGAAATGCGACTTGCTTGCCATCCATAATGGCTTTAAAGGCCGCACGAATAGCTACCTCTGTCTTTCCATACCCAACGTCACCACACAACAAGCGATCCATCGGACGTGATCGTTCCATGTCTTTTTTAATCTCATCAATCGCACGTAGTTGATCTTCCGTTTCTTGATAAGGAAAAGAAGACTCAAACTCTTGTTGTTCGGCACCATCCTTATTAAAGCCGTAACCAACGCTTGCCTCTCGTTCAGCGTAAAGCTTAATTAAATCATCGGCAATATCTTGAACAGATGATTGAACTTTGCTTTTTACTTTCTTCCAATCATTTCCGCCAAGCGCGTAAATTTTCGGTTCTTTCGCCTCTGAACCAACAAATTTTTGCACTTGATCGATTTGTTCAACCGGCACATACAACTTATCATTACCGGCATATACAATGTGTAAATAATCTTTATGAACACCTTTAATTTCAAGCGTTTCAATTCCTAAATATTTACCGATTCCATGATTGACATGAACAACATAGTCGCCTACTTTCAGCTCAGAATAGCTTTTGATCCGCTCCGCATTGGACATTTTTTGCGAACGAATAGGACGTCTTGCTTTTTTCGTAAAGACTTCTTCTTCTGTAATGACTGCAAGCTTAAGCTTTGGTGATTCAAATCCACCAGATAAGTCGCCAATTAAAATTTGGTTCACTTTAGGTTGCAGCTCCGTATCCTTCGCAATCACACTAGCTTCCATATCGTAATCTGCTAATACGCGCTCCAAACGCTTCGCTCGTTCTTCATTCACAGCAAGAAAAACAACCGTATAGCCGGTTTTCTTCCATCGCTCAATCTCTCCTTTTAATACTTGGAGTTGGCCATGAAAATTTTGCATTGCTTTACTTTCCACATTAATAATGTTCTGTGGATTGGTATGGGGAACATGACGTAAGAACAACGATAAATACACACGCTGAAGCTCTGTTTGCACAAGAACGTCGCGCTCTTGTGACAGACGCACATCTGTTAAAATTTCTCCCTGCTCTAAAAGCGAGGTATGCCATTCAGCTTCTTCCTTTTCTAACTGAACAGCCATCTCTTGAACACGTCCAACCTCATCCATAATGATGATGCTATCTTGTGGTACATAATCAAGCAGACTTGATGTAGATTCATAAAACATAGAAATGTACTTATACATTCCTTGAAAGCGTTGCTTTTCTTTTAATTGTTCAATTTCATACGTAATCTTTTGAGCTAATGTCTCTTTGACAGAAGCATCATTTATTTTTTTCAACGTAGCTGCTAAGCCTTCTTCCATTCTTCCAACGGCTTCTGCATACTGTTCGTCGTACAAAATAATCTCTTGGGCCGGTCCAATGACAACCGCCTCTACTTTACGATCAGAGCGTTGTGTGTCCGCTTCAAAATAACGAATAGAGTCAATTTCTGTATCAAATAATTCAATTCGAATGGGCATCTGTTCCGTTAGCGGATAAATATCGAGGATCCCACCACGCATGCTAAATTCTCCTGGTGCACTTACCATGCTCACACGTTCATATCCCATTGCAATTAACTGTTGAAAAATGGTGTCAACCTCAATTTCTTCTCCAGTTCGAAACACAAGCTGACTTTTTTTCCACAGTTCTTTCGGTGGTAAGAACCGGCGTGTTCCAGCGATTGGCGCAATAATAATTCCCTTCCCACCATGAGCTAGAAAATTTAGAACTTCCAAGCGCTGTGCTTTCAATTCTGGACTAGCAATCGCAATTTCCGAGGAAATCAAATCATTCACTGGATATAAATAAACAGATTCTACAGGTAGCAGCGTACTGAGATCTTCATATAATTTCTGCGCTTGATAAAGGTTATGAGTAATGACGAGCTGTGCTCGATTAGAGCTTTCATATAACGAGGCAATGAGCAGCGTTCTTGCAGAGCCTGATAAGCCCGCAACAAGCTGCTCCTTTAACTGTTCTTGAAGTCCCGTTAAGATGCCCTGAACATCTTCGCCATTTTTGTAATAGTGTTTCAGTCCTAGCATGTAAACCTCCCCCCTGATGAAATACAGCCAATGTATTTCTCAGTACTATGTTGTATATGCGAACGCACCGCGATTCTTGACCGTTTTTTCCCACAGACATGGGTACGTTTTTAAAATTTAGCAACCTTTCAATCTATAGAATACATAGAAAAAGGCCTTGGTTATCTTCACCAAAGCAACTTTCTATTGAATCCATCGATCAAGTTCGTAGTAGTCCGGGTTTTGAGTAAGTGCTTCATGACAATCCTCGCATATAATTTTGACATGGACATTGCCGACTTCATCATAAGCTAACATTTCATTTCGTTCTTCCACAGTTAACTGATGAAATCCTAATTGCTCACTCGTCACATCAAGCTCATGTAAACTTCCCATATGTTGACCACAATGACGACATTGATAATGAATAGACATGGAATAGGCCTCCTCCGCTTCGGACAATCTTCTACTTTCATTATGAACGAAACGAGGTGGTTCTATTCGACTTAGCCATTAAAAGCATTCATAACGCGATTAAACGGCATTTCTAAAAATGCCTCACATGCATCAGCTGATTTAGTCACTAAGGACGCTACAGCCTCTTCTTCTGCTTTTGCAAATGTGCTTAACACAAAGTCTGGAACGGGTTGACGATTCGTTGGACGACCGATTCCAAAGCGCACACGATTAAATGTATCTGTCCCTAAATGCTGAATTAAAGATTTCATGCCATTATGACCGCCGGCACTTCCTTTTTGACGAAGTCGCAGTTTTCCACAAGGCATATCAAGGTCATCATAAATAACCGCTAAATCTTCGACGTCCAATTTAAAGTAATCCATAAACGGTCTAACACTTTCGCCCGATAGGTTCATATACGTTAATGGTTTTAGTAAGTATACTTTTTCACCATTTACCATTCCTGATCCATACAAGCCATTAAACTTCGCTTGATTTAATTCAATCCCAAATCGTTTAGATAATTCATCAATAACGAAAAATCCTACATTGTGACGGGTTTTTTCAAATTGTTTCCCTGGGTTACCTAACCCCACAAACCATCTCACCATGTAATCCTCACTCTCTATATATACTTAAAAACGCAGGATGCTCCCACCCCGCCTGTCTGTTCTTCCTTATAAAAACTTGCCTATCTTAAGTATACACTAAATTCTCGAAAATCTTTAAGCGCAAGCGTTTTTGAACATGAAAAACTTACGAAAAAAAGGTGTAGCTCGTAGGCCACACCTTTCTTTCTTTATTTATTATTCTTTTGCTTCGCCAATCACTTCAGGTTCTGAATCATTTCCTTCGTCCGCTTCCTCTTCAGAAGAAAGTTCAGTAGGAGGCGTTACAGTAAGAATAACTTCCTCACCGTCACTGATTAGTTCATACGCGCTATTTTTTGATAAGTCATTAACAAGGAATGAGTCGCCTACACCTAGTTTTTCAATTGAAACATCAATATGTTCTGGCAAATCATTTGGTTTTGCTTTTACAGTAACCGTATGAAGAACACGTGTTAATACGCCGCCTTCTTTAACACCTGGCGAGTCGCCTACGATGTTAACTGGAATCTCTGCTTCTACTTCTTTTTTCAAATCAACGACGAGAAAGTCAACATGTCTCACTTCGTTTTTCAAGCGATCGTGCTGTACTTCTTGAACCATAACCGGAATCGTTTTTCCTTCTGTATTTAAGGAGATTACGCCGTTTAAACCATTTTCTCGAAGTACTTTAATAAATTCGACTTCTTCAACAGAGATAGGTTGAGCTTCTATACCATTGCCATACACAACTGCTGGTACATTTCCCTCTGTTCTAACTTGAGTAATATACGAACGTTTCTCCGTTTGACGTTTATTGGCTTTAAGTTGCGTTGCCATAATGCTCTCACCCTTCCTAAAATAAGTCTCCTAAAAAATGTACCCTTTTTTTCTTAATCTTAAACACACAAAGAAAAAAGCCTCAAAGAACGTTGCCGTTTCTTTTGAGGCTTTTTGTGAGTTTATTAATCAAATAATTTAGAAACAGATAATTGCTCGTGTACGCGAATAATCGCTTCTCCTAGCAACGGTGCTACAGAAAGCTGAGTCACCTTATCTGTGCGTTTTTCTTCAGGCAATACAATCGTATTCGTAACAACAAGCTCTTTAATATGCGAGTTCTGAATACGTTCCATCGCCGGTCCTGAAAGAACAGGGTGCGTACAGCATGCATACACTTCTTTTGCGCCATTTTCGACAAGCGCATTTGCAGCAAGTGTAATGGTTCCTGCTGTATCAATAATATCGTCAATCAAAATGGCTGTTTTGCCTTCAATGTTACCAACGATGTTCATTACTTCCGCTACGTTCGGACGCGGACGACGTTTATCGATAATTGCAATCGGTGCTTTCAGACGATCCGCCATTTTACGCGCACGTGTTACACCACCATGATCTGGTGATACAACAACAATGTCGTCTAATTTTTTATTTTCAAAGTAATTGGCCAAAATAGGCACCCCAAGAAGCTGATCGACTGGGATATCAAAGAAACCTTGAATTTGAGTTGCGTGCAAGTCAATCGTAATAACACGTGTTGCACCGGCTGTCTCAAGAAGGTTTGCTACTAGTTTTGCAGTGATTGGTTCACGTGCGCGTGCTTTTCGATCTTGTCGCGCATATCCGTAGTATGGAATGACCACATTGATAGTTTTTGCAGAAGCGCGCTTTAACGCATCAATCATAATGAGAAGCTCCATTAAATGCTGATTTACAGGATTGCTTGTCGATTGAATGATGTAAACTTCGCTACCGCGAATACTTTCCTCAATATTAATTTGGATTTCGCCATCACTAAAATGAGTAACCGAGCTCTTTCCAAGATCAATTCCGATATGCTTTGCAATTTCTTCAGCTAATTCAATATTTGAATTTAACGTAAATACCTTCAATGTAGAGTCAACATAACTAGTAGCCATTAACACCTATTCCTTCCGTTTTTTAACTGCTTATTTTTAAATAAAGTACTTATGCTTTTATTTCTTGCCTTTAAGCTTGGAAACATAATCTTCTTTAACCATCTGACGACTTCTAGCAATAGCTAGGGCTTCACCTGGCACATCTTTAGAGATGGTTGAGCCAGCTGCCACATAGGCATTTTCGCCGATTGTTACCGGGGCAATTAAGTTAGAGTTACATCCAATAAAGGCTCCATCCTTCACTTTCGTAACAAACTTATTCGTACCATCATAATTAACGGTAATAGAGCCACAACCAAGATTAACGTCCTTACCAATCTCAGCATCTCCAATGTAGCTTAAATGAGAAGCTTTACTGCCCTTCGCCATGACTGACTTCTTCACTTCAACAAAGTTACCAATCTTCACATCATCTTCAATGGAGGAAGCAGGGCGAATATGAGCAAACGGTCCAACAGATACATCGTTCCCAATTTCGCTATCATTCACTACAGATTGCTTAATTGTATTTCCGTTTCCAATCGTACTATCTTTAATTTCGCTATTCGGCCCAATTATATTGTTTTCTCCAATTACAGAAGCACCGGTTATAATTGTTCCTGGATATAGAATGGTGTCTTGACCGATCACAGCATCACAAGAAATATACGTTTGTTGTGGATCAATAAGAGTCACGCCATTTCTCATATGCTGCTCATTAATTCGTTGTTTCATAATTTGCTCTGCTTGCGAAAGCGCTACGCGATCGTTTACCCCTAGTGTCTCGTCGAAAGAAGCGGTTTGATAGGCAGCGACAACTTCACCTTGTTTTTTCAATATTTCCGCCACATCAGGTAAGTAGTACTCCCCTTGGACGTTATCGTTACTAACAGAAGCTAACGCCGTAAATAATGCTTGATTATCAAAGCAATACGTTCCAGTATTAATTTCTTGTACAAGACGCTCTTCTTCCGATGCATCTTTATGCTCAACGATGCGAGCAACTGTACCGTCTGCTTGGCGGATAATACGACCATAGCCAGCAGGATTTTCGGCATGAGCAGTTAGAATCGTTACTTTTGCTCCTGCCTTCTGATGCTCTGCAAGCAATTTTTCCATCGTTTCCGCTGTCATAAGTGGTGTATCACCACAAACAACGAGTGTCGTTCCTTCTTCATTGGCAAGAAGTTGCTTCGCTTGGCTAACTGCATGCGCTGTACCAAGTTGTTCTTCTTGCAATACATATTCTGAGGAACTTCCTAACTGTTCCTTTACTAAATCGGCTCCGTGACCAACAACTGTTACTATTTTGTTTGTATGTAGCTTTGTAATCTGATCCACTACATGCTGTACCATCGGTTTGCCGCATACAGGATGTAGGACTTTATATAAGCTGGATTTCATTCTTGTTCCTTGACCTGCAGCTAACACTACTGCATAGCGATTACTCATAATGACCTCCATTTTTTTAACTAAAAACACTCTAATATTCCATTAAAAAATATACTCTATAATGCTTGTCATTTCAAGCAGTGTGAAGGATTTGTCAAGGTATTGTTAATTTTAGGAATATATAATGTATATCTTTGCTTGAAAATTTCTAATCCTTGTCATAACTTCCGTTTCAACCCTCTACGACTAGCTACCTATTTATGTAAGAGAACAAGCAAAAAAGAACCCCCGAAGGAGTTCTTGTGTTTTTTTTTAGGATGCTCCTGCTTCTTCAAAAGCAGCTTCCATTTCACCCATCCTATGATATTCCGTCAGTACAGCATTTTGAATCTTTTCGCGAGTGCCTGACGTAATCGGATGAGCGATATCTCTAAACTCTCCATCTGGCGTTCTTTTACTAGGCATTGCCACGAACATACCATTATTGCCATCGATCACACGAATATCATGAATCACAAATTCATGATCAATCGTAATCGAAGCAATCGCTTTCATTCGACCGTCTGTTGTAACTCGTCGTAATCTTACGTCTGTTACTTCCATTACAAACACCACCTTTTTCCATAAATAAGAACGTATTACAAGATTTCTTCATTTTCTCTTAAATTCCTTCTGATAAAATAAAAAATTTTTAAAAAATTACAGCAATATCCATGGTTGCTTTTTCCTAAATATCTCTTGTAAAGCATGAAATGAAGAAAGAGGAATCTCACGCACAGCGGAGATTCCTCCTTCTTCATGAAAATCGTATACTAGCTGGCTCTTTTTCTGAACAAAAAAAGACCCCTAAGACGTTTTCCGTCTAAAGAGTCTTCCGCTTTCTTAAGGTGTAACGAGGGCAATGACTTCTATTTCGATGTCAACATCTTTCGGTAACCTTGCCACCTCAACACACGAGCGCGCTGGCTTATGTTCACCAAAATATTCTCCATACACTTCATTGATCTTCACAAAATCATCCATGTTTTTTATAAAGACCGTTGTTTTTACTACAGAATCAAAAGAAGCTTGAGCAGCTGTTAATACAGCTTGCACATTTTTCATTACTTGATGTGTTTGATCAACAATATCACCCGTAACGAGCGTACCTTCTGCTGTTAGCGGAATTTGTCCTGAGCTATAGAACATGTTATTTACAATCATTCCTTGCGAATACGGACCAATTGCCGCAGGTGCTCCCTTTGTATGTACGGATTTCATTCATCAACTCTCCCTTTTTTGAAAGTAGTTTCCTTGTTCCACTTCAATTCGTTTCTCTTTCTCATTCACGCCTGCTAAGCGAGTAAGTGAAACATAATCATTGACGAGTCGTTCTGCTCCGTCTTCTGATTCAACGAGTACACCGATCCCTGCAACGTGTGCTTGAAATTCTTGAATGAGACTAATCATGCCGCGAATAGTCCCACCTGCTTTCATAAAGTCATCGATAATGAGAACGTTCGCATCCTTCTTAATACTTCGTCTTGCAAGTGCCATCGTCTGAATGCGTTTGGAAGAGCCTGATACGTAATTAATACTCACGGTAGACCCTTCTGTCACTCGACTGTTAGAGCGGACAATTACAACCGGAACGTTAAGCTGTGTAGCCACAGCATAAGCTAACGGAATACCTTTCGTTGCTACCGTCATGACGGTGTCAATTTTCAAATGTGAGAACACAGACGAAAACAATCGACCTACTTGATTGACGAGGGTAGGGTTTCCAATCATATCCGTTAAATATAAATATCCGCCGGGCAAAAGCCGTTCAGGATCTTCTAGAAGGTCAATGAGCTCTTCAATGGTTTCTTCTGCTTCTTCTTTTGAAACGGAAGGAATGTATTTTACACCGCCAGCGGCTCCCGCTACCGTTACGAGCGAGCCAATTCCCTGGTATTCAAAGTTTTCTTTAATAATGCCTAAATCTTCACTAATTGATGACTTAGCAGACTGATACCGTTCAACAAAATAAGATAAAGGAATCAATTGATGAGGATGATTCAACAAATATGTTGTTAGGTCGACCATTCTTCCACTTCGTTTAAGTTTCATCCTGTTCCTCCAAAACCGAATATTATATGGTTAATATACCATTTTCATACGGTTTTTATCAATAAGGAAAGTACTTAGTTCTCCTCTTGCTCCTCACCTAACAATCGAACGGCAAATACTTCATGACAAAAACCTCGCAACCCATTGTACGCTCGATTCGCTCTTGTTTCATGCTGAAATAAACCGAATACAGTAGGTCCACTACCACTCATGAGCACACCATCTGCACCAAGACGTAGCATTAATTCTTTTAAATGCTTCACTTCTGGATGAAGTGCAAGCGTCACCGATTCTAGAACGTTGCCGAGTTTGTTGCAAATTGTCTTATAGCTTCCATCTTCAATCGCATCCACCATACCATCGAGATCAGGATGCACAACTGTATTCATGTTCACTCTTCGATATACTTCTGCCGTGGAAACCCCAATTGGTGGTTTCGCTAATAATACCCAGCATGGTGGTGGCGCCGTAATATGTTGTATCTTTTCACCACGTCCACTAGCAATGGCTGTTCCGCCATACACACAAAACGATACGTCAGAGCCAATCTTAGCGCCAAGCTCCGCCAATTCATCAAGCGAAAGACCTAGCTTCCAAATGTGGTTCAGTCCTTTTAATGTTGCAGCTGCATCGCTACTGCCCCCGGCAAGGCCGGCAGCAACCGGGATATGCTTGTCAATATGAATGGCCACGCCTTTTTTAATATGAAACGTCTCTTTTAACAGCATCGCTGCCTGATAAGCCAAATTACGATGATCAAGTGGCACAAATCCGCCTGTTGATTCAATTGTAATTTTGTCTTCTTGAAGCAAGGTCATCTCAACACGATCGGCGAGATCAACAGTGGTCATAATCATTTTCACTTCATGGTATCCATCTGCCCGTTTCCCTAAAACATCGAGAGATAAGTTAATTTTCGCAGGTGCTTTAATGGATATCTTCGTTTCATTCATAAAAGATTCCCCTAAAATTTTTTGATAAGTTGATACTATCATAAATTACGCATCCACTCTAGATTTACTATCGTACACAAAAGCCAGAGCAGTCACTCATGTGTTCTATGCGTGTGCTCTGGCTTTTTTTATTTTAAGTTTTGCTTAGCGATTTCTACCGCACGCTTCACCATATTGCCTGCATCATTGGCGCTAATACTGCCCCAACCCTCTTGTTGTACCGTATCGTAAAAGCCTAAATCTTTAGCGAGTGTTGTCTTTAAAGATTCTGACATCATTCCACGCTTTTTGCCCACTTTCGTTCACTCCTTTTCTTCCTAGTATTTTACGAAGGGCCGTTCTCTATGTATGTCTTACTTTTGGATTAGAAATAAAAAAAACGCCCAGTTGTTGGGCGCATATGTCGGTGCAAGCAAAAAAAAAGCAGTAAGACCTCTTACTGCCCGCTAACCACCTGGGATTCTTCTATGAAAGTTAATTCAACGGTTTCTGTTAATACGTCAGCGTAGCTGTAAGAAACACGTTCAAAAGCGTTGGTGTCCTGATCCAGTTTAATAATAAATACGGCAGGGTAGGTTTCTTCTAAAGTTCCCATACGCTCGATCGTCTTACGACGGCCGCCGTTTGCTCTAAGAGAAAGTCTCTTACCCACGTTAGACTCTAAAATTTGTCTAATGTCCACAATCGTTTTACCCATATCGGCTCCACCTCACTTAGACAAATTGTAACATAAATCGCTACTTTTTGTCAAATTAAAACCTAAAATTATAGCAATTTTAAATTACTTATGTCAATGATAATTTATCCTTTTTTTCACTTTTATTATGTGGACAATCAAAAAAATTATGTACAGTTTGTAGAATTTTGTTGTGAAAGACAAAAATTACGGTTAATGCACCATTTTTCTAGAATAAAAAAAGCACTTCTTATAACCAGCAAAAGAACTCCCCAGCAACGAGCTTGCCGGAGAGTTTCTTTACAATGTTTGTGTGTTAAGAGGCATTCCCGTGCGAAGAAATCCTCGTGATTCTACGCCACCTAAGCCTTCTCTTCCTGTTAACGTATTGCGTAAAACATCCATTACATTCACATGTTCCATAAATGAAGTAAGGCTGATTTTCGATACAATATAAACTGGATCTAACGCATGAATATTAATTCGTGAAGGAGAGCTTGCAAAATTACTACCGGCTTTAATTAACGATTCGAAATGCGATTGACATGCTCCTGCAAAAATCATTAATGAATCGAGTTGTGGATACTTACGACGAATTTCTCGGACAGTCCGCACGAAATATTTCGTATGACGATAGGCCTGTAAATCATCCGCCGCTCCTTTCGTCTTCATATAGGCGTCGTGTCCGGTAATGACTAGTATATCTGGGCGAACTTCATCAACGAGCGCCGGAACACGCTCAGGCATATCAGGCTCTTTCATATGAATCCCATACACCGGTACACCAAAACGCTTATATAGCTCGAGACATTTATTTAAGTACATAGGATCTCCATCTACATGGAGCACTCTGCCCGGCAATTCAAAATAGGAATGATCGTATTCATAACCATTCGTTGATAGATATTCGCGCTTTTGACGTAACAGATGATAATCTTGACGAAATAATTTATAGGATGATTCTTCCTTTACTTGAGTTACTTGGCGGTGCTCATGCTGATCTTGTTGTGACATAACAACTAAATCACTCACCGGCGCGTCAGCTTGAAGACGCATTTCATCTCCCGCTAAATCAGCGATTGATTTGTCGTCATTAAAACCGATCACTCGAAACATTAAATCACATTGATACGACGTTCTTCCAACGACGGTTCCGATTTCAAGTTTCACCTGAATTCCCCCTGTTTAAAAAACCAGCGCCTTGCTGCCTTATCTTCTTTTAAACATATGAATCGGGCGTTTCTGTTAGAAGTCTTTTACTAAAAAAGTCACGTCCACCAAGAAAAAGCCTCCAGAAAATTCTAGAGGCTTAACGCTACACTATTCCTTTACAAGTGGTCCAATGGCATCAGACAAGATACCAAACTCCTCAATCGTCAAGGTTTCCCCTCGACGCTTAGGATCGATTCCTGTTGTATCAAAAACAGCTTGCAGCGCTTCTTTTTGATTACTAAGATTTAGGTTATTGATGAGGTTATTCCACAATGTCTTGCGACGTTGTCCAAAGGATGCTCGAATCAATGCAAAGAAAAACGTTTCATCTTTCACGCTAATTGGCGGTTCTTTACGAATGGTTAATCGTATTACTGCAGAATCAACATTCGGTGCAGGAACGAAAACAGTCTTCGGAACTTTCATAACCGTTTCAGCTTCTGCATAATATTGAATGGCAATCGATAAGGAATTATACTCTTTCGTACCCGGCTTTGCAGCTAGACGGTCAGCTACTTCTTTTTGAATCATACAAACAATGCCGCGGATCGGTAATTTTTCAGTAAGCAATTTCATAATGATCGGGGTCGTTACATAGTACGGAAGATTGGCAACGACCATAATGTCCTCAATGCCCTGAAATTCACGTGTAATCACTTCATGAACATCTGCTTCAAGAATGTCAGAATGAATGACAGACGCGTGAGGATAAGGCGCTAACGTTTCTTTTAAAATAGGCAACAGACGCTGATCGATTTCAAAAGCTACAACCTTCTTTGCTTCCCGCGCAATAAATTCTGTTAATGCACCAATCCCTGGGCCAATTTCTATCGCACCTGATTCTTCAGTTAAGTTGGCTTGGGCAACGATATTACTTAAAATATTTCGATCAATTAAAAAGTTTTGGCCCAAACTTTTCTTAAACGTAAAGCCGTGTTTCTTTAATATTTCTTTCGTGCTTTGAGGATTTGAAATGTCCTTCATCCTTGCTGTTCCTCCTCTAAAACGGTTTGTAGCGCCGTAATAAATTCTTGTTCTGTAATTTGAAACATTTTTAATCGTTTATAGAGTTGTTTTCCATTCATATATCCGATTTTCAGTTGCTTCCCGAGCTGTTCTCTGCGCGCCTTCGCTTGTGGACCACCTAATAAACCGGCTGCATGTAAGTCGTCCCATGAAATAATTTCAACCTCATCTACTACATCACGCTTTATATTAAGCAATGCTTCGCGAATCGCCTCTTTAGATGCATGCTCCACACCTAATTTTCGTTTATTACGAGCAATCGCTTCTGCTTTAGGTAAAAAGGCGTGCTGACAGCCTGGAACCCGCTCAGTAATGATTTTGCGAATGCGCTCACCAGGAAAATCAGGATCAGTAAAAACAATGACCCCACGCTTTTCTTGCGCCATTTTAATGCGGGCAATTGTCTCCTCACTAATTTCAGAACCGTTCGTTTCTAATGTATCTGCATCCACTGCATGACGAATGGCAAGTGTATCACTTTTTCCTTCTACGACGATTATTTCTTTTATTTTCATTCGTTCCTCCAACCGTAGAATGCTATGTTTTTGCTCAATAGACCACATAGGAATAGACTTATTCTAAATAAACTCCCTTCCTAGTATACCCTTACTTTCTCTATAGGAAAATAAAAAGCAGAGGAGTACCCTCTGCTTTTTATACCCAGTTTCTTCTATTATAAAATGCTAATCAATAATTTTCACGCGTACTTGACGGCGTCCCCAATCAGAACACCGAGATTCCGAAGAGAAAAAGACATCAATTCGATTTCCCTTAATAGCTCCACCAGTGTCACCAGCAATCGCGTATCCATATCCTTCAACGTACACCTTGCTACCGAGTGGAATAACACTCGGATCGACTGCAATTACTTTCATGTTTGGGTTTGCACGCAAATCAATTCCCGTGCTCGTTCGTCCTGTACAGCCTGCACAGCTCTCAGAATAAGCCGTGCTTGTGACTAACAGTTCTCTACCTTCTGACTTCGTTCCACGTGAAACGGTCGGTGAATGAGTGCTCTCTCCTGACACGTCAGCAGAAGATTTTGTTCCAATAGCAACTACTTCATCCTTGCTTTTCTTGAGGGTTTTCGTATCTTTTAACTCACGGGAA
The DNA here is from genome assembly GCF_000269865.1 of Fictibacillus macauensis ZFHKF-1. GTDB lineage: Bacteria > Bacillota > Bacilli > Bacillales > Fictibacillaceae > Fictibacillus_C > Fictibacillus_C macauensis. The sequence goes on from NZ_AKKV01000038.1 coordinate 43,030, forward strand.
ACTTCTTTCCCGTTTTCAAGAGTGACCTTATACTTTTTCGCAATTTTCCCTTTTTTACCTGGGTGAATTACTTTCTTTTCTCCTTTTTCCAAGCTACCATCCTTATGCGTAACTGTTTTAAAAGGCGTACGTTCCTCAACTACATCGGTGGTCTTTTTAACGGAGATCACATTTACCTTCATGCCATCTGTTACATCAGCATCTAGCGAAGGTTCCACACGATCTTCTTTTCCTACTTTTATGTGCTGCTTCTTTAAAAGATCAACGACGGTAGTCGAAGTGGTCCATACTTTCTTACTCTTCTTCTTGCCTTCTGTTAAAAGAACGGAAAAAGCCTTTTGTACATTAATCGTTTTTGTATCTTTTAAAAGTGTATCTACACTCGGTGAAACACGGTCATGAGCTGTTAGTGATAGATGATGATCGTTTAAAAACTGCTTAACCGTTCGAGCAGTCGACCATTCCGTTACCGTTTGCCCGTTTTTCGTATACGTAATTTCATGTGCAGGTGTCCATTCAATGGTCATCCCACTTTTCAAATCGGCATCAAGCCCTGGACTTACTAAATCATGCTTTGTTACATGAATACCAAAATCAGAAAGCGCATCCCTAACGTTTTCCGCATGTGAACTGAACTCTTTTGTCTGTCCGTCCGCAACAATGGTAAGATCAGTCTTTGTAGATTCATAGCTTACAAAACCCGTTGTAACTGCTAATACCAAAATGGCTACTGAGATAAAGACAAGTTTTCTTGAAAATAAATGATACCATTTCTTTTCATTCCCCTTGTTCATGTTCCTCATTCCCCCTTTAAAAATTAAACATGCGCCATTTCTTCTAAAGTTCTATTACCTTGAAGAAATGGCTATTTTTTACATCAAACAGCAAAGCTTTACTACGTTTGAAGACCAAAGAGACGTTTTGCGTTAGCAGTTGTATGCTCAATAAGCTCTTCTAACGGCATTTCTCTTAATTCAGCTACTGTTTCCGCTACATACTTCACGTATGCTGGTTCATTGCGTTTTCCCCTCAGCGGATGAGGTGCTAAATACGGACAATCTGTTTCAATTAACAGGCGATCCAATGGCACTTCCTTTGCTACTTCTTTCGGTTTCTTCGCATTCTTAAACGTAACCGGTCCACCTAAAGAAATATAAAAATTCATATCAAGACATTCTTGAGCAACTTCAACACTGCCACTGTAGCAATGCATAATGCCTCCAACTTCGGCTGCACCTTCACTTCTAAGAATGTCTACAACATCTTGCGTTGCCTCTCGATTATGAATAATAATCGGCAATTTCACGCGTTTAGCTAATTGTATTTGTTGACGAAAGACGCGTTTTTGCACATCATGCGGGGATTTATCCCAATGATAATCCAGCCCCATTTCACCGATCGCAACAACTTTCGGATGCGCTGCTAGGTCTTCAATCCATTGAAGATCCTCTTCTGTCATATCAATAGCATCTACTGGATGCCATCCTACAGCTGCATAAATAAAGTCATATGTATCCGCGAGTTTCATTGCGCCGGTAATCGTTGGTCGATCAAAGCCGACAACGACCATATGCGTAACACCTTCATCTTGTGCTCGTTGTATAACTGCTTCTACGTCTTCTTGAAATTGTTCTGCATTTAAATGCGTGTGTGTATCAAACATAGAGATAACCCTCCCTAATTCTTTCACAGTCTATCATACATTAGTCCCAATACTCCAAGTCGGCGGAGTAACAATTCCATTACAATTTGATTACATTAGAAAAAGAATGTACAGAAAAATAACTTCTTAAAAATCACTAAAAAGCTCTAAACACTAGGAAACATAGCACTTTTTTCACTTGCATTCTATAAAAGGGTCTGAGATTTTATTATTTCAAAATATCATTATCCCTGTTTGCAACGTCAGAAAATCTCACAAAAAAGGATATCAACTCTCTGATTTTTTACAGAGTTGATATCCTTTTCATTTGGTTTATTTCACTTTTGATCCATTTGGTAATGATTGAGCGACTGTCGCTAATATTAGTTCTTCACCAGCTGATCCCGCTAAAATCATTCCCTCTGATAACTCACCGCGAAGTTTAACAGGCTTTAGATTTGTTACACAAATTACTTTTTTACCTACCAACTCTTCAGGAGAGTAATGCTTTGCAATACCTGATACAACTTGACGTTTTTCATAACCTAAATCAAGTTGAAGCTTTAATAGCTTATTTGCCTTTTTAACAGGCTCCGCCGCAATAACTTCAGCAACTCGTAAATCTACTTTCGTAAAGTCGTCAATTGTAATCTCGTCTACTTCTTCTTTTTCAACAATTGGTTCTTGTGCTTTCGCAGGAGCTGAACCTACCATTGCTTGTTTAATGTAGGCAACTTCCTCTTCGTTTTCAAGACGAGGGAAAATTGGTGTCCCTTTAGCAACACGTGTCCCTTTAGGAAGCGTTCCAAACGTATAGAGTGAATCCCATGCAGTATGTTCACCTGCTTGTAAGCCTAATTGCTCCCAAATTTTCTTTGGCGCAAGCGTCATAAATGGTTGAATAAGAATGGATACGATGCGTAATGATTCAGCAAGGTGATACATTACGGAACCTAATGCAGCTCGATCTTCTTCATTTTTTGCTAAGACCCAAGGTGTCGTCTCATCAATGTATTTATTCGTTCGACTAACAAGTTGCCAAATGCTCGCTAGCGCTACAGAGAATTCCATCGATTCAATTGTTTTTTCTACTTTAGCAATCGTGTCATTCGCAAACGCAACAAGACTTTCATCAAAGCTCGTTACATTTCCTTCATAAGCTGGCACTTCACCGTCGAAATATTTATGAATCATGGCAACTGTACGATTCAATAAGTTCCCAAGATCATTTGCTAGATCATGATTGATACGATCAACAAAGCTCTCCGGTGTAAAGACCCCATCTGAGCCAAAAGGAACTTCACGCAATAAGTAGTAACGAAGGGCATCTAAACCATAACGATCGATTAATGTAACTGGATCAACTACATTGCCTTTTGATTTAGACATTTTGCCGTCTTTCATTAATAACCAACCATGTGCAAATACTTGATCAGGTAGTGGTAAATCAAGTGCCATCAGCATAATAGGCCAATAAATAGTATGGAAGCGTACAATCTCTTTACCCACTAAGTGTACATTAGCCGGCCAAAATGTTTTAAATTTCTCATCTTGCTGTGATCCATAACCAAGCGCTGTAATGTAATTCGATAAGGCATCAATCCATACATAAACAACATGCTTAGGATTGCCTGGTACTTTTACGCCCCAATCAAACGATGTGCGTGAAACCGCTAGATCTTCTAGACCCGGTTTAATGAAGTTATTAATCATTTCATTTTTTCGCGACTCTGGTTGAATGAAATGAGGGTTATCTTCATAGTACTTCAACAAGCGATCTGCGTATTTACTCATTTTAAAGAAGTAGCTTTCTTCTTTCACACGTTTTACTTCACCACCACAATCCGGACATTTTCCGTCTACTAATTGTGTTTCTGTGAAAAACGATTCACACGGCGTACAGTACCATCCTTCATATTCGCCAAGATAAATATCGCCTTGATCAAGAAGCTGCTTAAAGATTTTCTCTACCGTATCTGTATGGCGCTTTTCTGTCGTACGAATAAAATCATCGTAAGAAATATCAAGCTTTTGCCACAGCTCTTTAATTCCTTCATACATGTTATCTACATATGCTTGTGGCGACACGTTATTTTCGTCCGCTTTTTGTTGAATTTTTTGACCATGCTCATCTGTACCTGTTAAATAAAGGACATTATAGCCTTTTAACCGTTTATAACGGGCAAGCGCATCACCTGCTACCGTCGTATAAGCATGACCAATATGTAGCTTTCCACTTGGGTAGTAGATCGGGGTTGTTAAATAAAACGTTTTTTCTCCCATGATTCTAAATTCCTCCGATAAATTGTAATAGACTCGTATTTAAAAAAAGTCCCAGCTACACTAGAAGGGACAGAGTTCATTGTACGTAAAAGTATACCATTATTAAGGTGTAATCTTCTGTAATTTTTACAGATCTAAGGGGATTGCACTGCTATTCTATTGTTTTCGACATTTTATTTAAAAAAAGTGTAAAAACAGGACATAAAATACAGTACAGGTGCGAAAACATTATATAAATACTTTCATTATGCTCATTTCTTCACTCAAAATATACCTAAATCGGCAAAGTTCTGTCAAGGTAAAGAGAAGTCTATCTAATAGAAAAGAGTAAGTGTTTTTTTTTACTGAAAGTTTTGTCGAATAGTGACGAATAGCTAATGCGCAATTACCAGTAATAAATTTGTAAATGAAGAAGAAACTTCAAAACTTATTGCTTTCTGTTTTATAGGAGAATATGATATGATTGAGCATATCGAAAATAGGGTAATTATTCAGTAAAATTTTTGTTAGCAAAATAGTTGACCTCAACTGGAAATATTGGTATGATTAGTTCGTGAGATTTTGTCGAATTATGACGATTATATAGAGATAATACGAGGTTTACACTATTTTTTATTATTCGGGAGGAGATTACTAAAATGAAATCTACAGGTATTGTTCGTAAAGTTGATGAATTAGGACGTGTGGTAATTCCAATCGAATTGCGCCGTACGCTTGGAATTGCGGAGAAAGACGCATTGGAGATCTACGTTGATGATGATCGCATCATCCTTAAAAAATACAAGCCTAACATGACATGTGCTGTTACTGGTGAAGTATCTGATGATAACTACTCACTTGCTGGTGGGAAAATCATCCTTAGCCCAGAAGGCGCTCAAGAAATCATGAACGAGCTTCAAAAACAACTTGAAACAAGCAAGTAAGTATAAAAGACCGTAGCGACTTCCCTCGCTACGGTCTTTTTTTTCTGTATTATCGTAAAAAACTAGAAAAGATAAGTACCAATGCTGGAGTTATTATTGCTTAAAAGCATATCTTCCCTATGTTATTGTTCCACATGAAACGCTTGATAGACTTCACGTTTCGACAAATCCCGATCACTGGCCGTTTTCTTAATGGCTTCTTTACTATTTACCTGCTCTTCTTCGATATAATGATTCACATGCTCTATGAGAGATAAATGTTCCCACCACGTCGATTGTTCTTGCAACGCATTACGCTCTTCGTCTGAACAGCCTTCGACAATTAAACAAAACTCCCCTTTTAGCTCGGTTGCTTGTGCCCAGTCTACCGCTTCTTGTAACGTTCCACGAACAAACTCTTCATATTTCTTCGTTAATTCACGCGCAATCGCAATTTTTCGGTTTCCGAGAATCTCCAACATGGCAGCTAACGTTTCTTTTAAACGATGTGGAGATTCATACAGCATCATTGTAAATCCATATCCTTTAAGCTTCTGAAGTTGTACTTTTCGCTCTTTCTTCCCTCGAGGTAAAAAGCCATAGAAATAAAAATCTTTCGTTTCTAAACCAGAAGCAATGAGTGCGGAAACTGCTGCATTCGCTCCCGGCAAAGGAACGACAGTAATCTGTTCCTGTAACGCACTAACAACGAGCTCGTAACCAGGATCAGAAACGGCTGGTGTTCCAGCATCTGTTACGACAGCAATTGTCTTCCCATTCTTTAAATGCTCGAGAAGTTTCTCCCCACTACTTTCTTTATTATGCTCATGATAACTAACGAGCGGGGTTGAGATCTCAAAATAATTACAAAGCTTCTTCGTCTGCCTCGTATCCTCCGCTGCAATATAGTCTGCTTCTTTTAGAATCCGTATTCCTCGAAAGGTCATGTCTTCTAGATTACCAATCGGAGTGGGCACTAAATATAAGATTCCACTGTCTTCATGAAAGCTCTTCTGTACAAACACGAGGAGTAGCTCCTTTCTTAATGAACTGTTCTTTCTTACGTTTCGACAGTTGTTTGATTGCATATTCTGCTTTCATTGCTTCTTCTTTTGAGCAATAGGCTTGTTCGTAGACAAGAACGAGTGGTCCTCTTCCTCTCGTATACTTTGCGCCTTTTCCTCGCTCATGCATAGAAAATCGTTTCTGCACATCAGTAGCATAGCCCGTATATAAGGTTCCATCACCACAGCGAATCATATAGACGTAGTGACTATTTCCCATAAAAAACCTTTTTAAGTTGCTCTGTATAGTTACCACCTTCTGTGTAGACAACGAGTGGCGGTAAAATGTGCAAATCTGGTTTTCCATCTTTCATGCCCTCAATAAGGAGCATATTCGCTTCACTACCCGCTTTCGGATAGACAAACTGAAGACGCTTCGGTTCAATTCGATAGTGCCGCATTAAACTTACTATATCCAAAAGTCGCTCTGGACGATGAACGAAGGCAACTTTTCCTCCCTGTTTTACAAGCTGACTACTCACAGCAACAACATCTTCAAGTGTACAATGAATTTCATGACGTGCAATGGCAAAATGTTCATTATCATTGTAGTCACGATCATTGTTTGAAGAGAAATACGGTGGGTTACAAACAACGGTATCAAAACGGCCATTATGATGAACGCTCGGAAACGCTGTTAAATTCCCTGTATGAATAGTAATTTGCTCCTGAAGTCCATTCAGTTGCACACTTCTCTCCGCCATATCACTCAAGCGCTCCTGAATTTCAACGCCCGTAATGTGTGCTTTCGTACGCTTCGTTAATAGTAAAGCTACCGCTCCATTCCCAGTACAAAGGTCAGCAATCTTCCCTTTTTGAATAGGAACATATGCAAAGCGACTTAATAGTACAGCATCAAGAGAAAAAGAAAAGACAGAAGGACTCTGAATGATTTTTAACGACTCATCTACTAAATAATCGAGACGCTCACCTTCATGTACAGTAGGTTCCATTTCTTTTTCACTCCTTTCATTACATACCACATATGGTTTTTATACTGTAAAAAAAGCCTTTCCGCGAGCGGAAAGACTCTTTTTACTTCTTATTAAGGAAGGAGAGGCAAAATAAGCAATCGCCCTCTGTCCGCACGCTTCCATAATGCAAATTACAAATATGAAATCCTTCTTGATACAGCCTAGCCAGATTGTCATAGCCTTCCCCGATATCTGCCGATTCTTGTGACAGTGGCCGCTTTTGGTTAGACGATTCAGCTTCTTTTGTTACTTGCGGTTTCATGGCACTCCGCAAATTATAGTTCTCCATTTGCAGATGATGATTCTGCTCGAGCAGTGCCACCAAATCTTCTTTTAGATTGCCGATTTCTTCTGTTAAAGCGGCCAATTGCTGCTCCATATGGGTCACCCGGGAAAAAATTTGATCTTTCTCCACGTGTTTTCCACCTCATTATTCTGTAGCTTGCGTAAACAATTCCTTTTCTTTCATCAACTCATCCAACGTATATTCCGTTACTTTTTCAAGCTCTGGTAACTCAACTTGGACAAGCTTTTCAAGCATATTCAATCCAATAACACGACCTCTTCCATCCGGTGTTGTAATGTGCTCACCTACATCAGGAAGTTCTTTTTTGACTTCTTCGTAATAATCGTTTTCATACTTTAAACAACACATTAAACGTCCACATAAACCAGAAATCTTCGCTGGATTCAACGATAAATTCTGATCTTTGGCCATTTTAATGGATACCGGTTCGAAGTCACCTAGAAACGTAGAACAGCAAAGCATACGTCCGCATGGACCAATACCACCGAGCATCTTCGCCTCATCTCTTACGCCAATTTGACGAAGTTCGATTCTCGTTCGAAAGATTGAGGCTAAGTCCTTCACAAGCTCTCGGAAATCAATGCGTCCATCGGCTGTAAAATAAAAAATAACTTTATTGCGATCAAATGTATATTCCACATCAACAAGCTTCATATCCAACTCATGTTGTGTAATTTTTTCTGTACAAAGATCAAACGCTTGGATCGCTGCTTTTTTATTTTCCTCTACAGCAAGTGTATCCTTCTCATTTGCTGTCCGGACCACTTTCTTTAAAGGGAGTACAACATCATTTTCCCCTACTTGTTTCTTCGCTATTACTACTTTTCCGTACTCGATACCCCTTGCTGTTTCAACAATTACGAATGTGTCTTTGTCGATTTCAAGGTCGCCAGGATCGAAATAGTATATTTTCCCCGCTTTTTTAAAACGGACACCCACTACTTCATACACAGGCTATTATCCCTCCCGTAATCGCAACACCAACTGCTCCATTAAGAGCTGCGGGTTAACGTTTGCACCTAGACGTTGTTTTGCGGTCAGTACCGCTCGCATTTTTTCACTGATCACTTTCTGTGAAATATGTAGAGCTTGTTGCTCCAACGCTTGCATTTGATCGGCAAATACGAGGTGCTCTGGCTCTGAAAGCTGTATAAATAAAAGATCTTTATACCAGATCAATAAAAGGTTTAATGCATAGTCGAGCTGTTCTTTCTCTTTAAAAAACGACAACCAGTTCTCCTGTAAGGAAACCAAGACCTGGTTGGGACGATTTCTCAGCTCTTCTGTTAATTGTATCACTTTGTCTCGTGCTTGTGCAAACCACTCTTCCCTACAAATTTCGAGTGCTTCCGAGCGATCATTCGTTAACGCAGCAGCTAATGAAGCCATATGCGAAGAGACACCCTCCTCTTGAAGAGAAGCAATGAGTGCCGCTGTTGGTAAAGGAGTAAAGGTAAGGAGTTGAGCCCGTGAAAGGATGGTATCCAAGAGACGATGTTTTTGTTCTGTTAATAAAAGAGCAATCGTTGCATCAGATGGCTCTTCTAAAAACTTCAATAAGCTATTGGCGGCTTGGACAGTCATACGATCGACATGTTCAATAATATAAACCTTCTTATCCGATTCCATTCCATGATAAGCAAATTCCTTTTGCAATCCACGGATTTGGTCAATTTTTATAGATTGACCGTCAGGCGCAACACGATGGACATCGGGATGGTTTTGCGAATCAATCCGGCGGCAATCTTTACATTCACCACATGGGTTCGCATCTTGTGTCACACGACATAAGTATGTCTTTGCTACTTGAAGAGCGATCTCCATCTTCCCTGTACCACGTCCACCCTCGAATACATATGCATGAGCAAGGCGGTTTTTCTTAATGCTATTTGTTAACGTTTTTACCACTTTATCTTGTCGTTGACGCAATGGTTCCCAGCTCATTTTCTTCACCTACGTATATATATTAATCAATAACCCTTGAATTTCACCAATTGCTTCTAACAGGGCCAACGGTTTTCTTTCTTGTCCAATTACGTTGTCCGTTAATGCGATTAGCTTTTGATCAACTTCTTTAACAAGTTGCATCGTTTCATGTTGACCATAAGCATTCCAGCCATCTTTTTGCTCTCGTTGTAAACCAACATCCAGAGCCTTTTTTATAAAAGATTGGACGAGTTGGCGATACGCTGCAACATCTTTTAATGTTTGCGCATAAATAACACGCTTTCCTTGTTGCTCTACTCTTTGTAATAACTCTTCTAGTTGATTCGTTTGCACACTTTTCTGTGCACTACCTAGCGTTTGTTGAAACGGTGATTGATGTCCTTCAACGATGATTGGTTCTTTCGTCCGTTGTTCAAAAACCGGTCGCAATTCTTGGGTGATCTTCATTCCTTTATTCCCCCGTTATGTTAGAACTGTTGAAAGGTTTCAATTGGTAAAACAAACACAGTTGCCCCACCAACAGCTACCTCGACAGGATACGGAACGTAAGCATCTGCATTTCCTCCCATTGGCGATACAGGCGCCACGAGCTGATTGCGACTTTTACAATTTTCTTTAATAATGTCCATTACACGCTCGACTTGATCGTCACTAACCCCGATCATAAAAGTCGTATTTCCTGCTTTCAAAAAACCACCTGTCGAAGCAAGTTTCGTTGCTCGAAATTCGTTTTTGACTAGGGCATCTGCAAGCTTTGTGCCATCTTTATCTTGGACAACGGCAATGATCATTTTCATTAGAAAATTCCCTCCTGTTTTCTCACGTATTATATCGGTTGGAAAGTAAGATTTTCATATCTTTTTCAATCGTATGAAAGACTGCTTCTACTGATTGACTACCGTCCACTAAACAAAATCGTCCTTCATTTTCGTTATAGAGCGATTTAAAGCCTGCACGGACGCGCTCATGATAGTCTAATTCCTTTTGTTCAATGCGATCCATACTTTCTCCTGCATAGCGATGCATCATACGCTTACGACCATCCCCTGGTTCAATATCAATTAAGTAACTGCGATGAGGCATTAATCCTCCCGTTGCAAAGCGATTCACTGCTTTTACTTCTTCAACCGGTATGCCTAAACCATATGCTTGATACGCAATCGATGCATCTACGAAACGATCACACAATACGACTTTTCCTTCCGCTAATGCAGGCATAATCTTTTCCTTAACATGCTGCGCCCGCGAAGCAGCATATAACAACACTTCTGTTTCATCGACCATTTCTTGATGAGCAGGATCAAGAATTAAGGAACGAATGCGATCAGAAATTGCTGTTCCTCCTGGTTCGCGTGTCACAACATGCGGAATGCCTTGTTGCTCTAAGAACTCTTTTAATAAAATGATTTGTGTTGATTTTCCTGAGCCATCTGGCCCTTCTACTGTTATAAATAATCCGTTCACTTTAACGCTTCCTTCTATTATTCATATATAGTAATTACCCTATTTTGCCCACCATGAAAACGAGCACCTGCTCGTTTCAGTGCTTCAAACTGATGTAATTGTTGTTTTGTAATGACTTCACCTTTCGCAATGAGAGGAATGCCAGGCGGATAAGGGATTAGCGCTTCTGCCGCCACACAGCCGACTGCATCTGCAATTAATACTTTCTTTTTTTTCATTGTACGTAAGGATTCATACGGTTGTGAAAGCGGTGAGATTTCAGGAATTTCGGTATGGCATGTCCGCTTCAACTCTCCGTCACCCCTTGATGCCTGCTCTAAAGTGTTTGTTATGATGGCTAGCAAACGCTCCTTGTTCTCGATTTTCCCTAATGGCAAAATAAACAGTACATTAAGCGAGTCAGCTAATTCTGTATAGATGCCTTGTGCTTCCAGCCTTTCTTGTAATTCAAAACCTGACACACCTGTAACACTTTGAATGGTAACCTTTAGCGGATCTAGTTCATCGTTTCCTTCTGCTTGTAGGACTGTAATGGTAGCAATCTGGCTAAGATGTTCTCGAAACGATGAGATATCTGCTAGTATGCCGTCATATTCTTTCTGTGATAAATGTTGTACGTAGTTACGCGCTACGTCTAATGACGCCATAATTGGATAGGATGGTGAGCTTGATTGGATCATTTGTAAGTAATGTTTGACCTGATCCTCATCAATGCGCTCACTATTGCTGTGTAAAAAAGCTCCCATAGTCAGTGCCGGCAACGTTTTATGCGCAGATTGCACAACGAGATCTGCTCCCATCGCAATTGCATTTGTCGGTAACCTTGTATCTCCCCCGAAGTGCGCTCCATGAGCCTCATCTACTAACACGACCATGTTATGTTCATGCATGATGGTAATCAATTCTTTTAAGTCTCGTGATATACCATAATAATTCGGATTCGTAAGCATAATTCCTTTCGCATCAGGATAGTGTCTTAACGCTTTTTTTACGACAGATAGAGATATACCCGTAGCAAATTGTCCTTGTGTGTGAATGTCAGGAGCTAAAAAGACTGGACGTAACCGTGCGAGTTCTAAACCATTTAAAACGGACTTATGACAGTTACGCTGTACAAACACAACATCTCCTGGCTGAAATGCCGCTAATAACATAACTAAATTACCAGCTGTACTTCCACCCACTAGAAAGTAGCTATGTTGCGCTTTTGACCATTGCGCCAGAAGAGTTTGCGCTTCTTTTATAACACCCTCTGGTTCATGAAGATCATCTAAGCCTGTAAGTTCAGTGGCATCTAAGGAAGCAATTGCAGCAAGAGGTTCATGCTGTTGAAAGCCCACTTTTCCTTTTTTATGTCCTGGCACGTAAAAAATCCCTTTTGATTTTTCCGCGTGTTGCAACAATGCCTCGTACAATGGTAATCTCATAATTCATCCTTTTTTCGTTAATATATAATATCTTTTCATTTTAGCATAACTCGCCTCATTCTGCTGTTGATTACAAGGAGTGAAAAGTTTCCACAAACACGATAAAAAGAGACCTACTTAGAAGGTCTCTTGCCGTAAAAAGAAGTTTTATATTGTAAGCCTTAACTAGAAATATGAACTAAGTTTAATTTTCGTAGTTGCGCTAAATAATGTTGATAAAAAGGATCAGTAGGTTCACAGCCAACAATACGCTCTTCACATTCAAGGCATATATATTGTTGAACAATGTGGATTCCCGTTTCTTTATATTGTTCGCAAATCATACAGACTTCCCCATTAGACTGTCTTGATACTTTCATTTCAGCCACCTCCATGCCCTTATTGTTTCCCGTGGGCTGTGTGTTTATACTCTCCTAAGTTAGCAATCTTTAAAAAAATGTTAACATCAAGTGAAGTCGCCCTTCATGAAATTAGTGATTAGCGAACGTTAACTCATTGTATGTAGGCATTCTTTTGTTCGTGTCTGTACTTTACGCACCCCTGAAAAAATAAAGTTATGACAAGAAAATGATTGGATCTTAAAAACCCTTCGTGTTGGAGGAGATCGGTTACTCTCCAAACAGAAGGATCAGGGGAATTGTGCGTGCTGATTGCTGGCATTGTCTATCTGTGTATCTTTATAGAAAAAAGCACCGCTGGATGTCTCCAACAGTGCT
>NZ_AKKV01000039.1 GCF_000269865.1 Fictibacillus macauensis ZFHKF-1
CCTTTATTTCTTTCCACTCTACGGAGTGCATTCGTAACGTTTTGATACGCTAAGATTCGTTTCATCATTTCCATCAAACTCCTACGTGAATGAGTCCTTCTTCTTGTGTGGCGTTACCCTCAGCCCTTCTAACGTCCCCCGTGGATTCATCACTTCCTCCGTTAGGGAGTATGATATTTCTGCTTCATAAGGTAACACGTACGCAAAGTGCTCATTCTTCTTCATTGATTCCGTTCTTCCTAATGGTTCTAGACCCATTAGTACTACGACTTCTGCTGACTTCTGACTGTTCAGCTACTTATCGCTAAGATAGGTTACCGAGTGCGCTCGGCTTATCAGTCAGACCTCCCTGGGTAAGAATACAATCTTTCCCTCCATCTATCTGCTTCATTTACTTTGTATCGCCTTTGGCAGAAAGGATTTTGTCTTGTTTGGCAAACTCATCCAACGATACCTAACCTCGTATGAAGTTCGTGTTCCTCAGACCAGAGGTTTGCCGCCCGCTTCCTTCAGATTCCACGTCACCATGGACACCCTTGCGTTAAGCTAGCTGCTACTTCTGCCTTCACAGTTCGGGACTTTCACCCTATATATTGTACCCATGCCAGGTACACCAAAAAAAGATGATCTCGAATTGAAATCATCCATAACACGTTCATATTTAACTGACTTGTTTCTGATAATCACTCATTTTTTAATGTTAAATCTCTTTCTCTCTTCTGATCTGTCTTTAACCTTTTTCGTTTAATATCATCAGCCCGTTCATTTTCGTTCCTTTCTCTACAAAGAGCATCTATCGTTCTAGTAGATAAAAAACCAAATAAAGGAATTTATATGTGTCAGTTATTCGGGATACAGAAGTTGCAATAGCCAAATTAAGGTATGTTTACCTCAACACTTTTCTTCTATATAAACATTTGCTTCAAATACCTGAATATCTTGAGGACAATTTCCTGCTTAGCAATAGTTCACTAATCGGTAATACATCATTTAGATGCTAAGCATATACAATTTTAAGGGGAGCTGGTTAACTCTCTTCCCTCTCTAAAAACAAATCGATTCGTACCGCTGCTTTATATTCACCTATTCTATCATTTGAAAAATTATCTGAAACAGACCATATCTATAACAAGTATATCGCCTCAACATTTAGTAGCTCGATGGCGTTTATTTTACTAAAAGCTCTTCTTCACTCTCAGTTAGTTGCCGAATTTTCCCGTTCAACGATAAACATGTAGCAACCCTTTTGTGGTATATTTTACTACTATAGAATGAAAGGATCTTTCAATGAAAAAAATAATTATTATTTCTATAATATCCACATTATGCATTGCAGCAGGGGGATTCTTTATAATGAAACATGTAAACGAAAAAAATTATTGGAATACTCAAGAAGAACGTGTGAAAACTTTTGTCTTTCATAATGTAAGAAATTCAAAAACAGTAACGTTCACCAAACACGAGAAAAGCCCTATGGGTATTCCCTATCTAGCAGGCTATGTAAATAATGATCAGAATCTTGATTTTACAGCTTCTATTTATGGAGAAAACTTTGAAGATAATTTTAATACCTCACCCGAACTTGACGAACTTGTAAGTTTAAATGAAAAATCGGTTTCAGAAATACAGAAAGAAGAAACACAAAAGGGCTATAAACAAGAACGGATTGCTTATTTTAAAAAACAAAAACAACGTGTAGAAACCTACATTCGATACAATTTAAAAAACGTCCACTCAATACAATTTACCAGATATGGTACATCAACCAAAAACGTTTCTTACGTGAACGGATACATTAATAACAAGAAAGACCTTTGGTTCCGAACTGGTATTAAAGGGAAAAACTTTGAGAATGATTTTACGACTTCCAATAACCTGAGTGACTTTGTAAAACCTCTTATCAAATCCGTTTCGGAAATTGAGCATGAAAAACAAAGATGATCAAGGAGCCCGTCTATGAAAAAGAAACTATGGCTTTCAATCTCTTTACTTCTTTTGCTTCTCATTGCCGTACCGCTTACAATGAAACACTACAATGACCAAGCATTTTGGCAATCACAAGAAAAGCGCGTCAAAAAATACATCTTACATAATATTAAAGGTGCTAGAGCAATAACCTTCAAGGAGCGCGAAGAGAGTCCAATGGGTATTCCATACATTGCAGGCTATGTAAATGACAATAAAAAATTAAACTTTACTGCCACCATTTATGAAAAAAACTTCGAAGATGACTTTAATTGCTCACCTGAACTAAACGCACTCTCGACACTTCGAACGAAACCTGTTTCAGAAATCGAAAAAGAAGAAACAGAAAAAGGCTATCGCCAAGAGAGAATCAACTATTTTGCTGCTCAAAAAAAGCGCATAGAAACGTTTATTCACTATAATCTGAATGATGTGACATCCATTACCTTCACAAGATACGGAGCGAGTGAACATTTACAGTCCTATATTTTTGGTTATATCAATCATAAGAAAGAGCTTTGGTTTAAAGTCAGTCTCCCAAAAGGACATTTCGAACGTGAATTTGAGCCATCAAAAAAAGTACAAAGCTTCGTAAAGCCTTCAATTAAGACCTTTTCGGAAATCGAGCAAGAAAAGGATAAAATAGAAAAGCATTAAATGCTTTGGTTTAGCGCAACAATTTTAAAAGGAAATACATTTGACGAAGTACGCTCTCTATAATCTGTTATAGAAAATTGAAAAAAACGCAAAAAAAATAAGTAAGCATTAGGGTTCATAACCTGGCACTCTTATTCCTTTAGTCGCGCCTAGCTGTAGCAAACACTAGGCGCACAATGTGCGGTTGCTAATGTAACACGCAAAACGGGAAACCCTAAAATCACCTCTTCTTCATGATCCCTTGACCTCTCGCACTACTCTCCCCAGTAAGAATTGTTTTTGGCATGGCCCCTCACATTCTTTCATTACAATCAAAAAGACTATGTACTTATCTCATAGTCCTTTAATCTTATTTATTCACTTCTGTTTTAACCGTTTCTGCAACGACAATGTTGCCATAAAAACAGACACTCCCCACACTAGTAAGCCTCCGTAAGTAATAACGTAAACCCATATCGCTAAGCCGTCAGTAGTTCCTTTAGGAATCAAACCGAACAATTGAAGGATTGTAGATAGTAATGCGATGAAAGTTATTAGACCAGTAAGCCATCCGACAACTAGCAACATATGCCGCACTCTTAATCCCCACGAACTGACGAGTGCTATACCGATGAAGGATCCAATAATCGCCATTACAGCTGTAAAATCAATACCGACACTGTATAAAATATATAGGAACGATGATTGATCTTGCAGCACGTTCATTGTAAAATCATGCATCGATTGATTCGAAGTACTTCCGATACTACCTCCCCAAGCCCAAATACATTTCAATAAAGCATAGGGTAATAGAGCAACAGCTGCAACGTATCCCCACGCTTTTGTATGACGAAATGATTTTTCAGTTTGATGTTTATTCATAGGCGGCGTATTTGCTTGATAATTAGAATCCATACTAGTCACCTGCTTTACGTTTTCGTTTTTTATATCTATTCTAGAAAAAAACAAAAATACCCTTTTATTGTAAAATTCGTTTTATAGCGTCCTAGCTTCTGAACGTAAAACAAGCCGATGAAAGACCTTCTCTTATTGTTTGGTGTAACGTGTTAGACGTTGATCTACTGAGTAGGGACGTTGTTTGGTGGTACATACAACAATACAGGATGTGCAGATTCCTTTTCAATTTTATCCCTCATTTTTCTCACCTGAATTTTTCAACACCTCGTTTTGGTTTTGAGCCTTTAGATTTAAAGTAATAAACCTTGAAAGGCTTATAGCCAATCAAGGTAATAGTTTAAGTTTAGTATCCGTTTATTTTAGTTGAGAACTTCTCTACTAAGTTTTTATATTCATTAAAGTCCTCATCACTTATAAAATTATCCATTTCTATATTTTCTTTTACGTCCATAAGCAGTTCTTTTAGTACTTCCTTTTGTTCTATGATTTTTTCCATATCAACAGAAAATAATATCTCTAATAACTGACCATCATAAACATCACCTTCTAGAGGATTACGTTTAAGACACTCAATTGCTTTATCAATTGCTATTTCAATAAAAATATTCTGTTTAATCATTCTACATAAATCAATAATGTCTAATTCTGTACTATCTTTATTTATTAAGGTGTTATACCATTCATCCAATGCATAGTCTTTTGGGGCTTTTCTCTGTGGCAATTGATAAATATCTCTTATCTTCATTTTCATATACCTCCAAAAGGTTCGGGTTGATTTTTCCGGCAAAAGTACCTACACCTTTACTTCCTCTAGTTAACTTATAGCCCGCTTTATCCTGTTTAAAGACCTTTCCCAAGGGAATAAGACTTCCAAATGGATTGCTTGTCCCATCCTGAAAGTTTCTCTCCTGATTCATCGTCTCCATAATAAAGGGCCTTTACATCTGTTAATCCAGTTCATTCACTGGCGATCGCGATCATTGTGGTTTTTTCCCACCATCCGCCACCGGATTCTTCCTTTCCTTCAGGTTCCTTTTTTTTAGGCAGCTCAGTGACGACTTCAGTAGAATAATCAAATCCTTTTCCCACCATTTTTAAAATGGTACGAATAAACGTATTCTACTTATAAGTAAAAAAGGCCTCTCATCCGCTCAAAACAAGCCGATGAAAGACCTTCTCTTACTGTAACTCTCTTTATATTATGTGCTAGATTTACAAGGTCTCCTCCATAATCTAAAACATATTGGGCCACCATTCTCCGTTTGAGAACAAAGTTTGTTCTACACACCACAAGTACTCTTCGGAAGTTTGGCCTTTCCATGCAAAAACTGGAATCCCTTTTTCAGCTATAGCAGCAGCTTCGTCTTGAGTCGAATGACTATTACTTGAACACCATCTAATTTCTGCACCTAAACTTTTAAGAGTTTCTACAAAAGCCGCGGTTTGAACAGTCATATTTAAGCATCCGGCAATCTTTGCCCGACTTGTGGCTTTTCATCACTAAAATAATTTCTTAATTCTAATAAACCAGGCATAGCAAATTCATCTAATTCAATTGCTCTACTTCCAATATTAGCTAAAGAAATATCTTCAATTTTATAGTCATTAATAGTGGTTTGTACTATTCCACTTCCTCACAGTAAATTTTTAAATGACTTTCAATTTCCTTAATTGAATTTTCTACATTTCTAACTTTTTCATCAGAAACCCAGAAACTTGCTATTGATTTAAAGGCATCTATAGTTGAAAAAGTAATTGTATTACCAGGCCCACAAAAATCTGATTTAATTATATTGTTAGGTAGATTTTCTAACCCAGAGATCCCCTTCACTTTCAACGTTTTTTTCTGTGGAGATGGAATTAAAACCATACCTGTTGGTTTTGCATCCTTTAGATTTTTACTATGTAAACTTTTTTCGGATATCTTTAAACTATCAAGGTAAAAACTTGCTTTAACCATATCAAAATCGAAAACTTTATGTATCAACTTGGTTATACCGGCTCCAGGGTATCTTGCAGCGATTTCCAAAAATAAAAATTCTTCATTGTCTTTATTAAAAACTTCAAGGTGAAAAATCATAGTTTCTACTTTTAATGCTTTTAAACACTCTGTTACATAGTCTTTAGCTAATGCATAAATCCTACGATCGGTAACGATAATGGTTGATAAATTTTCCCTATTATAAACATAATCATAACAATTACCAATTTTTTTTGACACCGACAGAAATTCAACCTCTCCATTAACAAAGACCCCATCAAAATGCATAATAGGCAGGTCAACATATTGCTCGATTGCCGTTTTATTAGAATCCTTAATTAACTTTTCGGCATGAAGAGTTGCTTCCTCTACATCAGAAGAAACCAATAGATTGTAACTACCTGCTTGGTTTGTAGGCTTTATTACAACTTTATGATATTGATCAATAAAGTCTTTTATAGTGTGTTTTAAAGAACTTTTTTCTAAAAGTTTAAAATTTGGTGTTGGGAGACCATACATTTTAATTTTAGATTTCATTTCATTTTTGTCTCTTAAATTAATAGCTTGATCAAATTTCAAACCGTCTATATCAAACTCTGTTCGAATAGTCGCCGCAGGTAATATAGTATGTTCATGAGTTGAGATCACACAATCGATTTTTCCTGATTTATTTATAATTTCCTTAACGTAACGTAAGATCTCACTAATGCTCCTCTCAAAACACATGGCGTCAAAATGGCTAGGTGTTTTAACTTTGTATATATGACTTGCAGCAAATGTAATAGCCGATGGCATAAAATTATACTCATATTCAGAGGTTATAACTGAATACTTGAAGTCGTTAAAATCAAGGAAATCATTTACACTATCAACGTCACCTATAATTAGTGCATGCTTTTTCAAGAACAAAACCTCTATTCTAATAAAATAAATCTAATGTAAAATCATTTCTTATCATATTAATCTTACGAAGTACATCGGCTTCAGAGGTTCCTGTAACTGAAAATTCCGCTACAGATGAAGTTGATTTATTGGCACTTTTTAACACATCACCTCGTTTGGCCTTAATTTCTTTGTAATAAATCCAATCAAAATTAAAGTCCTCAATACTGCTAATATCTGAAACAATACCTTCTTTACTAAAAATAATGAGCCAACCTGCATACATTTGATCCGCAGTAGAAATTTCTACTTCATCATTTAATTGACAGTTAATATCCGCATTAAATAAGTTTATGTCATATATGCTTTTTATGGATGGTATAATACCAGAACCTCCAGCACGAGCTCCTATTTCACAAAAAATGATTTCATCCTCATTTAAAAATACTTCAAGGTGAGTAACACCATTTTTATAATTTAAAGCATTGATCACTTGCGTATTTACCTTTTCAATTTTTTCTTTTAAATTTTTATCTCCTATCATTACTGAGGACAAATAATCCACATTTGAATAGTTCAGAGGAGGTTGAGAATACCTACTTATAGAGCACAACTCCACTGTTCCATTCACAATGATCGAGTCACAGTGAAACATTTCACCCGTGATAAATTGCTCCATCTCGTAATTTTTAAAATCATCAATTTTTCTAATAACTTTAGATAGATCATCAAATTCCTCTATAACATATGTATTATAAGCCCCCATGCCATTAATGGGTTTAATTATTGATTTCCCAACCTGATTATAAAAATTATATATGTCCTCTTGACATGTAATACTTGTGTACTTTGGTGTTAATACTCCTGCATTATTTACAGCTTTTTTCATTTCGATTTTATTGCGGAACATCTCTGCAGTTTGTTTAGTCATTCCCTGAACAGCATACTTCTCTCTTATAGCAGCAGCCATTTCCATAAAGGGTTCCGATAAATTAATAACAACATCAAACGTATGATTTCCGAATAAATATTCAACAGCCTCATTAACTTCTTTCTCAGAGGAAAAATCACAAATTACAACGGAACTATACTTATCCTCAGGGAAATCAAACCTACTCTCTTTTGAATGAAGAATACAAAGATTTTCTACTCCTTCTAAAAAGAACTCTTTGTCGCAATATAACCAATATGGAAACCTATTTATTAGAAGAACACGTTTGTTATTGAGAGAACTTTTTTGTATCATAATGTCACCCTCGATTTTATCACCCAAATTACGCGCTTTTATTGAATCGGCCATTTTTATTCACTCACCTACAATTTTTCAAACTTTTCTTTAATATTCTCATAGTATTCATTATTTTTCCATATAAATATGAAACGCTTACATGAGTGTGAAGAGCGTATAAAATATGTTGTGTAAATGAAAATTTGATATAAAAAAGAAGACCCCACCTTGATCCACTATAGTCACGACAACTAATAATGAGAGAGATCTTTCTCTAAATCATTTTATAACAGAAATTGTGAGGCACTAGTAAAAAATCAAGATAAATCAGAAGTATTCCTACTCATCTCGAAACAGCCATTCCTCATTTGTTTTAGTAAACAATATTTTACTTATACGTGAAAAAAGGCCTCTCATCAGCTTTTAACAAGCTAATGAAAGACCTTTTCTTATTGTTTGATGTAACGTTCTAGACGTTGATCTAACAAAGGTTTTCCAACCTTTATTACATCATGCCGCCCATTCCGCCCATGCCCATGCCGCCCATGTCAGGCATTCCAGCACCACCAGCGTTTTCTTCTGGTTTGTCAGCGATGACTGCTTCTGTTGTTAGGAACATTGCAGATACGGATGCTTGAAAATACTGATATAATCATGTAATACCTATATTCAACTTGCAGTAACCACTTCTTATAATATTACTTCATTTAAAATGATAATGTAGTGGTAGAATATTGTAAAGTGGTTAGGATTTCTAAAACTATTTAAGCCGATGTTAAAACCCTTAATATATCCAGAATAAAATTAAAAACAGCCATAACCTTTTTACGACTGTTTTCAAATACTATAACATTAGAAATAACCTAATTTTTAACAACCTGAGGTAAAGCCAACTTTCTTTCAATTCTCACGAGAGTTTTAGTCATTTCTGCTAACATAATGGCTTCTTCTTCCTCAACTTTTGGATTCTGAGTACTCCCATGTCCCGCTAAAGGTTCAGTATTCCTTTTTATATATATTCCAAGTATAAATTCTAAAATTGGCTCTGGAAGACTAGATTCTTTTCTATACCTCTCAAAGAAGCCTCCGAGTGGCTTATTTTCCACGGTTGCTAATCCAACAACATCTTTTGCTAAAGTTTCAAATATAGAAGCACTGGTATGCAAAACACCTGAGAAATCTTTTTCAGCAAGTAATGTATCCAATCGTTTAATTAATTTTCTAATATTGGGATGTTCTTGTGAGTCTTGAACATCTTCGATCTCTTCAATGGGAGTAATGTAAACTTTTATGTTATTATTATAACTCTCTTCAAAACTAATCGATGCCCCATCCTCTAATAAGATTTCATTAATAATATTAATATCCAGTAAACTTTCTTGTAGTAAATCTGCCAATAATTCCACTAATTGAATTGTATCTGGTCTTCTTGTTAAAATCTCTATTTCTCCAAGATGCCAAGCATGTTCAGCCATTTGGTATTCACCCATATCGTCTGATTCTAGTATATAGAGTGGTTTACCCAGAACATTATTTGCAATGTTTACAAACCTATTTTGTCGCAATAAATGAAGACTGTTATCTTCATTAAAACAAGTCTCTCTAATTAAACGAGTGATTTTTAACCTTGCTCTGTTTGATATTACCTCATACTGTAACTTTTCTTCATCGGTTTTTGATAACCCTAAAAACCCCATTATAACACCCCTTGTTAAGTATATTATGCAATTAATCATATGACTAAATTTTTGATTATTTTACCCCATATCGGTATGTTTGGTATTGAATCGTATTGAATAATATCAATATATTTTGTCGTCATTAACTCCACAATAAAAGCATCTAACCATATCTAGTTAAATGCTCAATTAATTTGTTGATAGTACCCGTATTCCTTCACTAATTTAAAAAAATAACCTACTCAATAGCCAATTAATGATGTTGATGAATTAAAAATGTATTTCATTGCAACCAAAATATCCTACTATTTTAACTTAATTAATTTCGCTTAAAACGTCTAATAGACATTTCTAATCTTTGATTTAACCTGTTAGGAGAAGGATAATCAGCTTTATCAATAGGAAATCTAATCTTGTCGTAGTCAATCTTTATATTTTCATTTTGAAGAAATATTTCACCATTAAATCTTACACATATATCTCCATCTTCATAAAATTTATCATGTATCTTACATAAGCAAATTCCATTGTTCACAGAATCGTCTTCGCATAAATGTGCTGGTTGTATGTGAGCAGCTACTAAAACTGAAACATCATCTAATTCGCACATTGCACATTCATTATTATACGCCTTAAGCACTTTAGTTCTAAAGCTACTATCTCTAATTAATTTCCTTCCAACTGTCTCTGTATACTCTCTGCCCTCAGGGTATAATCTTTTAGCATTGATCATTTCTTCAGTCTCAAGTTCTACAGTGCCATCAATATGGTAAATTGCTTTAGGTAAGAGATTGTATCTATTTTTTGACATATCTAAAAATCCAGTTGTACCTTTTTCGTCAAAAACAATTTGAACTCTAATCTCTCCTCTATTATGTTCATCAAATGAGAGAGAGATTGGATAAACCATATCATGGGATAAATTTTCTAAATATTCCTCTTTCAGTTGTCGATTTCTCTCTTCCCTAATAGCCGCATTATTTGCCTCTATTAATAGTTTTTTTGTAAAATACCTACCTTCACTATCAATGTAATGCATATTTTGCCTACCTCACATGTTTTTACCTTATTTTAACATATAAATCAGATAATTTATTAAAAACTAGGTCAAAGACGTGTGTTACAGCGTCAGTCTTCTAAAAACTTCCGCTATCATTTTTTTAAAAGTAGCCTTAAATTCTTCCAGTTCTTCAATTAAATTTAGAAAATTTCGTTATTTGTGTCGTGTGGATTAGGGTACATAGGGTATATCCCTACTTCGCACCCTATGAAAATGTGGAAATATGCCCCCCCGTATCAGCTTGGTTCATAAGTCTTTATAATTGCTTTGCTTCTAATTCATTCTTCCTATAAATTAGTGTTCGCTTCTTTATTCCCGTCATTGCTTCAACCTCTTTATATGTGTGAGTCTTAAGCAATTCTAATGCATGTAGCACTTGTTGCTTGGAGTGTTTTCTAGGTCTGCCTTCTCTGAAATCATCTCGTTGTTTAGCCAATGCCTTACCTTCTTGAGTACGTTCTACAATCATGTCCCTTTCAAACTCTGCAAATGAACTAAGTATATTAAATATCAGTCTTCCTGTTGGGGTGTTTTCTACTAGTCCCATATTGAGGATGTGAACCTTTACTCCTCTTGCAAATAAATCCTTAACTGTTTGCATACCTTCTACTGCTGACCTAGCAAATCGATCTAGCTTTGTTACAACTAACGTGTCCCCTTCTTGTAATACCTCAAGCACCTTGTTGAACTCTGGTCTATTGGTTTTAGTGCCTGTAATCTTCTCTTTATATATAATCTCGCAACCTTCCGATAGTATTGCTTGAATTTGAACCTCTAAATCTTGTGCTACTGTTGAGACTCTTGCATATCCGTATTTCATTGTTAAGTCCTCGCTATTCATAACCTATTTATTGCACTAAGTTAATGCACCTGTTAAAACCAATTATAGCAAGGCATTTAAAAAGGTGCAATAACTTTCAAGTTATTGCACTATTTTTATCAGTCGAATGGTAAATTAAATTGAAATATTTATGTTATAATATGGAAAAATAGTTTTGTTAGGAGTAGGTTTACATGTCTATTGGAGTTGATATATTTTCTCAAGAGTTGAAACACTCTCTAAGTAACTTGTCTATTAATGAATTAAGGGAATTTCTAAACAAATCCTCTCTACCTGCTAGCTTAAGAGTTCGTAACACGAGGAATGAGCATATCTCCAATTTAAATAAAGCATACAAAGAAGAGGAATTAGTTTTAGTACTTGGCGCAGGAGTTTCAGTACCATATAATCTTCCTAGCTGGGGAAATTTACTACAAAAATTGTTATTTGAGACATTTAACAACAGTAATACTAATACTGACGTACCTTTAGTATTGTCAAAACTATTTCCTGAGCTATTTCCTAATAGTCCATTAATTTCAGCTAGATTTCTAGAGGAATATTTTAAGAAAAAAGATACTGAAAAAACATTTGAAGAAATGGTGAAAGAAGCCCTTTATGAGCAAGTAAATAGAGGTGCGGATTCACCAACGATAAAGGAGATTTTGCAATTTTGCATTGCTCCTGGAAAAAGTCCAAACCTTGATAGCGTAATAACATATAATTACGACGATATTCTTGAAGGTGCTTTATTAAGCAGTAATGTAGAAATTCCATTCAAATCAATTTATAAGGTTGGAATGAATCCTAAAAATGGAGAATTACCAATCTATCATGTTCATGGGTATTTGCCCCAAGAACAAGAAATTGATAAAGACTATTCAATAACACTTAGCGAAAATTTATATCATAAACAGTATAATGATATCTACAGTTGGAATAATATGGTCCAAATAAATAAGTTTAAAGATAAAGTTTGTATATTTATAGGGATTTCTCTAACGGACCCTAACATTAGAAGATTACTTGATATTGCAATGTTACAAAAAGGAGACAAACCAAAAAATCATTATATATTTAAGATGAAGTATAATCCTAAAGAAGTCGAAAGAAACTTAGAAGAACTTTTAAGCAGAAATGCTCCTCTACTGAACGAAAAAGTTAAAGCCAATTTAAACCTTGACGAGACTTCTAAACAACTGTTAATAAAAATGGAAGAATTTGAAGAGTTAGATGCAGCGTCATTTGGGATAAAAGTAATATGGATAAACGATTATAAAGAAATTGCTAAAATTCTTAAGGAAGTTAGAACAAGTTAAGTACTAAAATTCTAAGTTACTCTCCAAACAAGTGAATATTTTATTTCACTTGTTTAGAGAGTTTATTTAACTACCTAATAAATCAAAACACTATGCATTTTGTATATTAGTACTCTAGGTTTATTAGACTAGTATCAAAAGGCCTAACGTAATTATGATGCGTTTCATAATCTAATAAGATACCATTTGAGACTATCCTAAACCCTTATTCTACTGTTTCTTAAATTCGTCGCAGAAAGTGTACCTTTTGAAACGTTGTATCTTGTCAGGAACAATATAATAAAAGTAGCGGTATCTCTCATTTCATATCACTTAAAAGAGTATACCTCTGCTATCGATACCATTATCGAACTTGAATAGGGTTTCACTGCAATTCTTATTACTTTACCATGCTAAATCATATTAATAATGTGAGTCGTGTCGGAAATTTACCGATCGTCAGTTTGTGAATGTGAGTGGTTCTGTATCAAACCAATTCCAATACTTGGCATGTATGCAAGCATAAAAGACATCCAATTAATATGGATGCCTTCTTATAACTATTTTATTTGTTCTTGTAGCACTTCTTTTAATAATTCAATTGCATTTTCTTCACTTGGGTTGTTTGTTTCGAGTTCACCTTTGAAGGCTTTAGAGAGGATAGACTGTTTTATAACTTCTATATTCTCATTTGAAATTATACAGGACTTCTCTGCATAAGCCTGCTTATTAAACATACGTTCGATTTTTCCTACTATATAATTTTGCTCATTTAATGATGGTAAAGGGATTTTTATTTTTCTTAATCCAGACAATGGAACAGTTAATTGTGCAGTCCCAGTAGCATAATTTGTAGCCTGATTATAAACTAATCTAGATTTCAAAATGTAGTAAAGATATTTACTGCGAATATCTTCACTAGGCTTTAAAATGGCAATATGCCTTTGAAAACAAAACTCTTTATCAGTATCTACTAAAACAGGAATACCATAAGAACCTGTAACCGAATATAGAACATCACCAACTTTCGGCTTCCTTTTAGCATGCAATTTATTATAATACTCCTTAGGTACAAACCGAGTTTTTTGAAAATCTAATAAACCTTTATTAATATTTGATATAACCAAAAAAGGAATGCCTTCTTCTGATTTAGGTGGTGCTTGATGGTCTCCATCAGTTATAGTTTCACAAACAGATTCTAAAGAAACCCATCTCCAATTATACGGAAGTTCATAAAATTCCTCAGTGTTATGATTAATTTCAATTTCATCCTCGTTATTTTCATTTTTCTCTTTTACATGTAGACCTTTAGATAATCCCCCACGAAACGCCTTATCCAAAATAGCCGCTCGACGAAGTTCAAACGTTTCCTTCGCTCCTTCAATCAACTGCTTCGCTTCTTCAATTTTACTTAAAAGCCGTTCCACTTTCTCAGCAATCCGTTTTTGCTCACTAAAGGGCGGTAAAGCTACTGGCATTGCTTTACTTTCTTTTAATGGTAAAGTTAATCTACCCGTACCATTCGCTTTACTTATTGAATAATTTTTAACAAACAATGTATTCATATATAACTCAAGATACTTAGGATTCATTATTTCTTTGATCGGTTTAGCTAAGCCTAAACCTACGAAAATTGAAACTTCTTCATCAAAATCAATTCTTTTAGCATAGCCCAAAGTCCCAATTCTTGGAAATAACACATCATCTCTTTCAGGTTTCGCTCGCTTAATTAATTCCCGATGCTCTTCAATTGAAATGAATTTTGTATAACTATTCCAATCAATAGGTTTGAAGGGTTTAATATTTGCAATCGATATAAACCTGATTCCACTATCTATATATCTAGGTGTCTTATGAGTGCCATCAGTTACTCTTGAACAAACGTCTTCTAGTTTTGTCCACATCCAATTTTCAGGTATTTCGTAAGGCTTCTCTTGCTCTGGTACTAACGCCTCTTCTAACAATTTCTCAATAGTCCTTTTTTCCTTACTCATTTTGTGACCACCTCGTCACCTTCAACAGCACGTAATTCTTCAACTACTTCATTTAATAAATCCATCGCTTTTTGAAGTTTCACAATCGCTTCTTCTGCCGATTCAATCGGGTCTGGTAGATTTTCGTACGATGATAAAGATTCATCTGCAATTAATCCAATATCTAAGCTATCATCTTTTTTTGTAATTTCTTCTCTAGTAAACTTGTTCCAACGCTCATCTTGTACTTTGGTACGGTCTTCTTCCACATATGCTTTCATGAAATTTTCGAAATGAGCCATTGTTAATTGATTACGTTTTCCAAACGAAGTCATATTTGTGCGGAGGTCATATACCCAAACATCTTTCGTATTATCTTGGTCGGTTGTGCCTCTATTAAAGAACAATACATTTGTCTTTACGCCTTGTGCATAGAAGATACCAGTTGGAAGTCGCAGAATGGTATGCAAATTACATTTGTTCATTAAGTCCCGTCGGATTTGCGAACCAATACCACTTTCAAACAGCACATTATCAGGCAAAACAACCGCTGCACGAGCATTTCCATCTTCTTTTAATGCGTTATAGATTAACTGTAAGAAATTTAACTGTTTATTTGAAGTCTCAAATGTTAAATCATCTCTGGAAACTCTCTCTCCACCTTTTTTTGTTCCAAATGGAGGGTTTGTTAGAATAACATCAAAATCCTTCATCCACTTCCCGTTACTTGATAGAGAATCGCCATGCTCCATACGCCCTTCCATGTTGTGAAGCAACGCATTCATAAGAGCAAGACGATGTGTATCCTTTACCAATTCCATTCCTGTAAATGCTTCTTTCTTTTGAAATTCAGCATCTTTAGGATCAAGATCAAAATAGTCGTCTGTTTTGTTTTTTAGATAACGATCTGCAGCAATCATGAACCCAAATGTTCCTGCTGCAGGGTCATTACAGCGTTCTCCTACTTTAGGATCTACAAGCTGCACGATAGCATCAATAAGCACCCTTGGAGTAAAGTATTGTCCTGCTCCAGATTTAGTTTCACTTGCATTCTTCTCCAGAAGACCTTCGTATAAATCACCCAGCCCTTCTTCCTTGGCATTATACCAATCAAGAGCATCTATAGACTTCATAATTTTCTCCATATTTTTAGGCTCTGAAATGCTAGTAGATGAGTCTGTGTAAATAAGCCTTAATCTTTCGTTTTCGTTGCTTCCTAGTTCTAGCAGCAAGTGCTGATAAAACGTTTTAAGCTCTAATCCTTCTTTTTCAAGTAAATTGTCCCAGCGGTACTCTTCTGGAATAACTGCCTCACTTTGCTGTTCCTTCATCATTTTTAAAAATAATAAATAAGTTAATTCAGTTACATATTGGTGATATGTAATACCGTCATCTCGCAATACATTACATAAACTCCATAATTTCTGTACAATTTCTTGGTTGTTCATTCTCCATCCTCCAGATCTTTTCCAAAAATATCTATAGTTCAATATTAACATTTTAATTTAGTAGCCGAATTCCCATTATAACAAATAAAAAGCCTCCCTAAAGAGGCAAACTTCAACTAATATATAGGTTCTGATTTATTGTATTTACTACTCTATCTATGGAGTCCCCAAATTCCCTTTTAAGCACTTTATAACCTCCCTGACTAAGGAATGGTTCTTCAGAAAATGCGTCTTGTGAATTTGGAGCTAGTACTGGTATTTGTATTAGTTGCTTTTCAATTCTCTCCAGCCATTTCTTTTGTCTAGGCGTCCAATCGTTCAATGAGTATACTTTTTGCATTGCTTGTCTTATACGAGTGCCGTGATCAATTAGAGCTTCTCCTAAAGCAGCTTGACGAATAAAGCTAATAATATCAGCTGCAATGTCTTCATTTTTCGTTTGTTTCCATGCAGATTGTAAATGAGACTGTTTAAAGCCTTTTGTCTCAAGTATCGATATCAACTCTCTCAAATCTTTTCTGGTCAGATCTCTAGGACGTGAACAAACAAGTTGAAGAGCGGGTATTTCATTTAGATTCTCTTGAATGAAACGAACAAAACCATCCAAATAATCTTCAGGGCGATTATTCCCTTCCCCATATCCACGTATAACTTCATATATCTTATCTTCTTTATTGGAAATGTAACGTTTATCTCCTTTTACTCGATATGTTTCAAGGTATTCAAACAGTATATTATTTTCTTTTGCTTCTTTTGGAGAATAATTTTGGACTTCTTTCACCCATTCATCGATAGGTTTACCTTTTGATAATTCTTTAAACTTTTGCTTTCCCTCTTCGTTCAATTTTTGTTTGCGACGCTGAATTTTAGCTACCAGCTGCTCCCTAAAATATGTAGATTCTTCTTCTGTTGAAGATTGGGCCAGTGAGTGATACAGGTCAGTGATAGTATAACTTTGTTGCTTAACAACAGGTTTCATCTCTGTATATTTTTTCAGCTTATCATAAATACCAACTGCATCATAAATGTTAAAATGGGTTTTTCCTATCTCAGGACACAACCGTGTTGCTCGCCCTAACATTTGATCATACAATATTCGAGATTGAATTCTCCGCAAAAATACAAGGTTTGTTATAGCAGGAACATCTATACCAGTAGTCAGTAAATCTACAGTCACTACTACATTTGGGAGCCGTTCATTTTTTAATCTTTTAATCGCTTCTAGAGGCTTATAGATATATCCTGTGATTTTCATTATAGCGTCATCTTCTACTTCATCCCCACGCTCTTTGAATGCTTCTTTTAATAACCGAACAATCAAATCTGCATGTTGGTCTGTAGCTGCAAATATTAACGTCTTTTCCCTGCTTGTAGGATCAATGTAATCCACTAATTTATCTAATACCACTTTGTTAAAAGGCGTAGTGATTACTCTTTTGTTGAATTGTTCCACATCAAAATGAAGGGTATCCTCCATCTTTTCCAGTATAACTTCTCCTTCACTTACATCATATACTTCTACTTCTTCATCCTTTTCAAAAGTAATGCCAACTTGTGATAGTTCTGTCTTAAATAGATAAGGAGGTTCATGGTCTACCAAAAATCCTTCTAAAACCGCTTCACTGTAAGAATATTTGTATATTGGCATCCCAAAAATATCTGTGGTGTGGAGTGCAGGCGTTGCCGTTAATCCCAAACAAGCTGCATCGAAATAATCAATTACTCGCCTATACTGGCTAATATAATCATCCTGGTCTCTAAATGCCAATTCTTCTTCCGACATCTCACGATCACTTGTGTAGCCTCGATGAGCCTCATCAACGATAATGAAATCATATTGTCCTACGCTTGGCATACTTGAATTGCTACTGTAAAAAAGTCTTCTAACCATTCCTTGAACAGTAGCAATCTGAACTTTAGTAGAAACTTCTGGCTCAATATCATCCAAAGATTTCACGTCATATATATCTGCGAAAGATAATCCTTCAATCTTTGTGTCTTTCAGAGCATCTTGAGTTTGTTTCCCTAATGAATTACGGTCTACTAAGAAAAGAATTCGGCGACATTTTTTAGTTTTTATTAGACGATACATTAATGCTATAGCGGTTCGAGTCTTACCAGTACCTGTTGCCATAGCAATTAGCATTCTTCTCTTCTTTCCTTCAATCAAAACCTCTTCAGCAGAGAGAACAGCCTTTTGTTGATAAGGTCTTAAACCAAACTTGGTAATATCTTCTTCTTGGAGGTTATTGTTTGCATCCTGGTCATCTTGACTTAGTAATAGCTCTAAATCCTCTGGAGAGTGCCAACCCTCTAATGGCCGAGCATACTCCAGTGGCTTACGAGAATCCCAAAACCAAATTCCTGATTCTTCTTGTAGCTGTTTTAAATACCGTCTTCCATTTGTTGCGTAAAGAAACGGGACTTTATAGTCACCACTCGTTTTCGTGATAACTTCATCCTTTATCTGCTTAATATTTTTTGCATATACCTTGGTTTGGCTTTCTAACGCACTTGGTATCGTTTTGTGCTTTGCTTTAGCTTCGATCAACCCGACTAATTTCAAGCCTATAAATAGAGCATAATCAGCTCTTCCGCCCTCAACTTTCCATTCAGCAATAGCCATTTTGCGATTCTTATCTGGCATAGTTCCACGTTTTTGCCTATTTAACGTCAAGGTGTCTGCTTCCCATCCAGCAGCACGTAATTTCTCATCAATAATAGCCCTAGTCTCCGCCTCAGTTAACCTATTGTTCCTGACAAATTTTTTGGTTATCTTCTTACGTTTTGCCTTTACTTCTGCTCCTTCAGTTTCTGCTTTTGCACGTAGAGTTTCTAGTTCCTTTTCAAGTTGGGTAACTTTCACTTCATATTCTTGTTGGAGCTTTTCCGTGTCTTGACTTTCTTTTTCTACAGGCTCTTGATATGTTGGTGCTTGAAAATCCCAATTACCATAAACCTCCATAAACCAAACAGATAAGCGAAAAGCCAAATGCAACAATGATTTAGCTTCTTCCGTTTTCTCATAACCCGCTTCATGCATAGCAATATTACCTTCCAGACGAAGCGTCTCAAATATATCAATAAGTTCAGCTTCAATTAAGCCTTCTCTCCGCATCGTATTAATACGATTTACCTGAGAAGTGCCATAGACTTCAGTAATATTATCAGATGCTAAAACAAACTTGGCTACTGTTTCAGCGAACAATCGGAGTTTCATCACAGTAGTGTGTGGATCTTGATATAGATTTTTTTCTGCTGTTTCCCCTAGATTCGCAAGCACGTCCCATTTCCCTCGAAAAAAAGCAAAATTACTCTCCAATTTTCATCACCGTTTTCCAATAGTTTAGATGCGTCAATTATACTATAATCATACAAAAATTGGTTAAAGTGAACTGTTATTTCTCGTTAATTTCATATTAGATGGATAATCTGTTTTGTGAAGAGGAGATGGTGAAAAACATTCACTATTGTTTATTGCTACAATAATGAATAAAATCGATATTTTAATAAATCAGATATACTCCGTAGGTATTAACTACTTGGAACAACTTTAGTGAGGACCAATCAGGGTTAACAATATCTGTGCTATGTGGATTAATCAACCTATAGCTTTAAGCCAAAAAAGAAGGGAGTATATTGGAATATTCTAAAGCAAGTAGAATTTGAGTGTTTTCTTGGTCTACCTTCTCTGAAATCATTACGTTGCTTTGCCAATGGCTTACCTTTGTAATGCCCGCAGTTGAATATGAGAAGATGATATATGGGAAAACGGACTGCTTAAAACGATACTACAAGCATTTCTAAGCGTCTGTGACTGTTAACCGTTAGCACAAAAAAAAGCTGCATCGGTTGCCCCATGATCTTCCACTCATGCACCCGTTACTTGAATAAGCACCTTTTCTTCGATTGCAAATTATCATCGTATTGTTCACTAACTAGATCTTTAATTTCAGGCAATTACCTAGTAGTTGTCCCCTGTTCTTTTGTTAACTTGCATAAATAAAAAAGTGATATACTTTCATTAAAAACAGAGGAGAGTCTATGAAACTAAAATTTTGGAAACATCGTATCTCTACTTTAAGAAAGGAACTAAAATTTTTGTTTATTATAGCGATAGGATCAGTTTTAATAATCGATCTATGGCTAAGCAACGTTCCTGAATGGTTTCCTTTTGGCGCCGAATTAGGTGCTTTATACTACAAAATATGTTTAGCGTACATTACCGGATTAATATTCTACTTCATTAACGTTCATTTAGAATCCGAAAGGTCAAAAGTTAAAACATTTAAATACATACATAACAAGGTAGCAAAAATACGAAAGCTTTGCGACACGTTAATACAATCCCTTCGTGACGCTTATCCAGTTCCCGAAGGTACAGACTTTAAATCGATAACTGAAGAAATAACTTTTCTTTGCAATAACATCAATCCCCAACTACCTTTTAAGTTTGGTGGATGGTACGACATGAAGTTCGATCACTGGTTTGCAGCAATAGATTTTATTGAAAAAGAAAACAAAGAATTAACTAGAGATTTATTGTTTGTTAGAGAATCCATTAAATCGGATATTCTCGTAATACTGACTGATATCGACGATAATATATCCAGCGCTATTAATCTTAGACACGGACAACCTAGTGGTAATACTGATTTAAATACCTACTCTTATGGAATGACAGTTTATCAAAAGTTATGTGATAAGTTAAAGGATTCACTTAGAGATCAATACAAGTATTATCAGATTGAATATAACGATAGTTTTGGTAATAAAAAAGAAACTGAGCAAGAAAACGAATAGCATTATTATGGAGTGCCAAGTGCGGAATTTTCACTTGGCATTACTTTTCGCTAGTTTACATACAACTCACGTACCACACTGAACATTATGGATCAAATATAGCAAGAAAGAGATGGATATTCTCTTTCTTGTTCTTCCAAATAGGTAAGGTTTTCCTGTTATCGTTACCGTTCCCTTTCACACCATTACAATCATCGGGAAGAGAGTGTCGCCAAAATGACACTTCGTTCCTAAATGGAGTTAGATAAGGAGCATCTAAACATCAAGCATTCTTAATGCTCTTAGATTCCATCCTAGCACATCAAAGGATAAAGAGTAGACGAAGAGAAGCTACAATTGAAAGCCATCACTAGCCGTTCTCATCATCTGAGGAGCATGAATTATGACTCACTTATGCTTTCCCTAACGTCCTTAGTACAACACAAAAAGCGTTCCTGACTGTTACAGAAACGCACAAGTAAGTTGATAAACTCTTTACGTTTATTCATCTTGTCCTTATCCTTTTTAATCGATTACTCTTCGAATTTTGCATTTAGAGACATTGTATCTAAGGTTTCTTAAGTGTTTTACTGTTTGCATCATATTTAATTTCGAAAAGAAAGGTAGCCTTTCATGTAAATCCCTATCGTTTTTATCGATAATTGCAAAAATAACTTCCAGCTCTGTTGGGTCAAAATCATCTACCTTAATATGGTGAGCATAAACTTCATTTATTTCATTAACTTTAGCGTTACTTAAAATCCTGAATTCTTTATCTTGAAATAAGCTCTCTGCGGACACTCTACCCTGTGAAAATAAATGGCTTAATGTAGATGAACTTTTCCATGGCTTCACATGAATTAACTGACCACTTGAAGTCATTAAATCACAGATTTCAATTTGACTGCCATTATAATTAACATTCTTTGTATCGAGCGTAATCATATCTTCATTTTCATTGCCTACTCGAAGGTTATATTCTCCCTCTTTTTCATTAGCTCCGCACTCTGGCAAAGTTAAGACTGCATCAGATATTTCTCTAATATATCCTTCAACCAAACTAGCAAATTCTTCATTTACTTTAAACCAACTTCCCATAGTTAATATATATTTATTCTGTTCGTAATCTGTTTCAAACACAAAACAATCGTACAGCTTCCATTTTGCTATATGGTTTTCTTTACCCACATCCCAAACATAAACGTAATGTCGTTTAATATGATCGAGTTCAAACCTTACAAAACGATTAATGTAACTAAAATAGTTATTAATATCTAAATCATCATCTGTATGTGAGTTTGGGGTAAAGGTGAAGCCACCTATATTTGACCAATCAACAATTTCTGGAGGGGCAATGTGGAGCATGTTGTCCTCTCGTTGATGTAACTTTTCTAATAGCTTTTGATTAAGAAGGTTTTTCAATAAGGAGTCATTTACAAGCTGCAAGTTATCAACCCAACTAAAGTTTTCTTTATAATTGTTACTACAATATCGATCAAGTAAATGTGTGCAGAGTATGTTGAATTCATCAAAAGATTCTTCAAATTCATAAGTGAGTTGTATAGATTCCTTACCCGTAATTACTTTCCCTAATTGTGTATTTGCAGGCTCACCAGTGACTGATTTTAAAAAGTCCTTAACAACATCTATACCAAAGGAGTTTACAGAGGTAGTTTTGCTTGTTTGTGTTCTTGAATGGATAGTAATTTCATTTACTGTCGCTGTGTCGATACTTCTTAATTTGTGGGGTAATACTGAATTTAAAACCACTTTAATTCCAAAATCTTTTACTATTGCTTCGTCGTTAATAAGATATCGACCAAAACCGAAAGGATACACAAAGATTCTTTGTTCACATCTTACCATTACCACTGCTCTAGTAGAACTATTGGTTAAGTCCTGTATAGTATCTTCAGACATAACTTGTAGAATCTCTAACCATTGAGGTGGTTGAGCGCTATTCGTCCCAACAACAATAACTCCATCAAGATTATGTTCAGCTTTTAATTGAAATACATCGTAATGTACATCATTTTTAAGCACATCAACAAATTCCTCATAATCTTCCTTAATTAAAAAGCAAGTTAAATTTACTCTAGGCATCTCCAGTATCCCTTTCTGTATATATTTGTAAATCTTTACATAATTATCCCATAAATAACCAGAAAAGGCTAACTATTCAGATAAATACCAAGGGTTGGAATAGTATACGGATACGAGTGTTATCTGTATCCATTATCAATTTACAACTTACATGGTCACCTTCCGAAAAGTAACGTAGAATACTGGGAGAAGAAGCTTTATAGAAGCGCCAAACGTGTATTCTAGCTTTAAGAGAGCAATGCCATGGCTGGCTAACAAAGCTGGAAGCCTAACTACTATAGTAAACAACATAAAATCACAGTTTTATTAATGAGATATTAACTTTTCTTGATGTAGTATTAGGGGGAAGGAACGACCCCCCTAATAGCATGAAGTATTAGTTATTAAGATACTTTTTGTGACAATTCTCTCGATATTTCTGGTAATCTTGAGATTAAATATCCTGTTGGATTATCTGCACCACTTGCTTTAAAGGCAATATCATCAAGAGCTTGAACGAGTGTGTCTTTACCAAAATCTTTATATACACTATTTACTACTTTAATAGAGCGAACATTCAATTCATAATTAGTAGGTTGTAGAATTTCACCATTGAAAATTACATAAATTAAACGATTGTATACATCTTCATCTTTAGCAAATTGATTAGCATAAATCATCTGATCAGTTTCTTCATCATATAGCGGGACAATAATATAATTTTCATTATGTTTAATTGCATCCTTGGCTCTAGCGTCAAGTTTACCATTTGCTTTAGCATTCATCATCGCCATTTTAACTTGTTCAGAACCATCAAACATGGAGTAAATAAGATGTTCTTTCTTCTTACCCTCGCCGAACTCAAATGTAAGCTTTTCAAAATAAATAACCTCAAGTTCCTTAAGACCATCAATTAATTCAAATAACCTTGCTTTTCTGATTTTAAGTTCTTTCGAAAGCTTTTCGGTCGAATGCCAAGTAATTTGTAATACTTCATCTTTTCTTTCAATATTACGACTTAATAGAAGCACAGTTGCAACCATATCCTCTTTCTCAAGTTCCAAGAAATTTATCATAGCCTTATCAATGTAGTCCGCCTTGACCAAAGTATAATTCTCTTCAGAAAGGGATTCTTTTGCAACTACAAAAATTTGTTCATTTTTGTTTAATGAATCAA
Organism: Fictibacillus macauensis ZFHKF-1; assembly: GCF_000269865.1. Classification (GTDB taxonomy): domain Bacteria; phylum Bacillota; class Bacilli; order Bacillales; family Fictibacillaceae; genus Fictibacillus_C; species Fictibacillus_C macauensis. The sequence goes on from NZ_AKKV01000039.1 coordinate 23,930, forward strand.
TTTCAGCCTCTTTCTTAAGAGTGATATCCGAATACACTTTAATTAATTTCATTTCTACTAGCACTTTTAATGAATTCCTTACTGATTTGATGTTCGTAGCCACTGGCTTCTTTCCAAGCAAGTCTAAAATAAATGATATTTGAGTTGGAACGCATAGTCTCTCAATATTCCATCTCAATCCATAGCTGTAGATAAACAATGCTCTCTTATCATTTTGTTCAAGCAGTTTAGTTATAACATGATTATCTAGTTTAATATTGTGTTCAAATACAATTTCCATATGTGCTTCATAACTCCCTTTGTATAATTTCATGATTGTAGATTCCGACTACCTTAATGACAGTCGTTATATATAATTATACAAAATTGGGGTTATAACCCTTGATACATCAGGTTTTTCCTAGTGTTACAAACGATTTAACAAAAGAGCGGTATAAGGAGATTTGGCAATAAAAAGCTGGTGTTTCTTAAAGTTAGTTTTAAATAGGTATTGTCAAGTTTTTTTTATTATTTTTATGATTTTTTTACAGTACTGATACATGGATGAGAATATTGTATTCATCTCTAAAAAACAGAAAGCATCTAAATATATTGCCTTCTCATAAACCCGTAATTACTTAAAGGTACATGTGACATAGAATAGCACCATACCTAAAGTTCAATTTTAGTACTAAGGGGAACTATAATAATCTTTATTTGTTGTTAGAGTATTTTTAAGAGTAACTAATAAAACCCTTACAACAATTTTAGGTTATTATAGTTCCCGTAAGTATGATATTCGTACTTATGGGAACTGAATTGAAGTCCAAATTGTCGACTTAGAAAGGAAGTAACATTTTAATCCTAGCTTATCAAAATTCATTAGGAAAAATAGTAACCCTGTTTTTCGTCTCGTATCAGGATTTTTCTCAACATGTTATGTGCGTTGGGGGGATTAAATGAAATAAAGAGAACAGCCACGTGACCGTTCCCTTTTTTCACTTACACATCTAATGTGAATAGGCTACACTTAGTTGGACAACAAAAATAA
>NZ_AKKV01000040.1 GCF_000269865.1 Fictibacillus macauensis ZFHKF-1
TCATCATTTTTACTCCAACCTTTTCTTTAGAGAAAACAGCTAGATTCAAGTAATCTGTTAATCTTTTAATAAACGAAGGGCGCCTCAGAAAAATTCTGAAGCCCTCTGCCTATCTATTTAATTCAATCAATATTCAGGATTTCCTAACACTTCGTCCTTCCAGATTAACACTAACTCCCTGAACTGATCCGTTTCCATTGTGTCTTCGTAATGCAGATCGTTCTGCTCGTAAAAAGGATTGTGTACGGTCGTTTCCTCTTTTTTCATATCAACGCTAATGCCATTGATGGAGTATTCAAAGTGTTCATAGGTTCCATCTATTACTTTATCAATATACTCAACAACTTCTAAAGCGTCCTCTTCAGTAAAAATTACACCTACGAAATCTTCGAAAATTTCTATTTCTTTCGGTAATTTTATTGTTAAACGTCCTAATGGTGTCTTAGTAATTGTATATGGATAGTTCATCAGTTCGTAACCTCCACTTTATTAGCTATTCGTTGTATTTTGGATAGGCCGTTGCAATAGTATCCTCTTTATTCAAATACATCTCTATTGTTATTCCAGAAGATATAATGTATTTAGACCCGCTACCCTTCCACAAAAACACTCACCAAGAGTGCTTGGTAGAGGATAGCGATTTGGCCCATGAAAGAGTTATGGCAGGTTTCCTGATGTGAATAATGCAAAACAAAAAAATAGAAAAATTAGTTAAAATGCTATAGGTCCAAGTAGATAGAAATTATTTTGCCTCATTCGTGCGTCTTTTTTCGCTTGTGTACCTTGGTATATAATAGAATACTCTTTGCTTTTGACGTTCATAACTGTCATAGCATCAAAGCCGGTTTGGGGGCTATGTCGGACATTCATTACTCTGTAAAATTTACCGTCCACTTTTAACTCTCTATTTGTATATTGTTCTTTATACGATTGATCTCCAGCTAGTCTCACTAAATCTTCATCAGTAGTATAGTTACCTCTTTTTAAGAGTAGTCATCTATTCACCTCATTGGCTTAATTTACATGAATTTCATCTTTACTAGGGGTCGTTCCCTTACTACTTTTATCGTTACCCGTTCTCGTTAATACTTCATTGCTATTAACAAGAATCGTGTACATTCCAGGTGGAAATCCTTTTGTAGTTTTAAATCTTTCAATAATTTGATTAGCTAATTTACCATCAGGATCCCTATGCTTCTCTTTCATATAAAACGTCAACACTATGCTTGGATCTATTTCGCTTGAACCTTCCTTTATAGCTGTGCGTAATTGTTTACTTGTAATATCATGGTTTTTTTTATAAGCATTATAAGCATCTAAAGAAGCTTCTTTTAGAACACTTACATAATAATACGGCCTTACTACACCTAAATCATGCACCCGTTCAATCGCATCGTTTCTCATACCAATTACAGGGTACTCTTTCGCCATTTTTTCACAAAATGCTTCTAGGTTTTCAAACTCTTTTTCGTATGCTTTTACATAAATTCCAGACATGATGGAGCTCTCTACCGTTCCTTCTACTTCACTTACATTGCCAGTTACTTTGGCATCCGCTACGTCCACAATAACAGACGTGTAATAGGTTGGTAGCTCATCCGACTTGAGATGCGCTACAACCGCATCGCGGGCACCGACTAAGTTAGTTACTTTTGCTTTAATGTGATAGGTATTTTTCACATAGTTCAGCGCTGCTTCACTTACTTCTTCCTTATGTGTCTTTGCAAGCTGAGACATTTCACTGCCATTAGGCAAAGCAAACTCTTTTCCATCATAATCTTGTACAGGTGTGTAACCTGAATGCACCTTTTTCTCAGGCATTTCGCAACTTCCTAGTATTAAGCTAACTAGTGTCAAACTAACAATCCAAACTGCCCATTTTCTTTTATGCACTCTTTCTAGCACCTCCACGTTTTCCCTTTTAAATAGTTTACATAAAAAAACAATTAATTGATATATGGCATTTGTGCTAGTAATTGCAAACTTAAATATGAGTCCGTTAACTATGTATGGAGATACATACAGCATAAAGAGAAACCTAGTATTCCTTAGGGGGCGAAGACATTTTAACTAGGAACGGCTCAATTCGAGCAATCTGTTGATTTTTTTAAAAAGCGAAAAGCTTCAGAAAAATTCTGAAGCCCTCTGCCTATCTGTTTAATTGTATCAACGTTCAGGATTTCCTAACACTTCGTCCTTCCAGATTAATACTAATTCCCTGAACTGATCTGTTTCCATTATGTCTTCGTAATGGAGGCCTAATTCCTCATTATAGGGATTATAGGCGACGGTTTCTTCCTTTCGTATATCGACACTAATACCATTGATGGAGTATTCAAAGTGTTCATAGGTTCCATCTATTACTTTGTCAATATACTCAACAATTTCTAAAGCGTCCTCTTTAGTATAAATTACACCTAAAAAATACTTAAAAATATCAAGTTCTTTTGGGAGCTTTATTGTTAAATCTCCTAATGGGTCTCTAGTGATTTTATATGGATATTTCATAAGTTACTAACCTCCACTTTATTGGCTATTTTTGTAGTTTGGATAGGTGGTTATACTTACTTCTTCATCATTTCCTTTAAAGAAAACAGCTAGATTCGAGCAATCTGTTGATCGTTTTAAAAAGCAAAAAGCCTCAGAAAAATCCTGAAGCCCTCTTCCTATCTATTTAATTCAATTAATATTCAGGATTTCCTAACACTTCGTCCTTCCAGATTAATACTAATTCCCTGAACTGATCCGTTTCCATTGTGTCTTCGTAATGGAGACCTAATTCCTCATTATAAGGATTATAGGCGACGGTTTCTTCTTTTCTTATATCAACGCTAATGCCATTGATGGAGTATTCGAAGTGTTCATGCTCTCCATTTATTACTTTATCAATACACTCAACAATTCTTAATGCTCCTTTTACAGTATAAATTACACCTACAAAATCCTCAAAAATATCAAGTTCTTTTGGTAGCTTTATTGTTAAATCTCCTATTGGGTCTCTAGTGATTTTATATGGATATTTCATAAGTTACGAACCTCCACTTTTCGCTTTATGAACCCCTTTCTTATCAGGATTGATCTTCATCCCAGAGATTGTCTTTCATGGGCCGTGGCTTATTTCATTTACAATGACAATCCATAAATTACATACTATTGAAATAAGGATAAAATGTAAATTTATTTTATACGTGATTTGTTTTCCCTTAGAACACAAGAAGGGCAATTTTCTATTTCTTCGGTAACTCTTAATAGAGCATATGAACCTGACACATATTGCTCAGCAAACACTTTTCATAAGCTAGCCTAATCAAATAAACGCAGCAGATGCGAAATCTGCTGCGTTTTTATTATGTATATATCGATCATCATTAACATCGCTTTCGATTAACAAATGAATCTGCCAACCAAAAAGCAATTGCTGTAAGAGAAGTGATATACAAAAATGAATAAAATTCTCGCAAAGACAACCACGGCGGAGAAACTAGCAAGATATAAAGCGGAAACAACACGAGCCAATACGCAATTAATGCAGTAATTGACAATCTTTTATCAGATATAAACTTATATACCAGTACCCGATAAGGAATGGCAATAAGAAGATAACCTGGCGTTGCCATAATTGTGATCCCAACAACCACTCCCAAAAAGCCCCAATCAAATATTTCACCTGCTGCCCATAAGCTTGCAAAAACAACCGCCCAAATAAGTGAAGCTACTAGTGCCACTCTAAAAGAATGCTGCCAAATCCTACGCCGCCAATGTAACACATACTTCATCAGTTCGTTCTTCATGATGTGCCTCCAATAAAACTGTTATACGTATTATTTTAGGGTATGTCGAGTACGATTGATATACATGAATGGAAGCTGTTACATTAAAGGGTAGCAGCTAACGGGTGCATTAGCTGAAAAACGAAGCACGATCGTCATTAGTTTAACCTCTATATAATGCATACTAATAAAATGTTAAAAAATAGTTGGCACCATTCCTCCATCCATACGAATGGGAGACCCTTTAAATGCGGATGCGTAAGGACTACATATAAATGTAGTTAGTCTGCCGATTTCAATTGGCCTAATAAAGCGCTGAATTTCAGATTGAGGTAGGTTTGTAGTCATAAATTCTTTTTCTTTATCTGCAAAAGTCCTTTCATTATTAGGATAAATCCCTTCAATGATTTGATGCACATTTTCAGAGAGTGTGGGGCCTGGCAGGATTGTATTAACGGTAACTTCTTTTCCTTTTGTTAATTTTGATAAGCTTTTTGACAATGATAATAGCATTGATTTTGTCATACAATACTGAGGCATTTGTCCTGAAGGCATAACGGCTTCTTCACTCGCAATAAAGATAATGCGTCCATAATCATTGTTTAACATTCTCGGTAAATAAAATTTTGATAAACCATTTGCAGCCAGAACATTCGTCCGAAAGTATTTTTCCCATACTTCATCGTCAATGTCTTCATATTGCATCACTTCATACATCCCCATATTATTTACTAAAATATCAATATGAGGGTATTTTTCAAATAAAGCCTCTCTTTGTTGACTATCTACAAGATCGGCTGCAGCATTTTGAGAAGTGGTACCTGGGAAATCTGATTTCATTTCATTTACAACTCGTTCCACCTCCTCATAATTCCGTCCATTAATTAGTACATTCACACCTTCCTTAGCAAGTTCAATGGCAATAGCTTTACCTATACCTTTCGTTGATCCTGTAATTAAAGCTGTTTTATTGTTTAATCCCATATCCATAATTGTGTTCTCCCCTTATTTCTTTAGTACCAATGGTAGAATTAATGTATAAAATGTGTCCCTAAATGTTCAGTACGCCAATTTGCAGGAGTATCCCCTTCCCAAAGGCGAAAGGCACGGTAAAATGAGTTCTGATCTTCATATCCAATTAAGAAGGCCACTTCTTTAATATCTAAGGAGGGATCTGCCAAATATTCTCGTGCCTGCTCACGTCGAACTTGTGTCAACAGATGCTTAAAATTCGTGTCTTCGTCAGCAAGTCGGCGCTGTAAGGTACGATCGCTCATCCCCAACTCGCTCGCGACTGTCTGTATGTCGGGACGCCCTCCTGTTAGACTACGTTTTATGATCCACTTGACCATTTCGGTACTTGACCGTCTGTGTTCCTGCTCACCTAAGGATTGGTCCAATGCAGGAGTTAATATCTCTAACAACTCTGCGTTGTAGGAAACAAACGGACGATTCAAATCTCTTCTATTTAACGTCAATCGGTTACAATTGGAACCTATCCGGATATGGCAGCCGAAGTAGGCTTCAAGTACTTGTAAGTCACCCATAGCATGTGAAAATTCAACAAATCTTGCCGTCAAAGGCTGACCTGTGCCCCGCCGCCCTAACTCCAAAAGAAATGCCAGTGTGATACCAACCAGCAGCGGCGGACCAGGTTGATTCGTATCCAACCAATCCAGTTCGATGGTACAGTGCTCTCCTTCTTCGGTAATACGTAAGCTTTCTGGAGGGCACAGTTGTTTGTACCGGGCCATTCGCATTAGAGCATCTCGGTAGTCACGAGCATGATACGTCGCTAAAACGGTTGGTGGATAATGTGCTGTTTCAAAACCGGTCGCAAGTTTAACAATTCCTTTGGCAGTATCATCAACAAGGTCGGAATACGCCTGCCAGATCGCTAAATATTGAGCGGTGGTGACAACTGGTTCAGTAATAATGGTGAGAGGTAATCGTGCGTTTCGAACCAAGTCGCAGGGAGCAATCCCTAATTGACGTAATCCTGCCCAAAAGCCTGCGGGGATTTTAACACGCGTATGAACGTCATACATAAGAGCCCTCCTTGTTCACTAATTTTAGTTGTAATGGTTCCTTCCCTGTTTACAATACCTATCTACCATCGCACTGTAACTAGCGAGAGACGACAATCTACTTGCTAATGACGCCGATTGAACATGTCGTTAGTAGGGGTAGTTCATTATACAAGCAAACATGAAAATATTAGCGTAAAACGAAAAGAAAGATTTTGTTAGCATGTTAAAAAAAAATAAGTTCGTCCGATCTGATCAATCTTAATCTGGAAATAGTCATGAAATCATGATTTCCAAACGGTCCTATAAGGCTAATAAGAGGATACAGTTAGACTCAATTTTTTTAAAGTAATATAAATTTCTAGTTTCTTATCAATCCTTTATTCGTAAATTTTAAATATAAAAAGGCAGCCTCTCCCCAAAGGGGCAGTTGCCTTTTCTCAAAACTACCTCCACCATACACTCCACATGTGCGGTTTGTACGTGACAACACAAAAGATGTTAGCGCGTTTAATTATCAAATCCTCAAAATAAATTTTATGTCTAGGAAACTATCGACTTATGTTTGTTTTTAGGACACGTGGTATCTCTATGCTTTATTGCATAGATATGGATTACTTAAAGGGAGCTATGTTTTCCTTAATGCTTTATAGCCCAAACGATGATATTAAGCTAGATTATAATACAGGGCATTACCCAAAAGAGCTGATTAGCTACTTAGAAGTTGAAAAGCATAAAATTGATCAGCGCTGGTTCAACGTGCCTTCGTAACGATGGATCGACCCTTGGAGAATGTGAAGCTCTTCCATACCGATCTGGGATCGGAGTTTAAAAACGTCGGAATTGATCAATTATTAAGTAAATACCAGATTAAACGCCCCCTGAGCGATAAAGGAAACCCTTATGATAACGCGGTGTCAAAGTTTTAAAACAGAACTCATAAACGGTGTGCCGTTTCATGTCCTTACTCACCTAGAGCTTGAACTTTTTGATTATATCAATTGGTATAACAACATCTCTTCGGTATCAAAGTCCGGTCAGCTATCGAAACGCAGCCCTTAAAATCGTTGTTTAATTTGATGTTGACATACCACACCTTTTATTTTTTTATAAATCTAATTTTCCTCAATATTAATGGGCATTGCATTGATTATTGTTATGCATTAATAGGCTTGTACAATCTTTCTAATTTCGATATCAATTCAAGTTTAAACCATATGCTCTTGTACCTAGCTTATGTTTGTATTTACTTTCTTCAATCAAAGCTTCATTTCGAGTTAACGTCCTTGGTAGTGTTTGAAGGATAGAAAATCTAAAATTTTGAACTCGCTCAGGATTTAGTTCAATGATTTCTCTTAGCTTCTTATTCCCGCCGTGTCCATTATTAGCGTATTCTTTCCAACGACCAAGAATTCCTTCTTTCCCAACAGCTGAACCAACATACTGCAATCCATCTTCAGTATCTACTATAAGATATACTCCCCCTACTGAAGATAGCATCTTGTGCCATATATTATTTGCATTTGGATCAACAATAACCTTTTGAAGTTCTCGAAAAGATAAATTTATCTCGAGATAGCCAGGAAAGTCCCTCACATAGCCCTTAGGTAATAACTGAATAATTTCTTTTTCACTTGTTTCAAATTTCATACACCAAGATTGAGCTCTACTTTCCCACTTAATTAATAGTCTATTTTCTAACTCTTCAAATCCAGAAAGCTTTTTTAACTCATACTTATATCTGCTATAAGTTTTTGCTTTTCCCTTATATGGAACATCAAGATAGTCCGGAAAACCATTTACCTTATTTATAGCCCTAACTTCGTAAACACCTATAAAAATAGCTTGATTATTCTCAATGCCTAGACAGGAAACAAGATAATCACAATCCCTAAAATGATTCTTTTCTTGGTATGATTGATATAATTCAAAATGTCCAGTAGCATACAATTCGTGTACATCTACACCTCTAGTGTCCATATGTCTTGCAATCTTAATATTTTTAGAAATATCTAACCCTGCGAATTGTAGTACTTTGCTGATAGATAACATATATATCCCCCTTAAATAAATTTATAAAATACATTTAAATAAACAAATTTTTCTTTTAGGTAAAAATTTCACAGATAATCTAAGAAGAGAATATATAATCAATTTGAACTCTTTGATTGTGAAATTGTATGATGAAGCTAATGGATCTCCCTATAAAAAAAGACTTCTTAATATTTGTAATTACACAGATTCACCTGTAATAATAATACAATTCCCCCGAACAACATAATAGTATTTATGGTATGATAAATACACAAACTCTCGTTCTAATTTACTAGTAGCTACACTTCCAGCTTGGGTTTAGAAGGACCTTTTTTGCTCAACATAGTTATTTTAGGTACTAAAGACTCCTCCATAGCTTAAATTTCAATCAATTTCTTGACACATATCCTAATGAAAAAGAAAAAATCTCTACCTCAAATATTAATAGAAGATTATCAAAAACCGCTAGCAAGTACTTTAAAACCAGCTTTCGATGTATTATGGAATTCATTTGGTATATACGGTTCTATTAACTATATAAATGATGAAATAACACCTAAGATATGTAAAAAACTCATAATTTGCGAATGAAGTACTATTACTTTGAGAAACCAGTTACAAGAAGAACTACTGGAGCTTGAACAAAAAATAGAGGATAATTCAGCTCAATAAAATCCGAAAATTATGTCATCAAAGAAGGATTTTTTGGAACTGTACAAACTTACCCTCCAGACCGAAGATTCGCACACCTCTTGGATTAACAATAGGGTGTTCAAAATAAAAAGAAAAGAAGGTAATTTTAACCAAAAACCCTTAACTGTAGTACATATTGTTCCCAAGCAAGTCATTTACGCAAAGTTCGCTATCAATTGATCTTCAGGAATTCAATCGAAAATATATACCTATGCTAATTGGGGAATATGGCGATTCACAGCGTAAAAATTACCAAGGCATCCTTTACAAAGAAACATTTTCTCATTCCTATACACAATTATATAGAAATGGAATTGTAGAGTTAGTAAATACTAATTTTTGGAATGAAGATAAAGTATTTTATCCATTACAATTTGAAAACGGAATAATTACAGCTGTTGAAGAGTACTTGAGAGTAATGGACTACACTTTACGGACTACTTCAGAGACCTCTGTGGATTTGCATATTAGCTCATAAAATGTGGAAGGAAGTTACTTCTCTCTTCCAAGGGGACTAGCAAAAATCCATAATATTGATCAATCGGAAATACAGTTACCTTCTATTACAATTGAAATTGCTAGAGAAGATATTATGGATATAAAAGATATAATTAAACCTTCAATAGTGTGGAATGCGGGCGGTTTTGTACAATCTTTCCCCCAGAATTCTTTTAATTAGAAAATACTTTGATTCAATTAAGGAGATTAGTTTTGTCGAATGGAAAAAAAACGTGTTTTCATAAGTTACAGTTGGGATTCAGAAGAACATCAAGAATGGGTTCTTTACCTTGCTAATTGCTTAAGAGCAAAAGGATTAATTGCAGATGCTGATGTTTTCGAAACGCAGAAAACATCAGTTCATCTTAATAGAATGATGGTTGAAAAAGTGAGGGATAGTGACTTCATAATTATTGTTTTAACAGAGAACTACGCAAAAAAAGCTGATAATTTTGAAGGGGGAGTGGGATTTGAATCTCAATTGACCCTTCCGTTAATTATGGAAGATCCTAAAAAACTAATTCCAATTATGCTCCATCAAGGGGAATTTGCTAAGGTATTTCCATTTCACTTTAAGGGCCAGTATGCAATAGATTTTAGTAATGATACAGAATTTAATAATAAATTTGAAGAGTTACTATATCGAATATATGAAAAACCGCGTTATTATGTAGAACCTGTAGGTGAAGCTCCGACATTGAATCCTAGAATACCTTCAAGAAGAATTAAAGAAGGTTCAAAAGACATTAATAAAGTTAAACCTTCAACTATAGATTTTTCTGATTTGGATTTATCGTTTCCTAAACGCATTACTGATCGAGATATTGAAAGATTTTTAAAAGACAGCTTTAATCAAATTGTAGACGGCTTTACTTCACTGTTTATGCACATTCAATCTATAAATCCTGATTTTGAATTTGATCAAGAAAATATAAATAACTATAAAACTATTTTTAGTTTATATATTAATGGTCAAAATGTGAGTGGAATCAAAATGTGGTACGGCAATTTATTTGGAAATAATAGTATAAATGTTTCTTATGGGAGACTCATAAGTACGTCAGACAATTCAATGAATGAGATGATAACTTATGATATTGACGAAAAGAAAAAATTAAAGTTAAAGATGACAATGAATATAACTGGAAACAAGGCTGCTTCCACTCCTGAAGAAATCGTCAAAGAAATTTGGAAAAATAATTTGTCCCCAGATATTTACTAACTTGAAATCTATTTTTTAAATTTAGAGTAAGGAGAGAATTATGTTTATTCCAACAGTTAATGAAGAATCAATGAAGATAACTTTAGTTAGTTTACTTGAAATAGAAAAGCAAACTGAATTAGCAAATATAGTGAAAATGTCTAAGGTAGTTTATTCACCTCAATGGGAATTTTCAGGAATAGTATCAGACCAAAGAAAGTTATATGTCGAAATAAAAGTCCCTGTAAATTTAAAGGAATTTGCACAAGAAAACCTCCAAATACTTTCAAAGTGTTGTCGTGATATTTATGAGAATGATGAGGATTATGCTTGCTCAGGTGCCCGTATTGGAACTAGGGCTATTATTGCAGAAGAAATTGAGTACGAAGATAAGGTTATTATCTTAGAAAAAGATTCTGTATACACCAATTTTATTAAATACCTTTCTGGAAACGATAGAATCGATGCACTACAAAAAAACTATTTATATGAGACCTGCGCAACAGGCAACCAAGGAAATATTCTTGCTGCAAGTGTAATGTTAGGATGTGCAGCAGAAATTTCATTAAAAAAACTGTGCGAAGCCTTCCATATTTATTATCAAAACAACCACACTGAAAAAGAGACAGAGAATTTTTTATCAAAAGTAATGAAAGCTAAAACAGCCTATATTAGATTAGATGAGTTTACTAAAAGGGCTGAGGTTCATTCAGACCTTTTTAAAAGTTTTGGATTTGAAAATTTAAAGTTAAATTTTAATTTCCTTGATATAATACGTCAAACTAGAAATGATGCAGGACATCCTACAGGTAAAAGACTTGATGAAAATGAATTCAAAACTATGTTAGGTAATTATCAGTTGTCCTTGGGAAAATATTTAACTGCAATAGAAAACTTATCTCTTCCTAAGGTTAATCTATAAAAATAAAAAATCCATAAAACAACCGCCACTAAATACATAAGGGCCGTTATTTTATGGATTTGTGTTTTTTTTTTAAATCTATTTTATGCTCCTTCAAATTCCTCTGTATTTCTATTAATACTATCGATCACACCAATCTTCTTGTAATAATGTCTTCTCAAGAGTCCCGTTTTTCACTACATAATAAATAATTAATTTAACAAATTTTATTTGATTAACATTTAGTTTTTCTTCGTTAAGAAACTCTAAAACGCTTCGTTAGCCGCTTGTTGATCCAAACCTACATTTTATCTTACTAACATTACCAAATTCTTTTTTATAATCGTCTTCTGTACCTAATTCAATTCATAAGATTTTTTCAAGCGTTTCTACATCTTTTTTAGTTAAAGATTTATTGTGCCTCAATTTATAAATAGCCGTTTGATCTTGATGATCTTTTAAGTAGCGACTCACTTTTTTACGGTAATTCTGCAAATCACTAGAACCGTAGAAAGCCTCTTCATCTTTATTGATAAGAGTGAACATATCACTAAAGTTGGTATAGTAATTTTTTTGCTTTTACTTTTCTAAAAACTTCACAAGTTCACGAATAGCTTCACGTAATTCTTCTAATTCAAATATATTTGCTTCTTCCCAGAACTCTTCAGATTGTACTCTTATTAATATATCTCGATTAGCATTAACTTGTGGAAAGAAAATGTCTAATTCTAATGTGGATAATCAAATTCAAGATTTACGCTTAAAGAAGCTTGAATACCTTAATCTATATCTATATACCGAGCAAGTCATAACCAAACAAGATTTAATTGAATATTGAGAGCTAACAGACAAAAAGCTTAAAGAACTAGATACTTAAAAACCTTAATTCTAATTTACTGCATTTCTTGGTGGAAAATATAACCGTTAGCATAGACGGCAATATTGAAATTCACTATACCTTTATAAATACTTTCCAGAATAAATAAAAGACTAAAAGACAACTTCCCCCACAGGGTCAGTTGCCTTCTCTCAAAATAATCTCCGCCACACACTCCACATGCGTGGTCTGCGGAAACATATCCACTGGCTGCACTTCCACTGTCTTAAATCCACCATCTTCTAATACGCGTAAATCGCGGGCGAGGGTGGCTGGGTTGCAGCTGACGTATACGACGCGTTGTGGTTTCATCTCGATGATGGTTTGTAGTAGGGCGTCGTCGCAGCCTTTGCGTGGTGGATCGACGACGATGACGTCTGGGGTGATGCCTTGTTTTTTCCATTGTGGTAAGATGTCTTCGGATGCGCCGACGGCAAATTGTGCGTTGGTGATGTTGTTTAGTTCGGCGTTGCGACGCGCGTCTTCGATGGCTTCTGGGACGATTTCGACGCCGTATACTTGTTTGGCTTGTTGGGCGAGGAAAAGGGATATTGTTCCGATGCCGCAATAAGCGTCAATGACCGTTTCACTTCCCGTAAGCTTGGCGTATTGTAGTGCTTTTTCGTACAGAACTTTTGTTTGATCGGGATTGATTTGATAAAAAGACCGTGCTGAAATCGCAAAGCGAATGTCGCCAATGTTGTCATAAATGTATTCATTGCCCCAAAGGACGTTTGTTTCGTCGCCAAATATAACGTTTGTTTTTTTGCTGTTAATGTTTTGAACGATTGATTTTAGCTTTGGTAGCGCTGCTTGTAAGTCAGCGATGATCTTTTTAGCATGCGGCAGTTCTTTTCCTTTTGTAACGAGGACAATCATCAGTTCTTCGGTCGTTTTGCCGTAGCGAGCGATAATGTGACGAATCGTGCCTTTATGGGTTTTTTCATCGTATGGTGTGATGTTGTAGTTATTTAGAATTTCTTTAACGATTTGAATGGCCTCATCGTCTTGTTTGCCGGTAATAATGCAGGAATCCATTTCGACGATTTCATGGCTTCGTTTTTGATAAAAACCAGTAATAAGGCGACCGTCTCGTGCTCCAACTGGTACTTGGGCTTTGTTGCGATAGCGCCACGGTTCGTCGTTCATGCCGAGCGTTTCTAGCACGGGAACGTCCTCTAGCTTACCGATGCGCTGTAATACGTCTTGCACTTGTTTTCGTTTAAATTGTAGCTGTCCTTCATAGGAAAGATGCTGCAATTGGCAGCCGCCACACCATTTGTAAATCGGACATGGTGGTTCGGTGCGATGCTCACTTGCTTTCGTAATGCTAAGCAGGCGACCGAAGCCGTAGCCTTTTTTCACAGCAACGACTTTAATTTCTACCTCTTCATTTACAAGTGCATTGGGGATAAAAATAGGAAAGCCATCTACTTTTGCAACGCCCGCTCCGTCGTGCGTTAAATCTGTAATCGTTACCTGTAGTTCATCATTTTTTGAAACAGGCGCGTTCGCCTTTGTCATGCGTCATCTTCCTTTATTTAGCGATTTAAAAGAAAAGACGGGCTCTTAAAGAGTCCCATCTTCGTTGTCTAGTTCACTCGTCTCCACACGATCGCGCGGCACGAGCAGTTGGAAATGATGGCGAAGGTTCACAAATTCGCCCGGCAAGAGACCGCCGTATTCACCATCTAAATTAAGCTGCATCTTATTCGTTGGTCGTACTTTAATACGATTAGCTTTCGCGTAAATGATGTGGTCATCATGAATATGTTCGCCGCGAAGCGCCAATGTTGCTAAGCGAACAAACTCGGCTAAGTTCGCTTTCTTTAAAATAATTAAATCAAACATACCATCATTAAATTCGGACGTCGGCGCTAGCTTTTCAAAACCGCCAATGGAATTCGTATTCGCGACAAGAAATAGCATGATTTCGCCTTGAAAAAGCTTGCCGTCATATTCAATTTCCACATACGTCGGACGAATGGATGGCAACATTTCAATGCCTTTTAAGAAATACGCAAGCTGACCAATCATTGTCTTTAAGCGACTAGGCACTTCATACGTTAATTCCGTAATACGGCCGCCACCGGCAATATTTATAAAGTAGCGATCGTTTACTTTTCCGATATCAACAGGCATGTCCGTGCCTTCACAAAGGACATCGCACGCCCCTTCAATCGTACGTGGCACACCAACAGCGCGCGCAAAGTCATTCGTCGTACCTGCTGGAATAATACCGAGCATCGGGCGATCTTCTAATTCAGCAAGACCGTTAATTACTTCATAGATCGTTCCGTCTCCGCCAGCTGCGATAATTAAATCGAAGTTGCGTTCGGCCGCTTGACGAGCTGCTTGCGTGGCACAGCCCTCTGCCGGCGTCGTCGCATGCGTTGAAGTTTCATAACCCGCCATTTCTAATCGTTCAAGAATGTACGGAAGCTTCTTTTTAATCGCTTCCCTACCTGAAGTTGGATTGTATATTAATCGAGCACGTTTCATCATTGTTTTCACCTGATTCACTGTTCTAATGGATTGCTGTAGTGTTCAGAAAAAAACAGCCCCATAGGACTGTTATTACCAATTTATATTATAGAGATTCCTGAAAAAAAAAGCAAAGTGTAATCTTTCTTTTCGTGTTCCCGTAGTTACAGTGGCAAAATAGCAATAGTCCAAACCTGCTAAAATCTATTTCTATTTTTTAGGAAAAAATCTCGATGTGCTTCTGCCCAACTTAGCGTACGCTTCTAGTATCACAAATAAGGTGAGGTGCTTAGGTTATGGTTGCTGTACGAGATACGATTTCTTTACATGATGTCTCAAAACTAAACACACCAGAGAAGCGTTGGAATCCTTACGATTGGTATGAATCTATGTTGAACAAGCAGCGCGTCTATTATGATGAGCAGCAAGACGTATGGAGCATTTTTCGCTATGAAGATGTGCAATATGCGCTAAAAGAATATACGCTGTTCTCTAATCGACGAAAGCGTAGTGTCATTCCTGTTATTAAAAAAGACAGTCGCGTGAGCATGAACACGGTCGATCCGCCCCTTCATCGCGACGTACGCCATCTCGTCTCGCGTGCCTTCTCTCCACATAGCCTCTCAGACTGGCGACCTCGCATTCAACGCATCGTTGACCAATTAATTTCAGCGATGCATACGAAAGCTGAAATCGATCTGGTGCAAGACTTTGCGATTCCACTGCCTATCACGATTATTAGTGACTTACTTGGTGCGCCAAGAGAAGATACACAAACCATAAAAAAATGGTCCGATGCGCTCTTTTTACCGAATGTCTCCTATCAGAAAGAACAACAACAGAAGGAAAAACTTGCCGTCATGGCGCAATTTGAACAATACCTTCTACCGCTCATCAAAGCAAAACGCCAGCAGCCGACGCAAGATATCATTTCAGACTTAACGACGGTAGCCTATGAAGGCGACACGCTTACGGATGAAGAAATCGCCCAATTTAGCATTAGTTTGCTTGCAGCAGGCAATGAAACGACAACTAATCTTATTACTAATCTCTTTTATTGCTTGCTTTATGATGCGCCCAGTTCGTATGAAACGTTGCGCTGCAAACCATCCTTGTGCAGCCAAGCCATTGAAGAAACACTGCGATTTCGCTTTCCAATCACGCTCGATCGCGAAGTAACAGAAGATACAACCATTTTTGGAACTCCGATGAAAAAAGGAGATATTATTTTGTTATGGATCTCCGCTGCCAATCATGATCCCTTGGTTTTTCCGTCTCCGCATGTTTTTGATTTAACGCGTAGTAATAGCAATAAGCACTTAACATTCGGCAAAGGACCGCATTTTTGTCTCGGTGCTCCATTAGCCAGACTCGAAGCTACCCTTGCCTTAGAGACCTTTCTGCGCCATGTCACCCACATACAGCCACTGCCTGC
This sequence comes from Fictibacillus macauensis ZFHKF-1, assembly GCF_000269865.1. GTDB lineage: Bacteria > Bacillota > Bacilli > Bacillales > Fictibacillaceae > Fictibacillus_C > Fictibacillus_C macauensis. The sequence goes on from NZ_AKKV01000040.1 coordinate 15,921, forward strand.
ATACAACGTTCAAGAGCATATCGCACCCGACGGCCAAAATCTCGCCTCACTACCTATAATGGTAACGTGGAACTAAAAAAATCCGCCCCTCATCACGTGTGTGAGTGGCGGATTTTAACTATGAAATCACCTTCAACCCAATCGTTGCAAACACGACGAGTGAAATAAAAAAGAGGCGCTTACGGTCGCGCGATTCTCCGAAAAACAACATGCCCATTACAATGCTACCAACCGTCCCAATTCCCGTCCATACGGCATAGGCTGTTCCCATTGATAATGTTTGCATCGCTAATGATAGAAGCGCGAAGCTAGAGAGAAACCCTGCTTCCATTAGTAGAAAGTTTTTAATATTTTTCTTTTGACTCACTTTATTTAAGCCGATCACACCGATGACTTCACAGGAACCTGCTAATAATACGAACAACCAACCCATTACGCCTCGCCTCCTTGCTTTTCTCCGCTTAATGCTTTAAGACCGAGAACGCCTGCAAGTAAAATTGCAATGAGGATCAGTTTACCAATCCGTACAGGTTCATGGAAGAACACCATTTCCGTCACAACCGTTCCTGCTGTCCCTATGCCTGTAAACACGGCGTAAAGTGTGCCGACTGGTAATTTTTTTAAACATTCCATGATTAAGAAAAAGCTGAGAAGTAACGTAAGCGCCGTGCCTGCCCACGTCCAAAAGTCATGGGCATACTTAAATCCACTCACCCAAACAATTTCTAATAATCCGGCTATTAACGTATAAATCCAATATTTTGTCATCAAACCTCACCTTTTTATAAAAACACACCGCGTGCAAACATATACCACGATGCCTCTAAACGCTCTTGCACGCGTTTTTTACCTCCATATAACAGCTCGACGAGAATCGAATCTAGCACCGCAATGTATGCTTTCGCGGCTTTCTGCTCATCAATTCCATCAAGCTTACTACGATTGAATTCTTCTTGTATCACCGCTTCCATCTCATCTAAATTACGATACAAGCGTTCGAGAATAGGCGCCTGCAAATGACTTGGCGGAAAAAAAGATATGCGCAACCAAAAACGCATCGCTTCATTTTCTTCATACTGTTTAATTTGTTGTAAGAAAAAGTCATACAACTTCTCTTGTAACCTCATCGCGCCACTTGCAACAAAATAAGCGCGCACCTTTTCTTGCTCTTGGGAAGCAACCTCTTCCATGACGGCTAAAAAAAGTTCATCTTTGCTTTTAAAATGTGCATAAATAGAGGGAGCTTTCATCCCCGCTTCCTTTGCAATCGCCGCTAATGAGGCCCCGTCATAGCCTTCTTTTGCAAAATAATGTAACGCCGCTTCTTTAATTTGTTGTGCGCCCATCTCCGACCCCCTAACTAACGTTCGTTAGGTAATAGTATGACAGGTGCACGAACTATTGTCAAAGAAGTGCCTTCTCCTTATACTAGTAACGTGTTTACAGTCTGCTACGAGCGGGGATGGTGAACAAGAGAACGGAGGAGAAAAAAATGAAAATACTAGTAACTCTCATCGGTACATTTTTAATAGCACGTAGCATCGGCTGGCTTGGTGTCGATCATTTCAACAATTGGCACACACCACTGCAAGTCGTCATCGCTCTTATTATGCTTGTAGGAGCAGCTGGCCATTGGGGTAAGGTGAGACAAGATATGATCCGCATGGTCCCTCGCATGCTACCGAATCCTGCTTTTCTAGTCACACTAACTGGTATACTAGAGATCATCGGGGCCGTTGCTTTGCTAATACCAGCCACTTCAAAACTAGCCTCTATCTATCTGATCGCTCTACTTATTCTTATGTTTCCCGCCAATATTCGTGCGGCGCAAAAACGCTTGCCGTTTGCTGGGAAAGAATCACCAAAGCTCCTTCCACGAACAGTGATGCAAGTTATTCTTATTGTTCTTATTTGGTTGGCGGGGTAAGTATTTTGCTTACGAGCCCACACCACCGTATCACCCAATCGGTGAATCGGTGATTTTAATTTAGAAGAAACGTAACGTTACGCGTTAGTCCTAAAATTTTAGATTGCATCCTTGCCAAACGCATCAAAAAGGACATGCTAAAGCATGTCCAAATGTGCCTACTTGTTATAATTAGTTGTTTGATATCGTCAACAGCTTTGATAAAAACGGATTACTGAATTAGAAATACAGTACTATTATACTGCTTTTCACAGACGGTGCCATTGAGTAAATACTCTATAAACTCTTTGAAAATCACGATTTGTTAGGTTTCCAATCTTGTGTAGTTCTGTATTCAAGTCTGGATCGAGCTCCAATGGCAGCAGAGAACTAACAACCGCCCACGACTCTCTTCGTAGACCTGTTTGTCTCCAATCTTCAATTTTTACACGATCAGAATAGGATCGGTTACGTTCTTTGCTCGTAATTTTTACTGCTACCGCAATTACTTTTTCAGCATCCACGGCAATAACAAGGGCAGGTCGTTTCTTACCGACCCGCCCTTGTTCATCAACCTCACCAGGAGGATATGGAAAGTATACACTATACAGTTCGCCAATTTGGATCAATCTTCCAACCACTCCTTAGCGATCTGTTTATGATTTTCGTTCGAGTAATCAATGACAACGGTTCCTTTAGAATTAATATAGGGTAGGTCCTTGCCTTTTAATAACTCAGCAATGTCAATTGACCCTGAATACTCTTTATTTTTCCGCTGCATAAATGCTTCACGTTTTAATCGTCTAGCTATATGTCTCGTTTGTACGATAGGAGAAGTCTTCATCATCTTTTTATTCCTCCTTTTCACGATTACACACCACCTTAAAAGTAGAGTTGGTGTGTCTAGCTTTCACAATAGTAAGCAACTCTATGCTCCACACCCTATCGAATATATACGAAGAAGAGGGCAAAAAAAGAATACAAACGTTGCTTGTCTTCACAGTTTACACTATCTTATGACAAGTATCTATCTTTTCTACTGTGTTGAAATTTACGAACGCTGCCATATCATCAATCTCATAGATGATACCGTTGTTCATCCTTGATTAAGTTGTATGCATAAGCCAGGACTCCTAACCTCAGCAAGTATGATTTAACTGGCGAAAAGTCGTTTAGTTAGCAGGGTAAAAAGTTCCCTTTTTAAAAAACAAGGTGAGCTCTCCCTGCCTCACCTTGCCCTTCCATTCTCATTAAAATTCGCCCGCTGAATGCTATAAACGAAATGCGGCATGACTTTATCATCGTGCACCTTTACAAACTCGCTTTCAATCGTCATTCCCAATCGCTCAGCTACCTTACATGACGCTTTATTTTCAGGGCGAATCGTAGCAACCACCTTGTTCAATCCAAGCGTGTTAAAGGCATAGTCAAGCATGGCGCTCGCTCCCTCTACGGCGTATCCTTGGTGCCAATACTCTTTTTTAGAATATAGCCAATTCCTGCCACATGCTGCTCATCTATACATTCATCTAAAAGTCCGATTTGACCGATGACTTCACCAGAAAATCGATCACAAGCAAGAAAATAATCGTAACCAAACGTATGATAGCGGGCATTGCGCCGCTCAATCCACGCATACACATCTTCATCCATGAAATCTTGTTCCCATGCGTACATGACTTCTGGGTCCTGAAGTATGTTTGCTACTTCAGCAAAATCATCGCGATTCATCCGTTTAAAAACAAGTCGTTCGCTTTCTGTCACTATGTCCATATCGCCCATTACTGGTTGATCAAAGAGATGATTCAAGCGAAGGAATGGCGGTTTATCACTGATGAGGATGCCTCTATAATGTCCGCTCTATATTGTACATTCTCTAACGAATTTAAAATGTATGACGCACATCATTTTTATGTAAGACCGACAAAACGAAATTGAAACAACAGACTTATGAGGAGTATAAAGATGCGAGAATCAACCTCAAATGGTGGGCTGAAGTCAAGACCTTCAAACAAGATCTTACTTCCGAATAGCAACACGATATCTGGAGGAACAATTAAAAACACACGCTTTCTATCAAACGATTACAAAACCTGTAATATATCAAAGATGCAGACAATCCATTAGAACATCCCATCGCTGCCATCGATAAAGGATACTATACCGTTGATTGCAAAACGGACGTGAGTGGACTTTCGGAGAAGGAATTAGCGAAGCTGTTAATTCAAGTGAACGATCAATCATCTGATGCGTTTATCCAAGTAATCAGACGAAGGCTAAACATCTTAGAACGTCCCCTTGTAACAGCAAGAGGCGAAGGTAAAAGTTATATCTATGCCAATTTCAATCCAAAATACGCCCAGTACGCTCTAACCATCTTACAACTTCTATATGACCGTGAAGGCAGGTGAGAAAGAGCTGACACCAGCTACAGCTCAAAGAATTGGATTAACAAATAAGACGTATGAATTAGAGGACATCATTTATTTAAGGTCCAGGAAAACCCCTTCTTTCTTACATTTATAAGGAATATATTATATAATTGTTAATAATTAGAAATAAAAGAATAAGGGGAATAACAATATGAGTGGAGAATTAATCGAGATTAGAGGTAAAAAACTCTATGTAGAATGTTATGGTCAGAATGATAAACCTCCTGTTCTTTATCTTCACGGTGGTCCAGGGGAAAGCTGTCACGATTTTTCGTACCATCAATCAAAAAAATTAGGAGAACATATCAGATTGATTGCTATTGATCAAAGAGGTGTATGTCGTTCAGAAATTATCCGTGATAACGAAGAATTTGGATTAAATGATTTAATCGAAGATTGCGAAGCATTAAGAAATCACTTTAATATTGAAAAATGGTCAGTTATTGGGCATTCTTTTGGTGGATTTCTTTCACTTTTATACGTTTCAAAATATCCTAACTCTATTGACAAAGTCATTTTTGAAGGTCCGACTTTTGATTTCGAACTAACTTCTAGAAGTCTAATTAGAAAAACTGCAAAGTTATTAAAAAAACACGGTAAACCTGAATTGCACGATAAAGGCTTAACCCTTGCGGAAAGTAATTTGCCAATTCGTGAATTAACAGAAAAGTATATGGAGTTAAGTGATGAACTAGGAGAAAATAGAATGGAGATTTATAGACACAATCACAGCAATCCTACTGATTACTACTCTTTTCACTCCGAAGAAGAATGGGAAGAATTCTATGATAGGTCGGAAATACACTTTAATCTTCTTAGGGAAGAAGGGAAAATTTTCGACTCATTACTTCCTAAAATTAAAGAGGTAACTAACCCTATGTTGTTAGCGATTGGAAAATATGATGCTGCTACTTGTGAAAAACACATTGAAGTTTTTAAGAAGGATGCTATCAATGGTGAGACCTATGTATTTGAATATAGCGGGCACACTCCCCATTACGAAGAAGCTGATAAATTCAAGGACGTTATAGTTGAGTTTTTATCACCACAATAAATTAAAAGACCACAATTTTGTGGTCTTTTGCTTTGCTATTTACTATGCGAATTTGCTTGCTATTTGTATGTTTTTTTGTGTTGCTAAATGCAATTTTCTCCTCCAAAAGAGGACCTGTTCCACTTAAAGAGCTTCTCCTTTTTTAACGATCTCCAATTGAAAAAAATCCTCATAATCGGAAATCTCATACGTAGCTATGGAACAATTTCGCTGAAAGCTACACGTCGCAATGCCAAGATTGTTCGCTGGCAACAAATCAAGCTCACGATCACCAATCGCAAGGTCGATGTGATGTTTGTTGTGTAAATACGCATACGATGCGCTATGCGGTTTGCGTGGATAGCCGTCATCACCGGTCACCATGTCGGCAAAATAATGCTCTAAGTGATGATAGCGTAAAATATCAAGCACCGCTTGGCGATTTTTATGTGTCATAATGACGTTCTGATCGGCAAAAGCAAGGACTTTCTCTACGCCAGCAAACGGTCTAACATCAGCAGGTGAAATCTGATCACAAAGCGAGCGGATTTCTCGTTCTTGTTCGGCTGTTACTTGAAAATACGTCATCGCATGTGGAAAAGAGACCTTCAACTGCTTTTGAATGTCGTCACGCTGCGCTTCTTTTCCGAGCACCCGAGCCATAATGTCTGTATATGCCGGATACGTATTCATTAACGTCCCATCAAAATCCCACAATATATTCATAGTGCTCACTCCATTTCTATTGCTCTAGTATACCAAATACTTCTTAAAGGAATCACGCCCTATTGTAGCGTATTAGTTAAAGACATCTACTACTTTACGGCAGGAGCGTTCTCTCATGATTTCCTCTCTACTCACATTCATTGCATTTCTTTTATTTCCCGCACTCATTATTTATCTTTGCTCAACTTTTCCCGTATTACAGCGCCTAGGCATCGCAATTATTTGTTATTTAGTCGGTGTGGCTGTCGGTAATAGCGGCCTTTTACCATCAGGCTTTGGAGACATACAAGCAACCATTCAAGACGTCAGTGTCGCGCTCGCTTTACCGATGTTGCTTTTTTCACTCGACGTGAAAAAGTGGCTGAAGCGTGCGGATACTGGCCTTTTTAGCATGTTGCTTGCCGTCATAGCGATTGCGGTGACGACCTTCATTCTGCAGCTTGCAACGCATACTCACTATGCCGATAGTTGGAAGCTTTCGGGAATGGCAGCCGCCGTCTATACTGGCGGTACCCCGAATCTTGCGGCGATGAAGGCCGCGCTACACGTCGATAACAATACGTATATTTTATTTAATACGTATGATACGGTGTTCTCCCTGCTCTATATTTTGTTTATGTCGACGGTTGCACGCTTCTTTTTTCAAAAAATGTTTCGCCTTCGCCCTTTTAGTGCCGATTCGCAAGCTGCTTATAGTGAAAACGCTAGCGATATTAGCGATGAATCAGTGGCAACGTACAAAAAATTATTGCACGGCAAACATGCATTCAAGCTGTTAGCTGTATTGTTTATTGCGGGTTTCATTCTTGCCATCTCGTGGGGAGTGACACGGTTCATTCCAGAAGATCATGTTACCGAGGTCACGATTTTACTCATTACGTCATTCGGTATTATTGGTTCTTTTATTACGCCGCTTCGCCAAGTAAAATATACGTTTCATCTCGGGATGTATATAATTTATTTATTTTGCTTTACCGTGGCAACGATGACCGATTTACGCGTATTAGAGCAGCTGAATGGCGTCATTTTATCGTACGTCGTCGTGTCCATATTCGGCAGTATGCTCATTCATGCGCTCTTATGTAAGCTCTTTCATATCGATAGCGATACGATGATTATTACGTCGGTATCAGCGATTTGTTCACCGCCATTTGTTCCTGGTGTTGTTAGTGGTCTGAAAAATAAGGCCGTCTTAATTACAGGTCTTGTGACGGGCATTATTGGCTATGCGATTGGCAATTACTTAGGCATTGCTCTCGCTCTTTTATATCAAACAATTTTTTAAACACATAAGGAGGAACACAGTATGCGCAGCATTTTACCGGAAAAAGGTCGACCTTATGAGGAAATCCTGCAAGAACTCGCGACCTTTGCAAGTGATGATCCTCACTATAAAGAAGGAAAAACGTGGAGTCTCGTCTATTATTTAGATCAAGAGTATACAGATTTTCTTGGTGATGCATACGGACAGTATTTTTCCGCAAATGGCTTAAACCCCACTGCCTTTAAAAGCTTAAAACGCTTGGAAAAAGACGTTCTCACTTATACAGCCGAGCTGCTACATGGCAATGAAAAAAACTGTGGGGTCATGACGTCAGGCGGAACGGAAAGTTGCCTTCTTGCGGTGAAAACGTACCGCGATTGGGGACGAGCAAAAGGCATTAAGAAGCCTGAGATGATTTTACCGGTCACAGCACACGTCGCTTGGGATAAAGGGGGAGAATATTTTGGCGTGAAAATTAAACGCGCTGCCCTTTCCGCTGATTATACAGTCGATGTTGCCGCTGTAGAAAAGCTGATCACCCGCAACACCGTATTAATCGTTGGTGGGGCGCCAGAATATCCGCATGGCTTAATTGATCCAATTGAACAGTTAGGAGCGCTCGCGCAAAAGCATCACCTTCCATTTCATGTGGATGCGTGTGTTGGCGGTTATATTTTACCGTTTCTTGAAGCGCACGGCGTTGATTTACCACTATGGGACTTCCGCGTACCAGGCGTCACGTCGATGTCAGCGGATATTCATAAATACGGCTTTGCTGCTAAAGGGGCTTCGTGTATTTTATATCGCTCCATGGACTATTTTAAGCACCAAATTTTCGTGCAGCAAGATTGGCCAGGTGGTGTGTTTGCCTCCCCTGCACTACTGGGCACGCGACCAGGCGGAGCGTATGCCGCTGCGTGGGCAAGTATTCAAGCGAATGGGCGCGATGGCTACATGAAGCTTGCCGAGCGAACGCTACATGCGGTGAAGGGGTTAAAGACAGGCATTGCCGGTATCGAAGGATTAGAGCTAATTGGCGATCCAAAAGCAAGTCTCCTATCCTTTCGTTCTACTTCTCCTACTCTTAATATCTTTGCTGTTGGTGACGTAATGGAAGAGAAAGGCTGGCTCGTCGATCGTCTACAGCGTCCCGATGCGCTCCACGCAATGGTGACCGCCTCACACGATGCCGTCATTGATCAATACGTACAAGATCTTCGCGAAGCCGTCGCTATCGTGCGGGCTGACCCGTCACGAGGAACGACAGGACAAGCTGCTACCTATGGTATGATTTCTCATATCCCATTACGTGGCCTTGTAAAAAAGCAGGTGGCTAGCTTATTCGCAGCTTCCTATCAATTAGACGCCGAAGAAATCGACCTTACGAACAGTGATGCGCTTAGCGGTGATGGTCAAAGCAGTCACAAAACAGGGTTTGTAAACACACTCGTAAACTGGTATGTACAACGCAAAATGAAAAAGAACGTATAAGAAAAGGAGATTTGACCGAACATGAAAGTAACGTTTCGCCTCTCAGAACGACACGATGCCGCCGCTCTAATCGCGCTCAATCGCCTCGTATGGAACAACGACAATGCACCGATTCTAAACAACTATGAATCTACAGAGAACTATTTGGAAAAATCGCCACCTGGTAGCGAACTGCTCGCCCTGTGCGATGATGTGATCGCCGGTTATTTTAGCTATCGCTCCCCTATACCGCTACCCGCAAATGCGCATGTAGCAGAGCTCGCCATTGCCGTTCATCCGGACTATCACGGTGCAGGCATTGCGCAAGCACTCATGATGGAAGGGGAAGTGTGGATGCGCAGGCTCGGTAAAAAGAAGCTCTCGCTACGCGTAATGGCAACGAATGCACGAGCGCTCTCCTTTTATAAGAAATATGGTTTTCTCACCCAAGGCGTGCTTCCGCAAGAATTTTACATCAACGGTCACTATGTGGATGATGTCATGATGTATAAAATGCTATAAGCTCTTGTGTTTACGTAGCGTTATCGCTACTATGAATATATGTACATTTTTGAAAAAGATTGGAGGGATTGGGATTGTTTAATGCCTTTTTGCATACCCATGAAGGTTCATGGGTTGTACTCGCACTATTGTTTGTCATCTCTTATTTCACACGCCAAAACGTTACGCTCATGCTACAACGCTTGTTTTATCTCGTTATGATCGTAACAGGTGGTTACTTATTGTATCAGCTTCAATTTCCAGGCATCTATATTTTAAAAGCAGTGCTAGCAATCGTACTTATTGGAATTATGGAAATGATGATTGCACGTAAACGTAAAGGCCAAGGTATGCCGGCGATGTTTTTACTCGTTATTATTTTAATTGTTGTCATCGTACTGATCGGTTATGGAAAAATTCATTTTTAAAGTGAGGGAGCCCAAGAAACATGGGGCTCTTTCTTTCGTTGATGGCAGCGACAGCGGCTTCTTTATACACGACCATTGAATCAAAACATAACGTGGTCAATGAGTCTCGAGGCTGTATACAAAAAATAATACGAATCAGTACGACATCTCCTCGCCTTTCCCTGCTCTCAAAGATTGTATCTCTAACGTATTTAACACCAGCCCGAGAAATTCACAGTCCTATTTAATAGACTTAGAAAAACAGCCGTTGAATAAAACGGCTGTTTCGTTATCCCTTATAGCACACTATTTTTGACGGATGGTGAATCGATGACGTCTTGATCTCCTAACCAAACAATTGGCAAGTTCACAACGGCTAAATCACCGTTTTCTTCCCCAAAACCTTGGTTGATCTTATTGGAACTAAATAAATCAAGCTGTTGAATCGGTCCAAAGCTCAGCGTGGCAGATCGGTCCATAATGTTCACTTTAAAGCCAAGCATGTTAATAACCATTGGTGCAAATAACATAGCCTCACTCCTCTTTTAGACGCCGTCAATAAGCGATGGTAACCTTCCATAGGAAGACTGTGTTAATGGTGAGTCAACGGCATCACGATCGTCAACTACATATTCATTTCCAAAGAAGCGCGAATCATCTCCTGAGTGCTGCCCGAAGCCTTGATTTTTTTTATCAGAATTGTGCCATTCGGACAAATAATTTTCCCCAATATTAACCGCTGACGCATTTTCAAAGGAATTAATTTTAAAAAGAAAAATATTTATAACAATAGAAGGTGAATTCACTTGTTCTCCCTCCCTTTCTTTTAAAACTATATGATTCTTTTCACTAATTATGTGTTTAGGCTGACTCTTGGAGGTGCTGTGATGGATGCGGATAAATTAAAACAATGGCTTGAGCTTGCACAAAAAGTTCAAGGAAACGACTTTTGGAACAGTATATTTGATGGAGCAACGAACGGAGCAACAGGGAACTCGTTTCCTGGACAAATGAATCAAACACGTGAATCATCCAATCAATTTCGGCAATCATCAGCAGGTGTGGCATCACAACAAGAGCAAGCCTTTCCAAAAGTGGACATTCACAATAATAACCGTGAATGGATCATTCTCTTTGATTTACCCGGGGTCCGTAAAGAAGATGTATCCTTATTAATCGTGTCTAATCAGTTAACCATTCGAGGGCGTTTAGATTCACCATATCAAGAAACAACTCCTGTACATAAAGAACGACAAACAGGACCATTCGAACGAACGATCCCTCTGCCTGAAATTATTCAAGAAGCAAGAACATCGGCGCGCTTTTACAACGGTTTACTCGAAGTTCGCATCCTTCGCACGGCTACTAACGAAAAGGCAGTACGCATTGATTAATAATACGTATTGCGCTCTCGTGGCATATCAATGATGTCATTGTCATTCATTGTAAAACGCTCCGCCGTATGATGAGCACCATCACCATCGATCATCCCAAATGCTTGGTTTTTACGAGTGACATTAAAAACCCGACTGCGCATTGTCTGGCCGTACGATAATGTACAGCTTCGTCCGATGGAATTAATATCAAGAAATCCGAGATTCAGTGCTGATTGCTTAAACGTCATGTCATTCTCCCCTTTTCGTTTACGAGGCATTGTTTTCTCACTCTGTTCATAGACTGTACAAGCTAGAAAAATAGGAAAGCGAGGTGCGGTTATGCCCTTGTTTAAATCCATACTCAATGCCGTCCTCCATCATGATAAAAAAATGAACGCTATTCATACGAAACTTACAGAATTACAACTAGAGCTCTCCTCCCTACAAAATGAACAAAAAGAAGCCTCTGTCATCATTGAAAAAGTTCACATCGATCAGCTTCATATCGATAAGTACGAACTGAGCAATAATTTCGCCAATCTAGGCATTAAAGATTTAACCGGCAAGCTGAATATTGGAGCGAATTATGGTTCTTCGTTAACAGCTGCAGAAGTGGAGGCCGCAGCTGCGCGGAATGGGGCCGAAAAACAGCAACACATTCAGCAGAAACAAGAAAAAGCCCAACAGAAATTATCTGATGGACCTACTTATGCAATTCGTGGGCGTACGCCCACTGACTAATCAATTGAGTTTGCTGTTTTTACAAGCTCGCTTTTTAATTGTTTTTCATTATAATTTGTTGCAAACATATGGCGCAGATCGTATTCTTCCTCATCAATTTTCCAAAAGAGCTCTGCATACGTTCCATAGTAGGCATAATAAGCAGTCGCACCATTAGCAAGCTCTAGCGTTTCGTTATATTTTTTTTCTGAAATCATATCTGAAACAAGATTTTTATGATTAAAGGCTTGATACGTAATATAACCTTTCTCATCTTGAGCGGTTTTTCGTTCATAATCAGCACTTACTTGCACTTTTTTCTTTTGTCCCCAATCGGTTATTACCACATTAGGCGTCTTAAAAGCATAAGGAATTGCTTCAGGAAAATGCGGTTTAAAGGGTAAAACGTCTTGCGCTTCATCCATAGAAATAGGCTTGTACGAACGAGGATACTGCCCTTTTTTATATGAAACATCCAATTTCATATCGCCATCCGCAACTTCTGTGCCGCGGCACGCGGTTAATAGTAGTAACAATCCAGCAGCAACAAAAACTCCCGCTCTCTTCAAAACATCCACCTCCGCGATTGAATCGACTTCATCATATCATCCTTTTAAACCTATGTAGGATAGAAATCGTTCGTAAAGTTTCGCAGAAAACTGTCAGATGCTCACGAAGAAGCGGGAGAATTGTGCAATGGTCTCTAACGCTCTGTTTTCGAGGATTCTTTTTTAAAAAAATAAGAGAATAATAGCAGGAAAATACCAAGTAAAACGAGCGAAGTAGACAGCGAAGTGAACGACTCAGAGGAATTTTCTTTTTGTTGATTCACTAAACACCCGATCAAAAAAACAAGAATACCTGAGTAATAGAATACCTTTCCCTTTCGCGTTTGATCCTTCAAACAAGCACACCCTTTCTCTCCCATTGTAGACGAAGAGAAGGTGGAAGAAAAGGGGATAAAACATAAAATGGAAGATGAGTGATGTTCTCATCTTCCGTTCGTCTGACTTACTTCTTCAATCCACGTACTTCTTTTAAAATATACAGTCCATTTTGGTGTTTCACAAAGGATAATTGATAGGCTTTGCCGTCTTTTAGTTGTTTGTCCCAATCGCCCATGTAAGCTTGGAATACGATCGGTTCTTTTGTGTCAACGCTTATGGCTTCAAAAGAATGATTATCTGCCCAGCCGACGAATTTCATGTTTAATGTATGTAGCGTTGGTTTCGTTTGATCGGCATAAACCGCCGTCCGGGTTGCGCGGTCTACTTCCCCTGTTTCATTTAAATAAAATTTCTTTTGAAAGTTCATGACGCTCTTTTCTGTCTTTTTATCGAATGTGCCACTCACGGCGACAGAATACCCGCGTTCGTGAAGACGTTTTTGTAAGAACGTTACCTCTGTTCCTTTTTGTCCATATTTCAATGTTTTATAGGTATGTTTCTTTTCTTTTATTATTGATTTTACGTGGTGAGTAGTGTGTTTGCTTGCAGCAGCTACTGTCCCAACATTCATCATGGATCCAGCAAGGCCTGCAGATAAGAGTAGTAATGCAGCTTTATTTAGTGTTTTCATTGTATAAGACCCCTCGCCATATTTTAGTAGTTATTATTACATTAATGTTACAAACTTGTTACTTGAATATTACTACTATGACACGAATATTACAATACCTATTTCATAAAATGGCTCGAAGGACCTACAAAGTATTAAACAGATATTAACATGCTATAACTAGCTACTAACTTGGAAACATCTATACCAAGACATTTCCCTTAAAAAAGGAATTTCTAACCATAAAAAAGAAGCCGTAGCATCCATCATCGGATGCTACGGCTTAAAGCTTTATCGTTTTTGCAATTCCTCACCTAATAGCTTATTTACAAGCTGTGGATTTGCTTTTCCTTTTGATTCTTTCATGACTTGGCCGACAAGGAAGCCAACTGCTTTTCCTTTTCCGCTCTTAAAGTCTTCAACAGATTGAGGGTTGCGATCAATGACGGCTGTAACAAAGGAACGAATGGCACCTTCGTCAGAAATTTGGACAAGTCCTTTTTCTTGGACAATCGTTTCTGGATCGCCGCCTTTTTCAATCAGTTCTTTGAATACTTGCTTGGCAATCTTTGAAGAAATGGTGCCATCTTCAATGAGTTTAATCATGTTAGCAAGGCTCGCTGGTGTTAATGGTGTTTCATCCAGTTCTTTGTTGTTGCTGTTAAGAAAGGCACTTACTTCTCCCATGACCCAGTTTGAAAGTAGCTTCGGATCCGCTTCTTCTCGTACACCGGCTTCAAAGAAATCAGCCATTTTAATAGAGGCCGTTAAGACACCTGCATCATACGCTGGCAAGCCAAATTCTGATACGTAGCGTGCTTTACGTGCATCTGGAAGCTCCGGAATGTCTTGACGGATGCGCTCCATCCACTCTTCTGACACGTGCAGTTCAACAAGATCTGGCTCTGGGAAGTAGCGATAATCATCTGAACCTTCTTTTACGCGCATTAAAATGGTTTGTTTTGTCGCTTCATCAAAACGACGCGTTTCTTGAAGAATTTCGCCACCGGCAGTCAGTACTTCCGCTTGACGTTGCTCTTCAAATTCCAATCCTTTTTGAACGAAGGCGAAGGAGTTTAAGTTCTTAAGCTCTGTTTTCGTTCCGAACGCTTCTTGTCCGACAGGACGCAAGGAAATGTTCGCATCACAGCGCAATGAACCTTCTTCCATTTTACAGTCGGAGACACCCGTATATTGAATAATGGCTTTTAATTTTTCTAAATAAGCGTAGGCTTCTTCTGGTGTTCTGAGATCAGGCTCAGATACGATTTCCATTAAAGGTGTTCCTTGGCGATTCAAATCAACAAGTGATGTACCGTCATTCGCATGCGTTGTTTTCCCTGCATCCTCTTCAAGGTGCAAACGGGTAATACCGATTTTCTTCTTTTCACCGTTGACTTCAATTTCAATCCAGCCATGTTCCCCAATCGGACGATCCAATTGCGAAATTTGGTACGCTTTCGGATTATCTGGATAGAAATAGTTTTTACGATCAAAGTGTTGTACAGGATTAATTTCACAGTTCAATGCCATCGCCGTTCGAATGGAGTATTCAACAGCCTGCTTATTTAAAACAGGTAATACGCCTGGATGACCTAAACAAATCGGACACGTATGGCTATTGCTTGGTGCTCCAAAGTCAGTCGAGCAACCACAGAAAATTTTTGAATTCGTTTTTAATTCCACATGGACCTCAAGTCCTATAACCGTTTCAAATTTACTCATGTCTCCACCTCCTACAATTGCGGTTTCTCTTTATGATGATCCGTTGCTTGTTCAAATGCAGAAGCAACGCGATAAATGGTGCGCTCGTCAAAATGCTTACCGATGATTTGCAAGCCGACTGGCAATCCATTAGATAGACCACAAGGAATAGAGATGGCCGGAACACCTGCAAGGTTTACAGGAATCGTTAAAATATCATTCGCGTACATCGTAAGCGGATCGTTTGTTTTTTCGCCCACTTTAAAGGCTGTCGTTGGCGCTGTTGGTCCAACAATAACGTCATAGTTCGCAAATACGTTATCAAAGTCTTGCTTAATAAGTGTACGAACTTTTTGTGCTTTTTTATAATATGCATCATAATAGCCTGAACTTAGCGCAAACGTTCCTAGCATAATACGGCGTTTTACTTCATCACCAAAGCCTTCGCTTCGTGTGTTTTTATAGAGTTCAAGTAAGTTTTCACTTTCCGCTGAACGCACACCGTACCGAACCCCATCAAAACGAGACAGGTTCGCCGATGCTTCAGAGGATGAAAGGAGGTAGTACGTTGCCAGTGCGTATTTAGAGTGAGGAAGCGATACCTCTTCCCATACCGCACCTTCTGCTTCCAAAACTTTTAGCGCATCTAGCACTTTTTGCTTCACTTCAGGATCGACACCTTCAGCTACGTACTCTTTTGGAACCGCAATGCGCAATCCTTTAATGTCCCCTGTGAGCGCCGAACGATAATCTGGCACGTCTACATTGGCAGACGTAGAATCCATCGCATCATGACCCGCAATGGCTTGCAATAAGAAGGCATTATCTTCAACCGTACGTGTAATTGGACCAATTTGGTCAAGTGAAGACGCAAAAGCAATCAATCCATAGCGTGATACGAGGCCGTACGTTGGCTTTAAGCCGACAACACCGCAATACGAGGCAGGCTGACGAATCGAACCACCTGTATCAGATCCTAAAGAAAACAGCACTTCCCCTGCTGCTACAGAAGCGGCTGAGCCACCTGAAGACCCACCTGGTACATGTTGTAGATTCCACGGATTACGTGCTCCGTAAAAGCCTGAATTTTCATTGGAAGAACCCATCGCGAATTCATCCATATTTAATTTTCCGATCGTAATGGTTCCTTCATTTTGCAGAGATTGAACAACCGTTGCATCATAGATGGGATCAAAATTAGCAAGCAACTTACTTCCACTTGTCGTACGTAATCCTTTAGTTGAAATGTTATCTTTCAATCCGATTGGTAAGCCAGCTAACGTCTGGTTAAACACACCTGCTTCATCCAATACTTTCGCTTGCTTACGTGCTTCTTCTTCGTTTAAGGTTAAAAACGCCTTTACTTGGTCTTCTACTTGACCAATTCTCGTATAAGACGCGTCCACTAAGTCCGTTGCTGTAATTTCTTTACTCTGTAATAGCTCATGCAATTCTGAGATTTTCTTCTCTAATAACGACATACTTCCTCCTATTAAAACGTCTTTGGTACTTTAAAATGTCCGTCTCGCTCTTGTGGAGCATTCTTCAATGCAGCTTCTCTACCTACTGACTCTTTGGCAACATCTTCTCGCAATACATTTTTCAATGCTAATACGTGTGTTGTTGGTTCTACATTTTCTGTATCTAGTTCATTTAATTGCTCAGCAAATTCAATAATTGCTCCAAGCTGTTCTGTGAACTGATTCACTTCCTCTTCGCTAACAGAAAGACGTGCTAAATTAGCAACATGCTTTACTTCTTCTTTCGAAATTCGCGACACTCTTGGCCACCTCCAATAAAACTTACGTTTACATAATAAGTAGATGATAACAAAAACCGTCCTGTATAAGCAACAAGACGGTAAGGATTGGACATATTTAGTATGAAAAAGGGTGCGAATTAGTCGCTCCCATACCCTGTATCATGATCCGGATGCTCGGTCGGACCTTCCGGAGGTGTTTGTTGCTGAAGTAATTCACGATTTTCTTCCGTATTCCAGCCAATATCATTCGTCGGATGAACCCACTGATCACCAGCCATCGTCGCCGGATCCGTTTCCTCACTCCAATTCTCTAATGGAGACTCCTCTGATGCATATAAACTATCGCCAATCGTTACACCATACTCATTGACGAAAGGAGCTTGCATTTTCTGAGTCGTATCCTTGAAAGATGGCGCATTGATTTGATGCGGCATCGTTTTCATTTCATTTAAAATAGGCTCATTTTGTTCATCTCGTTCTTTTTTCTTCACGGGGAAACCTCCTCATCTCGTACTCTTTCTTTAGCGTTGCCCATAGAGGAAGTTTCCATGCTTTTAATTCGTGAACGGGCACTAAGGTAATGGTAACCGCTGAGTCTGCAACCTTTTTTGTCTCAACCTGACTTGAAAGGTAATTGAGTGAGGGGATGAATTTGATGATGCTAATTATGTAGGTTTTGATTTTTTTAGATGATAGCGCTATTTTGCGCGTAGTTTGATTTCTTTTTTGAGTGGAATTTGCACTCTTTGCGCGTGAATCACATCCCACTACGCGGTAACCGATCTCTGAAACAGAGCTTGATTTTTCTAATTTTAGCTTTTTTTCATTTAATTTGATCTCTTTTGCGCTTGATTTTGCCTCTTTTGTCCGTGATTTGCTCTTTCTGCCCTTGTTTTTGCTTGTTTTACTCGTGATTTGCACTCTTTGCGCGCGAACAGCGCACCTCTGCGCGCGAACAGCACACCTTTGCGCGCGAACAGCGCATCTCTGCGCGCGAACAGCGCATCTCTGCGCGCGAACAGCGCATCTCTGCGCGCGAACCCCACTCCTCTCTGCGCGCGAACCCCACACCTCTCCGCGCACCAAACCCCACACCCCTCCACGCGCCAATCCCCACACCCCTCCACGCGCCAATCCCCACACCCCTCCACGCGCCAATCCCCACACCCCTCCACGCGCCAATCCCCACACCCCCCTATCTCCCAACGCAAAAAAGCAAGCAACTCCCACCGGGAATTGCTTGCTTTTCATTTATGCTTATAGCATTTCTGAAGTTGTTTTTGCTTGCATGTGAAGAAGTAGGTAGTCAGGTCCACCTGCTTTAGAGTCTGTACCAGACATGTTGAAGCCACCAAATGGTTGGTAACCAACGATTGCGCCTGTACATCCACGGTTCACGTACATGTTACCAACGTGGAATTCTTCTTTCGCACGTTCGATGTGTTCACGGTTGTTCGACACAAGTGCGCCTGTCAGACCGTATTCTGTGTTGTTAGCGATTTCCATCATGTGATCGAAGTCACGTGCTTTAGAGAAACCTACAACTGGTCCGAAGATTTCTTCTTGCATAAGACGCGCTTTTTCATCCAAGTCAGCAACGATCGTTGGTTGAATGAAGAAGCCTTTAGAATCGTCTCCTTCTCCACCTGTTACTACTTTACCTTCTGAACGACCAATTTCGATATAGCTCATAATTTTGTTATAAGCTGCTTGGTCAATCACAGGTCCCATGTAGTTACTAGATTCTTCTGGATTACCCATTTTAAGCGTTTTCGTTAATGCAACTGCTTTTTCAAGAACTTCATCGTACACGTCTTGGTGAACGACCGCACGAGAACCTGCAGAACATTTTTGTCCAGAGAATCCGAATGCAGAGTACACGATCGAAGCTGCTGCAAAATCAGTATCTACGTTGTTATCAATAACCATTGTATCTTTTCCGCCCATTTCAGCGATGACACGTTTTAACCAAATTTGACCTGGGTTCACTTTAGCAGCGCGCTCATAAATGCGGCAGCCTACTTCACGAGAACCAGTGAAAGATACGAAACGTGTTTTCGGGTGGTCAACAAGGTAGTCACCAACTTCAGCTCCGCTACCAGGGATGAAGTTAAGAACGCCTTTAGGAAGACCTGCTTCTTCCATCACTTCTACGAATTTCGCTGCAACAACTGGCGTGTTGTTTGCTGGCTTAAGCAGTACTGTGTTACCAGCTACGATAGCTGCTACTGTTGTACCTGCCATGATCGCAAGTGGGAAGTTAAATGGTGAAATAATAACACCAACACCAAGTGGAATGTATTGATATTTGTTAATTTCTCCGAAACGGCTGTTAACAGGAACACCGTTTTTAATTGTTTCCATTTGACGAGCGTAGAACTCTAGGAAATCGATTGCTTCTGCTGTATCTGCATCTGCTTCTTTCCATGGCTTTCCTGCTTCTTTTACAAGGTATGCAGAGAATTCGTGCTTGCGGCGACGAAGAATGGCAGAAGCACGGTATAAAATGTTAGCACGCATTTCTGGCGCCCATTTTTTCCACGTTTCAAACGTAGCAACTGCTTCTTGCATTGCTTTTTCTGCTAAATCTTTATTTGCTTTAGAAACCGTACCAATAACTTCTTCTTTATTAGCCGGGTTAGTAGAAACGATTTTTTCATCCGTTACGATTTGTTCTCCGCCAATCACAAGAGGATACTCTTTGCCCAGTTGTGAATTTACAAGATCTAATGCTTCCTCAAAAGCTTTCTTGTTTTCTTTTATAGAAAAATCTGTAAATGGTTCGTGTTTATATTCGCGAATCATTATGTCCCCTCCTATGCACTTAAGCGTTTTCATTTGTATAACATGTCTATAATACCGCAAACTAGTCCCATAGTTCAAACAATCATTAATAGTCAGAATAATAAGACAAATGTTGGTTTCAACCGCTTTCATATCTATGCAAGAAAAAAAGAGTGACCTTAGCGTATACAAGGTCAACTCTTATCTCATTATCTATAAATATGCACAAATGGTTCTTCATTTGATTTATCACGTACAATCAATGCCTCTGGTTTATCGACGGCTGACTGAATTGAAATCGTGACCGGAACACTTGGTAACTGTTTCATAGCCGAGGACGTAACATATTGCGTAAAGGAAATGACCTCCGCTTTTCCTTGAAACTGCATCGGAATTTCAATATCTAAACGCTCTAGGTCTCCGCCACTATAGTGAGCTTTTCCTACGACACCCACATAGTTCGGGAAATAGTCTTGAATTTTCGATTTAAAACTATTGAACTTTTCAGCGTCATCACGCTTTTCTTTAGTCGCATCATTGGATGGGAATAGGTAGTAATGATCATCGACGGTTTCCCATTCACCTAGTTCGTTAGAATCTGAATCTGCTGTTGCATAGGAGAAGAAATTACCTGGTGTTACCGATTCTTTTTCGGCTTCTTGATACAGCGCAACGGTAACAGGAATATTTTTTAAACTTGAATTTTGACGAAGGCGACGAAGTACTTCTTCACCCATTTTCTTTGCTTCCCGTTTCACTTCGCTTGCTTGTAATTTCTTTGAACCATTGTAAATAAGCCCTTTGCTGTCTGTAGCTTTATAGTAGTAAGTTGAGTTAAAGGACAACCCTATGACCACACCGCCAAGCTTTACTTTATCTTTACCACTTTGCACAAGATAGTTTTGCTCTAATGCATACGATAAGTATTTTGGATGCTTGTCTTCGGCATCGAGCACCTCTTTATGAGAAGCACCTTTTTTCAGTCCAAGCGGCGGGTTAAGCCCCTTTTGTGTCATGGAAGTACCATTGTCTTTATCGGTTGCTTCATCCGAACGTTTCAACCAGTTATTAACGGTTGTCGATGATAAATATTGACCTTCTTGATAGAAGTATTTATCCGTACTAAAGTTCTCTTGCGCAATCTTCATTAACCCTAGCTCAAATTCGTTAATATCAAGACGATTATCCACACCATACTTAATTAAACCACGCGCACCACCTGGCTCAAAAGGCACAATGCTACGATAATATTTTTCGCCTGTTTTAATTTCCCCTGTAATGAGCGCTTTCTCTTCTTTCTTACCTTTCTTCTTTACAACTTCCTCTTGTTTTTCTAGC
This sequence comes from Fictibacillus macauensis ZFHKF-1, assembly GCF_000269865.1. Lineage (GTDB taxonomy): Bacteria > Bacillota > Bacilli > Bacillales > Fictibacillaceae > Fictibacillus_C > Fictibacillus_C macauensis. Next base: position 36,901 of record NZ_AKKV01000040.1, read on the forward strand.
TTGTCATCATTAAAGCAGCCAGACAACAGCAAAAGGCAGCTGATCAGGATTAAACTGATCCGCTTCTTCATGTGTAACACTCCTCCAACACGTTATGAACCTTTATTTATTTAGCTCATCGAAAAATTGTTGCTCACTCCATACGGCAACCCCGAGCGTTTGCGCTTTCTCAAGCTTCGACCCTGCATCCTCACCAGCAATGAGTAAATCCGTATTCTTGCTCACACTGCCCGTTACTTTGGCACCGAGCGCTTCTAGCCTTTCCTTCGCTTCATTGCGTGTAAACAACGAAAGTTTTCCTGTTAATACAACAATTTTCCCAGCAAATGAAGAATCAATATCCTCGGCTTTAACGATTTTCGGCCCTTTATACGTAAGATTCACGCCAAAGTCTCTTAGCTCGTCAATAAGCACCTTTACTTCAGGCTTACTGAAATAAACGGCAACCGAATCCGCCATTTTCTCACCAACTTCGTCAATAGCAAGGAGCTCTTCTTTTGAAGCCATCATTACGGCATCCATCGTTTCAAACCGTTGTGCAATTGTTTTTGCGGCTTTTGCACCAACATGACGAATACCTAATCCGAACAACAAACGCTCTAAGGAATTCTCTTTCGATTTTTCTATAGCATCTAGTAGGTTGTCAACCGACTTTTCACCCATTCTCTCAAGCTTTACTAATTCTTCTTTTTTCAAATCATACAAATCGGCAACATCGGTAATGAGTTGTTCGGCAAACAGCTGACTAATGACTTTCTCACCAAGCCCATCAATGTTCATCGCATTACGCGACACGAAATGAATAAGTCCTTCACGAATTTGAGCCGGACACATTGGATTTAAGCACCGCAAGGCTACTTCTCCATCCAAGCGTTCAAGCTTGCTTTCACACGCTGGACACGCTTCAGGCATATGAAATTCTTCTTCCTCACCTGTACGACGATCAACAATGACATTTACTACCTCTGGAATAATGTCGCCTGCTTTTTTGACAACAACATAATCACCAATTTTAATATCTTTTTCACGAATTAAGTCTTCGTTATGAAGCGAAGCTCGTTTTACAGTCGTTCCCGCTACGGCTACAGGTTCTAATAGTGCGGTTGGCGTAATCACACCTGTTCGCCCCACACTTAATTCAATGCCTAATAGCTTCGTTACAACCTCTTCTGCCGGAAACTTGTAGGCAATGGCCCATCTTGGGCTTTTCGCTGTAAATCCTAACTCTTCTTGCTGATAATACGAATCCACTTTAATAACGATTCCATCGATTTCATAGTCTAAATGCGGTCGACGTTCTCCCCATGAATGGACGAAGGTAATAACATCCTCTATCGTATCACACTGTTTCCATTCAGGATTCGTTTTGAAGCCTGCTTCTTTTAAAAAATGTAAGCCTTCGCTATGATGTTCAATCGTTTTACCAGCAAGCTGTCCCATTCCGTACACGAAAATAGATAAGTTTCGTTTGGCAGCAATTTTCGGATCAAGCTGACGTAAAGAACCCGCCGCTGCATTCCGAGGATTGGCAAACAATTCTTGACCTTCTTCCTGGCGTGCTTCGTTTAGCTTTTGAAACGAGCGCTTTGGCATATAAGCTTCGCCACGCACTTCCAATGAAACTGCTTCCCCTTTGACTTTCAATGGAATCGCATGTATCGTTCGTAAGTTATTCGTAATATCTTCACCGATTGTACCATCGCCACGTGTCGCACCTAGTACAAAGCGCCCTTCTTCATACGTTAACGAGACAGCTAGTCCGTCAATTTTCAGCTCAGCAACGTACGATACGTTATCGCCCACAGCATTGCGCACACGGCGATCAAAATCACGTAAGTCTTCTTCATTAAAAGCATTCCCAAGACTTAACATCGGCACTTTATGTTCAACTTTTCGGAAAAAATCCAGTACTTGACCGCCGACACGGACCGTTGGCGAATGCTCATCACGTAAGGTTGGATGGTTATTCTCTAGTTCAATTAATTCTTGTAACAACCGGTCATACTCGGCATCCGGAACGGTCGGTTGATCAAGTACATAATATTCATAACTGTATTTTTCAAGGAGTTCACGTACTTCCTTTACTCGTTGCTTTGCTTGTTCTTCGTTCAAACGATCCAACTCCTTTATTCTTTTTCAATCGGAGCAAATTTTGCTAATAAACGTTTAATCCCCACTGGTTGAGGAAACGCGATATCAAGCTCTAAGGAGTCACCTTCACCACGCATACTTACTACAACACCGGTTCCCCACTTGCGATGCTTCGCTTTTGCACCTACCGACCAATCTAGCTTTTCGTTACCATTTGTCGTATACATTGGCGACGTTTGCTTCATCTTAGGTCGCATAAAGGATGGCGCGCTTTGGGAAGCCTTTGAGCTGAACCCGCCTGTAGCGCGCATTTGTGTAACTTCTTCGTTTTCAATCAATTCTTCTGGAATTTCGGCAATAAAGCGCGACACCGGGTTCATATTCGTTCTGCCATATAACGTACGCATCCGTGCATTCGATAAGAATAGTTCCTCTTCGGCTCGCGTAATCCCTACATAAGCTAAGCGCCGTTCTTCTTCCATTTCGCTATCTTCAAACAAGGCACGACTATGTGGGAAAACACCTTCTTCAAGACCAATTAAGAAAACAACGGGAAACTCTAGGCCTTTTGCAGAGTGAAGCGTCATTAAAATGACCGTTTCCTTTGACTTTTCCTCTTCTCCGCCTTCGTCTAGACGATCAATATCGGCGACAAGCGCAAGATCCGTTAAGAAAGCAACAAGACTCTTATCCTCTTGTTTCTTTTCAAAGTCTGTCGTAACAGATAGGAATTCATCAATATTTTCGATGCGGCTCTGGGATTCGAGCGACTTATCGGCTTTTAACATGTCACGATATCCTGTCTTTTCAATCACTTCTTCCACAAGTTCCGTCACTGATAGAAATTCTTGCATCTGATTCCATTGTGTAATTAACTGCGAAAACTCTCGTAATACGTTTACGAAGCGGGCCGCAAGTCCAATCTGTTCAACTTCCTGAAGCGCTTGAAACATCGATAGATCATTGTCCGCTCCATATTGAAGAATTTTATCCACTGTGGAGGCACCAATTCCTCGCTTAGGCACGTTAATAATGCGCGTCATACTAATATCATCGTTCGGATTAGAAATGAGGCGTAAGTAGGCAAGAATGTCTTTAATCTCTTTGCGATCATAGAACTTTACGCCGCCAACGATGTTATAAGGAATGTTTGATTTCATTAATACTTCCTCAATAATCCGCGATTGCGCATTCGTACGATATAAGACGGCAATATCAGCGTAGCTTCGTGTTCCACTCATCGTCATCTCACGGATTTTACCGGCTACATAATGACCTTCGTCATGCTCAGTATCACCTTGATAATAGACAATATTCTTGCCTTCACTTCGATCTGTCCACAGGTTCTTCGCTTTGCGGTTGACGTTATTTTCAATGACTTTATTAGCCGCATCAAGAATTGTTTTTGAAGAGCGATAGTTTTGTTCAAGCAAAATCACTTTTGCATCATCGTAGTCTTTTTCAAACGAGAGAATGTTAGCAATATCCGCCCCACGCCAGCCATAAATGGATTGATCCGAATCACCTACCACACAAAGGTTACGAAAACGATCTGCTAGCAATTTGACTAACATATATTGTGCACGGTTTGTATCTTGGTACTCATCCACGTGAATATATTGAAATTTTCGTTGATAAAATTGCAACACTTCTGGTACACGTTTGAATAAATGAATCGTTGTCATAATTAAATCATCAAAATCGAGAGCTGCATTCTTTTTCAAACGTTTTTCATATTCTTGGTACACATCGAAAACAACGCTATCAAACGGACCTACTTTTTCTTTTGCAAAATCCGCACTCGTTTTCAGTTCATTTTTTAACGACGAAATGGTTCCTAAAATGGCGCGTGGCTCGAATTTCTTCGGATCAATATTTTGATCTTTAAGGATGCTTTTAATGACCGAAAGCTGATCGGTAGAGTCAAGAATCGAAAAGTTTCGGCTAATGCCAATCCGGTCAATATCTCGACGTAAAATTCGCACGCACATTGAGTGAAATGTGGAAATCCAAATGTCTTCTGCCACGGGCCCAGTAATTGCCGCGACACGATCTTTCATTTCACGAGCAGCTTTGTTCGTAAAGGTAATCGCCAAAATGTTCCATGGCGCTACTTCTTTTTCCATCATTAAATAGGCAATGCGATGCGTAAGGACGCGTGTCTTCCCACTACCGGCACCCGCCATAATTAAAAGTGGGCCTTCTGTATGCTTAACTGCTGCCTTTTGTTCAGGATTTAATCCTGTTAATAGCTTTTCAATCAATTGATGCATGTTCATATTCATCCCACCTACCAAACGTTTGTTCTTATTTTTTATTGTACTGTAACACGAGCATTACAGCAATCATCTCTTTACTGCTTTAACGGTCGCAACGGCTTGATCAATGCTTTCATAAATAACGTTACCAACGACAATCGTATCAGCAAACATCGCCATTTCACGAGCTTGCTCCTCACTCGCAATACCGCCACCATAAAAAAGCTTCGTACGCTCCAGCACTTTGCTTGCCTCTTTTACCGTTTCGACATCGCCATAAACGCCACTATATTCTAAATAAAAGACAGGTAGTCTCAACATTTTTTCTGCTAAGCGTGCATATGCTACTACATCTTCCAGTGATAGGTTAGCGTTCGCGTTCGCATGCTGTGCTGCCTTACACTCAGGGTTTGCAATACAGTAACCTTCTGTTACGATTTCTTCCCAATTCATGAGTTCGCCATACTCTTTCACTGCTTCATGTTGCAATCCAGTTATAAATCGAGCATCTGTGCTATTTAAAACGGTCGGAATAAAGTATGAATCAAAACCAGGTGTAATGGACTCAAGCGTTGATACTTCTAACACACATGGAATGGCATATTTTCGAACACGAGCCATAAGATCTAGCGTATTATCAAGTGTTACCCCGTCACTCCCGCCAATAAAAATAGCATCTGTC
>NZ_AKKV01000041.1 GCF_000269865.1 Fictibacillus macauensis ZFHKF-1
TTGTTTGGTTTTCAAAGAACATTTTTGTTTGTGTCGCTCGTTTTGGCGACTTTATTAATTTACCATGTTACAACTTGAAAGTCAACAACTTTTTTCGTTGTTTTTTCAGTTGTGTGCGTCACCTCGTCGGCGACAAGTAATACTATATCACGGCTTTCTAATTAACGTCAACACTATTTCGAAACTTTTTTAAAGTTTTTCATATTGCGCCTTTGTTAACAGCTGACGAATGTTCCCATTATACCACGTTAACCCGCTAGTTACTTCGTTTTCTACGACAAAACTTCATACAATCACTCGGAGCAGCAAACCGCGTATAAACATTAAATAAGCATTGATATTGTTCACTAAGAATGGCTTTTACGTCCGCATTAACACTTTCATCTTGTAGATCATACAATAAACTTTCTAACTCTTGTTTTAATACATACTCCACTTCTTTCGCTTCGTGTAAAGATAGCATCACTGCTAACATTGACCTTAACCCTCCTGTCATTCCTTAACGCGTGTTCAGTCTTTCCATTTTTTTCAGATTATATGTATGGTCGGTCTATCTTGTCCCTTTTGGACATACACTTTTTTAGAGAGAATGATAAAAAAGTAAATGAGGAGGGATGGGCATGAGGTTTGTCATTGTAAATGGAAAGAAAGCTAAGCAATATATCATTATTGTCTTTGCAGCCTTTTTTGCAGCCGCGCTCGCTTTTTTTGGACAAGAGCAATTAGCCGTATTCTCAACAAAGGATGGGCCACGCGCTATTTATCGTGGAGAAGAAACAGGACAACGCATTGCTTTAACCTTTGACATTAGTTGGGGAGATCATCGCGCACTACCTATATTAGATACGTTAAAGAAAGAAGGCATTAAGAACTGTACGTTTTTCGTATCAGCCGCTTGGGCAGAACGTCATCCTGAAATTGTTGAGCGAATCGTAAAAGATGGGCATGAACTTGAAAGTCTTGGTTATCAATTTAAAGATTATACTGGTTTTGAGGATCAGCAAATTCGGCGAGATATCTTAACCGCTCAAGAAAAAATTAAAAAGGTGTCCGGAAAAACAACGTCCCTTCTCCGCCCACCGAACGGAAGTTTTGACCAACGAGTCTTAAATGTGTCTGAGAAACTAAAGCATTCCATCGTTCATTGGAGTGTTGATACAAAGGATTGGCGCAACCCTGGTGTTAATCAAATCGTTAAAAATGCAACAAAAAAGGTGAAATCGGGCGATATTTTATTATTACATGCGTCTGATTCCGCTAAACAAACGGAACAAGCATTACCTGAAATCATCGGAAAACTAAAATCCAATGGCTATTCCTTTGTTAGCGTTGAAGAAATGATTGCGAATACAAAAGCGCATAGCGAAGAAGTTCGTTAAACATAAGAGAGCCTCCACTATATATGGAGGCTCTCTTATTTCTTTTCACATCTCTTCTATCTACACTTTTTCTCCATCTTTTACGCTTGTTTTTGTTTTGGTACTGTTTTTTCAGTTGTGCGTTGATTTTTTCGTATCAACCGGTGCAACATTAAAATTTGGTATACATTACACGTACCAAGGGTAGCTATTCCCATCCATAGGGCACTGCCTGCATTTGTTTTTAATACAGGAACCCATTCTACGGACGTAACGACAATCACAAAAAACAAGGTAGGCACAAAGGCGCCTTTATTCGTTTGTACACGTTTCACGTAGGCGACCACTAACCCGAGAACGAACATACCTACCGGAACAAGAATATATGAAAGCATACTTTGTCCTTCTTTATAAAAAGCAGTATAGCGCAAATAAAATAAATCAAACAACGTAACACTAATAAGGACAATTTGGACACCATTCCAAAGGCTATGTGATTTAAAAACCCCTAAACCGAAACGATGGACTGTTAAGTACGCAAAAAAGCCCATTTGACTAAAGACACTAAAGAGCGCACCGAAGCCCGCTAACCCAAGCAAATAAAGAAAGAACTCTTTCACACTTCCGTTTGTTGGAAATTGCGTTAGTAAGCCTGCCACAAAGGCACAGCCAATTCCTAAAAGCAATGTGCTAACAAATAAAAAGACCCAATTTCGTGACTTCACATGTCTGCCTCCTATCCTTATGTAACCGTTATCGATTGTACCAATCTATACCAAAAAAATCCACTCTGTTTCCTATTTTTTCAACGGTTAAATCTTCTGTTCCGTATCACACTATAGGTAAGAAACACAAAGAAAGGAGAAGGAGCAGACGTGAAAAAAATACTTACAGCCGCCTGTTTATTCTGTTTTCTTCTTTTCACACTAGGCGGGTGTGCAGAGAAGGAAGCACAAGGGAATTCCTCACCAAACATGGATTATGATGCAACAAAGAAAATGCTCATCGATATTTTAAAAACTGATGATGGTAAAAAAGCAATGTCGGACGTTTTAACCGATCAGTCGATGAAAAAGCACTTATTGTTCGATCAAGAAATGATTAAACAAACGATTGAAAAAGAGCTTCTTTCTAAAAAAGGGGAGAAGTTTTGGGAAGAATCCTTTAAAGATCCGAAATTTGCTGCAACGTATGCAAAAAGCATGAAAAAAGAACACGAAAAGCTCATGAAGGATTTAATGAAAGATCCAGCTTATCAAGCGGAAGTCATGAAAATTTTAAAGAGCCCTGAGATCGGAAAGAAGCTTCTTGAAGTAGCAAATAGTCCTGAATATCGAAAAGAAGTAAAGAAAATTATGATGGAAACCTTCCAAAGTCCTCTTGTTAAAGCCCAAGTTGCTGAAATGTTAAAGAAAGCAGCTCATGAGGAAATTGATCAGTCGATGAAAAAAGGTGGCGCTAAAGGTGGCACACAAGATAAAGGCGAAAAGAAATCTTAACGAAGTAAAAAGAAGCCAAACATATACGCTGTTTGGCTTCTTTTTCGTTTATAGCTGTTTAATGACCTTTTGGGCAATATCTTCATAGATACGGCCAAGCTTATGATCGCGCGCATAGACACTTGGCGCAAAGTCTTCTTCATCAAAGTCAGGTTGTCCGAGTGGAAGCTGACCGAGCATCGGCACGCTTAACTCATCACACAACCGCTCGCCGCCACCTTTACCAAAAACATATTCCTTCTCACCTGTTACTTTGCTTTCAAAATACGCCATATTTTCAATCACGCCAAGAATTTCATGATCTGTCTTCAATGCCATTGTCCCTGCACGTGCTGCTACAAATGCTGCTGTCGCATGTGGCGTAGTCACAATAATTTCTTTACACTTAGGAAGCATTTTATGAACATCAAGCGCTACGTCTCCTGTGCCTGGTGGCAAATCGAGAAGCACATAGTCTAAATCTCCCCATGCTACTTCACTAAAGAAGTTATTTAGCATTTTTCCAAGCATCGGCCCACGCCAAATAACTGGTGCATTATCTTCTACAAAAAAGGCCATTGATATGACTTTTACACCGAAACGATCGACAGGGTGAATGCTTTCGCCTACCACTTGTGGTCGTTCCGTAATTCCCATCATATCAGGGATACTAAATCCATATATATCTGCATCAACAAGACCAACTTTTTTACCAAGTCGCGCAAGCGCTACAGCTAAGTTAACAGAAACCGTTGATTTCCCCACGCCACCTTTACCACTAGCAATAGCAATAAATTGTGTTTTACTTTCTGGTGACAGTAAGCCTGGTGCTGCACTTGGAGCCGAAGTAGCCTCTTTACGTTCTTCAAAACGTAATCCGACCGATTCTACTCCTTCACTTTTTAATGCGGCAACAACCTCTTGTTGAAGCATCATTTGTTCTGGTGTACCTGTTTGTGGCAACGCGATCTTTAGGCTTACATAGCCTTCTTTTAATTTAATTTCCTGAATCGCACCTGATTCGGCAAGGCTTTTATGTAAAAAAGGATCTTGTATTTTTGCTAAAAGCTCCATTACTTTTTCTTCTGTCATGATGGCACGTCCCTTCATATGTATTCGATTTCATACATAGTATAGCATAGTTCTTCCCATCTACAGGTAAAAGACGCGGTTCATTGTCCCGCGCCATCTTTTGGTACTTTTTCATTTGTATAGTAACGTAAAATGCCCTGATAAATGGAGGCGGATATTTTCATTTGATACGTCTTCGTCTTTAACAATTCACGTTCTGAAGGGTTTGATAAAAATCCTACTTCAACGAGTGTGCCTGGCAGCTTACTCGTTCGTAATAAATAAATTCCATCAATTGATTTAGCCACTCGATTCGTGTTTTCTAAATTTCGTTTAAGCTCAGCTTGGATAAATTTAGACGCCGTGGCTCCTTGCTTGTCGCTCGGATGAAAGAATACTTGCGCTCCTCGCCATTGTGAAGCAGGCAGAGCATTTAAATGAACACTCACATATAAGTCCCCGTGAGAACCATTTATAATCTCTTTACGCTTACGTAAATCCTGCATCTTCCGCTTCCGCACTTTTTCCACACTAGGATCTCCAAGATCCTTGTCCCGCTCTCGGGTCATAATAACAAGCGCACCCGCTTCTTGGAGATAATCCCTAAGCTTTAAAGATATATCAAGGGTAATATCTTTTTCTAACACGCCACCCTTACCAACGGCACCGCCATCCATCCCTCCATGACCAGGATCTAAAATAATGACTTTCCCCGACAGCGGTAGGTTCCATGTTTTTATTACATGTTGCTCTGTAAATTGATAACTGAATAAAAATAGCAATAAAACAAATCCACTAACAAAGGCAAGTTGCTTTCCCCGTCTTCTCATCAAGCCCCTCCACATAACAGACCTATACGTCATATATATAAGGAGAGGGACAAGATTATACCTTAATGCAAGCGCATTTTATACCTTTTTTCACCATTACGATACCCTTCTTGCCACCAACGCTCAACATAAAATTGGCAGCATTGCTGTAATGACTCCATCATCGGTTCTGTTCCCCAGCACCAGAACTGCCAATAATCAAATAAACTTTCAACGAGTTCATTTTCTTGCACAGAGCTACGGTTTCTGATGTCGTTAAGCGTTTCCCCATGATAAGCAAATCGACTGTACGCAGCTCCTAACAAATACGCATCAATCGCGATATCAATACAAGCATCTTCAATTTCTTGCTGATACAGTAATGAATACTCAAAAAACGGTCGGAAAATTTGCTGAAATTCTTTGCGTAATTGCCCTAATGAAAGGTCACGCAACACCTTTCGTTCATAATCCATTTTCTTCGAACGTTGCTTCTCCCTAAAATTTGTGATCACAATCGCCATGATTAATCCTCTTCCCGCGCTTTTTTGCGCTAATCACTTCTCTCTATCGTGAATTCACCATACTTACATGTTCTGCAATATTCCACATCCTCATCCTTCATAAATGATGGGAAAAAAATAGTGGCAAATTTAGGATAAGTTGATATAATAGTGATATCACTTTGATATGTAAAAAGGGAAGGATGATCGTAACATGACAGAAAGACAAGCATGGAAAACGAATGGCTTTGTTGGCTTGCTATTAGTTCTCATTAGCTTAGGTATTGCATTTGCATTCTTTTGGCCAGGATATCAAGGACAGCAGCCACTATACTTTATTGGCACCGGCTTATTTGGTATCATCGCTATAGTAACCTTAACCGGCATTGCGGTTGTCGAACCAAATCAAGCCAAAGTGCTAACATTTTTAGGTACGTATGTTGGCACGCTAAAGGAACAAGGCTTCTGGTTTACCATTCCGTTTTCTGTACGCAATAACGTATCGCTTCGAGTGATTAACTTTAACTCTGATCGCTTAAAAGTAAATGACTATGATGGAAATCCGATTGAAATTGCAGCTGTCGTTGTCTATCGCGTCACAGATGCTTCAAAGGCTATTTTCGATGTTCAAAATTACGAACGCTTCGTTGCGCTGCAAAGCGAAACCGGCTTGCGTCACATTGCAAGCAAATACTCCTATGACAATCATGATGATGAATCTCATTTGTCACTTCGGAAAAACTCTGAAGAAATTGCCGGAATTCTTGCAAATGATCTACAAGATCGATTAACAGTCGCTGGCGTTGTCGTCACAGAAGCACGCATTATGCACTTAGCGTACTCTTCAGAAATTGCAGCTGCGATGTTGCAGCGTCAACAGGCTCAAGCCGTTCTTTCTGCTAGAAAAGTAATTGTAGACGGCGCCGTTGGACTTGTTAAAGCAGCCATTGAACAATTGGATGAAACGAATGTCGTCGAGTTAGATGAGGAAAAGAAAGCGTCCATGGTGAACAACCTCTTAGTGTCACTCGTCTCGGAAAAAGGAAACCAACCGATTATTAATGCCGGCAGCATCCATTAAAGGTGTGATTGTATGGCCAAACGAAAAGCCTATCCGCTACGACTTGATCCTCAGTTGTACGCGGCTATTGAAAAATGGGCGGATGATGAATTAAGAAGTGTAAATGCTCAAATTGAAATGCTTCTAAAGGAAGCTGCCAAAAAAGCAAAACGCTACCCGCCAAAAGTGAAAAAAGAAACGTAAATAAAAACTGCCTGTTATCATTAACGGCAGTTTTTCTTTTACTCTTTATCGATGGGTGACTGAATGCCATCATTGTAACAATCAAAATAGAGCTGCCCTTTCGTTCCTTTCACGGCATAATATATATCCTCGAGCGAAAGCTTTCGGTTACGTAGTTCCTTGTGTAACCATTCTTCTGTTAAATCGTTATGTGCTAAATTTTGTTTCAGTATTTGTTTTTCAATAATGAGTTCAACAGGAAAAACCGTTGTAGCTGGCTTAAACGTTGGCAAATCTTTGCGGCGAGCCATTCGAAATTCATACTTTTTCCGAACAGATAGCTGTCCATTTGATTCTAAAATCGCATACTGAACATGATCCACATTGAAGATTCCCTTTTGACGCAACATTTGATTTAAATTATCAATATCAAATTTCGCTTTTTTCATATTCGTTTCTAAAATTTTTCCATCCTCAATGACGACGGTCGGTTCTCCTGAAATCCACCTTCGTGCTCTTCGACTTTTTAACGTTAACCACAATGTGAAAATAGCAGTAAAGAAGAACACACCCATCGCTGTCACAGTATGCATCGCACCAACATCTAAGTTAAACGCAAGGTTTCCTGTAATGGAACCAAGCGTTGCTGCGGCTATAAAATGGTTTAACGTGAGAAATGATAGCATTTGCTTGCCAAGCATGCGAGCAATTATCATAAACAATAGAAAAGCAAGCAATGAACGCCAGATAATTGATAAATGCTCCTCCATATACATCACACTCCTTTTGGTAGTGTCAGTCGGAGGATGAGACATTATACGCGTAACAATGCTAGACACTAAAAAAAGACCCCCAAGCAAATGCTTGAGAGTCTTTTGAAACGTATTGATTAACGTTTTGAGAACTGTGGTGCACGACGAGCGCCTTTAAGACCGTATTTCTTACGTTCTTTCATACGAGCGTCACGAGTTAAGAAACCAGCAGCTTTAAGGTTGCCGCGGAATTCTGGATCAGCTTGTAGAAGAGCGCGAGAAATTCCGTGACGGATCGCTCCTGCTTGTCCTGTGTAGCCTCCACCTTGTACGTTTACAAGAACATCGTAGTTACCTTCTGTTCCAGTTTCGTTAAGTGGTTGTCTTACGATAAGTTTAAGAGTATCTAAACCGAAATATTCGTCAATGCTGCGACCGTTGATAACGATACGGCCATCACCAGGAACTAAACGTACGCGAGCAACGGAGTGCTTACGACGCCCAGTACCGTAATATTGTACTTGTGCCACGTGAATACCTCCCTTTTATTATCCGCGTAATTCGTATTTTTCTGGCTTTTGTGCTTGATGTTGGTGCTCAGCTCCAGCGTATACGTGAAGCTTTTTAATCATTTGACGGCCAAGGCTGTTCTTTGGAAGCATACCTTTGATCGCTAGTTCAAGCATTTGCTCAGAACGAGTTGTACGCATTTCTAATGCAGTTCTTGTGCGAAGTCCACCTGGGTGACCAGTGTGACGGTAGTAAATCTTGTCACTTAGTTTTTTACCTGTAAGGTGAATTTTCTCAGCGTTGATTAGGATTACATGATCCCCAGTGTCAACGTGTGGTGTAAAAGTTGGTTTGTGTTTTCCGCGAAGGATTGCTGCAACTTCACTTGCAAGGCGACCTAAAGTCTTACCTTCAGCGTCGATCAACAACCATTTACGTTCTACTTCAGAAGCTTTCGCCATGAATGTCGTACGCATGAATTTTCCCTCCTGTATCTTCGTTCGCTCAATCGCTTAATTTTTTTATAAATGCTGCTTAAATGCTGATCAAGACTGATCATTTAAACATTTTTGAATCACTTAACATTTCGTCCGACCATCTTCCGGGGCAGGGAGATAATCTTAGAAATACCAAAGAATATCTTATAACAGATAAACAACGATGTCAAGTGTGTCACGAAATTTCCGTGGGTATTTTTTGGAATTTTAATACTGGACTTCGTATAAGTATAGCCCATGTGCCGGCGCTGTTTTTCCTGCTGCCTCTCGATTTTTTGCTAACAACATTTCGTCAATCGCAGCAGGCGATATTCGCCCTTGGCCTACATCTAACAAGGTACCCGTCATAATACGAACCATATTGTATAAAAAACCGCTACCTGTTACTTTGAAAATCAGTTCTTGCCCCCGCTCCTGTACCTCATAAGAATAAATTGTACGCACTTTATCTTCTACGGTAGAACGCGCAGAGGAAAAGGAAGTGAAGTCATGGGTACCACAAAGGCGTTCCATCGCTTCTCTCATTGGAGCCAGTGCGAGTGGGTATGGAAAGTGATAGGCAAAATGACGATTGAATACGTTGGGCTCACTGCCTATATGAAGATGATAATGATACGTTTTCTTAACTGCACCATATCGTGCATGAAAATCATCGTTCACCCGCTCAACCTTCTCAATATGAATATCATGTGGGAGCATGGCATTCAGTGCCTTTTTCCACGCCTCACTTGCGAGTGTTAGCGCGCTATCCCAATGAATGACTTGACCGATTGCATGAACGCCAGCATCCGTTCGCCCCGATGCTGCAATGCGAACAGCTAAGCCTTTATGCATCTTTTTTAGCACCGTTTCAATTTCTTGCTGAACAGTCCGGCCACTTGCTTGTACTTGATAGCCGAGAAAGTTCGTTCCATCATAGCTTACGATTGCTTTCCAGCGTGACATAAAAGACTCCTTCTCTTAATGGGTTCGAAGCACGTATAATCCTACCGCGAGCACAACCAATACGAAAAGAGCGATCGTGTCTTTTCCTGTCCATTTCAATACGCGAAGCCGCGTACGTCCTTCCCCGCCACGATAGCCGCGCGCTTCCATAGCAAGTGCCAAGTCTTCCGCTCGTTTAAACGAAGAGATAAACAACGGAATAAGCAATGGGACAAATGCTTTTAATCGCTGCAGGATAGGGCCTGTTGTAAACTCTGCACCACGTGCCATTTGTGCCTTCATAATCTTCTCTGTTTCTTGTAATAACGTTGGGATAAAACGTAACGCGATGGACATCATGAGCGCAAACTCATGAACAGGCAGTTTGATTTTTTTCAATGGCCCTAGAAGACTTTCTAGACCATCTGTAATATCAAGCGGCTTTGTCGTTAACGTTAAGAGGGACGTTACCATCACTAAATAAAGTAACCGTAATGAAATAAAAATCCCTTGTCGTAAACCACCATCATATAGTTTAAACCACCGAAGATCATAAAGAACCGCGCCTTCACGCGTTAATAACACTTGAAGAATAAACGTAAACAGTACGATTAAAATGACGGGCTTCATTCCTTTGTAAATATAACGAAGCGATACGCGTGAGAGCGCAATCGTAAAAAGGGCAAAAACACCAACGATTGCATACGTCAGCCAATTGTTCGCTAAAAACACAACGATAATGTACAGAAAAATGGCGCTTAATTTTGCTCGTGGATCCATCCGATGCAGCACTGATTGCCCAGGGAGGTATTGCCCGATAATAATATTATCTAGCATGTTCATCCCCCTTTTCTCCAAAGGACTGAGCAATGACACGTGCCGTATCCTCGATGGTAAAGGAAGAGAGTGTTAATGCTTGTTTACTACGTTGTTGCCATTCTAATAAAAACTGAAGCGTCTCTGGAACGTCTAGACTGGCCCTCTGAAGCATTTCTCGTTCCCGGAATACTTCTGATGGGGTTCCTTCTAAATAAACGCGTCCTTGCTCCATAACGACGATACGATCAGCATAATGTGCCGCATCCTCCATCGAATGGGTAACGAGTATGGTCGTTAATCCCTTTTCCTTATGCAAACGATAAAACAAGTCCATTATTTCTCTGCGGCCTTTCGGATCTAATCCTGCCGTCGGTTCGTCTAAGACGAGTACCTCTGGTTCCATGGCTAACACACCAGCTATTGCTACCCGGCGCATTTGTCCACCGCTTAGGTCAAAGGGAGACTTCGTTAGCACTTCTGCTGGCAACCCAACAAGTTCAATCATTGCATGCGCTCTTTGGCGTGCCTGCTCTTCACTCACTCCGAAGTTCATCGGACCAAACATGACATCCTTCTCAACCGTCTCATCAAACAATTGATGTTCAGGGTATTGAAAAACAATCCCCACGCGACGGCGGAGTTCCTTTAACGGTTGTTTTTTCCCCTGAGCACTAAGCGTCAAGTTCCCGACTTGCATCGTTCCTTCTGAAGGTTTTAAGAGCCCGTTCAAATGCTGGATTAAGGTTGATTTTCCAGAACCGGTATGACCGATAATAGCAAGAAAGGAGCCAGAAGTAATTGAAAGGTGAATATCATCCAAGGCGAGGCGTTCAAATGGTGTTTTCGGTTTATATCGATGAGTTAACCCTGTGAGTGTAATGTCCATAACGCGTCCACCAATTCTTCTTGTGTAATATATTGCTCCTTAAGCGGCACACCCTGTTCTTTAAGAGCGAGTCCGAGCTTTAGCGAAAAAGGTAAGTCGAGACCAGCTTCTAATAAAAGCTGCTCATTTTGAAAAACCTCACGTGGTGTGCCTTGTGACTTCGCCTCACCTTGCATCATCACAATGACACGATCTGCCTTAGCTGCTTCCTCTAGGTCATGTGTAATTGAAATGACGGTAATGCCTTCTTTTTCATTCAGCTCTTTTACCGTCTCTATTACTTCTTTTCTACCCATAGGATCAAGCATAGACGTTGCCTCATCTAAAATAATGATGGAAGGTTTTTGAGCGATAATGCCAGCAATCGCCACCCGTTGCTTTTGTCCTCCGGAAAGATGGTGGGGCTCCGCATCGATAAAGGCCGACATATTTACACGGCGCACGCTATCTTCAATTCGCTGAATCATTTCATCACGAGGGACGCCAAAGTTTTCTAAACCAAAAGCAACATCATCTCGTACACTCGTTCCAACAAATTGATTATCAGGATTTTGAAATACAATCCCAACACGACGGCGTACGTCCCATAATTCGTCTTCTTTCGCTGTGGAATAACCTTCTACGCTAATCTCACCTGCTGTTGGCAATAATAAACCATTTAACAGTTTCGTTAACGTGGATTTTCCCGATCCATTATGACCGACAATGGCTAACCATTCTCCTTTGTACACCGAAAGTGACAAGTTACGAAGCGCTTCTTTATCTTCATTCGGGTACTGGAAGGATACGTCTCTAACGGTGATCAATTCCTTCACTCTTTACTCCTCCTAGGCTCGGCTCATTTCATTCTATAGGTATAAAAAAAGGGCAAGAAACGATCATTACGACCCTGTCCCGCCCTTTATTCTGTATTAAACTAGCTCGATGATGACCATTGGTGCACCGTCACCACGGCGAGGACCGATCTTAGCGATACGAGTGTATCCGCCATTACGCTCAGCGTAACGTGGTCCAAGGTCACTAAATAGCTTTTGAAGTGCCTTTTGTCCAGTTTCTTCGTTAGCAACTTCATTACGAACGAAGCTAGCTGCTTGACGACGAGCGTGAAGATCTCCACGCTTACCAAGCGTGATCATCTTTTCAACGAATTTACGTACTTCTTTCGCACGCGCTTCAGTTGTTTCGATACGATCGTTGATGATTAAGTCTGTCGCTAAGTCACGCAACATTGCGCGGCGAACAGCAGAAACACGACCTAACTTTTGGTATGCCATGTCTATTTCCCTCCTTCAATGCCTCTTGTAAAACAGGCGAAAAAACGCCCATTAATAAGTTTCTAGACTGTTAATTAATCTTCGGCACGTAAGGAAAGCCCGAGCTCATCTAGCTTCTCTTGAACTTCTTCAAGAGATTTCTTTCCGAGGTTACGAACTTTCATCATGTCTTCTTCCGATTTATTAGCCAGCTCTTGAACTGTGTTAATTCCAGCACGCTTAAGGCAGTTGTAAGAACGCACAGAAAGATCAAGTTCTTCGATCGTCATCTCAAGAACTTTTTCCTTTTGATCTTCTTCTTTTTCAACCATAATCTCTGCTTTTTGCGCTTGATCTGTAAGGCCGACAAATATATTTAAATGTTCGGTGATGATCTTCGCTCCAAGAGAAACCGCCTCTTCCGGACGAATGCTTCCGTCAGTCCAGATGTCGAATGTAAGTTTGTCATAGTTCGTTACTTGACCGACACGAGTATTTTCAACTTGATAGTTTACACGAGAAATAGGCGTGTAAATAGAATCAACCGGAATAACTCCGATCGGTTGATCTTCTGATTTGTTTCCTTCTGCTTGGACGTAGCCGCGTCCGCGCTTAGCAGTTAACTTCATTTGGAAATGAGCACCTTCTGCTAGCGTAGCAATATGAAGATCAGGATTCAGAATTTCAACATCACTATCATGTGTAATGTCTCCGGCAGTAACGACTCCTTCACCCTGTACATCGATTTCGAGGGTTTTTTCCTCGTCAGAATAAATTTTCATTGCAAGTTTTTTCAAGTTCAAGATGATCGTTGTAACGTCCTCAACAACACCTTCAACTGTAGAAAATTCATGCAATACGCCATTAATCTGAATCGAAGTAACAGCGGCACCAGGCAATGATGATAATAGGATACGACGTAAGGAGTTGCCCAATGTAGTACCATATCCACGCTCAAGTGGTTCAACAACAAACTTTCCATATGTGGCATCGTCGCTGATTTCAACCGTTTCAATTCTTGGCTTTTCGATTTCGATCATTCAACTAAACCCTCCTTCAAACGTCGAACCTCGACTGGATCATCCAGTCGAAATTCCCCAATGGATTACCGACTAAAACAACTTGTTAGTGTTCTTCGCCAAAACATATATTATTCATAACCATTATAGACAGGTTATGAACAACTTATACCGCGAGTAAAAAACAAGTTACACGCGGCGACGTTTTGGAGGACGGCATCCGTTATGAGGAACAGGTGTAACATCGCGAATCGCTGTTACTTCTAGACCTACAGATTGAAGGGCACGAATTGCAGCTTCACGTCCAGCACCAGGGCCTTTAACAGAAACCTCAAGAGTTTTCATGCCGTGTTCCATTGCAGTTTTACCAGCAGTTTCAGCTGCCATTTGCGCTGCGAATGGAGTAGATTTACGAGAGCCTTTGAAGCCCATGTGACCAGAAGTGGCCCAAGAGATCGCGTTCCCGTGAGTGTCAGTGATTGTAATGATTGTGTTGTTAAATGTAGAACGGATATGTGCAATACCAGTTTCAACATTCTTTTTTACACGACGTTTGCGTGTATTTGTTTTACGTTGTTGCTTCGCCATTAGAGATTACCTCCTTTGCTTATTTTTTCTTATTCGCTACAGTACGACGAGGTCCTTTACGAGTACGAGAGTTGTTCTTCGTATTTTGACCACGAACTGGTAAGCCACGACGGTGACGGATCCCACGGAAACTTCCGATTTCGATTAAACGTTTGATGTTAAGAGACACTTCACGACGAAGGTCACCTTCTACTTTAATCTTGTCGACAGCTTCACGGATTTTGTTCAACTCGTCTTCTGTAAGATCACGCACACGAGTTTCTTCGGATACACCAGCTTCTGCAAGAACTTGTTGAGCTCTAGTTTTACCGATTCCAAAAATATACGTTAATGAAATGACAATACGCTTATCGCGTGGAATGTCTACTCCTGCAATACGTGCCATAGTTTAGCACCTCCTTGGATTAACCTTGTTTTTGCTTATGCTTAGGGTTTTCGCAGATCACCATTACAGTACCTCTACGACGGATTACTTTACATTTTTCACAAATGGGTTTGACTGATGGTCTAACCTTCATCTTTTAAACCTCCTTATGTCACGGAGTACGATTTTTATTTAAAGCGATATGTTATACGACCACGTGATAAGTCATATGGAGACAATTCAACGGTTACCTTGTCTCCTGGTAAGATACGAATGTAGTGCATACGGATTTTACCGGAAACGTGCGCCAGAATTTTATGTCCATTTTCAAGCTCCACTCGGAACATGGCGTTTGGAAGTGGTTCGATTACCGTACCTTCCACTTCAATTACATCGTCTTTAGCCATCGATATGGTCTCCCTTCTTCAGAGCAATGACTTTCTCGTCGGAAAACTTCGCTACTGCGTACCGTAGTTTGCCATTAGTTACACGGCCTGTTTCAAGAATACTTCTTGCCACTTCCGGAGAGATATGATCTAACAACTCTAGATGCAATAGGTTTTTACGTTTGGCGCGATCATACGTGTACTTACTACCATCGGCAATCAACACATACCGGTCATTCGGGATTGAAACAATTACCGCATAGCAGCCTTGTTCTTTTCCTTTTGTGACAGTGACCATCTGTCCTATGTGAGGAACAGAATGGGAATCGCTACCCATTATATCACCTTCGACTAGATTTTTGTTAAAATTTCATAGCCATTCTCCGTAATAGCCACAGTATGTTCAAAATGAGCACACCATTTGCCATCCGTTGTGACAACCGTCCAGTTATCGGATAATGTTCGAACGTAACGAGAGCCCGCGTTGATCATTGGCTCAATTGCCAAGACCATTCCTTTTTTTAAAACCGGCCCTTTACCAGGTGGTCCATAATGAGGAATTTGCGGAGCTTCATGAAGCTCCTGGCCAACACCATGACCCACGTATTCACGTACGACAGAAAACCCTTCGGCCTCTGCATACACTTGAATCTCATGAGAAATGTCGGAAAGTCTAACACCAGCTTTTGCTTTTTCCAACCCTTTAAAAAGAGATTGTTCCGTTACATCAAGAAGTCGCTGAGCTTCATCAGAAATCTCACCAACTCCATACGTCCAGGCAGAGTCACCGTGATAGCCTTTGTATTTCGCCCCAATATCTATTGAGATAATGTCGCCATGGTTCAATACTCGACTGCCAGGTATTCCATGTACAAGCTCTTCATTAACAGAAGTACAAATACTTCCGGAAAAACCGTTATAGTTTTTAAATGAAGGTGTTGCACCTTGTGAACGGATGAACTTTTCCGCAATGCGGTCTAGTTTTTTCGTTGTTATACCAGGTTTAATGTGTTTCTGTAACTCTTGGTGAGTTAGGGCAACAATTCTCCCTGCTTCCCGCATGATTTCAATCTCGCGCGGCGTTTTGCAGATGATCATTTCGCCAATCCCCCAATGAGTGAATTTATATCCGAGAATACATTGTTGATTTCTTGATTGCCATCAATTGATTTCAAATAACCTTTTTCTTCATAGAAATCAAGCAACGGTTTGGATTGTTCAATGTTAACTTCCAAACGCGTTCGAACCGTTTCTTCGTTGTCATCTTTACGTTGAATCAACTCGGCGCAATCTTTGTCACATTTCCCTTCCACTTTAGGTGGGTTGAAAATGACGTGATACGTAGTACCACACTCTGGACAAATACGACGTCCTGTCAATCGATCCATTAACTTTTCTGTAGCAACAGAAACATTTAATACATAATCGATTGGGCGATTCAATTCGTCAAGAATTGCTTCAAGCGCTTCTGCTTGAGCGACCGTACGAGGAAAACCGTCCAGCAAGAATCCTTTCTCGCAGTCGTCTTTAGCAAGTCGTTCACGGACAATTCCGATCGTTACTTCATCTGGAACGAGGTTACCAGAATCCATATAGGACTTTGCTTCTAGACCAAGAGGTGTTCCCTCTTTAATGGCTGCTCGAAACATATCTCCTGTAGAAATATGTGGAATTCCATACTGCTCGACAATTTTTTCTGCCTGTGTCCCTTTGCCGGCACCAGGCAATCCCATTAATACAAGATACATCTAATCCCTCCATATGCCACTAATCTTAGCTAGACACGAGTGAAGGGCGGGGAAGAAACGTCTTCCCTTTCCTCTACTTAATAAAGCCTTTGTAGTGTCGTCTAATTAACTGACTCTCAATTTGCTTCATAGTGTCTAAAGCCACACCTACAACAATCAGCAAGCTCGTTCCTCCAATTTGAATGGATGGTGGAAGCGTAAGCCCTGGAATTGATGTAAATAAAACCGGGAGAATAGCGATCAACGCAAGGAATAGAGATCCTACAAAAGTTAACCGATATAGAATTTTCGTAATATGCTTCTCAGTGTCTTTCCCTGGACGAACCGTTGGGATGTAGCCACCTTGTTTTCTTAAGTTATCCGCCATTTGTTCAGGGTTAACTTGAATAAACGTGTAGAAGTATGAAAATCCAATAATTAAAAGCGCATATATAATCATTCCGACTGGCTGGGTGTAGTCAAACGTATTGACAATCCATTTTGTCACACTGTTTTGCTCAAAAAAGTTTGCTACTGTGCGCGGTGTTACGAGTAGGGAAATCGCAAAGATAACCGGAATAACACCCGCAGCATTTACTTTAATCGGCAAATGTGTTGATTGACCGCCAACAGGCTTATTTCCAACGACTCGTTTTGCATACTGAATCGGGATCTTGCGCAAACCTTGTTGAATATAGATAACGCCGACAACAATTAATATAATAGCGACCAATAACACTAGTACCGTTACGATCGGTAAGAATAACTGATCGTTTGCGCCACTAAATTGCGCTTGATATATCTGTGTAACTGCTGTAGGAATAGCTGCGACAATCCCCGCGAAAATGATAACGGAAATACCATTTCCGATTCCCTTAAGGGTAATCTGCTCACCTAGCCACATCAAGAAAGCCGTTCCTGCTGTTAGAACTGTTGCAATAAACAAGTACGTTGACCAACTAGGATCTGAAATCAAACCAGGAAACAATTTGTTGAAGCCAATTGACATACCAACAGCTTGTATAAAGCCTAGAACGATTGTACCGTACCGTGTGAACTGAGCCAATTTTTTTCGGCCCACTTCACCTTGCTTACTCCACTCAGTAAACTTTGGAACTACATCCATTTGAAGCAGCTGAACAATGATTGATGCTGTAATGTATGGCATAATACCCATTGCAAAGATGGAGAAGTTTTTTAATGCTCCACCACCGAACGTGTTTAAGAACCCAAAAATACTAGCATTGTTTCCACTGGAAAACTCTAGAACATCTCGATTCACACCAGGAACCGGAATAAAAGTTCCAATCCTGAAAACGATAAGCATCAGGAGCGTGAATAGAATCTTATTTCTTAGATCACTCACACGCATAATGTTGGAGATTGTCCGGAACATTAGATCACCTCAGTTTTTCCGCCGGCTGCTTCAATTGCTTCTTTAGCAGAAGCAGAGAACTTGTGCGCCTTAACTGTAAGCTTAACTCCTAACTTGCCATTTCCTAGAACTTTAATTCCGCTGTTTTCCTTGCTTACTACACCAGTTTCAAGAAGAAGTTCTGGAGTTACCTCTGTACCTTCTTCGAAACGAGCAAGTTTATCAAGGTTTACAATTGCATACTCTTTACGAGTTGGGTTTGTGAATCCACGCTTAGGCAAACGACGTGCAAGCGGGTTCTGACCACCCTCGAATCCCGGACGAACACCTCCGCCGGAACGAGCTTTTTGACCTTTGTGACCACGTCCACTTGTTTTACCGTTACCTGAACCGATACCACGACCAACACGGTTACGTGTAGAACGGGATCCTTCAGCTGGCTTTAACTCATGAAGTTTCATCTGAGCACCTCCTCATGATTTATTTAACGTTTTATGCTTGGATTTCTTTAACAGTTAGTAGATGAGAGACTTTGTTTACCATTCCGCGAATAGCAGCATTGTCTTCATGTACTACAGTTTGATGCATTTTTCTAAGACCTAGTGTCTTAACAGTGATACGTTGGTTTTCAGGACGACCAATAACACTGCGAGTGAGGGTGATTTCTAATTTCTTAGCCATCTATAGTTCCCTCCTTAACCTAAAAGCTCTTGTACTGATTTGCCACGAAGTTTCGCAACGTCCTCAGCGCGTTTAAGATTTTTTAATCCTTCGATCGTAGCACGCACCATGTTGATTGGGTTGTTAGATCCAAGTGATTTAGAAAGGATATCGCCGATACCAGCAAGCTCCAATACCGCACGGACTGGTCCGCCGGCAATAACTCCAGTACCCTCAGATGCAGGTTTTAGTAATACGTTTCCTGCGCCAAATCGTCCTGTAATTTGGTGAGGGATTGTTGTACGAACAACAGGTACTGTAATTAAGTTTTTCTTTGCGTCTTCAATAGCTTTACGGATTGCATCTGGTACTTCTTGTGCTTTACCAGTTCCAAATCCTACATGACCATTTTTGTCTCCAACGACAACGACTGCAGCAAAGCGGAAGCGACGTCCACCTTTAACAACCTTCGCTACACGGTTGACCGTTACGACTCGTTCTTCAAGTTCAAGTTTATTAGGGTCGATACGCATCAGTAGGTTCCCTCCTTCTATTAAAATTCTAATCCAGCTTCGCGAGCTGCATCAGCTAATGCTTTAACACGTCCATGGTATAAGTATCCGCCGCGGTCGAAAACAACGTTTTTCACGTTCTTTTCAGAACCAGCTTTAGCGATTGCTGAGCCAACTGCTTTAGCAGCGTCGACGTTACCACCATTCTTCACATCCATACCTTTATCAAGGGTAGAAGCTGAAGCGATTGTTACACCGTTTGTGTCATCGATTAATTGAGCATAAATGTGCTTGCTTGAACGGAATACGTTCAAACGAGGACGTTCTGCAGTACCGATAACTGAGCGGCGAACACGAGCATGTCTTTTTTTACGAGCGACATTTTTATCCGCTTTAGTGATCATCCTATGCACTCCTTTCCGCTAACTTGTTAACGGCCTTTATTTACCAGTTTTACCTTCTTTGCGTCGTACAAATTCACCTTCATAACGAATTCCTTTACCTTTGTAAGGCTCAGGAGCACGTACTGAACGGATGTTTGCAGCAAGTTCTCCAACGCGTTGTTTGTCGATTCCTTTTACGATCACTTTCGTGTTAGAAGGAACTTCGACTTCTAGTCCTTGTTCAGGTGTAATCTCAACTGGGTGAGAGTATCCAACGTTAAGGATTAGTTTGTTTCCGGATTTAGAAGCACGGTAACCGACACCGATAATTTCAAGTGCTCTCTCGTAACCAGCTGTTACACCGATAACCATGTTGTTAAGAACGCTACGAGTTGTTCCGTGTAAAGCACGGTGCTCTTTGTGATCGCTCGGGCGCTCAAAAGTGATCGTGCTTTCTGCTACATTAATTTTAATATCTTTGTGGAATTGACGAGACAATTCTCCCTTTGGACCTTTTACAGTTACAAAGTTATCTTTGTTCTCGATCGTTACTCCGCTTGGAATTTCCACAGGTTTATTACCTACGCGAGACATAGTGACACCTCCATTCGCTACTTAATTTTTACCAAACGTATGCTAATACTTCGCCGCCGACTTTTTGTTGACGAGCTTCTTTGTCAGTAAGGATACCTTTAGATGTTGATACTAACGCAATCCCAAGTCCTCCAAGTACTCGTGGAAGCTCAGTAGATTTCGCGTATACACGCAATCCAGGTTTACTGATACGTTTAAGACCAGTAATTACACGCTCATTGTTTGAACCGTACTTAAGGAAGATACGAATCATTCCTTGTTTGCTATCCTCGATGTATTCAACATCACGAACAAAGCCTTCACGCTTAAGGATTTCAGCGATCTCTTTCTTGATTGTAGAGCCTGGAACCTCTAATTTATCGTGACGAACAGTGTTTGCGTTGCGAATACGAGTAAGCATATCTGCAATTGGATCTGTCATGACCATTGATATTTACCTCCTTCCCTTTGTTCAGGGTATTACCAGCTGGCTTTTTTAACGCCAGGAATTTGACCTTTATAAGCAAGTTCTCTAAAGCAAATACGGCACAATTTAAACTTGCGGATTACTGAATGAGGACGCCCGCATCGTTCGCAGCGAGTATACTCCTGCACTTTGAACTTTTGCTGACGTTGTTGCTTAGCAATCATCGATTTCTTTGCCACGGGTTTACCCTCCTTTGGCTAAAAAGATTATTTTTGGAAAGGCATACCTACTTGAGTAAGTAGTTCACGAGCCTCTTCATCCGTGTTAGCAGTCGTTACGATAACGATGTCCATACCACGAACTTTGTTTACTTTATCGTAATCGATCTCTGGGAAGATCAATTGCTCTTTTACACCAAGAGTGTAGTTACCACGGCCATCAAAAGCTTTCTTTGAAATACCACGGAAGTCACGAACACGTGGAAGTGTAACGGAAATTAACTTGTCTAAGAAATCATACATGCGTTCTCCGCGAAGCGTTACTTTTGCACCGATCGGCATCCCTTCACGAAGCTTGAAGCCTGCGATAGATTTCTTAGCACGAGTGATTACTGGCTTTTGACCAGCAATTGCTGTTAGTTCTTCAACTGCTGTATCCAATACTTTAGAGTTGGAAACTGCATCACCAACACCCATGTTGATTACGATTTTTTCGATCTTTGGGACTTCCATTACAGAAGTGTAGTTGAACTTCTCAACTAGAGAAGAAACGATTTCACTTTTATAACGATCTTGTAGACGATTCATCAAGATGCCCTCCTTTCACTGCGATTATTTATCTAATACTTCACCTGATTTAGCTACACGAACTTTTTTACCGTCGACTTCTTTGTAACCTACACGAGTAGGAACATTTGTCTTCGGATCTAGAGGCATTACGTTAGAAACGTGAACCGGAGCCTCTTGGCTAACGATTCCGCCTTGCGGGTTAACCTGAGATGGTTTTGAATGCTTCTTAACGATATTAACGCCTTCTACAAGGACACGATTTTGTTTTGGAAAAGCTTCAAGAATTACTCCTTGTTTGCCTTTATCCTTACCAGAAATCACTTGTACTTTATCGCCTTTTTTAACATGCATTGGCATGAGCGTGTTGCACCTCCTTACAAGCCTTCATTAGAGTCTTGCATTCTTTTGAAAAATTAAAGTACTTCCGGAGCAAGTGAAACAATCTTCATGAATTGTTTGTCACGAAGTTCACGAGCAACTGGTCCGAAGATACGAGTACCACGAGGACCTTTGTCATCACGAACGATTACAGCCGCGTTCTCATCGAAGCGGATTGTAGAACCGTCGTTACGGTGAACACCACGTTTAGTACGAACTACTACAGCTTTAACGACATCACCTTTTTTGACAACGCCACCTGGTGTAGCGGATTTTACAGTACAAACGATGATATCACCGATGTTAGCGTATTTACGCCCAGAACCACCAAGAACTTTAATAGTAAGTAACTCACGAGCACCAGAGTTATCAGCTACTTTTAAACGAGTCTCTTGTTGAATCATGCGAATTGACCTCCTTTCGGATACAGTTTAGATCCGAACATATATTAAATAACTACTGCTTCTTCAACCACTTCTACTAGACGGAAACGTTTGTCTTTAGAAAGCGGACGAGTTTCCATGATTTTAACTAAATCATTTACCTTAGCAGTGTTGTTTTCATCATGAGCCTTAAATTTCTTAGAGTACTTAACACGCTTGTTGTATAAAGGGTGTTTTTTGTATGTCTCTACAAGCACAGTGATTGTTTTGTCCATCTTGTCAGAGACAACACGGCCAACATACACTTTACGCTGGTTACGTTCACTCATCGGGCGAACCTCCTCTCCTATTAAGCGTTAGTAATCCCTAGCTCTCTTTCACGTAAAACAGTTTTTGCACGGGCAATTGCTTTACGAACTTCACGAATTCGGGCAGGGTTTTCTAATTGACCTGTAGCTAGTTGGAAACGAAGATTGAAAAGCTCTTCTTTCAAAGACTTAGCATTTTGTTCAATTTCAGCAGTGGTCAAGTTACGGATTTCATTAGCCTTCATTAGTGTCACCACCCACTTCTTCGCGTTTTACAAACTTACATTTTACAGGAAGCTTGTGTGCAGCAAGACGAAGAGCTTCACGAGCTACTTCTTCAGATACACCAGCGATTTCAAACATAATTTTTCCTGGTTTTACTACAGCAACCCATCCTTCTGGTGCCCCTTTACCGGAACCCATTCGAACTTCTAGAGGCTTAGCTGTGTAAGGTTTAGATGGGAAAATTTTGATCCATACTTTACCGCCACGTTTCATGTAACGAGTCATCGCGATACGAGCTGCTTCAATCTGACGGTTTGTGATCCACGAAGCTTCAGTTGCTTGAAGACCGAATTCACCGAATGCTACTTCAGTTCCGCCTTTTGCACGTCCGCGCATTTTCCCGCGATGTTCACGACGGTATTTAACACGTTTTGGCAATAACATATTATTTGCCTCCTTCCTCTTTTTTCGTTCCTTTAGTTGGAAGGACTTCCCCACGGTAGATCCAGATTTTTACACCAAGTTTACCGAACGTAGTGTCTGCTTCAGCAGTACCATAATCGATGTCTGCACGAAGTGTATGAAGAGGAACAGTACCTTCACTGTAAGATTCTGAACGAGCGATATCTGCTCCGCCAAGACGGCCAGATACTTCTGTTTTAATACCTTTTGCACCAGCGCGCATAGAACGTTGCATCGCTTGTTTCATCGCACGACGGAAAGAAACACGGTTTTCCAATTGACGAGCAATGTTTTCAGCAACAAGTTTAGCATCAACGTCTGCTTGCTTGATTTCAAAGATATTTACGTGTACACGCTTGCCAGTAAGTTCGTTAAGTGCTTTACGAAGTGCTTCAACTTCAGTACCGCCCTTACCGATAACCATACCAGGTTTAGCAGTTTTAATTGTTACGTTAACGCGATTAGCCGCACGTTCGATTTCCACACCGGAAACAGATGCGTCTTTAAGGCGTTTTTCGATGTATTGACGAATTTTAAGATCTTCGTGTAATAGATCAGCGTAGTCTTTGTCTGCGTACCATTTAGATTCCCAGTCACGGATAACGCCAATACGAAGTCCTATTGGATTTACTTTTTGACCCACAATTATCCCTCCTTCTTTTCAGAAACAACGATAGTGATGTGGCTAGTACGCTTGTTAATACGGCTTGCG
This sequence comes from Fictibacillus macauensis ZFHKF-1, assembly GCF_000269865.1. Classification (GTDB taxonomy): domain Bacteria; phylum Bacillota; class Bacilli; order Bacillales; family Fictibacillaceae; genus Fictibacillus_C; species Fictibacillus_C macauensis. The sequence goes on from NZ_AKKV01000041.1 coordinate 23,374, forward strand.
CGTCCCATTGCACGAGGACGGAAACGTTTTAACGTAATGCCTTCATCTACGAATGCAGATGATACCACAAGGTTGTTTGGTTCCATTTCATAGTTGTGTTCCGCGTTTGCGATTGCAGACTTTAATACCTTTTCGATCACTGGAGATGCAGCTTTCGGAGTAAGGCGTAGAATCGCAAGTGCTTCGCCTACTTGCTTACCTCGAATCAAATCGATAACAATTCTCGCTTTACGAGGAGCAATACGCACTTGTTTAGCAACAGCTTTTGCTTGCATTTGGTGTACCTCCCCTCAATTAACGTCTTGTTTTCTTATCATCAGCGGCATGACCTTTGTAAGTACGAGTTGGTGCAAATTCACCTAACTTGTGTCCGACCATGTCTTCTGTAACATAAACCGGTACGTGCTTACGTCCATCATATACTGCTAAAGTGTGTCCGATGAATTCCGGAAAAATCGTTGAGCGACGAGACCAAGTTTTGATGACTTTCTTGTCGTTGGCTTCGTTCATGCTTTCAACTTTTTTCATTAAGTGGTCATCAACAAAAGGTCCTTTTTTCAAACTGCGACCCATACGTGAACCTCCCTTCGCGAATGCGCTACGGTTCGAGCGAACCGTAGGACAAACACGTTATTTTTTACGACGACGTACGATGTACTTGTCAGTAGATTTGTTTTTCTTACGAGTTTTGAATCCAAGAGTTGGTTTACCCCATGGAGACATTGGTGATTTACGTCCGATTGGAGCGCGTCCTTCACCACCACCGTGTGGGTGATCGTTAGGGTTCATTACAGAACCACGAACTGTTGGACGGATACCCATCCAGCGAGAGCGACCAGCTTTACCTACGTTTACTAGTTCATGCTCAAGGTTACCAACTTGACCGATTGTTGCACGGCAAGTTAAAAGGATCATACGAACCTCTCCAGAACCTAAACGAACAAGCGCGTATTTTTCTTCTTTACCAAGAAGTTGAGCACTAGCTCCAGCAGAACGAGCAAGCTGTCCACCTTTACCAGGTTGAAGCTCGATGTTGTGGATTGTAGAACCTACAGGGATGTTTGCTAGTGGTAGCGCGTTCCCTACTTTAATGTCTGCTTCAGTACCAGACATGATTTCTTGACCTACTACTAAGCCTTTAGGAGCAAGAATGTAACGTTTTTCACCATCAACGTAGTTGATTAGTGCGATGTTAGCCGTACGGTTTGGATCGTATTCGATCGTAGCAACGCGTCCTGGTATTCCATCTTTGTTACGTTTAAAGTCGATGATACGGTATTTACGTTTGTGTCCTCCACCTTGGTGACGAACTGTAAGTTTACCTTGGTTGTTGCGTCCAGCTTTTTTGCTAAGTGGAGCAAGCAATGATTTTTCTGGTTTATTAGTAGTAATCTCAGCAAAGTCTAACTGAGTCATACCACGACGACCATTAGTGATCGGTTTAAACTTTTTGATACCCATTTAAGTTTCCCTCCCTTACTGCTCGAAAATTTCGAGTTCTTTGCTGTTCGGAGCTAAAGTGATAACCGCCTTTTTACGCTTAGCAGTGTAACCACTGTGACGACCTACACGTTTGAATTTCCCTTTGTAGTTCGCAGTGTTTACTGATGCAACTTTAATTCCGAAAATTTCTTCTAGTGCAAACTTGATTTGAGTCTTTGTCGCACGAGTGTCCACTTCGAAAGTGTACTTACCGTCAGCCATAATGTCAGTAGAACGCTCTGTAATTACGGGGCGCTTAATAATATCGCGTGCATCCATTATGCAAGCACCTCCTCTACTTTTTCCACAGCGTCTTTTGTCATAACAAGCTTGTCGTGTTTCAGTACATCAAGCACGTTAACACCAGATGCCGTAACGACTGTTACGCCAGGGATGTTGCGGGCAGATAAAGCAACGAATTCGTTGAAATCGCCTGTTACAACAAGAGCTTTACGATCTGCGGATAGATTTTCAAGTACTTTCTTCATATCTTTTGTTTTTGGTGCTTCAAAAGAAAGAGCATCAAGTACTACTAGATCGTTATCGATAACCTTAGAAGAAAGTGCGGATTTAATCGCTAAACGACGAACTTTCTTAGGTAGTTTGTAAGAATAGCTACGAGGTGTCGGTCCGAAAACAACTCCACCGCCAACCCATTGTGGAGAACGGATAGAACCTTGACGAGCACGTCCAGTCCCTTTTTGTTTCCACGGCTTACGTCCACCACCAGCAACTTCAGAACGGTTTTTCACGTCATGGTTACCTTGGCGAAGTGAAGCTTGCTGCATTACTACAGCATCAAATAATACATTTTTGTTTGGCTCAATACCGAAAACGGAAGCGTTAAGCTCTAGGTCGCCGGCTTGAGTACCATCTTGCTTGAAAATAGCTACTTTAGGCATCGATGTATCCTCCCTTCTTATTTAGCTTCTTTTGCTTTTACAGCATAGTTGATTGTAACGTAGCTCTTTTTCGCTCCAGGTACGTTACCTTTAATTAGAAGTAAGTTACGCTCAGCGTCAACTTTTACTACTTCTAAGTTTTGAACAGTGATTTGCTCTCCGCCTGTACGTCCAGGTAAGTTTTTACCTTTGAATACACGGTTAGGGTCAACTGCACCCATAGAACCAGGACGACGGTGATAGCGAGAACCATGGCTCATCGGTCCGCGGGATTGTCCGTGGCGTTTAATAACACCTTGGAATCCTTTACCTTTAGATGTTCCAGTTACGTCTACAACGTCACCTTCTGCAAAAATGTCTACCTTGACTTCTTGACCAACCTCATATTCCGTAGCGTCAACATTACGGAATTCTTTAACGAAGCGCTTAGGGTTTGTGTTAGCTTTAGCAGCGTGTCCTTTAGCAGGCTTGTTCACAGTGCTTTCTTTCTTGTCATCAAATCCTAATTGGATCGCTTCATAACCGTCATTTTCTGAAGATTTCTTCTGAAGAACAACGTTTGGAGTAACTTCAACGACAGTAACAGGGATAAGATCTCCGTTTTCTGCGAACACTTGAGTCATTCCAAGTTTTTTTCCTAAGATTCCTTTGGCCATTAGTCACACCTCCTGTGATTGTTTAATGTTTTTTATATAATATCTCACGATTGCTTATAGTTTGATTTCAATGTCTACACCAGACGGTAGATCCAAACGCATTAATGAATCAACAGTTTGTGGTGTTGGCTCAATAATATCGATCAAACGCTTGTGTGTACGCATTTCAAATTGCTCACGAGAATCCTTATATTTGTGCACAGCACGAAGGATTGTGTATACAGCCTTCTCAGTTGGAAGTGGAATCGGTCCAGATACTTTTGCACCAGAACGTTTTGCTGTTTCAACAATTTTCTCAGCAGATTGATCAAGAATTCTATGATCATACGCTTTTAATCGGATACGAATCTTTTGCTTTGCCATTATTTTCCCTCCTTTATTCGCCCATTTTGATAAACAGACATTACTCCCACGGAAATTTAACCTGACTGTCATCCGCCATGGCAATGGGGCCGGGTGTGTCAGCAACCTTCCGGATCATCGCAAATGAATGACCAACATTACTTATTATAGAGAAAAGTTGCCCAGAGTGCAAGTAATTCTTATAAATATTTTTTTATTGGTCACATACCTGTTTTATTATAGTAGCCTCAATTAAGAAATGCAAGGATATATGATGGATTCCACAGAATGGAAGTCGCGTTTCTTCTATATAAAGAAGCGCGTTATGATCTTCTTGATGATTAACAATGATTGGTTCATTCACTGTTCAGCATCCCTTAAAACCAACCTTGAAAATAAAAGCAAAAAAAGCACCCCAGATTGGGATGCTTTTTCTTATCAATAAAGACTATTCTTGGATTGTAGCTACTACTCCAGCACCTACAGTACGTCCACCTTCACGAATAGAGAACTTAGTTCCTTCTTCGATCGCGATTGGAGCGATAAGTTCAACAGTCATTTCGATGTTGTCTCCAGGCATAACCATTTCAGTTCCTTCTGGAAGTTGAATGATTCCTGTTACGTCAGTTGTACGGAAGTAGAACTGAGGACGGTAGTTAGAGAAGAATGGAGTGTGACGTCCACCCTCTTCTTTTGAAAGAACATAAACTTCTGATTTGAATTTAGTGTGAGCTTTTACAGTACCTGGCTTAGCAAGAACTTGTCCACGCTCAACGTCTTCACGGGATACACCACGAAGAAGTGCACCGATGTTGTCTCCAGCTTCAGCATAATCAAGAAGCTTACGGAACATTTCAACACCTGTTACAGTAGTTGATTTTGGCTCTTCAGTAAGACCAAGGATCTCGATTACGTCACCAACTTTAACTTGTCCACGCTCAACACGTCCAGTAGCAACTGTACCACGACCAGTGATTGAGAATACATCCTCAACTGGCATCATGAATGGTTTTTCAGTGTCACGTGGAGGAGTTGGGATGTACTCGTCAACTGCGTCCATAAGTTCGATGATTTTAGCTTCCCACTCAGCATCTCCTTCAAGAGCTTTAAGTGCAGAACCTTTAATTACAGGAACATCGTCTCCTGGGAAGTCGTACTCAGAAAGAAGGTCACGTACTTCCATTTCAACTAGCTCAAGAAGTTCTTCGTCGTCAACCATGTCACATTTGTTTAGGAATACAACTAGGTAAGGAACACCTACTTGACGAGAAAGAAGGATGTGCTCACGAGTTTGTGGCATTGGGCCATCAGCAGCAGATACTACTAGGATCCCACCATCCATTTGTGCAGCACCAGTGATCATGTTTTTAACATAGTCAGCATGTCCTGGGCAGTCAACGTGTGCATAGTGACGGTTGTCAGTTTCGTACTCAACGTGTGCAGTTGAGATTGTAATCCCACGCTCACGCTCTTCAGGAGCACCATCGATTTGGTCGTAAGCCATAGCTTGGCCTTTACCAGATTTTTTAGCAAGTACAGATGTAATTGCAGCAGTTAGTGTAGTTTTACCATGGTCAACGTGACCAATAGTACCAATATTCGCATGCGTTTTGGAACGATCAAATTTCTCTTTAGCCATGAGAAAGATTCCTCCTTAAAATATGTGTAATACATTTATTTTTTATTTAAAACAGACAGGTTTTCCCGCCTATTTTAGATTACATGAATTTCGACTGTCTTACAACTGGGAGCTTACTCTCCAGTTGATTTTTTGATAATTTCTTCAGAAATTGATTTAGGTACTTCTTCGTAGTGATCAAAGTGCATGGAATAAGTTCCACGTCCTTGAGTACGAGAACGAAGTGAAGTTGCATAACCAAACATTTCTGAAAGTGGAACCATCGCTTTAACAACTTGTGCGTTACCGCGAGCTTCCATACCTTCAACGCGACCGCGACGTGAAGTTACGTCACCCATAATGTCTCCCATATACTCTTCTGGAATAACCACTTCTACTTTCATGATTGGTTCTAGAATAGCAGGATCACATTTTGCTTTTGCGTTTTTAAGGGCCATAGAACCAGCGATCTTAAATGCCATTTCGTTGGAGTCAACGTCATGGTAAGATCCGTCTACGATACGAGCTTTAAGGTCAAGTAGCGGGAAGCCAGCAAGCATACCGTTTTTCATTGACTCTTCAATACCGCTTTGTACCGCTGGGATGTATTCACGAGGAACAACACCACCGACGATTTTGTTTTCAAATACGAATCCAGATCCTTCTTCACCTGGCTCGAATTCGATCCAAACGTGACCATATTGACCACGACCACCGGATTGACGTACGAATTTACCTTCAACTTTAGCCGCTTGGCGGATTGTTTCACGGTAAGCTACTTGTGGAGCACCTACGTTAGCTTCAACTTTGAATTCACGTTTCATACGATCAACTAGTACGTCAAGGTGAAGCTCACCCATACCACCGATAATCGTTTGACCAGTTTCTTCGTCAGTTTCAGTGCGGAATGTAGGATCTTCCTCTGCAAGTTTCGCAAGTGCCATACCCATTTTATCTTGGTCAGCCTTAGATTTAGGCTCAATAGATAAGTGGATAACTGGCTCAGGGAATACCATAGATTCTAGGATAACTTGGTTTTTCTCATCACAGAGAGTATCACCAGTTGTTGTATCTTTCAAACCTACAGCTGCAGCGATATCTCCAGCGTATACAGTAGAAATCTCTTCACGGTGATTTGCGTGCATTTGTAGGATACGTCCTACGCGCTCACGCTTACCTTTTGTAGAGTTTTGTACGTATGAACCAGAGTTTAATGTACCAGAGTACACGCGGAAGAAAGTTAATTTACCAACGAAAGGATCAGTCATAACTTTAAACGCAAGTGCAGAGAATGGTGCATTATCGTCAGAAACACGTTCTACTTCTTCTTCAGAATCAGGAAGTGTACCTTTGATTGCAGGAACATCTACTGGAGAAGGTAGGAAGTCAATAACGGAGTCAAGCATAAGCTGAACACCTTTGTTTTTGAATGCAGATCCACAAATTACAGGATAGAACTCAACGTTACAAGTACCTTTACGGATTCCTGCTTTAAGCTCTTCTTTTGTAATTTCTTCGCCTTCTAAGTATTTTTCCATTAATTCTTCGTCAAGTTCAGCTACTGCTTCAACAAGCTTAGCACGCCATTCTTCAGCAAGTTCAAGATGTTCAGCAGGAATTTCGCCTACTTCAATCTCTGTACCAAGATCATTACCGTAGAACACAGCGTTCATTTCGATAAGATCGATGATAGCTGAGAACTGATCTTCAGCTCCGATTGGAAGTTGAATTGGATGCGCATTTGCTCCAAGACGATCATGGATTGTTTTTACGGAGTACAAGAAGTCAGCTCCGATTTTATCCATTTTGTTTACAAATACTACACGAGGAACACCGTATGTTGTTGCTTGACGCCATACAGTTTCCGTTTGAGGTTCTACACCAGATTGTGCATCTAGTACAGCTACCGCTCCGTCTAATACGCGAAGTGAACGTTCTACTTCTACCGTGAAGTCTACGTGTCCAGGAGTATCAATGATGTTGATACGGTGACCTTTCCACTGAGCAGTTGTAGCAGCGGACGTAATTGTGATTCCGCGCTCTTGCTCCTGTGGCATCCAGTCCATTTGTGAAGCTCCTTCATGAGTTTCACCAATTTTATGGATACGACCTGTGTAGTAAAGTACACGTTCAGTAGTCGTTGTTTTACCAGCATCAATGTGAGCCATGATCCCGATATTACGCGTATTGTTTAAGGAGAATTCTCTTGCCATGAAATTCTCTCCTTTCCTATACGTAGGAAATATTTTTTTATAGTGTGATAGAGACAGCTAAAGAACTGTCTCTTATCATTCTTACCAGCGGTAGTGAGCAAACGCACGGTTTGCTTCCGCCATTTTATGCATATCTTCACGCTTTTTCACTGATGCTCCAGCATTGTTAGCAGCATCCATGATTTCGTTCGCAAGACGTTCTTCCATTGTCTTTTCTCCGCGAAGACGAGCGTAATTAGTTAACCAACGAAGGCCTAGAGTCGTACGACGCTCTGGACGAACTTCAACTGGTACTTGGTAGTTAGCACCACCAACACGACGAGCACGAACTTCAAGAACAGGCATGATGTTCTTAAGGGCTTGTTCAAACACTTCCATAGGCTCAGTGTTTGTACGTTCCTTAATAAGATCAAACGCGTTATAAAGAATCGTTTGCGCTACCCCTCTTTTACCGTCAATCATAATTTTGTTGATGAGACGAGTTACAAGTTTAGACTTGTAAATAGGGTCAGGCAATACATCACGACGAGAAACAGCTCCTTTACGAGGCATTGTGTCCCCTCCTTTCTCGATATAGTTTTTATTTTAGTAAATCAACTTACTTCTTAGCTTCTTTTGGACGTTTAGTACCGTATTTAGAACGACCTTGCATACGGTTAGTAACACCAGCAGTATCAAGCGCACCACGAACGATGTGGTAACGTACCCCCGGTAAATCCTTTACGCGTCCGCCACGAATAAGTACAACACTATGCTCTTGTAGGTTGTGCCCAATCCCAGGGATGTAAGCAGTAACCTCGATTCCGTTAGTTAGACGTACACGAGCATATTTACGAAGAGCCGAGTTCGGTTTCTTCGGTGTCATTGTACCTACACGAGTACAAACTCCACGTTTTTGTGGAGAAGAAACGTTTGTTTGAGCTTTTTTGAAGCTGTTGTAACCTTTGTTAAGAGCTGGAGAATCAGATTTTTTAATCTTAGACTCACGGCCTTTACGAACTAATTGGTTAATAGTAGGCATTGATGGTTTCCTCCTTCCTTCCATTTTTCAAGACCACTGAACCAGGTGGTTCATCTTTGGACAAAAGAAAGTTTTTGCGAGAGGCCACGCAGGGCGTCGCAAAAACATTTAATTTATCCTTTTATAGCAACAGTTGCGGCTCCTACATCAATTCCACAAGCTTTTCCAAGCTTTTTCATGGAATCGACTTTCGTAATCGGGACAAGTTTCTCCTGCGCAATCTGTAATACTTTACTCGTTACACGAGGATCGGCGTCATCTGCAACGACGAGCTCTTTTACTTCTCCGTTTTGCAAACTCTTAATGGTTTGCTTCGTTCCTACGATACATTCAGAAGCCTGTGTCACTTTATCATAAGACATCGGTATCCTCCAAAGTAACAAATCTTAGGAGCACTAGGATATAATATCACTTTAGTGCTCCCGATGTCAACACTTCTCTTGCTATTCTTGCGAGACTAACGCTGTCTCTTCCATGCTAGCTTCAGATTCTTCCGTAATTGGAGAGTCTACTGCTACATTTCTGTAACGAGACATACCTGTACCTGCTGGAATCAACTTACCGATAATAACGTTCTCTTTAAGGCCGAGAAGTTCATCTCGTTTTCCTTTAATAGCAGCATCTGTAAGAACACGAGTTGTTTCTTGGAAGGATGCAGCTGATAAGAATGATTCAGTTTCAAGGGATGCTTTCGTAATACCAAGCAAGACCGGACGTCCTGTTGCAGGAATTCCACCTTGTAGAAGTACTTTACGGTTAACATCTGTAAATACATGAATATCAAGCAGTGCACCAGGCAATACGTCTGTGTGACCAGCGTCGATAATACGTACTTTACGAAGCATTTGACGAACCATAACCTCAACGTGCTTATCTCCGATTTCTACCCCTTGCATACGGTATACTTTCTGAACTTCACGAAGAAGGTATTCTTGAACGCCTTCTGCACCTTTAACTTTAATCAATTCTTTCGGATCGATTGAACCTTCTGTCAGTACGTGTCCAGCCGTTACTTGCTCGCCTTCCGCGACTTTAATACGAGAGCCGTATGGCACTGTATATGTTCTTGTTTCAATCTCACCTTGAACAAGAATTTCACGTTTTTCTTTCGATTCATTGACCGAAATAACGGTTCCTTCAAGTTCAGAAATGATCGCTTGCCCTTTCGGGTTACGCGCTTCAAACAATTCTTGGATACGTGGTAAACCTTGCGTGATATCGTCTCCGGCTACCCCACCTGTATGGAACGTACGCATTGTAAGCTGTGTTCCTGGTTCCCCGATCGACTGTGCAGCGATAATACCAACTGCTTCACCAACTTCAACGTCGGATCCAGTCGCCAAGTTGCGTCCGTAACATCTTTTACATACGCCATGGCGTGTATCACAAGTAAATACAGAACGAAGTGTTACTTCTTCGATACCAGCATCTACGATTGCAGCTGCCATATCTTCCGTAATCTGCTCATTCTTGCTAACAATCACATCATTTGTTTCTGGATGTGTAATTGTTTTATACGATGTACGACCGACTAAGCGCTCATACAAGTTTTCAATGACTTCATTGCCTTCTTTAATAGCAGCAACTTTCAGACCACGGTCTGTTCCGCAATCATCCTCACGAACGATTACATCTTGTGCTACGTCTACAAGACGACGTGTTAAGTAACCTGAGTCAGCTGTCTTCAGGGCCGTATCGGCAAGACCTTTACGCGCACCATGCGTCGAGATAAAGTACTCGAGTACAGTTAGACCTTCACGGAAACTTGATTTGATCGGTAACTCGATAATTTTACCAGCCGGGTTGGCCATGAGACCACGCATACCCGCAAGCTGCGTAAAGTTAGATGCGTTACCACGCGCTCCAGAGTCACTCATCATGAAGATTGGGTTTCTCTTATCAAGCGTCAGCATCAGTTTTTGTTGAATTTCATCTTTTGCTTGGCTCCAAATCGCGATAACACGCTCATAGCGCTCATCTTCTGTGATTAAACCACGACGGAACTGTTTCGTTACAGTCGTAACTTTATCTTCAGCGATATCAAGGATCCCTTGCTTTTCTGGTAATACAACGATGTCAGATACACCAACAGTAATACCAGCTTTTGTAGAATATTTAAATCCAAGATCTTTCATGCGATCAAGCATCTTAGACGTTTCTGTAATTTTAAAGCGTTTGAAGACTTCTGCAATGATTTTCCCAAGAATACCTTTCTTAAATGCTGAAATCTCATCTTGTTTAGCGATTTCTGCTTTAATATCCGCCCCTTGAGGAAGGAAGTACTTCTCAGGTGTTTCAATTTGCAAGTTCGCAGTCGTCGGTTCGTTAATATAAGGGAAAGACTTTGGAAGAATCTCATTAAAGAGAAGCTTACCAACTGTCGTCATTAACATCATGCTCTTCTGATGTTCCTTAAATGATAATTTATCTAACGACGTTACTGGAACAGCAATACGGCTATGAAGATGAACGTATCCATTTTCGTAAGCAACGATTGCTTCATTAGCGTCTTTAAACACAGATCCTTCACCAATGGCGCCGGCGCGTTCCATCGTCAAGTAATAGTTACCAAGAACCATATCCTGTGACGGTGTAACTACTGGTTTACCATCTTTCGGGTTCAAGATGTTTTGAGCAGCTAGCATTAGAATACGTGCTTCAGCTTGCGCTTCTGCAGATAAAGGTACGTGGACCGCCATTTGGTCACCATCAAAGTCAGCATTGTAGGCTGTACATACGAGTGGGTGAAGACGAATCGCGCGTCCTTCTACTAATGTTGGCTCAAACGCTTGAATTCCGAGTCTGTGAAGTGTTGGTGCACGGTTTAGAAGAACCGGATGTTCACGAATAACATCTTCAAGAACGTCCCATACTTCAGGCTGAACACGTTCAACCTTACGCTTTGCACTCTTAATATTATGAGCTAGACCTTTTGCTACAAGCTCCTTCATTACGAAAGGCTTAAAGAGCTCAAGAGCCATCTCTTTCGGAAGACCACATTGATACATTTTCAAGTGAGGTCCTACTACGATTACCGAACGTCCAGAGTAGTCAACACGCTTACCAAGAAGGTTTTGACGGAAACGTCCTTGTTTCCCTTTCAACATATGAGAAAGAGATTTTAATGGACGGTTACCCGGACCAGTTACCGGACGACCACGACGACCGTTATCAATCAATGCATCAACTGCTTCTTGTAACATACGCTTTTCATTTTGAACGATAATGTTCGGTGCGCCTAAATCTAAGAGACGTTTCAAGCGATTGTTACGGTTGATTACACGACGGTATAAGTCGTTCAGGTCAGATGTTGCAAAACGTCCTCCGTCAAGCTGTACCATCGGGCGTAGCTCAGGCGGAATAACAGGAAGCACATCAAGAATCATCCAAGAAGGTTCATTGCCTGAATGGCGGAACGCTTCTAGCACTTCAAGGCGCTTAATCGCACGCGTACGACGTTGTCCTTGTGCTGTTTTCAGCTCTTCTTTTAGAAGATCGACTTCTTTTACAAGGTCGATGTCTTCAAGGAGTCGACGAATGGCTTCTGCACCCATTTGCGCCGTAAATCCTTGACCGTATTTTTCACGATAAGAACGGTATTCTTTTTCAGAAAGCAGCTGTTTTTTCTCCAGCGGCGTTTCACCCGTATCTGTCACCACGTAAGATGCAAAGTAAATGACTTCTTCCAGTGCTCTTGGAGACATATCGAGTACAAGACCCATACGGCTTGGTATTCCTTTGAAATACCAAATATGAGAAACCGGCGCAGCAAGCTCGATGTGACCCATACGGTCACGTCGAACTTTCGCGCGAGTTACTTCAACGCCACAACGATCACATACTACACCCTTATAACGAACACGCTTGTATTTTCCGCAGTGGCATTCCCAGTCCTTTTGAGGGCCGAAAATACGTTCACAGAACAAGCCATCCTTTTCGGGTTTTAATGTACGGTAATTGATCGTTTCAGGTTTTTTCACTTCTCCACGAGACCAAGAACGAATCTTGTCTGGAGAAGCGAGGCCTATTTTCATATACTCAAAATTGTTTACGTCTATCAAGGAGCAAACCTCCCTTATGATATCCTGTTTTTATTCACTTACAGTGTAAGATTCAAGATTTAGATTAAGCTTTTCGTTTGCTTGATCTTCTTCATCATCAAGCTCGCGCATTTCAATTTCTTTGTCTTCGCCGTTCATAATTTTAACGTCCATACCGAGTGACTGAAGCTCTTTGATCAATACTTTGAATGATTCTGGAACACCAGGCTCTGGAACGTTTTCGCCTTTTACAATTGCTTCGTACGTTTTTACACGACCGACAACATCATCGGACTTGACTGTAAGAATTTCTTGAAGCGTGTAAGCAGCACCATATGCTTCGAGTGCCCATACTTCCATCTCCCCGAAACGCTGACCACCAAATTGTGCTTTACCACCAAGCGGCTGTTGCGTAACAAGTGAGTATGGTCCAGTGGAACGAGCATGAAGCTTATCGTCAACCATGTGAGCGAGTTTAATCATATACATAACACCGACAGAGACACGGTTATCAAACGGTACACCTGTTCTTCCATCATAAAGAACTGTTTTACCATCACGCGCCATACCGGCTTCTTCAATTGTTTCCCACACATCTTCCTCACGCGCTCCGTCAAATACAGGCGTCGCCATGTGAACACCAAGCTGTCTTGCAGCCATACCCAAGTGAAGCTCGAGCACTTGCCCGATGTTCATACGAGATGGTACACCCAGTGGGTTCAACATGATATCGATTGGTGTGCCGTCTGGAAGATATGGCATATCTTCTTCTGGCATGATGCGGGAGATAACCCCTTTGTTACCATGGCGTCCGGCCATTTTATCTCCTTCGTGAATTTTACGCTTCTGTACGATATACGCACGAACAAGCTGATTCACGCCCGGAGGTAGCTCGTCACCATCTTCACGATTAAAGACTTTCACATCAAGGATGATTCCGTCTCCACCATGAGGCACACGAAGCGATGTATCACGAACTTCACGTGCTTTTTCACCGAAGATTGCATGTAATAAACGTTCTTCTGCTGTTAGCTCTGTAACACCTTTAGGCGTTACTTTACCAACGAGAATGTCACCGTCTTTTACTTCTGCACCTACACGAATGATTCCACGGTCATCTAAGTTGCGAAGTGCTTCTTCACCGACGTTCGGAATATCACGTGTAATTTCTTCAGGTCCTAGCTTTGTATCACGAGCTTCTGATTCGTATTCTTCAATATGAATCGATGTATAAACATCGTCTTTAACAAGACGTTCGCTCATGATGACAGCATCCTCATAGTTATAACCTTCCCATGTCATAAAGCCAACGAGTACGTTACGACCAAGCGCAAGTTCTCCTTTTTCCATAGAAGGTCCGTCAGCAAGGATTTCGCCTTTAACGACACGGTCGCCTTTGCTAACGATTGGACGCTGATTATAGCACGTTCCTTGGTTGGAACGAATAAATTTCAAGCAGTTGTAGCGATCAAGCTGGCCTTTAACTTCTTGACCATCCACCATTTCAATACGGCGGACTTGAACTTGTTTCGCTGTTACTTTTTCGACAATTCCTTCGTACTTACAAATAACTGCAGCACCGGAGTCTTTTGCCGAAACGTGCTCCATACCCGTTCCGACTGTTGGCGCTTCTGGCACCATTAGTGGAACAGCTTGACGTTGCATGTTCGCTCCCATTAGGGCACGGTTGGAGTCATCGTTTTCTAAGAACGGAATACAAGCAGTCGCAGCGGATACAACTTGTTTAGGAGATACGTCCATGTAGTCAATACGGTCGCGTTTTACGATCGTGTTTTCACCACGGAAACGAGCGATAACGTCTTCGTTTAAGAATTCGCCATCATCACCTAGACGTGAGTTTGCTTGCGCTACTACGTAATTATCTTCCTCATCAGCCGTTAAGTAATCGATGCGGCCAGTAACTTTCCCTGTTTCCGGATCAACGCGACGATATGGTGTTTCAATGAAACCATATTCGTTTACTTTTGCATAACTTGATAAGGAGTTAATAAGACCGATATTTGGTCCCTCTGGCGTTTCAATTGGACACATACGCCCGTAGTGGGAATAGTGAACGTCACGAACTTCCATTCCTGCGCGCTCACGTGTAAGTCCACCTGGCCCTAGAGCTGATAGACGGCGCTTATGCGTAAGTTCCGCAAGCGGGTTCGTTTGATCCATAAATTGAGAAAGCTGAGAGCTTCCGAAGAACTCTTTAATCGCAGCAATAACCGGGCGAATATTGATCAATGCTTGTGGTGTAATAGAGTTTGTGTCTTGAATAGACATTCTCTCACGAACCACACGTTCCATACGAGAAAGACCGATACGGAACTGATTTTGAAGAAGTTCGCCTACAGAACGAAGACGACGATTCCCAAGGTGATCAATATCATCCGTGTTACCTACACTATGAAGCAAGTTAAAGAAGTAGTTAATAGATGCGATGATATCTGAAACCGTAATATTCTTCACTGATTTATCAACATTTGTGTTACCGATGACTTTGATGATACGTTCACCTTCGACATCATCTGGTGCATAAATGTTAATAGATTGGATCGGAACATCTTGATCTTCCGCTACACCACCTGCTGGCGTTACGTGACGGAACCCGATTCCATTTTCCAAATAAGGAAGAACCTTGTCCAGCGTACGACGGTCAAGCAATGTTCCTGCTTCTGCAATGATTTCTCCTGTTTCAGGATCAGCCAGTGTTTCAGCAAGCTTTTGGTTGAACAAACGGTTTTTAATATGAAGTTTTTTGTTGATTTTATAGCGTCCTACGCTAGCAAGATCATAGCGTTTAGGATCGAAAAAGCGGGAGTCTAATAAACTCTTTGCGTTATCAACCGTAGGTGGTTCACCAGGGCGAAGACGCTCATAGATTTCTAGCAACGCTTTTTCTGTACCTTCTGTATTATCTTTATCAAGCGTATTTCTTAAATACTCATCTTCACCGAGCAAGTCGATGATTTCTTGATCAGATCCAAACCCTAATGCACGAAGCAATACGGTAATAGGAATTTTTCTCGTGCGATCAATGCGCACATATACTATATCCTTAGCGTCTGTTTCAAATTCAAGCCAGGCACCGCGGTTTGGTATAACAGTGGCAGTGAATCCCTTTTTACCGTTTTTATCGATTTTTTCACTGTAGTAGACACTCGGTGAACGAACAAGCTGAGAAACAATTACACGTTCAGCTCCGTTGATCACAAACGTGCCTGTATCTGTCATTAACGGGAAATCTCCCATAAATACTTCTTGCTCTTTGACTTCGCCTGTCTCTTTATTAATGAGACGCACCTTTACGCGAAGCGGCGCAGCATAAGTTACATCACGCTCTTTCGATTCCTCTACAGGATATTTCGGATCTCCAAGGCTATAGTCAATAAACTCTAGCACAAGATTGCCTGTAAAGTCCTCAATCGGCGAAATGTCCTGGAACATTTCACGCAGTCCCTCATCAAGAAACCATTGATAGGAAGCAGTTTGAATTTCAATTAAATTTGGTAATTCAAGTACTTCACTAATTCTCGCGTAACTTCTTCGTTGGCGGTGGCGTCCAAACTGAACTAGTTGACCTGTCAACTGATTCACCCCTCAAATCCAGCGTTTTTTCTTGTTCCTGTATACTCTAACACTCTAGTAGAGAATGCCAGAAAGACAAAAAGAAAAAGGGTTTTAAAAAAACCGCAATTTCATTAAAGCAACAGATTATATAATTTTGCCCAAATTATCCTCTTGATATACGCTCAAAACATAGTAATATCGAGTGTTTCACTGCATTTTGACACAAAGGCAGAAAATATGGATTCATTGGCATTTTATAATATTAGCATAGACTACATATAGAGTCAACGTTTTATCGCTTTAATAATAAAATAACCCTTGCTTTTTTGCACTGTTTCTACTTCATCAAATAGACTTTCAAGTTTTTCAATCGCCGATGGCGCTCCTTGTTTTTTTTGAATAACGATCCAAAGCTCTCCACCTGCACGAAGTTTACGCTCTGCATCTTCAAAAAGTTGATGTACGACCTTTTTACCGGCACGAATTGGCGGGTTAGATAAAATTACCGCAAAGTCACTTTCTTGCACATTTTCAAACAAACTACTTTTACGCGCCTCAATCGAACTTACTCCATTAAGAGCAGCATTTTCTCGAGAAAGGTCAACAGCTCGTTCGTTAATATCAACCATCAGTACATTACGATCGCTAAATTCTTTTGCAAGCGAAATGCCAATCGGCCCATAGCCACAACCTACATCAAGAATAGTACCATCCACTTCAGGCATAACAAACGATTCAATTAGAAGGCGACTCCCAAAATCCACTTCTTTTTTGGAAAAAACACCAGCATCCGATATAAAGGTATACGTATGACCTCTTAGCGGAAATGCCCAACGTTTGCGATCGCTCTTCACTTCTGGACGTTCAGAATAATAATGCCCACTCATTGTCTCGCTTCCTTTCTTGAAGGAATTGTTTCTATCAGTATTACCAAAAGTAGCATTCATATAAAAAGGCTCGCCTTGGAAGGCGAACCTTTTAATTAAAAGTGTAAAATTACTTAACTTCTACAGAAGCTCCAACTTCTTCAAGTTTAGCTTTGATTTCTTCAGCTTCGTCTTTAGCAACGCCTTCTTTAACAGTGTTAGGAGCGCCATCAACTAGTTCTTTAGCTTCTTTAAGACCAAGGCCTGTAAGCTCACGAACTACTTTGATAACTTTAATTTTAGAAGCTCCACCGCTTGTTAGGATTACGTCGAACTCAGTTTTCTCAGCTGCAGCGTCTCCACCAGCAGCTCCACCAGCTACAGCTACAGGAGCAGCAGCAGTTACACCAAATTCTTCTTCAATTGCCTTAACTAGGTCGTTAAGTTCAAGTACAGTCATCGTTTTTAAGCTTTCAATGATTTGCTCGTTAGACATTATAATTTCCTCCTTAGTTAGTTAAATCTTAGTTTTTTATTGAATACGAAAGGCTTATGCGCCTTGTTCTTCTTTTTGTTCTGCAACGGCTTTAGTAACCAACGCAAAGTTGCGAATTGGCGCTTGAAGCACGCTGAGTACCATAGAAAGAAGTCCGTCGCGTGATGGAAGATCTGCAAGTGCTTTAACTTCCTCAACTGTTGCAACACGGCCTTCGATTACGCCAGCTTTGATCTCAAGAGCTTCGTTTTCCTTAGCAAAATTGTTAAGGATTTTAGCTGGAGCTACTACGTCGTCATTGCTGAATGCAATTGCCGTAGGACCAGTTAGATGCTCGTTAAGCTCAGATAAGCCAGTTTCATCCGCAGCACGGCGAGTCATTGTATTTTTGTATACTTTGAACTCAATCCCTGCTTCACGTAGCTGTTTACGAAGTTCAGTTACTGCCGCAACGCTAAGTCCGCGATAGTCAACAAGAATTGTTGATTTGCTTTCACGAAGTTGTCCAGCGATGTCAGAAACCAATTGCTTCTTAGTTTCAAGAATACTGCTCATCCTTACACCTCCTGTAGAATAGTTATGTTCTTTTCACACCGTAGCATAAGAAAAGCCTTCACGTGGTTAGACATGAAGGCGTAGTATCAGATATAACAAATCAATAGTCGATCGTTTTCTGTGCTACACACCTCGGCAGGACCATTAAGCTCCTAAAAGCACCTACTGTCTACGGTATGATATAATATTTATTTACAACATTACAAACTATATCATGTTTGTAAATGTGTGTCAACTATTTTTTAAGAGCAAAGTTAGATGGGTTAACTTTGATTCCAGGTCCCATAGTAGAAGCGATCGCTACGTTACGAACGTAAGTCCCTTTTGCAGCAGAAGGCTTCACTTTAAGAAGCGTTTCAATGATTGTTGAAAGGTTCTCAGCAAGTTTTTCGTTTTCGAAAGATACTTTACCGATTGGAACATGAACGTTACCAGCTTTATCAACGCGGTATTCTACTTTACCAGCTTTGATATCGTTAACTGCTTTTTCAACTTCAAACGTTACTGTACCAGTTTTTGGGTTCGGCATTAAACCTTTAGGTCCAAGCACGCGTCCAAGACGACCAACTTCAGCCATCATGTCAGGTGTAGCAACGATTACGTCGAAGTCAAACCAACCTTGTTGGATTTTGTTGATGTAATCAGTATCTCCTACGAAATCTGCTCCAGCAGCTTCTGCTTCTTTCGCTTTTTCGCCTTTAGCGAATACGAGTACACGTTGAGTTTTACCTGTTCCGTGTGGAAGAACGACAGCGCCACGAACTTGTTGGTCCGCTTTCTTAGGGTCAACCCCAAGACGAACTGCTACTTCTACTGACTCATCAAATTTTGCTGTTGCTGTTTTCTTTACAAGCTCGATTGCTTCAACAGCTTCATATGCTTTTTGGCGGTCTACTAACTTAGCCGCTTCTTGGTATTTCTTTCCTTTTTTAGCCATTGTGAAAATTTCCTCCTTTATGTGGTTTAGCGGATATTCCTCCCACTTAAGCGGTATTCGTTGTCGTAATTCGAAACCGCCACGCAATTGCGGCAAAAACAAGATGGCACTCGCCTTGCCGCTTTTGCTTTCTTTCCATTAATAAAGGTTGCGAACCGATAAATCGGCAGGATGTCTCCTTTACTCGCAACCCTCGTGTAGCAATAGAATTAGTCTTCGATGACAATTCCCATGCTGCGTGCTGTACCTTCAACCATACGCATTGCAGACTCTACGTTTGCAGCGTTTAGATCCGGCATTTTTGTTTCTGCAATTTCGCGAACTTTATCACGTTTTACAGTCGCAACTTTTTTCTTGTTTGGCTCACCAGAACCAGACTCGATTCCTGCAGCTACTTTTAAAAGAACAGCAGCTGGCGGAGTTTTTGTAATGAATGTAAATGAACGGTCTTCGAAAACCGTGATTTCAACCGGAATAATTAAACCAGCTTGATCAGCAGTACGAGCGTTAAACTCTTTACAGAATCCCATGATGTTAACACCAGCTTGTCCTAGTGCAGGTCCAACCGGTGGTGCCGGATTTGCTTTACCAGCAGGGATTTGAAGCTTTACCATTTTGATAACCTTTTTAGCCACGCGACACACCTCCTTAAGTCCGTGATGTGGTATATGGGTATAATACCCTCCCACTCAAAAATACGCTTCCTCTTCACTCAGAGAAAGCCGTTTGTTTAGAAATATCAAACATAGAAAAGTCTAACACTATTTCTAATGTATTTCAAGCTTTTTTAAAATTCCTTCATTTTCAAAGCTTGACAACTTGTGTAAAGTCCAATTCAACCGGCGTTTCGCGGCCAAACATATTAACGTGAACTTTAAGTTTACGCTTCGTTGGATCAATTTCTTCAATTGTTCCGACAAAGTCAGCAAACGGACCTTCTTTAACGCGTACAGATTCTTTGATTTCGTAATCAACTTCAATACGCGGCTCTTCTAAGCCCATTCCTTTTAAGATGTGCTCAACCTCTTCAGGCAATAATGGCGTTGGTTTTGAACCAGCTCCTGCTGAACCAACAAATCCCGTCACACCTGGCGTATTACGCACAACATACCAAGAATCATCCGTCATGATCATTTCCGTCAAAACATAACCAGGGAAAACTTTCTTCATCGCTGTTTTTGTTTTGCCGTTTTTCACTTCAGTTTCTTCTTCTACAGGGACGAGCACACGAAAGATCTTGTCCGTCATCCCCATTGATTCTACGCGCTTTTCCAGGTTCGTTTTCACTTTGTTTTCATACCCTGAATAAGTATGAACGACGTACCAGTTTTTTTCCATATTCATCGGGACAACCCGTGTCCTTTCCCTCCTAAACGGATCTACTGCTAGCAGTGTATCCAGTTCTAATTCTATATAATCAGCTTATTTCATAAAAAGCTCAAGCAACTTGGAAATACCAAGATCTACTGCCCATAAGAAAACAGCCATCAATAATACGGTAAGAATTGTCACAAGCGTATAACGGAACAACTCTTGACGTGTTGGCCATGTGACTTTCTTCATTTCCTTCTTCACATTAGATAAAAACTTAACAGGCGATTTTCTTGTTTTTTCAGCAACGTCAGCCATTTTGACTACCCCCATTAACGTAATGATATATGTGCAAGAAAGAGCGCTCGTAGCCGAATCATTCTCAGCACTAAAAGCAACTTATATTAAACTTGGCGTAAGATTCTTACTTGCTTAGAGTAAGTTCTCTTATTTCGTTTCTTTGTGGGAAGTATGTGCGTTGCAATGGCTGCAAAACTTTTTAACCTCAATCCGTTCAGGATGTTCTGCCTGATTTTTCATGGTGGTATAATTCCTGCTGCTACATTGCCCGCAGGCTAAAATGACTTTTTTTCGCATACTAACACCTTCCGAGCTTATAGACCCACTCATCCACGATATATCTTATATTACTTTTACCACATTATCACAGCCCAAAACGCTTGTCAATAAAGGTCGGAGCGACGATTAAGGGCTGCGACCCTTCCGCTTCACCTTTGTTTTTAAAGGATTCGAGAATTTAAACTGTAAAAAAAGAAAGCAGGGGGTTTCCCTGCTCCTAAAAGTTTCTCACGAAAATCATCTTACAAAAATTACAGCGTAATTTCTCTAAGCTCTAAATACCTTTCAAGCTTTCGTTTCACACGTTGCAGAGCATTATCAATGGATTTCACATGACGATTTAGATCGACGGAAATTTCTTGATAAGAGCGACCATCTAAATACAACATAAGTACTTTACGCTCTAAATCACTTAAAATCTCGCCCATCTTTAGTTCAATGTCGTCAAATTCTTCCTGATTGATAATAAGTTCTTCCGGATCGGTTACTTTCGGTCCGCAAATAACATCCATCAACGTGCGATCCGATTCCTCGTCGTAAATTGGCTTGTCCAACGAGACGTAGGAATTTAATGGAATGTGCTTTTGTCTTGTGGCGGTTTTGATCGCCGTTATCATTTGCCTTGTAATGCACAGTTCGGCAAACGCCTTAAAGGATGATAGCTTGTCTTCCTTGTAATCACGGATCGCTTTATAGAGTCCGATCATGCCTTCCTGAACAATATCCTCTCGGTCTGCTCCGATGAGAAAATAAGACCTTGCTTTGGCGCGAACGAAATTTTTGTACTTGTTAATCAAAAACTCAAGCGCAGCGCCGTCTCCTTCATGGACATGTTCTACCAGACTTTCATCTTCAATCTGTTCATAATCCAGAACCGTCATTTCTTTGAGGTAAATGCTCAACGACAACCCCTCCGTCAGAGCCCAAGTACAAGGCAAAATATAACAATATTATACAGCATAAGAGAAAAATGCGTCAAGATTGTTTATTTTTGACCTCTTCTCCATTTTTCGAAAATTTCCGCAACTTCCTCCGACAGCGATAGCCCGCTTCCGTTGCGATCAAAGGACTGGCGGACTTCTCGCTCAATTTTTCGTTCAATGTCATCCATTTCAATTTTTAATTCTCTTGCTGACTTGCGAAGTGCACCTTTAGCGAATACGACCCATTGTTCTGTTGAATCTGATGTCGCAACATAAATTCGTGTATTAATGCTCTTATACTCTATCGCTAATCGTTCAATCCGTTCATCAGCCGTTTCATTTTCACGTGTGAAAATAACTTCTACTTTATAATTCTTCGTCTTTTTTTCCGTGCCGGCTACCATGTGAGCATCAAAGACGACAACAACTTGAAATCCTGTATAAGCTTGATACTCTGCCATCTTTTCGATTAGGAAATCTCTTGCCTTTGCAAAATCCTGATCTTTCAGCTCCCTTAGCTCTGGCCAAGCGCCAATTACGTTGTAGCCGTCCACAAGCAACAGGGTTTTCATTATGGTGTTACAGGATGGCGATGACGGTATACTTCATACATTAACAGCCCTGCTGCCACAGATGCATTTAACGAAGTAACCTTTCCTTTCATTGGAAGCGATACGAGGAAATCACACGTATCTCTTACAAGACGCCCCATTCCTTTTCCTTCACTACCGATGACGAGTCCAATGGCCATATCGAGACGCGCCTCTCGATAATCTTCTGTTCCTTTCATATCTGCTCCAACAAACCATAATCCACGATCTTTTAACTCTTTCATCGTTTGAACAAGATTTGTTACACGTACTACCGGTATGTATTCAATTGCACCTGTAGACGCTTTAGCGGCTGCAGCTGTTAAGCCCACCGCTCGACGTTTAGGAATAATAATACCGTGCGCTCCGACGGCATCCGCTGTTCTCATAATCGAACCAAGGTTATGAGGGTCTTCTAATTCATCGAGAATAATGAAAAATGGCTCTTCTTCTTTTTTCTTAGCTAATGCAAACAGATCATCAATTTCTGCATATTCGTACGCTGCAACTGCCGCAACCACCCCTTGGTGATTCCCTCCATCACTTAACGTATCTAACTTACGCTTTGGCACAAATGTAACAAGTACATTGTTTTCCTTTGCTAAATGAATAACCTGGCTGATCGGCCCTTTTTGCGAACCTTCACCTACAAAAATTTTATTAATATCTCTTCCCGAACGCAGCACTTCAAGCACGGGGTTTCTACCGATAATAAACTCTTCGCTCATTGTGATCGCTCCCTTCTTTTATTGTTCAATATACAATACGATTTTTTCAAAAATAATCTGAAGACGTTCTTCATTTTCAAGTAAATGATGATAGC
This sequence comes from Fictibacillus macauensis ZFHKF-1, assembly GCF_000269865.1. GTDB lineage: Bacteria > Bacillota > Bacilli > Bacillales > Fictibacillaceae > Fictibacillus_C > Fictibacillus_C macauensis. The sequence continues at coordinate 46,304 of NZ_AKKV01000041.1, forward strand.
CAATGATGGCTTCAAATGCAGTGGCGTAGCGGTACGTTTGCAAATCTGTATTCTTTGGTATCGAACCTTGCTTAGCGTTGCGTCCCCTCATAATAACCGCTACTTCTTCTTCATCAAAAAACTGCTCGTCCAATAGCCGGCGAACAACAGCAGCTTGAGCCTTCGCTGATACATATTGCGTCGCAAGCGTATGAAGGCGGTTCGGCTTTACTTGGCCGGAGGAAATGAGGTGGTGCCGGACAAAAGTCTCCAGCACCGCATCTCCCATATAAGCTAACGTCATGCCACTTAGCTGCTTCATATCACCCTGTGAAAGCTGTTTGCTCATCGTTTACTGCCTCTTCCAGCGCACACCTTGTGGCGTATCTTCTAAAATAATATTCAGCGCTTTTAATTGATCGCGAATTTCATCTGCTCGTGCGAAGTTACGGTTTTTACGCGCATCATTTCGCTCTTGAATGAGAGCATCAATATCTTCATCCAATAACTCTTTTTCAGCGGACAGGGACAGCCCAAGAACTTCTGTAATCTCTTCAAATAACGTAATAAAGCTTGAGAGAATAGTAGAGGATGTATGCTCGGATTGCAAGTAAACATTTGCTTCACGTGCTATATCGAATAGAACAGAAATGGCATTAGCGGTATTAAAATCATCATCCATCTCTTTTATAAAGCGCAATTTAAACTGTTGTAATTTTGTTTCCCATTCCTGTGCATCATCTGCCAAGTTAGCACTGATCTCTAAGCGATGTTTTACATTTTCATATGCCGTCTTAATCCTTGTAAAACTTACCTCTGCACTTTCTAATAACTCGTTATTAAAGTTAATCGGGTTTCGATAGTGAACCGCCATCATAAAGAAACGAATCACCTGAGGATCTAGCTCTTTGATCATGTCATGAACAAGGACGAAATTCCCGAGGGATTTAGACATTTTTTCGTTATTGATATTAATATACCCATTATGCATCCAATACTTAGCCATCGGTACTTCATTTAATGCCTCAGATTGTGCAATCTCATTCTCATGATGAGGGAAAGCGAGATCCTGACCACCGCCGTGAATATCTATGGAATCGCCTAAATATTTTTTAGCCATAGCCGAGCACTCGATATGCCAGCCCGGACGACCTTTGCCCCATGGGCTTTCCCAGAAGATTTCCCCGTCTTTTGCCGCTTTCCATAGTGCAAAATCAAGCGGATCTTGTTTAATGTCACCAACCTCAATACGTGCTCCCGAACGAAGATCATCGATTGATTGATGAGACAACTTACCATAGCCATTAAAAGCACGTGTTTTAAAATACACATCGCCTTGTGATTCATAAGCGTAGCCTTTATCAATTAACTGTGCAATAAAATCAATAATTTCTGGCATCGTTTCTGTTACACGAGGATGATGATGAGCCTCTTTCACACCAAGTGCGCACACGTCCTCATGGTATGCATCAATAAAGCGTTGAGCAACTGTTGGCACATCTGTACCGAGTTCTTTAGCTGCTCGAATCAATTTATCATCTACATCCGTAAAGTTAGAAATGAACTTTACTTCATAGCCGCGATATTCCAAATAGCGTCTTACAGTATCAAACACAATAGCTGGTCGCGCATTTCCGATATGAATGTAATTATAAACAGTCGGTCCACAAACATACATACGAACTTTGCCTTCCTCTAACGGGACAAATGCTTCTTTTTGTCGACTTAATGTATTATAAATCATGATACTCATAGAACATCACTACCCTTCCTTAACATTTGTATGTCTTCTTTCATTTGTTCCATCTCTTCTTGAATTTCACGAAATCGCTCTGCAACTGGATCAGGTAAATTACAGTGATCAAGATCATTGCCAACCTTCATCCCATCTTGCACAACGACTCTGCCAGGAATCCCAACAACCGTCGAATTAGGTGGCACATCTCGTAACACGACAGAGCCCGCTCCTACTTTAGAATGTTTCCCAATTGTAATAGAGCCCAAAACTTTTGCGCCAGTCGCAACAAGTGCATGATCCTCTAATGTTGGATGCCGCTTCCCTTTTTCTTTACCAGTACCACCAAGTGTTACTCCCTGATATATAGTAACATCATTTCCTATTACACAGGTTTCCCCAATCACAACCCCCATACCATGATCAATAAAAAAACGGCGACCAATCACTGCACCTGGGTGTATTTCAATCCCTGTAAAAAAACGACTCACCTGAGACACAACCCTCGCCATAAAAAACAACTTTCGTTTAAACAACGAGTGCGCCACCCGGTGCGACCAAACAGCATGCAACCCCGAATATGTTAAAACAACCTCCATCGTACTTCGAGCCGCAGGGTCATTATTAAAAACCGCTTGAATATCCTCCCTCATACGCCGAAACACAAAACCACCCCTTTTATATAGAAAAGCTGAGGCGGACGGTTAGAGACGAAAGGCGTTGGAGCTCTTGAACACAATGCGCTTTTTGCATTTTGTGAAAGAGCGAAACGACCGAGTCTCTGTCCGCCGAAGCTAGCCCGCATAGAAAAGCCTGAGGCCTACCGTCAGTTCCAAAAACTATCCATAACTGATTAATCAGCCATTAAAAAAAGCGTCTCTATGCATAATGCACAGAGACGCTTTATCGCGCGGTTCCACTCTGATTAACAGCGTTTCTAAAAACACTGTTCTCTTAATCTCCGTAACGTAGAGTGCCCGCTTCTATCTACTGTATTTGTTCGACAAAAGGCTCCGAGGTGCACTTCAGCGTCTTTTTTCTTAAACCACTTTCAGCCTAGGGTGGTTCTCTCTTCAAAAGAAAATTAGGCGCTTACTCTCCTCATCGATGCTTTAGCTCTATTCATTTCTTTTACTATATTACACAACGCACGAAATGTTAACTTTTTTTCACTCCTAAAGACGTGAAGCTGTTTCATCCAAACGTTTTAAAATCTCTTCTTTTCCAAAAAGAGCAATCGCTTGTGGCAAGTCTGGACCATGGGTTTGACCCGTTGTTGCTACACGAATTGGCATAAAGAGATTCTTCCCTTTTTGACCAGATTCTTTTTGTGTTGCTTTAATAGCTGCTTTCACAGCTTCAGGAGTAAAGTCGTCTAGCTCAGTAAGTTGTGCTTTAAACACTTCTACCACTTGAGGGACACTTTCGCCCTTAAGTACTTCAAGCGCGTCTTCCTCATATTCAATATGGTCTTTAAAGAACAGCTCTGTTAACTCAACGATTTCGGAACCATAGCTCATTTTCTCTTGATAGAGAGCAAGCAAGGTTCTAACCCATGCTGCGTCTTCAGCAGTCATGTTTTCTTGCACACGACCTGCCTTAATAAGGTGAGGCAATGAGAGCTCCATGAGTGTATCCATATCTAACGTTTTCATATATTGGTTGTTTAACCATAGTAGTTTCTGTTGATCAAACACAGCTGGCGCTTTCGATAAACGTTCCGGATCAAAGATTTCAATGAACTGCTCTTTGTTAAAAATCTCTTCTTCTCCAACTGGTGACCAACCTAATAGCGTAATAAAGTTAAAGAGAGCTTCCGGAAGATAACCAAGTTGCTCATATTGCTCGATAAATTGGATAATTGACTCATCACGCTTGCTTAGTTTTTTACGATTTTCATTGTAAATTAACGTCATATGACCGAAGACCGGAGGCTCCCATCCAAATGCATCGTAAACGACTAATTGCTTAGGCGTATTAGAAATATGATCGTCACCACGTAATACGTGTGAAATTTTCATTAAGTAATCATCAATAGCTACCGCAAAGTTATACGTTGGGATCCCATCTTTTTTCACAATGACATAGTCGCTAATACCATTAGAATCAAAAGAAACCGGACCTTTGACGAGATCATCAAAAGCAAACGTGCGATCCTTTGGAATTGCAATGCGAATGCTAGGTTTGCGTCCTTCTGCTTCTAGTGCCTGACGCTCTTCTTCCGTTAAATGACGACACTTCCCAGAATAAAGAGGGTTCTCTCCTTTAGCCATCTGCTCTTCACGAGCAGCTTCTAACTCTTCCTCTGTACAGTAACAAGGATAAGCCAAATCACGTGCTAAGAGCTCATCATAGTGTTTTTTATAAAGATCTAAACGCTCCATTTGTGTATAAGGGCCGTATTCTCCACCAACATCTATACTTTCATCCCAATCAATTCCGAGCCATTTTAGGTAAGTTAACTGACTTTCAACACCACCGGCAATGTTTCGCTTTTGATCTGTATCTTCTATACGAATAATAAATTTGCCACCTGTATGACGAGCATATAAATAATTAAATAATGCTGTTCGCGCGTTTCCAATATGTAAATGACCTGTTGGACTTGGCGCGTATCGAACTCTTACTTCTTTCGACATTCTCTGTCCACTCCGTTCTTTTTTATGCTTACTCGTATTGTATCATTTAGCAGCTGTTTTTGTAATGAGGACAACCGCATTCGCAGCAATTCCTTCCTCGCGTCCTGTAAAGCCCAGCTTTTCTGTTGTAGTAGCCTTTACATTAATAACCTCTGGATCCACATCGAATAGGGAAGCAATTACGCCGCGCATCTCTTCAATATAGGGAGCCATTTTCGGTTTTTGAGCAATAATTGTGCAATCAACGTTTCCTAGCTCATAGCCTTTTTTCTTCACAATCGCCCATGCTTCTTTTAATAACACTTTTGAATCGGCATCTTTAAATGCTGCATCCGTATCAGGAAAATGTTTACCAATATCCCCTTCACCCGCTGCACCTAAAAAAGCATCAGTAATCGTATGTAATAACACATCTGCATCTGAATGCCCTAATAGCCCTTTCTCAAAAGGAATCGTTACGCCCCCAATAATTAACGGACGACCTTCTACTAATTGATGAACATCATAGCCTTGTCCTACTCGAATCATTATTTCCTCTTCCTTTCAGCTAAAATCGCCTTCGCAAATAGTATGTCATGAACTGTAGTCAGCTTAATATTCGTATAATCGCCTTCTACAATGGAAACAGGGTGACCCATGTTCTCTACGAGGCTTGCATCATCTGTGCCGAGATCTTTGCGTTTAGCGGCTGTCTCATGCGCATCTAAAACAATAGGCAGACGAAAAGCTTGTGGGGTTTGGACAGCCCACAAGCTTGCACGGTCTACCGTTTCATCCACGATTCCGTTACTGCCTTTTTTTACTGTATCTTTAAGCGGAACGGCAAGAATCGCCGCCCCCGTTTCCATCGCTTTTTTGACAAGTTCATGTATACGTTCTTGCTCAACAAATGGACGTGCACCATCATGAATGAGAACTAACTCAGCATCAGAAGCGGCTTTTAACCCTTCATGAACACTATGTTGACGCTCTGCACCTCCAGCAACAAGCTGTACCTGTTTTTGAAAACGGCCCTTGCTAACAAGCTCTTGAAAAAGGGATTGTTCCTTTTCATTGATTGAAAGAATCATTTTCTCACACCAAGGGTCCTCTTCAAAAACGGTCATTGTATGTGCAATAAGCGGTTTCCCATCTAACTCAATCCACTGTTTATTCTTGCCGGCATTCATACGTTTTCCTTGTCCAGCGGCTGGAATGACAACCGTATAGTTCACATCTCTCACCCACACTTATCTCTTTAACAAGCTATTATAACGCTTTTTCCAAAAGCTTCGGTTTCGCAAAAATCATACGTCCTGCTGATGTTTGTAAAACACTTGTTACCAATACATCAATTGTTTTCCCAATATAATTACGACCTTCTTCGACGACAATCATCGTACCATCATCCAAGTAACCAACACCTTGGTTATGCTCTTTACCGTCTTTAATGACTTGAACGATTAACTCTTCGCCTGGAAGCACAATTGGTTTAACAGCATTTGCTAAATCATTTATGTTCAATACTAACACATTTTGAAGTTCACATACTTTGTTTAAATTAAAATCATTGGTTACTACAACACCTGATAAAAGTTGTGCCAGCTTAACGAGCTTAGAATCTACCTCGCTCACATCTTCAAAGTCACCTTCATAAATTTCCACTTTTATTGACAGTTCTTTTTGAATGCGATTTAAAATATCAAGTCCTCGTCTTCCTCTATTACGCTTTAATACGTCGGAAGAGTCAGCAATATGTTGAAGTTCTTCCAACACAAAACGAGGAATAATAAGTGGACCTTCCAAGAATCCTGTTTGACAAATATCCGCTACCCGACCGTCAATAATTACACTCGTATCAAGTATTTTGTATTTACCTTTTACCTTTTCTTCGTCTGCCTCACGCTTTCGGTCTTTGCCACCACGTCCGATTGAAAATAAATGAATAAGCTCGTCACGTTTCTTAAACCCGACTTGAAAACCTAAATACCCGAGCAATACAGTTAGGAAGATTGGTAAAATCGTGCTTAAAACAACAATGTTAATGTTATTAAGCGGCAATTGAATTAAAAACGCCACAATAAGTCCAAATATAAGGCCAATCGTACCAAATAAAACATCAGGTGCTGGTGCTTTAACAACCGTTTCCTCCACCCAACGAATCAATCCAACAAGATAATCAGTTACCCAAAACGTTGATAAGAAAAATACAAGTGCCCCTAATACTGCTCCTACGTATGAAGACGTCAGCTCTGACGGCGTCACACCTATATTTAATACAGCAATTAAGTCAGGGACAAATATATAACCTAGCATGCCGCCCGCTACAATAAAAAACAATTGTACAAACCTTTTTAGCATGCGCTTCACCTCCCTTAACCATTATTTACAGTTTACTTGTTTTGAAACATGTATTTCATAAAATGAAAAAATTTATTTACTTTATATATGGCGGTCTACAAACAACTGTTCTTGAATGCGACGCAAGCCATCCTTAATTTTCTTGGCGCGAATTTCTCCAATTCCCTCTACCTCATCTAATTCCTTAATCGTTGCGCGCAAGATCGTCGGCATGCTTTCGAAAGTATTAATTAAATTCTCGACAATATGATTGGGCAGACGTGGAATTTTTGATAAAATACGATAGCCTCTCGGATGAACAGTTTCTTCTTGATTTGTAACGGATGGTGAATGACCTAGTAGTTTCACAATGACATTTTCATCAAAAAGCTCATCACTTGATAGCTTTTTCAATTGACGAAGAATATGGGCCGCATCTTGCTTTTTATCTTTTGCGTAATCTTTAATAAGCATGACCGCTTCGTCTTCAATATTGGCCACGAGCTCTTCCATCTGCATGCGAATAAGTCTACCTTCTATTCCTAGCTCATTAACATACTTTATGATTTCACTTTTTATTCTTAGAACCATTTCGATGCGATGAATGACTTGAGACACTTCATGAAACGTAACAAGCTCTTCAAATTCTAAAGCGCCTAGGTTTGTTACACTTTGATCGAAGACAACCTTATACTTCTCTAACGTCTGAATGGCTTGGTTTGCTTTCGTTAAAATAACGCCAATATCTTTTAACGAATAACGAATAACACCTTGATATAAGGTAATGACATTTCGCCGTTGTGAAATTGAAATAACAAGATTACCTGTTTGACGGGCCACACGCTCCGCTGTTCGATGTCGAATCCCCGTTTCCGTTGAAGGGATCGACGTATCCGGTACAAGCTGAGCATTCGCATTTAAAATACGAGATGCATCCTCACTAAGAATGATCGCTCCATCCATTTTAGCTAGTTCGTATAAGGAGGCCGGGGAATACTTACAGTTAATCGAAAAACCCCCATCGACGATTTGCGTAATTTTATCATTATAGCCAACGACGATTAATCCCCCAGTGTTTGCACGCAGCACGTTATCAATACCTTCGCGTAATGGCGTCCCAGGTGCAACGAGCTGCAGCATATTACTAATAATTGCTTCTCTTAAAATATGATCCATACCTTATCCTCCTAAAGTATAGTGCAACGCCTCTTCGACTGTTGACACCCCAATCACTTCGATGCCTTTTGGAATAGTCCACCCGCCAATATTCTTATCCGGAATAATCGCTCGTTCAAATCCTAGCTTGGCCGCTTCATGAATGCGTTGATCGATGCGAGATACACGTCTTACTTCACCCGTTAGCCCTACCTCGCCAATCATGACATCCGTCGGTCTCGTTGATGAATCTTTGAAACTAGACGCAATGCTTACCGCTACCGCTAAATCCACAGCAGGTTCATCTAAGCGAACACCACCCGCTACGTTAATATAGGCGTCTTGATTTTGGAGAAGAAGACCGACTCTTTTCTCCAACACAGCCATTAAAAGCGATACGCGATTATGATCAATGCCCGTAGCCATTCTTCTAGGATTTCCAAAACTAGTTGGCGATATAAGTGCCTGGATTTCTACTAACATAGGCCGTGTACCTTCCAAAGACGCCACAACAGTCGATCCGGCAACACCTTTAGAGCGCTCTTCAAGAAATATTTCGGACGGATTGGTGACTTCGGATAGTCCAATTTCTTTCATTTCAAATACACCGATTTCATTTGTTGATCCGAATCGGTTTTTTACAGCGCGCAAAATCCGATACGTATGATGACGCTCTCCTTCAAAATAGAGTACTGCATCGACCATATGCTCAAGCATACGAGGTCCAGCAATAGCGCCTTCTTTCGTAACGTGTCCGACGATAAAAATCGCCACTCCCTTTGTTTTTGCAATTCTCATAAAGTGACTCGTACATTCGCGAACTTGTGAAACACTACCCGGCGCACTAGTCACCTCAGGTCTGTACACTGTCTGAATTGAATCAATGATTACAACTGTCGGTGCGATTTCCTCCACCGACTTTTCTATTAAATCAAGATCAGTTTCTGCCAATACATATAACTCATCAGCAGCTATATGAAGACGATCCGAACGAAGTTTCGTTTGTTTAACCGATTCCTCTCCAGAAATATACAACACTTTTTGCCCAGTTTGTGCTAATTTAGCAGAAGTTTGTAGTAAAAGTGTTGATTTTCCGATACCGGGGTCACCCCCAACGAGTACAAGTGAACCAGGGACAATGCCACCTCCAAGCACACGATTTAACTCTCCTGTATGAGTGTTAATTCGAGGCTCTTGTTCGCTTTTAATAGACACGATTGATTGTGGCTTTTGTTTTGTACCTAAAGCTGACGTAGAGGATAAACCTCGTGTTTGTACTTCTTTTTTTATGATTTCTTCTACCATCGTATTCCATTGATGGCAACCAGGACATTTCCCCATCCATTTTGGCGATTCATAGCCGCATTCCTGGCACATAAACACAGACTTGTTTTTGGCCATGCCGTTCTCCTCTATTTAAGGCATTCTTCAAAAGATGCCCTTTTTCCTGTATGATTTTGGTGGAACCGTTGCTTTCTTTATTTTAACAAACATATAGTGATTCTTTCCAATCGGGGCAATTGGAATTTACATGAAAGTCCCTTCCAAATTGTAGGTTATTTGTAAAAAGGGAGCTTGTTACACATAAATTCGCTAAAAACCCGGAAGACGTGACTGCCTTCCGGGTTTTGTAAACCAATTATCATATTTCTGAAAGTTTAGGAACCTGCTCCAACTGTCTCAACAACAAATTCATTGTTATCAACATCAATTTTCACTACATTCCCTTTGCTAATGTTGCCGCGCAATAACTCTTCAGAGAGACGATCTTCAATTTTACGTTGAAGCGCTCTTCGCAATGGTCGCGCCCCATAATCTGGGTCATATCCCTCTTCTGTAATCTTATCAAGTGCGGCGTCTGTTAATTCGATCTCAATATCTTGATCGCGCAAACGCTGAATAAGAGAATCGGCCATGAGTGTAACGATTTCTTTTAAATGCTTCTTCTCAAGTCCATGGAACACAATAATTTCATCGATCCGGTTTAAGAATTCTGGACGGAACGCTTTTTTCAACTCATCCATCACTTTACTCTTCATATCGCTATACTGCTGATCTTCACTATGCACGGTAAATCCAAGCGTTTTATTGCGTTTTAACGTGCTAGCACCAACGTTGGATGTCATAATAACAACCGTGTTTCTAAAGTCTACTGTACGTCCTTTAGAATCCGTTAAACGACCATCTTCTAGTACTTGCAATAAGATGTTAAATACTTCCGGATGCGCTTTTTCAATCTCATCTAACAGAATAACCGAGTACGGTTTACGACGTACTTTTTCTGTTAATTGACCGCCTTCTTCATGGCCAACATAACCTGGAGGTGAACCAACGAGACGGCTCGTAGTATGCTTCTCCATATATTCAGACATATCGATTCGAATAATCGCATCTTCATCTCCAAATAAGGACTCTGCTACGGCACGCGCAAGCTCTGTTTTACCCACACCAGTTGGACCGAGGAAAATAAATGAACCAATTGGGCGTTTCGGGTCTTTTAAGCCAGCACGGGCACGACGAATGGCCTTAGAAATGGATTGAACAGCTTCATCTTGGCCGATGACACGATTGTGCAAGATTTCCTCAAGCTTTAACAGACGTTCTGTTTCTTCTTGAGCTAGTTTGGCAACAGGCACTCCCGTCCAGCTAGAAACAACTTGAGCAATATCTTCTGGTGTAACTTCAGTATTTTCTTGCCCTTGTTTTTCTTTCCAAACATTCTTCGTCTTCTCTAACTCTTCACGCAGTCGTTGCTCTGTATCGCGTAAGGACGCAGCCTTTTCAAACTCTTGGCTTTGTACAGCGGCATCCTTTTCTTTACGAACTTCCTCAAGCTTCACTTCAAGTTCTTTTAAATTTGGAGGAGCTGTATACGAACGAAGTCTGACTTTTGAAGCTGCCTCATCAATGAGGTCAATCGCTTTATCTGGTAAAAAACGATCGGATATATAACGATCGGATAAAGTAACCGCAGCTTCAATCGCTTCATCCGTAATTTTTACACGGTGATGCGCTTCGTAACGATCACGTAGTCCTTGTAAAATTTGTGTGCTTTCATCTTTTGTTGGCTCATTTACGGTAATTGGCTGAAAACGGCGTTCTAATGCTGCATCTTTCTCGATGTATTTGCGATACTCATCTAACGTAGTAGCACCAATACATTGCAGTTCGCCACGGGCAAGAGCTGGCTTTAAGATATTAGAAGCATCAATCGCTCCTTCTGCGCCTCCCGCACCAATTAACGTATGAAGTTCATCAATGAATAGAATAATGTTGCCTGCTTGGCGAATTTCATCCATTACTTTTTTCAAACGATCTTCAAATTCGCCTCGATATTTCGTCCCGGCAACAACCGTACCCATATCAAGCGTCATAACGCGCTTATCTCGCAACGTTTCTGGCACTTCATTATTAATAATTTGTTGCGCAAGTCCTTCTGCAATCGCTGTTTTACCAACACCCGGTTCACCGATTAGCACAGGATTGTTTTTTGTACGACGACTGAGCACCTCGATTACACGTTGAATTTCTTTAGCACGACCTATGACCGGATCTAAGCTGCCATCCTTGGCAACCGCTGTTAGATCACGTGCTAATGAATCTAATGTCGGCGTGTTTGCATTAGCAGACGAACCACGATGATTAGAAGAAGCTTCATTACTGCCTAGCAATTGCAATACTTGCTGACGCGCCTTATTTAAGCTAACACCTAAATTATTTAGTACGCGTGCTGCAACTCCTTCTCCTTCACGAATCAGACCAAGGAGGATATGCTCCGTGCCTACATAAGAATGACCAAGTTTTCTTGCTTCATCCATTGATAACTCGATGACTTTTTTAGCTCTAGGAGTGTAATGGATGGTTTGCACGGATTCTTGCCCCCGTCCAATCAATGTTTCTACTTCTTTTTGAATCTTTTCTGGACCCAGTCCTAACACGTGAAGTGCTTTAGCGGCAATTCCTTCTCCTTCACGAATTAAACCGAGGAGGATGTGCTCTGTGCCTACGTTATTATGACCCAATCGAATGGCCTCTTCCTGCGCTAACGCAAGTACCTTTTGAGCTCGTTCTGTAAATCGACCAAACATCATATTCAATCACACTCCCATTTATAATTAACCTTCTTCTAATTTCAGTCTTTCACGAATTAACGTAGCGCGACGAATGTCTCGTTCTTCCGGCGTTAAGCGTTCATTCGCATATTGTTGTAAAAAACCAGGTTGAGTAAGTATCATTAGCTCATTTAAAATTGAGCGCGAGATGCCTTCAATAAATCCAAGATCAATCCCTAGTCGAACGTCTGATAAACATTGACTAGCTTCTTTTGATTGAATAATGCGGCTATGTTCCAATACACCATAGGACCGATATATACGATCTTCTAGTTGAATGCGTAAAGCTTCTTGTAAACCTTTACGAGCTGCTTTCTCTTGCTGAATAAGCTGTAACACAACGCCTCGAAGATCTTCAACGATATCTTCTTCCGATTTTCCAAGTGTCATTTGGTTAGAGATTTGAAACACATTTCCTTGCGCTTCTGTCCCTTCTCCATAAATACCTCGAACGACTAAGCCAAGCTGATTAATCGCTGGAATAATTCTGCTAATTTGCTTTGTAATCACAAGTGCAGGTAAATGCATCATAACTGAAGCACGTAAACCTGTGCCTACATTTGTCGGGCAACTTGTTAAATACCCTCGTTCCTCGTCAAATGCATAGTCCACTTTTTCTTCAATCCAGTCATCTAATCCGCTAGCTAGCGTTAAAGCTTCACTTAATTGCAATCCCGGAAACAAGCACTGAATGCGCAAATGATCTTCTTCATTGATCATAATGCTCACGGACTCTTCTTTATTTAAAAGAACAGCTCCATACGTTGATTCCTCTGCTAAATTCGGGCTAATTAAGTGTTTCTCTACTAATACCCTTTTTTCTAATGGGTTTAGCGTGTTTAAATATAAAATTTCAAACGGACCATAGTCGCCATATAATTGGCCACCACAAGTTTGTTCAAGTTTGTGAACAACCGCTTTTGCATCTTCTTCAGAAGCAACCGATGGGAATGTGTACTGCTCAAGATTACGGGCTAAGCGAATACGACTGCTAAGCACAATGTCCGAATCTGGTCCATCTTCTTTCATCCATGGACTAATTGCTTCTGAGATGAATCGTTCCAAGGACATGTGCTATTCCCCCTTACCTTCACTGATTTGTTTTTCAATTTGGCGGATACGATCGCGTGTCTCTGCCGCCTTTTCAAACTCCTCATGTACAATATACTGCTGCATAGCTTGCTTTAATTTTTCTATTTCGCGTTTTTCTTGCAAACCATTTCCTAGACGCTTCGGAATCTTGCCGGCATGCTTTGTATTTCCGCCGTGCAATCTTCTTAAGACGGAGTCGAGTTTCGGATCAAAAACTCGATAGCACTGGCTACAACCAAACCTACTTGTTTTGGCAAACTGTTGATAGGTCATTCCACACTCTGGACACGATAAACCTGTGGAAGGCTGTAAACCTGCTCCTGCTGCCCCAGGGATTGCCGAATCCCCATAAAGCAAACCTGACAGCAGTTGATGGATAGAGAAACTATTCGACCCCGGAAGGAATTCTCCTTTTTCTTTTGCACATTGCTCACAAATATGAAATTCCATTTTCTGACCATTTAATATCTTCGTGAAGTGCAAAGTTGCAGGCCGTTCATGACACTCCTGGCAATACATCGTTACGCCTCCCTATAATAAATGTGATTCAACCTTATCTGGTTCTAAATTTTAATGTTCGAATCATCGATTTTAATAATTCAGCCCTTAACTGATCACGAGCAGGAAGGTCCAACATATGAAGTACAGAACGATCGATTACACTTAGCATAATTCTCGCTTCTCGTTCAGAAATAATTTGTTCATCATGTAAACGAAGAACGACATTTTCTGCATTGCTTTGAGAGATTTTATCTTTTATTAATAGCATTAGCTGATCAATTAAATGTACATAATCTTCTGCAGTCACTTTAATAATTCGAATATATCCGCCTCCGCCACGCTTACTTTCAACAACAAAACCTTTTTCTAATGTAAAGCGTGTATTAATAACATAATTAATTTGCGAAGGTACACATTGGAATTTTTCAGCGATGTCTGTTCGTTTAATTTCAATAAACTGATCGTTTGAACCAGCGATTACTTGCTTTAAGTAGGCCTCAATAATGTCCGATACATTTCTCATCATAGTCCCTCCCCTCTGACTTTGACTATATTTGACTATATATACCTATTATAATTTGTTTTTAGGGATCGATGCAACTAATGAATACTATTTTTATATTTAGGGGAAGCTAACGCTCTTCACAAGTATTACCCGTTATTTTACGAATTAACCTATAAATTGGGAACTCTTTTTTACAACCTTTTCATTTTTCACAAGAGGAAGAGCTAAGCAGAGAATAGGGACTGGACTAGGTTTCGCACCATGCCTTTTTAAGAAGGTGAAAGTGGAGCTATTTTTGTTGAATGAGAGAGCCTGTTAGTCTTTTCTTTTGAAAACAGGGCATCTTTTAACTAACTTTACACATGAATTTAAATAGAAAAAAGCACCGCTGGATTTCTCCAACAGTGCTTTTTTATGTGTGCCCGGCAAC
>NZ_AKKV01000042.1 GCF_000269865.1 Fictibacillus macauensis ZFHKF-1
AAAAAGGCAATTTACGAAAAGGTCAGTGATTCGCGACGCAAGATCACTCCATTCCCGACACAGGAGCACCCGATTCACGCGGAAGCATCCGTTAGCACGTAAAGATACTCATTCCCGACACAGCAGCACCCGATTCACGCGCAACTAGGATCAGTCCGCGCATAAGAACCAAACTAGCGAACACGCTACGAAACAGAAGGAATAGTGTGTCTCAAATGTATTTTCACAAAATGTATACGCTTACAATTTGAGGAAATTTGTCGATTTTCGCAACACCTATAAAAATAGGCCTTTTGCCCGTTACATTATGGTAAAATTCAGTTTATGCTACTCACTGTTGAGGAATGTGTTACGATGGTGCATAGTAGCTTCATCATGCGGTAAGGAGGAACACTGTTGTTTCAATTCGAGGGTCAAGAAGCGTTATTGAATTTGTTCGTATATTTGCTTTTTTTAGGAATGACGTGGTGGGCTTTGTTAGCCGTTCGCTTCGATACATTTATAAAAAAAGGAAAGGTCATTCAAGCGAGAATATTATTTATTCTAGTGACCATTGCCATCGCGAGCCTCGTAAGCAACTTCTTTCTTTCGTACTTAAAGTATTCCACACAGTTAAAATACTTATTTTAAACCAATTCGTCGAAACAATCATTACAGCTTATAAAAATGATACGATGTTGCACACACTAAGAAGAAAGAAAACGTCGGAATATGACGGTCGATTTTCTGAATAGCTCCTTCTTCTCTGGCAAGAATGAATGCTAGAAGAGAGGACGTGTGGATGATGAAAAAATGGTTATGTATCTTTTTCTTGTTGTTAGGGAGCGTGCATGTATTGCCAAAGGCAGATGCCATTGGAAGCAACGTTTCTGAAGTTCATCGGCTCTTAGAGATGAAACGTGCGCTCGATCAGTCCAAGCTTGCTATATCGAAGTGGTCTGTTTATACGAAAGGAACGGCAGGTTTCGTTCAAGGAAAGAAAGGGTACGTAGAAGTGGTATCTAATCTTAAGCGACGTGCTGCGGGCTTTTCGTGGAGTGCCATCAATGAAAAAGAACATAACAAAGTAGTCGGGGTGCGAAAATCAAATGAAGGTCGTTTGGTTGAAAGGTTAACGCTCGTTAGCTACCCCCAAAAAGACAAGCTTGTGGCGTATCTTGTTTATAAAGTGGAAGGCAAGGGCTGGAATGGGAATGAATTTGCCCGTTTTCAATCCAATTTCCAAAATAAGGTCAATACTTATTTTACTGGAAAAAGCACAACTTTCTCTTGTATATCCGGGGTACATAATGGTACAATGGATGTTGGTTTGTATAATAGTGCGCTCAAGCTCATGACAACGTTCTCTGCTGTTCCAGTAGAGGAACTGAAAGAAGAGACGTTTGTATCAATTTCAGCATATAATAAAGAGTGGAATGATCAGCTCATTACCGCTCATCAAGCAATGAATTTACAGATCGCGATAAGAAGTGAAGGAATAGGCGGCAAAACAGTCGTCACAATAGGAACACCAATAATTACGTCTGAATATTAATATAGAAATTGGACGCGGAGGGGAATTTCGTTGGAAAAAATCATTGTCCGTGGTGGTAGGCGGTTAGAAGGCTCTGTTAAGGTAGAGGGAGCTAAGAATGCCGTACTTCCTGTCATCGCAGCATCCATTTTAGCCAGTAAAGGCACAAGCACGATTAAAGATGTGCCAACCCTTGCTGATGTATACACAATTAACGAGGTACTGCGTTATTTAAATATTGGAGTAACGTTTGAAAATGGGCAAATTGAAGTGGATGCTTCAGGTGCATTAAAAACAGAAGCGCCATTCGAATATGTTCGTAAAATGCGTGCTTCATTCCTAGTAATGGGACCGTTGTTAGCGCGTGTTGGTTTAGCGCGTATCGCGCTGCCTGGTGGCTGTGCGATCGGATCTCGACCAATTGATCAGCATTTAAAGGGCTTTGAAGCAATGGGAGCACAAGTGAAAATAGGAAATGGCTTTATTGAAGCGAGCATTGATGGTCGTCTTCAAGGAGCGAAGATCTATTTAGACTTCCCAAGTGTAGGAGCAACAGAAAATATTATTATGGCAGCAGCGCTTGCTGAAGGTACAACAATCATCGAAAACGTCGCTAAAGAACCTGAAATCGTTTGTCTTGCGAACTACATTAACTCTATGGGTGGTAAAGTAGTTGGTGCAGGCACAGGAACGATTCGTATTGAAGGTGTAGAAGAGCTTGTTGGTGCTGAGCATGCCGTTGTTCCAGACCGTATTGAAGCAGGAACGTACATGGTAGCAGCTGCTATTACAGAAGGTAACGTTCTTGTTGAAGGAGCGATTGCTGAACATCTTCGTCCTCTCATCGCTAAGATGGAGGAAATGGGCGTATCCATTACTGACGAAGACAAAGGGCTACGCGTCATCGGTCCAAAAGAATTAAAGCCAGTTGACATTAAAACGATGCCACATCCTGGTTTCCCGACAGATTTACAATCACAAATGATGGCGCTCTTGCTTCGTGCAAACGGCTCAAGTGTGATTACGGAAACTGTTTTTGAAAATCGCTTCATGCACGTAGAAGAATTCCGCCGCATGAACGGTGATATTAAAATCGAAGGTCGTTCTGCTGTTATTAACGGACCTGTTTCTCTTCAAGGAGCAGAAGTAGCTGCAACAGACTTGCGCGCAGGTGCTGCACTTGTACTTGCTGGGCTTGTCGCAGACGGTTACACACGCGTTACTGAACTGAAGCACATCGACCGTGGATATGTTCGTTTCACAGAAAAACTGTCTGCACTTGGTGCTGATATTGAACGTGTAAATGAAGAAGCACCTTCTGTATCTACAGAAGAAACTTCACAAGCGTCACTAAAATCAAATCTTGCTTAAGTTAGAAAGCCTTTCGCTCTTATTGTAATAAGAGTGAAAGGCTTTTTTGTGTTCTGTAACTTATTGAATGGTGAAGTCGACTAAAGGGATAAGCAGTAACGACTTGGAGGAACCTTTTGTGAAGCGGAATGAAACGATTTTTTGTATGTTAAATTCTTTAGAATTACAACGTGGCGGTATGACAAAGGCGGCGATGATGCAGGCGAGTATGTTTGCCGAATTAGGCTATGAAACGTTTCTTATTTCATTTAAGTTTAATCCCCATCATACTAAAATTGTTCAGCAACTAAAACAAAGTGGCAAATTGCATCGCGATGTAACGGTGCGATCGATGTACGATGAATTAGAAAGAGCCTCAGAGCGCGATGGCGGGTTTCGAGAACCAAAGGAAATTGCCATCGTACAGGCTATGAAAGAAAATAAGCGGATCGTTGAAGCCATTCCGGCCAAGCGGTCTTATCGTGTGTTTGAAGAAGGTGTGGGCAAAACGTATATTCGCTATGCAGATAATGAGGAAGACGTCTTGTTCATTGACCATTTTATTGAAGGGCGCTATCGTACGAAACGTGAATACTATGATGAATATGGCTATGTAAAGCGTACAACCTACATGGACTATGTAACGAATAAAGGGCGAGAGCTTGTCTATCAAAATAAAGAGGGCAAGCCTTTTTTAACGAAGTGGATTAATAAAGAAACAGACGAAGCGGATAAAATCTATTGGTTCGGTGAGCAGAACATTCAGCAGGTATTTAAAAGTGACCTGGATTTAAAAAAACACTGGCTACAATCGCTCATTTCTAAATATAAGAATCCTGTGTTACTCTGTGATGCTCGGGCAGCCGATCCTGTGTTAGTCAATGTAGCCTATGAAGGTGCAGTGAAAATATGGCGTTTGCATAGTCATCATTTGCAAAAGGAAGTACCGAAAACGGTGTTTCCTAAAGTAAAACCAACACTTGATGTCATTGATACATTGGATGCGGCGCTTTTTTTAACAGCGCAACAAAAAAACGACGTAGAAGCGCTTTTAGGAAAGCCGCTTCCGAATGCATCAGTAATTGGGAATTTTATAGAAAGTCCATCTCCAATCGTTTCTGATAAAGACCCTAATCTTGCTGTTATTATTGGTAGGTTTGCTAGTGGGAAGCGATTAGATCATGCCATTAAGGCGTTCTCACTTATTGTTCGTGATGTTCCACGGGCACGGTTAGAGCTATGGGGATATGGTGAAGAAGAAAAAGCACTAAAGCAACTTATTAAAAAAGAAGGGCTCACGGAGCATGTGACAATTAAAGGCTTTACGAGCGATCCGCAAACGATTTATCAAAAGGCACTCTTTTCTATTCTTGCGAGTAAAAGTGAAGGGTTTCCACTTAGTATTTTAGAAAGTATGGGGAATGGAACGCCGGTTGTCAGCTACGACATTCAGTATGGACCAGCCGAGATGATGACAGATGAAACAGGCATCCTCGTTCCGAATGGAGATATTAAAGCGCTGGCAGCAGCGATGAAAGAAATGTACAGTAGACCTGAGAAAGCAATGGCTTTTGGTGAGAGAGCGGCAGAGCGGGTGCGAACGATGTATAGCCGAGAGCAACACGTAGAGGCGTGGGAGCAGATCATCCAAACCGCCGTAGCGCGTAAAAATAAGGCGTTTCATTCATAGGAACCAATCAAAATCCTGAATCTATCCTTCAGGATTTTTTGTAACTTTTTCTCATGTTGTATCGACTATTAGTGTAAGAATAAACATTTTACATAGCAAGGAATGACTCTAGTAACGAGCCATTCCTTTATTTTTTTACACAACAAGGGTGGGGACTAAAATGAAAAAGGTATCGGTTATTATTCCAGTGTACCGTACGCTGGAATTTCTAGAAGAATGTTTAGAATCAGTGAGGAAGCAGACGTACAATGCATTAGAAATCATTGTAGTAAGTGATGGAGCAGATGAGGAAAGTCGCCGCATCATAAGGTCTTATGCCGCTAAAGATTCACGCATTCATGCGATTTTTTCGGAAGAACGTAAAGGGGTAGGTCATGCGCGTAATGTGGGCTTAGATACAGCAACGGGTGACTTTGTATATTTTTTAGATAGCGATGATTGTTTGCCGCATGCTACAATTCAGTGTCTTGTAGAACATATTGGTGACTATGAAATGTTATCCGGTCGTTTAAAGAAAATGACGGTAAAGCCGGTGTTAGGAGAGGAAGAGGAGCAGCATCATAAAGTGCTCCGAAATCGCAATCGTGCGCGCTTATTTCGTAATAATTCTGTGCTTAATCGTCTTATTTCTCGTCCCTTTATTGAAAAGCATACTCTGCGTTTTTCACAGGAAGTGGAAGGGTATAGCGACTTAGCATTTCTTGTGCCAGCACTCATTCACATCGAGTACGTACCGTATGTAACCGGATGTGTTTACTACAAACGGAAGCGCAATGATCCAATTACAAATCCAGCCCTTTCTCAACGAGAGCGTCAAATAAAGGTTGCTGATTTTCTTTGTATGTTTAATCTGTTAAAAGAACAATACCGAGAGCACCAAGAAGTGACGACCTTTCTCGATCGCCAGTTTTTAAACTATTACCGTAAAACAGTCATTATGCTGCTCGAAGATCCAGAGCAAGTGGATCAGATGTTTGCCAATGTGGCGCATGCGGTGAAACAAGTGGATCAGCTCGCAATGGGTACGACGAATCCAATTGTCAAAGCAGAGCTGCAACAGCTCTATAAAGAAAAACAACGTACGTATCGCTTTTTAATACGCTTGCATCATTTTTTGCGTCAAGCAAAGCGTGCCTTGAAAAGTAAGCGAAAAGCCTTTATCTTTTTGTACCGCCAATGGTTTTTGAAAATGCCGGTAAAGAAAAAGCTAATCGTCTTTGAGAGCTTTCTTGGGAAGAACTATTCGGATAGCCCCAAAAATATTTATGAAGAATTACAGCGCTCAAAGCAAGGGTATCAATGTGTATGGGTCTTTAATGAAAAGCGCCGTATTCCGGGAAAAGCTAAGCAAGTCAAACGCTTTAGTCTGCGCTATTATTACTACACGGCCCGCGCAAAATACTGGGTGACAAATTCACGGTTACCTATGCATTTGGACAAGCGTCCTGACAATGTTTATTTGCAAACGTGGCACGGAACGCCGTTAAAGAAACTCGTATTTGATATGAATGAAGTGTATTCAGCCAATCCTGATTATAAAAAGCATTTCTATACGCAATCAAGACGGTGGGATTATTTAATTGCGGCCAATCACTATTCTTCCGAAATTTTTCGCAGAGCCTTTAAGTTTGATAAACAAATGTTAGAGTACGGCTATCCGCGTAATGATGTATTGCATGACAAAGATCGTGATCAACAAGCGTATCGCTTAAAGCAAAAACTCGGCATTCCTCTTGATAAAAAAGTCATTTTATATGCACCGACATGGCGCGATGATGATTTTTATGAGCCAGGAAAGTATAAGTTTCAGCTTCGCCTTGATTTGCAGCGAATGAAGGAAAAACTCGGCGATACATATGTTATTTTATTACGCATGCATTATTTTATCGCTGATCATGTTGATACATCGGGAGCAGAAGGGTTTGCGTACAACTTCTCAACGTACAATGACATTGCGGATTTGTATTTACTATCAGATGTTTTGATTACTGATTACTCTTCTGTCTTTTTTGATTATGCGAACTTAAAGCGTCCGATTTTATTTTATACGTATGATTTAGAAAAGTACCGCGATACATTACGTGGCTTTTACATCAATATTGAGGAAGAAGTACCAGGTCCGCTTTTGCGTGACAGCGAAGCCGTCATTGCTACGCTTTTGAATCTGGATGAGACGGTCAAGGCGTATGAAGCGAACTATGAGCGGTTTTATGAGAAGTTTTGTGGTTGGGAACAAGGGAATGCAACGAAAAAGGTGATTGACCATGTTTTTGGATCATCTCTCTAAGCACTGTACATACAGTGCTTTTTTTGTTTTTATAGGTCTTCCCCGCTTTTTATCCTATGGATTTACTAGGAATAAGCATGGCTAAGGTAATGGATAAGGTATATTTTTACTTTTTAATGAGGAAAATTCACAGAAATTGGTACATAAAGACTAGTATAAAAAAGGACGTTAGGCATATATAATCAAAATCTTAAGAATAGTTTGAATTATTGTTAATTTTATGTAAAAATTACTATGCACTACCAAATAAAAAATAAAAGTGAAAGAGGGTAAACGCGTGAACAAAAAAGCACTGGCATTTGGTCTATCAATCGGTTTGGCAGCAACTTCTATCTTACCGGCAACGAGCTCCGCTGCAGTAGAAAAAGTTTCTAGCTACAAGCTTAATAAGAAAATGGGAACTCCGGAATTTGTAGCAGGAAACTTAACGAAAGCTTCAGGAAGAAGTGCAGAGTCCATTGTTTTAGACTATTTAAGTAAGCATTCCAGTGACTACAAACTTTCAAGTAGTGAAGCCTCCAAATCTTTCTCTATTTCATCATCAACGAAGGACCGGTTAGGTGGAACAGCTCTCCGGCTTCAGCAAGTATATAAAGGAGTCCCTGTTTGGAGCTCCGATCAAGCAGCGGTTGTAGATCAGCATGGTGTACTAACAGCTGTGTCTGGCTCAACCATTCCAATCAATGGTTTACAGGAGATTTCGGCTAAGGACCGAATTGGCACTAAGCAAGCAATTAAAAAGGCAATTAAGCATCTCGGCTTCTCGCCAACTTTTACGACTAAGCCTACTTCACAATATGTAATTTTTCCTGGTAAAAAACTAGCCTATGCGTATCATGTGAATCTTCGGTTTTTAGCGCCACAAGCAGGAAACTATCATCTCTTTATCGATGCGGCTACAGGCCGTGTATTGCATAGCTTTAATAGTATCGATACAGCAGATACAGTTGGCTCAGGAACAGGCGTGCTTGGCGATTCTAAATCGCTTCGTACGTATCAATCAGGGACGAAATATTATTTGCAAGATAATACGCGCGGAGGCGGCATTAAAACGTACGATGGGAAAAACTCTTCCTTCTCATCCACACTTTGGGCAGATGCAGATAACAAATTTAATGCCACGTATGATCGGGCTGCTGTAGACGCCCACTACTACGCAGGTGTCACCTATGATATGTATAAAAATAAATACGGTCGCAACTCCTATGATAATAAGGGCGGCCTATTAAAAGCTATCGTTCACTATGGTCGTAACTATAATAATGCGTTTTGGGATGGTACACAAATGGTGTATGGCGATGGCGACGGTCGTACATTTACAACGTTCTCAGGCGGTTTAGATGTAGTGGCGCATGAGCTAACTCATGCGGTTACGGAACGCAGCTCTAATCTTGTTTACCAAAATGAATCAGGCGCATTAAATGAAGCAATTTCAGATATTTTTGGTACACTTGCCGAATTTTATGATAATCGTAACCCAGACTATGAAATTGGTGAAGATATTTATACGCCGGGGACACCAGGCGATGCCCTTCGCTCTATGAGAGATCCAGCTAAGTATGGCGATCCTGATCATTACTCGAAGCGCTACACAGGCAGCTCCGATAACGGTGGCGTTCATACGAACAGCGGTATTATTAACAAGCAAGCGTACTTATTAGCAGTAGGCGGCACATTCTCTGGTGTGACAGTATCAGGCATTGGCAACGATAAGCTTGGTGCGATCTATTACCGAGCAAACACTGTGTATTTAACATCCAATGCAACCTTTAGCCAAGCGAGACAGGCGCTAATTAAAGCGGCTTCTGATCTGTACGGTGCTTCTTCAGCAGAAGTAACTGCCGTCAACAAATCATTTGATGCCGTTGGCGTAAAATAAAAACGAGCGAGCTGCCTAGTGTGCAGCTCGCTTGTTTTGTAAGGTTGAAAACGACGAAGCTCTCGCGGCATCCTTCTGCATCTACTAGTTCTATGAAGCGCCCTTTTCTCATAGAGTAGAGAGAAACTATTAAGAAGTGGAGGACGATCATGAGATGTTGAAGAATAAGAAGCCACTTGTTGTGATTATTACTCTTTTTATCGTTAGCTTTGTGTTAATTCCTACTTTTCTCGTGCTACCATACTCGTCTGCCTCTTCTTCGAGCTCAAAAGTAGAGTTGGTGAAAACGTTGAAAGGAATGAAAAAAAAGGTTGTTCATGAGTCAGCTCCCACATCCAACCTTTCAATTCCTGTTTTTCGTTCAACGGAGAAAAAGATAGAGAAAGTAAAGATGGAGGAGTATGTAAAGGGTGTGGTAGCTTCGGAAATGCCCGCACAATTTGAAATGGAGGCACTGAAGGCACAGGCATTATCGGCGCGGACGTATGTTGCAAAAGCATTAGAACGACACACTACATCACTACCAAAAGGTGCCTTAGTAACCGATTCGACAAGCGATCAAGTGTACAAAAATGAGCAAGAATTAAAGGCGCTTTGGAAAGGAACATACAAAGAAAAAATGAAACGCATTACAGAAGCGGTACAGGCAACGGAAGGGAAAATAGTAACCTATGACGGAAAGCCGATCACAGCAAGCTTTTTTTCTACGAGTAATGGATACACCGAAGATAGCGCCGATTATTGGGGAGATAAGCTACCTTATTTACAAAGTGTAAGCAGTCCTTGGGATCGTTCAGCAGAAAAATTTACCGCAAAAGTAGATTTGCCACTAAAAGAAGTAGAAAGAAAGCTAGGGGTGTCCCTTCGTGAAGAGGGAGCCGTTGGGACCATTACAAAACGAACAAAAGGTAAAAGAATTGCAAAAATCGTCATTGATCACCACGAATTTAGCGGAAAAGAAATACGTGAAAAGCTAGCCTTACGCTCTACTGATTTTACGCTGATGAAGCGTGGTGACATCGTGACGGTGATAACGAAAGGTTTTGGTCATGGCGTTGGCATGAGTCAATATGGGGCCAATGGAATGGCCGCAGATGGAAAGTCATACAAAGAAATTGTAAAACACTACTATAAAGGCGTAACCATAGCTACGTATAAACCGAATGAATAGAAAAGCCCTTCTACACAAATAATAAAAATTTTTCGGAACCTCCGTATATATTTCTGAAAAAGTGTTCAGAATGATTGCTGAGGTGATGATTAAAATGAAAGATGAAGAAAAACAACCCAAAAAAACCGTCCCGCTAAAAGGCAGGAAGATGGGTAAATTCATGAAAAGACGTTGGGTGTATCCAGCCGTATATTTAGGATTTGCAGCCATCGTTCTAATCTCTGTACTGTGGTATCAAAATGAATCAGCTAAACCAAAAACAGCACCAAACACACCGTATGAAAAGCAAGAAGCAGTACCGGCTAGCATGACAAAAGAAGTATTCAAGATGCCAGCGAAAGACGTTGTCATTAAGAAACAATTTTACAATGCAGAAGCCTCCGCTAAAGAAAAAGAAGCAGCTCTCGTATTTTATAATAATATCTACTATCAAAATAAAGGCATCGATATTGGAACAGAGAGCGGCAATTCCTTTGATGTAACAGCAGCTATGAGCGGTAACGTTGTAAAAGCAGCAAAAGATCCTGAACTCGGATTCGTTGTTGAAGTCAAGCATTCTAACGGTGTCATTACCCACTATTCTTCACTTGCTAGTATTAAAGTGAAAGAAGGGGACCGTATTAAGCAAGGTGATATGGTTGGAACAGCTGGGAAGAACAGCTACGATAAAGATGCAAAAGTACACGCTCATTTTGAAATTCGTAAAGACGGCATGGAGATTGATCCTGTAAGTGCTTGGGAACAGTCGACAGCTCAAATTCAAAAATTAGCTGACAGCATGAAAAAGGACGAGAAAAAGCAAAATGAAGCTACTTCAACAACAGAGAAATCTCAAAAAAATCGTAGCGACAATGCTACTGAAAAAGACACAGAAAAAGAGTCTTCCTCTACGAGTGAAAATAAGACAAACGACAATTAAGTAAAACGACCTTGTCATCAGAAGCGATGATAAGGTCGTTTTGCGTTATTTTTTACAAGGAGGAGCGACACGTCCGTCGGATCCAGTGAATATATACGCATCTGGCACATAACGGTCCTTACCGACTTTATTCCAAATTTTGCTCGTTCCATACGTTCCTTTAACAGTGTCACCTGTCGTTTGGCAAGAGATTTTTACTTTAGCACCATTTTTGAATGAAGCTGTTACTTTGCTTTTGGTTGAAGCTTTTTGGTGAGCATTTAGCGCTTTCATGTTTTTGGGAAGTTTGACCGTACCTGTAGCACTGCCGTTGCTACATTTATTTTTACTCGTGTACGTGCGCTCACCCCAATAATGGATTTGTGCTCCGTTCCAACGAATTTTCATCACGTTGCCGTTATAGCGTTGTTCGTAATGAAGATGTGCACCGTAAGAGCCACCCGTGTTGCCGACTTTTCCGATAGCTTGTCCAAAGGTTACTTTTTGGCCACGCTTTACAGAAAAATGATTCAAGTGAGCATAATATGTTTTCCAACCACCACCATGATTAATGACAATAAATTTTCCGTAGCTACGATTACCAAGGTTTTCAACACGATCGACGGTTCCAGGAGCAGAGGCGACAACAACATCATTCTCGTCGTTCGCACGATTTAAATCAACGGAATTAGCTGGACTGTGGTTGGTCCGCGTTTGTCCTGCCCATTTTTGACCACATGGAAATGGTACTTGAAACAACGGCGCTGCTTCTGCTTTTTCAGCACCAAAGTAGCCAAGAACACTCGAAATAATGAGAATAGCTACTGCAAAAATAGATAGTTTAATCCCTTTCATTCAAAAACACCCTTTCTTTTTACATCCTAATAAATAACATCTTTATCATAATGTAGAAGGGAGCGTTTGCACCGTGCTAAAAGACATGTTTTTTAAAAGTTTTAACGCAGTAATAAGTAGGGATTTTGCCATATTGAAATGAAGGATCAACATATGAAACAGATAGAATCATCACGCTTGCTCTTCTTTTAGGCATATAACGCTTCACTCCATAATAAGATGTTACAAACCTACAATTCTTTAGAGGGTGAGCGGTGAGAAGACGTAGTATGGCTGCGATGAAAAGGGGACGGGACACTTTAAACATCATCCGAGAAGACACACAAGGACATGTCGCGTAGCTTGAACATAGAAGTCTCAATCGCATCTCTCACATCCAATTTGGGGAGGCGAGTGGTGTGCACGATTACATCAAAGAACGAACCATCAAGATAGGAAGGTATATCGTGGAGACAAGAAAGACAGTGCGTATGATCGCAAAAGAATTTGGGGTTTCGAAAAGTACTGTACACAAAGATTTAACCGAACGATTACCTGAGATTAATCCAGACTTGGCGAACAATGTGAAAGAAATTTTAGAGTACCATAAATCAATTCGTCATTTAAGAGGAGGCGAAGCAACACGCGTAAAGTACAAAAAAGGAACAGAAGAAGTCGTTCAATAGAATGATGTTCGGCGTGCATTTATGTGCACGCTGATCTTCGTTTTATAATAAAAATATGAAAAAGTTAACATAATTTATCCCTGTCCCACAAAAATTATGATAGAATATTCTAATGGATAGAACTTCGAAAATTTACTATTATTACTAATGATATGTTATATGCATAACAGGGAGGATTTTTAAAAATGTTTTCACGGGATGTCGGTATTGATCTCGGTACAGCTAACGTACTGATATATGTTAAAGGTAAAGGAATTGTATTGGACGAGCCATCGGTCGTTGCCATTGATACGAATACAGGAAAAGCACTTGCTGTAGGAGAAGAAGCCTTTAAAATGGTCGGAAGAACACCAGGAAATATCGTAGCAATCCGTCCATTAAAAGATGGCGTAATTGCCGACTTTGAGGTAACAGAGCAAATGCTGCGCCATTTTATTAACAAGATTAACGTTAAAGGCATGTTTGCTAAACCGAGAATTTTAATTTGTACACCGTCAAACATTACGTCTGTTGAGCAAAAAGCGATCCGTGAAGCGGCTATGAAGTGCGGCGGGAAAGCGGTTTATCTAGAAGAAGAACCGAAAGTGGCTGCTGTTGGGGCAGGCATGGACATTTTCCAACCGAGTGGAAACATGGTCGTTGATATCGGTGGTGGAACAACAGATATCGCCGTACTATCTATGGGTGATATCGTAACAGCCTCCTCCTTGAAAATGGCTGGAGATAAGCTCGACGGCGAAATTTTAAACTATATTAAGAAAACGTATAAGCTCTTAATTGGAGAACGTACAGCAGAGAATATTAAGCTAAACGTAGCAACTGTATACCCAGGCGCACGTGACGAAGAAATGGACATCCGCGGTCGTGATATGGTGACCGGACTTCCACGCACCGTTACGATTCGTTCTGAAGAAATTACCCATGCCCTCCAAGAGCCTGTTATGATGATGGTGCAGGCAGCGAAAAGCGTCCTTGAAAAAACACCACCAGAACTGTCTGCTGATATTATTGATCGAGGCATTATCCTAACCGGCGGTGGCGCATTGCTACACGGGATCGATCAACTATTTGCTCAAGAACTTAAAGTACCAATCGTCATTGCCGAAGAGCCAATGAAAGCAGTCGCAAACGGTACAGGCCTCATGTTAGAACATATTGATAAGCTACCAAAGCGTAAATTTAAATAAAAAGTTTCGAAAAGATCTACAGAGAATGTAGGTCTTTTTTTTGTGAGTGAGGATAATGCGGGGGAGTGGGCGTGTGAGGGTTGCGCATTGGTGCGTGCGGGGGGTGCGCGCAGAGGTGTTTGAATCGCGGGGAGAGGGATTCGGTTCGCGCGCAGAAGGATTCGATTCGCGCGCAGGAGTGTTTGAATCGCGCGCAGAAGCATCCCGTTCGCGCGCAGGAGCATCCGATTCGCGCGCAGGAGTGCCCGATTCGCGCGCAGGAGCCCTCGATTCGCGCGCAGGAGTGCCCGATTCGCGCGCAGAAGCCCTCGATTCGCGCGCAGAGGCATCCCGTTCGCGCGCAGGAGCATCCGATTCGCGCGCAGAGGAGACAAATCAAGCTCAAAAGTCAGTGGAATGGATTGAAAAAGAGAAAAATTCTGCACTGTGGCCTCAAAAGATCCAAAAATAAGATGAAATTCACCGAAACTTCCTCCTTAATCTCAAAATAAACGCAAAAAGCTAATCGCGCGCAGAGGCATCTCGTTCGCGCGCAGAAGCACCCGTTCGCGCGCAGGAGTGCCCGATTCGCGCGCAGAAGCATCCCGTTCGCGCGCAGGAGTGCCCGATTCGCGCGCAGAAGCATCCCGTTCGCGCGCAGAAGCCCTCGATTCGCGCGCAGGAGAGACAAATCAAGCTCAAAAGTCAGAGGAATGAATTGAAAAAGAGAAAAATTCTGCACTGTGGCCTCAAAAGAGCCAAAAATAAGATGAAATTCACCGAAACTTCCTCCTTGATCTCAAAATAAGCGCAAGAAAAGCAATCCCGCGTCCTCCGCCATTACCCGCGCCCCGCTCAATTCCGCGTGCCCGCTCAAATCACGCGCCTTCTCAATCATCCCGCGCCGGTGCCCTTGCCCGCGCCCCGCTCGGATCCCGCGTGCCCAGCTCAAATCACGCGCCTTCTCAATCATCCCACGCCGGTGCCCTTGCCTGCGCCGCGCTCGGATCCCGCGTGCCCAGCTCAAATCACGCACCTTCTCAATCATCCCGCGTCCTCCGCCATTACCCGCGCCCCGCTCAAATCACGCACCTTCTCAATCATCCCGCGCTGCCGCCCGCACCCGCACCCCCATCCCAAAAAAATCGCCCACTAAACAAGACGAGATATTCCCCAATTCAAAACAACGATTTCTCCACCCACCTCAAATAAATAGAAGTCCCCTCTGCTAAATTTCACTTCACTATCGTCACAGCGTGTGTATCGTTTGATTTTTTCTATTAATGTAAAAACTAGCTGAGAAACGCCGATATACTTAATAACAATATAGGACGGAGTGTGTATGATGCTAAGAGGCTTTTACACAGCGGGTGCGGGAATGATTGCCCAGCAAAGACGCTATGAAATGATCAGTAACAATGTTGCTAATGTGAATACACCAGGCTATAAAGAAGATCAAGGGACGTTACGGGCATTCCCGAAGATGTTACTGCATGCAATTGAGCGCTCGCCGCAAGGGGGACATCGTCAAACGCCAATTGGTACGTTAGCGACAGGGGTCTATATGCAAGAGGGCGTGCTAAACTTCGCTCAAGGAGACCTCCGCGAAACGGCTATTGCGACAGATGCTGCTTTGCAGGAAGTGGCAGGAGCTACCCGTGGGACGTTAGTATACAAAATACAAACAGCAGATGGGCAAGAGCGCTATACACGCAATGGGCATTTTGCAATGACGCGTGATGGCTTTCTTGGGACGCAAGATGGTCAGTATGTAGTGGATGAGCGCGGCCGACGCATTGCGATCAACAATGCTTCTATTAAAATTGCTGCAGATGGAACGGTGACGAATGAAGATGGCACGACACAACGAATTGCCGTCGTTGAGATCAATCAACCGAATAGACTCGTTAAAGAAGGGACTGGCTTATTGCGATTAACAGAAGGCGGACAAGCAAGACAAGCGACACCCCTACGACAATACGAAGTGAAGCAAGGCTTTATTGAGCGCTCAAACGTTGATCCGCAGCGTGCCATGACAGACATGATGGGTGCTTATCGAACGTTTGAAGCGAATCAAAAAGTGTTACAAACGTATGACCGCAGCATGGAGAAAGCGGTAAATGAGGTTGGTAGAGTATAAGAAAGGGGGAGAATCTCTTGAATAGTAGCATGATTAATGCAGGTGTAACGATGAGTGAGTTACAGAAGCGGCTAGATACACTTGCTCATAATATGGCTAATAGCCAAAGTACAGGCTTTAAGAAGCGCGATACGTCATTTACAGATTTATTAGCGCAGCAAGTGTACAATCGTTACAATCAAAAAGGGGAAGCGGGAAGACTGACGCCAACGGGTATTCGTGTAGGTAGCGGCGCACGTGTGAGCGATACCTCCCTTAATATGAAACAAGGTGTTCTTCAAACGACGAATCGTTCACTCGATGTTGCATTAGCAGTGCCAAGTCACTTTTTCCAAGTACAAGGAGATGACGGGGTTATTGAATATACGCGCGATGGTGCCTTTTATTTAAGGCCAACAGGAGCGAATACATTGCAGCTTGTTACGTCGGATGGAAAGAAAGTCCTTGGTAACAAAGGAGCCATTACAATTCCATCTCAATATAAAGAAATTTCTATTGGACAAAACGGAAATATTTCGGTAACGTTAAAGGATGGAAGAGTCATCAATAATGGCAATCTTGCCGTTGTGGATGCGATCAATCCTCAGCTGCTGCAAGCAGTGGGGCATAATTTTAGAATTCCGCCTGATGTATTTGCACGACAAGTAATGCGAGGCGTAGTCAATCAAGACATCGCAATTCAACAAGGAGCGCTTGAAATGTCAAACGTAGACATGGGTGACGAAATGACAGATCTCATGGAAACGCAACGCTCGTATCAGTTTAACGCTCGTACCATTACTACGTCTGATCAAATGATGGGACTCATCAACGGAATTCGATAATAGGTGATGAATCGAATGACGAATGAAATCAAGAGTGCTGAATTCCATAAGTCTAACCATACGAAAGAAACAAAGGAAGGAGCCGACCTAGAAGTGCAAGAAAAAGGGGAGGCTATTTCTCGTGGCAAGAAACGCCGTTTTCCAATCTGGCTTCGTGTCCTTTTAACGCTTGTATTTATGGCTATTTTCTTAGTAATCGGTACAATGATTGGCTATTCCATCGTCGGACATGGCGATGTTTCGGATGTGTTTAAAAAAGAAACGTGGACACACATCTCAGATATTATAAATAAAAAAAATTAAAGAGGGCGCTAGGCCCTCTTTCTTCTATTTAGGGCAAAGGAGAAGGTGGAGAACATGACGCTTGATCATTCTTCAGATGGCATATATGAACGTTTCCCACTCACAATTGGAAGTGTTGAGCAATGGATTTGCATTGCGGGGAAAAAGCGTCATGCACCACTTTTACTTCTTCTGCACGGTGGGCCTGGTGCTGCACAAATGGGATACATCCGCCATTTTCAACAAGCGTTAGAAAACCATTTTATCGTAGTGAACTGGGATCAACGAGGGGCGGGACGCTCGTATCATAAGCATCTTTCAGCAAGTGACCTTACAGCGCATCAACTCATAGAAGACACAATCGAGCTGACATGCTACCTCAAAGAGCGATTCAAACAAGAGCGCATTTACTTACTCGGCCATTCTTGGGGCGGTCTATTAGGAATGGCAACCATTGCACGCGCACCACAGCTGTATCACCATTATTTTAGCGTTTCGCAAGTATTGAATATTAATGAAGCAGAGCGACAGTCCTATGAACAGCTACTACGGCTTGCTAACGAACGGCAAGATGCTGTAGGTGCTCAAGCATTACATAGCATTGGTCCACCTCCATGGTCCAAGGCACGGCACGTGCGCACGTATAACAAGTATATTAATGCGTATGACGCGCGAGAGCATCATGGCCATTTAGGATGGTCCATCTTTTGGCGAGCATTGCGCAGTAAAGAATATCGTTTGCGTGATTGGATTTCTTTATGGAAGGGCTATACATTTAGCATGAAAGCATTAGCGGATGATCTTGCTCATTTTCACGTGCATGATGTGACATCTGTACAAACGCCGGTAACGTTTATGTTTGGAACCTATGATTTAGTCGTGCCCTCTCCACCTGTATATGCTTTTTATGAGCAGTTACAGGCTCCAGATAAAGAATGGATTTGGTTTAAGCAGTCTGCTCATTCGTTGCCTTTAGAAGAACCTCAAAAACTTGCAGGCGTCGTTTATGCTGCACACCAACGTCGGAGTGTGCTATAAAGGGCTTTTTGTATATCATTACGGAATGCGGTATAATACGAAACAGAATAGTCGAACGCATGAAAGGGGTTTTCCTATGAAATTAACGATTGATGAAATTAAAGAAATTATTCCGCACCGTCATCCGTTTTTGCTTTTAGACACGATTGAGGAATTAGAGCCTGGTAAGCGTGCCGTTGGTAAAAAGAATATTACAGCCAATGAAGATGTTTTTAATGGTCATTTTCCTGAATACCCTGTATTTCCAGGTGTTCTAACATTAGAAGCATGCGCACAAACCGGTGCAGTAGCGCTTTTATCGCTACCAGAGTATAAAGGAAAACTTGCTTTTTTTGCCGGTGCAAACAATGTGAGATGGAAACGTCAAGTTCGCCCAGGTGATACGCTGATGATGGACGTTGAGCTTCTTTCAATTCGTCGTGGAATCGGAAAAGGAAAAGTGGTAGCAACCGTTGATGGAGAAAAGGCAATGGAAGCAGAAATTACGTTTGCAGTAGGTAAATAATCTTAATGGAATGGAAACGAACTAGACGTTATGTTTAGTTCTTTTTTTATGAAAAAAAATAAAAGTGTAAAGATTCTGTAAATAGTGACAATTTTGTAACAAAAGCTGGTATAATAGTAATAGAAACCTTCTTAAAGAAGGACAACATCCCAATCTATGGGCCAATCGAAGGGGGAGCTTTCCATGAAGAAAAAAACATTTATCGTAAAAGTTATAGTTTCTCTTGTCGTAATTATGGTGATGACAGCATGATCCTTACATCTGCTCATATGGAGAAGGATGTTGCCTGACTTGATTGTAAGATTAAGAAGGAGTGTGCTCAAGGGAGCATGCTTTTTTTAATACAAGAAAACGAGCGACAGCAGGTGTCGCTCGAACGTTGTAGTTAGACTAGCTTAATATGATAATCTTTTAACCACGTGTTAATTTGAATTAAGTATTCCATTAACTTAATTGCTTGACCTTCTTCAATATCGGTTTTACCTTCTACAATAGAAGAGATATGGTCACGATCGATGAGATCCGTAACAGGAGAGTTAGTGTTTGAAAGAATATCCATAAGCCATTTTCGAATGGAATTATAGTAAATTGGATCTTGAGCAAATGGATAAGCAGATTTACGACGGTAACGAACGTCTTCAGGTAAATAATCCTTAAAGGCGCGACGTAAAATACCTTTTTCGATATTGTCGACACTCTTCATCTCCCAAGGTACATTCCATAAGTATTCTACAAGACGATAGTCACAGAAAGGCACACGTACTTCAAATCCCACTTGCATACTCATGCGGTCTTTGCGATCGAGCATGAATGGTAGGAAACGTGTAATAAATTGATACGACATTTGACGCTGTTTCGCACCAAGTTCGCTTTCTCCATGTAGCTTCGGTACTTCAGCTAATGTTTCTTGATATCTTCTGTTTAAATATTCCATTGGCTGAATTTGCTGAGCAGCTTCTTTTGATAAGAAGTCAGCATAAAATCCACGACTTTGTAACCAAGGGAAGGTATGTCCGTTTAAATACTCATCTTGGTGGAACCATGGATAGCCAGAGAATACTTCATCTGCTGATTCCCCTGAAAGTGCTACGGTCGCATCCTTTTTCATTTCTTTAAAAAGTAAATAAAGTGATGTTTCCATTTCTCCTGCACCTGGTAAATCACGAGCGTAAAGCGGTTTTAGGAAGTTATCAAGTAAGGCTTCCGGTCCTAGCACCGTAGAATGGTGCTCTGTACCAACATGATCAGCCACTTTTAATACCCATGGTTGGTCACGATCACGGTGCAATAAATCTTGTTTATAGTGATCGGCGCTATTTTGAAAATCTAGAGAATAAGAATGAAGAATTTTGCCAGCTTCATGATAGTCTTTACCAGCCATTGCTGTAAGACCACTAGAATCAAGACCACCAGATAGCATCGTTACGAGTGGTAAGTCAGAAATAAGCTGGCGTGTGACTGTATCTTCAAGTAAGCTTTGAATTTTTTCCGTTGTTGTCGCAAGATCATCACGATGCTCTTTGCTGACAAGGTTCCAATAGCGACGAACATTTTTGTTATTACTTGTAAAAGTAACGGTATGTCCCGCACGAACTTCCGTTACGTCTTTAAAGACACCTACCCCAGGAGTACGCATAGGTCCGAGTGCGAATATTTCCGCAAGACCTTCTTTTGTGACTTCGGGCTCGATGGCAGGATGAGCGAGCAATACTTTTAATTCTGATCCGAAAATAATGGAGTTACCTCGTTGTGCATAAAATAACGGTTTTACACCTAGATGGTCACGACCGAGGAATAACTTTTGACGTTTCTCATCCCAAATCGCAAAGGCGAAAATCCCATTAAGATGATCCACACATGCTTCTCCCCACTCGATATAAGTATGAAGAAGTACTTCTGTATCCGAATTCGTGCGGAATTTATGACCGCGTTCTTGTAATTCTTTCTTTAATTCTAAGAAATTATAAATTTCGCCATTAAAGGTTAGGGCTAATGTTTGTTCGCCTTCACCATGAAGCATAGGTTGTAGTCCGCCCTCAGGATCGATAACAATGAGGCGGCGATGACCGAAAGCTGCTTTCGTTGAAAAATAAAAACCGTCTGCATCCGGCCCGCGATGTTCAATAGAATCTGTCATATTTCGAAGAATAGACTGTTGATGTGAAAGATCTTCTGACCAGTTAACCCAGCCTGCAATACCACACATAGTTACCACTCCTTACGTTTAAGTTATAATGCATGGAAAAGCGTAGCATATATTAACGTTAACGTGAACGTGAAAAAATACTCATCTCTTACTTTCCTACTTTTCCTATTGCCACATCTCCATAAAGACATTCAATAGGTCGTTATGAGGATAAAATTGGAATAAAACCGCCTAAACAGGGTGGTTATCTCTAATTTTAATGATGGACGTTCTCTTGAAAACGTTGTTAAATCCTCGATTTCTTCCTTCTCTTAGTTCAATATGCATGAAAGACAGGAACACGCCACCTAAGCAATCTAGTATTTGGGAAATAGGTAGGTCAATCACCTGTTACCCAACTTTTTATAATTCTAAAGTTCCACCCTCTTTATTCCTATTTTGGCGAAATAGAATCTACTGTATCTACTCTTACCCGCTTTCCAGAAAAAAACATCCTTCTACTGAAAAAATTTTTAATAAAAAAGGATTAAAATCTAGTGCAGTGGGAATAATAAAAGTACCCCCTTTTTAATAGAATCTTTATTAACCCCCCGCTTCGGATTGAGGCGGCTTTTTTTTGTGAAAAATGTGAATTGCTAGATTGAGAGGGAATGATAAAGGTGTGTAAAAGGAATCTGATATAACTTTATGCATAGAAGATTATGAAACGTCGATTGCATTTATATTTAACAACAAAAATTGGAGAGCAAATTCCTATTGATACAGATGTGTTTGGATTTAGTAAGAAGAGATTATAGAACATGTACTTGAATACTTGGTCTTGAATCGCAGTAAAAGAAGAAGAAACAAAAAAGACCTCAACCTCATTGTAATTAATGATAGTTGGGTCTTTTTTTGTGACTAGTATATCTGCCAATCTCTTATTTATATCTCTATTAAAAAACTTCCCCGTGCTGTTCAGCAGTAGCACCCTTAGAGAAAACTTCCCCATGTTGGTTAGTAGTAGCACCCTTAGAGAAAACTTCCCCATGTTGGTTAGTAGTAGCACCTTTAGAGAAAACTTCTCCATGTTGATTAGTAGTAGCACCTTTAGAGAAAACTTCCCCATGTTGGTTAGTAGTAGCACCTTTAGAGAAAACTTCTCCATGTTGGTTAGTAGTAGCGCCCTTAGAGAAAACTTCTCCATGTTGGTTAGTAGTAGCGCCCTTAGAGAAAACTTCCCCATGTTGGTTAGTAGTAGCGCCCTTAGAGAAAACTTCCCCATGTTGGTTAGTAGTAGCGCCCTTAGAGAAAACTTCCCCATGTTGGTTAGAAATGATTGGACTAGCTTGTGCTGTTCCAGTAGATAGTGCTAGCGCACCAACAGTTAGTGTACAAATGCTGAGAGCAGATAGTTTCTTTTTCATTTTAACGCTCCTTTTTCTATAATTTTTTGTTTTGCATCGTAGGCAATCTCGAAATAGTGACATGATCGCTCTTTATCCGTTTTAAGATAATAAATCGCAGCTTCTTCAGCATATTGCTGAATAAAAGCCCATAATTCTTCTTTTTCAAAGTATTGTAAGGCTTCTAACAAAGTCGATTCTGATATCTTCGAGCGGAACATACGAAGCAAGAGTAAGTGATGTTTATATTCATCACTGCTATTTTGAGAGCAATGAATTAAACCTTCATCAATTAGTTGTTCAGCATATTCCTTATCACCCATTTTGTAATGACTTAAAGCTAACAGATAGGCTGTTTTATGAGGGCGGAACTGATGCTGATATACTTCGCTTAAATGTCGGATCGCTGCGGGTAATAGGTTTTGCTCAGAATAGAGAAATCCAAGGTTAAAGCGAAACCAAGATACAAGCTCTTGATCGTTATGCTTTATAACAAGATCTAATCCTGAGAAAAAATGCTCTTCTGCTTGCGCGTATTCTTTTAACATGACACAAGCTAGTCCCATTATATTTTCACAGCCAGCTTTTAAAATTTCTACATTTTCAGTTTCGAACAAATCGGCCGCTTTTGATGCGCTATGTAGTGCCAATAAGGGTTGATTAATTTGATAGTAATAACCTGCCACCTTATAATAAAACTCTGCGCGATCGTCGCCTTCTTCTTCTGGTAGCTTCATAAGAAGCACTTTCGCTCTGTCGAATTGTTGATGAGCTTCATCGTAGTTTTCCAGCATCATTTCATAGATGGCTTTAAAGAAATGATAGTAGTAGGAAAGAAAGGTTTCGGTTGCTTGTAGCGTTTCGATGGTTTCAAGTAGCTGTGATGCGACTTCCATGTTTTCCAATAGGAGCTGGTAGCGAAATTCGAGCAGGGTGTAATACATGAACAGTGTCTTATTATGAGCGATCTCCATGGTCCGAAGCCGGTCGTCGATCTCATCCTTTAGCTGCCCGGCTTTTGTGAAGTCGCGAACGCGAATTTCAAAATACCAGTTTGAAAGTAAAGGCCAGAGTGTCTGTTCCTTGCTGAGTGTCTCAATGCCCATAAGATGCTCCTTCCTCATCTTGCGATAAATAATTTAATCTAATAATAACATAATTTGGAACAAAAACTTATTGGGAAAATACATCGAAAACAGTGTCGTTATGATGGGATAATATGTTCGGTTTTCCCAAAAATCGTATTGTTTTAGAGAAATAAATACAAAAAACGGGAAAATAAGGTGCTTATTTTCCCGTTTTTTCAATTGTAGAATAGCGTTTTATTAGTTGCGATCAACAATTTGTTTAAGTTTATTTTGCCATTTTTTATCATCGAGAATAATTTGAAAGGAAATGCGACGATTTTTGTGAAGAGCGGTAGCAGAGGATCCTTTGGCAATTGGTTTAAATTCACTATAGCCAGTCGCTGCTAAATATTGCGCATAAGGCATGCGACCAAGCTTCGGATTCGCCTGTGCTAAATACTTTACAACAGAAACGGCGCGTTCGGTTGAAAGCGACCAGTTATCATAAGGAACTGAATCGGTATGACCTTCAATTAAAATAATGTAGAGAAACTTGCTCATCTCTTTTTCATCAATAATCGCAGCGAGCGCATTGGCGAGCGGTATTAACACTTTTTTTCCGGAAGCACTAACGGTGGCGCTGCCAGTGTCAAAAAGAATATTCCCTTCTAAGGAAATGGTATTGTTCGGGCCGCGGACAATTTTATCTTTGCCTACATTTTTTTCAAGCTGCTGCTGAATTTTATCAGAAATCGTTTTTTTAACATGAGCGGCTTGCTGTAACTCGTGTTTTACTTGACGTTGATCATACGCATTATAAATGCTTTGTACATAGGCAAGGATGGCTACAAAAAGCATGATGAGCACCATCATCGACATCATGTCGGTAAAGCTCGGCCAATAAATCTCTTCGTTTACGGGATCTTCATAACGCCGTTTTCGTCCTCGCATGTCCTCACCGCCTTCTTGGATCGGTTGGCGGAATAAGCGCCTCTGTCGTATCGCGGGCCGAATAAACAGTTTGGCGATCCATAGCAGTTTGATACATGCGCTGTAGTAAGTGATGCATATCATCAAGCGTTCGTGTAGAAGTCGATAACTCTCGTGTAATACCGTGATAAATGGTTTCTATCATTCTTGCAAGCTCGCGGCGATCATCATCGCGGTTCGTAGGTTGCTGAAGCTGGCGTTCTCGTTCCAAAATAGTTCGTAGCTGTTCGGGGAGATCGCGTTTTAACTGTTCTAGCATGTGATAGAAGCTCTTTTCTAACTGACCAACAGAAGAAGCAAAGTCATTGGCTGCGCGCCCATAATCTCCTTGTTTTTCCGCATAGCGATAATACCATTCCTCTTGCTTTTGCTGAAGGCGACCTTCAAGTGCCTCGTGCACAGAGGAATAATGTTGCAATTGTTCTTGTGCGATCCGAAGCAGTTGTTGACCAAATTCCTCAGAGCGCCGTCCAGCGTCAACAAGTGCTTGATCAGACCGTTTTAAGAGCATTTCGAATTTTTGTTGTCCGGCTTGCTGTTGTTCACTCACTTTTTTAATCTGTTGTTCAAATGTAGAAATTTGTCCAGTAAGTGCGGCTACACTGCTTTCAGAAGAACGTGCAATATTCTCTTGCTTTTCGGCAGCTTCGCGAAATCGAGCGCCAAAATGTTCAAGTGCCCCAGCTGAAGCAGCGAATGAATGAGTATAGTCACGCTGTGTTTCAAAAATGGTTTTTACATCGGTGACCGATTGCTGTAAGCCTGAGGTAAGCTCTGTCAAAACAGCGCCAAAGTGACCAATCGTCGAATGAAAGCTTTCTTCAATTTTTGTGGCAAGGCGATCGAGTAAGCGTTCAACAGAGTCTTGAGGCTTCTCTTGTAACAGAAGGGTACGAAACGTATGATCCAAATACGCTTCACAATCTGTCATAATTTTTCCATGTAAATAAGAAAGTGAAGTGCCTCTGGAAAAAAAGCCGGTAGAAAGGACCGTTAACAAAAGCGCAGCGCTCACGCCAGCAATACTCGTAATAAAAGCTGTACTCATCCCTTGGAACGGTGCAGTTAAGGACGTAATAATAGAATTCATCGTCACCCCCGCTGAAGCGCCACCTCCAAGCGCAAAGAGTGTTGATTGCATAGAAAATAAGGCCATTGTTAGACCGACAAACGTTCCTAATACGCCTAATATAATTGTAAAGGACGGTAGTTGTTGCAGCAGTCGTTGAACATTTCCGACCGGAACACGCCACAACCCAACAATCACTAGTTTCTCTTTTAAATAATATTTTTCAATTAATGCTTGCGTATTGGGCTCAATACCTGAGCGCTCATGCTGACGATAGTCATCGCACACTTTTTGAAGCCAAGGCGAATGTGGTGCTTGCAGGCGACCGGATGCTATGTCATCTAGTTCACGAAGCCATTTCCGCAAGCTGCTGCTCGTTTGTAGGTGGCCAATCATGCCAATGAAGGTAAGACAGGCGATGATTCCTACAACAATCATTGTTACTGTATCCATATGCTTGCTCCCCTCTCCTTTACATGGAAAGCATATTCGGACGCGTTCTAGGCTAGTACAAAAAAACAAGACTGGGTCTAAAGCTCTAGTATTGTTGCAAAAAAATTAAATTTATTGGCCTATTTTCAACAAAACATTACAAACTTTTTAAAATTCAATTGCGATTTCTGAATTGTAAGATTAAACTGATAAATAGGGAGTTTACAGATGCAGCCTGTAATCACCTTTTTTTAGAAAAAATATAGTGAAAAGGGGATAGCTGAATGAAGAAAAAAGTCGCATTAATGACCGCGATCGCTATGACGCTTACAAGTGGTGTAGCGAGCGCGCAGGGGACATTACCATCTAAAAGTAAAATAAAAGCAGCCGGTGGCACTAAGCCAACTGGTCTTAACTTAAAGAAGCAAACGAAGGAAGAAGAGAACTATAGTAAGAATGATACAGTTCGTGTTGTTGTAGAACTTGAGCAAAAGCCTGCCATCCAATATGCCCAAGAAAAGAACATGCGCTATAGCGCCTTAAGCGCCTCTGAAAAATCCTCTCTTAAAGAAAAAATCACAAAAGAGCAAGATACTATCAAAGAAGATATTGAAAAGAAAGACATCGCTGTAAAGTATAAAGAAAACTTTACAACGGTTATTAATGGTTTTAGTGGTGAAATGAAGTATGGTGACATTAAAGATATTAAGAAATTAGAAGGCGTAAAAGACGTACATATTTCACATGAATATAAACGTCCAGAAACGTTTAAAGGCGCAAAGCCTGAAATGATTTATAGCAAAGATTTAATCAATGCAAAAGAAACATGGAAAGATTACGGTTATAAAGGACAAGGCGAAGTCGTTGCGGTCATCGATACAGGCATCGATTCTACACACCGTGATATGAAGCTAAGCGAAGGTACGAAAGTAAAGCTTACTTCCGGTAAAGTAGACAGCCTTAAGCAATCTAAGAAATTAAAAGGAAAATATTACACTGAAAAAGTACCTTATGGGTATAACTATGCCGATCATGATAGCGAAATCCGTGACCTTGGTCCAGGCGCAAGCATGCATGGTATGCACGTTGCAGGTACAGTTGGTGCCAATGGTGATGAAGATAACGGTGGAATTAAAGGGGTTGCGCCAGAAGCTCAACTATTAGCAATGAAAGTATTTGGTAACGATCCTGGGATGCCATCTACATTCAGCGATATTTATGTAAAAGCAATTGATGATGCGATTGCCCTTGGAGCAGACGTTATTAACATGAGTTTAGGTTCAACAGCGGCATTCGTTCGTCCGGATGAGCCTGAACAAAAAGCGATTGTTAATGCCGTAAACAATGGTATTTTATGTGCCATTTCTGCAGGTAACTCAGCGCATGCAGGTAATGGTGCTGGAAGTCCGCTTCCTTCTAATCCTGATACAGGCGTTGTTGGTTCACCGGGTCTAGCGGATAAGTCACTTCAAGTCGCTTCCTACGAAAATAGCAAGCTATCACTTGATGGTATGGGGCTTATGATTGACGGTAAAGATACAGGTACGATTGCGTATCAAAAGCAATCTTCTCCAAACCCAATTGAAGTATTTAATAAAGAAAAGAAAGAAGTTATTTACGTTGGCGACGGTAGCCCAGATGGCTATAAAGGAAAAAGCGTTAAAGATAAAGTAGTATTTGCTGTGCGTAACGGTAGTTTCAACTATACAATGATCCAAAAAGAAGCAGAAAAGCAAGGAGCTGCGGGTCTAATCGTTCGTGGGAAAGTAGAGCATGGCGACTATGTAAACATGGCGCTTGATAACCCGAAAATTCCGCTCGTTTCACTAAGCATTGCACAAGGAAATCAGTTAGAAGGTATGGCGAAGGAAGGCAAGAAAATTGAAGTAGCATTTGAAGGAAAAGCGGTAAGTTTACCAAATCCAAATGCAGGAAAGATGTCTGACTTCACGTCTTGGGGTACAACACCAAGCCTTGATTTCAAGCCGGAAATTACAGCACCAGGTGGAAAAATCTACTCCACACTAAACGATGATAAGTACGGTGTAATGAGTGGAACATCAATGGCTGCTCCACACGTAGCTGGCGGTGCGGCACTCGTAATGGAACGTGTTGATAAAGACTTTAACCAAAAAGGTGCCAATCGCGTAACGCTTGCGAAAAACATCTTAATGAATACATCTCGTCCACAAATGGACCAAGGATTGTTTAATAAGTCTGGAAAAACAGGCAACTTCTACTCACCACGTCGTGAGGGTGCAGGTCTTATGGACTTACATGCAGCAATGAAAACACCGGTCATCGTTACAGAAACGAAATCAGGTGAAGGAAAAGCGGCATTGAAAGAAGTAGGCGACAAATTTAGCTTTACGCTTCAATTGAAAAACTACAGCAAAAAAGATGCAGAATATAAAGTTGCTGGTAACGTTCAAACGGATCTTGCGATTGAAGGAATGAACTTACTTGAAGCAGATGGTATTTTCAAAAAAGGGACACGCGATAGCGATGATCCGAACAAAGCACAGTTCCCAATCTCCTTTATGGATGGATCGAAGAAAGTAGATTCAGTAAAAGTGAAAGCAAATAGCACAGCGAAAGTAACAGTTTCTGTAGACTTAAAAGATACAGTTGACTGGATTAACAATGAACCACTTAAGAAGATCTTCAAAAACGGTAACTTCGTAGAAGGATTTGTTCGTTTTGTTGACGTAAAAGGCAAAAATCCTAACTTAGCGGTTCCTTATGTTGGTTTCCACGGTAAATGGGATCAAGCACCAATTATCGATGCACCACTTTACGACCAAGATCAGTCTTTCTACAAAGCAACTGGACTTGCAACAGAAAAG
Organism: Fictibacillus macauensis ZFHKF-1; assembly: GCF_000269865.1. Taxonomy (GTDB): domain Bacteria; phylum Bacillota; class Bacilli; order Bacillales; family Fictibacillaceae; genus Fictibacillus_C; species Fictibacillus_C macauensis. The sequence continues at coordinate 28,199 of NZ_AKKV01000042.1, forward strand.
GGTAGTACATTTACACACCTTGGTGAGGACGTTAAAGGTGACGTGAATAAAGATAAAGTGTCCTTCTCTCCAAATGGAGATGGATCGTATGATAAGATGTTCCCTGTTCTATCCTTCTTGCGCAACGCGAAGAATGTAGAATACTCTATTCTAGATCGCAACAAAAAGAAAGTACGTACGATTGAAACACAACAAGATGTGATTAAAAACTACTATGATGGTGGTAAAGAGCCAGGCTACAATACTGTGACAGATGCAGCATGGGATGGCACGGTAAACGGTAAAACAGTGAAAGACGGTCTCTACTACTATGAAGTAAAAGCAGTGGTGGATTATAAAGGAGCAAAAGAACAAAAACTATTGCTACCATTCTATGTAGATACGAAGTCTCCTGAAGTGTCAGCTAAATGGGATAACACTAGCAAAACGGTATCTTGGAATGCAAAAGATAACGGAACAGGCGTTGCTTACACAGATATTTTAGTAGATGGCAAAAGTGTTCTTTCTAAGAAACTTGCACCATCAGAAAAAGAATACAAGCTTGAAGATGTATCAAGCAATGCAAAAATCGAAGTCGTATCTTATGACTATGCAGGAAATACGGCTCGTTATATGGCAAACGGTAATAAAGATAAAAACGTACCAGCAGTTGATGTAGAAACGCCAAAAGCATTAACAACAACAACGTCCAAAACGGTTGAAGTAAAAGGAAGTGTTACGGACGAATCTGGTTTAAAATCATTCTCCATTGATGGAAAGCCAGCAAAAATCTCTTACGATGAAAAAACAAAGAAATATATGTTTTCACAAACGCTTACGTTTTCAAAAGATGACGTCCATGCGTTTAAAGTAGAAGCTGTTGATACGTACGGCAACCGTGTTGCATTCCGTCGTCAAGTCATCGTTGATTCTACACAACCGACGATGAAAGTAACAGCACCGACTACAACAACAGCAAAGACTGCTACTCTTAAAGTAGCGCTTTGGGACAATTACGATGAAATGAAGTTTTATGTAAACGATGATGCGAAATATCGTCATACATTTAAAGAGCCTTACGAAATGAGAACTCTTAAACACACGTATAGCGAAAAAGTATCATTGAAAAAAGGTAAAAACACATTTAACTTAAAATTAGTCGATCTTGGCGGAAACATTGTTCGTAAAACCGTTACGATTACAAAAAAATAAGCAGTAATTCATCTAGAGGCTGGGACATAAGCAGCCTTAACACATAAAAAAATGGCTTCATCATCCGTTGCGGTGATCAGGCCATTTTTTTATGTCATCGAATGCATGAAGCTCTTCTGTAATCGCGCGCAGGAGCCTCCGATTCGCGCAGATCAAGTCCGTTCGCGCGCAGGAGTCCCCGATTCGCGCGCAGACCAGATAAATCGCCTCCAACAACGTAGGTAAGGGATGAAAAATAGAGCAAAAGAAGAGATCATCTCGTAAATGCGCTCAAAAATGAGAAGAACTAGCGTAAAAGCTCTTTAATAATTACGAAAAGAGTGAAGCGCAACAGAATTGACTCGGCACACAAACAAGTCAATCAAGTCAGAAGAAGTATTGTATCCCAAGGCTTTTTTTCTCCGGTGAATAGGTACAAAGGAGTAGTCGTATATTGCTATTAAGCTAAATAATGGTAAAATTAAAGAAAAAGAGATGGGGGGCCATTCTGCGTTGCGTATAAACTATGTAGGTATTCCGTTACTTGCCCTTTTGCTGTTCATGACTGGTTGTAGCTCATCACAAAAAGAACCTGCCATGAAACTATTTGATTCTGAAACCGAGGCTATTGCGTATGGGATGAAGCAATCTCCGCAAATAACAGAGATTATCGGGGAATCAAAATATGTAGACAATGAGAAAATTCTTATTTACTCGTTTAAGAACAACAATGACATTGGCATTGGTACAGCAAGCATGATTTCTAAAGGCAATCAAGTAGGCTGGGTTTTAAATGGAAATGGCTTTACAATTAATCCTGATGCTAATGCTGTCATTAAAAGTCATAATGGTTATAAATATGATTTATACGCAGGAATGACAAAAAATAAGAATAAAACGATCGAAACCACGACAGATGAACACGTAACCCCTCATATGAATCGCAAAACCAATATATACTATTTGCTCGTTCCTCATCCGACAAAAGCAGACTAAAAAAAGACGAGAGCGGACGTCTCTCGTCTTTGCTAAGCGCTTACATGGCGGGTTATTCAAATAGATCTTGCAACACGAGAGCAACAGCACCAAGCACGGTTCCTTTTTCACCGAGTGTAGAAAGTGTAATCGTTGTTTGCTTCGCTTGCTCGGTTAGCGCCATTTTAGCAACGGTTTCTCTTACGGCGTTAAGGAGGAAGTCACCTGCATTGGCTACCCCGCCACCTATAATAATATGTTCAGGATTTAAAATATGAATAAGGTTCGTTAAGCCGATGCCTAAGTAATTTCCCGTCGTTTGCAGGACATGAATACTTAATTCGTCACCTTGTTTAGCGGCTTCGTACACAAGCTGTCCATCAATTCCTTGCAAATCCCCATCCATCATTTCTTTTAATACACTTTCACGACCAATCGCTATTTCTTTTTGCGCGCGCTCTGCTATGGCTGGTCCGGCTGCTAACGTTTGTAAACACCCGTAATTACCACAGCTACAAGGTTTACCACCAATATCAATGGTCATATGGCCAATTTCTCCTGCAATAAAGTGATGACCTTGTACAATTTTACCATTTGCAATCATGCCAGCACCGATGCCGTTTCCAACGTTCACAGCTGCAATGTGACTTAAACGGTTGGCTTCACCAAACCAAACTTCCCCAAGTGCGAGTGCTTTAGCGTCATTTTCAACCATTACCGTCAACCCGAACGTCGCTTCTAATACATCTTTTATGTTGACGTCTCTTATATTTAAATTAGGCGCATAAAGTGCACGACCATTGTGGCTATCGACGACGCCGTGCATGCCAACACCAATACCGATTAGTTTATCTTCCTGTACAAACACTTTCTGAATTTCTTCGATCATCATGGCAAGTAAGTCGTCATTCGTGAGCGGAAAGGGCAACACGCGCTTGAAGGACGTTAAAATATGACCTTCAAGATTCGTTAAGACCGTTGTAATATCCGTAGGACCTGCGTCTACACCAATCACGTAAAAGGAATTGCTATTAATGATGAGCATCGTTGGCTTCCGTCCACCTTTGGAGGCACCTTGCTCGCTTTCCATAATTAAGCCATCGCTAATTAACTCTTTAACGATTGAGCTCACAGTTGGTGGTGTAAGGGATGTATCTTTGGCGATTTGAGCTCGTGAAATAGGACCTTCTAAGCGAACTTTATTTAAAATGATGGTCCGATTTAGTGATTTCATGAGTTGAAACGTTCCACGCTGCATATCAACACCTCAAATAAATTTAATTAATTAATAGTATACAGGACTTCATGAAATAAGAGGAGTATTTCTTTGCAAACGCTTTAATTTATGATACGCTTTGTACAACTTTATAATTTAATTTAACAAAGTATTTACCATTGCAAATGAATGCGGTTACAAAAGGAGCGTTCCATACGAAAGGAGTGTTTAATTATGGCAGAGTTACGCTACAATCCACTATTAAAAGATTGGACGATGGTAGCAAGCAGTCGGCAAAATCGTCCTCATATGCCTAAAGACTATTGCCCATTTTGTCCTGGATCTGGTAAGGTACCGGATCATTATGATGTGCATGTTTATCACAATGACTTTCCGGTGCTATCGCCAGAGCCACCTACACCGGATGCCGTTGGTGGAGGGATTTACGAAACAAGAGAAGCATATGGTGCGTGCGAAGTTATTTTATATTCGCCAGGTCATCATGATACGATCCCAGATTTATCGCGCAATCATATGAATAAGCTCGTTGATTTATGGAGCCAGACGTATGAATCCTTGCTGCAAGACGCTAAGCATGAGTATGTCATGATTTTTGAAAACCGTGGCGAAGAGGTGGGTGTGACAATGCCACATCCACACGGACAAATCTACGCCTATCCGTTTATTCCATTAAAGGTAAAAACGGAACTTGCCTCGTGTAAAGAACATTATGAAAGGCATCACCGCAATTTATTTGATGACATCATACAAGAAGAGAAGCGATTTGGTGAACGAATTGTCGCAGAAACCGCTCACTTTCTTGCGTTTATTCCTTTTTTCACCGACTATCCATTTGGTGTTTACGTTGTCAGTAAAGCGAAAAAAACAAGTCTGACACAGTTTACAGAGCAAGAAAAATATGAGCTTGGCTATTTACTTCAGGATGTTGTTGGAGGAATGGATCTCCTATATGATCGCGTCTTTCCATATATGATGACGATGCATGGTAAACCCAATAATGAAGAGGAATCGTATGATGACTTTTATCGTTTTCATGTTGAGTTTTATCCACCCTTACGTGCGCCTGATAAAATCAAATACAATGCTTCTTCAGAAACAGGCGGCTGGGCAGCGGCTAATCCAACAGCAGTAGAAGAAAATGCCCGCGTGCTTCGTCAATGTATTGAACGCTATCGCAACGAAAGGGGAGAGGAAAAATGACAACGACAGCTACGATTGTACAGCGTTTCGCAACCTATTTTCCGGGAAATAGCGACAAGGCTCGACTTTTCTTTGCGCCGGGTCGCGTCAATTTAATTGGTGAACATACAGACTATAATGGCGGTTACGTTTTTCCAACAGCCATTACACTCGGTACGCATATGGTAGTTGCGCCTCGAACAGATGGTACGTATCACTTCGTTAGTGAGCAGTTTTCGAAAAAAATAGAGATGGATGCAACGAAGCCACTGTTATACCGAGAAGAAGATGAGTGGGGCAATTATCCGAAAGGGATCTTACGAGAACTGCAGCAAGTAGGCGTTCCTTTGCATGGTGCAGATGTATTGTATAGCAGTACGTTACCTCATGGCGCAGGACTTTCTTCTTCTGCTGCGATTGGTATGGTGAGTGCGTATGGATTTTCGGAACTTGCTGGTGTTCACTTTGATCCGTTAACGCTCGCAAAGCTGTGTCAGCGTATGGAAAATGAATTTATGGGCGTAAACAGCGGCTTAATGGATCAGTTTGCAATTGGCTTTGGTAAAAAGGATCACGCTCTTTTCTTACAATGTGCCACAAATGAGTATCAAAGCATCCCATTAACACTCGGAAACTATAAGCTTGTGATTACGAATACAAATAAACAAAGAACGCTTGCGACTTCAAAATATAACGAGCGTCGGCAAGAATGTGAGCGTGCGCTAGCCTTCTTACAAGAGAAAGAACCACACTTAGTAACACTAAGTGATGTGTCGCTAGCTCAGTGGAAAATGTGGGAAGACCTTTTTACGGATGATGTGTTAAAAAGAAGAGCGCGCCATGTTATTACGGAAAATGATCGTGTGCAAAAAGCAGTAGCTGCGCTAGAATGCGAGGATCTAATTGGATTTGGACACTATATGATGAGCTCGCATGAATCATTACGCGATGATTATGAAGTAACAGGTAGAGAACTAGATACGTTGTTTCAGTGTCAAAAAGCGCATCATGGTTGTATTGGAACGAGAATGACAGGCGCAGGCTTTGGCGGTTGTACGATTTCCATTGTTAAAGAGGATGAAACGGCATCCTTTCAGGAGGAAGTGGCCGCTCAATATGAAAAGCAAACAGGGCTAGTACCGACCTTTTATGTGTGTGATAGCGGTAATGGTGTAACAGAAATTCAAGTTGTGAGAGGTGATGAGTGATGGCCATATTAATTACAGGCGGCGCAGGCTATATTGGTAGTCATACAGTCCGCCATTTTCAACAACAAGGTGAAAGTGTTGTAGTGTATGATCATTTAGGTCAAGGACATAAAGACGCTGTGTCTACAGATGTCCCCTTTTATGCAGGTGATCTTCATGATCAAGCAATGCTGCGATCGGTGTTTGGAGCACATGATATTACAGCGGTCATTCATTTTGCTGCTCATTCTCTTGTTGGTGAAAGTGTAACAGGGCCGCTGCGCTATTACGAAAATAATTTGGCAGGAACGATGAAGCTTCTAGAAGTAATGCTTGAGTTTGATGTAAAGCAAATCGTTTTCTCTTCAACAGCCGCAGTGTATGGAGAACCGCAACGTATACCTATTAAAGAAGACAGTCCAACAAATCCGACGAATCCTTATGGTGAAACGAAGCTTGCGATGGAACGGTTGTTACACTGGAGCGAGCAAGCATACGGTATTCACTATGTGGCGCTTCGCTATTTTAATGCAGCAGGAGCGGATCCAGATGGGGAAATTGGGGAAGATCATACACCAGAATCACATTTAATTCCAATTGTCTTGCAAACCGCCTTAGGACAACGATCACACGTGGCTATTTTTGGAGATGATTATGATACGCAAGACGGGACGTGCGTTCGTGACTATATTCACGTGATGGATTTAGCGCACGCCCACTATTTAGCGCTAAAAAAACTAGAAACAACAGCGAAGAGCGCTGTTTATAATCTGGGAAATGGCACGGGCTTTTCTGTAAAAGAAGTAATTGATATGTGTAAACAAGTCACAGAACGCACCATTCAAGTCGAACAGACAGCGCGTCGAGCGGGCGATCCTGCCGTCTTAATTGCTTCTAGTGCTAAAGCGACTGAAGAACTAGGCTGGATTCCACAGTATCCCGATTTAAAAACCATTGTTCAACATGCGTGGCAATGGCACGTTCATCATCCAACAGGCTATCAAAAAGGAAAAGATACGTTATGAGTATTGAAAAAGTCCGACAACTACTACATGAAGAACAGCTAGATGGTCTTTTATTGCGCAAGCGACAAAATTTTTCATGGATTACGGGTGGCAGTCAAAATGAAATTGTTCTCACCTCACCAATTGGCGTAGCGGATGTGCTTGTTTTTCCCGATACGATTACGATTGTCACGACAAAACAAGAAGAGCGCAGAATCTTGGAAGAAGAGCTTGTTTCTTTTCCTTATGAGGTAAATATCGTGGCAGTTGACTGGTTTACGCCCACAGAACCGGTGATTCATGAGCTATGTCTCGGCAAAGAAATGGGGAGTGATGATTTCTTTCCACCTTTTCGTCTAATGAGTGAAGAACTATCCCGCATTCGCGCCGTGCTCACTGCAAAAGAACGAGAGCGATATCGTCGGTTATGTTTAGAAACAGCACAAATTGTGGAAGAAGTTTGTTACGCTCTAATGCCAGGTCAAAGTGAACATGACATTGCGAGTATGATCGGACAACGCGCACTGTCTTGCGGTATGAACGTGCAAGTACTACTCGTTGCAACCGATGAGCGTATTTATAAATACCGTCATCCGCTGCCAACGAATAAGACGTTAGAAAAGCATGCATTGCTTGTGCTTTGTGCTGAGCGCGGTGGTCTCGTTGCCAACGTGACTCGCGTCGTACACTTTGGACCGTTACCAGCTCTCTTGCAGGAGCATAAAGAAAAGCTGGCGCGCATTGATACAGCCTTTGTTGCTACAACAGTTCCAGGAAAAACAATCGGCGAGGTTTTTTTGCAAGGAATCGGGCAATATGATGAAGAAGGACATAAAGAAGATTGGCGGTTGCTTCATCAAGGAGGGCAGACGGGCTTTGATTCGCGAGAGCTTATTGCGGACAAAGAAACAACCCGTGTGATTGAAGAACATATGGTGTTTACATGGAACCCATCATTACCGGGGGTGAAATCAGAAGATACACTGCTTGTCACGAAAAATGGAAACGAAGTATTAACAGATACAAACAAGTGGCCGCGCATTCAAACAGTATGGGACGGTAACGTGTTTTATCGACCGGACATCCTGATCCGGTGATTATATGCAGTCTGTGGGGGGAATAGAAAAGGGAGAAGTGGCTAAGAATGCTATTCCTCTTACAATGCTATATAAAGGAGATTATATAAAATTTATGTATATAGGTGTAGATTATTATCCAGAACAATGGCCAAAGGAGCGCTGGCAAGAAGATGTGTCGCTCATGAAAGAGCTAGGTGTCAATGTGGTGCGGCTTGCAGAGTTTGGTTGGCAGCTCATGGAACCAAAAGAAGGCGTATATGACTTTTCATTGTTTGATGAAGTGATCGACCTTATGAGCCAACACGACATTAAAGTGGTGCTTGGTACGCCGACCGCGACACCGCCAGCTTGGATGATTCATAACTATCCAGACATTCTCCCAGTAGATGAGGAAGGTGTAACCATTTCATTTGGCGGCCGTCGTCATTATTCGGTGAATAGTAAACGGTATCGTGCCTTTTCTGTGAAAATTGTAGAACAGCTTGCCAAACACTATGGCAGAAACGAAACTGTCATTGGCTGGCAAACAGATAATGAATACGGTCATGAAAAATCAGATCGCAGCTACGGTGAACAAGACCGTGTCGCGTTTCATGAATGGCTTAAAGACAAGTATGAAACGCTTGAACATGTAAATGAAGCATGGGGTACCGCCTTTTGGAGCCAAACGTATACAGAGTGGGAGCAAATTCCGGCCCCTAAGAAGGTACTTCAAGAGCATAATCCAGGATTGCTTCTTGATTGGGATCGTTTTTGTAGCGATCAGTATACATCGTACAATAAAGAACAATGTGATGTGTTACGACACCATATTTCCGAAGATCAGTTTATTACACATAACTTTGTATTTAATGAACAAGCCATCAAGCAACGCGACATGACAAAAGATTTGGATTTCGTTTCGTATGATAATTATCCTGTGTGGGGAGGATTAGCTGAGCCAATTCCTCCAGCAGCCATAGCCCAGCAACATGATTTATGTCGCGCCACGAAAGATGGAAAAGGCTATTGGGTCATGGAAGAGCTTGCCGGCGCTCAAGGATGGAGCCAAATTGGCTACTTGCCACGCCCAGGCCATATTAAGCTTTGGACGTATCAAGCAATTGCGCGCGGGGCCGAAGCGATTGTTTATTTCCGGTGGCGCGCAGCTCGTTATGGCACAGAACAATTTTGTCATGGCATTCTTGATCATGATGGCAAGCCGAGACGCAAATTTGAAGAAGTGAAGGAAGTTTTTCTAGAGCTTAAAGAGATGGGTGATGATTGGATTGCCTCGCATTATGAGCCCGAAGTCGGCGTCTATTATGATGTGGAAAATGCGTGGGCTTGGAAGATTCAACCTCAAAGCAGTGCGTTACGCTATAAAGAGGAACTCGTTCGTTTTTATAACGGAGCCTATCGATTGAATGCAGCGACAACGATTGTACATCCGGAAAGTTCACTTGAAGGATTAAAAACCATTATTGTGCCGCTTTATTTCCTTAATAATTCGAGCTTTACTTCAAAGTTAAAAGAATACGTAAATGACGGCGGAACGGTTGTTTTAACATATCGTTCTGGCGTAAAGAATGAAGATAATGCGGTTACAGACCGCACGTTACCCGGTGAGCTTGCTGAACTAGCAGGTATTGAAGTTCATGAATATGAACCACTGCAAGAAGGTCAACAACACCGCGTCGTTGGCACAGCGGGGCACATTGCAGATGTGATGTCTCCGGCTACTGTTTGGTGTGATTTAATTGAAACAACGACTGCAGAAGTGATTGCGAAATACCGTGATGCCTTTTATGAAGGAACACCAGCCATTACGAAAAATAAATACGGCAAAGGGTTCGTTTATTACATCGGAACGGCTGTGGAAGACTATTATTTAGCCCGCTTATATCGGGATGTGTTTCGCGAAAGCAACGTCAAAACGTATGACATGCCAGAGGATGTGGAAATTATCATACGCAAAAAAGAAAACGGCAAACGCTATCTCTGCGTATTGAACCATTCGACAACGGCAAGTCACCGCATTACCTTGCCTAAAGGAATATGGAAAGATGCCATCAGCGGTGAGAAATTCCAAGGTGATGTCCGCATGCCCTCTCTTGGCGCAACCTTGCTAATTGAACGATAAGATTAAAACAAGAAGACCTGTAGGGTAAAGAACTTTATTCTTCGCCGTAGACAGGTCTTCTTTTTTTGTTCCTTATAAGTGGCGTGTTTTTTTATAGAAAATAAGGGTAGCGTGCTCATTTAACGGGTGGCTTTCTCCAGTGAGTTCATAACCTACTTTTTCATAGAGATAACAACTCCCCTTCTCTTCTAAAATAGTAGCTAACTCCCACGTTTGTGCATGTGGAAACATCTCTTCGACTAAGCCGATTGCTCTTTGCGCGATCCCTTTTCCTTGATCGGCCGGCAAGATAAATAGCGGACCCATCCAAAAGGCTCCTTTGTCTTTCCAACGGATATAGATGGCGCCGACTAGTTGATGGGCAGCATATATTTTATAAAATTCACCGTCTTCTCGTTGGATGCGTTGATGAACGCGCTCAATGCTTTCATTGGCTGGGTTCGTGTCATAATCTTTATACCGTTCTAACAAAGGCATAAAAGATGCTACTTGCATATCAAAAATGGCCCGTGCATCATGTTCAGTTGCTTTTTTTAAGGAAACGTCCAAATTGCCACCTGCTTTTATGAAAGTTTATCGGAAATTGCACCATAATTCCTTTTATTTGTATATTTTTGCATAGAAAGGTAGACAGTTGTTTGTATTACTTTATAATAGAATAGAATATTCCAAAACTAGGAAACTACGGAGGGTTTATGGACAGCGAACTAACATTAGAGTTGCGAGCAGTAACAAAAAAGTTAAAAGGGGTAAATGTTGTAGATCAGCTTTCTTTTTCTGTGAAAAAAGGAGAGATTTTTGGCTTGCTTGGCCCCAATGGTGCAGGAAAAACGACAGCTATTCGTATGATGGTTGGCTTGATCTCGCTAAGTGAAGGCGAAATTTTTATTATGGGTAAAAATGTGACAACACAGTTTGAAGAAGCCATCATGCATGTAGGTGGGATTGTTGAGAACCCCCAACTATATGGCTATCTAACTGGCTATAAAAATTTAATGCAATATGCGCGCATGATGGGTGTCGACAAAGCGCGTGTAGATGAAGTTGTACAAATTGTCGAGCTAAGTGATGCCATTCATAAAAAGGTAAAAACATATTCTCTCGGAATGAGACAACGACTTGGTGTTGCCCAAGCTATTTTACACCGTCCGCGCCTACTCATTTTAGATGAGCCTACCAATGGCTTAGATCCTCAAGGAATGCGCGATCTGCGCCGTTATTTACGAAAACTAGCAGATGAAGGAACGACGGTTCTCGTTTCAAGTCATATATTAGCAGAGATGGAGCTTATGTGTGATCGCGTGGCCGTAATTCAAAAAGGAAAGCTGATTTCTATTGCAGAAGTAGGAAATGTGGTGGAGGCAAATAAGACGAAAACGCACATAGGAATCGAAGGCTCGCTAGAAAAAGCGCGCGACCTTCTGCAAGCGCAGCATCCAAATGTGAACGTGCTTCATTCCGAGCAAGAGCTAATTCTTGAAGTAAGTTCTCCTGCAGAAATCGGTGCTGTGAATAAAACACTCGTTACCGCCGGATTCATAGTACACCGCATCGAAACGAAGAAACAGTCACTAGAAGATCAGTTTATTGAAATGACGTCAGACGGAGGTGCTGTAGTATGAGATTTCATAAACTAATCATCAATGAATGGCTGAAGCTATTTAACCGCCCACGTACGTATATCTTTTTAGCGATTCCACTCTTATGTATCGTAGTGCTAGGGATTATGAGTAAGATGTATGAACAATCCGAAAGTCAACAAGGTGGCAAAGAGTGGCGTGAAACCATTCAAGCTAAGATTCTTATCGATAAAAAAGAACTACAAAAACAGAAGAAAGAGAAAGAAGATCCGGTATTTATTGAAATGACGGAGAGCAGCATTAAGCAAAACGAATATGCATTAGAGCACAATATTTCTCCATTTGAAACGACAGTTTGGAAGTTTGTTAAAGACACGAGCTATATTAACTCCTTAATTGGCCTCTTTGTGCTTATTATTGCCAGTGAAAGTGTATCGAAAGAATTTTCGCAAGGGACAATTAAAATGCTGCTGATTCGCCCTTATCATCGCTGGAAAATTCTTTTATCAAAGCTAGTGACGGTCATTCTGTTTGCACTTAGCGCCTTTATGGTTGTACTAGTATTTTCTTGGCTAGTAGGAGGCCTATTGTATGGCTTTGGGGGCTTTGGACAGCCGTATGTTATAGAAGATCATGGTCAGGTAGCTACTGCGATCTATTCTCACTATGTGTTGAAAAGTATCGGTTTAGAAGTCATCGAGTTTGTCTTTTTAATTCTGTTAACCTTTATGATTTCTACCCTATTTAAAAGCAGTGCTCTTGCTATTACAACATCCATATGTACACTTTTTATCGGTAACATCGGAGTTATACTACTATCAGCAAAAGCTTGGGCAAAATATATCTTTATCGCTCATATGGGTTTAACGGGCTACTTAGATGGAAGTGCTCCTTTTGAAGGTGTAACTCTTTCGTATTCCTTAATCGTACTGTCTCTCTATAGTGTACTCTTTTTAGCGATCATGTTTATATTTTTCCAACGACGCGATGTGCGTTCTTAAGGAAAGACCCTAACTTATTAAAAATGGCTATATCATCAGTTCTGGTGATCAAGCCATTTTTTTTATGGCATTTGTAGGTTCTTCTGTATGTAAGCAGCCTTCGGAGGTTGCAAGCCTTCGTCGTGAAAAGAGGAAGCGCGCAGGGGGATTCGGTTCGCGCGCAGCCCAGGTCGATTCGCGCGCGGGAGCCCTTGATTCGCGCGCAGAGACCTCCGATTCGCGCGCAGGGGCGTTGATTCGCGCGCAGGGACCTCCTGTTCGCGCGCAGGGACCCTCGAATCGCACACAAAGACCTCCAAATCACCTGCAAAGGCCCAAATGTCAGTAAATTGTATCAAAATTTCAAAAAAAGAGCTCAGAATCACCTAAAGCACATCAAATTTACGTAAAAAGCTCCAAATACCATGCGTAAGAAGGATCGAATCAGAGGCTGGGCTCCAAATCGCAATTCGCGCGCAGAGACCTCCGTTCGCGCGCAGGAGCTTTCGATTCGCGCGCATGGAGCTCCGATTCGCGCGCAGAGGACCTCGGTTCGCGCGCAGGAACCCTCGGTTCGCGCGCAGAGACCTTCTGTTCGCGCGCAGAGGATCTCAGTTCGCGCGCAGGGACCCCCGATTCGCGCGCAGAGACCCTCGATTCGCGCGCAGGGACCCTCGGTTCGCGCGCAGGGGCCTTCAAATCGCACACAAGGACCTCCAAATCACCTGCAAAGGCCCAAATGTCAGTAAATCGTATCAAAATTTCAAAAAAAGAGCTCAGAATCACACGTAAAGCACATCAAATTTACGTAAAAAGCTCCAAATAACATGCGCAAGAAGGATCGAATCAGAGGCTAAGCTCCAAATCGCAATTCGCGCGCAGAGACCTCAATTCGCGCGCAGGAGCCTCTGATTCGCGCACAGCCCAGCTCGAATCGCGCGCAGAATCCCGCGAATCGCGCACAGAGGACCTCGATTCGCGCGCAGCCCAGCGCGAATCCTACGCACACCAGCCCAATTCCGCGCACAAGACCACCCGAATACGCCACAAAACAGAGGGAATAGTGTGTCCTAACTCCTTTATTTTTGAATATTTCGACTTTTCAACGGCATGTATTTCCTCTATAATGGCAGAAAGAGAAATGGGGGATGGGAATGAAAGGAATTCACTGGTTAGCGCTGCTGCCGTTTGTTGGTTTATTCGGTGGTCTTGGATTTGCAAATAAAGTAGAGCCTTATGTAGCAGGAATGCCTTTTATTATGTTTTGGGTCGTCATGTGGGTTGTTTTAACGTCTGTTGTGATGGCGTGCGTCTACAAGCTCGATCCAGCTAATAAGGAGGGTGCCGATGAATAGTTCACTCGTTATTTTAGGGCTTTTCTTAGTGCTTTCGCTTGTTCTTGGCATTGTAGCGAAAAAGGGTAAAGATATGAATTTAGAGCAATGGTCAGTTGGGGGCCGTGGCTTTGGTACATTGTTCGTTTTCTTATTAATGGCTGGTGAAATTTACACGACGTTTACGTTTTTAGGTGGAAGCGGGTGGGCGTATAGTAAAGGAGGTCCGGCCCTTTATATTCTCGTGTACGGTGCTCTTGCGTATGCAATCTCGTATTTTCTTTTACCCGCTATTTGGAACTACGCCAATCAACATAAATTAGTCTCGCAATCGGATTTCTTTGTGAGTAAATTCAAAAGTCCGTATTTAGGTGTTTTCGTATCGCTTGTTGGTATTGTTGCGATGATTCCTTATCTCGTGCTTCAGCTAAAAGGCCTTGGCATTATCGTATCCGAAGCTTCCTACGGAAAAATTTCTTCTTCAACAGCTGTCTGGATTGGGGTACTGACCATCACTGTATATGTCATGATTTCTGGGATTCATGGCTCGGCATGGACCGCTGCCTTAAAAGATCTTATGATTCTTGGTATTGTTGTCTTTCTCGGCATTTATTTACCTCTTCATTATTATGGTGGTTTTCAGCCGATGTTTGCTTCTATCCAAGAAGTAAAGCCACAATTTTTAACGTTGCCGAGTGAAGGAATGAGCATTAGCTGGTTTATTTCAACCGTTTTGCTTACGGCATTTGGGTTTTATATGTGGCCGCACACGTTTGCTTCTGCTTTTACAGCGAAAAGTGCAAAAGTATTTCGAAAAAATGCCGTCTTCATGCCGCTTTACTCACTCGTTTTATTATTTGTTATGTTTGTAGGCTTTGCCGCTGTGTTAAAAGTGCCTGGGTTACAAGGCGCGGCGGGGGATCTCTCGCTCTTTAAGCTAACGCTTCAAACCTTTGATCCTTGGGTGATTGGGCTGATCGGTGCTGCTGGTCTTTTAACTGCTCTCGTTCCGGGTTCCATGATTTTAATGGCTGCAAGCACGCTGTTTGCCAAAAATGTTTTCAAAGTAATCGTACCGAGTGCGACTGAAAAAAGAGTCGCTATCCTTGCTAAATGGCTCGTTCCTGTTATTGCCTTGATTGCGGTTTACTTTACGTTACAAGGTGGCGAAGCGATTGTCATGTTGCTTCTCATGGGCTATAGCCTCGTCACGCAGCTATTTCCACCGCTGTTGTTCTCATTGGGCAAAACGCCCCTTGTGAATAAATATGGAGCGTTTGCTGGTGTGGCAAGCGGCGTGGCGATTGTTGCGTATGTGTATATAACAGGAACGACGATTGCACAATGGGTGCCGATGTTGCCGCAAGTCATTAAAGATCTAAACATCGGAATCATCGCGCTGTTCGTTAATCTCTTACTGATGTTTACGGTCAGCATCATCACACGCACTGCCTCACAATCCACACTAAAAGAGATGAATCGAACAACCTAGAACATCAAACAAACCCCCGAAAGATCGCGATATGCAATCTTTCGGGGGCCATTTCGTTATTGGGCTTTGTTTAAATAGTTAATTTCATTGGTGGAGCGTGAAAGCCGTTCCGTAAAGGCGGCAAGTTCGTCTTTATTTTTCGATGAAACGTAAAACGGTTCTCCGAAAGTTAACGTTGCTTTGCGTGTTTTCCATAGCCCTTTAAGAGTGCCAGGTCCTTCATAAATAGCTGGTACGATTGGCATTTTTGCTAAGTTGGCAATGGTTACGGCGCCGCGCTTTAAAGAGGCATCTTCAGCAGTGCGCGTTCCACTAGGGAAAATGCCGACGACGTGTCCTTCTTTTAATAATTTAACAGGCTTTTTAATACTACCTGGAGATGGATTTTCACGGTTAACCGGAAAGGCTTTAATGCTCGTAAGAAACCAGCCAATCAGACGTTTCGTAAACAATTCTTTTTTTGCCATAAAATGAACGGGTTTTGGTGATTTCGTACCTAATACGATAATTTCCACCCATCCCCGGTGATTACAAGCGATAATATAGCCGCCTTCAGTTGGTAGAAGCTCTTTGTTTCGTACTTCTATTTTTCCAAAAAGACGAAGAATGATTTTAGCAATTGTTGCAACAAACGTATACATAGAATCCCCTTCTGTAACACCAGATTTTAATACCTGGTACTAATTATACAGAAAATGAGGGTAATACTACAAGTACAAATCCTTTAAAAACAGTAAATAATAAGGAAATAAGCGCCAAAGCATGCTTTTCAAATCCATTGATTTATAATGAAAGGATAGGATCGAAGTGGGATAATCTACAGCCATTATTAAAGCCGTTTTCATTATAAAAAAAGGAGGGAGCTTTCATGGCACCCATTGTATTGTTTGATGGCATATGTACGTTTTGTAACGGAGCCGTGCAGTTTTTATTGCGGCATGATCGTAAAGAGCGCATGCAGTTCGGTGCGCTTCAATCAGAAGAAGGACAGGCACTGCTGCAAACATATGGCTTGCCACAACAAGAATTTCAATCGTTACTTGTTATAAAAGATCATCGCATTTACAAAAAGTCAGATGCAGCGCTAGAGCTTGTGCAAGAGCTGGGCGTATGGTGGCAGCCGATGCGCCTTTTTCGGGTCGTTCCCCGACCGGTTCGCGATGCTGTGTACGATTTAATTGCACGAAACCGTTATAAGTGGTTTGGTAAAAACGAGCACTGCATGCTGCCGGCACCTAACGTTCGCCATCGCTTTTTAAAGTGAGTGGCCTTTGCTATGTAGGTTAGGCACATTGATTCAGTTCATTTAACTTTTGATCTAAGAGTTGGCTTAACTGTACAAGAAGCGGGTCTGTGAGGGTATCAACACGGGTGCTCATGACATACATCGTTAAGCGAATCGCATCAATTTCTTGAGTTAACGAGCGTGTATTTGTTTGTACCATGAACCATTCCCCCTATACAGGTATCTATCAATTATTTTCTATCAGAATATTATATTAATTTCATTTTATACTATATATTGAAAAAAGTCTATTGAATTTTACCTATATATAGTATTTTTTTACGTATTTTTCAATGCGAAAAAGAGTGTAAAGACAGGAATGGTGTATCTTTTTGTAGAAATTTAGAGGGCGCACGCTATTTATGAAAAAAACTTTAGAAAGATAGTTAAATGAACAAGCCTTTTCCTCTGCACGACATATAGTGTCAGTACTTGAGGAAAGGAGTGGCTAGATGATGTTAAAACAATTTTTCAGTAGACTAAAAGGCGAGCATGCAGTGCCAGCGGTTGCTACAAGAGCTAGCGGCAGTACAGAATTTGTGTTGAGCTCAAATGGGAACAAGCTTCATTTTCGCTTACAAGTGAAAAATATGAAAAAGTTTACGCAAGCAAGAATTCACCTTGGCGATCATTGGAAAAATGGTCCAGCTGTTGCTTATTTATTTGGCAATACAAAGCCCGGAATTAGTGTAACATCTGGCATTATTACTGGACAACTAATGGCCGCCGACTTAATTGGCCCTCTTCAAGGAGCTTCGATTAGCGAGCTTCTAGAGGAGATTAAAGCCGGTCGAGCGTATGTGATTGTTTATAGTGAATTTTGTAGCAGCGGTGAGCTGCGCGGCCCAATTCATCCCCAATCTTAATAAATGATTACAGGAATGGGGCACAGCCCCTGCACATCTCCTGTTTTGATTTTATAGAGATTGTGGCATAATGAACTACGAAAAGGGGTTGTAGCGATGGATCATCGATTTAAAATTTCTCGTCGTGAAGCATGGCTCGGAACAGGTCTTGCTGTTTTGAACTTTGTATGGTGGTATGCCTTTGCTTATGGCCTTGGCAGCAAGCCGGTTAAGGAATATACATATATCTTAGGGCTTCCTGCATGGTTTTTTTATAGCTGTGTAGCGGGCTTTTTATTGTTTTCATTTCTCGTGTTTCTCATGGTAACGTTTCTGTTTAAAGAAGTACCTTTTGATGAACCCGAAGAGAAAGAGAAGGAGCGCGTGCGATGAATGCTAACTGGCAAGTGATTGTTCCGCTCATTGCGTTTTTAGTGTTAATGTTTCTTGTTGGCATGTATACAGCAAGAGCGGCGCGCGGGAGCGAAGGCTTTTTACAAGATTATTTTCTAGGAGGTCGCCACTTAGGTGGATTTGTACTGGCGCTAACGATGGTTGCCACGTACGGAAGTGCCTCAAGCTTTATTGGAGGACCAGGGATTGCTTACAATATGGGCCTTGGCTGGGTACTTCTTTCCATGGCACAGCTTGTGACGGGGTATTTTACACTTGCTGTGTTAGGAAAGAAATTTGCGATTATTGCCCGCAAAATTAATGCTGTAACGCTCATTGATTTTCTAAAAGCGCGTTATGAAAGCAAATGGGTTGTTATTTTAGCAGCCGCAAGCATTAGTATTTTTTTATTTTCAGCAACAGCAGCCCAATGGGTGGGCGGTGGCCGTTTAATTGAATCGTTTACAGGTGTATCGTATGGAGTTGCTCTCTTTATCTTTTCTTTTTCAGTTCTCGTTTATGTGATTGCGGGTGGTTTTCGGGCTGTTGTGATTACCGATACGCTCATGGGTATTGTCATGTTTGTAGGGACACTTGTGATATTGGCAGGGACGATCATTGCCGGTCACGGTGTACCAACTATTATTCACAAGCTTTCGATTGAAAACCCGAATCTCATTACGCCATTTGGAGCGGATCATTCGTTAAGTCCACTGTATGTATCTTCTTTTTGGTTATTAGTAGGAATTGGTGTGGTTGGCTTGCCGCAAATTGCGGTACGCGCCATGAGCTATCGCAACTCGAAAGCCATGCATCAAGCTATGATCATCGGGACTTTCGTCGTCGGTTTTATCATGCTTGGTATGCATTTAACCGGTGTATTTGCACGTGTAGTCATGCCGGGTATTACTGTGGGTGACAAAGTTATGCCACTATTAGCTTTAAAAGTATTACCAGAATGGCTTGCCGGCATCGTCCTTGCCGCGCCACTTGCGGCCGTCATGTCGACAGTAAATTCCATCTTATTAATTGTTAGCTCATCGATTGTAAAAGACGTATACATTAACTACATTAAACCAGATGCAAGTGAAGCTCATATTAAGAAGTTAAGTTTTTCTGTGACTGCCGCTATTGGTGTTTTAGTGTTCTTGGCAGCCATTAAACCACCAGATTTATTAATTTGGTTAAACTTATTTTCATTTGGCGGCCTAGAAGCATCCTTTATTTGGCCAGTCGTTCTCGGTCTTTATTGGAAGAGAGGCAATGCCTCCGGAGCCTTAAGCTCCATTCTCGTTGGCGTGCTTTCCTACATTGCACTTGATCAATTTTATCCAAATGCTTTTGGTATGCACACGGTCGTTTTACCCGTGCTACTTTCCTTGATTGCCTATATTGTCGGCAGCTTATTATTTGCGAAAAAACATCCGCTCTCAGAACTTCTGTAGGGCGGATGTTTTGCTGATGTAACTTTACTTCGAATCTATTAAAGCTGTGTTCACATGCCTGGTTCTTACAATGCCATAGAGTGAGATGAGCAAATACAAAAGAGCGCCAAGCATAAGCAGTGTAATGACAGGATAGTGCTTCGCTGAATAGATAAAATAATCGAACTGAGAAATTTGATCAGCGGTTGCTATAACAGGGTTACCGTTCAGGAGCTTTGATAGTTTCGCGGTATATTGCCATTCAAAAGGATCTTCTACGAGTGCACTTCCCTGATACCAATTGACAAGCGTAAAAAGTACAAAAAGAAACAGTGAAAAGAGACAATGGACCATAAGCCATAAACGACTCATTGTACACCTCCTAATACAAATGATGTTAGTTAAACTGTACCATGCGAAAAATTCATCGTATAGTTAAAATATTCCTAAGTAAGGATGAGCATTTTGTTTTCGGTTTCATTCTGAGAGGTGTAGCGTTAAAATAGACGTATGTTGGATGATAAATGAAAGGACGTAATGCATGTACGGGGAACCGCTTTTTTTACAGCCAGTTTTTAAAGATCGAATTTGGGGAGGCACGAAGCTGAAAGATGTATTCGGCTACGACATTCCCTCTCATACAACAGGAGAATGCTGGGGCATTTCTGCGCATCCCAATGGACCGAGCACTATTTTAAATGGACCGCTGCAAGGAATGACACTCGATCAAGCATGGCAAAAGCACCGAGGTCTTTTTGGTGGTCAGTCAGGTGAGGATTTTCCGCTATTAATTAAAATTTTAGATGCCAAGACAGACTTGTCGGTTCAAGTGCATCCTGATGATGATTATGCGCAGCGCGTGGAAAACGAAGCATTTGGCAAAACCGAGTGCTGGTACATTATTGATTGTGAAGAAGGTGCCGAGCTTGTGTACGGCCATCATGCTAAATCGCGCGATGAATTTCAAACGCTCGTGAATGAAGGTAAGTGGAATGAGCTATTGCGCACTGTGAAAATTAAACCAGGTGACTTTGTGTATGTGCCAAATGGGACGATTCATGCAATTGGTGCTGGAACGATGATTTTAGAAACACAGCAAAGCTCAGACGTTACCTATCGCGTCTATGATTATGACCGCCGCGATGAGCATGGCAACAAACGCGAGCTCCATATTAAAAAGTCCATTGAAGTGGCGATGATTCCACATGAAGATGCGGATTTTGCGCCCGTGAAGCGCCAAGCAGGGGACCTTCATATTAAGAAATTAATTCAAGAAGCATATTTTACCGTGTATCATTGGCACATTAATGGTACGTCTCACGTGATGGATAACCCATTATACATGCTTGTCAGCGTCATTGATGGCGAAGGGGAAATTGAAACGCAAAATGGTGTTTCTTCTATTAAAAAAGGAGATCATTTTATCATCCCATCAACTGTGAAAAAGTTTACGTTACGCGGCAATGCAACGATGATTGCTTCTAAGAGCAACTAAGACACTACGGAAAAATGAAAGGAGCATCTCCATATGAAATTAGGATCGATTGAGGCTGGAGGGACGAAGTTTGTTTGTGGAATTGGTGACGATCTAGGAAATGTTCACGAAGAGATTACCATTCCAACGAAAACTCCTGAAGAGACGATTCCACATGTTCTCGATTTTTTCCGTCATAAGGCAGTGAGTGCGATTGGAATCGGGTCTTTCGGGCCTGTGGATTTAAATAGAAAAAGTGACACATACGGTTATATTACGAGCACGCCGAAACCTCATTGGTCGCAATTTGACCTTGTGGGTACTATCCAAAAGGCCATTTCCGTTCCGCTTGCCTTTGATACCGATGTGAATGCGGCTGCGCTTGGTGAATTGGAATGGGGTGCAGCCAAAGGGCTTGATAGCTGTTTATATATGACGGTTGGGACAGGAATTGGTGTTGGTGCGATTACTGAACGCAAGCTCGTCCACGGCTTAATGCATCCAGAGATGGGTCATATTTATACACGCCGTCATCCCGATGATGACTTTGTCGGCAATTGTTCGTTTCATAAAGATTGCTTAGAAGGAATGGCTGCCGGTCCAGCATTAGAAAAACGCTGGGGTGTAGCGGGTAAAGAATTGAGCGATCATAAGCAAGCATGGGAATTTGAAGCGTATTATTTAGCACAAGCACTCGTTAATTATATGCTTACACTATCTCCAAAAAAAATCATTCTTGGTGGCGGTGTGATGAAGCAAACACAACTGTTTCCGCTCATTCATGATCATGTTTTAGAAGCGTTAAATGGGTATTTAAACCTTTCGGAGCTTACACCAGAAAACATTGGTGACTACATCGTGCCACCGGCGCTTGGCGATCAGGCTGGCTTATGTGGTGGACTTGCTCTAGCAAAAACGGTCATGTTTTAAAGAAAGAAGCACAATGGTATGCTATTTTTCTAGTATACGCATTGTGCTTTTTTTGATATAATTTTTAGAAATAAATGGAAGGTAGGCTTGTTATGAAAAAAAGATTGCTAATTCTGTTTTCTACATTGCTTCTTGCCTTTCTCTTGCTTCACATAACGCCGCACGCAGCAATTCGAAGTAACGCCGCTAGTGATTTGCATCTTATTGCAGCGGTGACTGCACCCATTGAACAAGGCTGGTATGAAGCCTCTGTTAAGGATCTTTCTATGAATGAAGAAGCATATCATATGACTTATGAACCCCATGATGACGCATTGCCTCAACATAATTATAAAGTGAAAAAAGTGGGCATTTTGTTTTTTGCACAACCTGTTGGTTATCACTAAGAATTAAGAAAGCTGTCATAATCTCTGCTTCTCTCATCGTATGTTTTTTCTATCTTTGTTGTAAAATAGGTAGGAATTTAACAAGAATGGGAGATTGGATACAGCATGATCGTTACCATATTAGTAGCACTCGTAGCATTAGAGCATCTCTATATTTTATATTTAGAAATGTTTGCTTGGACGAGCCCGCGTGCGTTAAAAGCATTTGGCCTTTCAAAAGAGCTTGCAGAAGAAACGAAGGCAATGGCCGCTAACCAAGGATTGTATAATGGCTTTTTAGCTGCAGCACTTGCATGGAGCTTAGTGCACCCAAACCCGCAGTTTGCGCTCCAACTACAAACATTTTTCTTAGTATGTATCGTTATTGCAGCTTTTTATGGCTCATTAACAATCAAACGAAGCATTCTCATTGTGCAAGGAATTCCAGCATTACTAGCATTGCTTGCTGTCGTATACGCTACACCATAAGAGACACTAGAACAGGGCTTCATCATCAATTTTGGTGGTGAAGCCATTTTTTTATGTTGCTTGTTCGTTTAAGGATAGATTGTCTTGGATGCAAGTTTCCTGTCGTGAACGCGCAACGCCCCATATAGGTGTAAAAATAGGGTGCAAGCTCTTTAAAGAGTGCCGGGAGTGAGTTGTGTGCAGGGGTAGTTGGATCGCGATCAGGAGTGGTCGGATCGAGCGCAGAGACCCTCGATTCGCGAGCAGGGACCTCCTGTTCGCGCGCAGAGACCTCCGATTCGCGCGCAGAGACCCCCGGTTCGCGCGCAGGAGCCTTCGATTCGCGCGCAGAGACCTCCTGTTCGCGCGCAGGGACCTTTAATTCACACGCAGTGACCTCCAAATCACCTTCAAAGGCCCGGATGTCGAGTATATCGTATTGAAATTTCAAAAAAGAACTCTAAATTACACATAAAGTACATCAAATTCAAGTAAAAAGCTCCAAATAACATGTGGGAGAAGGACCGAATTAGAGGCTAAGCTCCGAATCGCGATTCGCGCGCAGGCGCACTCCGTTCGCGCGCAGGGACCTCCTGTTCGCGCGCAGGGACCTCCGATTCGCGCGCAGGGACCTTCAATTCACACGCAGAGACCTCCCAATCACCTTCAAAGGCCCGGATGTCGAGTACATCGTATCAAAATTTCAAAAAAAGAGCTCAAAATTACGCATAAAGCACATCAAATTCACGTAAAAAGCTCCAAATAACATGTGGAAGAAGGACCGAATTAGAGGCTAAGCTCCGAATCGCGATTCGCGCGCAGGCGCACTCAGTTCACGCGCAAACAAAACAAATGGCCGCCTCTACGTGTGTGCAAGAAATCAAAAAGAGAGCAAATCATGATCCAAGTTCTTTTGGATTGTTGAGCATCATCCCTTGCCGACACTCTCGCTCACTAGGTTACTAAACTTGCGCAAATAATGAAGATAGTTGCTTTGACCGTAATTGTAGCGTTTGTTATACATTTTAACGGCAACAAGGCGCTGTTCTGGAATGACGAGAAGAGTTGGACCGTTGACGCCGATGATTTGGAAGGAGCCAATCGGAACTTTTTCACCTATTTCACTTTTGCTAGCAGGTTTATGTTGAAGAAACCAGAACAAGCCATTTTGCGGTAAACTTTCATCAGAATACGTTGGACTTTGTAGAGAGGTTGCGAGTGATATAACGTCTTTCGGTACGACTTGTACGTCATCAACAACGCCTTGATTTAGATGAAGCATGCCCCACTTTGCGAGATCACGGGTACTCACGTATAGGCCTCGTCCATTTTGTAGATTGCCAAGGGGAACTGTAGCTGGTTCATCTAAGCGATCGATGATGGGTACGAGGTCATTCGAAGGGGCTTGAGGCCAGCGCGTATCATGCCATTGCAATGGCTGAAATACACGTTGTGCAAGCAACTGTGTAAACGGTATGCCATACAAACGGTCTAGAAGTTGTGCCATCATTTCAACGTTCACATCGCGATAGGCCCAGTTTGTACCAGGTGGAAACTCGCGAAAAAGGTGCCCATGTTCATCTTCTTCTAAGCCGTGTGAATGCGTAAGTAGATGGCGTAGTGTAGTGTCGCCGAGCAGTTGTTCATCAACGTTTGGAAAATAGGGAGCGACGCGCTCGTCTAAGCTTTTGATTTTCTCATCATATAGAGCAAAAGCAACGGCAAGTCCTAAATAACTTTTTCGAACAGAGGCAACGTTAAAGAGTGAACGCTGATCAATGGGACGGCTATTTTTACGAAAATCATGATAACCACTATAATGCTCAAGAATGATTTGCCCGTTGTGAATGAGTAGTAGTGCGCTAGCTGATGAGCGGTTGCGAATCTTAAGATCTTCAACAAAATTCAGTAACTGTTGCATGGATTTCCCTCCTGTAATACTCGATAGTGTATCATGAAAAAAGAGGAGATTTCCCGTTATTAGGAAAATCTCCTCTTTTTTCATGATCGTCTCAGTTGCTCAGCCATGGCGAGAATTGAGGTGTTAAGTGTATCGAGCTTCCCTTCAATCCGGTGCAACAAGTATAAGGTGACGACGACTGGAAAGCCGACGTCACTTATAATGGAGAGCCAAGATTCCATGAGAAGTGCCTCCTTTCTATAAGAAGAAACCCGTGATGTAGAGAAATCACGGGTTTCTTTATGGTTTATGAAAAAGCGACGTCGCTTGCGTTTCGTTCGACGAGACGTGCGCCTTTGGCTTTTACGTAATTGCCGCCTTTGGAGTTAAAGACGTTTTGCGCGATGATCGTCTCCATCGCCGCTTTAACAGCAGCGCCGTTCACCGGCTCTTTTGGTGAGTCAATTGACAGTGTGACGACTTTTTCTTGTTCGTTAATAAATTGAAGCTCTAACGTTTTGGCCATGAGTTGTTCCTCCTCTTAAAAGAATGATTAAGCAAGAATGCTGTTTGTGTCGTTACGTTCTACGCTAAACAATGGCAGTTTTTGTAGAGAAGCAATGGCGTTTGCTGTATCTACTAATTGTTGTGGCGAAGCGGTTGTTTTAATGTGCGGCAAGTTTTTACTTTTGAAAATTTGTTTTTCACCTTTCATGCCAGCGTCAAAGACGAGACGAAGATCGGAACCCATTAAGCTGATTGAAGCCATGTGTATCACCTCCTTTCAATTCATAAGTAGCAGCTTACGTAAAAAAAGTAGCATCTCGTTAAAAAACTTTTTAGATATGGAAAAGAAGAAGGGGCTTCGTCGTCCGTTACCTACCTGTTCTGCTAAAAATGTCGAAATTACAGTTACTGGAATATGCAGTTTCTTGTAATGTCCATTTTGTTCCATTTGTAAAAATGACCTTGTCTAACGAACAAGCTATCGTAGAGATACCGGCGGAATATATGAAAAGGCCTTTTCCAAAAGGAATGCAAGAATGGAGTTTGAAACACTTGCGGAGCAGTTTGAACCATTGATAAAATCACAAATTCGTAAACTCGGTGTGGCTCGTCAATTCGAAGAGTATTATCAAATAGGTCTCATTGCCCTATGGCAGGCTTCTACACGATTTAAGGAAGAAAAAGGAGATTTCGGTCCCTTTGCGTATCAAACCGTGCGAGGTATGATGCTCTCACATTTACGAAACGAGCGTAAACATCAGCAGGAAACAACGCTTACGGCTGAACAAGCTGATGCAATCAGTGCACCATCTGTAAGCATGCCTTCGGATCTTGAAGAGTGGTCCTACTATTTAGCTCAATTAACTGCAAACCAACAACAATGGGTGATAAAAAAAATCATCTATGGCATGAAAGAGTCTGAGATTGCTGAAGCAGCAGGAGTAACGATCGGGGCCGTTAAATCGTGGCGCAGACAAGCACTGACTCATTTACGAAAGTTACTACACGCATAACAGAAAAGCGCTGTTCGATCACTTTTAAATAAAATTACACTATTTAAAATTTTCTGAAAAAATATAATGACAAACAAAAGTTGCGGAGGTAAACTGTTGTTGAGAAATTGGAAAAAGTAAGGGGATAGGGGTGGCTAACATGGAAAAAGAAGCACGAATTATTGCGATGATTCAGCAAAACCCGTTTATTAGCCAACAAGTGATTGCCGATGAGCTGAGCATGTCGCGTTCAGCGGTGGCTGGGCATATTTCAAACTTAATGAAAAGCGGCAGAATTAAAGGGCGAGCATACGTGCTCCCAGAAATGAAAGGCATTGTCTGCATTGGCGGCGCGCATCTTGATCGTAAAGCAAGCTGCAAGGCACCGATTCGCTATGAAACATCGAATCCCGTATCGGTGTCAGAAATGTGTGGAGGCGTTGTGCGTAATATTAGTGAAAATTTAGGGCGCCTAGGAAGCAATGTATCACTCATTAGCGCTGTCGGAAAAGACAAGGCAGGAGACATTGTTCTTGAGAAGACCGCGCAGGCAGGCGTAGATACCACGCAAGTAAAACGACTGAGTCAGGAGGCAACCGGTACGTATACGGCCTTGCTGGATGCAAAAGGAGACTTGGCCGTCGCCATGGCGGATATGGCCATTTATGAGCAAATGACGATTGCTTTTATTGAAGAAAAATGGTCACATATTGCTCATGCTGAATGGATGGTTCTTGATACGAATATACCAGAAGATACGCTGCACTATTGCATTGATCGCGCCGCTCAGGAAAGTATTCCAGTCGTTATTGATCCGGTTTCGAGTGCAAAAGCGAAAAAGCTACATCAGCGTCTGAAACATATTCATACGATTTTACCGAACCGAGAAGAAGCGGAAGTGTTAGCAGGCATGCCAATTAACGCAATCGCTGATTGTGAGCAAGCAGCGCAGCGCATGCTACGAATGGGTGTGCGCAATGTAATTATTACACTTGGTGGTGATGGTGCATATGTAGCCTCCAAAACGGTCAAGCAACATCTTCCCGTTCAAGCAACAACAGTTGTAGATGTTACTGGTGCAGGCGATGCGTTTAGTGCGGGTGTATTATACGGCTTATCTCATAATAAAGACTTACTAGAAGCATGTCGGTACGGCATGACGATTGCTGCATTAACTGTTCAAACGAGTACATCTGTTCATGTACATCTTTCAAAAGAAAAGATTCACAATCATGTCGTTGCGTTGTAAGTAAAAAGGGGGAACAGAGAAATGAAGCCATTTTTAAGCTATACAGACGAAGTAAAGAAAGCGCTTACAGAAGGATTGCCTGTTGTTGCTTTAGAGTCGACGATTATTTCTCACGGCATGCCGTATCCACAAAATGTAGAAATGGCACTAGAGGTTGAACAAATTATACGCGATCAAGGTGCCATACCAGCAACCATTGGAATTATGAATGGTGTGATTAAAATCGGCTTAACGCGCGAAGAGTTAGAAGAGTTTGCTACAAATCCCTACGTGGAAAAAGTGAGTCGGCGCGATTTGCCAGCCGTCGTTGCGAGTGGGAAAATTGGCGCAACAACGGTAGCTGCTACGATGATTGCTGCTAAACTTGCAGGCATTGCGGTTTTTGCAACGGGAGGTATCGGCGGGGTGCATCGTGGTGGTGAAGTTTCGATGGATATTTCAGCAGATTTAACAGAGTTAGCACAAAGTGATGTGGCGGTCGTATGTGCTGGGGTCAAGTCCATTTTAGATATTGGTCGTACATTAGAATATTTAGAAACGCAAGGCGTTCCCGTTTTAGGGTATCAGACGAGTGACTTTCCATCGTTCTTTGCCCGCGAAAGTGGCTTTGGTGTGGACGTTACGTGTCAAACGGCAGAAGAGGCGGCACAGCTACTGCACACGAAATGGGCATTAGGCTTACAAGGAGGAGCGGTCATTGCTAATCCGGTGCCAACGGGTTATGCTATGGCTTTTCATGAGATTGAACAAGTGATCGTTCAAGCATTAAACGATGCGGACGAACAGCAGATTGCGGGCAAAGCGGTTACGCCATTTTTACTAAATGCACTGAAGGAACGGACAGGCGGAGCAAGCCTTGCCACAAATATAGCACTCGTAAAACATAATGCATTTGTAGCGGCCGAGATTGCCATTGCCTATAGCGCATTGAAAACAACACATCAACTAGCCTAAATGAACAAGCATCCGAGTAATCTCGGGTGCTTTTTTTGCGCTTTAAAATCCGGTACGCACGGGGGGCGGCTACCCACACCAAAAAGGGTGACGAGAATAGTATGCAATATGAATAATGCCAAAGAATGTTTGTAAAAGAGATAAAGGACAGACAGGCGTCTAAGAACAAAGTGATTCTTTGGTTATTCTCCGATCAATTTTATAGTAGGAGGTTAATAATGAGTAATTCGAAAAAAAAATCAAAATCGCATGATTATAGAAAAGATCGTCATGCTAGCAAATCACACCGTAAACACAGAAAAAGTAAAGAAAGAACGAAAGAAGCATCGAAAACATATTGTTCAAATACGAAGTGGGAATATTACAAACCAGCCAAAACAGACTACGGTTGTGGAGGATATAGTAGTAAGTGCAAAACCATCGTAGATTCTGGTGGAGAAAGCTACAATGGGTCGTATGGTGAAAATGGGCGGTACCAGGCAGAGGATGAGCAGTCAGGTGGTCATCATGTTGCGTCACATGACGATGATTGGGCTAAGCGTTTATATGGAAATCACATGAATGCTACGACTCATCAAGAAGTTAATGCTGGAGAACAGTGGGAAACCGATCCAAGAGCTTTCACTGGCGATGAATGGGGAGGCGACACGTCCTTTAGCACTGGTGAGTGGAACGGAGGCAAAACCTTTGTCGGTGACGAATGGGACGGAGGCACATCCTTTAGCGGAGGCGAGTGGGATGGCGGCCAAACCATTGGCAGAGACGAATGGGGAGGCGACACATCCTTTAGCGGAGGCGATTGGGACGGAGGCAAAACCTTTGTCGGTGACGAATGGGATGGCGGCACATCCTTTAGCGGAGGCGATTGGGACGGAGGCAAAACCTTTGTCGGTGACGAATGGGATGGCGGCACATCCTTTAGCGGAGGCGAATGGAATGGAGGCAAAACCTTTGTCGGTGACGAATGGGGAGGCGGCCAAACCATCGGCAGAGACGAGTGGGGAGGCGACACGTCCTTT
Source organism: Fictibacillus macauensis ZFHKF-1 (assembly GCF_000269865.1). GTDB lineage: Bacteria > Bacillota > Bacilli > Bacillales > Fictibacillaceae > Fictibacillus_C > Fictibacillus_C macauensis. The sequence continues at coordinate 57,343 of NZ_AKKV01000042.1, forward strand.
AGCACTGGCGAGTGGGACGGAGGCAAAACCATTGGCAGAGACGAGTGGGGAGGCGACACGTCCTTTAGCACTGGCGAATGGGACGGTGGCCAAACCATCGGCAGAGACGAGTGGGGAGGCGACACGTCCTTTAGCACTGGCGAGTGGGACGGCGGCCAAACCATTGGTGGAGACGAATGGGGAGGCGACACGTCTTTAAGCACTGGCGAGTGGGACGGCGGCCAAACCATCGGCGGAGACGAATGGGGAGGCGACACGTCCTATAGCACTGGCGAACGGGAAGGAGACTCATCGTATACAGGTGATGAATGGTCGTATTCAAAAGGTGAAACGTACAAAAGGAAACAAGGCGGACCAAAATATGGTGGCCAATTTTATAAATCAGGTTCTCGCAAGACATCTAATGAGTCTCTCTTAAAAAGAGCGCATGAGTTCGACGATCGTGCGTATAAAGCGTTAAAAGAGGCTGCTAGTTATCAAGAAGAGGGAATAGAGTTAGCAAGAAAATACGTTAATCTTGAGTATAAAAACAAACCAAATAGTGATTCGTATTGCTTGAAGGCCTATGAAGACGTACGCAAGCTGATTGCTCAAGTAGACCGTGATCGTACGGATGCTCTTAAAGAGATGCAATCAGCGCTAAAAGAACTAGATCGTGCATATCGCAATGATCAACGGTTAGAACAAGCGAAAAGAAAGTACGACCGTTGTCAAAATAAAAAATACTAATTATATGAAGCTGTTTGCGGGGAACGCCCTACTCAAACAGCTTTTTCTAGTGCCCAAATCTTAGGTATACAACTTCCCAATTAAGCCGTCCTACATATACTGCTAGCGTACGAGGAAAGGGGGAGAGGCGATGACGATGCTACCTATTCCATCAACTTGGGGTATTAGCGCAAATGTAGGGGGAATGCCGCTAATTTGGGGGACGATGTATTTAGCGACACTTCAAGGTAATCAGCTAACGGGTTCTATTAATTTTCGCGGAGCGCCCATCCCGTTGTCTGGTTACTATAGCGAAAGTACACAGCAAGTGATGCTTGAATCGCCGTATGCAGAATTTACGGGTACCGTTTTTTTATACGAAGATCCTAGCATTAATATTCGTCACTTTGTTATTAACGGACGTGTCATCATGAAGCCATCGTCTCAACAAGCTGGGCAAGGAGGAACATGGATTGCCTCCACTGATATTTATGTTCCGGGTCTTAGTAGTCAGCCACAACAGTATGAATCTCAGTTACCACCTGTGGGTGCTTTTACTACATCAGACTACTTATCACATCCCGATCAACGAAAAGAAAAACCCGCTGAATGACTACCATCAGCGGGTTTGTTCTATGATTAGGAAATTTTTTCTTTACTCATTTTTGCTTGTCCTTCTTGGTGAAGAAGTAAGGATAAAATATATCCAATGACACCACCGACTAAGGCAGGCACTACCCATCCAAGCCCCGTACTATAAAACGGTAGTATGTTAGCAAAGACATTTGTTACGGATGAAACAGGAATTTCGGCAGCTTTTAATCCGTCAAACACACTAACGATAAATGTGAACAATAGGCTTAGTTGATAGACGAGACGACGACCTTTAAATAAAGAATGCGCAAAGGTTAAGAAAATCAACATAATCGCAATCGGATAAATCGCTGTAAGAACAGGCACAGAGATTTTTATCAATTGATTAAGGCCGATATTAGCTACAAGTGCACTAAAGACGGACAAGACGACGGCAATGACTCTATAGGAGATCTTCGGAAATACTTTATGAAAATAAGCTGCACAAGACGTAATGAGCCCAACACTTGTTGTTAAACAAGCAATAACAATCATCAGTCCTAAGAATACATTTCCTAATGAGCCGAAGTAGTAATTTGCGACAGCGGCAAGAACTTCACCACCGTTACTAAAGTGACCGAGCTTCGAAACACTTGATGCACCCATGTACGATAATGCTGAATACACAATAACAAGAACGAGAGCAGCAATCCCCGAAGCTTTTGCACACGTAATGGCAATGGAACGTTTATTTGTTCCTTGCTTCGTTTTAATTGCATTAATAATAATAATTCCGAAAACGAAGGCAGCGAGCGTATCCATCGTTAAGTAACCTTGTTGAAAACCAGTAAAGAAAGAATGGTTTAAAAATTCTTTCGTTGGTGCTTGAATCGCACCGATCGGACGAATGATGGCCGCAAGTACAAGTACACCGATAAATGTAAGCTTTAGTGGCGTTAATACTTTCCCAACAACATCCACAATCTTAGTTGGATTTAACGAGAGAACGCAAGATAATCCGAAGAAAACAATGGTGAAAATGGCAAGTGGTAAATGACCTGCATTTTCATTCAAAAAAGGCTTTACCCCAATTTCAAACGAAACACTTCCAGCACGGGGAAGTGCAAATAGCGGTCCAATCGATAAATACAAAATAAAAGTATAAATAGCACTAAACCAAGGGTGCACACGATTTCCTAGTGATTGAAGATCTTCACTGCCGGAAATACCAAAAGCAAAAACACCTAAAAGAGGCATTGCAACCCCTGTAATGAGAAAGCCAATCGTAGCCTCCCAAACGTTGGAACCAGCCGATTGACCAAGCATAGCTGGAAAGATTAAGTTACCTGCACCGAAAAATAGGGCAAATAACATAAGACCTATGACCAGTGTTTGCGAAGATTGTTTATTAGTAGACACGATAAAACCCTCCGAATAAGAATATTATGAAAATTTAGAACGACCAATGTCGTTTGCTGTCGAAGTCATTAATGAATAATAACAAACTCTCATAAAATTTCAAGAGATATACGTAAAAAATTTAATTTTTTTCAAAATTACAACTTCAACGTAATAAAGTGATGAAGAGATGAAATGATGACAAAAGTCCCCTCATAGCTTGTCCTACAACGAAAGTCCTTATGAATCACCATAAATATGAAAAAATGAACTGGAGGATATTAACAGCTAAAATTTTTTTGCTCATAAGATAAATCGTATCTACTTTTTCCCTGAGTTAGGTGAAAAATAACATAAAAGCAGTAAATCACACCTTATGCGGTTTGATTTACTGCATTGTCTTTATAATTCTTCAGGTGCCTGCACGCCGAGCAGTCGTAAGCTTTCTTTTAACACAATCGTTACACTTTTCACAAGAGCGAGACGGTTGTCGCGCTCGGAGTCTTCTGTAAGAATGCGAACAGCGCTGTAATAAGCATTAAAAAGGTGGGCGAGTTGAATGGCGTACTTGGCTAGTTGTGATGGCTCATAGTGACTAAAGCTATTTTGGACGATGACCGGAAATAGAGAGAGGTGCTTCACAATAGAAAAGCTGTGATCATCGCAAAGTCCTGATGTAGATGGAGCAGATGTTACTTTTCGTAAGAGCGAACAAGCTCTAGCATGTGTATATTGAAGGTAAAGGGCGGTGTCACCTTCAAAGGCAAGCATAGTTTGTAAGGAAAATTCAACATTGCCAAGACGATCATTTTTTAAATCATGAAAGATCAGACTTCCGACCCCGATTTGTTTGGCAACGACTTCTTTATTAGGCAAGGTGGGGTTTTTTAATTCGATCGTTTGGCGTGCGAGTGAAATCGCCTCAGCAATCACCTCTTCTAACAAGATGATTTTCCCTTTTCGCGTGGACATTTTTTTCCCTTCTTTTAAAATAAAGCCGAACGGAATATGAATCATCTCTTTTGCCCAAGTGTAGCCCATTTTCTCTAACACAAGCATCACTTGTTGAAAATGTAAGCTTTGTTCAGGACCAACAACATATAAGCTTTTCTTAAAATGATACGTTTTGTAACGATCAATAGCAGCTGCCAAATCACGCACAGCATATGTGGAGGCACCGTCTCTTTTGACAATAAGACAAGGCGGTAAACCGTGCTCCTCTAAGGAAACAACTTCAGCGCCATCTGACAAGGTTAAGAGTCCTTTTGCTCGTAGTTGGTTTACAACGCCTGCTATTTTATCGTTATAAAAGGCTTCGCCGTTATAAGAATGAAAAGAGATAGACAATAAATCATATGTCTTCTGAAACGATTGGATGGATTCATCACGAAACCATTTCCAGAGCTGTAAGGCTTGCTCGTCACCATCTTCAAGCTTTTTAAACCAAAGGCGCGCCTCATCGTTGAGCGCAGGATTGGTTTGTGCTTTTTCATGAAACATTACATAAAGTGCTAGCAGTTCGATAATAGGTTGCTTACGAACACGGTCTTCGTCACCCCAGTGTAAATAGGCCGTAATTAACTTGCCAAATTGTGTGCCCCAATCACCAAGATAGTTAATGCGAATTGGCACGTAGCCATTTTTTTCAGCAAGATGACTTAGGCTTGCGCCAATGACCGTTGAGCGTAGATGACCCATTGAAAACGGCTTGGCAATGTTCGGTGACGATAAATCAATCGTCACAGTAGCACCGTTACCAGCATCATGATCACCATAATGTTCGCCTTCGCGTAAAATGCGCGATAGTACCTCAGCACTAAAGGATAAACGGTGAAAAAAGACGTTTACATACGGCCCATGCGCTTCTACTTTTTCAAAGGCAGGATGCGAAATCGCCTCAGCAAGCTCTTGGGCTATATCGACAGGAGAAATCTTCAGTTCTTTAGCAAGAGTGAAGCAAGGAAAGGCTGCATCACCTAGCTCTTTGCGGCGTGGTGTTTCAAGCAAGTTCGTAATGTGTTGTAGTGAAAGCTTACCTTGGAGCGCGGTATGAAGCGCTTGTGCAAACGTGAGTTGATAGGATTCCATGTGTCGCATCTTCCCTTCTCAATATAATAAAAAAAAGCCCGTCTCTATTGAAAGAGACGGGCATACCCGCGGTACCACTCTTGTTGTTCAGTACTGAACCCACTTTAAAAAATGAATAACGACATCACCCGATCTACTCTACGACAATGTTCAAGTAGACATCTCAGAAGTGCGCTTCCAACAAGAGACGAATCGCGCAGGCTTTCACCATCCCTGGCTCGCTTTGCATGTCTACTCATTCTACTCATTGTACTCTCTTCATCATTGATTTTTGATAGTATACGGTAAAAAGCCGGAAATGTAAATATATAACTAAATTGTATGGAATGAGTGTTAAGAAGCGAATAATGTAAATAGAACATTGGCAATGATGACACCGAGCGTTACAAGAACTGAAAATGGAAAGCTACCTACGAACGGCCGATGGAGCAATTCAGTTGCTTCATCCGCTTTTTGATGCTGCTTTTTAACGTCCAATTATAGCCACCCCCTATTTTGCTGTTATATTGATTCTTCCGTAGTTTGGCCATTTCCTTGTTTTTAAAAACTTTGACGTCAAAAAGGAATTGTGTCGAGTTATACAGAATCCTTACAATAGGAGAGGCGATAAGGAGTGAGGGGTAATGGATTACATAGAAGCCTTGTATGAAGAAGTAAGAGGCATGCAAAATCCTGCTGAAGCTGTCAAAATGGCAAGCTATATGAAAAATAAGTTCACATTTGCAGGATTAAGGGCGCCAATTTTGAATCATATTGTAAAAAAACACGTAAAAATGTATGGTCGTCCCGATTTAAAGATTGAAACAGTCGTAAAAAAATGCTGGGGCTATCAACTACGTGAAATGCAATACATAGGTCTTTACGTAATTGATTTATTAAAAAAAGATTTTCAAGAAGAAGATCTTACTCACTTAGAGTATATTGTTACAAAAAAGTCTTGGTGGGACACGATTGATCATATTGCTAAGCATCATCTCGGCCACTATGTACAAAGTTTTCCAGAGACAAAGAACGAGGTGATCGAGCGGTGGATTAACGCATCGAATATGTGGATGAACCGCAGTGCCATCTTGCATCAATTAAGCTATAAAGAGCGCACAGACGAAGAACGATTAACGTATGTTATTGAAAAGAAAATAGACGATCCAGAATTTTTCATCCGCAAAGCAATCGGCTGGGCATTGCGCGAATATGCCAAAACGAATCCAGACTGGGTGCGCACATTCGTAGAAAAGCATCCTGACCTTTCCCCCCTGAGTCGAAAAGAAGCATTAAAGCATATAAAATAAATAAAAATGGCTTTATCATCAATTTTGGTGATGAAAGCCATTTTTTTATATCGCTTGTGTTCAAGTTGGCTGATAGGAATGCGAGGGCAGGTGAAAGGGAGTGAACGCTTGAACGCAACGAAAAATTCAGTGGGCAAGCCCTTCAATGATGGCAAAAAGAGTAGTTCGCGCACTGGAGTACCTGATTCGCGCACAGGAGCATTTGATTCGCGCTCAGAAGCATTCGTTCGCGCTGGGGCACGCGTTCGCGCGCAGGAGCACTCGGTTCACGCGCAAGGGAATCCGATTCGCGCTGGGGCACGCGTTCGCGCGCAGGAGCACTCGGTTCACGCGCAAGGGAATCCGATTCGCGCTGGGGCAAGCGTTCGCGCGCAGGAGCACTCGGTTCGCGCGCAGGAGCACTCGATTCGCGCGCAGAAGTACTTGATTCGCGCGCAGAAGCACCTGATTCGCGCGCAGAAGCATCCGATTCGCGCGCAGGCAAGGCAAATGGACCCTCATACCATGTAAAAGGGAGGAAAAAGAGAGCAAATTAAGAGCCAAGTCTTTGAAAACGACGAAAAATTGAGTGGAAATAGGTTGCAAACTCTTCAATAATTGCAAAAAGAGTAGTTCGCGCGCAAGAGTACCTGATTCGCGCGCAGGAGCATTCGGTTCGCGCACAAGCATAACAAATCCCCCCTCAGATCATGTAAGAGGGAGGAAGAAGAACGCCTCGAATACGACAAAAAGCAGAACAGGTAATATGTGCACTAAGGGGAAGCATTGCTTAATGCACGCTGTTAGAGTGTTCTTCAAATATAATTTCTGTTTCTTTTCGATCGCAATACATTTGATAAAAGCTATGAGCAATTCGGTCGGGAGAATAATAAGTATCGGGTGAAACAAAGCCACTAATCGTTAGCGTACCAACGTAAATTCCTCTTGGAGCTAGCTCTTGGTGTAGGCTCTGGGCGAGGTTACGGATCCCTGCTTTGCCGAGTGAAAGGGAGGTGTATTGCGCTAATGGAGCATAGGCAAAACCACCACCTGTTAGCAAGACGGCTCCGTCATTGCCCATGTGAGGAAGGCATTCTTGCACACTAACGAGCGCACCAGCGACACTAATTTTAAAGTCACGAACCGCATCTGCCATCCGCAGTTCAATGGGAGAACCGCTTGTCTTACCCGCGGCGTTATAGTGAAGCACATCGATTCTTCCATATGTATCAACAATGGCTTCTATGGCGGTTTTTAAACTTACTTCACTCGCAGCATCGCCAGGAAAACCTTTTGCCTCAATGCCTGCTAGTCGAAGCTCTTTTTCGTACAAAAATAACTTATCGAGACGACGCGCAATCAGCGCTACTGAAAAACCTTCCATTCCGAATTGTTTTGCTATACTCATGCCAATTCCGGGTCCTGCACCAACAATGACTAACACTTTGTTCTTAGACATGATAGCCCTCCTTTAGCATTGCAATCATTCGCTACATACAAATTATCACAACAAAAAAAAGTTTCGTCAATTTTTACTTTTTTTAGAAAAGTAAATACACCCTTGGTAGGACAAACACCGTTTCCCCTTAAACCTAGTGTTCATAAGCTATTGCAGAGATCTTTTTAAAGGGGGAACGGAATGGATGGGTTTTTTACAAAAATAAAAATAAGTCAATGGTCGCGAGAAATGGTGGCGAGGTTATGGGGCTTTTTTCAGCATAAAGTACCGGATGTGCGACTACAGACACAGGCGCACCATCCGTATTACAAGCCCAGTAACGTGAATCACAATCAAGCTACAACGAGTGGTAAAGGCATTACCATTGCAATGATCGATACGGGCATTCATTTACACAATGATGTCCAAGAGCGCATCGTTGTTTTTCGTGATTTTTTACATGGCAAACATGTTCCCTACGATGATAACGGTCATGGGACCCACTGTGCTGGCTGTGCAGCTGGCAATGGCTGCTTATCACAAGGCTTGTACAAAGGTCCAGCCTATGAAGCGAATCTAGCAATCTTAAAAGTTTTGGATGAAAAAGGGGCGGGACAAGCAGCAACGGTTGTAGCCGCGATTGAATGGTGCATTCGCTATAAGGATGTGTATAACATTCGGGTGCTCTCTCTTTCCTTTGGGTACGTAACAGGCGGTACGGAAGTGGATGATCCTGTCATACAAAGTGTTGAAAAAGCGTGGCGAGCTGGCATTGTTGTCTGCGTGTCAGCGGGCAATAAAGGACCGGAAATGGGCACCATATCAAGCCCAGGCATGTGCCCAACCGTTATTACCGTGGGAGCATCTGATACCGCCGCAACCCACTATGGCGAGGTGATTGTACCTGCTTCTTACTCCAGTCGAGGCCCAACCGTTCATGGTCACACGAAACCGGACTTTCTCTTGCCAGGCACTGGTATTATCTCGCTACGAGCTCCCTACAGTTACTTAGATCAGCGTCGGCCCATAGATCGTGTAGGGGAAGCGTATTGTGTTATGAGCGGAACATCCATGGCCACTTCACGATGTGCTGGTCTCGTTGCACTTTTATTAGAAAAGCAACCAGAATTAACACCCGATGAAATAAAAGAGAAGTTAGTACAGGCAGCGAATGACCTTGGCTATGAAGCGACAATTCAAGGTAGAGGGTACTTAAATTTTACTAATTTGTAAGATATAGATATACTGATTGGTAAAAAGGGGTAAATTCACATGTTAAATAAGCGAGTTGTCGTCATAACTGGTGGGGCAAGTGGAATTGGGGAAGCAACAGCGCGTCTGTTTGCCGAAAAAGGCGACCAAGTTGTTATTGCTGATGTAAATGAAGAAGCTGGCGTAGCATTAGCGGCCGAACTACAAGGCCTGTTCATAAAAACAAATGTTGCTGACTATGAGCAAGTAGAACAGCTCATTCAACATACAATTGATGAATTTGGCTCCATCGATGTGATGTTTAACAACGCAGGAATTGGCCGATTAACGCCTGTTCTGGATCAAACATTACAAGACTATCATGATGTAATTAGCATTAATCAGCATGGCGTTGCCTACGGCATTATAGCAGCTGGTAATGCTATGCGTAAATTAGAAACACGGGGCGTAATTATTAATACAGCTTCAGTATTCGGTTATTTAGCTTCACCAGGTACGTTCGCTTATCATGCAACAAAGGGAGCCGTTATTATGATGACGAAATCAGCAGCCCTAGAGCTTGCGCCATACGGCATTCGCGTCGTTGGCGTGGCGCCAGGTGTTGTTGACACCCCAATCCTAGATGGATATCGTCAGAGTGGAAAAGTAGAAGCAATGGGAGCAAAAGTGATGGGAAATACACTAACAAAACCCGCAGACATCGCAAATATCGTCTATTTGTTATCACTACCAGAATCCGCGGCAGTTAATGGCAGTATCGTCATGGCGGATGATGGCTACGCATCCTTTAAATAATACGAAAAAACTAGGTTAGACACACTATTTCCTCTGTTTTGTAACATTTCCGAGAGCTTAGCACTTGCTTTGCTCTCTTTTTGATCATTTGCACATTCTCTGAGGGAGGATTTATCTTGTTTGCGCGCGAACAGAGTGCCCCTGCGCGCGAACGGAGTACCTCTGCGCGCGAATCAGGTGCTTCTGCGCGCGAACGGAGTGCCTCTGCGCGCGAACGGAGTGCCTCTGCGCGCGAACGGAGTGCTTTTGCGCGCGAACGGAGTGCTTTTGCGCGCGAACGGAGTGCCTCTGCGCGCGAACCGAACGTTCCCGCCCGCGAATCACTCTTTTCGTCATCATTGAAGGGCTTGCACACGATTTCTACAAAATTTTGTAGTGCATTCGAGTGTTTGGCGCTTGATTTACTCTCTTTTTGATCTCCTGCGCGCGAACGTGATGCCTCTGCGCGCGAACGTGATGCTCCTGCGCGCGAACCGAGTGCCTCTGCGCGCGAACGTGATGCTCCTGCGCGCGAACGTGATGCTTCTGCGCGCGAACGTGATGCTCCTGCGCGCGAACCGAATGCCCCCGCGCGCGAACGTGATGCCCCCGAGCGCGAACCGAACGCTCCTGCACGCGAACCACACGCCCCCAAGCACTCTTCCAAACCTTCAACGCAAGTCAATCTATAATAAAAATATTAAACAACATCAAAAAATGGCTTCTGCATCAAAAACTGATGGTGAAGCCATTTTTATGAGTTAGGGCTGCTTATGTCTCAGCCTTTTTTTATTTCCATAGTATGAGAGAAGCTGCGATCACAGGTGTGGCCACCATCGCTATTTTTAAGAGCTGTGTTGGTGCATAGTTCGTTAGTTTTGCCCCTAAATAGGCGCCAATCATCGTACCGACTAGCACTTGAAGCAGCAATGTCACATCCAAATAGCCTTGTAGTACATAGCCAATACTGCCACCAGCAGCAATGGGCAAAATGACAAGCATGGTCGTGCCAATAGCTTCAGCAATCGTTAAGGAAAAGCAGAGAATTAAGCCTATTTGGATAAATGGTGCTGCGCCTATGCCGAACAAGCCTGATAATACGCCTGTCACGCAGCCAAGCAGAAGTGCTCGCAACACAAGGTTTTTCTTTTCTAACAGAGGCTTGCGTTCGTCATCGCTCCGTTTTTGGAAAACAAACAGGCGACATACAATAAGTACTGCTGATGCCAATAGCATTCCTGCTGTTAAATAATGAAGATCACCCGCCGGAATATACGATGTTAGATGTGAGCCAACAAGGGCACCAAGTGCGCCGAAAATGCCAGTGGCAGCCCCTACAGAAATTTTAATGTTTCCTTCACGAAGATGACTAACAGCTCCTGATAGCGTTGTAAACACCATTGCTGAAAGCGACGTTGCTAGCGCCGTATGAATCTCAACATCAAACAAAAGCAGTACCGAAATAATAAAGCCTGCACCGCCAACCCCAACAAAACCACACATAACCCCAATGATAAGCATCGTTACGATCAAGAACACGTCAGATCTACCCCTTCCCTCGTTCACTAAACCAAATGTTGTCAAAAAAAGCAATGGAAATGCTTTTGAAGTAGAGCTGCCAATTGAAGCAATGCAACTTGCATTACCTTGGAGGATTTACTAAAATTCGTCTTTAGAGTGGTTTCATTTTTTTACCAGTAGGGAATAGGTGAGAGTCTTGTGGAAAATGTGTGGACGTTTTCAAAATTTATCCACGAGATGATAAGGTTATGGTTTAATAGACTTTATAGGGCGATGAGCCCGCAAAAAAAGGGAGGCTTATTATGAGAAAGATGTTTAAATGGAATGCGCTACTACTTGTAGCGGTACTCGTATTTGCGATGCTTCAGCCGATGACAAGTCGGGTGGCGTTAGCAGATAGTTCTGATTCGCTTGAAGGTCCATCTTCTCTTCAACAAGGAAAATGGGTAAAGAGCACCATTGAAAAACCAGAGGGTGAGCAGTGGTTTGAGCTTACACCTAATCAAGCAGATGTACAAAAAACAACGCATGCTCGTATTACACTCAAAACAAAAGCAAATGTTTCGATCAGTGTCTATCCTTCAAAAGATCGCGCTGAAAAGGACGAAACATTTGATATGTACCGAAGCAATGCGATTGAACAAAATGGAAAGCCCGTGGAAATCAACATGCCTTATGGGTGGCAAGGTCCCTATTACATAAAAGTGACAAACCTCGGCAATCCTCCAAGTGAAGATCCAGAAGCTCCGAAAGAAGAAGCAAAAGCAGAAGAGCCAGCATCTTACGAAATGGAATATCATAGTGTAAACTTACCGCCAACAACGCCGGACAAAGGCGGGATGCCAGTCTGTCCTGTTGAAATGACGGTTGGTAAAGAAAAAGCAGGACAATCCGTATTAGCACAGCTTCGTCACATTCGTGATGGCTTGCTTTCGCAAACAAAAGAAGGGAAAGAACTATCATCACTTTACTACAAAACAGCACCGTTCCTTGTAGGAAAAATGATCGTTTCCAAAGATTTGCGCGAAGATGTTCTGCAACATCTACTCGTCTTAAAACCAATTTTTAAAGAGCTTGCTGAAAAAGGTGGAAACAGCACGCATGTCATAACAGCTCAAGAGCAAAAAGCCATTGACGCTCTTTATAAAATTGTGCTTGATGCAACGCCAAGCATGTGGAAAGATCAAATCGAAAAAGTTGCTGATTCAGTCGATTTACATCACCTTGCTGGCAAAAAGCTTTCAGACATTTTAGTAGGGGCGAAGCTAGTCAATAGAAATGAAGCGCCATCTACTGAGTTAATCGTAAAGTTGAAAGACAACGAGAAAGCTCCTATAACAACAAGTAAATTGAAACAAAATGGCGTTTCTGCTGAAGTGAAGCCAGCCTTCCCAAGTCAAGATGCCATTCTTGATGATTTATATGTTGTGAAGGTAAAACAACCTTCCTCCATTAAAAAGCAATCAGCCGCGAGTCAAGAAGCACATATGGGCATGACAAAAGAGAAGATTGAAAAACTATCAGGTGTTGAATTTGTCGAAGAAAATAAGCAATATCACGCTCTAACAACTGATACACAGTATCCATACCAATGGTCCCTTGAAAATAAAGATGGCAAAAAAGGTGCCGATATTGGTTTTACAAAAATGAATAAGCTTGCTGCGACAATGCCTCTACAAAAAGTAAAAGTGGCCGTTGTTGATACAGGCGTAGATCATACGTTAGCAGATTTAAAAGAAGTTGTTCATCCCGAACTAGGTAAAAACTTTCATAAAATGGGCACTAGTACAATAGACGATAATGCTCACGGTACACACGTAGCGGGTATTATCGCTGCTTCTGCCAATAACGGGTATTCCATGACGGGTATTAACACGTCAGCTGAAATTATTCCTGTTAAAGTATTAGACGAGAATGGTAGCGGCGATCTTGAGAATGTGGCAAAAGGAATTGTCTATGCCGCAAACCAAGGAGCGAAAGTTATTAACTTAAGTCTTGGTGGACCATATAGCCGTTCACTTGAAGTAGCGATGAAATATGCGCATGATAAAGGTGCATTGCTCGTCGTTGCCTCTGGAAATGAAGCAAAATCAGAAGTCAGTTATCCTGCTTCATCAAAATACGCCTTTACCATTGGCGCAACAAATAGTTTAGATGTGGTTTCGGATTATTCCAACTATGGAAAAGGACTTGATATGGTTGCCCCAGGTACTGACATACCGAGTATTGTCCCAGATGGTAACGTTACGTTCTTCTCTGGAACATCAATGGCTACACCGCACGTAGTCGGTGCTGCCAGCATGTTACTTGCAGCCAATCCGAAATTAACAGCGAAAGAAATTGCAACGATTTTAACACAAACAGCGGATCAACTTTCCTTCCATTCGGTAGATTCTAAGCTTGATAAGAAACAAGAAATGATGGACGAGTTACTTGGTGCCAAGTCATCCGTTGGGTATGATAAAAAATCTGGCTGGGGTCGCTTGAATGCCTATAATGCTCTTAGCGCTGTGCGCTTACATGCTTCAATTGGCAAAGTAACGCCAACCACTCTAACGGGAACAGCTGAAAAGGGCGCTAGCATTGTTGTAAAAGACGGCAAGCACACGCTAGGCAAAACGACTGCAGATAACAAGGGTCGTTATTCTGTAAAAATTGCTCCAACGCTAAAAGCAAAAGTGATTTCAGTGCATATTACAACGAGTGCAGCAAGCACCACACTACACACTGTATCTGTAAAAGCAAAAGTACCTGCTGCTCCATCAGTAAAAGCAGCAAGTGCGACAAAGCTAACAGGTAAAGCCGTAGCAGGTGGCAGCATTACGATCATGAATAAAGGCAAGAGCAAGCTTGCCAAAGGCACTGTATCGAAAAAAGGAACATTTACACTCACTTATAAAAAACAGAAAAAAGGAACGAAACTTTATGTAACCGTAACCTCTCGTGACGGCGTTCCAAGCAAAGCAACAGTTGTAACTGTAAAATAACAACAGCGAAAAGCAGACATTGAAGCCCAGAGCTCCATGTCTGCTTTTTCTTTACCGTTAAATCCTTCTTTTGGCATATTTTAGTGAGACGGAATAATTGCTACTATACAAGCAACAAGAGCATAATTGAGGAGTGGTTTGACCATTCCTTTAGGTGTGGAAAATAGAAAGGAGCGGCCAAGGGAGTATGTCCTTAAAACGTCTTAAACTCATTTTATGGGTGAATAGTATCCTTTTTTTATCTATTTTTATAACGATCTTATGGAAGGTTGTTGCAGACGTTCAACAACGCCTTCTGTTCATCGGTGGTATTGCCATTTTAGAGATAAGTATTATGTATGCGCTCTATAAATTTTATGCAAGCATTCAAAACAAAAAGAAAGCAAAGCGAACGTTATAAAGAAGAAAGCCCTTAAGTCTTCATCCAAAGTATTGATGGAGTATGCTACGATATAGTGGCAAGTTGGATGAGAATGGAGGGCTTTTTTTGTCGTTATTTATAAGTGAAAATCCGTTAGCATCACAGGTGTTAGGACGGACAATTGATGTAAAATGGCTATTTCCCGAGACGCTGACAGAAGGCGATGTGCAGCTGTTATTCGTGCAAGATGGCTATTATTATATGAAACTTGGTGGCTTAAAGGAGACGTTTACAGCACTTCTTGAAGAAAAGCCTGCAGAGATGAACAATGTGATTATGATTACCGTGAGCCCGGGCTCGCCTTCGCAACGTCGCGATTTGTATCATCCAGAGGGTGCTCATTTTGAACAATTTCTACACTTTTTCTATGATGAGCTTTTACCGGACGTGGAACGAAAGCTAGCAGCGATGAATCTTCAGCCGGTAAAAATGGGCGGTCTTGGCGATTCATTAGCGGGCGTGGCCGCATTATATTTAGCGATCACTCAACCGACGCGCTGGACGCATTTAATGCTGCAATCCGCTGCGTTTGATGAAGGCATCATAGCAGATGTAACGCATCAGCTGCAACAGCCGTCGTGGCATATTTATCAAGTAGTGGGAGAGCATGAAAATCATTTCAAGTCACCGGTAACAGGAGAAATAACGCATATTACCGATGGAAACGAAGCAGTGCGTCGGCTTTTTTTACAGCAGCAGCTTGCCCTTGATTATCATAGGGAAGATGCCGAGCATGTTTGGGTATTTTGGAAAGAGGACTTGCGAAGAGCACTGCATTTCTTTGTGCAGTCATAAGATTAATGACACTCGAAAACCCGAGTGTCATTTTTTCATGATCCTAAGCAGCTCGATGTCAGCAAAAAAGCTGCCGATTTTCTAATCATTTCTATACTTTTTGTTCCAAATGTTGTAATTTATATACTAATAGACATGAAGGAGCTAATGGTATGGATGTTATAACAAACAAAGTGGTCGTGATTGCTCTCTTTATCTTAGTCATTACGACGATTGAAACGCTCGCATATTCGACGAGAATATCGGGTGCACGCGTGCGCTTAATTGCGACAGCGCTTTCGTTATTTAGTACACTTGTCATTCTTTCACGATTTTCTACGATGATTCAACAACCCTTAACCGCTAAATTGATTGCAGAGGCCCCGTTACAGAATCGTTTGCTGTTTATTGAAGAGCAATATCGCTTGTTAATTGCCGTAACTTCAGTAGGCGTTATGCTTGGCATTGTGCTGTTTCCGACGTTTATCGCTATATTTTCCCGGGCAATTGTTGGACTTTCACATGAACGTGGTTCCCTCGTTGCGCTTCTAACAAAACACATCAATCCAACCGTTGTAAAAAAGATCGTGCAATGCATTCGCTTACCACGCCTAGCGTACTTAAAAGGCATTACGTATCAAACAATTCCAAGGCGATTGTTTGTTATAAACGTACTCATATCCGCTGTTTTTACGATTGGTGTCCTTTCTTCCATTTACGCATCAATGTTAGTTCCACCCGACCAAGCGCAAGCGGCCTTAATGTCATCAGGCATTATAAACGGCATTGCGACGATTTTATTAACGTTGTTTGTCGATCCGAAAGCCTCGGTATTAGCAGATCGTGTGACGAAAAAGCAGAGTCCCTACATTTATTTGAAAAGCTATTCTGTGACGATGGTCAGTTCAAAGTTAGTGGGCACGCTGGTTGCGCAATTATTATTTTTACCAGCTGCCTACTATGTAGCTTGGTTTGCGCAGTGGATTTAACTTTTCTCCTCAAGCCAAGCCGTATACAAGCTTACAGCTGCTTGCTTCGCTTCGCCGATAATTTTTAAATAATAAAAGCGACTCGTGCCTGGCGCAAGTATAATGCCGGTCGGTTTTACTGTACTGGACTCATAAGGTGGTACCGTTAAATAGCCAAGCGAATCACCGTTTGCAATTTCAACGTTTTGGCCGTAAAAAATACGTCCTTTAGGAGCAACTTTTCCAATCAGCGCATTGTTGCCAGGAATGCCGGGCTGTGCTTCTTTCAATTGTGAACGGACCGTTAAATAAGGGAAAAATTGTACGCTCACAGCCGCTTTTGATAAATTCGCAAAAACGAGCGTTTCAATCGTAATGTTCACCCCAGACTGTTTTGGGTTATTTAAGAGAATGAGGCCATTGCCCTGTTCATCAAACGTAACAATTGGTGAAGCACCTACGAAAATGGTAGCCATGCCGTCGTCCCCCTTCACTACCCAAACATATGTAGAACGCCCTTGGCTCATGCGTCAATCGTTAAAGAGGTTTGTAAGATGCGATATATGGTAATATTTAAGGAATGGTACTATTATCGAGAGGGGAAAACAATCATGACACATTATTCTGGTTATATTGGAACGTATACAAAAGGTGATAGTAAAGGCGTGTATGGCTTTACATTGAATACGGAAACAGGTGAAATTACAGATATTAAAGCAGAGGCACAATTAGGAAATCCTACGTACGTAACCGTAAGCGCGGATCATCAATACCTTTACGCTGTAAAAAAAGATGGCGATATGGGTGGCGTTGCCGGTTATTCGATTACTGGTGATACGAATGGTCTGTCTCATTTAAAAAGCCAAGTAACAGAGGGCGCTTCACCTTGTCACGTAAGCGTTGACTCTAAAAATAAACATGTGGTAACAGCTAACTATCATCGAGGAACGGTCGAGCTTTTTGCGGTGGATAACGAAGAAGGTGGCATTCAGCCCGTAGCTTCTGTTGCGCAACTTGAAGGAAATGGTCCTCACGAGCGCCAAGAAAAGCCACATACGCACTATGCAGGCTTTACACCCGATGAAAAGTATATCGTAGCAGTTGATCTTGGCATTGACCAAATCATCACGTATGACTACAGCAACGATACGCTGAAAGAAGTACACACACTACACGTAAAACCAGGGAGCGGTCCCCGTCATATTACGTTCCATCCAAATGGAAAATATGCCTACGTGATGACAGAAATTAGCTCAGAAGTAATCGTGCTTTCCTATAACGAGGAAGACGGAAGCTTCCAAGTGCTACAAACGATTTCTACCATTCCTGAAGATTTTACAGAAAACAACCAAGGAAGTGCGATTCACATTTCAGCAGATGGCTGTTTCGTCTATGCTGGCAACCGTGGTCATAACTCCATTGCCGTGTTCTCAGTATCCGATCAAGGGCAATTAACTTTAGTAGACATTACTTCTACAGAAGGTGACTGGCCGCGAGACTTTGCTCTCGATCCATCACAGAAATTTATCTTAGCTGCTAACGAACAGTCCAGCTCACTCGTTCTGTTCTCACGCGACGAGCATACAGGCAAACTATCACTAAAATATAAGGATGCATACGTACCATATCCAGTGTGCGTAAAATTCCTATAAGTCGAATGGCTTTATCATTGATGTTGATGATAAAGCCATTTTTTTGAAATTTAGAATGTCTTACATTTGACCTAACCTTGCCATGAACTTGCAGGCGCATGAACTGGGAGCTGAATCCCGGGAGTAGAAATCACGCGCAAGACATTGGAGAATTGTAAAAAAAGTCATTCGCGCGCAGGAGGCTTCGAATCGCGCGCGGACCACGTTCATTCGCGCGCAGGAGGCTTCGAATCGCGCGCAGATCATGTGCGTTCGCGCGCAGGAGGCTTCGAATCGCGCGCAGATCATGTTCATTTGCGCGCAGGCATGGCAAATCGTGTGCTAGAGCAGGTGAAAGAGGTCAAAAAGAGAGCAAATCGAAAACAAAAGCTACAAAAGAGGCTAATAATTGCAAAAAATCACGGGCAAGGCATTTGAGAATTGTAAAAAAAGTCATTCGCGCGCAGGAGGCTTCGAATCGCGCGCAGACTCTGTTCATTCGCGCGCAGGAGGCCCCGAATCGCGCGCAGACCATGTTCGTTCGCGCGCAGGCATGGCAAATCGTGTGCTAGAGCAGGTGAAAGAGGTCAAAAAGAAAGCAAATCGAAAACAAAAGCTACAAAAGAGGCTAATAATTGCAAAAAAATCACGTTCAAGGCATTTGAGAATTGTAAAAAAAGTCATTCGCGCGCAGGAGGCCCTGAATCGCGCGCGGACCACGTTCATTCGCGCGTATGAGGCCCCGAATTGCGCGCAGACCAATAAGTAAAAAAACAGGCTATCGAGAAAATGCTCGACAGCCTGTTTTCGTCACGATGTTCATCGCGTTGGTTTTTTTGTTGACTGAATCCCAATGTAAAACAATAAAGCAAATAAGAGTGTAATGAATCCAGAGTGAGCAAGCGTTGTAAAGATGCTTGCACTAGTCCAAATAATGGCGATTCCACTCATAATTTGTGCCAAAACAAGGATAAAAGCAACAATGGAACCGTAGTACAAGTCTGGTCGCACGCCACGATAATGGCGAATGGCATAAATCATCAGCGCAGCAATCAGAACAAAAAGCACAACACCGGCCATACGATGTAAGAAATGAATGCCTTGTAAGCCGCCTAAGCCTGGGAAAAATTGCTCTGGCGTACAGCCCGGAAATTCCCAACAAGCAAGACTTGCTTTCTTATGACGCAAATAGGCGCCACTATAAATATCAAGATACGCATAAACGACCGTCACCCACGCTAAAATTTTAAAGCGTCGTGAGACACCTTGCTTTACAATTTTATGATAACGATCCTTTTGCAGTACGTACATGCTTAAAAGGGCGACACCTGTAAATGCAAGCAATGAAAATCCAAAGTGCATCGCCAGCACTTCAGCGGACTGTGGCCAAAGAACAGCTGCAGCACCAATAATTGATTCAACGATAATAAAAGTAATGCCAAGAATAGCGAGACCGCGTACTTCGCGGCTGCCTTTGTAGCGAATCATTGCCCAAATCGAGAATACGAACACAAGAATGCCGGCAAATCCGGTAATCACTCGGTGCGTATATTCAATCATTGTAGCGACTGTATATTCTGGAATGAATTGACCGTTACATAGTGGCCAATCACTACCACAGCCCATGCCAGAACCCGTTTTCGTGACGAGCGACCCAGCAATCATTAATATAAACATCACAACACTCGTTATAATAGCCATCCATTTAAAGGCTTTTCCCATACAAAAAGCTCCTTTAGTCTTATATACTCACACTTAGCATCATGGATGATTCTACGCCAACAGTCAACTGAGAAGCTATAAATGACAAACATTTGTCATATGTCACGCTAGAACACATCACACATTGCAAAAAAAACCTCCTGATGGGCAATGGAAGCTCTTCAGGAGTCATAAGAAGAGACAACTTCACTTAATAGCAAGATGTCTTCTTTAATCAATTCTTTATAATGTTCGTCAGGACAACGGCTATAATCTTGGAGCAGACGATCAAGTTCTTTAATGAACAATAAAGTCTCCACTCTGTCAGCCAAGTGAACCAACTCCTCTTTGTGTGACTTTCCGTCTGCTTACGCTCACTCTAGGCGGCAAAGCCAGGTGGAAACTGGCTTACGTAATTGGAATTGTATATCTCCGCTAAAGAGATAGTGATCGGCACATGTGCCGGACGCTAACGTAAAAGGAGAGGATACTATCATAATAGCCGTAATGATTGTAGTTAAAACATAACAATTGTAAAAAAAGGAGGATAATAATGGGAAGACCACTAGTAGTGTTGAGCAAAACTACGTTTATAAAAAAGCGTAGTGTTATATGAAACAACGCTTGAAGAAGGCGTTGACAGCGCCATTGACCTACAGTAGCATTACAATAAACTACCAGTTTTTTTGGAGGAGAAGCGCCTATGCATCAATCATTAAAAAAACTTGGCATGACCGATCTTGAAGGAAAATGTTACGTTGTACTACATGAAACTCCGCGTCTTTCTGGCTATGAAGTAGCGAAGCGGGTCGGTGCATCGCGCCCCAATGTATATAGTGCCATACGTTCCTTGCTTACAAAAAATGCCTGTCGAGTCATTGAAGGTGAACACGCAAAATATGAGGCAGTGCCTATTGCAGACGTTTTAGAACGTTATAAAGAAGAGTTTCTTGAAACCGAACAAACGTTATTAGCGCACTTAAAGGAACAAAAAGCGCAGGCGCCTGTCTTTTATCATTGGGAAGAAGAAGCACACGTTCAACGCATCATTCACAAAGCCGTACGATCTGCCCAAACTACGCTCGTTCTAACAGTGTGGGCCCAAGACTTACCTCCTCTTGAGGCAGAGCTCGTAGCTGCACAAGACCGTGGTGTGACCGTCATTGTTCAAGTAATTGGCTCGTGTGTTTCAGCGCTACAGCATGTATATTTTCGAAATGAAGAAGATGATTGGCATAGTACGGAGCGAAAGTTTTCTGTGCTTTGTGATGAACGCACAGCGATCATAGGAAGTTTTGGCGGGGAACTTGTACCGGCAGCGGTAGAAAGTCAGCATCCGGCACTCATTGAAACGTTAAAAAACAGCTTTTATCAAGATATGATTTTAAAGCAAATTGAATATGATTTTAATGAAGAGTTAGAGGAAGCGTATGGAGAAAATTATGAGCGCCTCCTCTACCATATGATGTATGAAATAGGCTTGAAGATCTAGCGAGGTGCCTTGTGATATAAGGCATAAAGCGCACTTTGAACGTTGGCAAACGTAAGAACGCGGGTAAAATCAATGCCAAGCTGAACACTTGTAACCGCAATTTCTGGGCGAATGCCAGCAATCGCAACTTGCACACCAAGCAAGGAAAGTTGCTTAATGACTGTAAATACCTCATCTGCTACCGTAGTATCTAACGAAGCAACGCCAGAAAGATCGATAATCAGATGAGCGAGCTTTAGTTTTGTTACTTTTTGCATCGTTTGTTCTTGAATAACCGTAGCGCGGTGCGTATTAATTTCACCGGTTAAAGGCAAAATGCCAATTTCCGTTGTTAGTGGGATGACGGGGGCCCCCATTTGAAAAATAGAAGGTTCAGAGGCCTCTTGTTTATGATAAAAATCAACGAAATGTTCAAGCAATTGTTTGAAAAAAAGCTGCAGCAATTCAAACCATTCGCTAAGCTGACCCGTCGTTATTTCTGTCGGATACATATCTGCAAATTGGCGAATGCGTCCAAAAGCAAGCACTTGACTGCGTTGAATTTGATGAACATTTTCGCGCAAAGAAATCGAATGATCATAGCGGTCTTGTGCAAGTTGCTGGACCCATAGAAAGCGGTCATTTCTTTTAATAAAGTATGAAGCCAATCGGGTCGTAAGCGTTTGATGCTGCTCGCGAAGTGTTTGTTCGATGAGTTTAGATGTAGTAGCATCTCTCCCTTGAAGCCATTCCTCCGCCATGGATGAGGACTGATCATTCAAAAATGAAGAAAGTCGCTCGTTCATCATACGATTCCTCCTATCATGGAAATAAAGGTATTTACTATACAATCGGCAAGGAATGGTTGGCGTGAAGGGTTAGTGGCTAAAAAGAAGAGATTATGGAGCTATCCTCACTACTTCTGTATAACGAAAACGATTTCCTTCTATATTACTAAAATTTTTTTAGGAAAAAGGGTGTGATTTTAGTGCTAACGCTCCTTCTCGTAGATGATCATGCTGTCGTTCGCCAAGGGTTAACGATGCTACTTAATGCGGAACCGTCCTTTTCCGTCATTGGAGAAGCGGCAAATGGTGATGAAGCCATTGCGCAAGCGGCAGCGCTTTGTCCAGATGTAATCGTCATGGATGTTAGCATGCCTGGGCGTGATGGGCTATCTGCCTCCGCCGAAATTCATGCTTCCCAGCCAAACGTTGCGATATTAGTACTAACGATGCACAACGATGAGGGCTATATTTATCAAGCTAGGCAGGCTGGGGCCGCCGGCTGTATTTTAAAAAGTGCGCCTCATGAAGCACTAATAGAAGCCATTCATCAGATTAGTCGCGGTGAGCCGTATTGGCCAACTTCACGTAGGAAACCGCAAGTGGAGGAGGATCACCCGCTTTCGCAGCGCGAAAAGGAAGTGCTAACGCTCATTGCTAAAGGCTATTCGAATAAAGAGATTGCTCACGTTCTCGTAATTAGTGTAAAAACCGTTGAAACCCACAAAGGACATGTGATGGAAAAGCTAGGCATAAAAGCGCGTCATGAACTCGTAGATTATGCGCTAAAGAAAGGATTTTTAGGTTATGGACAATCATCTGCAATCTCCGATGATTCTAGTGAGTGATTGCCATGGAAAACTCATTTCGCAAGATTCTCAAAGTGTAAATGTATTGGGGGCAATTCAATTTCTCCCAGACCAATTAAGGGATGCAAAATTGCCTGCAATTCTTTCTTTTGGTGAGCATGTCTACTATGTCGTCTGTCATACATTTTTGCACTATACCGTGTACGTGCTAACGCATGATCGAGGCGAAACCGTTAAAGAACTAGCTGATGTGAAATTTGCCCTCGATGAAGCAGCGATCGTTGCCATTACCGACGAACGCGGAAAAATTACATACGTAAACGATACGTTTTGTGCGATTTCGCAATATACGCGTGAAGAGCTACTCGGTCGTGATCATCGCATGATTAATTCAGGCTATCATTCGCCTGCTTTTATGAAGAATTTATGGTACACCATTTCGCGTGGAAACGTGTGGCGAGGAGAAGTAAAAAATAAGGCGAAAGATGGCAGCTATTATTGGGTAGATACAACCATCGTTCCGTTTCTTACAGAAGAGGGAACACCTTATCAATATTTAGCCATTCGCTCCGAAATTACGGAAAAAAAGACCGTTCAAGACAAGTTACAACAAATGACAACACGCCTTTTAACCGTTCAAGAAGAAGAGCGAAAGCGACTCTCGCGCAACTTGCATGACGGCATCGGACAAAATTTATATAGTCATCTTATTACGATCAGTCGCTTAGCACGTGATCTGGACCATCCGTTACTTGCCCAACTACAGCAGGAGGCACAAGATTTAATAGAAGAAGTGCGCGATATTTCCTGGGAATTAAGACCGTCAGTGCTAGATGATTTAGGCTTACTACCGGCAATTACAACGTTTCTCTCGCGCTATCGTGAGCATTATGGCATTTTCGTCTCGTTTAGACATGAGGATTTTAAAGCAAGACTCCCTTCGACTCTTGAGACGACGATTTATCGAGTTATTCAAGAAGCATTAACGAATGTACGCAAGTATGCTGCAGTAGAGGAAGCGTGCGTTTCCATTGTACGTGATGAACGACAAGTAACAGTGACCATTTCTGATCAAGGGAGGGGCTTTGATCGTCATGAAGCGCTAGGTGGCGTCGGATTATTTAGTATGAAAGAACGTGCCCATGCGAATGGTGGTACACTACATGTGGATAGTCAGAAGGGTCAGGGGACAACCGTCCAGCTTCAATTGCCATGCTAGCTCTTTTGGCAAAGCGTAGTGATCTATGGTACGATTGTTAACGCATTTTATAATGATAGTTAACATAAAGTGTTCTAAGAGGGAGGAACTCACATGATCTTGCTGCGCGGACACCATCTCTTTTGTCTACTAGGCTTTCGAGGTATGGGCTATTCAAAGGAATACGTTGACAATATGAAACAACTTCATAAAACATTACGTGAAAATCCAGATTCAGCTGTGAAAATTATTCTTGGCCCAGACGAACTGTGTGCTCACTATCCAAATAGCGGAGAATATCATTGCCAAGCAGAAGAAATTTACGAGCGCGATGCGGCGATTCTTCAGAAACTTCAACTGAACGTTGGTCAACAAACAACGTGGCGGGAGATTGAAACAGCCATTAAAAACTATAGCAAACCAGATGACATCGCCACCATTTGCGAAACCTGTTCATGGCGAACATACGGTGTATGTGAAGAAGGCATACGCGAAATGCATGAAGGAAAAGGATTGCGGGTGGTGAAGTAGCGAAATAGTAGGATGTTAAAATAAGTAATTTGTCCCTGGGTATTATCGTGTATCATATGTTACGATAATAGATAAATTTTCCAAAAGGGACTTGATAGTGATGGTTGCGGATCAGTTATTGAAGAGGTACCGTGAAGATTTTTCTAGTAAGAGTAAACTATTATTAATTTGGAACCATAGTCGAACTCTAACAATACTAATCTTTTTATTTATACTAGGTGGGCTATATTATCCTTTGATAAATTTTAATCATGATAATTTCTATAGGGGCCTGTTATTCCTGGGTATGTGGGTTCTGATATCTATTTCGATAATATACTGGTGTAAGAGAAAGTATAAACACACTGAGTTTATTAGGTTATTAACAATGGATTATGATAAAGAAATTTTTTTGAAAATATTAAAAGAAACTTCAGACGCTAGCACTCTAGAACAATTTCAATATTTAGAGCGGTACCTTATCAAGCATTATATACCTAAAAGAATTGAAATACCTTTTAAAAGTTTAATTGGAACAATGATTGTAGCTGGTATTTCTACTCCCTTATTGAATATAGGAGTAACTATGTATTTGCAAGGAAACGCTGAAAAATTTTCTATTATTATGTCGATTTATCTCCAGTGGTTTAGCATTTTAGTATGGGCTAGCATAATTACCTACTTTGTTAGAACGTTCATTATACGTCGAAAAGAAGAAACTCAAAAAACAATTTTAAGCCACTTAAGAGAAATAATTTATCTCAAACAAATTAAAGCATCTAATCATCAAAGTCGGTCCTCTAAACCTAGAAACCGGCTATAAATGTTCATGGAGTACTTTTTTTGTAGCCTCCCAATTTTTCTTTGTGGCTCCTTCTAAAGCCCTTCTCGAAAAGCAGACGCATCCTTTGCATCTACTTCAAACGTCTCCGTATCATCCCCGACAAGACGAATAAAATAGCCATTGTCGTCTGTTTCGTTCATTTCTAGAAGGCGACTGCCACCTTTGGCATCGTTTGTTTTAAAGAGGAGAAGCACATCGTAATCTGTTTTGTCCATAGAGTGTTGGACGCGATGCGCTTTTTTTAGTATTTGCTTAAAAGAATCAATGTCTTTTTTATTCGTTAATTTTTTAAACGGTTTTTGTGCAGAAGTATTACTAAATGTACTGGATTTTGAGATGCATACAGATCTAATGTCATCTAAAAGATTGTTGTCTAGCAAAGGATCTGTAGAAGAAGTGCAAGCCGCTAATAAGCTCATGGTGATTCCTACAAAACAGAGCACTCTTTTCATAATTAACCTCCAAGTTAGTAAATTTTTACTAATATACCATATCGAGAGTTTTCGTACAAATAGGTGTGTGCTCTTAGTACGACTGTCCAAGCGTAAGTGAGGATGAATGAATAGGATGTATAGAAGTAAATAATGCAGATCGATGTATCTGTATTGTATTTCACACACCCTAAGTGCAGAAAGGAACATTCACTCGATGGAACGTAAGTACACTCACTATGAGGATAAAAGCGACTATGAGAAAAAAGAGCGTTTTGGACAGGACTATGAAAAGTGTCAAAGTGTCATTAAGAACGCGGAACAATTAATAGAAGAAGACTTGTTGTTACGACAGAAAACAAAATTACTCGATGCGCGGATAGGACAACTTCTTGAAGAAGTGATGCGTTTACAAGACCGACGTCGTCTCATGGTTGAGCGCGAATTACTGCTTCGAGAAACCGCAGAAGATTTGCTTAACAATTCTTGTTGTGATTATGGAAATAGGGATACAGCTAGATGTGTGAGATTGTATAACGAAATAGAACTTTTACGTGATGGTGTTCTAGCATTACGACGTTCGAGTACTGACTTAGTTTCGTTGGCAACGCTTGATTGGGAACGATCTGATAACCTTGCGCTGAAATTAGACAGAAAAGAACAACAATATCGAGCGTGCGTAAAAGGTTATTGCGGTGATAAAGAGTGGAAATAGAGTAGACAAGCGAGGAGGAACCTAAGCGTTACTCCTCGCTGCTTTATTGTGTTATAAAAACGCGTCTAGCTTTTTCGGCAACAGAAAGCTAATACAAGAGGAATGCGTTGGCGCCGCTCGTATTCTAACGAATCAGTAAAGTGTTCGCGTAGTGGCTTGCCTTCGCGAAGATCGGTTATTGTAAAGCCGGCAGCGCGTAAAGTAGTAAAATAGTGTTCAATGGTGTGATGGTATTTAATTACGGTTTCGTTGATCCATGGTTCTTTTCGTTCACCTTCTAGAAAGTAGTCATCAACGATCCAATTGTCACGGCGGTCGCTAGTAGTTTTGCTTTTAAATGAAGCGGTTGTAAGAGGGTGTTGAACGCTAAAGACAAATGTTCCATTGTGCTTTAGTGTTTGATAGATTTTTTCAAATAATGGAGAGAGTTTTTCTACATAATGAATGGCAAAGCGTGAGGTAACTAGATTGAATGTGTCTTTTGGATAGAGATACTGCTCCATTGTATGGCGATGGATGAGGCCATTAAGATGGGCGAGGTTTTGCTGAGCGGCGTCAGCCATACGGGAGGAACCTTCTACGCCATGATACGTTGCTGCACCTTGGTCTAACAATTCGACGCCGAAGGAAGCATCGCCACAGCCGAGATCTAAGATGTCTAGATTCGTTACATCTCCAATTAAAGCATACATAATGGGCTTTTCAATGGCATTGTTAGGACTTTCTTTGCGATTTCTTCTTTTCATATAGTTGGTAAAAAAAGTATCTTTTTCGTAAGCACTACTTCCTTTGTATTCCATATACTACCTCCTCCATGTTTAACCACTTTACATACGATACCATAAAAGGTAAAAAAATCAACGCTTTTCCCGCCCACGATACTTACTATCATCAAGCATTCGTAAATACCCCGCATGTTTACCGTATTCTGTGAATAGGGTGTAAAGAGACAAGTTGTAAGGGGGAGGGTGTATGCAGGCAGAGGCACTGACAGAGGTGGAGATGGCGCACATCTTGCGGTATGGAATGCCAAAGGCGACATCTCCGCGCCGCGTCATTATTGCAGGAGGTGGAATGTCAGGGCTTGCTGCGTGTCTTCTCTTAAAGGAAGCAGGACATGACGTTGTATTGTTAGAGGCGTCGCATCGCATTGGTGGCCGCGTGTTAACCATTTCTGAGCCGTTTTCAGAAGGCCATTATTTTGAAGCGGGGGCGATGCGCATTCCGGAGACGCATTCGCTCGTGCTCAGTTTAGTAGAGCGCTTTGGACTGAAGCTCGAACCGTTTTATACGTCACGACCAGAAGATCTTTATTATATTAATGGGCGACGGATGAATGCAGCGGCGTATGAGCAAGATCCTGATGCGCTAGATTTTCCTGTCGCACCGCAAGAGAAAGGCTTTACAGCGGATCAGCTTATGCATTATGCGACTGAGCCCCTTGTTCATTTTATTGATGAAGATCCCGAGAAGCATTGGCCACTTGTCATTAAGCGGCTCGGAGGCTATTCTGTGGATCGTTTTTTAAAAGAAAATCCATATGGGCGCTCCCTTTCACCTGGGGCGGTTGACATGATTAAAGTGATGTTGTCATTAGAAGGCTTTCCGGAGTTGTCGTTTTTAGAGATTTTTCGCGACATTCTTGTGTTGTTCAAGCGAGATTTAAAATTTTTTCAAATAGTAGGTGGTAATGATCAGCTGCCAAAACGGCTTGCGAAGGAAGTGACAGCGGAGATTTGTTTCGGGCAGCGGGTATCCCGAATTACGCAGAACGAAGAAGGTGTGCGCTTGAATACGAAGCATCCGCAAACCGGCACAACGTATGAAGTGCAAGGAGATTGTGCCCTGATTACCATTCCGTTTTCTGTCTTAAACTTCGTACGCTTTGAACCGTATGATTCGTTATCGTATTTAAAACGGCGAGCCATTCGCGAGCTTCATTATGCACCTGCGACGAAAATTGCGGTTGAATTTCGCTCACGCTTTTGGGAACAAGAAGGTTTGTTTGGAGGCAAGGCGGTCAGTGATTTGCCGATACGCTTTGCACATTATCCGTCCTACCGCGTGCAAGGTAGTTCAGGAGGTGTCGTCGTAACGAGTTATACGTGGGAAGATGATTCTAACATTTGGAGCTTGTTGCCCAATGATGTACGCATTACGGAATCACTGCGGTGCTTTGCACTTATTCATGGGAACACGGTGTACGATGAACTCGTTACGGGATCTTCGTATAGCTGGGGACGCAATCCTTTTAATGGCGGGGGCTTTACGATGTTTAAACCGTATCAAGAAGAAGAGTTTGGTCATGCGATTGGGACGAGAGAGGGGCATCTGTACTTTGCGGGAGAACATGCCTCCGATCACCACGGATGGATGCAAGGTGCATTAAAATCGGCTGTGAAAGCAGCGGTGGCCATTCAATATTATCAATAGTTACCGCTTTTTTCCGTTACCTTGCAATCTTCTAGTGTTATGGTACGATAGAATATCTATTTAATGCCTGGTGAGAAGGGAACATATATGAACATAACAGAACTATTTAAAAGAATGGGACAACGCTTTTTTGCGCTGCGCGTTTACGACTTGTCTGCGCAAATGGCCTACTATTTTCTTTTATCGATTTTTCCATTCTTACTCGTGATCTATACACTACTTGCCTACGTTCCGGTGCGGCATCATCCGATTTTAGAGCTTGCCAAGCCCTATGCACCTGCTGCGACTTACCACTTAATTGATAAAACGTTGCACTATACGGTTAGCACACAGCGCGGTAACATTCTTTCTTTTTCGCTTATTATTATGCTTTGGCTTTCTTCAATGGGCTTTCAGAGTTTCAAGCGAATTGTGAATGACGCTTATTATATTAAAAAACGTGAAAATATGTTGAAGCGTATTTTTGAGGGCTTGCTTTTAACGATTGGCTTTATGGTAGCCATTGCGCTGTCTATTTTCTTGCCGGTCGTGCAGCGCATTATGCATCGCTACTTTAACGAAATCTTTGCGAATCAAAGCTTTCATAGTTTATGGATTGCTGTGCAATGGGGAATGGGAAGCTTATTTCTTCTCTTTTTCTTTACAATGGTCTACTATTTCACACCGAACGTTTCGGTACGATTGCGGCAAGTCATGCCGGGGGCGCTTTTTTCCATGATTGGCTGGCAAGCTGTATCTCTAGGATTTGCAGCCTATGTAAAGCTTAATAATTATGCGGCACTTTATGGTCAGCTCGGCGGTATTGTTGTATTAATGATTTGGTTCTACATGTCAGCGATGGTGCTGATTATTGGGGCATTGCTTAATTCCGAGCTCCATCCATTGCAAGAATAACGATTAAAACATGCTGTAAATAGACATTCTAGT
The DNA here is from genome assembly GCF_000269865.1 of Fictibacillus macauensis ZFHKF-1. GTDB lineage: Bacteria > Bacillota > Bacilli > Bacillales > Fictibacillaceae > Fictibacillus_C > Fictibacillus_C macauensis. The sequence continues at coordinate 86,928 of NZ_AKKV01000042.1, forward strand.
AAAGGCAAGTCATTAGACAGATCCCAAAAAAAGGACAGGGTGGTTATGGATTCTTTATTCGTAAGCTTACTTCAAATATTGCTTATTAACATTGTGTTAAGTGGCGATAATGCAGTGGTCATTGCCTTAGCCTGTCGTAACTTACAGGAGCGGCACAAGAATAAAGCGATTTTCTTTGGAACGTTTGGCGCAATCTTTCTTCGCATTGCCCTAACATTTGTCGCTGTTTATTTACTACGCATCCCCTTTTTAAATTTTGCGGGAGGCTTATTGTTACTATGGATCGCCGTTAATCTTCTACGCGGAGATGATGACGAAAATATTGAAGGACAGTCAAGTCTATCAGGTGCCATTCGCACGATTATTATTGCAGATCTCGTCATGAGTATCGATAATATCGTCGCTGTCGCGGGTGCTGCCAATGGCAACATTACCCTCATCATTCTTGGTCTTATTATTAGTATTCCACTCATTATTTGGGGCAGCCAAGTACTCATGCGCATTATGGATCGCTTTCCTATCATTATTCTGCTCGGCGCTGCCTTACTTGGGTATACCGCAGGCGAAATGATGTTAAAAGACCAAGCAGTTGGCCGCTTTCTCGATAATATGCCGTGGAACGTGAACCTCTTCCTGCCGATAATCCTCGCCGTGCTTGTCGTGTTAGTCGGAAAATGGGGTGGGAAAAAATAAGGTTGCGCTGTTGCGCGGCCTTATTTTTTTGGCTTTAGGAGAGTCGCTATTGCAGAAAAATATGGATTTATTTTACTTTCTTTGAGACGCTATTCATAAGTGTTAGAAAGAGAGGGTGCTAGAAATGAATGTATTTCGGTATGTAATCTTACTGGCCATGTGTTTGTTGATCGGGGTTTTAGATGACCAATCAGCAGAAGCTACTTCTAAGCATTGTGCGGTCCGGGGCGTTAATTGGGGAGACGCACCAAAGCATGTGGAAAATGTTGAAAAAAAGCGTGGGAATAATGTCTACGAACGTAACCCAACGACACTAATTTTTCAAATTGAAGCATTTGGTAAGCGTACGAAGCTCACCTATTTTTTTAAGAGAAATAAGCTAGAACGTGTACTTTATGACTTTCAACTTCAACGAAAGTATCTTCCAGGTCAAGAGATGGAAAGGCTCTACCATTCGTTAGAGCAAGAAATTGATGGGGCATATCAGTTTGGTGGTGGCTTTTTCGATTCGAATCATTACGACCGTTTTAACACGGATTGGGCAACATCTACATCACGATTACAGTTAAAAGTGAAGGATCAGCAGGGGAAAACAAGTGCTCGTTTGGTCGTCTTACCAAAGTAAAAAGCTACGCTCTTAGTAGCTTTTTTTCGTGAGCATGTCAGAACAAACTTGTTCTAAGTGTTTCAGGCATACATCTAATCTAGCACGAATCATAGTGTTATTCCCCATCTGTTGACTGATTTTATTTGTAAGATGAGGTTGATTGACTCGTTCATAGTGTTCATAAGCTTCTTGTAACAGCCATAAGCAATATTCATCCATTAACCGCTGAACGTGGGAGGTAAGTGCCTCTCCAGTCTGATCGAGAAAATACCCTCTTATAAAGCCATTAGCGATTTCATTTAGGCTCTCTTTTTTCTGATCATAGCCCCTCGCTACGTATCTTGGCGCACGGGCATAAGCAGGTAAAAGAAATTTATAACAAAATACAAAATAAGCGGCGTATTTTAAATCGAAATCCAACTTCGGGAACGGATCAATAATGGCAATCTGTGAACCGTTCACAAGTATATTTTCTGGTGTAATGTCTTGATTCACTAGGGAAACCTTTTGAATGTGAGATTCTCTATGTTCAAGCAAAGAATGAATAGCGCGATTAACTTTTTTCGTATTAAAACGAAGGTTAGCATGAGTGAGGATTTCCAACACAGTACGGTAATGGGTATGCTCTTCCTTCCATAACTCCCTTGTATTTTTAGTATGGGTTCCTTGTAACGTCTTCCCATTCCAGTGTAATTCACCAAAACCTTCAATGGCTGTTGTGTTGTGATGGATGGCATGCAGAGCTGTTCCTAATGTTTGACCATAGAAAGAGGCCTTGTTCTTCGTAAGTTGTTCCATTCCCTCGCCCATAAACGTCTCTACTGTAAATACGATGTCGTCCTCTATAAAATAGTGATAATCGTTCGGACAAATGTTTACATAACTTTTATTTGCGTGTTGATAGTAAGCGCGCGTTGATTCATATTCTGTTCTTAACGCGTGTTCATCGTTACGCTGAATTTCACCGTAAGCTTCTTTCTTCTTTATACGAATCACAAGGTCATGGGTCTGTAACCGTTCCACCTTATAAGCTGTATGCCAAGCTCCTTCACCGATTCTTGTTACTTTGCTAATACTTGTGAGATGTAATCTATGGATTGCGCTATGTAGCGTGTTGATCTCGCTTTTGCTAAGGTGATCTTTCATTCGATTTCCCTCCTTACCATTAAACAGGAAAAAAACAGGGCACAAAAGGCACCCTGTTTTCTACCCTTCTAGCACATCGCCAAACAGCTTTTCCACATGCATTGTCGTTGTAATTTTTTCATTACACGTTGCACTATCGGTACAAATGAGATTGCCCAGCGCTTTATAGTAATCTGAATTTTTTGCTTGTTTCTTTTTGGCAATGGTCGATACGTAGCTGACATCATTTACACATTTACATAAGCTGCAATAGCCTGCTTTGGCTAGAGGGGTTAGGCTGCACTGAATGCCGAGCCATTTTCCGTCTTGGGGATAGACAATGTACTTTTTATTGCTGCCAAGGTCATTCCAGCTTAAGTACGTGAGTTTATGCCAATCCACGGAATCCAGTGGAGGAACTTTTAACTTTTTTGCTTTTGGAAATAGTTTTTTTATTTGTGGTTCCGAAATGGGTGGAAAAGGATTCACGTAAGACCGTAGCTGCTCTAAAAAGCGATGCAGTTCTTCTGAAGTCGTGTGCGCTGTCACATCAAGCAAGGCTTGCTGTTCTGCTGTTGACTCATGAAAAAGCGCAAGTATTTTCGCGCCAGCGAGTTCAATCGTTGCTTTTAACACGTTCGGTGCGACGTGCTTTTTTTTCGTGTCGAGAATGACTTGCACATATTGGACGATCGCATTGTACTGGTCGTTTCGTAAAAAAGGTTCCATAGGAATCAACTCCTTCTAAGTTTTAGTGTAAGAAAAAAAGCGCCTAATGCCTACAGAAAGAACGAGTAAGAATCATTTTTTACCGAAAAAAAGCAGACGTTAGCGAGCGACGTCTGCTTTCTTCTTACCGTATACAATTTTCTGAATAGATGCTTGTGATAAATGATAGCGCACAGCGAGCTGTGCAATGGAAACCCCGTCTGCAAAGCTCCGCTTAATCCGCTGATTGCGCGCATCGAGCAGACTTCTCGAGCCACTTTTCGTGCCCCATTTCTTGTGCGTTGCCTCTTCTTTCGGAATATAAAGTGTTTCGCCTTGAATGTATTGTTGAATTTCCGCTACTAATGCTTGCGGTAAAATGTGATGTGCGTTCTGATATTTCATGTGTGGCAGCCCCTTATTTTTTGAATACAACAAAATCATAAGGTGCAAAGCCAGTGTTTGTTGGCGATCAGTCCAACCGTATTACCCCATGCAAAGGATCGCCCGCCTAACAGTAGGCTTTGCATGAGTAGTAGAAGCCACGGACAATCGAGAGCGATTCTCCATTAGTAGCACCTCCCCTTTTCCTCTAGTATAAACGAAATAATGGTATAGTAGGTAATATCTTAAAATATTGTTAGGGAGATGGGGCGTTGTATCACAGTACAAAAGAAAGAATTTTTCTAGTTAGCAAACTTCTTCTCATCCTATACATTGGACTACGCGGATGGATGTGGTATTTATATAGTTCTAGTAACAATAAGTACGTCTTTTTTTCTGCAACATTCCATGCGGATCTAAGTAAAGTCGGCTACATCGTTGATTTGATGGTCCTGCTCATTATCATTGTTTTTCTATTGTGGTATGCGCGCACGATCAAAAGAGTAGTTGTCACCGTCTTTTTTATTCTTTTCTTTTTTATTTATCTCGTTGTAGGCTTTGTTGGTCAATCGTTCTTTATCGATGGTTATCTTCTGCAAACGAAAGAAACGCACGGAATGTATCTTGCTACGAATTTCTCTTATGACAGCCCTACGCATGGGCATGGGAACAGTGTACTTGTTTGTACGGTGTATAAGAAAGTATGGGGCTTTGTATACAAGGTGCAAAAAAGGCACGAATTAGACATTTCGGAACGCTCTCCGACCACTGCTAAGTTTCTAAAAAAAGACTATACTGTTTCCGATCACGGGAAGAAAATACGTTTCGGTACCTTTGCTATTCCTTTAAAATAAGCGCAGCAAAAAGGGACTGGGACACAATACTTTCTCTGTTTCGTGGGGCGCATGCGGGGAAATGACTAGGTTACGCGCGAATCGGGAATCTCTTGTGCGCTTTACTCTTTTTGCTATCATTTAAGAGCTTTTACGCTATTTCTTCTCATTTTTGAGCATATTTACGAGATTATCTCTTCATTTTCTCTATTTTTCATGATTTTGCATCCCTTACCTACGCAATTTACCTGGTCTGCGCGCGAATGGAAGGCTCCTGCGCGCGAATCGAAGGCTCCTGCGCGCGAACGAAGCTAATCTGCGCGCGAATGGAAGGCTCCCGCGCGCGAACGGACCTGGTCTGCGCGCGAATGGAAGGCTCCTGCGCGCGAACGGACCTGGCCCACGCGCGAATGGAAGGCTCCCGCGCGAACGAAGCTGGTCTGCGCGAGAATGGAAGGATCCTGCGCGCGAATCAAAGGCTCCTGCGCGCGAACGGAGCTGGTCTGCGCGCGAATCAAAGGTTCCTGCGCGCGAACGAAGCTAATCTGCGCGCGAATCAAAGGCTCCTGCGCGCGAACGGAGCTAGTCTGCGCGCGAATGGAAGGCTCCCGCACGAACGGACCTGGCCCACGCGCAATCGAAGGCTCCCACGCGAACGAAGCTGACTCCCGCAGCGAACGTAGCTAATCCACGCGCATTTAAAGAGGTGCTTGCTCTCCACTCCAATTTTTGGTGCATTCGCTAGCTGCTTACATACGCAACACAATAAAAAAATGGCTTGATCACCGAAACGGATGATGAAGCCATTTTTTGTGCTAAGGCTGTTTACAGCCTCTTTTGTCGATGCCATAAACCGATGACGAGAGCAACTAGGACCATCCCTACAAATCCGTAAAAAGAACGTATGAAAGGATTGGCGCCACTAAGCAGGCGACTAGCAATCGACGGTCCAAAGGCCATGCCGAGGAAGTTAGTTAATGTGTAAACGCCTAGCCCCATACTAGCTTTACTTGGCGCTAATGTGGTTGGAACACCAATGTTCGTAATGATGGTGAGTAACGTATAACCACTATAGATCAGCGTCGTTCCGATGAGTGCACTTGCTAATGTTGTAGTCCCAAGCAAGGCTAAGAGAACAAAGCCAAGCACATGAAGGCAGAGCACAAATAGTAAGCTAAACGATTGCGTCAGCAGTTGCGGCCATTTTTGGGCCACAAGGCTTAAAAGAAAAGCAAAAGCCGAGATTGCCCCTAGCCAGAGTCCTGTTTCAATGACCGACAAATGAAACACCTGCAGCATAAGGAGGGGAAACATGAAAATTAAGCCCACAAGCGCCGCGTTATTAAAGAAGCCAAGTAGGACAAAACGGGAATAACCTCCGTTTTTAAACACGGTAAGGTCAATAAATACATTTTCTCGCTTTCGCTTGCCGTGACTCAGTAAGAGGAACAGAGCTAGAACGACGAGAATGAGCAAGCTTGCATAAAGTTTTACGCCAATAATAAATGGAACGATAAAAAGCATCGTAAGCAGTAAGCCGACCACATCAAAAGGTGCTGTTTCCTTCTGATCTTGAGCAAAGCCTGCAGGCGCTAAAAATACTAAAGCAATGAGCGCAATGATGGGTAAGAGCATCACATAAAAAAGGGCGTGCCAGTTAAAGTTTTGAAGCAATAGGCTGCCGATTAGAAAGCCAACGCCCGTTCCGATCGATAAACAACCGCCAATAAGCGTCAGCGTAACATTTCGTTTTTCTACCGTCATATAGCGATTGGCGATAATCATTGATAAGGCAATAAAGGAAGCCCCACCAGACGCTTGCAGCATGCGCGCCAACAATACCGGCAAATAAGAATCCGCTAGCGAGCCAACGATCGAACCACTAATGAAAAGAGAAACCCCAATCATCAGCAGTGTTTTCACTTGAATATAAGAAGCAAGCTTGCTATACGTAATCGCTCCGCACGATAACACGAGCGTATAGCTTACAACGATCCAGCTAATGCTTGCATTCGACACATGCAAATCCTTCATCATATCTAAGAGCGCTACATTAAAGATCACCGCATTCGCAACGCCAGATAAAATCATAAAGCATAATGTAAAAATAAGTGCGTGAACACGTCGAGTTGTCATGATGTAACACCTTTCTAGTCTTGTAATGAACGAGTTTAAGTGTTGAGTGTATCGAAAGCCAGAGGAAGAAAGCAAGTAACTAGCTTAGGCAGCTAAATCATTCCGTATGTGAATGATTTCAACTCCTTGATGTCAGCAACCTTTGCATACGAACGACGCACTATAGTATGAACCATTCTCATGTGAAAATCTGTAAGGCAAAAGACCATCAATGGTCAAAGTCTACCCATCATATCGAATCATTATTTTTCCATAATAATGCCACTAAACAAGGACGTATTTCCTAAAATTTTTGTTTACTTCGTTCAAAAAAATGGTAGTATAGGAATGCATAGGATGTTTAAGGTAATTTTTACTAATTATTTAGAAGGAGAATAGATGAAGTGACATGAAGAAACTAAAGATACGTGTATGGATGATTATCGCCGTGCTCTTAGTCGTGTGGGGAAGCTATTCGCTAAACCAACCACCTATCTTAATTGGCGTTTCCAACAAAGGAGAATGGAAAGTTGAATTTACGCCATCACCTCAGGCTGGCAGAGAAGATCAGTGGGCTAGCTCTTTTCAGTGGAATAAAGAGGCACAGCCGACGGTAAAGAAAATTAGCTGGCTAGAAAACAATGAAGTGATGAGCGAAAGTACACCTGAAGACGATGATCTCACTGCCATCCAAGATCTGTCCGTAGGTAACACACCTCCAAACGATTCAATTGACTACATAACGAAGATTCATTGGTTTGATCAAGGCCAAGAACATGAAGAGAGCATTACATTAAAAAAGCACCGCCGTCTTTTCGTCGCACCACAGTTTGTCGAGACGATGTGGAAAAAAGCACAACTTACGCTCATCTGGAGATGACGTACAATGCTGATGGGGTGTTTTTAGTACTTTGGTAGGTGGCGCTTCTCATACTCGAATAGGGGTCTATATTGATGAAATGGTATAAGTATTTTTTGGTAGTCATAACAATCGTTTCTAGTTTCTCCGTTGTTCAAGCGGAAGCAAAAAGTAGTTCGTGGAGTGGAGAATGGAATCGTTCCTCTTATTATGATGGTGGAAGTTTAGTCATTTCGCGCGAGACGGCGAACTCCTTTCACGTCAGTGTTAGTGTAGTCAGCGGCGGACATGCGGGTTATATTGAAGGCAAAGCAACGTATAGAGGAAACATAGCGCGCCTGTACGATACTGAGTATAAGTCAGGCTGTATTTTAACATTCAAGCGTACATCCTCCCATATATCTCTACAACAAAATCAAAAGTGTGCAGCCGTTGCAGGTAATGGAACACATTTTAGTGGAGAGTATAAAAAAGGGAAAGTGAAGGCATCTAAACCGTCATTACAAGGCAAGGCCACGTGGTTAACTGCGGCTGTTGATCAAAAGTTTCGCAAGCTAACAGGACGTCACTATGACATGCTTGCTGAAAGTTTTCAATTGTACCATTCATCGTATGATTCATCTCTAGGTGCATACGTCGTTTCTGGCGGCGTGCGAGGGTTGTATACGATCATGGAAGGAATCGTTATGAAAGATCGAGCGGGATATGTATATGCTGCACATATTCAGGATGGAGACAAAGTGTATTATTACACGAGCAATCCAACCTACAAGCATAAACTACCGCGAGCGGTTAACGAGTGGAGAAGTCGGTTTTCAGACTATCCTGTCTCTTATTTTTATAAATGAGGATAATGTCTCAACAGCGCTTGAGGCAGCAACGCTACACAGTAAACGAATAAAAGCACCACAAGGAGAATCCTTTTTGTATAAGATGATTCTCCTTTTTATGTAAAAAGTCTCTCTGAAACGATGAACAACTCTGCGTATAATGAGGTTTCCATAAACTACAAAAAGGAGAGTGGAACTATGAAAAAATGGTTAATTGGTTTATCAACAGCTGCCATCTTAAGTGTCCCTTTTGAAGCCAATGCTGCTACACTTCCCGCTGCAGCAACTAAAATGTTTACCCTTCAGCACCAGGATGCGTATGCCGATGTGAATCGAACGAATCAGTACGTGGGCGTTCGTGGAATGAATCAGTATACGCTTTATGATCAAGGTGGGAAACAACGTTATCGTCTAAAAGTAAAAGGATCGGTAAGTACACTCGGTCCACGTGGTGGTCTTTACATAGTGGATGGGAAACCTGGGAAATTAAATCGCCTGCGCTCCTATTCTACAAAAGGCAAGCTGTTGTGGAGCAAAACGATGAAAAATACAATCGTTACCGAAATCAAATCAACAAAAGATGGGTATTTGTACGTTTCCTATCAAAATAAAGAGAAAAAGCGCTATACGTTAGCACGGCTTGCCCCTAAAACAGGAAAGGTACTTGCTAAGTGGAAGGGAAATCAGCCGAACGTGTACTTTGGTCAAAACGGCCACGCACTACTGCCGCTAAGTAATCAATCATTTGCGGTCATTAAAGGATCTAAAAAGCTATATACCATTAAAACGAAACATGCTATTTCGATAGAATATGCTACACTATCAAATGATGGACATCTCTATATGCATGGTAACAATGAAAAAACAGGCGGTCTTTTAGAACAGTTGTATTCACCAAAAGGCAAGCTGCTAAAAACATTCAAATTAGCCAATTATAACTCCATCTTCTTTAACGATAAAAACGAATTATTCATTGGTTACCAAGATTCGCGTGTAAAGGGGAAAAACTATTATTATGATTGGTACGATCGAGCGGGCAAACACGTGAAATCTTTTTCGTTATCCCTTGGAAAAAAAGGAAAAGGACAATCATTTCACGTGCTACATGCACCCAACCGTCACACATTGTATGGCTATCACGTGACAAACAATAAGCAAGTAATGTACAAAATGCGTAACAACAAAATCATAGGCAAAACAAAATTACCGAGCGTGATGATGGAAGCAGCTCACTATGAACCGCTAGAAAGTGTACCATATGGCGCTTCATTTCTAGATACCAATGTCGCTTCTAAAGATAAAGTAGATCTACACCTCTACCGCTATAAGTAAAACAATCCACTCAACTTTCAAAGATACAATCGGAAGTTGAGTTTTTTAATGTCCAAAATCATTACATAGTCCCTATTTTGTAGGTTTCGAATCTGTATATAATGGGTAAAGGTTTCCAAATAAATTCATGTAAAGGAGATTGAGGAAATGAAAAAATGGCTTTTAGGACTATCGACAGCTGTCGTGGTAGCGGCACCGCTTGAAGCAAGCGCTGCTACACTTCCACATGCTGTGAAAGAAACAGGTAAGCTTACTCATCAGGAATCGTACTATAATGTTGATTTGACAGAAAAGTATGTTGGGGTTCGCACGAAGGATCACTTTAACTTATATGATTATAGCGGGAAGCAAAAGTATAGCGTGAAAGTTAATCATCGTGATGTGAGCACACTTGGTCCGCGCGGCGGTATGTACATCGTCGATGGGAAAGAAAACAAAACAGAGCGTTTGCATGCCTATTCCACGACAGGTAAATTACTGTGGAGCAAGGAAATGAAAAATACGCATATTTCTAATGTGAAATCAACAAAGGGTGGCTATCTATACGTTTCACATCAAGATGCGAAAGAGCATAAGTCCTTATCGCAATTGGATTATAAAACAGGAAAAGTACTAAGAACGTGGAAGCTTAATGGTCAAGCCGCCTACTTTGGTCCGAATGGCTATGCGTTAGTTACCCTAAAAGATCAAACATACAGTGTCATTAAGGGAGCAAAAAAGCTCTATTCATTCAAAACAAAGTATAACTATTTACCTCAGTATGTTACGTTTTCTGACGATGGCCATCTGTATGTAGATATGAAATACCCTAAGAAAGGTAAGTTCTTACATCAACTGTACTCACCAAAAGGAACGTTGCTTAAGAACTTTACACTAGCAAAAGGCGAGAGCACATTCTTTAACTCAAAAAATGAACTGTTCATCGGCTGGAGCGATACACAATCAAAGAAAAAAGCGTACCACTATGAATGGTATAACACATCAGGGAAGAAAGTAGTCTCCTCTTCCTTTGCATTAGGCAAAAAAGGAACAGGAAAGCTAACAGATTTTAAAGTGTTTAATACGAAAGGTCACGATACGTTATATGGCTTAGATGGTTGGGATTTTTCACGTGTGATGTACAAGATGAAAAATAACAAGATCGTAGGAAAGACGATGCTTCCAGACAAGTCGACAGAAACAGGTTTTTATGAGCCGTTAGAAAGAATGCCATACGGCGCAGCCTTTACAAGTCCAGATCACAGCAACAAAGATCTTGTTGATATGCATATGTATCGTTATGACTAATACGAAAACCCCAACTTTCAGAGAACGAACGAAAGTTGGGGTTTTTTAGGTGTTCGCTGCTTTACGTATAGATAATCACCATGACTACAATAATCGACAATACAGCATTTACAGGTTGCTCTTTTTCTCTAGAATCGACATGATAGGTACGCACTTGCTCCAAATAAAGCTGACAATAACAGCTGATGATCGCAACCATTAGTAGTATAGCGGTATGCAAAACATCCCCTCTAAAATAAACGGCTAGCAGAACGAAGATGCTCATATACGCTAACAGATTCAGTAAAAATGCTTTTGAAGTAAGAATGGGGCGGGGCATGATGGACACAACCTTTCGCTTACAACTAAATAAAAACATTTATTTACTTAGTTGTAATTTTATTACTTGTTATGTACCCATTCCATTTTTCTTTAAAACAAGGAAAACATGTCATTATACTCGATTAGAAAGGACACTCTATTACGGGTGTCTTTTTATATAGGACTAATGATGTGATATGAGTTAATAAAGATGAATTAAAGCAGAGTTCCTATGACCTTTATAATATTTATTAGCAAACTTTTAAACTGATAATTACTAATTTAAGTAATATATTTCCTTTTTAAAGAAAAAGTAGTATGATGGAGAAAGGTGTCTATTCCTAGTATATGGGAATTGGAAACTGTATTTCGCAAAAACATAGGACTATTGAAATAGTTATAGTAGGAATTAAGAACTATTTAAAGAGTGTATGCAGGACAATAACTTACAAAATATGACGAAGTAAAACAAATTTTCTAAAAAAGTGTATAGAAATTCCAAATTTCTATGCTATAATACTTCTTGTTGCCAGAATACATAGTACTTATATCATGGAGGCGTTTATGGAGGAAACGATTAGTTTAAAAGAGGTGTATCGTACGATTCGGAAACGAATGCTCATGATCGTGTTGATTGCCATTGGTGCGATGGTAATAAGTGGTGTCGTTTCGTTTTTTATTGTAAAGCCTGTCTATCAATCTTCCACACAGATTCTCGTCAATCAGGATGGTAAGAAAGAGGCGTATGACTATAACCAAGTGCAAACAAATGTACAGCTCGTCAATACATACAGCGTCATCATTAAGAGCCCGGCGATCTTGAACAAAGTCATCACGACCTTGCAGCTGAACGAGACAGTCGAGGAGCTTACGAAAAAATTAACGATTAATAGTGAGCAAAATTCACAAGTATTCAATGTAACGGTGGAAGATGGCGACCCGAAGCGCGCCGTGCTCATTGCAAATACGATTGCAGACGTGTTTAAAGAAGACGTGCCGTCCATTATGAAAATTAAAAACGTTAGTATATTGTCGCAAGCAACTGAAAAAGACGACGCCATACCTGTAAAGCCTAATAAAAAGATGAATGTGGCAATTGGATTTGTAGTGGGGTTAATGGCTGCGGTTGGTCTAGCATTTTTACTAGAGTATCTTGATAACACCGTGAAATCAGAAGAGGAAGTGGAAGAGTGGCTAGACTTGCCTGTACTCGGAAGCATTCCGCTTATGAGTGCAAAAGATAGTAAAGAGGACTCTCTGCGGAAAAAGATTAGCTAAAGAGGAGGGAAAGAGATGAAACGTAAATTTCGAAAATCCTTAACGAATCTAGGGAAACGAGCATTAATTGCACATAACAATCCAAAATCACCAATTTCAGAACGGTATCGGGCCATTCGGACAAATATTCAATTTGCCTCGATTGATGTACCACATAAAACGATTCTCGTTACATCAGCCGGACAAGCAGAAGGGAAGTCAACAACCGTTGCCAACTTAGCTGTCGTTATGGCGCAAGAAGGGAAACGTGTTCTTCTTATTGACGGCGATCTTCGTAAACCGACTGTGCACTATACCTTTCAATTAAGCAATTTAAAAGGTGTCACGAACGTGCTTATGAAACAAATAGAATTGAAAGATGCGATTCAATACACGAACGTCGAGCATTTATTCGTGCTGACGAGTGGTTCAACACCACCGAATCCATCCGAGCTTCTTAACTCTAAAGCAATGGAAACGTTAATAAGTGAAGTCGCTGAACAATTCGATTACGTACTCTTTGATTCGCCGCCACTTCTTTATGTGACTGACGCTCAAGTACTTGCAAATCGCTGTAGTGGCGTCGTACTTGTTGCTACAAGTGGTCAAACCGAACGCGAAGAAGCTCGTAAAGCAAAAGAACTTCTCGAAAATGCGAGCGCTGTCATTTTAGGCGTCGTACTAAATGGAAAAGAAGTAAAGCGAGATGAGCTGTACTATAGCTATGGTTATAAATAAAGTCTTTAATTGAGTCGATACTATCTCAACTATAATATCGGCTTCTTCTAAAGAATGTTTACTTTATTTTATGTAAATTTATAGTTGTTATATTGTTTCGATATCTTTCGTCGTTTTTGGGGGTTGTGTCGTCTACAAATACAAGGAGGCAAAGGTGAAGAATATATATATAGGAGGAAATAAGTGGGCTATCAAATACGTGTTGCAACACTCATGACACTAGATTCGTTATTTGTGTTACTAGCAATCTACCTCGGATATTTCACGCTGCATCCATACCTTGATCTTTACACATTGAAAAGTGTAGCCATTAGTTCGGTTGCTTTATTAATTAGTCATCATGTCTTCGCACTTAGCTATCGATTGTATAAAAAAGCATGGGAGTATGCAAGTGTTGGAGAAATGTTAGCTATTGTTCGAGCAGTAACATTATCTCTTATTGTTACAGGCATTGTGCAGTGGAGTGTTATAGGGGATGTGTATGTTCGTGTTCTCGGAATAACTTGGATGTTACATATTATTTTAATTGGTGGCTTCCGCTTTTCGTGGCGAGCATTACGTGATTATTATGTCCGACCAGATCAACAAAAACGAAATACGTTAATTGTTGGAGCAGGGGCTGCTGGGACAATGCTTGTACGCCAATTAATGAAAAGTAAGGATTCGGAGCTTTTCCCAGTTGGATTTGTAGACGATGACCCTAAAAAAGCACGTTTGCAAATACTAGGTGTTACGGTTTACGGACGAACTCAAATGATTCCAGATATTGTAGAGAAATTAAAAATAGAAAATATAATAATTGCCATTCCCTCTCTTAATAAGCATGACATACAAAAAATTTATCAAGAATGTAGTAAAACGAATGCTAATACAAAAATTATGCCGATGATTGAAGACATTGCATCAGGAAAAGTTTCTGTAAATCAATTTCGTGATGTACAAGTAGAAGACTTGCTCGGTCGTGAACCGGTTGAACTGGATACAGAAATATTGTTGGAGAAGCTCAGCAACAAAATAGTTCTAGTAACTGGAGCTGGGGGATCAATTGGTTCGGAAATCTGCCGTCAAATTTGTAAATTTAAGCCCAAAAAAATTCTTTTACTCGGACATGGTGAAAATTCTATTTATCAAATTGATATCGAACTACGTGCAAAGTATAAAGGTGAAATTGATATTGTACCAATCATTGCGGATGTTCAAGATAAAGACCGGTTATACGAAGTTATGAGCTTACATTTACCAAATGTTATTTATCATGCAGCCGCTCATAAACATGTGCCGCTAATGGAATACAATCCGCGTGAAGCTGTAAAAAATAATGTTATTGGTACTAAGAATGTAGCTGAAGTAGCTGATTTATTTGGAGTAACAACCTTTGTGCTTATTTCCTCAGACAAAGCGGTTAATCCTACAAATGTAATGGGTTCTACCAAACGAATTGCAGAAATGATTATTCAACAGATAAATAAACAAAGTGATACAAATTTTGTTGCTGTTCGTTTTGGAAATGTGCTTGGTAGTCGAGGAAGTGTCATTCCACTCTTTAAAAAGCAAATTCAAGATGGAGGTCCTGTCACTGTGACACATCCAGATATGACACGCTACTTCATGACGATTCCAGAAGCTTCCCGTCTTGTTCTGCAAGCAGGGGCACTTGCTCGTGGTGGTGAAATCTTTGTCCTTGATATGGGTGAGCCTGTGAAAATTGAAGAATTAGCTAAAAATTTAATTCAATTATCAGGATATACATTAGAAGAAGTTGGATTAAAATATTCAGGACTTAGACCAGGGGAAAAAATGTATGAAGAGCTGCTTAATGAAGATGAAGTTCACTCAATTGAAATTTTCCCCAAAATATTAATTGGTAAAACAGTCGTTTTTGATTATAAAAAAATTAGTGAACTTATTGAGAACTATGCAAATTTCACGCAAGAAGGAATAGCGAGTTATGTATTGGAATTGGCTAATAAACCAGAGAAAAGAAGCTACGCATGTAGAGATTTAGAAAAAGTAATAAAGACTATCTGAAGGTGTACAAATCTTGATTATGATATATATAGTTTCTAGTCAAGATAAGTATTTCTAAAACATAGGGGGATTAAGTGGCTAAAATACTTATTTTAACTAATAATGATGTAGGTTTATATAATTTCCGAAGAGAACTTGTAGAAAATTTAACAAATAATCATGAAGTAATTATCTCAATGCCAGATGGAAAATTTACTGATTTCTTTGCGGGCATAGGATGCAAAGTTATAAATACTCATTTAAATAATCGTGGGACGAATCCATTAGAAGACTTTAAATTATATAAAGAATACAGAAAGATCATTAAGTATTATTCTCCAGAGGTTGTTTTAACCTACACAATTAAACCCAATATATTTGGCGGTTTTGCCTCAAGATTTAATAATGTACCTTACATAGCTAATATCACAGGTTTGGGATCAGCGGTAGAAAACAAAGGGCCTTTAAAAATCTTAACTACAAATCTTTATAAATTTGCATTAAAAAAAGCTAAAAAAGTTTTTTTTCAGAATGAAAGTAATTTAGAGTTTTTTTTATCAAATAAAATAGTTAATGGAAATACATCGTTACTTCCTGGCTCGGGAGTGAATTTAAAGTATTATACACCGCAAATATATCCGGAAAGTGAAACTGTAAACTTTCTATTTGTAGCTAGAATAATGAAAGAAAAAGGCATTGAGCAATTATTAGAGGCTGCTAAAGTAATTAGAGTTAAGTATCCCCAAACCAGATTTCATGTAGTAGGACCATGTGATGAAGACTATAGTAATATTTTAAAAGAATTAGAGCAAAAATCCATAATTATCTATCATGGTTTTCAATACGATTTGAGGGAGTTTTATAGAAACTCTCATTGTATTATTCATCCTACGTATTATCCTGAAGGGATGTCCAATGTATTACTCGAAAGTGCTGCTTCTGGTAGACCTATTATTACTACGAACCGACCTGGGTGTAAAGAGATTGTCGATGACACAGTTAATGGATATTTAATAAAAGAAAAAATTAGTGCTGACTTAATTGAGAAAATTGAATTATTCTTAAAGCTTGATCTCAACAATAGGAAACATATGGGTTTAAAGGGTAGAGAAAAAGTTCAAAAGTTCTTTGATCGAGATATAATTGTAAACTCATATTTAAAGGAGGTAGCTGATATAGAATGATTAGAGTATTGCATGTATTTGGTGGGTTGAATAAAGGTGGTGCAGAGACAATGATTATGAACCTCTATCGTCAGATAGATAGGAGTAAAATCCAATTTGATTTTGTTTTACATCATCCGGAAAAGAATGATTACGCAAATGAAATACTATCTTTAGGAGGTAAAATACATGTTATACCTAAATTTAGGGGTACAAACTATATAGAGTATATTAATTCCTGGAGAAATTTTTTTAAAACTCATTCAGAATATAAGCTAATTCATGGACATGTTAGAAGTACTGCAGCCTTATATTTATTAGTCGCTCGAAAGTACGGTTTAAAAACTATAGCTCATAGCCATAGTACTTTCTCAGGATTTGGATTAGCGGGAATTTATAAAAAAATTTTGCAATTCCCAATTCGTTTTATTGCTGATTACCTTTTCTCTTGTTCAAATGTAGCAGGTGAATGGTTATACGGAAAAAAGCATACATTTAAAAAAAATTATTATGTACAAAAGAATGCAATTGATATTAATAAGTACACTTTCTCTGAACAAATAAGAAATAAAAAAAAGAGAGAGCTGAATTTAGAAGGGAAATTTGTAATTGGACACATAGGAAGATTTACAAAAGCTAAGAATCATAAATTCCTTTTGAAACTATTTAAAGAGATTTACTTTAGAAATTTAGATAGTGTCTTGTTATTAGTTGGAGAAGGAGAACTAAAAGAGTCAATTATTAAAAGTTCAAAGCAGATGGGAATTAGTGATCGTATTATTTTTACAGGAGTTAGAAATGATATACCGGACCTGTTACAAGTTATGGATATGCTTTTATTTCCATCCTTATATGAGGGACTACCTGTTACTCTAATTGAAGCACAGGCAAGCGGATTACCTTGTGTTGTTTCAGATAATGTAACTAAAGAGGTTGAAATTACAGATTTGTTAACATACGTATGTTTGGATGGCAAATTAGAAAGTTGGATCAAAGCAATAAATACTGGTACAAATCACAATAGAAGACAAAGGCATTTAGAATTAGAAAAGGCGGGCTACGATATAAAAAGCTCTAGTACGACATTGCAAAATATATATACAGGAATAATCATAGAGCATGAATAAAAAACAAAAACATTCTAAATACTCTATAAGTTATATATTTTTATCCTTATTCCCTATTCTTTCTTTATATCAAATGCTTCCTTTGGTTAATATAGGATATTTTATTATCTTTCTATTTATATTACTAAAGTATATAACAAGAGAATTTAAACCTTCAATTAACATCAAATTATTTTTTGTATTGTCATTAATAATTTTTATTAATCTTATTGTTGGATTACTTAAATATTCTAATATTGGTAATACTATTAATAATAGTGCTGGAATTCTTATATTTACTCTATTAGCAATTGTTTTGTGTGTACCGGAAAACCTTTCAAAAGAAAAGCTCTATATATCTTCTAAATTTGTGGGTATATTTTCTACTATATTTTTATTTTATCAATCAATTAATTTTCATGTATTTCAAGTGATTGTAAAAGGAAATCTTCCATTTTTAACACCATTAGAGGATGGTTTTAAATCTATAGAGTGGGGACGTCCAAGTGCTTTTTTTTATGAACCAGCTCATTATGCAATTTATATTGGGCCAATTTTTGCTATAAGCTTAATAAAAAAAGACTACATCACAGCTGTTTTATTTTTTGTTGGATTATTTGTGTCTACAAGTTCTACAGGAATACTTATTGCTTTTATAATACCAATGTATATTTACATAAAAAGTGTTAAAAAAATATTTTCGAAACTTTTTATATTAATTCTCACTGCTTTTATTTTTTTTATTACAACCTCTTTGAATAATAGCTTATGGGATAAGGTAGACTCTGAGAATTTATCTAGTAATATAAGAGTTTTAGGTACTTTAGATTATCTAAAGAATTTTTCGGATATAGAATTTATTTTCGGTATAGGGATAAACAGGTTAGCTGAATTCGCGATGAATCATGGTTTCATTGCATATAACTATGCAAACGCATATGTATATTCTTTAATTAGCTTTGGAGTTATAGGCGGAAGTATATGGCTTTTTTATAATATTTCTTTAGTGAAACAACTATCTAGGGAATATAGAGTATTAATTATAATATTAATATGCATTTCTTTTTCAGATCAGATTTTGTTTAATAGAAACCTTTTGTACTTATTGATATGGATTTATACATTTTCCTATACAAGATCTATGAGTTTTGAGTACTCAAAAAGATTAGTTGTTAGGGCAGGAGGTTAAAATACGTGGAGAAAATATTAATAATTACAAATGCAGATATGTCATTACAATCCGGAAATGTTGTACTAATTACTAGAAGAGCACAAGAAATGTATAATCAATATAATATCGAAACAACTTGTGTAATTGTAAAAAGAAGGTATGAACAACAGATAAATCATTCAATCAAAGGAATAGAATTTGTTGTAAATGAGGATAGTACTTTTATTCAAAAATTCATTTTGGATAATAAGCCAATTAAAGTTATTTTCTATGGTATAGGGGCTTATTCATATATAAACATAGTTAAAATGACTTTAGGAGAAATGAAAATAAAAAGTAAATTATTGCTAGATGTTCAAGGGGCATTAGAGGAGGGCATAGAATATTCAAATCCACGTAATTATTTTAAAAATTACATTAAGTATTTAGTGAAAAAAAGAATATTTAAGAGGTCATTAGAAAAAACAGATGGAGCATTTGTAGTATCTGATGAGATGGAGCAATACTGTAAAAAAATTTCAAACAAAAATGATTTTATAACTTATAAAATAAGATGTGGAATAAATGAAGTCTTAACAACTGAGGAAAGAATAAATTGGAGGGTTGAAACAAGAAGAATATTAGGAGTAAATGATAATACAGTAGTTTTTGCTTTTAGTGGTTATAGAATGCCCTGGCAAAAAATAGATGAAATTATTAAGCTTTTTAAAGAATATGATAGTAAATATGATAATGTGTTTTTTGCGTTTTTTTGTAACGTAGATGAACCTTTTTTAGAGTTAGTTAAACAAAGTTTTCCTAAAGAGAATTTTATTGTTAAGTTTTTAAATTTTGATGAATACTTTAAATATTTATGTGCATGTGATGTAGGATTTTTGTTGAGAGACTATAACACTACTAATAAAGTTGCTTTTCCTAACAAATTTTCAGATTATTTAAATGCAGGTCTAATACTAGCAATTCATAATTCAATTCCTGAACCGTTTAGAATATTAAAAGAAAATAATGTAGAATTTTTAGATGTTGAGAAACCGGAATTGAATTTAAAAAATATTTTAAATAGGCAGAATGATATTGTAAACTTCTATAAAAAAATTGAAAAAATATGTAATAATGAGCTAATGTACTCTAGTCAGATATCCAAGCTAAAATTAATTGAGGTAGATGAGAGGAAGGAAGGTCATTGTTAAATAGGATAAAAAAAGTTACAAGTAACAAACTATTTGTAAATGGTGCGTGGTTGTACTTGTTACAATTTTTCAATACCATTCTACCGCTTATAACTTTACCTTACATAACTAGAGTGCTTGGGAGTTCTCAATATGGGGTATTCTCATTCTCATTAACAGTAGTAACCTATATTCAGGTTATAGTTGAATATGGATTTAATTTGTCAGGGTCTAGAAAAGTAGCTCTAACAAGTCAAAAAAGTGTTCATTCCAAGATATTTTCTACTATTACAATTTCTAAGGTGTTTCTGTGTGCAGTATCTTTAGTTTTTTTAATGATTCTTTGTATTACTATGGGCATGGAAAAGAACCAATTAATTTGTGTTGGAGTGCTATTTTCCCTTGTTGTTGGATCTGTTTTTCAACAAACATGGCTTTTTCAAGGCTTGCAAGAAATGAAATACATAACCATTGTAAATTTAATTTCTCGCTCTATTTCAGTCGTATTAATTTTTTTATTAGTAAAGAGTAGTGGTGATATTTACTTATATTGCTCTTTATATGGATTAACTTTTTTTCTTAATGGACTGTTTAGTGTGTTGTTTGTTAAATACAAAATGAGCATTAAATTTGTTAGTGTTTCTTTCAGTGAAGTATATGCCGAACTTAAAGAGGGATGGTATACTTTTACTACTTCGGCGATGACGAAATTATTTAGTACTTTGGGAGTTATTGTATTAGGTATTACATCAAGTGATCACTTAGTAGGAGTGTACTCCGCTATGCAAAAAATACCATTTTTGATTGTGATGTTATATTCTCCGGTAGGTCAAGCTATGTACCCATATATGAGTAGTAATTTTGCTATTGAAATTTCAAAAGGTCTGGATTCAGTAAAAAAAATAATAAAAATAATTATACCTACTGTCTCTATTATAGGTGTCATACTTGTAATTTTCTCTAATTATATTGTCAATATTATTTATGGTGCAGAATATATACCGTATTCTTATCTTTTATTTCCATTAACAGGATGGTTGATTTTCAGTATATTAAATAATTTATTAGGAATTCAAATATTGGTTGCAAGTGGTTATCAAAAGGAATATAGTGTGGCTTTTCAGCTTAGCATGATAAGTGTTTTTATAAGCAATATTGTTTTAGGTTATTATTTAGGTGTTTATGGTGTCGCATTTGCCTCGTTAATTTCTGAAATTGTTTTAACAATAGCTCTAGCTTTTCAATTGAAAAAATTGAAAATAAAACATTTGTTCGCTCATAGAAGTTCTAAGGTGTTTTAAAAACCCCCAGGCCCTGTAGTAATTCTACAGTTCCTGGGGTCTTTTAGTATTTAATACCCCTTCCACCAACTAGCCACATGTGTCTTATAAAGGCCTGTCGGTAGGGCGTATAGGTTATTCATATGGTTATTGCCGCCGTATGCGAGGGGCAACATGTGGAAGACGCTAACGCCTTTCCAATTGGCGCGACCGAATTTGCGATCGTGGTATTTGATGAAGTTATTGCGGTAGTTGCCGGGTTTGATTTGCTTTTTCTTTGCTAGTTTTTTGTAGGAAGCTGAGTTTGGCACGCTCATTTTTTCTTTTGTGTAACGGTTATAGAAAATAGGGTAGGGTTGTGCTTTTTTGTTGGCAAGGACGCTAGCAGACCAGGTTGTGCGAGATGGGGTGCTAGCATAACGTGACCAGTAGCTTTTTGTGACGAGACGATAGCGCCAGAATTTTGTTGATTTGACTTTGTATGTACGTGTAATGGTTCTTTTTGCTTTAATTTCTTTCGTTGTTAAAGAGTCTTTCATCGTGGCAAAGGATTTGGTTTTACCGTTTTTCTTTGTGCTTGTGCGTAGGTTAAGGTTAAAGTAAAACTTTTGTGGTGCTTTGCCTGTTATTTTTTTAATGGTGAAGTAGGTAGTGATGGTATGTTTTTTTGGATTAAATGATAGTTTTGTAGCGTAGGAAACGGCATTGGTACGCTGCTTGCTTTTAGTAGCGGCCATCATTGTCATGGCTTGTGATTCGCTTTGTTCTGCAAGAGCGGCGTTGCTTGCTTGTGGTACCCATTCGTTGTTTGTGTTGGGAGCGGTTGCTTCAGCAACAGGACTTACAGCTGCTAGTGTAAGAGCAACGGCAGGAATACATAGTGAAAGTCTCTTTTTCATGGTTTTTCCTCCTATTCCATTATGAACCTAATTATAACGAATAAGAGAGCAGAGAAAACGTGTCCTAACGCCTATTTTTACGGACTATTCTATATTTCTTAGTAATACTTGGTGTCATCTAGTAAGAGTAAATGCTCTGGTACGATGAGCGATGCTGCTTGCAAGCTATAGTAATAGAGCGTTAGCGGATAGGCTTGCTCAGTAGGGACGAGTTCTAGTGTTTCACTTGCAAGCGGTAAAAAGGCAAGCCCCTGTTCTTTTTGAATGTAGCTTTCGATGACAGCGTATGAATCTACCGGATGTACTTGTGCTAATGATAGCTGATGATGCTGCAAAAATGCTTCTGTATGCTGTCGAAAAGGACAGTGTGGATCCTGGCTGACGAAAAAGCGCGTATTGGCTAAATCAGGGCATGTTACGCCCTTTTTTTGTACCAATCCTATATCTATGACGGTGCTGTGCAGTTGCGTAATCGCCGGATGTTCCAACGCCTCATACGTAATGATTACATCTACTTCGCGAGCGAGTAGTTGAGGTAAAAGCGCCTGTCGCTTCTCAATGGAACATTGACATGGATCGAGTGTGTGTAGAAGGCGGTCCTTTAGCTCACTCATTACAATGGCTTGGGTTGTGGCCAAGCGCAACGGTGGTGTTGTTTCTTGAAGCTCTTGCTTCGCCTGTTGTAGTAAGGAGAAAATCTGTTCGGTATAACGCAGCAAGATGACCCCTTTTGGCAACAGCGTTGTCCCTTTATTGCTACGCTGCAGAAGCGGTGCATGCAGTTCGTGTTCTAGCTGCTGGATGCGAGCAGATACGTGCGGTTGGACATAGCCAAGCTGTTCGGCAGCTTTCGTCATTGACCCCGTTTCTGCTACTGTTCGAAAAATCCATAAATCAGTAAAGTCCATGAGTATTCCCTTCTTTTTAGCCATCAGTTTTCCTGATGGTGCGTATCATTACTACCTCTTTTACAGTGCGTGGCGTTCACTTTATCCTAAGTAGGTACTTACTTAAGGAGCTGATGAAATGATTTCAATGCACTATAGCATACCATTTCCAACGAATTATGACATGTCTCACATACGCAATCGCGTTGCTGAAAATGGAGCAAAAACCGATTTCTTTGATGGTTTAGAAATGAAGGCCTATTTGATGTGTGAGAAAAATCGCTTCGGTAATTCTCATAATGGTTATGCCCCGCTTTATTTATGGAATGATCCGGATGGGATGAATACGTTCTTATTTCAAGGCTATTATGATCAAATTGTTACGAGTTTTGGCTGGCAATCTGTTGCGGTTAGTATTCCGTATGATGTACAAATACCAGCAGACATGCCTCATCATCTTTATATCGTTCATAACGGAGGGAAGCTAAAGCCATCTGCTTCGTTAAGGAATCCCTCCTTGCCGTCTGCAAAAACAAATGAGCTCGGTAAGGTGGTGCTGTATAATCCAACGAGTTGGCGGTACGATTGCTATGAGTTTATGAAGGAGAAACCGAGTGAGCAGGGTGTTCCAGGGCGAACGGTTTATGAAATGCTTCATCTTTCGCGGGGAGCCAGCAAGTAGGGCTTTGGACAGCTAGGCAAGCAAATGTAACTTCGGTAAAATAACGGGGAGGAGGGATTTTATGAAAAAGGGTATTGGAATTGCAATTGTTGTGGCAATAATTGGACTCATCCTTGCCGTTCTTTTCTTTATGGATTTTATTTTCCTCCATTTATTCGGATTGCAGTATGACTCTGTTGGGGCACTAGTGCTATTTATCTTTCTCTACTCTTTTATAGAAATGCCTATAACTTTATTCGTAACGATTATTTCGCGAGCACTAACAACAGCAGGGATTCTAAAGACAAGTAATGGAATGGTGACCTTTCTTCTCAATCTAAGTAGTGCGTGGTTACTGATTGGTCTCGTCGATTTAATGATGGATAAGGTGTCGATTTCCGTATTCGGCGGCTTTTTGTTTGCACTTATTAGTGCGCTTATTGGTTGGCTTATTAATGATTCAGAGGATAAAACCATTGAAGAGTTGGATGAGGAAGTAAAAAAACACCGTCAGTCATAAAGAGAAACCGGAAGAGGTGTTGATCATTACTTCCGGTTTTTCAATGCTATAGAAAGAACTTCACGATAAAATCTGCAAGCATATCGGCTACTTTTTCCGGAATACCTACTTTCATAAATGCATGTGTTAAGCCCCACCATGAATACACTTCGATTGTATCCACTGCTTTTACCATTTTACCGCCATACTTTTCTACAGCGTTTCGTACAGCTTTAATTGGAATGAGATTGCGGTGCGTAACAACAAATTTTACTGCTTTACGTACGGCTGTTACTTTCCAAGCAGCATGTATTTTTTTAGTTTTCATAGCGGCTTGTGCTTGTTTTTTGTATGTATCAAGCGCATGCTTACTTACTTTTTCTTGTTTAATAACCTTATTAAGCTCTGCTTGCTCTTTTGCTTTAGTTGTGATGGTAGACGATGCTGCATGGGTTAGTGAAGGCAGAAGTGATCCGGTAAGTAATAGTCCAGATAATGCAAGTACAGATGTTTTCTTTAACATAAAAAAATCCCCTTTTTCTCTTTTTTTCTAGTTATTACCTCTTTTATATTACGTGTTCTAGTGTGGATTTCAATTGGTCGAAAGGCGGGTCTTTTACAACTCATCAAAAGAGTGTCATTCTCATTATTTTGTTTTTTTTTAGGTCTTTTGGCCAGTTTGCATTTGTGAAAAAAGGCGGTAAATAAATATAAAGAAACTAGATAAATATATCTATTTTAAGGAAGAATGTTACAATAATATAGACTTAAGGAGGATGGGGGGGTTATGAAAAAATGGTGTATTTTATGTGTATTACTTAGTTTTGTGTTAGCTGGCTGTGGAGAATCAAGTGCTCAGCACACAACGACGGTAAAACCTGTTTCACACGATACAGACGTTCAGCAAAAATGGTCGGGCGAATGGAAGCGTTCAGGCGCGTATGATGGTGGTAGTGTAACGATTACAAAAGAAAAAGCGAACAGCTTTCAAGCGACGTTCGAAGTTACAAACGGTGCACACCTCGGCTATTTGAAAGGAACAGGGTCAATTAGAGGAAACGAAGCAACTGTAAAAGAAGCAGAATTTGATACCGGATGTATCTTAACAGTAAAGCGAAATGGTGCAGTATTAAATGTAACGGCAAATGACGCTTGTAGTGAAGTAGGTGGAGAAGGGACGAGTTTTGAAGGCACCTATTCACAAGGAAAAGAGAAAGAGAACGAGGAATCAAAAACGTTAGTAGGCAAGGGACAGTGGATTACAGCGTCGGTAGATGAGCAATTCAAGACATTATTCGGCAAAAAGTACGAGACCCTCGCAGCAAATTTTCAACTTGTGTCTGACTCGTACGATGAAACCCTCCAAGCAGACGTTCTTTCTGGGGCTGTACGTGGCTTATATGGAACGATGGAAGGCGTTATTATGAAAGACAGTGCAGGCAAGCTTTATGGCGCAACGATTATCGATGGCAAAAAAGTACTGTATATTACGAATAACAAAAGCTATAGCGATCGCTTACCGAAAGCGATACAAGCATGGCGCAAGCAGTTTAAAGGCTATCCTGTTTCCTACGTGTATCAGCGATTGTAGCTCGAATAGTTTCACCTAATCATACATAGTTATTGTATAATGGATAATAATCACATTTAATTCCTTAGGAGGGTGTCATATGATGTTACTTCCAGCAGGCATTGGCCTGATCATTGGAATCATCATCTTAGCGATTACAGCACGGTTACACAAGAAGCGCAGCACGATGAGTAAAGTGCCAAGTATCATAGGAATGGTTGCTTTTATTCTTGCTTTTTCGTATGGCTATTTTATTGTAAGAGGGTTTGAAGGTGCGGCCTACTTGCTTTTTGCGGTTCCTGTACTCGTATTATCGCTTGTGGCTTTTTTCTCTGTAAGAAAGCATAACGCCCAGACTTTGAATCGGTAACGATAGAAAAGATCAGTCATTTGTGTGCTGTTTACAACAATTTGTTTAATATTCCAAATTTATTTGGTATGCTCTTCTTAAAACCTTCATATGATCTTTGAGTACTTAAATCCACATATGGAGGTATTTATGGAAAAAGAACAATTGATTCCAAATTTAGAACCAGTCTCAGTGAGCAGAACAGCTAGGCTCCACTTTTCCAATAAAGAGAAGGTAGATTTGCCAGTAGATTACTCACAAAGATTATGGATGGACTTACAAGAAGACAATGTGAAAATAAATGGGTTCTTAACCGTTGGGAAAACCACCTATTCTCTATTCCAGTTAACTAAAATTGAGTGGATGGAAGAGCCATATAATTATGGATTCATGCCAATGGAATTTGAAAACTTCTCTAAATAAAGAAGATTAGAAGATTTTAAGGTCAGTCAGGAGTTAACTATGGTATACAAAAAGAATATCATACTTAGTGAACAATTGAGCGCTGAGGAGTGGTGAAAGAAAAGAACGCACGCAAGTAAGGAAGCTCCTTACTAACGTGCGTTCTTTTTCTTACGCTGCTTTTTTTCCAAAGCGTTTCGTAACTTGATAGATGACCACATAGACGACAGCACAAATGATGGCGCGAATAATGATGGTGACGATCTCGTTACCGAGTGTAGGCATTTCCATATACAGGACTTGATAGGCCGCGTATAAACAGAAGATTGGTAAGATGAAGATTGTGGCATCTTCCATTTTTTCAGTTTCGGCAGCTTTCTTCGTAAAGCTAGCCACAATGCGTAAGTATATGAAGACAATCAGTAGGCTAGCTACAATTCGAGCGCCTTCGGTAAAAATGATGTTGCCGCCAATATCTATCGTTTTCGTTAATTCTAAAATAGCTAAGGTAATGAGTATAATAATAAGATTTGAGAAGGCTTTCATCTGGATGCTCCTTTTTGTATAAAAGTAATATGAAAAAGTATTTCTATTATTTAAGTATATAAGGAAATACACTGCCTTGTCATTAGGTAAATGGGCAGTGATAACAGGGATTCTATTGGAAAAACCCTAGTAAGCACTTAGTTACGTCGTGCGCGCCACTCGAAACATAACGCAACGAGCGCTCCACATACGCCAGCAATCACATCTTCCATCGTATCTTTATTGCCGCCGCGCTGCATCGTATGCGTAATGGTGAGATCACCAAGAAACTCATACACTTCCCATATAACGGTGATGGCTACGGAAATTGCCAGCACGTAACTACGCCGTACCCAGCGCATGCGCTTTGCTTGCGCTGTTCCTTGTAGCAACCAATCATACAGAGCTGCCGCTAGAAATACAGTAAAAAAACCTCCATATACGTGCAGTGACGTATCCCACCAAGAATAGTGATAGTACCAACGCGCTAACGTGCCAAGTCCAATCGTACTTAGTAATAATATATAATAGCCAACTATTAAAAACGAGGAAAAAGGCAGATGATCTGCTTTTAGAAAAAGCAATGGTAACGCACTTACGATGGCGCCTCCAAGTGCCACTGTCCAGTGTGACGTTTGTCCTAACGCGATATAATAAATGAACAAACATAGCATTGTAAAACTATAAAGGCCACTAAGCCAAAGCAGTAGATTTCGTTTCATCTTGAACTCTCTTTCTTCTTCATAATAGCTTTAGTATAGCCAAGAGATTCTATTCATAACTAGGTCATAAGGCGCATAAGCTTAATGCAGGTTGTCCACAAGAGAGGAGTTTATTGATGAAATTATTTCTTTCCAAATGGCTATTCGTTTTGTTAGCAGCCATTGTTATTATGGCGGCTTTCTTTCCAAACGGAAAAGCACAAGCCGCCTCCGTGCGTACAGGCTATGTGGATCTTGACGCTGGCACGCTGAATGTCAGAAGCGGTCCAGGGAAAACGTATGACATTATTGGCGCGCTGAGTGATCAACAAAAAGTAAGTGTCACGTCTTCACCTAAGAAAGCGTGGCTCGCTATTTCCTGGAGAGGTGGTACAGGCTACGTATCGGCTGAATTTATTCGCTTTTACACCCCTATGAGCTTTACGAAAGCAAAAGAAATTGGTCAACGGGCGGTAGCTTATCAAAAGAAAATTTCAAGCACGCATAGCTATACGGTCGCTACCATTCACCGCAAACTAGCTCCTGCCTTCACTAGCGCGTACATTAACAAACTCATACACTATGATATGGATTCCTTCGAGAAGAATCGCTATGGAGAGAAGCTCTATACGTGGCGCGGCACAGACTTTCCGTATTACGCCATTTGGGATTTCGATTGGAGCGGAAAAGAAGCGACCTCCAAGCCGGTGATTACGAGCTATATGAAAAACAACCAACACTATTTGAAAATCTATCAACATAAAATCAACGATATGTACAACTCGCATCAAAGCTTATACTTAAAATTATATGGCGACCAATGGAAGGTGTACCATTATCGCTGGTAAGGATGAGCGCAGTGCGGTACGTGTGCCGCACTGTTTTACTGCGAAAAAAAGTGCCCTAGCGCCTCTGACGCCAAGGCTAATTCTTTTATTTCCATCCTTTTTCAAACAGCATTTTCCCGGGCCACGTGTATGCCATAATGCCGCCATCAATCGTAATGTCTTCACCCGTAATAAAGGAGCTATCATCAGAGGCGAGGAACAAGACGAGCTGAGCAATTTCGCGTGGTGTGCCGAGCCGTCCGAGTGGAGTTACCCACGTATTGGCGTCGCGAAAGCTTTTTCCTTGTTCGTCATCACGGGCGCCCGCAACAGAATCCACGAGTGGCGTTTCAATAGTTCCTGGTGAAATGGAGTTCACACGAATGCCTTGCCGACCGTAATCGATTGCTGCCGCTTTCGTAAAGTTTGTTACGCCACCTTTTGCGGCATTGTAGCCGGAGCGATCTAAGTCTGCGGCACGTCCTGACATCGACGACGTATTTATAATGGAGCCGCCATCTGCAAGCATTAATGGAATCAAATATTTGCTAACGAGAAATGTCCCGCGCAAATCGACGGCAACAATGCGGTCAAACAGCTCAGTTGAATACTCGTGCACTTTTCCACCAGGCGCATCAATGCCAGCATTGTTAAATAACACATCGATCTTGCCGTACGTTTTTTCGAGTCTCGTAGCGAAGTGCTGCACGCTATCTTCGTCCGCTACATCGACAAGAAAGGCCTCTGCTTTATGACCGTTTTCGAGTATGGTAGATACCGTCTTGTGCAGAGCTTCTTCATTTACATCTGCGGCGAGTACGGTGGCGCCTTCTTCAGCAAATAGCGTAGCGGTTGCTTGGCCAATGCCTGTAGCAGCTCCTGTTATAACCGCAATTTTCCCTTCTAAACGCTTCATCACTCCATCGCTCCTTCTTTGATTTTCATTTGTTCTCTTCCCCCATTTCAGTAGAAATCAAACATTTATGCTTGATCAAACGCTTTATAATAGACTTATAGTGGAGATGGGGCGAAATCCTTTTAATCTTCAAGCCCTCAATAGCTACCAAAGCGAGTAAGAGAATGGTTGAAAAGCACAGATCAATTAAATGCTCCGGTATAAAAAAACAGCCATTCCTTTATGAAATGACTGTCTTGCTTATACTAAGAAACTTTCAATTGATACAGATAAAATAAATAACGATACAACTATACTTAGCCAGAAGTAACCTTTGTGGCCCTTTTGATATTCCCTTAATCCCACTACCAACATCGTAAAACCTAAAAACAATTGCATATAGGATTGGAACTTAAAGTCCCCCGTAACCAATCCATACACACCAAATGAAGCGACGATGATCGATAAAATAATTTGCAAAATCTTTAACAATTTTACCACCCCACCTTTTCATTGAATGAGTCTTTGTTTGTATAATACCATAAAAGGTAAATTATTCCTTGTTATTTTCAAAAGCAACAATTTTTACGAAAAGAGCCTTATACTAAGAAGAAAAGGAGTGATAGGGATGGCGACAGTATTAATGATTGGTTTTCCAGCAGAGGGACATGTGAATCCGACAATCGGTCTAACAAAAGCACTTGTTGACCGAGGAGACAGCGTGCATTATGTTACGGTTGAGCGCTTTCGCGAACGATTAGTGGACGTGGGAGCAAACGTCCACATCCACCCTGATCATCTGAATACGGCAAAAAAATTAGATCCGTCTTCAAAAGAGGGATTAGCGGCGTTTTTACAAATTCATATCGCGACGTCTCTCGATATTCTTACCGTGGTAGAACAGCTTTCAAAGAGAGAAAGCTTTGATTATGTGATCTATGATACGTTTGGAGCGGGTGAGCTTGTGCAAGCGTTTCTCGGCATTCCAAGCATTGTGTGTTCTGCTTCATTTTTATTTCCACCAGCAATGCCGAATCCGCTCGCGTCGATTGCTCCTGATGCCAAGATGGAGGCGTTACTCAAGCGCATGAAACAAAGCTTTGGCGTCGAGCCGAAGCAGATGGGGCAATTTATGAACAATCGCGGTGATGTGACGCTCGTATTTACAAGTGAGACGTTTCAACCATATCGCGAGCGCTTTACGAATCCCACCATTCACTTTATCGGTCCATCCTTTGTGAAGCGAGCGCATTCCAGTATGTTTGATGCCGCAGCACTGGCTCATGAGACGGTGCTTTATATTTCCCTCGGTACCGTGCTTGATCGTACAGAAGCTTTTTTCAATCTATGTATAGAGGCATTTCAGTCCTTCCCGGGTAAGGTGCTCATAGCGACAAGTGAGCGCTGTCATTACGACCAATTGCAAGAAGCACCACCGCACATTACGCTCACGCCGTACGTACCGCAGCTAGAAGTGTTACAGCATACGGACGTTTTCATTACGCATGGCGGGATGAATTCTGTGAACGAAAGCATTCATTATCACGTTCCGATGGTCGTCATTCCCCATGATAAAGATCAGCCGCTAGTCGCTAAACGCTTAACGGAGCTAGATGCGGCGCTCGCGCTCGATAAAAATACGCTCACCGCAGAAGGACTAGCGCAAGCGGTCGCCGATGTGCAGAGTAACGCTTGCTACAGGGAAGGAATTGCAGCGCTTCGGGATAGCTTTCAACAGAGCGGTGGACCACAGCGTGCGCTTGCTATTATTGACGCGTATATCAACAAAAAAAGCCTCCGCTCGTAAAAGCGGAGGAGAAGTTATCGATGTTTAACGGCATCTTTATTTTTTAAGGTCAGCTTCCATGTCTGACCTTTTTGTTGTTTGAAAAGAACGGTGTTGTCTTTAAACGTATATTGGAGAGTTTTGTTTTTCTTAGACGTAGGTTGCCCGAGTGCTTTAATAATCTCAGCTTCCGTACCTTGGTAGCTCGTTTCAATGGCGACGACGAGGTTTAGTAAACCCGTTTTATACGTAAAGGTTGCGCCATCTTTTTTAAACCGAACATCCTCGCCGCCGTACATATTTGGTTCGCGCGCTTCAGGTTTTTTATAAAACGGTTCATAGGTATCAGCTGTCCATGTGGTATCTAATGGTAGCTTTAAGCCTGGAATTTTCCCAGCAGCAAAGGCTTCTTTTCCTTCATCTAACTGGACGAGCTGCGATTTCGCTTCTTTCGGTGCAAGGTCAGCAGAAAATTTTTGTGGAATCCATATAAGCACAACAATCATCACTAGAACAGCGAGGATTGAAGCAAACGGAATCCGTTTTTTTCGCGGTGCTTCATACAAATCAAAGGTGCGCTTCAGTCCTTCAAGCATAAAGTTCGTTGCCAAAATACTAACAGAAAAGAAGGCGACTGGAATTAAAATTAAATACGGTTGAATTGACATTTGGGCAAAAAAGGCACCGATCATGCCAGACCATTCACTTGAATTGGAAACGGGAATAAAATAGTTTGGCATATATTCTTCCAATCGGGTTCCACCAAAAAAGATGCTTAGTAGCCCTAAGTGAGCCATGAGAATAAGAACATACGTCATTTGTTGAATGTAAATGTACGAAAGGCGAGGAACGAGATGACGCCAGACGTGCTTAAAGAAAATATAGCGGTGCGTACCGCCAAGCACCCGACTGCTTTCAATAAATTCCTTACTCATGATCGTCTCAATTTCAGAGCCAATTAGTACCGAGCAGGCAGGAATG
Source organism: Fictibacillus macauensis ZFHKF-1 (assembly GCF_000269865.1). Lineage (GTDB taxonomy): Bacteria > Bacillota > Bacilli > Bacillales > Fictibacillaceae > Fictibacillus_C > Fictibacillus_C macauensis. Next base: position 118,874 of record NZ_AKKV01000042.1, read on the forward strand.
GCAACGAGCGTGACAACGATAAAAAAAAGCCAGCCTTTTTCCGAAAAAGAAAAAGTAGGTAACCCTATGGTGGGACTTAAAATCAAAAAGCATAGCAGCGCAGCCGGCACGTAATGAGTCGATTCTACAAGGCTGCGTAACCATATTTTTGTGCGTGCTGGTAGGATTGAAAAGCCATAGCCACCAACAAGAGAAAAGGCGATACGCAGGAGGCTGACAATTAATGTTAAGCCGAGCGTATACTTTGCACCCGATATAATTTTATAAAATAAATCGTTGCCAAATTGATCGGTACCTAACCAAAATTGCTGCGACGGCGGAAACGGTCCTTTGCCGATCAGTTCACCGCTACTAGAGTAAAGGAGCAGCGTTTGTGGAACGGTGTCGTTATAAACAAAGTAATGAATCAAGCTTAATGTTAAGAGAACCACAATGATACAGAGACCACTTATAAAGAGCGGTTCGTACCACAGGTTCTTCAATCCTTTTAGATGGCGAAAGAGATAGCGGAAGATACTTTTTAACCGCAAAGAGAACGGTGGCGCACTCGTTGCTGTTGTGGCGGCTGTTTCCTGCAGTGCTTGCCATTTGTACGTGACTAGCGATCCGAGCGCAAAAAAGCAAAACATCGGAAGCAGTAAAAGGAGTAGAGCAATGGCGAACACTTCCGGCTTATTCGCTGCTTTTACAAGTGTCATCACGCCATTAAAGCCAAAAATGACTTCTAGCACAACCAGATTAGACAGCATAAACCAAATAATCATTTTAGAATGCTGAAAAAAGGCAAGAATCGTATTCGGTAGAATATGATGAATTAAAATATAAAATGAGCCCATCCCTTTACCACGTGCACTTTCAATATAGGGCATGCGCCATTCATCTTCAATTTGATGCAATAAAATGCGAATACAAAGCAACGTTGGTAAAATACTTAAACAAAGAATGGGAATGATATAAGGTCCATTCTCATCCATCGGCGATTGCGCAATCTCAAATAAGAGCACATTTGTTTTTTGATACACGATAATAATCACTAATTGTGCTGTCACCGCTACGAGGACATCTGGCAAAGATTCTAAGAAGAAGAGCATACTTTTCACAGCGCGATAAACCCCCGCAGGTAAAAGGGAGAGTAGGATACTACAAACAAATCCAAAGAGTATTGCTAATGCTAGCGCCCCAAATAACACTTTAAGCGAGTAGAAAAACGGCCCCCAAAACATTGGAAACAACGGATATTGACCCGTCTGAAGATCTCCTGGATGCATCAATGCTTCTGCAATGCGTGACACTCCATCACTATAAGCTCCCCATTGAAACGAAGTTCCTACGACACCCATTGGAATGGCACTTAAAAACACCACACCAATTACGGCTAAAATAAACGAAATGAGTAACCTTCTCATGACCACCATACTGCCAACCCCTACATCTAAATATATTTTCTAAAAAATTCCACAAAACGACAAAAAAGTCCTTCTTTTTACGGATAAAAAGAAGGATTTAGCAAAATGCGAGGAGTAATGGACTATCTTTGTCGGAGTATTTTAGCTAAAGCAGTCACAATCTCTCTGAAACAGTAAACAGTTTCCTAAGAATGGCTTCTTTTGCGTGATGGCGTCATCAAACATTATGGAGGAAAAATGGTGGACGCTTTTTTGTGAAGCTCCGTGCTTGTTAGAAGAAGGTAGACATCGTTCTAATCAGTTGGTGAAAAGAAGTCTGGGTAACAAGTGCGTTTGTAAAGATAAATATATGATTTCTAAAACAGATGATCTCTGTAACTAGTTTAGTGTGATCTCATAGTTCTTCCATTGTGCATTTGTATCGACGCCACCCATTTTTTCGTACAGCGCTTGAGCGGTCTCGTTATCTTGTGCCGTCTTCCAGCTCATTGTGGCATAGCCGTTTTCTTTTACATAGTGCAATGCGTAAGTAAACAGTCGTTCACCGTATCCTTGGCCACGGGCGTGTGAAGCTACGAATAAATCATTAAGTATGGCAATCGGTTTCACTTTTGTCGTGCTGTATGTAAAGTAAAGTGTGCAAAAAGCAAGGATGGTATTCTGTTCATCGAGCAGAATGAATTGTTGGCCGGTTTTTTAAAAAGAAAAGAGTACATCTTCTTCAATGAAAAAAGCCATCCGAATGATGGATGGCTTGCCATGGTATTAATTAAGCTCAAGTTGCTGTTTTAGTTTTGTTTTAATGGCGTTAATTTCTTTTTCTTTGATGATTAAGTAATAGATGTTATTAATTTTTTTGCCTTCGCCTTGGACTTTGATCGTTTCAATGTCTTTGCGCGCATCTTTATAGTTTGCTTGAATATCTTTCATTTCATCGAAGCTCATGTTTGTTTTTACGTTAGAGCCGAGCACGTTCAGCAAGCCGCCGAGCTTTGTAATAGAAGAGACGTTCGCTCCTTTATTAATAATTGCCGTAATCACTTGGCGCTGGCGCTCGTTACGACCGAAGTCTCCTTCTGGATCTTCTTTACGCATACGCGTATACGCGAGGGCTTCTTTTCCAGATAAGTTCAGCTGACCTTTCGGGAAATCGTAGCCATCGTATTTAAAAGCGAGTCGCTCGTTGTTAACGGTAACGCCGCCTAATTCATTGACGATGCCTTGAAAGCTTTCCATATTCACTTTTACGAAATAATCGATTGGAATATCGAATAAATTTTCTACAGATTTCATCGCCATTTTTACGCCACCGAACGCATACGCATGATTAATTTTATCGGTTGTGTTTTTGCCGACGATCTCAGTGCGCGTATCACGCGGAATACTCATCATAGTGGTTTTATTATTTTTCGGATTCACGGTAACGAGTACCATCGTATCGGACCGACCGCGATCGCCTTGACGCTCATCAACACCTAAGATGAGGGCAGAAAAAGGCTGGCCACTTCCGGTTTTTACCTCTTCTTTACGCTTGTCAGAACCTTTCCAACTCGTTTGATCATGCATATCACTCGCTGTATCTTTTAGCGAGCTGTACACCCAATACACGCCACCTGCTCCAATCGCAAGGAAGACGACAAGAATGAGCAATACAATTTTTAAGCCTCTGCGCTTTTTTTTCGTACGAGTCGTTCGACTGTTTTCCAAATGACATCAACCTTTTCTGTGAAAGTTAAAAACAGTAACTACCATTAAGCCTATAATATAACAAAATAAAGCAATGTGCCTACTTTTTTTACAGAAAGCTCCCTTTTTGCGTAGGTTAAAATAAAGAGCGTATACTGTAAATACAGAAAGGAATGGTACGTCTTGAAAGCAAAAATTACCGTAGTAGGCAGTATTAATATGGATCTTGTGACAATTTCGAATAAAGTTCCGAAAATGGGTGAAACCTTACTTGGCCAAGATTTTCTAAGTAATCCTGGCGGAAAAGGAGCCAATCAAGCGGTGGCTGCTGCCCGTCTAGGTGCTGATGTGAAGATGGTCGGTGCTGTTGGGAATGATACGTTTGGTAAGGATCTTTTGCGAACGTTAGAAAAAGAAAAGATTGATGTTTCGGCTGTGGAAGAAGTAGACGGAGCAAGTGGCACAGCGACCATTCTTGTTTCTCAAGGCGACAATAGCATCATCGTCGTTCCGGGAGCGAATGAGCAGGTGACACCTGACTTTGTGGAGCGTCATAAGGATGCTATTAAGGATAGCGATTATGTATTGCTACAGCTAGAGATTCCTGTCGAAAGTGTAGAGAAAGCGGTTCAGATTGCGAAAGAAAATGATGTAAAAGTCATTTTAAATCCAGCGCCGATTCAAAAGCTCTCAGATGCATTATTAGCCAATGTCGACTATCTTACACCTAATGAGCATGAACTAGAATTGTTAGTAGAAGGTCGCGATAAAAAAGCGATTCTTGAAAAAGTCATTGTCACAAAAGGAAGCGAAGGTCTCATTTACTATGAAGATGGCCAAGAGGTGAGCGTTCCAGCCTTCTCTGTTGAAGTAAAAGATACGACAGGTGCAGGCGATACATTTAACGGAGCATTCGCAACGGCATTAAGTGAAGGGAAATCATTAAAAGAAGCGTGTTTGTTTGGCAATGCAGCCGGTGCGCTTTCCACTACAAAGCTCGGTGCGCAAGCGGGTATGCCGAAAAAAGAAGCGGTCCAAAACTTAGTAGAGAAAGAATAAATAGAAAAAAATATTTTTTCGGAAAAATTCCAACGATGGGCTCAAAAATACGAAAAAGCCTACGAAATCTTATAAGGAAGAAGAACTGTTTTTGCAGTGAAAGAGGGAGTGGGCAACCCGATATGAAATTTGAGGGGACAAAAGGCACAATTGACGTTTCGGGGGTTTCGTCGTCATTTGCCACATTAGAAGAAGCCGATCGTTTTTCCAAAAAACTAAAAGGCATCTATATTGATCAAGATGTTTTGCAAGTATATGAGCGTGAAGCCGCAAAACGAAAGCGTGGTTGGGGAAGCCAACTCGTATCGGATCTTTTGCGAACAGCTTTTGAGCAACAAGGATTGCTAGGCAAAAAGAAGCTGTAATAGGGAGCATGAAAAAGACGTGTAGCTCATTTTAGGGTAGCACGTCTTTTTTTGTGCGCTAAATGTTTTGAAAATTTAGTATATTTTAACAAAAAATGATGATACGATATGAGATATACAGATCACTAAAGGAGGAATCTTATTGAAATTCGTTTCGAAAGTTACTGCTCTTTTACTGTTATCTGCAAGTGTAACGAGTACTGTTACCCTCCATCCACGCGTGGAAGCTGCCAACAAAAAAGCTTCTGACGACTATATCATCATTAATAAAACCTACAACAAATTGGCATACTATCGAGACAAAAAGCTCGTGCGGGTGTATTCCGTTGCTACTGGTCGTAAACAAAGTTACACACCTGAAGGGAAATTTAAGATTGTGCAAAAGCTCGTGAATCGGCCGTATTATAAAGGGCACATTCCCGGTGGTGATCCAAGAAATCCTCTTGGTAAACGCTGGCTTGGCATTTCCATCCCGAATAAAGGAAAAGCTGCAGGCTGGGGAAGTGTCTATGGCATTCACGGCAATAACAATCCTCGTACCATCGGTAAATATGCTTCTAGTGGCTGTATTCGCATGTTTAACAGTGAAATTGAAAAGTCGCTTTATCCGAAAGTCCTCCTCAACACACCTGTGTATATCACACGTTCCTATAAATCCTTTGCAGCATTAGCAAAAAAAATTGGCTATATAAAAGGTAAAAAATTCACAGCGCTAACGCTCGGTCAACGCGGTTCCATGATTAAAGAACTCCAACAAAATCTTCAAAAGCACGGATACCCTATTAAACTAACAAAGCGCTATGATGTCTCTACAAAAAAAGCGGTAACTGCCTTTCAAAAGAAATTTTATTTAAATGAAACGGGCATTGTTGATGCAGAGACCTACAATCTGCTCCGGTCTTCGCAAACACGTCCAACGATCGTAACGACACAAGCAACGTTTAAAGGGTGGGCCGATTCCCACTCATTTGAAGCGCATGATGTCCTAACAGGAGCACCCACTGTCTATCAAGCACAACAGTCAGCTTTTATGAATGCGCTACAGGATGATGGTACGTATTATTTATCTTATATTCACCATCAAAATGGCCAATACTTTCTTCAAAAAGTAACAGCCTATTCTCCTTTTGAGAAAAAGTTACCGTTCTAAAGGTGGTAAAAAGCAGTTCGTGAACGCGCGACTGCTTTTTTTGTGGTTTCCAAAAACTATGAGGCTCTTTTCCTATAAAAAACAATTGCCAAATGACGAATATCGGAGTAATATAGCTAGTGTGCTTTGTAACACAAATGTAATATTAATATAAATATGAATGTTAACATTCAGTTTTGAGGAGATCTGGTAAGGCTATGAAACAACTAAATAAATGCATCTTAATTGTGTTGTCTACTTTATTATTTTCGTTTGTAATGGCTCCTGGTGCACAAGCAGTGGAGAAGAAAACAACGAAAAGTGACGACTATATTATTATTAATAAAAAGAAGAATGAATTGGCTTTTTATCACAAGCAAAAACGTGTTCGTGTCTATAAAGTGGCAACGGGGAGAACGCGTGATTTAACGCCAGAAGGTACGTATAAGATTGTAAAGAAAATTGTCAATCGTCCGTATTTCTCTAAAAATATTGCGGGTGGTTCGCCACATAATCCTCTTGGAAAACGATGGCTAGGATTGGCTGTTCCACAGCGTGGAGAGCAAGCAGGACTTGGCAATGTGTATGCCATTCATGGTAATAATTTAAAAAGCTCGATCGGCACCTATGCATCTGGTGGTTGTATTCGCATGTACAATGAAGACATTGAAAAATCCTTGTATAATCAAGTAAAGGTAAATACACCGGTCTTCATCACCTATTCTTCCTCTTCTTTTACATCGTTAGCGAAGAAGGTAGGCTACTTGAAGGAAAAGCACCTAGCAAAAAAGTAAGACAAAGCTGGCTCGTTTTAGCGCGAGTCCTTCCTACATACAGTAACGCAGGACAGTATCCCACATAAAGACAGATTATTGATGATTATGGTAAACTGATTGTCTATTAAAATTGTTAACACTTTTAAACGACTTTGCTATATAATGTCTTTACAACTGATTAGACAAAGAGAGGGATGGAGCATGAAAATATGCATGATCGAGGACTGTGAAAAACCTGTTGCTGGCAGAGGTCTTTGTCACATGCATTACAAACGGTGGGCGCGTCACGGCGATCCACTCACAACGAAAGTCCGTAAAGTATGCCAAGTCGAGGGCTGTGAATCACCTCACCTTTGCAAAGGATATTGCGAAAAGCACTATCGAAAAATGCGTAAAGAACTTGCTGCACAATAATTAGTAATCAACATAAGCCGCTCATTGCAGTGGCTTTTTTTTATGGTCATGATAGAATGAGAGGAAGTTTATAGCATATGCAGAAAGAGAGAGCCATATGAAATTTTTTAAATTTTTACTGGTCCTAAGCTGGGGCTTATTTTTGTGTTTAAATACATTTACAGATGATTTAGAAGAGTTGTTAAGTGGTGAACGAGTTGGTTTTGTTTGGAACGCATCGCCTGATTATGCCGCCATGTTAAACATGAATGATTTAACGACCATTCATCCCGACTTTGTCATTGTAAAACTGGGGCATTTAGTTGGCTTTGGTCTCTTTGATTTACTCGTTTTTTGGTGGCTGAAGCGACATGTTCGCTCGTTTTTCATATCGGTTGCTTTTGCGATTTTTACAGAGATTTTTCAACTTTATTTCGGTCGAGATGGACGACTGTATGATATCGTGATTGACTCTATTGGGATTATCCTCGTTTTTGCTCTTCTGAAACGAATCAATCGAAAAAAGATGTCGAATACAATGGCTAGATAAAGGAACAAGTGCTACATGCGCTTGTTTTTTTTTCTTAAAATCTTCACTTCTGTTGAATTATCTTCACTTTAAATTGCAAAAAGGTATAACTATATACCTACTAAGCTACTAACCTCCATGAGAAAAGTTTGGTTACTAATCCAATAATACGTAATAAATTACATATAAATCTAAAATATGAATAGATATTCCAAATTTTTGTGCTATAATACTCGATAGAAAATAAATAATGGTACTAATAGCATAGTTTGATGGTATGGAATGTAGAGAAGAAGGGTTAGGCGCATGAACATGATTGATATACATAGTCATATATTGCCTGGTGTAGACGATGGTGCTACGTCATTATCGGAAAGTTTGGAGATGGCGTCCATAGCGGTAAACGAAGGAATTACAGACCTAGTGGCTACCCCACATTATGATGGGCGTTATCAGGTGGAGAAAGAAACCATTCTTACGGCAACGATGGAATTAAATGAGGCATTGCAACGGCAAAAAATCCCGCTTGTTGTGCATCCAGGTCAGGAAATACGTATGTATAAAGAGCTCATTGAGGATTTAAAAGCAGGGCGGTTGCTAACGTATCGTAATGAAGGGCGTTACGTATTAATTGAGTTTGCGAGTGGGGAAGTTCCTGCCTATGCGGCAGCAATGATGTATGAATGTACATTACTTGGTATTACACCCGTTATTGCTCATCCCGAGCGCAACATGACCTTTAAAGAGAAGCCAGCCCAGCTAGTGGCGCTACTGAATGAAGGTGCCTATGTTCAGCTAACGGCTAGTAGTATTATCGGTAAGTTTGGCAGAAATGTTAAGTCTTTTTCTTATAAATTATTAAAAAATAAATGTGCACACTTTATAGCTTCCGATGCTCATAATGTTTCGCTGCGGTCTTTTCATTTACGGGGGGCGTATGAAGAAATAGAAAAAAAGCTAGGACGTGAGATGCGTCATGCCTTGGAACGAAATACAAGACTACTTATGGACGGAAAATCGCTCCATGTTCAAGACGAACTAGAATGGAAGAAAAGATGGTTTTAAAAGGAGAGAACAGGATGAAAAAAGTACGTAAAGCCATTATTCCAGCAGCGGGGCTTGGAACACGCTTTTTGCCAGCAACAAAGGCCATGCCAAAGGAAATGCTGCCCATTGTTGATAAGCCAACGATTCAATACATAGTGGAAGAAGCAATTGCTTCAGGAATTGAAGATATTATTATCGTTACTGGTAAAGGGAAAAGAGCGATTGAAGATCATTTTGATCATGCCTTTGAGCTTGAGCAAAACTTATTTGAAAAAGGAAAAATGGAACTGCTTACAAAAGTACAGCGTTCTTCGAAAATGGCTGATATTCACTATATTCGTCAAAAGGAGCCAAAGGGACTTGGACATGCAGTATGGTGTGCGCGTAAATTTATCGGTGATGAGCCGTTTGCAGTACTCCTAGGCGATGATATTGTACAGGCAGAGAAGCCTTGTTTGCAGCAGCTCATTGAGCAATATGAGGAAATAGGTTCCTCGGTCATTGGCGTGCAAACAGTGCCGGAACAAGAAACGAATCGCTACGGAATTGTGGCTCCATCGTTTCAAATTGGTCGATTACATGGTGTGGAGCAATTTATTGAAAAACCACCGACTGGAACGGCTCCCTCTAATTTAGCAATCATGGGTCGTTACGTATTAACACCAGAAATCTTTCACTATTTAGATCAACAAGAGACAGGTGCTGGTGGGGAGATTCAGCTAACAGATGCTATTCAAAAATTGAATACGTATCAACGTGTATTTGCCTATGATTTTGAAGGCCGACGCTATGATGTTGGAGAAAAGTTAGGGTTTATTGAAACGACGCTCGAATTTGCGCTGCGTGACCAAGCGTTACGTGAGCCATTACGTACACTAATGACGGCGCTTTTACAACAAGAGGAAATGCATATTAAATAGGAAGTTACAAGAAATGGAGAAAAGGAACGTGTGGGGCATGGATAATCATCATTATAAGTTAGCGGTTGCTGGAACAGGTTATGTTGGACTTGTTGCCGGTGTTTGCTTTGCGGAAATGGGACATCAGGTAACGTGTGTAGATATTGATGAACAAAAAGTGGCGCAGATGCGTCAAGGTATTTCGCCGATCTATGAAGCAGGGTTGCAGCAGTTAATGCAAAAAAATTATGATGAGGGACGCATTCAGTATACAACTGATTATCAGTCCGCGTATAAGGATGCAGACGCTATTTTTATTGGCGTTGGAACGCCGGAAAAACCCGATGGCTCAGCAAACTTAACCCACATCGCTACCGTCGCCCGCCAAATTGCAGAAAGTATTGAAAATGATTGCTTAGTCGTCGTGAAATCAACGGTTCCTGTTGGGACAAATGATAAAGTAGAGCAGTTCATTCAAGACTTTTTAGTGCGTGATGTAAAGGTAGAGGTAGCTTCAAATCCTGAATTTCTAGCACAAGGCTCTGCCGTGCATGATACGCTGTACGCGGAGCGCATTATTATCGGTACGGAAAGCGAGTGGGCGCGCGCGTTATTAACGTCCATTTATGAGCCGTTTGACTTGCCCATCGTGTCTGTGAACCGTCGTTCGGCAGAGATGATTAAATATGCGTCCAATGATTTCTTAGCATTAAAGATTTCCTATATGAATGACATTGCGAATTTATGTGAGCTTGTTGGCGCTGACATTTCAGATGTAGCGCGCGGCATGAGCTATGATCCGCGCATTGGCAGTAAGTTTTTAAATGCAGGAATTGGCTTTGGGGGTTCTTGTTTTCCAAAGGATACGAAAGCGCTTGCCTATTTAGCAGGTCAAAATGGCTATGAGCTACGCACCGTACGTGCGGCAATTGATGTGAATGATGCGCAAAAAACGATGCTGTATAAAAAAGCAAGTGAGCGTCACATTACGCTGAATGGGCTAAAAATTGCTGTGCTCGGTTTAACATTTAAACCAGGAACAGATGACTTGCGTGAAGCGGCTTCGCTTGTGAATGTACCGCTTCTGCTCGAACAAGGTGCAAACGTCGTTGCCTATGATCCAGTTGGCATGGACAATTTCGCAAAATTGTATCCTGCGGGAGCGCATGGCAACGGCACGATGACGTATGCGAGCTCTAGTAAAGAAGCGCTTGACGGAGCAAACGTTTGCTTTATTTTCACCGAATGGGACGAGTTCCGCGCGCTGTCGCCTGCTATTTTTACCGAAAAAATGTGGACGCCGCTTCTGTACGATGGGCGAAACTTATTTGATATAGCTGACATGAGAAAAGCAGGCGTCGAGTACCATTCGATTGGCCGCCAGCCCGTGCAACGCTTGAACCAAAAGGAGGGTGGCACACGTGAATTCGTCCTTCATACCACCTAATGCGTGTTACCTTGTCACAGGAGCAGCGGGCTTTATTGGCTATTACTTTAGTGCGCGATTGCTCGCGCAAGGTCATCGCGTCATTGGCCTTGATAGTTTGAATGCGTATTATGATGTGCAGTTAAAGCATGACCGCCTTGCCAAGCTCCAAAGCTATGAGAATTTCACGTTTACAAAGCAAGATCTTTGCGATGAAGAAGCGCTCATGACGCTATTTGAAGCGTATAAACCTGACGTTGTCGTTCACTTGGCGGCCCAGGCTGGGGTGCGGTATTCGATTACAAATCCACACGACTATATGAGTAGCAATATGATGGGCTTTTTTCATGTGCTGGAGGCATGCCGTCGCTACAAGGTTGCGCATTTACTGTATGCGTCTTCAAGCTCTGTCTATGGAGCCAATCAGAAAGTGCCATTTTCAGAAGACGATCCGGTTGATCATCCGGTCTCTCTCTATGCGGCAACGAAAAAGTCAAACGAGCTCATGGCGCACACGTACAGCCACCTGTATGACGTGCCAACGAGCGGCCTGCGCTTTTTCACCGTATATGGACCGATGGGTAGACCTGACATGGCGTATTTCCAATTTGTTCAGAAATACTTTGCGTCCGAGGCAATTGCCATTTATAACAATGGTGATTTCGAGCATGATCTTTACCGTGACTTCACTTATATAGATGATATCGTAGAAGGGATGGAGCGACTGGTGCATCATTGCCCGGGCAATGCCGCAGATGTGCCGCACGCCGTCTATAATATCGGTAACAACCAACCAGAAAAACTCATGACCTTTATCGAAACACTCGAAAGCGCTTTAAGCAACACGCTCGGTCACCCCGTTACGTTTTTAAAAAACTTCGAACCGATCAAGCCAGGAGACGTCCCCGCTACCTACGCTGACGTAACCAAACTGCAGCAAGCAGTAGGCTTTCAGCCGAAAACCTCGATAGCCGATGGTCTGCAAGCATTTGTTGACTGGTATGTTGATTATTATAAAATTGTTCAGCCAAAGCCGGTTGGATAAAGGGAGAGTCCTCGAATGAGGGCTTTTTTTTGTGGGGTTATATGATAATTTTACCATTTTTTCAGAGAGATACATTCGTCTAATAGTTCTTCTTCCTTATTGAACATTTTCATAGATGAGGTACCATAAAATGGTGGATTACTGCAATGGTATTGTGATGAAATAAATCGTTTTTATGGATTTAGCACGCTTGTGATATTCATATTTTAATTTTACAAGTAATAAGCGCTACTGATACTGATAAGAATGGAGTGCTGAATGTATTATGGATCTGTGGAACTATAGATCAAAAAAAAATGATTATGATGAACTACATGATCAGATAAAAGAAGCTCTTGAAACGCACAAATCACTTTTGAAAAATGTTGTAGAGATGCGAGATACATATTTTAAACGTGTTCCTCATCTAGACAACAAAGGAATTCCTTCGATCTTTGTTGTGTCAAAGATTCATTAAAGATGTACCTTCTTATGGAAAGAATTCAGTACCTATCGGACCTTATAGAGAAGTTAATGGATTCCCAGTTAAAGTAAAGCCAGGTGCTCAAGAGAAACATATTCCTAATACTCCAAATTACAAACAAGAAATAGCAAATGGAAAAAACAAAAGTATTTTCTATGGCGATAATAAAACAGCACAAGAATTGCTTGATAAGTTTGCTGGGAGAGGAGCCACTGTTACCAAAAATAAAGAGAGAGTGGACTTTGGTGAGCCAATAGGTAATTACTATGACACTGTGACTGGACAATATATAGAGACTAATAGAGGAATGGTACACTATGGAAAAGATGGTGCTCATATAGTACCAGAAAAACCATCAGAATAAAATAAGAAAGAGGATGTCTATGGAAGCAGATTCTTTATTTAAAATATTAATAGAGTATGAAGGTGTAGAAATCATAATAGAGTGGAACAGTGGATTGAAAATTGTAGGCAAAACAGACACATTTTTTGAGACAGACAATGGATTAGATGATGATGACCCTAAGTACGCAGAATATTATGCAACTGCATTTCAAGTAAATCATATACTATCCCAGCCTTCTAGTAACGAAGGGAGTGTATATAATTGGTTGAAACAACAAAAAAGTTCATTGGTTGAAATTTCTCTCTATGATGATCCACCAAGTGCAGTTTTTTTAACTGATGGACAAAGTGTGTGGAAAAGGGATAGTCAAAAATAAAATTGTTACTTTAAACATAGACCTTGATTGGCTAAAGCCTTTCAAGGTTTTACTTTAATTGATATTTGTTTGAGAATTGAGAGCTCATGAAGGCCCATGATGGTTAGCAAATTTACGAGATTGGATGCGGTGACGATTAAATAATACAACCACCCTAACTACTTGATTTATATTTTCACACGAGAATGATAACATACAAACACATATAGCTGGTAAAAAAGAAAGATATGTGAGCAACTTAAACAATGCTTTCATGAAATTCAGAACTCATGAAGGTAGTACCTTCATGGAGTTTGGTTTTAATGTTCGGATAGGGTGACAAGTACGATGAATAGGCGAGATTGTATTGAAGAAATAAGGCTGTGATATTAAAAGTATTGAACAGCCCATGTACAGTATCCATAAGAAAGACCCAAACGACTATTTGGCGAATGGCTTAATGGAGTTATTAGACCAATATCAACGGCTTGAAATTGCTCTCAAGCTAACGAAAGGGAGAAATAAAAAAGCGGTTGCTTCTAGGCTGGGAGAGAATACACAAGCTACTGGGAAAATTAAGCTATTTACAGAATTGGATACCTGCGACAGTTGCAGTAAAGTTATAGCAGAATTTGCAGCTAAGTATAAAAATATTGAATTAGAAGTTATACACAACAATGGAAATAAAATTAATCCTTAAACACAATTTTTTGGAGGAGAAGACTAATGAAATACTGGGAATATAATGAATTATTTGATGCAATTCAAGAGACATATGAAGAGTTGTTAGAAGAAGACAGGGGTATAGGTATGCCCTAGCCGTACTAGCGGATGAATTTGATCGCTTGGGTAAGATAGAAGATGTTATTGCTGATATTGCTATTGGAGAGATTGCGATTGGCCATGAGAAAGTTTTTGTTGGTCGTATTGAAGGTATAACACAGAGACTAAACATGTTTAATCCACAAGAAGCGGAAGATGAGTTAACACTAGAAGAAATAAAAGACTTATCGAGAAGAATAAATAAAGTAATAGAAGGACTAAAAAATGTAGAGGTGGATTATAATTCTTCAGCAGAATAAAGGTTAGTGTTATTCAAAAGTATACCATCATAGAGGTCTCCAATTGTTATGATGCATAGGCATTTTGACGAAATAAGACTCAGCTGCAATCACCGAAAAAAAGACATCACAACGTGGGAGCAGGCGATGTGATCGTAATGCCGAAATAATAAATAATAGGGTGAATACGGATGTTTATAAAATATGACGAATACGATCTGTTAGAACTTTTTGAGAGTGAACCGGTGAGTATTACAGGCAATATAGATGATGGTTTATTAATGTATATTTACAAAGATGACCAGAATTTCAAGGTGAATTTAACTTTAGATGTATATCAACAAACAAGTAGTCTAAGCATTACATTTAAGGATTATATAGTGTTTACAGGTGAATTTAATAATGTAACACGTATAAAAAGATATGACAAAGCTATGGTAATAATCGTGGGTGAAGAAGAGAAAATAAAATTGAAATTTTATAAACAATTGGGAGTGGAGTTGCTTTAGTATAGCATTAATGTATTAAAAGAATGAAGTGAAAAGTACAATGTAAATTACGTAAGCCACATAGAGAAAGTGACCAAGATTAACATACCATGAATGATTCAAAATTTCCTCTCAGAAGAAGTGCTCCAAGACAAGCAAGCGACGTTCATTTTAAGAAAATGGCTCGAAAATGCAGAATATTTATATAGCTGCGCCTATTAAAAATTTAAAAATAGCTGGTGGAACAGGAGCTATGATTGCTGGTGCAATAGCTACAGCAGCGGATGAGGAAGAAGCGTTAGATGATTTTATTGATAGATTAAGAGCTGATAAAATATTAAGAGAGCTTTAATATGGATGATGAAGTGTTGCTTGGGTATTCAGGCATTTTTAAGCATTTTTTCTTCTTCATCCAATGTATTTCCATTAGACTTAAAATTCTGCAACTATATCAGACAATGCTATTTGAAGGTGGAAAATCCATTGAAATTGGTGGAATGGGGCAAAAAGGCATTGATTCTTCAATGGGTTCCCGATGGAGATATAGAATTGTAAAACTGACACACCAAGGAGATGTAAGGAGATGTATCTATGGAAGAAATATTATATGATTTTAAGGAAAACAGGAAGGCTCCTAACGAAATAATAGAAAAATATAAAAACCTTGTTCCAAAAGAAATAATAGACTTGTGGCAGGAATATGGATTTGGAACATGAAACTGAAAACTATTTACATAGTCGGGACTTGAACAACTCGTGTTGAAAGAGATGCAGAAGCAACTGAAAGCTTACTTGAAAAAGCCCCGAGACTTCTAAGGAATAGTGATTTGAGCGATTTCCAGCTTGCTCGTTGAGAATACAGTATAAAGGATGAAATTAAGGGAAGTATTAATTATTACGTCCTCAGTTATGCTGCCCAAGTACTGTTAATTGGATTAGGCTATTCTTTAATTGCGCTTCTTGAGACATTGACTCTCTTTGATACAAAGAAATTTACATAGAGATAAACAAATAAAATGCCAATTGCAAGGTAGTATATAGTAGCTGTAGAAGGATGAATGAGCCGAACGCTATATAGGATAAAAAATTGTGCATATAATATTACCAAGATTACCTTCAAAAAGGATTTATTCATTTGTGATGTAGAAATAGGATTAAGTAATACACTTTGTTTAATTTCATGTTGCAGAGGGAGAATTTGAAATCCAGTAGCAAGTATAATTAGAAAAGTAAAAAACCACCCACTTGTTGGTATTACAACATTAACAAATATTCCAATCACAGTGAGTCTTAAATAAAGGTAGAAGTAATCATTATATCTAACAAATAAAAGCGAGTATAAATATAAGAATGTACTACTCTGACTATATGGAATGCACCTTTTGACAATCATAGCGAGCAAGCGTCTATTACGAAACGAACGTCTAAGATTAGGGACATCCATGAAATTATTAATAAATTTATAGTTTCGTAGTAAGGCGCTTTCTTCTTCAGATATTAGCCAGTTCCAATTCACGGTTCTTTTTTTACCTATAAAATACATTAAAAAAATGAAACATAAACCCATTAAGATAAGCCCAAAAATCCACTCACTTATAAGCGCAAAATAACACATGAAATATAGTGAAAAAACTCGAATTAATCTATGGAAAATGTATTGTACATGGTTTTCTAGCCATTGTTCAGTCCACTTCATAAGAATATTATAAAAAACAATTCCCACTATGAAAATAAGTACAAAAAGATGTATAGTAGCTACTTGTAAAAATAGTGATATAAAGATGATAACGATACTAAGCAATTTAATAGCATCAATAACAAAGCTATAGACAATTGATCTAATAAAGTATGATTGTAATTTCCATTCTAATGCTAATAAAAAGACGATGTCTGCCCTTTTAATAAAGGTACGAACTTTTGCAGGTAATAAAATTAAAGTAATAAATAGTGACAAGATTGCTTCAACAGGAATTTGTGGAGGGATCCATTGAAGAAATAGATGTAAATAATAAATAAAGACACTACTAATAATCAGCAAAAAATAAATAACATTCGCACCGATGATTGAATAGTATCCGAAAATCTTTCTATAAAATTCTTGAACCCGTGAAGTCCATAATGTATTTATATTCATTAATACACCTATACCTTCATGAATCTGTCTTCACTACAAATTACGAAATATATTTCTTAATACATTTCGATAGCCATTCAGTGGATTCCTTCTAATCTTCAAAGGTCTCATTCAAATTCTTGAGATGTATCAAAGGGACATTACAGAGTGGTGGATATGATCGTAGTGCAAAAATTTAAGCATTATCGCTAACGGACTGGTAAGTGGCTAACGATTGTGGGCTAGTGAAATGAATAGTGTAAAAAAGCAGTAGGAGGTAGATCCTATGAATTTAAAAGATTTAAAAAATAGAAATATTGAGTATGATTGGAAAACTATCTTTGTAGGTGTCCAAGAAAATTATTTTAGTAAAGACGTTATTTCTGATTATGCGGTAGAGTTGATGAAACGGTATGATGAAAGTGGGATGGTTAATGAACTTGCATGGGGAGTATGTAGTGAAGATTTAAATAGAGTGTTGTTAGAAATAAAAACTAATTATTTTCCCCAATCAGATGAATATTGTGAAATATTGGTATATGAGAATAGAAAGCTCAGATTTGTTTATTTATCTGTATTAAAAGAAGAATGTAAAGAAGGTCATGAATTATTAAATAAAATTGCAGAGTTTTATGGAAATCATCACTACCCAGAAGAAATGTTGAGTTTTATTAATTATATGCCTTCAGAAGTTCCTAGTACGAAAGAAGATTTATTGTATAGATTTGATGAATTTTTGAAAATAGAGAGAGCGAGATTTAGTTAGCTACGGGCAATCCAATTCTGGGCACAAGGGAATTTTCAGTATAAGGGGCAAACGATAAAAGAACGATCAAGATACTTTATATAAAAATCCAGAATGACGAACAGCGTTCATCAATCTGGTTGTATAGTATTACTATTTTTTCTCCATGCTCATAAATTCTGATGTGCTTTTATATCAGCAAACAATTCATCTACATAGGATCCAATAGGATATACACTTTGCTCGATATTAGATAAAATATGTGTTTGAATTTTCGTTTTTACATGAAATGAAGAGTGCATTCTAACTCCTGGATCATAACCAAAAAGTAAATACTTACTGATCTCGCCTTTTTCTTTTGATATCCAAATACCATAACCGTAAGCCATTTCTTCTCCACTTTCAACGTGAGGACATAATATCTGATCAAGAAACGTTTTGTTCAGCAGCTTTCCGTTCATGAGTCCATCCCAAAACTTTACTAAATCGATTACAGATGTAAATGCTCCTCCATCTGATCCGCCAATGATTGGTACGGAATATATGTTAGTTTTCCATGTATCCATCTCCACATTATCTATATATCCTAATGCAGTATGCTCTGGGAGTTGATCCATGCGATAGTAGCCAGAATCCGTCATCTCACAAACATTAAAAATATGTTTCTGTACATACTCAGGGAAAGCTTGTCCACTTATTTCTTCAACAACTAAACCCAGTAATATATAACCTGCATTGTTATAAGCAAATGAACTGCCAGGAGTAAACTTCATCTTTTCCTGTTGAAACATGGGTAAAAAATCTTTCGGTGTTTTAATGGAATACATAGGTACTTGTTTCCACAGTTCTTCAAAATCATCCATTATTTCTTCATCAAAATAATCCGGGATACCGGAAGTATGTGTTAATAACTGATGGATGGTGATGTCGGGATGGAAGTGAGGGAAGGGCGCTATTAAAACATCTTTCAAACGCGTATTAAAGCTTAATCTTCCTGCCTGAACTAATTGACTAATAGACAGAGAGGTAAATATTTTACATCCAGATGCCATCCCGAATTTTGTAGAGGGAGTAATCTGTAGCTTTTCACTTCTGTTGGCATAACCAAAACCTTCTTTATAATGAGTGTTTTGTCCTTCTTGCACTAAAATCGAACCGGAAAATGGTAGGTGGTCTTTGCCGCTTAACACGAAATTTTGAAGTTTCTCAGCAATCGTCATTCGTTACACCTCATTTTAATTTACATTTAAGTAAATTAATGTTAACAACAATTTATCTCTTTAGCAAGAATAGTTAAAGCATCTAACATCGTTGTTATAAAAGACTATTGATTCTGCTCAACATGAAATGGGGTAATAGAGTAGAAAGTGAGGATTTATCCTGTTAAGAGATTAGATCCACATATTGAATAAGAAGTGACAACACAGGGTTTTCTTCTAGTTGTCCTTATAAAATTGAAGTAAGAAAAACATATCCTGTATTAATTGGATATGCGATTTTAGATGGCTTATTTATTCGTGAAATTCCAGGGATGAAGAAAGAAATACATCGTACTGGTTTAAATATAATCTAAGAGGACTATTATATGGGAATTCAGTGGATGAGGAACGTTTTTACCGATTAAGATGAGTATTTGTTTGATTATCCAGAGTTGTTTAATAGGTATGTTGAAATAAAAGTGGACAGAATTAGTATAGAATTAATAAGGAAAAACATATAAATGATTTTTCACGTTTGCGATGAGACTGTGAGGAATTGTCAATAAACGATGATCTAGAGAAATACACCCTGTCGGGCATTATGAACTGTATCCTTAAAAATAGACAGTTTAATAAAAGATCTAGGCAGTTAAAAGGTGATTCCGATATTGTTCCAGAGTCATCTTTTTTTAAGTTAATCAATTTGTAGGTGGATATGTTGGAAATAAAAAAATAAATTGGATTTCACAAGAAGCTTTAGAAGCTGAAGTAGTTGTAACAGATGGAGAACTTGAAATAATATGTCTTGCACAACCATTAAATTACTTGAAAGAAAGTGAATTAATAGAGCCAATTTATTGTTTAAATGTCTCAAATCTTGTGAAAGCTGAAAAGTCAGAGTATTTTATTGGAAAATTAGATGACTATTTTGCCTATAGATTAATAGGGAAATTAATTGATAAGCAATATGAAAAAGTGAAATTAGGTGAACTATTATTAGAATTGGATAACAATTTGTTACCAGGAGATATAAATGAAGGTGATTTTATAAGTTTTTGTTGTCAAAGATTAGATATCTATTAATACAAGGTAAAGTTTTCAATGAACCCTTGAGAGGCTATACCTTTCTCGACTTTTTAAGTACAAGTGGCAAAAGGAATTTACCAAGAAAATCAGTAGTTCTGGGGATCCGAAGCATACGAAGAACATCATGCATTCTTAGTGGAGAATGGTGGAAGCTTTAGAAATGACCTTGTGTTAAAAAAACAATATGAAAATTTCAGGTCGAAATAT
>NZ_AKKV01000043.1 GCF_000269865.1 Fictibacillus macauensis ZFHKF-1
CAGCGAGCGCTTTTTCTTCTGGTGTCGCGGTACTGCCTGATTCAGTTTCTTCTTTCGCCGCCATTTTGGCTTGTGCGGCAGCTTTTGCCTTCGCGGCAGCGGCGGCCTTGGCTTTTGCGACAGCGAGCGCTTTTTCTTCTGGTGTCGCGGCACTGCCTGATTCAGTTTCTTTCGCGGCCATTTTGCCTTGTGCGGCGGCTTTTGCCTTCGCGGCAGCGGCGGCCTTGGCTTTCCGTTCTTGAAGGGATGCTTCGTCGTCTCGCTGATCACTCACGTTACATCACCTTCTTTCCGGTTTTGGCCTCGCTACGGATTTTCCCTTGTAGCTTATTAATGCCATAAATCAGCGCGGCTGGATTAGGCGGACAGCCTGGAATATAGACATCAACGGGCACGATTTGGTCAACACCTTTGACAACGGCATATGACTTAATATACGGACCTCCAGCGGTTGCACAAGAGCCCATGGCAATCACCCATTTCGGTTCTGGCATTTGCTCATACAAACGCTTTAAAACGGGGGCCATTTTTTTCGTAACGGTACCTGATACAATCATGACATCCGACTGCCGAGGCGACGTACGAAAAATACTGCCAAAGCGATCTAGATCATAATGAGATGAGCCGGTACCCATCATCTCAATGGCACAACATGCTAAGCCAAACGTCATTGGCCATAGGGAGTTACTTCGTGCCCACGCTTTTATTTGTTCTAACGTTGTCATGAAAATATTGCGATCAAGCTCTGCTTTTACATCGGGAGAAATATTTTGTAACGTTAAATCCATTTCAGCACCTTCTTTCTCCAAGCATAAAGAAGACCAAATGCTAACATAACAATAAAAACCGTCATCTCAATAAGAGCAAACATCCCAAGCTTGTCATACGCTACAGCCCACGGATATAAAAAGACGGTTTCCACATCGAATATAACAAAAAGAAGTGCAAATAAATAATAACGCACATTAAACTGAATCCAGCTTTGATGAAAGGGTTCAATGCCGCTTTCATACGTTGTATATTTCTCCTTTCTTGGTTTGTACGGGCGCAGCAATCGTCCTGCTGTTAACGCGCCGACTGGCAAGAGTATGCCAAGCAATAAAAAAATAACAACGACTAAATAATTGTTTTGATATACATTCGTTAAATCCATCTGTGACCTCCTGTAATCATCAGAATCTTTTTAACATTATGTAATCTTTTTTTATTATAGCAAATTCTAACATTTGTGTCGACATGCTCCTGTTCGTCCGTTATCGTTAGTGTATGTTTCATTTTGATGGATAGAATGTGTTTTATTTCTTCGACAACTATAGCGCTATAATGATAAAAAACGACAAAAAAACGCCTCATGCTTGAGGCGCCGAACGTACCTAGTTCTCTTCTTGAACTTCTTCAGTTGCTGCTACTTCATTCACAGCCGCTCTTGAATGATTGTACGTATACTTTCCGCGTTCAGGATTATCAATTAGAGGCGACTCTTTTCTAACTTTCCAAAGAACAGTGGAAAGGTTATTGACATTCATGCCATATGTTTCATCTAGGCGAGCACGAATTTGCTTAATGTTAAGCGCTTCTCCGCTCTCCTTTAATACACTTTCGATTGCTTTTGGGATCGTAATGGATACTTTTTTTCTAGGAGAACGACGCGTACTTGTTGCTTTTCTCTCTATACGTTCCTCTTGAATTGGTTCATCTGCAGTCTCAGTAGTTGCTTTAGGAAACGCTAGCGCTCCACCTTGAAGGGAGGAAACGTCCGAGCGGTCTAATTCTCTTAGACGGTCGTAAATTTCATTACGTTCTTTTTGTTGCTCTTTCAAAAAGGAACGTTTTTCTTCCTCCATTTGCTGCAATCGGTAATGCAACGCTTCTCGTTCATTAAACATGAATTTTCCTCCTAATTCTTTTAAAATCAAAACTACTACAAGAGTACCATAGATCAAAACAATTGAGATATAACTTCGATCATTTTTTTAAGGAGTGATTAACATGATAACTAAAAAACAAGCAGAAAATCATTGGGCACACCATAAATATGAAATTATGGCAAAAGGGTATCAGTTCTATACGACCATACGCGATCGCTTTCGAGAAGCAGGGACAGAGAAAGAATACCTAGAAATTCTAGCTGAAATTGATGTTCTTACAAATAAGCCTTATACGAAAAAAGGGTTTGTCACCACGGCAGAACATATGTGGGGCTATTTTAAAAAAGAGGCAACCGCTTCGGAAAAAGAAACGTTCTTTATGGCTTTGCAAGCATGCAGTACGCTTCCCGATACCTTTACGAAGCTTGAAGGAGCAGCCTTAGACGTTATTGTTGCGTTACAGCAGCTAGAACGCACCTATTCCCGTCCTTATTTAGCCCACTCCTCTCTTTTACAGTAACAAAAAGAACCGAGCATTAACGCTCGGTCCTTTCTTATGTTGCTTATTTTATTTAACAAAGCGCTTCACAGCGAATACTTTGTCTTTCCAATAACCCGTTGTAATGCTGAAAAGTTTAACGCCTTTTGTAGTTGCGGCAACAACTTGTCCTTTTCCATCATACAATCCTACGAATGATGGTGCTTTCTTTCCTGTTAGGTCAAAAAAGACAACGTCACCTTTTTTCCATTTTTGATCTTTCACCGCTACGCCTGCTTTAAATTGCGTTGCTACAGAGCGAGGAATATCTAACTTCGCTCCTTGTTTGAATGCGTAATTTACAAGACCACTTGCGTCGAAGCCTTTTGGTGAAGTACCACCATCTTTAAATGGTTTGCCGATATTTTTTAGTGCCACTTCGAGCGCTTGTTCAGCACCTTTTGTTGTTGTGTATTTTTGCGGTGTTACTTTTTGAGCGTCAACCGTTGTTGGTACGACAGGTGTTGTAGTCTGAGCTGCTTGTGCTGCAGGTACGAGAACGCCTCCTAATAGAGATGCGGATACGACAGATGCTGCAATGATTTTTTTCATGATAAAATTCCTCCAGTTATGTGTCTAGCAAATTATGAAAGTATACTTGATAACATCATGTTAACATTACATTTATATTACAATGTTTACAGATTAATTTCAATCACTCTTTTGCATTATTTTTTAGCTGTGATAAATGTCACTAGCGAGCCGAATTTATTTGGCTAATCGCTTAACAGTAAGCACTTTATCTTTCCAATAGCCTGCTTTTATCGTAAATGTACGAACACCTTTCATCGTTGCAGCAATGACTTTCCCTTTCCCAGCATACAACCCGACAAAAGTTGGCTTTTTCTTTCCTTCAAGATCAAAAAAGACCATGTCTCCTTTTTTCATATGCTTGTCTACAACGACCTTACCTGTCTTATATTGCTTCGCGATTGTTCGCGGAATCGTTAGTTTAGCCCCTTTTTTATAGGCAAAGGCAAGCAATCCACTTGCGTCAAAGCCTGTAGGCGACATGCCACCATGTTGATACTTTTTGCCGATGTTGCTCATAGCAACGGCTAGTGCTTTGTCTGCTCCTTTTTCAGTCGTATAGCTTGGCGTGTTTTTCGCTGCTAAAGCTGATGGTGCAAATGCGCCACTTAATAGTGAGAGAGATACGATTGATGCGACGATTACTTTTTTCATTTGTGATTCCTCCAATTTAAAATATGTAGTAAAGCCTGCATCTCTTACTCATGCAGGCTTCTCGGCTTGCTTTATGATCTATTTAACGAAGCGTTTAGCTGCGATCGCTTTATTTTTCCAATAACCTGATTTCATCGTAAATGTACGAACACCTTTCATCGTTGCCGCAACGACTTTTCCATCCCCTGCGTAAATACCAACAAAGGTTGGTTTTTTCTTGCCTACTAGATCAAAGAAAACAACATCGCCTTTTTTCATAGCGGTTAGTTTCACGAATTTCCCTGCTTTATATTGTGTAGCAATTGTGCGCGGAAGAGTAAGCTTTGCTCCTTTTTTATACGCGTAACGAACGAAGCCGCTTGCATCAAAACCTGCTGGAGATTGGCCACCCATTTTAAACTTTTTACCTAGGTTCTTCATGCTTTCCGCTAACGCTTGGTCGGCGCCATACGTTTGTTTGCTTTGTTTTACGTCATTACTTGCAAAGGTTGTTGGCGCTACAACTCCCCCAATAAGAGATACCGACAAAATAGAAGCTGCAATCATTTTTTTCATAATTCCCATTCCTCCATTTGATTAAGTATTTCGGTGTGTTGCGAGCACACATACATTTAGACGTCTTATGTTACATTAAGGTTACAACGATTACAGAAATATTTCAATTATTTTTTGTAAATATTTTCTTATTTCTCAAAAATAGTATGTATGAACTAGTTCTTAAGAAATGAACTCACAAAAAAAGAGTGCTCCACACCCACCTCTCAAGACTATGCTGAAAGGTTTCGTGTGAGCACTCTTTTTTTATAAATTTGCTTAAATAAATTCTGTGCTATAGCTAATTTGGCGTTCTAATTCCTCTGTGTGTTCTTTTGTTTCTTCTGGTGTCCAGTTAAGGTATTTTGCCATAAATGCGATGACTTTTTCTTTCCACTCGTAAACATAGCCAATGTTAAAGTACATTGCGCTCGTACGACGGATAAAGTAATCAGATGGTGTTGTTGCCATTTCTTCATCCATAGTGTAGACAAGCGTCGCATACACATCAAGCGCTAAGCCGTTAGCTTGTGCTTCTTCTTTTCCTTGATCGACAATCGCAAACAATTGATCAACGTTTGAACCATATTTTCTTACGAGTTGTTCTGCTTGTTCTTTCGTAAGACCATGTTTCATACCTTCAGTTGTTTTTGTACGAATATAGTCAGGGAATTGGCTGCTTCCACCAACATTACCACCAGAAAGAATTAGGTGTTTTGTGTTGCTAGAATCGTATTTAATACCGATTTCTTTTTCAAGATGTTCCGCTACGATGTTTGAAATTTTCTCAGCCATTTTACGGTAACCAGTTAATTTACCACCAGCAATCGTAATAAGACCAGATGGAGAGAAGAATACTTCATCCTTACGAGAAATTTCAGAAGGATCTTTTCCATCTTCATGAATCAATGGACGCAGTCCACACCATGTTGATTCAACTTGTTCTTCTGTAATATCTACTTCTGGGAACATAAAGTTAATACTTTTAATAACGTAATCCAAGTCTTCTTTCGTTACACGAGGATTTTTCAAATCACCTTTATAATCTGTATCCGTCGTTCCAACGTATGCTTTACCGTCACGTGGAATCGCGAACACCATGCGACCGTCTGGCGTATCAAAGTATACCGCTTGACGCAATGGGAAATCTTTTTGGTCAATGACAACGTGAATCCCTTTAGTATGGTGAATTCTTTTGCCTTTTTTCGATTTATCGATATCGCGAAGCTCATCTACCCAAGGTCCTGCTGCGTTAACAATTTTCTTCGCATGAATTTCATGTTCTTTACCAGAAATCGTATCAACAGCTTTTACACCAAGGATTTTACCGTTGTTATCATAAATAAAGTCAACAACTTTAATGTAGTTAACAGCTTTTCCGCCACGGCTCACTGCTTCTTTCATATTTTCTAGCGTTAGGCGCGCATCGTCTGTTTTATATTCTACGTAATAGCCACCACCAAGAAGATCTTGCTTTTTCAATAATGGTTCACGATCTAATGTTGTCTGACGATCGAACATCGTACGACGCTCACTGCGTTTTACACCAGCAAGGAAATCATATACTTTTAAGCCGATAGAAGTTGAGAACTTACCGAACGTTCCTTTTTTATAAAATGGCAATAGCATCCATTCAGGTGTTGTTACGTGTGGCGCATTTTCATAAACGATCGCGCGTTCTTTACCAACCTCTGCTACTAGGCCTACTTCGAATTGTTTCAAATAACGAAGACCACCATGAACGAGTTTTGTTGAACGGCTAGACGTTCCGCCCGCGAAATCTTGCATCTCAAGAACAGCAGCTTTCATACCACGAGTGCTTGCATCTAAAAGAATCCCTGCACCGGTTACTCCGCCACCAATTACAAGAAGATCCAAATCACTGTTTTTCATATCTTGAATGTATTGTTCACGTTTATTACTTGAAAATATTTGACCCATATCACGCCACTCCTTCTTCTTTTCCTTTAGTTATATTTCCCTAAGTGTAAAAAATAAAGCATATATTTTGCGGTGGAAGTAAAAAAAGAGAGACCACAATACGCCTAAATCTCAATTTAGGGTACTGTGGTCTCTCCATAACTCCGACCGTTATTAACTTGCCTTTATAATAACAGCTTATGCGTTAGAATGCAATCGTTCTGCTTCAATGGATTTAATTACCTTTTATTTGAAAACGCGTGCGGCTTCGACAGCTTTTTTCCAGCCTTTATATAATCCTTCGCGCTCTTCTTCTTCCATATCCATTTCAAAATCTTTTTCTACTTTCCACTTATTAGCGATTGCATCGCGACCGCTCCAGAAGCCTGTCGCTAATCCTGCTAAATAAGCAGCACCAAGCGCTGTTGTTTCGTTAATTTCTGGGCGTTCAACTGGCACGCCTAGAATGTCTGATTGGAATTGCATTAAGAAATTGTTTTTTACTGCGCCACCGTCGACACGTAATTTTTTCAATTCAATGCCAGAATCTGCTTCCATTGCCGTTAATACGTCACGTGTTTGATACGCTAGTGACTCAAGCGTCGCACGAACGAAGTGATCTTTTTTCGTACCGCGCGTTAAGCCGAATACAGCTCCGCGTGCTTCACTATCCCAATATGGCGTGCCAAGTCCAACGAAGGCTGGTACAACATACACACCATCAGATGATGTCACACGTTGAGCAAGCTCTTCGCTTTCAGGTGCTGAGCGAATGAGCTCTAAGCCATCACGTAGCCACTGAATAGCAGAACCTGCTACGAAAATACTTCCTTCGAGTGCATATTCAACTTTACCATCAATGCCCCAAGCAATCGTCGTTAACAATCCGTGCTCTGAACGTACTGCTTTATCACCTGTGTTCATGAGCATAAAGCAACCTGTGCCATATGTGTTTTTTGCCATGCCTGTTTCAAAACACGCTTGACCAAAGAGCGCAGCTTGTTGGTCACCGGCAATACCAGCAATCGGAATGCTTTCGCCAAAGAAGTGATAGTCAATTGTATGACCGTAAACTTCAGAAGATGATTTAACTTCTGGTAGCATCGACTTTGGCACACCAAGAACATCCAGAAGTTCATCGTCCCATTGCAAGTCATAAATGTTATACATGAGCGTACGAGAAGCATTGGAATAATCCGTTACGTGCGCTTGACCGCCCGTCATTTTCCAAAGCAACCATGTATCAATGGTACCGAATAGAAGATCGCCATTTTCTGCTTTTTCACGAGCACCTTCGACGTTATCTAAAATCCATTTTACTTTTGTACCAGAGAAGTACGCATCAATAAGTAAGCCCGTCTTTTCACGGAACATGTCAGAATGACCTTGTTCCTTTAACTCTTCACATATTCCTGCTGTTTGGCGAGATTGCCAAACGATCGCATTGTATACCGGTTTCCCTGTATTCTTGTCCCAAACGACAGCCGTTTCACGTTGGTTCGTAATACCAATCGCTGCAATTTCCTTTGGAGAAGTATTGGTACCTTCTAGCACTTGAGCGACAACTGCAAGTACACTTCCCCAAATTTCTTGAGCGTTATGTTCAACCCAGCCTGGTTTCGGAAAATGCTGTGTGAATTCTTTTTGAGCAACTGAAACTACTTCGCCTTCTTTGTTAAAAAGAATAGCACGTGAGCTTGTTGTTCCTTGATCAAGTGATAATACGTATTTTTTCTCCATTTTTCTCTCTCCTTTTCACTAAACAACGGAATTAGTTTTTGATTTTTTCGCCGTGTTTAACAGGTTGTGTTCCTTTTGAACCTGCAAAATGAGCAACTACAAATAACAAGATAGAAGCAACAATCCATACATAGAAGAACGTCGTCACTTCTTTTAGAAATACTGCTTTGTAAAAGAGGGCACCGAATATGCCTCCAAAGATCGGTCCAACGATTGGAATCCATGCATACTTCCAGTTAGATCCACCTTTACCTTTGATCGGTAGAATGAAATGCGCAATTCTTGGTCCTAAGTCACGAGCTGGATTAATGGCATAACCTGTTGGTCCTCCCAATGATAATCCGATTGCAACGATAAGGAAACCAACAATTAATGGATTTAAGCCATCTGCAAAATGATTCGCTCCAATTGTTAATAATCCTACTAAGAGGACAGCGGTTCCAATAAACTCACTTAAAATGTTCCCTAATGTATGTGCAATGGCAGGATCTGTCGAAAATACGCCAAGTTTTGTTGCTTGATCTTCTGTTTCTGCCCAGTGTGGTAAAAATGTAAAGTATACAACGACTCCACCTAAAATACCACCACCAATTTGTGCTGCAATATAACCTGGTACTTTATACCATTCGAAATTACCGATGGCAGCCATTCCAAGTGTTACTGCTGGATTTAAATGAGCACCGCTAAATTTACCTACTGCGTAAACACCCATTGTAACAGCTAATCCCCATGCTAATGCAACTACAATCCAACCGCCACCTTCAGCTTTCGACTTTTTCAGACTTACGTTTGCAACTACGCCTCCCCCGAAAATAATTAAAATCATTGTTCCGACCAATTCTGCAACGTACATATTCACCGTTCGACACACTCCTTTTTTCTTTATCGGCAGCATCATTATAGAAAATTCCATAAAAACAAATGTATTCCTGCCTCATTCTATAGATATTGGCAATCATGAGAAAAAAGACCAGCTACAAAAGTCCTTACTTCGTATTATGTAAGGGTTTGCGCTGGTCTCCATTTCTCCGTCCAAAGTATTAACTTAGTTTTTATTTAAACATATGCTGAAAACGCTGTCAACGAAATCCTGTGTGGTAAAAGTAGACATCTACTTACCACAGTTCTTTATCCGACGTTGTAACCGCTACCGCACCTGCGCCAAGCGCCATTTTAACATCTTCTTTTGTGCGAATTAACCCTCCTGCAAAGACAGGAATCCCAGTCTTCGCGTGCACTTCTTCAATAATATTCGGCATTAATCCTGGCAAAACTTCTATGAAATCAGGC
Source organism: Fictibacillus macauensis ZFHKF-1 (assembly GCF_000269865.1). Classification (GTDB taxonomy): domain Bacteria; phylum Bacillota; class Bacilli; order Bacillales; family Fictibacillaceae; genus Fictibacillus_C; species Fictibacillus_C macauensis. The sequence continues at coordinate 9,076 of NZ_AKKV01000043.1, forward strand.
TTGGTCTTTAAAATGATCTTATAACTCGTCTCTAGCGCAATTGAGTCTAGTAAAAATAAGCGTTGAATGGCAATAACACCTTTTTTCTTAGCGGTCATAATAACGTTCGAACGTGTTGATATAATACCTGCTGGCTTAATTTCCTGACAGATAAACTCAGCTGCATATTCATCTGCCTTTAGCCCGTTAATTAGATCAGCATGAACAAACACTTTCTTACCTGCTTGTCCAGCAATCTTCACCATATCCTTTAACTGAGCAATATGACTATCTAATATGACAATATACTCATAGCGACGGTCACTTAGCAGGTGCTCAAGCTCTTTCCATTTTCGAACAGCAGGTAATACAGTTTGGTTATGAAAACTCATAGTTAAAACGTCCTCCACACACAGCTTTGTCTTTATTTAACCATACTTTATGCAAAATTTCAGCGAGTATTTTAAAGTTCATTATGTAAAGTATTTTGCTAAAAAGCATATCAATGTACCTATTCCCTAAAAAGGAGAAAAATACTAGTGATTTTTAAAATTTCGCGATAGGTAGGTCAGACGAGGGAGCTGTCTTCACCTTCGACAAAATGCCTTAAAGACTAACACTGATCCATCTCAACAAAAAAACCTTTTTAGCCCCATGCATGGAGCTAAAAAGGTTTTTTGCAATTCTATTTACGGCTTGCGATTTCGAGACGGTTGGTAGCACGTTTCAAAGCGAGTTCTGCTCGTTTACGATCAAGATCGCTTTGGTTGCTTGCTAGACGTTGCTCGGCGCGCTCTTTCGCTGCGCGGGCACGGTCGACTTCAATGTCGCTAGCTAGCTCAGCTGCTTGAGCCAACACGGTCACTTTTTCAGGCCGAATTTCGATAAATCCACCGCTAACGGCCACATAATGTGTTTTACTACCTTCATGCACACGAATGGCATTGATAGTTAAAGGAGCAACTAACGGAACGTGTCCAGGCATAACGCCGAGCTCTCCGCTTTTCGCTTTTGCGCTGACCATATTCGCCGTTCCCTCAAACACAGGACCATCAGGGGTGACTACACTTACTTCTAACATTTTCATTTCGTCTTACCCCCTTGTAGGTTTAGACCATTGTCTTTGCTTTTTCAATCACTTCGTCAATCGAACCTACAAGACGGAATGCATCTTCTGGCAGGTCATCGTGCTTACCATCAAGGATTTCTTTGAATCCTCGAATCGTTTCTTTAACTGGCACGTAAGAACCTTTTTGACCAGTGAACTGCTCAGCCACGTGGAAGTTTTGAGAAAGGAAGAATTGGATACGACGCGCACGGTGTACAACCAATTTATCTTCTTCTGAAAGCTCATCCATCCCGAGGATTGCGATGATATCTTGAAGCTCTTTGTAGCGTTGTAGCGTTTGTTGTACTTGACGAGCAATTCCGTAATGCTCTTCTCCAACAACTTCTGGAGAAAGCGCACGAGAAGTAGATGCTAATGGATCTACCGCTGGATAAATGCCCATCGCTGTCAATTTACGCTCAAGGTTCGTTGTTGCATCCAAGTGAGCGAACGCTGTAGCAGGAGCTGGATCCGTATAGTCATCGGCAGGTACGTAAATCGCTTGAATCGATGTTACAGAACCTTTTTTCGTAGACGTGATACGCTCTTGCAATTGACCCATTTCTGTAGCAAGCGTTGGTTGGTAACCTACCGCTGAAGGCATACGGCCTAAAAGGGCAGATACTTCAGAACCTGCTTGTGTGAAACGGAAAATGTTATCAACGAAGAATAGTACGTCTTGTCCTTCTTCATCACGGAAGTATTCCGCCATTGTAAGACCTGACAAGGCAACACGTGCACGCGCACCAGGCGGCTCGTTCATTTGTCCGAATACCATTGCTGTTTTCTTAATAACGCCAGAATCGCTCATTTCGTGGTAAAGGTCATTTCCTTCACGCGTACGCTCACCAACACCAGCAAATACGGAAATACCGCCATGCTCTTGAGCGATGTTATTGATCAATTCTTGGATTAGTACCGTTTTACCTACACCCGCACCACCGAAAAGACCAATCTTACCACCTTTTACGTAAGGAGCAATCAAATCAACAACTTTAATTCCTGTTTCAAGAATTTCAGTACGTGTTGTTAAGTTTTCAAATGTTGGCGCACCACGGTGAATCGGGTCACGGCGAACCTCAGCAGCTACTGGCTCTCCAAGGTCGATTTCTTCTCCAAGTACGTTAAATACGCGTCCAAGTGTTGCATCCCCTACAGGAACAGAAATAGGACGACCTGTATCAACAACCGGCATGTTACGTACAAGACCGTCTGTAGAGTCCATTGCGATTGTACGAACGGTGTTGTCTCCGAGGTGAAGGGCAACTTCTAGAGTTAAGTGAACGCCTTCAGCTTCTACTTTCAATGCATTCAAAAGGTCCGGAAGACTGCCGTCAAACTTTACGTCAACAACCGGTCCTAGAATTTGAGTAATATAACCTTTATTCATCGTTTCCCCTCCTAACTTCTGGCACAAAGTGTGCCTGCTATGCCTATTTTAAAGGCGTTAATCTATTCGAGTGCAGCTACGCCACCAACAATTTCGGTAATCTCTTGTGTAATTGCCGCTTGACGTTCACGGTTATACGTAAGCGTATATTCATCAATAAGTTCACCGGCATTGTCCGTTGCATTTTTCATCGCTGTCATACGAGAAGCATGCTCAGCCGCTTTTGCATCCAATAGGGCACCGTATATAAGACTTTCCGCATATTGTGGAAGAAGCTCTTCAAGAATTTCTTCTTCGGAAGGCTCATACTCGTAAGAAGCGCTTGCTTTCGTCGCTTCTTGACTAGCTAGATCTGATAGAGGAAGAACTTTCTTTTCTGTCAAATCTGATTGGATGGCACTCACAAAGTGATTGTAGTACATGTATAATTCATCAAACGTTCCGTCTGCATATAAACCAACAGCTTTGGCAGCAATCGCCTTAATCTCTGTGAAAGATGGTTGATCTGCCAATCCTGTAATGCTATCAAGTACCGTCATATTACGGCTTTTAAAGAAGTTCAAGCCGACTTTCCCGACAACGATTAACGCATATTCTTGTTCAGACGTATGACGCTCTTTAATCGTGCGAAGAACATGGCGCAATACGTTTGAGTTATAGGCACCTGCTAATCCGCGGTCTGCCGTGATCACAAAGTAACCTGTCTTTTTCACTGGACGACTGATGAGCATTGGATGGCGAGCACTCTTGCTTCCTGAAGCGATGCTTCCCACAACCTCTTGAATTTTGTTCATATACGGAACAAATTTCTTAGCGTTTTGTTCGGCACGGTTCAAAGCAGCTGCTGATACCATTTCCATTGCTTTTGTAATCTGCATCGTCTTTTTCGTTGCGTCAATTTTATCTTTAATGTCTCGTAATGCCACTCGTATTCACCACCTTTGATGGAAGCTGGTTGCAAGGCACTCATGCCTTACAGTGAAGTATTTTATAGAAGACGAAGCCGGTTATCTCGACCGGACTTCGCTTACGTTGTTATTGTAAACTAGTATCTTTAAGCGAAAACTTTTTTGAACGCTTTGATCGCGTCGTCTAGTTCGCTGCCTTCTGGAAGTTTGCCAGTCGTTTTGATTTGGTTAAGAACATCTTTCGCGTTCACTTCCATATGAGCATGTAGCTCTTCTTCAAAACGTGTTACATCTTCAACGGCAACATCATCAATATAACCACGAGTAAGCGCAAAAAGACTCGCTACTTGAAGTTCAACACGAAGTGGCTTATGAAGTCCTTGTTTCAAGATTTCAACAGTACGCGCACCACGGTTTAGTTTCGCTTGTGTTGCTTTATCAAGGTCAGATCCGAACTGTGCAAATGCTTCAAGCTCACGGAATGAAGCAAGATCCAGACGAAGTGTACCTGATACTTTGCTCATCGCTTTAATTTGCGCAGATCCCCCTACACGAGATACAGAAATACCAGCGTTAATTGCAGGTCGTACCCCTGAGAAGAATAGATCTGATTGTAAGAAGATTTGGCCGTCCGTAATCGAAATTACGTTCGTCGGAATGTACGCAGATACGTCACTCGCTTGTGTTTCGATGAACGGAAGGGCTGTAATTGAACCACCGCCAAGCTCATCATTTAACTTCGCTGCGCGCTCTAGAAGGCGTGAGTGAAGGTAGAACACGTCCCCTGGGTAAGCTTCACGGCCTGGAGGGCGACGAAGTAGCAAGGAAAGCTCACGATAAGCTGCTGCTTGCTTCGATAGATCATCATAGATGATCAAGACGTGCTTGCCATCCCACATAAATTCTTCAGCCATCGATACACCTGCATATGGCGCTAAGAAGAGAAGTGGTGCTGGTTGAGAAGCACTTGCTGTTACAACGATTGTGTAGTCAAGAGCACCATGCTCGCGAAGTGTTTCTACCACACCTGCAACCGTAGATTCTTTTTGACCAATCGCTACGTAAATACAAATCATATCTTGATCTTTTTGGTTGATAATTGTATCGATTGCTACCGCTGTTTTACCTGTTTGACGGTCACCGATAATAAGCTCACGTTGTCCACGACCAATTGGTACGAGGGCATCGATCGCTTTAATACCTGTTTGAAGTGGCTCGTGTACAGACTTACGTGCCATTACGCCAGGTGCTTTTTGCTCGATTGGACGAGTCTTTTTCGTGTCAATTGGTCCTTTACCATCAAGTGGCAAACCAAGTGGATTCACGACGCGACCGAGAAGTTCAGGACCTACAGGAACTTCCATAATACGTCCTGTACGCTTTACTTCATCACCTTCACGAATGTCTTGGTAAGGTCCAAGGATGATAATCCCGACGTTGTTTTCTTCAAGGTTTTGGGCCATACCCATTACACCGTTAGAAAATTCAACAAGCTCACCGGCCATAACATTATCCAATCCATGCGCACGGGCAATTCCGTCCCCGATTTGAATAACGGTACCGACATCGTTTACTTCGATATCTGACTGATAGTTTTCAATCTGTTTTTTAATTAAAGCGCTAATTTCTTCAGCTTTAATGCTCATGAATTTCACCCCTATCTTTTTAGCCTATACCGTGGCTAATTGACGCTCCATGCGTTCTAATTTTCCGCTAATGCTACCATCAAAAATGGTGTTTTTAATGCGGATCTTTATTCCACCAATGAGTGATGGATCAATCTTATTTTCAATGCGTAACTGCTTTTTGCCGACTTTTTGTGCAAATGTTGCTGCAAGCTTCGCCTTCTCATCTTCTGATAAAAGACGAACAGATGTTACAACAGCTTCGGCTACACCACGCGTATCGTTTGCTAATTGAATAAATTGATCAGCCATTTCAGCAATTAAGCTAGAACGGTTGCGATCGATTAAAAGAAACAACGTATTAAGAACAGGCTTCGAAATGGCAGTGCCCATGCTGTCTTGTACGAGTTGCTTTTTTTGTGCAGAAGAAATCTTTGGATGCGTTAAAATCTTTTGCAATTCAGTGTTGTTCATCATCACTTCTTTTACGACACGAAGCTCTTCTTCAAAAGCTAGCAACTCAGCTTCCGTAGCTACTTCATAAAGTGCTGTTGCGTAACGTTTAGCGATTACAGTTACATCCTTGCTCATTTCGATTCGCCTGCCTCTTGAAGATAATCGTGGATTAACTTCTCTTGGCTACGCTCGTCCAATTCCTTCGCGATCACTTTAGAAGCGATCATTACAGATAGAGAAGCGACCTCACTACGGAGAGTTGCCACTGCTTTGTCTTTTTCGCTTGCGATATCAGCAAGCGCTTCTTCTTTCACGCGCTCTGCTTCTTTACGAGAGGCTTGAATGATTGCTTCACCTTGCGCTTCACCTTGCTTTTTCGCGTTTTCGATGATCATTCTTGCTTCTTCTCGTGCTTGTTTCAATTCTGCAACTTGAAGAGCGAGTTGAGCCTCTGACTCTTTACGGTTCTTCTCTGCTGCTTCAATTTCATTTGTAATAAAATTCTGGCGTTCTTTCATGATGCCCATTAGCGGACCCCATGCGAACTTGCGAAGTAACACAAGTAAAATTAGGAACGCTAATAGCTGGAATAAAATATTGCCTATTGGAAAGGCACTAGCTAGTACTAAGGATTGCACAGAATTTCCTCCCTTCAGTAGGTCATACATAAGGAATGGCGAAGATACGTTTCATTAGTTGAAACAGACTCCGCCATTATTCTAGATCTTTTAAAAAATGTTACTTGTTCAATACGATGAACGCGATAACGACACCAATGATTGGAAGTGCCTCTACTAATGCAACCCCGATAAACATTGTTGTTTGAAGCGTGCTCTTTAATTCTGGTTGACGAGCGATACCTTCTACTGTACGTCCTACGATAAGACCGTTACCAATACCTGCACCTAGTGCTGCTAGACCGATTGCAATTGCTGCTGCAATAAGATTCATTTCTGAATACTCCCTTCTAATCCCCGAAAATTTTTTGTATTTTTTTGCGCCGGCTGGGTGACCAGCTACAAGAATATATTAATTAATGGTCGTCACTCACTTTGTGAGAGAGATAAACCATTGTTAACATCGTAAAGATAAATGCTTGGATTGAGCCAACGAATACGGAAAACCCTTGCCATACGACGAGCGGAATAATTCCGAGCACGCCTGCGAAAATCCCTTGATGCGACAGTCCTACGAGAAGACCGAGCAAGATCTCACCAGCATAAATGTTACCGTAAAGACGAAGACCGAGTGTTAGTGTGTTAGCGAATTCCTCAATAATCTTAAGTGGGAACAAGAACCACATTGGTTTGAAATAATCAGCTGCATATTTTTTGCCGCCTTTCATTTTCACCCCATAATAATGGGTTAATGCTACAACCATAACCGCTAACGTTAGTGTAATGGATGGATCGGCTGTTGGTGATTTCCACCACAATTCGTGTCCGTAGGCAATGGCAAAAGGTAGCCCGAGCATATTGGATACGAAAATGTACATAATGAGCGTCAGTCCTAATGTTAAAAAGCGTCCGCCCGTCTTCCAGTCCATCGTGCTGTTAATAATTCCTTTAACAAAATCTACAGCCCACTCCATAAAGTTCTGCATGCCAGTTGGTTTCATTGCTAATGAGCGTGTAGCTAGTACTGCAAGTAGGAAAACAATAATGGATGAAACGGTTGTCATTAAAACAATCGATAGGTCAAAATCAATCCCCATCCACGTATAGATTGGTGCTTTGTGCTCCACCTGTGTTCACCTCTTTTCCTTTGAAATACGAATAGTTTGAGATAGTGAATCTATTAACATGATAATATAGATTGTCATTAACCCTATTACCACACTTAATAAATTGAATAGATGCGGGTACCTCATCGCGATTAAAACCGCTAGGCCGCCCATGAGAAGTCTGGATAAAGAGCCCATCGTCTTGACCTTTTGCTTGGTAGTGATTGCCTGTCCAAGCCGTTCAATCTTGCTGTACATACTCCAAAGATTGTACAGACTGAACAAGGTGCCGAATGTTAAACCGAGGAAAATGGATTTATAGGATGTAACTCCGTATCCGAGGACAAAAAAAGAGAGCATAAAGATGGTGTACTTTATGTATCTTCTAAAGGTCATGGTGTACTCGGTCATTTGCTTTCGTCTCCTGAATAAGTGGATAATATGTGAATCATGGCATATACGCCGACTCCAAGCCCTGCAAATAATCCGATAATGAGGAACAAAGGGTTTGTCCCCGCAAGGCCGTCCAGCCACATACCGCCAAAAAGACCGATTAAAATACCGCCAACAAGTACTGATAGAATACTTGACATTAACGCCATTGCTCGAAATGGTCTTTTTCCAGTAGTCATGTTTGGACTCCTTCCAAAAATATAATAAAGTCATTCATAATTCTCTTTTAGGAAAATTCTATTATGAAAACCTTACCATATTCCCTTGATAAGAATACAATAGAGCAAGATGGAGTGTCAACGGCATTCAGCAGGAAAACGACTATAATTTGTGGAAAATTTGTCACAATTAATACATAAAGTATCAAATGCGCTATAATATAGCTTTCTCATAAAGATATTTCCTTAATTTTTACATTTTATGGCTTGTTTTTTTCCAATTTTATTCATTGTAAATCTTCGCCAATACCAGATGTTATTTAGGAAATTTTTAAAATTACCAACGAACGCTATTGGAAATTTTGGTATAAATTTCTCCAAAACAACACACCCTTTAAGTGACGAAGCTAACACCGACTGGAGGCATCTCACTTGAAGCATTTTAAAACAGCCATCATCTTCTTCATTGCTTTAATTATTATCATCGGTACGATGCTAAGCATCAACACCACACCACACCAGGTGAAGTCGTACACAAAACCACATGCACCTAGTAAATGGCATAAGGTAGCTGCCAAACGCGTCTCTGAACGCTATCCAACCTGGCGCATATATGACGCGCAATACGACACACAGCGCAGTAATAATGACGGTACGCTCATCGACACCTTTACGTTTACACTCGTTAAAAACCTTCATGAAAAAAACCTCAATGTTTACATTAAACACCGAGGTACCCAAACGCTATTAGACGCATGGATCGAGGAATTGGATTAACGTTTCCTACATACATAAAAAAAGCTGCTCCCGCTTGTAGGGAACAGCTTTTATCATTATTTTGTACCGAACAGTCGGTCACCGGCATCGCCTAGACCTGGTACGATGTAGCCGTGGTCGTCAAGTTTTTCATCAAGAGCAGCCAAGTAAATATCTACATCCGGATGATCTTTTTGTAAAACTTCTACGCCTTCTGGTGCCGCCACTAAACACATTAACTTAATGTTTTTAGCGCCACGGTTTTTGATGGATGTGATGGCAGCAGAAGCAGAACCACCTGTTGCAAGCATTGGATCGATCACAATAAAGTCACGCTCTTCTACGTCCGTTGGTAACTTAACATAGTATTCAACCGGCTTTAACGTCTCCGGATCGCGGTATAAACCAACATGTCCGATTTTTGCAGCTGGAATCATTTTAATGATTCCGTCTACCATGCCAAGACCAGCACGAAGAATTGGTACGAGTCCAAGCTTTTTCCCTGCGATTACTTTTAATGTTGCCTCTGCAACTGGTGTTTTCACTTGGATCTCTTCTAGTGGAAGATCACGCGTGATTTCAAACGCCATGAGCCCTGCAACTTCATCGACTAATTGTCTAAATTCTTTCGTACCTGTGTTTACGTCACGAATGTGCGTTAACTTATGCTGTATCAATGGATGATCCAGAACAAAAACATTACCCATCCTGCTACATCTCCTTTAAAGTGGGGGTGGCTTAATCCCCTTTACGTTTTAACCTCTTGTGCATTTTACAGAAAAAGCGGTCACGATTCAAGGTTAAATAACTACCATTTGCAAATTAACGACTTACCTGTTTTTTCATAAAAAAGAGACAAACGGTAATTATGACAAACGCTATGAAAGAAAGCATTGGAATTGTGATAAACCCAAACCAATTTAAGTAGTCTTGCGAACACGGTACCCCCGCCTTACAAGCTTCTAATTCTTTCAATGCTGGGACCTTTTGCAACGCAATATGATAGCCTGAAATAAGAATCCCTAAAAGCGATAGTGGCAGCGCATATCCAGTTACACGAAGATCTTGCTTATAAAAGGCAACACCTAAAATAATCGCTAGTGGATACATAAGAATGCGTTGGTACCAGCATAACGTGCATGGAATATACTCCAGCACTTCACTCATATAAAGAGAACTAATCATGGCAATACAAGCGGTCACCCACGCCAGTAGAAGCGACTTACTCATCTTTCTTTTCTTTCTCAGCATTGTTAATTTGTTTTTTCAATGCATCATACGTGCCGCCCGTAAATTCCTTACCGTTAATAAATAATGTTGGCGTAGCTTTTACTCCTAGTTTTCCAACAAGGGCATCATCTTTTTTTATAGCATCTGCAAAAACTTCTTGTTTAAACGCTTTAGCAACTTTAGCAACTCCGTCTTTTGAAGCAACTTCACCTAACGTTTTCACAAGGAAATCTTCTGTGAAAATATCTTGCTTCTCATATTTCTCATCGTCCGGCTGTTTGCTGTACAACAATTTATGGAACTTCCAAAATGTATCGTTACCAAGCTCTTTATAGACCGTTTCAGCAAATTGAGCAGAGCGCTTTGAATCAATATTAATAAACGGATAGTTAATAAAATAAAACTTAATTTTTCCTGTATCAACGAAGTCTTTTTCAATTTTAGGAACAAAATCGTTATTAAAGTTTTTACAAACGGGACATTTATAGTCTCCGAATTCGAGTACACTCACCTTTGCATCTTTACTTCCTATGTAAGGTTGATTGTCATAGCTGATAGAGGTTACTTTCTTCGGATCGTCTTTACCAATGTTACCAAACACGATGACAACGACAATGCCCACCACAAGCAAGCCAATAAGCCAGAACACCCAATTCGATGACGCTCCTTTGTTACTTTTTACATAACTTTTTGCTTTCTTTTTGTTTGATTTATTCGCCATTCTCTCACCTCATTGATTTTGAAATCCTTCTCCTATATTCCTATTAAGAGTATACAAGTTTCAATGGATTATCAATTGAAGATTGTTTGAACAGAGCTGTTCTAAAAAAAAAGCTGCCCAGCAACGTGGACAGCTTTTCGAAAATAGGGGTTATTCGTACAATTTGAATTTGCCTGCTAGTGCCGCTACACGCTCACTCGCTTCTTTCAAAGAGGCTTCTTCTTCTGGATTTTTTAATACGAGCGCGATTAACGCTGCGATTTCATCCATATCTTCTAAACCGAAGCCACGAGTTGTTACAGCTGCTGTTCCAATACGAATACCGCTCGTAACAAACGGGCTTTCTGTATCAAATGGTATCGTATTTTTATTCACGGTAATACCGATATCATCTAATGCCTTTTCTGCTACTTTACCTGTAATACCAAGTTTCTTCACATCAATTAAAATTAAATGATTATCCGTACCACCAGAAACAAGGGTCATCCCTTCTTTCTCTAGTGAGGCAGCGAGACGTTGTGCATTATCAACGATTTGCTGTGCATACGCTTTGAAATCATCACGTAGTGCTTCACCGAAGGCAACAGCTTTTGCGCCAATAACGTGCATTAACGGCCCACCTTGAATGCCAGGGAAAATCGACTTGTCTATTTTTTTCGCAAATTCCTCTGTGCAAAGAATCATCCCACCACGAGGACCACGCAACGTTTTGTGCGTCGTCGTCGTCACAAAATGAGCATGAGGCACAGGGCTTTCATGAACACCAGCAGCAACAAGACCAGCGATGTGCGCCATATCAACCATTAAGTAAGCGCCAACTTCGTCTGCAATTTCACGAAACTTCTTAAAATCAATGCTGCGCGGATACGCACTTGCACCGGCAACGATCAGCTTCGGCTTATGCTCAATCGCTTTTTGACGAACATCTTCATAATCAATGCGATGTTCTTTTTCATCTACACCATATTCTACAAAGTTATACAATTCACCAGAAAAGTTAACCGGGCTTCCGTGTGTTAAGTGTCCACCGTGTGACAGGTTCATACCGAGCACAGTATCACCTGGTGTTAACACAGAAAAATAAACAGCCATGTTCGCTTGCGCACCAGAGTGTGGTTGTACGTTCGCGTGTTCAGCACCAAATAATTGTTTCGCACGATCTCTCGCTAAATCTTCAACAACATCTACGTATTCGCAGCCTCCGTAATACCGTTTGTTAGGGTATCCTTCCGCATATTTGTTCGTTAAAACCGAACCTTGCGCTTCCATAACCGCCTCGCTTACAAAGTTCTCAGATGCAATCAATTCAATTTTATTGCGTTGACGACCTAATTCGTCCTGGATAGCAGAAAAAACTTCTTGATCTACAGCAGCTAGCTTTTTCAAGTGTACGTCCCCCTTATGTAAGTGTGCTAATGTCCTCTGTATTGTATCATAGCGCACCATTTTTGTGGCAAAAGGAACCTAGAAAAAACGAACGAGATTTGAAGGCTATTCAAATTCGTTCGCATCTCTTTACGATTCCTGATGTTCTAAGCGCTTGCGTTGAAAATCAGCAATCATGCTATATTCTTTTTCTAAACTGCGTGATACGGAAAGGAAAATACTCATTAATTCTTGATAGATTTTCACATGTTCCTCGTTCGGCGTATGTTTATGTGTACTGCCAACCATATCTGACACGACGGCGAAGGAATCAATTTCCCCAAGGGCATACAATCCGAGAATAACCGCTCCAAGACAAGAGCTTTCGAAGGATTCTGGAATGGTCACTTCTTGATTAAAAATATCGGCCATCATTTGACGCCATAGTGGGGAACGGGCAAAGCCACCCGTTGCTTGAATCCCTTTAGGAATACCAATCAATTCTTGTAGTGCAAGCATCACGCTATATAAATTAAACAGCACACCTTCTAACACAGCGCGTACCATATGTTCTTTTTTATGATAAAGAGCCAAGCCGAAAAAAGAACCACGTGCATCTGCATTCCAAAGCGGTGCACGTTCTCCTGCCATGTACGGGTGGAATAACAAGCCATCGGCACCAGGAGCAACTTTTTCAGCAATGTCAGAAAGCAGTTCATAAGCATCTTTTCCTAAGCGCTTAGCCGTTTCCGCTTCAGAAGCTCCTACTTGTTCTTTGATCCAACGAAACGCCATACCACCGTTATTAACAGGTCCGCCAATCACCCAATGATTTTCGGTTAGTGCGTAGCAAAAGGTTCGGCCTTTTTCATCGGTAATCGGCACATCACTTACCGTTCGAATGGCCCCACTCGTTCCAATTGTAATGGCGACAACACCCGGCTCCATTGCATCCACACCAAGGTTGGACAGCACACCATCGCTTGCGCCAATGACAAACGGTGTTTGTGGAGCAATGCCAAGCTTTTTCGCTAACTCACTAGAAAGACCTTTCATACAATGGGTCGTCGGCACGAGTGTTGAAAGTCTATCACTTGAAATGCCAGCAAGCGCTAGCGCTTCTTCATCCCATTGCAGCGTTTCTAAATTCATCATTCCTGTTGACGAAGCAATGGAATGATCGACAACAAATTCACCAAACAGTTTAAAGAATACATACTCTTTAATACCAATAAATTTATAGGCATGTTCATGGGCATGCTGTAACTCATGCTTCATCCACATTAATTTTACAAGTGGCGACATCGCATGAATCGGCGTCCCTGTTCGTCTGTATATGTCATGTCCATTATGGTCTTCTTTTATTTTTTTAGCGTACGGCGCACTGCGATTATCAGCCCACGTAATACTTTTCGTTAACGCATGTCCCTCCTGATCGACAGCAATGACACTATGCATGGCCGAGCTAAAGGAAACAAGTTGAATGCTGTTCGCGCTTAATAAATTTTTTGATGTAACAGCATGAATGCAATCATAGACGGCTTGCAAGATCACTTCTGGATCTTGTTCAGCGGTCGCTGGCGTTGGGCTTAAAAGGGGATAACCTTGGGCATGCTGTGCAACAATCCCACCTTTACGGTCAAACAGAACCGCCTTTGTACTCGTCGTGCCAATATCAACGCCCAGTAAGTATTTATTTTCTTCCACTGCTATTCATCCTTTCTCACTTCCATCACCATTAGTGTAAACGTTTTTTTCCCAGTCAAAACAAAAAGGGTGACTTTTGTGTAAGCCACCCTTTTTCGTTATATCTTTATTTTTTGACTACAGCATGTCCACCGAACTCGTTACGAAGAGCGGCAACAACTTTACCAGTGAATGTATCATCCTCTAGTGAACGGTTGCGCATCATAAGAGAAAGGGCGATAACCGGTGCTGGTACTTGAAGGTCAAGCGCTGCTTCAACAGTCCATTTACCTTCTCCAGATGCGTGCATTACGCCACGGATTTCATCAAGCTTCGGATCTTTAGAGAACGCACTTTGTGTAAGTTCCATGAGCCAAGAACGAATAACAGAACCGTGGTTCCACATTTTCGCTACTGCTTCATAGTCATAGTCGAATTGGCTTTTCTCAAGAACTTCAAAGCCTTCAGCGATTGCTTGCATCATACCGTACTCAATTCCGTTATGAACCATTTTCAAGAAATGTCCGCTTCCGACTTTACCTGTGTAAAGGTAGCCGTTTTCGATAGAAAGGTCTTTAAAGATTGGTTCGATTGTTGCGAACACATCAGCGTCGCCACCGATCATTGTACAAGCACCATTACGAGCACCATCTGTTCCGCCGCTCGTACCAACGTCTACATAGTTAATGCCTTTTTCTTTAAGCTCTTCTGCACGACGAACTGTATCTTTGTAGTTAGAGTTACCACCATCGATCACGATATCGCCAGGCTCAAGATCTGCTTTAAGTTCAGCAATAACGCTTTCTGTGATGTCGCCAGCAGGTACCATCATCCACACGATACGTGGAGTGCTTAAGTTTTCAACAAGTGCTTTAATGCTTTCTACACCTTTTGCACCGTCTGCTGTAATTTTTGATACTTGCTCTTTATTTACATCTGTAGCCACAACATCATGTTTGTGGTCTAGTAGATTCAATACGAGATTGTAGCCCATTTTACCAAGGCCGATCATACCTAGTTGCATGAATAAGTTCCCCTTTCAAATTGCGATGTGTGCCATCGCTTTGTGAAAATTATTTTCTTCACTACGTATTATACACTAAAATTTTTTCACTTTACAAGAAATTAATTTTCATATTAAGATTAAATAGAGAAAAGAAAGGACGTGTTGCAATGTCCACTCCCAATTGTTTAACACAAATTCGCTCTTCTTATGGTCAATTTTCCGAAAAAGAAAAGAAAATTGCCGATTATATGCTAGAGCATCCGCAAGATATTATTCATTCAAGTATTACAGAAGTGGCGGATCGACTTCAAGTGGCCGATGCTACGGTGTTTCGCTTTTGCAAACGTCTTGGCTACAAAGGCTTTCAAGCGTTTAAAATTGCGCTTGCCTCTGATGTCGTCGAACCATTACAAGATATTCATGAAACGATTGCACAAGATGATTCCAGCATTCAAATTGCGCAAAAAGTATTTCAATCCAACATTAGCACGCTAGAAGATACAAGACACGTATTAGATGAAAAAAATTTTCAGCTCGTCGTTGAAGCCTTGCTTGCTGCTCGCCGCATTGAATTTTTCGGTAATGGCGGCTCTGGCATTGTCGCGATGGATGCACATCATAAGTTTATCCGGACAGGCAAGCCGTCGATTGCGTATACAGATACACATTTTCAATTAATGTCCGCTTCTCAATTAACCGCTGACGATGTGGCGGTCTTTATTTCTCACTCAGGTACAAATAAAGACTTACTACAAGTGATGAATGTCGCTAAAGAAGCAGGCTGTGTAACGATTTCGCTTACTGACTATGCGAAATCAGCTCTAAGTGAACGCGCTGACTTGTCGTTACACACTGTATCCATTGAAACCGAATTCCGCTCAGAATCACTGTCATCCCGAATTGCACAGCTTAGTGTCATCGATGCGCTTTACGTCAACGTAATGATGAAACGACACGAACAATCGAAAGCCTCGCTTCAACGAATGCGCTCCGCTATTTCCGAGAAGAAGTATTAATTTCTACTAATCCACGCAAATTCCTAAACATATAATCAGGTGGCAGCCCAAGCTCTTCTCTAGGCTGCTTTCCTCGATTAATCCATGCCGTAGTAAATCCATAATTTTTTGCCCCAGAAACATCCCAACCATTGCTAGAAACAAAAATAATATCTTCTTTAGGTACTTGTACTGTTTGGTGAGCATGCGCATAGCTCGCCATAGTAGGCTTGTACGTTTGTATTTCATCAACACTAATCACATGATCAAGAAATGGTGTCAGCTCAGCATGATGCAATAAAGCGTCTAACATATCGTGTGAGCCATTTGAAAAAACGGCGAGTGAGTGCGCAGACAGCGCCGTCAGTACCTCTTGTACTTCTTCAAACGGTGCCACTTCAACATATGCCTTCATCACGTGCTGCTGCGCTTCCTCACACCACGTTTCTCCACAAGCAGCTACTGCATAGTGAAACGCCTCTTCAGTGATCCGTAAAAAAGGTTCATAGCGTCCCATTAATTGCCGCAACTGCGCATATTCAATTTGCTTTTGCCGCCAAATTTGACTCATTTGTGTTCCCTTACCAGGAAAATACTTATCACACGCCTCTTTCAGCGCATACACATCAAAAAGCGTGCCATACACATCAAAAACAAAAGCTTTCATCCCGACGCCCCTTTCTTACTGCATTCACTTATTTTGTATTACCCACCCTAATGCGGCCTCAATCCAGGAAAAAACTGTATACATTTCGTGCGCTGATTAGATTAGGGGAGCGGTGCTGCAATAGAGCGCGCAAAACTTAATACCTCCTCTGTTTTGTGGTGTAGTTGGAAGCTTGGCTGCTGATATTTTTTGATGCCTTGCACGTATTGTTTGCGTGGGGATCGGGTGCTGTTGGGTGGGAACTATTTTGAGCTGTGCGGGAATGAGCGCAAACGGTCATGCTCAGTGCGGGATTTGGGTGCTCTGGGGGGCGAACTATTTGAGCTTTGCGGGAATGCTCTTGTGAGCGAACCTCTCTTATCACGATAATTGAAGAGCTTAGCAGCTATTTTTACTCGTTTTTTTGATGATTTTGAGGGCTTGGCTCTTCATTTGCTCTCTTTTTCATCTCTGGCATACGTTGTTGAGGGCAATTTGGATGCTCTGCGCGCGAACTGCCCCGGTCTGCGCGCGAATCAGGCGTTCCTGCGCGCGAACCGCCCCGGTCTGCGCGCGAATCGAGGGCTCCTGCGCGCGAACTGCCCTAGTCTGCGCGCGAATTGGATGCTCTTGTGCGCGAACCTCTCTTTTCACGATTATCGAAGAGCTTAGCAGCTATTTTTACTCGTTTTTTTCATAATTTTGAGGGCTTGGCTCTTCATTTGCTCTCTTTTTCATCTCTGGCATAC
Organism: Fictibacillus macauensis ZFHKF-1; assembly: GCF_000269865.1. Lineage (GTDB taxonomy): Bacteria > Bacillota > Bacilli > Bacillales > Fictibacillaceae > Fictibacillus_C > Fictibacillus_C macauensis. The sequence goes on from NZ_AKKV01000043.1 coordinate 26,030, forward strand.
GTTGTTGAGGGCAATTTGGATGCTCTGCGCGCGAATCAGGGGTTCCTGCGCGCGAACTGCCCCGGTCTGCGCGCGAATCGGGGGTTCCTGCGCGCGAATCGAGGGCTCCTGCGCGCGAACTGCCCTGCTCTGCGCGCGAATCGGACCCTCCTGCGCGCGATCCACTCTTTTCACAGAGTTTACTCCGGGTGTTAGTGACTTCACATAAAAAAATGGCTTCACCACCACAATCGATGATGAAGCCATTATAAGTTTAAAAACAGCGAATATCTTCACGTGAAGGATAAACTGCACGCTCGCCACCAATTAGCTTCGGGCGTGTTTTTGCTAAATTCACATGTGCTTCGCCAACTTTTTTTACTTCGCTTCGCACAGGGACGGCTACATGCTTTAAATGCATGCCGATCAATGTATCACCGATGTCCATTCCTGCATCCGCCTTAATATACTCAACAATGACAGGGTCTTTAAAATGATGAAACGCATACGTCGCAAGCGCACCGCCTGCTGAACGAGCTGGCACGACTCGAACTTCCTCATAGCCGAAGCGTTCTGCTGTTTCCCTTTCTACGACGAGCGCTCGATTTAAGTGCTCACAACATTGAAAAGCAACGACAACTCCAGTTTCTTCTAGAAAAGCGGCAACACCATTAAATAACGCTTGGGCAACTTCCATCGTCCCTGATGTTCCAATCACTCCGCCCGTTACTTCACTCGTGCTCGCCCCGACTACAAGCAACTTTCCGCGTTGTAGCTTCGCTTGCTTTTGTAATTCGGATAATGCATGATAGACCTGCTTTTCTACAGTTTGTAGCTGGTCGTTCATTTCCTCAATCGTCCCTTCTTGTCCTAAGGCTTCAATCGTACGTTACGCTTCATAAGCCGTAATCTTGTCCACACGTCGGCCATGACGGCCACCTTCGTATTCTGTCGTCAGCCACACTTTTGCAATTTCCAACGCAAGGCCTGGACCAATAATACGTTCTCCCATCGCTAGCACGTTGCTATCATTATGTTCGCGCGTTGCTTTTGCGCTGAATAAATCGTGTACGAGTGCACAACGAATGCCTTTTACTTTATTAGCGGCTATACTCATTCCTATGCCTGTACCACAAAGTAATATGCCACGATCGGCTTCTTTCTTTGCAACCATTTCAGCAACAGGAATGGCAAAATCAGGATAGTCAACGGAGCTGTCGCACTCACAACCTGCATCGATGACTTCTATTCCCATCTCTTTCATCATATCCGAAATTTCTCGTCTTAAATCAATGCCTGCGTGATCTGAACCAATTGCTACTTTCATGGAGCACACCCCTCAATCTATATAGTTTCATTTTAAAACGATTCCTAGTGTCTTTCAACTTATGTTTTATAGTTTGTTCATCAGCTTTAAAATCAGTTGTTCTAATTCATTGCGCGTCTCGCGGTAATAAGCTAAGCCTTGTCCGAATGGATCGATCACATCAAAAGACCCTTGCTGCCCTTCTAGCTCAGAAATCTTTGCTTCATATGGCGCAATGGCTTGTAGGAATTGTTGCTGTATCTGTTCTTTTTCCGTATCATCTGCTCTTTGCCACTTGAATCCATACAGTGCTCGTTGCAGCTCAATCTCTGCATAAGCTGCTCGTAACTCTGCTTCATCCTTTTCTTTTCCCGGCACATCTTCTGCGAGAAATTCCTTTAATGTAAACACGCGCTCACGCTCTTTTGGATAGAGACTGGCTAGCGTTTCTTTATGTTGTTCAGTCATCGTTAAAACGAAATCCGCCCACTGCACTAATTCTTGCGAAATTCGCTGTGATGAATGGTCCATTGCTATCCCTTGCTCTTGTATGGCTTGCTCGGCATATTCACTCGCTTCCATCCCTTCAGCCGCATAAACGCCCGCTGATTTCACGAGAAAACGCTCCCCACCGTGATGCTTTAATAGGGCTTCTGCCATCGGACTGCGACACGTATTACCTGTACATACAAATACAATTTTTTTCATCCCACATCTCCTTATTTCAAAGATCCGCTCTCTTCTCTTGATTGTAAATAGGTAAGCAAAAGAAAGTCAAAAGAAAGCTCATCTTAAATAGGAAATAAAAGCTTCGCGCCAAAAGCTAGAAGAATGACACCACCAAGCGCCTCACTATATGGACCTAACCAGCCTTGTACTTTTTTTCCAAGCAAAAGGCCACCCCACGTCAGCAACATGCTCATCATGCCAAACATAGCAATCGTTAAAAGTGTGCGTGCTCCGTAAATACCGAGACTTAACCCCACCGAAAAACTATCTAAACTTGCACTAACCGCAAAAACGATAAGCCCAAAACCAACAGGCGTAACAAAAGGTTCCGCTCCGGCTTTAAATGAGGATACAATCATTTGCATACCGAGTAGTAACAATAAGCCACCACCAATCATGATTGCAATGCCACCGAAATGAACGGATAGTTGCTTTCCTAGAAGTAAGCCGGCAAGTGGCATGCCAATGTGAAAAAGACCTATAACAATTCCAATTTTCATAATTTGTCGGAGTCGTAACCGCAGCATTCCCATCCCTAATCCAATGGAGAACGCATCCATACCAAGCGCAAATGCCATCAGCCAAAGTGTAAGCCACTCTCCGATTGTTGCTGAACTCATGTCTTCTCCCCCCTATTGCCTTAGTACAACCTATGCTGCGGCTTGTACTGTTAGAATCAGGAAGATTAGGGGGTCCTCCCACCTATTTGTACACACAATTTTCGACAAAGGCAGGGATATGGTTTTTTTTAACGTAAATGTAATATATAAGGCTTGCAACGGAGGGGACACAATGATGGCGGATGATAAACAATCGACGCTCCCACACGTCGTTAACTATACAAAGAATAAAGAACATATGCGGTTAACTTCTCAACAAAATATGACGTTTACGTTCGTTAAAGAAAACGGCGTATTTACCGTAACCGAATGTAAAGGAGCGCTGGCCTCCTCACTTGGCTATGAGCGCGATCAAGTAATCGGTAAAACATTGCATGAGCTCTTTCCTAAAAAGCTCGCAGATTTTAAAGCGACGTGCTATGAGCGCGCTTGGCAAGGCGAGGTCATGACGTATGAGGCCGAGCTCAATGACGTTCCCTTTCTCGTAGTATTAAGTCCGATTTTTGAAGGGGGTCATGTCATTGAAGTCCATGGCATGAGCATTGATCTTATTCAACGCGTCACAATGGAAAAACAACTAGAGGAAAGTGAGCAACGCTTTCGTTCCTTAATGGAGCATAATATCGATGCCCTATTTTCGTTAGATCTTACGGGCACCTTTACGTCGGTAAACGAAGCAGCTACTCACTTAACAGGCTTTACTGAGGAAGAGCTACTGCAAATGTCTTTTTATCCATTAATGGTGGATGCCGTTCATTTTCCAAGTCGCTTTCGGAAGGCGCTCGCAACCGCTTCTGGCACCTATGATGTAAAACTCAGACGAAAAGATGGAGAAGTTCGGCTCGTTAACTTAACGCTAACACCCATTATTGTTGAAGAAGAAACACTCGGTATGTATTGCATTTGTAAAGATATTACAGAACGGAAGCGCCAAGAAGCCGAATTGCGTGAAACGAAAGAGCTACTCGAAACTTTATTTGCTCATTCTGCAGACATGATTTTTATCTATGATTTCGATAAGCGATCTATTACTTTAAATACAGCTTTTGAAGAGACGTTTGGATGGAGTAGCGATGAGTTACAGCAATGGCAAAGCCCCATTCTTCCTTTTGTTGTCGAGGAAGGATTAACGGAGTATTGGAAGATGCTAGAGACCGTAAAAGCAGGTCAACCTATTAAAGGCTATGAAATGGTATGTCGCCGCAAAGACGGCTCGCTTTTAAATACAAGTATTACGTTGTTTCCCTTATTTGATCAAGATGGTCGCGCCTATGCTTACTCGGGTATTTCGCGTGATATTACCGAAAAAAAGGCACAAGAAAAAGCGCTCGTTGCCTCAGAGGAAAAGTATCGGATCATTGCTGAGAATACGACCGATTTAATTGCCTCCGTTAACAAGCAAGGTTTCTTGACCTATTTATCGCCTTCACATCAAACGATTCTTGGCGCGGATCCACACGTCTATAACCATACGTATGCGATTTCCTACATTCATCCGGATGATCAGGAGCGGGTGCGCATGATCACCTGTCAAAGTATCAATGACGGGGAGCCCTTTAAATTTGAAGCACGCTGGCAGCATCAGCAAACGAAAGAATTTTTTCTACTAGAAACGAGTGCCACGCCGATCGTTGGACCTCATGGCCAAATTGATGGCATTGTCGTCGTTTCCCGTGATTTAACAGAGCGCATACGCACAGAAGAGATGTTGCGTAAGTCAGATAAATTATCGATGCTCGGTCAGTTGGCTGCAGGAGTTGCTCACGAAATTCGCAATCCACTAACGAGTATTAAAGGCTTTCTCCAATTACTAGAATCACGAGCCGAGGAGCATCTCGATTATTATACGATTATGCTCTCTGAAATTGATCGCATAAATACGATCGTAAGTGAATTTATGGTTCTTGCTAAACCACAAGCGATGAGCTTCGTCCCTACGAATATTACTGAACTCATGAAACATGTCATTTCGTTGATCGAAACGCAAGCCATTTTAAAAAATGTGCAAATTCATTATTCTGCTGAAACAGGTCTTCCTCTCGTTTCTAGCGCCGATAATCAGCTAAAGCAAGTGTTTATTAATCTATTAAAAAATGCAATTGAAGCCATGCCAACTGGCGGCAATATTTGGATTACTGTCATTAGGGATCACGATCAGCTCGTTATCTCTTTTCGAGACGAAGGTTGTGGCATTCCCGAAGAACGCCTTGCCTCGCTCGGTGAACCGTTTTATACAACGAAAGAAAAAGGAACTGGCCTTGGCCTGATGGTGTGCTTTAAAATTATTGAAAATCATGGTGGCAAAATACATGTCACAAGCACGCTCGGAAAAGGCAGTAAATTTACCGTCCTCCTCCCGATCGATTAGGGAAAGTGGGCGGTTGACCTTGTTTGATTGCGGGAGATCACCAAGAACGAACGGACCTTCTCGTTTCTTTTTCTCCATTTATTGGAGCTAAAACAGCGCTCTTTTATCTGTTTTTTCTAAAATCGAAATAGACAGTCTTTCGTTCTTTGTGTAGAATCGAAGTACATAACCATCATTTTTTTATAGGTGTTGTATTGAAAAATACAGCTTAAAAGGGAAGTTTGGTGTAATTCCAACACGGTTCCCGCCACTGTAAATCTGAGCTGCTTGCGAGATGCCACTGTCTGACTATAGATGGGAAGGCGTAAGCAGTGTTGACGATGAGTCAGGAGACCTGCCTATAGAAGAAGCAATGCGACCTACGGGATATAGGTGTGTTTACTAAATGTAGTCTGTACTGACTTTGCACAGTACTCTATTTTACATGTGAGCATCTATCTCTTTTTGAGGTCAGATGTTTTTTTGTGTTGTAAAAAACAAGGAGGAATGACTGTTGAAGAAACGAACACTGCTCACTTTTTTTGTCATGTTGCTCGGTTTTTCTGTTTACTTTTGGACGAACTCTTTCGAAACCGCTTACGCGATGCATATTATGGAAGGATTCTTGCCGATAGGTTGGTGTATTTTTTGGGGTGTTGTCACGCTCCCTTTTGTCCTACTTGGATTGCGCTCGATTTCAAAACAATTAAAAGAAGAACCTGAATTAAAATCAATGCTCGGTTTATCGGGTGCTTTCACATTCGTCTTATCCGCTTTAAAAATCCCATCTGTAACAGGTAGTTGCTCACATCCAACCGGCGTTGGACTTGGTGCCATTGTGTTTGGACCAACCGTAATGAGCGTTCTCGGTACGATCGTTCTTCTGTTTCAATCGTTACTGCTTGCACATGGTGGCTTAACAACGCTTGGCGCAAATGCCTTTTCTATGGCAGTTGTCGGTCCATTGCTATCGTATGGTATTTATAAACTGGGACGTAAACTTAATTGGTCTTTTGCGGTTTCTGTCTTTTTAGCGGCGATGCTTGGTGACCTTGGCACGTACGTTGTTACATCTGTTCAATTAGCGCTAGCTTTTCCAACCGGCGGATTTTTGGCATCGTTTACGAAATTCGTTAGCATTTTCGGCTTAACGCAAGTGCCGCTTGCTGTGAGTGAAGGACTCTTAACCGTTGTCATGTTAAACATTTTACGAAAATATAACATGCCTGGGATCGAACGCGAGAAAAATCTCAAGGAGGCTGTTTAACGATGAAGAAGAATCTTATTTTATTATTTTTCGTAGTTGTGTTAGCGGTTACACCTCTTTTTATTCAAAAAGGTGCTGCATTCGGCGGTGCCGACAATCAAGCCGAAAAAGCAATCGGCGAGTTAGCACCTGGTTATAAGCCATGGTTTTCTTCTATTTGGGAGCCACCAAGCGGTGAAATTGAAAGCTTACTCTTTGCCTTGCAAGCAGCCATTGGAGCCGTTGTTATTGGTTATATTGTCGGATTTGCTCGCGCGAAAAAGAAATACAATTCAAAAGATGATCAATGCTAAAATTACAAGATTACGCGTACAGTAATGCCTTACGCAATGTACATCCTGCCGAAAAAACACTATTTGTTATGCTGTTTTTGCTGTTTACGGTCGCTACTAAAAATATGTATGTGGCGTTACTTTCCTTTATTATCATGAGTAGTAGCACGGTTTTGGTAGCGCGCATTCCTGCTCTACATTATATGAAACTACTAACGCTTCCTTTTTTCTTTCTTGCAACGAGCATTATCGCTATTTTGTTTACGCTATCAACGGAATCGCTCGCAAGCGCTCCGGTCCTATGGCATGCATCGTTGGGATCATTGCATATTTACATTACTCAAGAGAGTTTCCATCGCGCGATCCAATTAGCCGTTACAGCGATTGGAAGCATAAGCTGCCTGTACTTTCTCATCTTAACGACGACCATTCATCAATTAATCTGGGTGTTGCAACGTCTCAGGCTTCCGATATTATTTATTGAACTATTTGGCTTAACGTATCGTTTTATTTTTGTGCTTGTGGATAAAACCAATGAAATTTATACAGCACAAGTAAGCCGACTCGGCTATCGCCACTATAAAGAATGGATTTCTTCGCTTGGACAATTGGTGATTAGCTTATTCGTAAAATCGACGCAAGCAGCGAAAGAATTGCAAACGGCCCTTGATAGCCGTGGTGGTGACGGACATTTATATGAAGTAGAAATGAAGATTGCAGCGAGTTCTAGCAATCGGCTTCTTCTCGTACTAGCAGGCTTACTATTACTAGGGGTTAGCATTTTTTTATAATAGAAAGAAGGTTTTCTCATGAATGAACACATCGTTTCTTTTGAAAATGTATCCTACGTATATAGTGATGGTACCGTCGCTTTAAACGATTTATCGTTTTCCTTTGAATATGGTAAGAAAATAGCGTTAATCGGTAATAATGGCGCCGGTAAATCAACTCTGTTTCTTTTATTAAACGGCATCTTAAAGCCAACAAAGGGGACCATTTATTACAAAGGTTCACCGTTATCGTACGGTCGCAAGGCATTGCAGAAGCTTCGTCAGGAAGTCGGCATTGTCTTTCAAAATCCTGATACACAGCTTTTTTCATCAAGTGTATATGAAGATGTAAAGTTTGGTCCGCGTAATTTAGGGTTAAAGGGAGAGGCGCTCACTGCCACTGTGCAACACGCTTTAGAAGAAACAGAAACGGTTGAGCTTCAAGAGAAGCCGCCTCATTTCTTAAGCGTCGGACAAAAGAAACGTGCAGCCATTGCTGGTATCATTGCGATGAAGCCTGACTTGATGGTATTTGATGAACCGACGGCTGGCCTTGACCCTTATTATGCCAAGCATATGATGACTTTGCTTCATACGCTACATCATAACGAGCGTACCATTTTATTATCCACTCATAACGTAGATCTAGCTTACGAATGGGCAGATGACGTGATCATTTTACACAATGGAACGATTTTAGCAAACGGCGCACCGGCTGTTGTCTTTCAAAATGAAGAGGCACTCCGACGCAGTCACTTAGAAAAACCGTTTGTCGTTGAGACGTTCGATCGGCTAAGAGAAAGCCAGATTTTATCCGGCAACATCTATCCGAAAAGTAAAGACGAACTCTATTCATGGATTGCTACACGTAAACAAACGGCTTCTATTTATTAATAAAAAAGCGAGCGATGTCGCACCCATCGCTCGCTTTTTCTTTATTCTTCTCGTAAAATAACGCCGCCTGCTGATTTTTCTAAACGATTCATAATCGCCAGGCCAACACCTGCTTTCGGAAACACTTCACTATAAATGACATCAACGTCTGTTTCATTAAAAGCACGTAAGGCATCGTATAAGTGATGAGCGACCGTGGCTACTTGTGCTCGTTGTCCACAGGGAATTACCACATCGGCATGATAGTGATCCTTCGTTTCTTCTGTGGATAAGACGCCTACTTTTTTGCCTTCTGCACGGTCCTTATCCACAAGATGCTGTAGAAAAGCGAAAGACCCATCCACAAGGCGCAATGGTGCATCCGGTGCATAGTGTGTATATTTCATACCTGGTGATTTTGGTGCTTGCTTTTGATCCACAAGTCCTGGATCCATCATCACGTTATCCACAACGGCTTCAAGCTGCTCTTTCGTAACGCCACCAGGTCGCAATATGGCTACGACATCACCGCTACAATCCACAACTGTCGATTCAACACCAACACCCGTAGCGCCACCATCCACAATGGCAGGAATCGCTCCTTTTAAATCGTGATACACATGTTGCGCCGTCGTCGGTGACGGTCGTCCAGAACGATTGGCACTTGGTGCAGCAATTGGCAAATTCGCTTCTTCAATGAGCGCTAAGGCAACGGGATGATCCGGCATACGAACACCAACTGTGGATAACCCTGCCGTTACTTGATGTGCTACATGCTCACCTTTTGGCATAATAAGCGTTAACGGTCCCGGCCAAAAAGCATCCATGAGCTTTCGTGCAGTTGGAGAAACTTCTGAAACAAGCCCCTCTAACTGCTCATATTTAGCAATATGTACGATGAGTGGATTATCACTAGGACGTCCTTTTGCTTGGAAAATCTTCGTAATGGCTTCATCATTTTGTGCATTTCCACCAAGTCCATAAACGGTTTCTGTCGGAAAAGCGACGACTTCATTTTCTTTTATCCACAGCGCAGCTTGCATAAGTTGGGGACAATTGCGCTGATTTTCACCTAAGTTATCCACAGATAAATATTTTGTCTCGTATTTATTCATGCTAAAAATCCTTTCAAACCGCTTTTCATCAAGGTAAAATGGTGTTTTACACATCATCCACAAGTTATACACAGAAGCTGATAACATGTGCATAACTTGTGGATTACGGAGATAAATGAGCTAAATCACATGAAAGTAGCAAAATGCCTTCTCCGGTCGTTACTTGATAATGAGCCGTTTCTGTAATATGAGCAGGCGCTTCATCCTCGGGCACTACGATAAAACCAAGTGGTTCAAATAAATAATCAGCTTTCGTTAATAAGTAAAGCGTCGCTGCCCCTTTTTCCTTACAGTATAGCAAAATTCGTTGGATTAATCGCAAAAACAATGATTCGCTAGAATACTCTTTTTTCATAACGAATGAACGCAATAAACCATCTTGTTCAATCAGCTCTAAACCAACTGTTCCAATGAGCATTCCTTCTTTATTCTCAACTACTAAATAATTACGAATTCCTGATTGAATACCATCTGCCTGCAAGCCTGCTTGTTCAATAAGTTCCGTTAGTTGCTTTGTCTCATGAGGCATGGCAGTTCGTAATGAGATCGCCATCTCGCTCACTCCTCTAGCATTTTTTTATTAGTCTATGAAAACGGTTCGGAACATATGACCATTCACGAGAAAAAGTTACTCACTGATTTAGCTACTGATTGAAACACGTCACCTAAAAAGAATTTCACTTTCACATCCTTTTGCGCTGGCTCTGGATCACTTTGTGGGACATACGTTTCACTATAATCGCTCGTAGCAGCAAGTTCCTTCTCAGAATCTTGATTCGTTTTCACCGCATCACCATTTTCAAAGTCTAAAAAGCAAAGCGGTGGAAATAAGACACACCACCAGTTAGCGCCTTCTCCTTTACCGAGCGTAATTAACACCGCTTCATAGGAGCCAGCTGGATACACGTAGTTACCATATACTTTCGTAGGAAACGCTACATCTCCGAACGTCACTTTATACGGGATGTCTAAGCCTGCTTCTTGTAAATAGGTGGCAACGACCTTACGCACTTCTGGCAAATGCGCTTGAATGACTTTTTCTGCTTGATCATGATCTTTCAACCCTGCTACCCATGTTGTAATTTGCTCATTTACTTTATCACGAATCTTCCGCTTAACGGCTTGATCTTTTTCCTCATCACTATTGGCTAGAATTCGTAAACGAATGGCGTCTTTCGGAATTTTAACAGATTCATTTAACGTCGCATTCGCAATCTTCGTTTCTGTTTCAAACAACAAAACCATTCCCGCTAATGAAAGAATAATACATAAAAATGACCATCTCTTCATTCGTTTCATATCCTCATCTCCCCTTCTCTTAGTTACATTGTCGTCAAGAACAACAGCGTTCATACGAAAAAGTAGTAAGCAAAAAACGGGACATTTTGACAAAACTGTCTTCGGGTGAGAGAGTTTGTCACAAATATAATAAACATATCAAAAAGGTCACATAATTAAATAAATGATTTGTGAGGCTGTTATGATAGAGACATCCCTATCACCCCCTTTTTCATGTAGATAATGAAAAACGACAAGAGAGCTTCCCGCTACCCCGCGGGGGGCTCTTTTTTTTGTTAAACTAGTATAAACTGAGAGGGAGGTACACCGATGGAACCAACATTAAAAGACCATTTACAAGCGTTAGAGGAAAGCCACTTAAAAATAGACGTACGAAAAAATTCTACAAAACTAGCTGAACTACTTGCAGACACTTTCTTTGAAATCGGTAGCTCTGGGTATAGGTATGATAAAAAAGACTGCCTTGAAACGGGCGTTGTGTTAACGGAAATGTCCCTTCATAACTATGAAATTCATCTCTTAGCCTCTGATGTTGTTTTAGCCACTTATTTTATCGTCGATCGAACGCGAAGTCGCAACACGTTTCGCAGTTCAATCTGGAAAGTGATCGATGATCGCTGGCAATTATATTTTCATCAAGGTACGATCACTCCATTGCTATTACGTGAAGTTCTAGCCGAAACAGGTAAGCAAAATCCTTTATGAACAACAAAAAAAAGCGGCATAAAAATGCCGCTTCTACACTAATTCTGCGATGACCATTCGTTCTTTTTGACTAATATCACGAATAACGGAAACGCGTGCACCAGGGAACGTTATACGCAGCATTTCTGCAACGACTTGCCCTTGATCATGGCCAACCTCAAACGCAATAATGCCATGTGGTCGGATGACGTGCGGAAGCTCTTCCATAAAGCGTCGATAAAAGACATACCCATCTTCACCGCCACTCAGGGCGCGATACGGCTCTTGGTCTTTAACGATCGTTTCTAGTGTTGTAATTTCATGATCCGGAATGTACGGTGGATTCGAAACAACAATATCCACTTTTCGTTCAGCTTGAATGAACGGTTGCAGCAAATCACCATGAATAAATTCAACATTTGCTCCAAGAGCCTTCGCATTTTGGCGCGCCACTTCAAGCGATTCTTGAGCAATATCAATGGTCGCAACCGAAAAGGCTGGTTCTTCTAAAGCAAGTGTCACCGCAATAGCACCACTACCTGTCCCTACATCAACGACCGTTACCGGCTCGTTTTGGAAACGACGCTGTGCGCGTTGGAGCACTTCATAGACGAGCTCTTCCGTCTCAGGACGTGGAATAAGCACCTCTTTATTCACAGAAAAACGTCGTCCATAAAACGATTCATAACCTGTAATATACTGAACAGGAACACCTTCTGCGTGCTGTTTCACCGCTTCGCTAAAAGCAGTTTGCACAGAGGCTGGTAATGGTTCCTTTAAATCAAAAAGAAGTTCCGTTCGGCTAATGTCACCTAACGCATGACGCAAAAGCCATTCAGCAGCTCCTTCTTCTCTTCCTTCTTGACGTAAAACAGATGAAGCCCATTTCAGGGCTTCATGACGTTTCATTGGAATCATGAGCTTACGCTTCTTCCGTAGCTGCCTTCATTTTACTCGTTTGATCTTCGGTAATGAGCGCATCAATAAATTCGTCCATTTTCCCAAGCAATACTTGGTCTAGCTTTTGGAGCGTTAGTCCAATGCGGTGATCGGTTACGCGGTTTTGCGGGAAGTTATACGTACGAATACGCTCTGAGCGGTCTCCCGTTCCAACAGCAGATTTTCTTGTTTCATCATACTCTTTTTGTTTTTCTTGTTGGATTTTATCATACACACGCGCACGAAGAACCTTCATCGCTTTTTCTTTATTTTTAATTTGTGACTTTTCATCCTGACACGATACAACGGTTCCCGTCGGTATATGCGTTAAACGAACCGCAGACTGCGTCGTATTAACGGATTGTCCACCAGGGCCACTCGATGTAAATGTATCAACACGTACGTCTTTCTCATGAATGTCGACTTCTACTTCTTCCGCTTCTGGAAGAACGGCAACAGTGGCTGTTGACGTATGAATACGGCCGCCAGATTCTGTTGCTGGTACACGCTGAACACGGTGTGCGCCGTTTTCATATTTCAATTTAGAATAAGCACCGTTTCCTGTAATCATGAAAATAATCTCTTTATAGCCACCAAGCTCTGTATAGCTTGCTTCAATGACTTCTGTTTTCCAGCCTTGTACTTCCGCATAACGGCTATACATTTTATACAAATCACCAGCAAAAAGGGCTGCTTCATCGCCACCTGCTGCACCACGAACCTCGACGATTACGTTTTTATCATCATTCGGATCTTTAGGAAGCAGAAGGATTTTTAATTGTTGCGTGAAATCTTCCATTTTCTCTTCAAGCTCAGCAATTTCCTCTTTAACCATTGCTGTCATTTCCGCATCAAGCTTGTCTTCAAGCATTAATTTTGCTTCATCAAGCCCTTCTTTTGCTTCCTTATACTCACGATATACAGCAACCGTATCTTGTAAAGAAGACTGTTCCTTTGAGTATTCACGTAATTTATTTGTATCACTAATCACTTCGGGATCACTAAGCAAGTCATTTAATTTATTATAGCGAACCTCGATCGCTGCTAAACGTTCTAACACGGACTTCACCTCATTTTAATGGCATAACATTCTAATTATAATACAGTAGATAAGCCATCGTCAAAAGAGGTTTGTTCCTATTTTTTCCTACCCATTAAGAAGAAAGTGAGCAATCGGCAACCATGACGCATTTTTATAATCGAGAAGGATGCCATCCATAAAAAAAAGAGAGCACATTGTCGCCCTCTCCTTTTTTTCTAACACTTAACCTATACACGCTTTTCTAGCATTGTTCGCCAGCTCTCGGCGAGTTCAGGTACGCTGAGAATCGTATGAAGCGCTGCTGTATTGTCTTTATCTATGTACGTTGCCTTGTTCACGAAATCAACCGTAACGCGTGCCGAGTGGGCTTCAATGCGCTTTAGAACGTCTTGCTTCGCCACATGACCTTCTTGTAATACGCGTACATAATACCCTGAAAATCCCGTGTCTTGAATCCACTTTACCATAAAAGGTTGCTTTAGCTTAGCAGCCACTTTAAAGCAAGGCATACGCGGTTGACTAATTTGGATGACCGCTTCACCAAGCTGAAACACATCACCTATTGCGATGTCTTTTTCCGTCATGCCTTTCGTTGTAATATTCTCTCCAAACGTAGGCACAGGTAACGAAATGCCTAATCCTTTTTCCCAATAGGCATAATGCTCATGACAATACACGCAGACTGCTTTGTCTTCACCACCATGATGAACGGTGTCGACCTGTACATCTCCCGTAAAACCTAGCGTCGCAAGCCAAATCGGTTCATTCACTGGCACTTTGTGAATGGCAGAGCTGACAGCTTTTCCTTGCCATTCTACCGTTCCTGCTGTTCCCGTATTTAATGATACAATGTGTCCTTCCACAGTTAGGCACCTCTCTTTTACAACATCGTACTCTATAGGATGTACGAGCGCCAGCCGTTTTAGTTAAAAATTCGTATGATTTTTCAACGCCTCATAGTCCAGTCGCTGCTGATTCATGCGAATGGCTTTTGCTAATTGTTCAATGACTACTTTCTCATCCGTTACAATATTGAACACATAGGGTATGGTAGCAAAGTGGCCGACAAAACGTGTACAGCCTCTGTAGCGAAAATCACTATGACTTTCAGACTCTGTAATTTTTACAATAAAATTACCCATTGCTTCATAAATGGGGTCTAGCGGCTTTTCTTGAAGTTTCTTCACTAACATCGTTAGCGGGTTTGGCGTATCATTCCAGCCAGATCCGTTTGCTATAATATCGAGCATACGCTACACCTCTCTCTTATGAATGTTCGCATGATACGCATCATTCTTGATGGTTACAGAAAAAATGACTAAAAGGGTACACTAGAGAATAGTATATAGGAAAAGAAAGGGGACAGGTTATATGAAGTATTGCATTATTGGTGGCGATGCAGCTGGCATGAGTGCCGCTATGCAAATCGTCCGCCGTGATCCAGAGGCTACGATTACTGTATTTGAACGAGGTGACATCTACTCTTACGGTCAATGTGGCTTGCCTTATACTGTGAGCGGCTTAATTCCAAGTACGGACGATTTGATCGCTCGAAGCGTTGCTACATTTCGAGATCGTTATCACATCGATGCCCGAACGTGCCACGAAGTTAGAAGCATTGATTCTGAAGAAAAAAAAGTTGTTGGCGTACATACGAAAACGGGTGAAGCTTTCTTCCACTCGTACGATAAACTTCTTATCGCTAGTGGAGCAAGTCCTGTTATGCCAGAATGGGAAGGAAATCACCTGCCAGGCATTCACACAATCAAAACGATTCCTGACACGAATCGGCTAATAAACGACCTTACATCAGCGGTTAGAGAGGTTGTCATTATTGGCGGTGGCTATATTGGACTTGAAATGGCCGAAAACCTTCACGCATTAGGCAAAAACGTCACTATCATCCAACGCGGCAACCACCTTGGAAATATGTTTGATGAAGATATGGCACAATCCATTCATGATGAAGCAAAAAAACATGGCATTTCCGTCTACCTTCAAGAAGAGGTAAAACGCTTTAAGGGGCATGATCGCGTGCAGTTTGTTAAAACGAATAAACGCGATGTACCTGCCGATCTTGTCATTGTTGCTGTCGGCATTACGCCCAATGTTTCTTTTTTAAAAAACAACGATATTCATCTACATGACAATGGTGCGATTCTCGTCAATCATTATATGGAAACGAATCTAGAAGACATTTACGCTGCTGGCGACTGCGCTACACAGTATCATCTCGTTAAAGAAATGGATGATTATATTCCATTAGGTACACATGCAAATAAACAAGGACGAATTGCTGGGATCAATATGGCGGGTGGTCATCAAACGTTTAAAGGTGTTGTTGGCTCCTCCATCGTTAAATTTATGGATTTAGCACTAGGAAAGACGGGGATTAATGAGCGCGAAGCTAACGAGCTCCAGTTTTCTGTAGAAGCTATAACAACGGAAGCCAAAGACATTGCTGGCTACTATCCTGATGCAAAGCCACTCACCGTAAAACTGCTCTACAATAAAAGCAATCAGCGCCTACTTGGTGGACAAATTATCGGCTATCATGGCGTTGATAAACGGGTGGACGTCCTCGCTACAGCGCTCTATAACAAAATGGATTTTCATGAGTTGGAAGATCTAGATTTGTGCTATGCACCACCCTTTAATTCAGTTTGGGATCCGATTCAACAAGTCGCTAGACGCGCCAAAAATTAGCATGATAAAAACAGCAGCTGTTTGTGCGCATGCACAGACAAACTGCTGTTTTTTTGTACAGAAGGTTACACTTCATCCATGGTAACAGAGTACTTATAGCGAGGTACTGCTGCGTTCACTCCGTGTAAAATGTCTCGGCGCATCTTAGCCACTTTTCCATTCGAATAGCTGGACGGAACGTTAATATGAATGTGCGCGTAGTTACCATTAATGGTTACGATTTGCGGATTTATGCCTGATATGCTTACGACCTGCTCACGGATCTTATCTTGATCATCTGAGAGATCAAAGCGGGCCGTGTTCATTTTTTGATAATCGTGGGGATTTTTATTGGTTTCGTAGCTATAATTAAAATTCGGATTGTTTTTGGTGGCATGATAGTTCACAACGCCATGACCCCACAAATTATCGCGCATGTTCTTCGGCGATTCATTCGCCGTTGGTTCATAATGATCTTTATTTGTAAAAGAACAAGCCGTCAGCAATAGCATAGAACAAGCGCAAACTGTAAGCTTTTTTATCGGCATACAGAACACCTCCTGTATCTTTAGGGTTTGTGTTACAGGGGCAATTCATACATGTATGGCATGAAGCTAACTTTAAGAAACTCCCTTATAGAAAGTAGGATACAGACCGATATACCTTATGTGAGCTCTTTACAAAGAACAAAAAAATAACACCGCCGTCTCTCTTAAAAAAAGAAACACACAGTGTTATTTACTCTTTAGCGCTGCAAGCTATTTTCTATGGTTGCTTCCAGCTTACTCGGCTTTCCCGGCACTTCGTGGCAATGACGACAGCGCGGTTCATACGATTCAGATGCACCAACAAGAATAATCGGATCATGATAAGAAGCAGGACGACCATCAATGAGCCGTTGCGTACGACTAGCTGGTGAACCACAAACCATACAAATCGCATGAAGCTTCGTTACATCTTCACTTAGCGCCATAAGCTCTGGTACACGACCAAATGGCTCTCCTCGGAAGTCTTGGTCAAGGCCGGCAACAATGACGCGAATACCACGATCAGCAAGCGTCTGCACAACTTCAACCACATCTTCATCAAAAAACTGAACTTCATCTATAGCGACCACTTCAGTGTTAGGAGAAACATTTTTCAGAATATCAACCGAACGTCCGACTGGCTCAGCAATAACTGCTGTTCCGTTATGAGATACGACGGATTCTTCACTATAACGGTTATCAATAAGCGGCTTAAATACTTGAACATTTAGCTTTCCGTATTTGGCGCGTCGTACTCTGCGGATCAACTCTTCTGATTTTCCAGAAAACATGCTTCCGCAAATGACCTCCACCCAGCCATTGTGCTTCATAACATACATGTTTTTTTGTTCCCCTTCCTGCAATGGTTTTGGACTCTATTTATGACGCCGTTTCCTTAGAAACGAGCGATTTTACGCAACTTCTGCAAAAAAAAAGGAGCAAGAAGTTCTCTTGCCCTTGCAACTTACAAAAATTACTTGAGATTGTATTTCTTTTTGAAACGGTCAACACGTCCGCCGGCATCTGTGAATTTCTGACGACCAGTGTAGAATGGGTGAGTATCGGAACTTACGTCCACTTTTACTACAGGGTATGTGTTACCATCTTCCCATTCAATTGTTTCGTTAGAACTCATAGTAGAACCGGATAGGAACTTGTATCCACTACTTGCATCCATAAATACTACTTTTCTATACTCAGGATGTACATTTGGCTTCATTCGTTTCCACTCCTTCTGCCCTGAACCCTTTGGGAACAGAGTTAAAATAAGCACATAGCGATAGTATAACAGTCTGTTTCCTAATTTGCAACAGCAAACCGCTTAGATTTTTTACGTATTCGACAAAGACTTCACGCGCTTCGTGGATCCTGTCTTTTCCGCTTCAAACATCGTAAAGAACTCAGCATTATTAGCCGTTTTACGTAAACGCTTCATATAATTTTCTACAAAATCTGGAGAATCCACCATCGTTTTACGAATCGCCCATAACGATTCTAAATGATCTTTTTGAATGAGCATTTCTTCTTTACGCGTTCCTGATCGACGAATGTCGATTGCTGGGAAGATGCGACGCTCGGCAAGCTTACGATCTAAGTGAAGCTCCATATTTCCTGTTCCTTTAAACTCTTCATAGATGACATCATCCATACGAGAGCCTGTCTCAACAAGCGCAGTCGCAAGAATCGTTAAGCTACCACCTTCTTCGATGTTACGCGCCGCACCGAAAAATCGTTTCGGACGATGAAAGGCTGCCGGATCAATACCACCAGATAGTGTACGACCGCTCGGTGGAATAACAAGGTTATACGCACGTGCAAGACGTGTAATGCTATCTAATAGAATAACAACGTCTTTTTTGTGCTCAACAAGGCGCATCGCACGTTCTAATACAAGCTCAGCGACTTTAATATGGTTTTCTGGTACTTCATCAAACGTCGAGCTAACAACGTCACCTTTAACAGAACGTTCGATATCTGTTACTTCTTCCGGGCGCTCATCAATTAATAATACAATAAGCTCAGCATCCGGATGATTCGTTGTAATGCTATGCGCTACGTCTTTAAGCAAGCTTGTTTTCCCAGCTTTTGGTGGGGCAACAATCAAGCCACGTTGTCCAAAACCAACAGGTGCAAACATGTCAATAATTCGTGTTGATATGTTATATTGTCCTGTTTCAAGGACCATCTTCTTTTCCGGATAGAGCGCTGTCAAAGCAGGGAAATGAACACGTTCCTTCGCTGTATCAGGATCTTCTCCATTTACAGCTTCTACTTGTAATAAGCCATGATACCGTTCATTTTCTTTCGGTGGACGAACCTTACCAGATACTTTATCACCATTTCTTAAATCAAACCGACGAATTTGCGACGCAGAAATGTAAATATCTTGCGAGCTTGGTGAGTAATTAATCGGTCGTAAGAAACCAAATCCTTCATTTGGAATGACTTCAAGAATACCTTCCATAAATGAAAAGCCGTCTTTTTCTGCCTGCGCTTTTAAAATAGAGAACATTAACTCTCTTTTCGTTAATTTTCCGTAATACGGAACACGATATTGCTTAGCAAGTTCGTATAAATCTTTTAGTTTTTTATTTTCTAATTCAGCTAATACTAAACCCATAATGACACCACACTTTATTCTATTTTTTCTTAAAACATATTTCTGTAATGATCAATTGTTTGAAAATCGGGCGACAGAAATGAATAATAATAGGAAGGTAAAAAGAAGAAAATCGCTGAAGGAACAAACGTTTTATAATATAAAATAAAAGCACTTCATATTTTAACCACAAATTAACTATTTAATCAAGAGTATCTTCTTGAAAAATGACGAAATCCCTGCAAAAAAACTAGAAAAATAAAAAAACGCCAGACCTTCCTCCTCTTTTTAGTAAAACAGAAAGATCCGACGTGTTCATCTAAACCATTATGGCTTAATCACTAAGTCTGGTTTCTTTTTCAAACTGTGCGTTCCATCGATAAAGCGTACAGTACCTGATTTCGCACGCATAACAACTGAGTGAGTTGTCCCACTCGTTCCTGTGAAGCGAACTCCTTGCAAGAGTTCTCCATCTGTAACACCTGTCGCAGCGAAAATAGCGTCGTCGCCTTTAACGAGGTCTTCCATATGAAGGACTTTATCAACGTCTTCAATGCCCATCTCATGACAACGTTGTAATTCTTCATCGTTTTGAGGTAAGAGCTTCGCTTGAATTTCACCGCCGAGGCATTTAAGAGCAACAGCAGCAATAACGCCCTCGGGCGCTCCGCCTGAGCCGAATAAAATATCAACACCAGTATTTTCAAACGCTGTATTAATGGCAGCCGCTACATCGCCGTCTGAGATCAGCTTAATGCGCGCGCCAGCTTCACGAATTTCTTGAATTACTTTTGCATGACGTGGTCGATCTAGAATAACAGCTGTTACATCTTCAATGTCTTTGTTCTTTGCTTGTGCTACCGCACGAAGATTATCAATTGTCGGCGCATTAATGTCAATCTTGCCTACCGCTTCTGGTCCGACAGCGATTTTCTCCATATACATATCTGGAGCGTGTAGAAGGTTGCCATGATCTGCGACAGCAAGAACTGCTAACGCATTCCAAGATCCAGAAGCAACAATATTCGTTCCTTCTAGTGGGTCCACTGCGACGTCCACACGAGGACCATAGCCTGTACCGAGCTTTTCTCCAATGTACAGCATTGGCGCCTCATCCATTTCACCTTCTCCAATTACAACGGTTCCTTTCATCGGAATGGTATCAAATACATCACGCATTGCTGAAGTAGCAGCGTCATCCGCTTCATCCTTCTTACCGCGTCCCATCCAACGAGCAGAAGACAAGGCTGCTGCTTCTGTTACACGAACTAACTCCATTGACAAACTACGTTCCATTTCAAATTCCCCCTTTGTATCTAAAGCAACTTACTTTTCATTAGCTTTGAAGTTGTCACTCATTATATAGCGAGTCATTCTTTCAAGACAAGCCATGTCTACTTTTCAATTTCTTCCATCTCTTCAATGTCTAAATTTTCACGCCAAATTTTTGCACCAAGCCCAACAAGCTTGTCGACGAGAAATTCATAGCCACGATCAATATGCTCCAGCCCAGAAACTTCCGTAATGCCATCTGCCATGAGACCAGCAACGACAAGGGCCGCTCCTGCTCGCAGATCACTCGCTTTCACTTTGGCACCTTCTAGTCGACCTTTGCCATTAATGATGGCTGAACGTCCTTCTACCTTGACATGAGCACCCATGCGACGGAGTTCATCAATATGCTTAAAGCGAGCAGAGTAAATGGTATCTGTGACAATACTCGTTCCTTCTGCCTTCGTTAATAACGACGTAAAAGGCTGCTGCAAATCCGTTGGAAATCCAGGATATACTAACGTCTTAATATCTACGCTTTTTAACGTTCTACCGGTATTATGAATCAATACTTGATCATCTTTCGTTTCAATATGAACGCCCATTTCACGAAGCTTTGCAATAAGAGATTCTAAATGCAGCGGAATGACATTATCAATGACGACTTGTTGACCTACTGCTGCCGCTAAAATCATATATGTACCTGCTTCAATACGATCAGGTATGATGGAGTGACGACAGCCGTGTAAATGATCGACACCGTCAATGCGAATAACGTCTGTTCCTGCCCCTTTAATCTTTGCGCCCATGCTCGTAAGCAATGTGGCCACATCGATAATTTCAGGTTCTTTTGCTGCATTTTCAATAATCGTTTGCCCTTTAGCACGCACCGCAGCAAGCATAATATTAATTGTGGCTCCCACACTCACAACGTCCAAATAAATACGCGCACCGCGAAGTTCATCTGCACGTAAATAAATCGCACCTTGCTCGTTCGTTACCTTTGCTCCAAGTGCTTCGAATCCTTTTATATGCTGATCAATCGGCCGTGGACCAAGATTGCATCCGCCTGGCAAACCAATCACTGCTTTTTTAAAACGACCAAGCATTGCGCCCATTAAATAATAAGAAGCTCTCAGCTTTTTAACTTTGCCATTCGGTAATGGCATCGCAATCATTTTTTCCGGATTCACTGTAAGCGTTTGATTTTCATCCAATTCGGCTTCACCACCGATTTCTCTCAGCAAGTCTCGTAATAAACGGACGTCGGAAATGTTCGGTAGCTGATCAATGATGACTTGAGATTCTGCAAGAATGGTAGCCGGGATCAATGCAACCGCACTGTTTTTCGCACCACTAATATGGACGGTCCCTTCGAGAGGGTAGCCCCCTTCAATCATAAGCTTTTGTTCCATCGTTTGCTCCCTTCTGCATCAACAGTAAAACAAGCGAGTATTTTTTTGTAGTATTCTCTTCGTCTGGAAAATCATGTGTAAATATGAAAAAAACCCAAAACAAGCACCACATAAGGTGGTGCTTGAAATGGTTTTTAACTCATTATCCGCGGTTTTCTACTGCTTTCCAGTCTTCGAGGAAACGCTCGATACCAGAATCAGTTAGTGGGTGGTGCATAAGACCTTTGATAACTTTCAATGGAATTGTTGCAATGTGTGCACCGCGTAGTGCTGCTTCTGTTACGTGAACTGGGTGACGAACAGATGCTGCGATGATTTCAGTTGGTAGTTCATGGATCGCGAAGATTTGAGCAACTTGCTCAATTAGTGTTAAACCATCTTGTCCGATGTCATCAAGACGTCCAAGGAATGGAGAAACGTAAGTAGCACCAGCGCGTGCAGCAAGCAACGCTTGGTTCGCATTGAAGATCAACGTTACGTTTGTTTTGATACCAAGATCAGAGAAAGCTTTAACTGCTTTAAGACCTTCAGTTGTCATTGGTACTTTAACTGTAATGTTTGGTGCGATTGCAGCAAGTACTTTACCTTCTTCAATCATTTCGTCTGCTTTTAAAGAAATAACTTCAGCACTTACAGAACCTGGAACAAGTGCAGCGATTTCTTTAATGCGTGAATGGAAGTCAACGCCTTCTTTTGCGATTAGTGTTGGGTTTGTAGTTACCCCAGAAAGAATCCCAAGCTCGTGAGCTTCGCGGATTTCATCAATGTTTGCAGTATCGATAAAAAATTTCATGATTACTTCACTCCTATATTTTAAGTGGTTGTATAGACATTAGATGTCTAAATTCCCTTATTAGTTTTTCCACACAACAACTTTCTACCCGGTCCATATCTCTGTTTTACAACTTTCTGTTGCAAAAGTAAAGAAAACCGCCTTATGTGCGGAGGCGGTTGTTCTTTACAGAAAAAACAGACTTTTAGCTGCTTTTTCCTTACAACAAACTTACGCCTTGTTTGAAGAACCGAACTCACGCATTTTTGCTTTAACAGTCGCTAAAATAGCTTCGCGACCAGCAGTTAAGTACTTACGTGGATCGTATTTATCAGGGTTTGCAGCAATAAATTCATTTATTGCATTAAAAGACGAAATTTGGCTTTCAGTATTTACGTTAATTTTCGCTGTGCCAAGAGAGATGGCTTTTTGGATATCATGTGTAGGAATTCCAGTTCCACCATGTAGTACTAGAGGAACACCAGTAAGTTCATTAACTTCCTTCATGCGATCAAAACCAAGGTTTGGTTCACCTTTGTATGGTCCGTGTACGCTACCAAGTGCTGGAGCAAAACAGTCTACGCCCGTTTCACGAACGAGTTGATCACACTCTGAAGGGATTGCGTAAGCAGCATCTGCGTCATCTACGATTAAGTCATCTTCTTGTCCACCAATACGGCCAAGTTCTGCTTCTACAGAAACACCGTGGATGTGAGCAAGCTCTACCACTTTTTTCGTAAGCGCGATGTTTTCTTCAAGCGGGAAATGAGATCCGTCAATCATAACAGATGTAAATCCAGCATGAATCGCTTTTGCACAGTTTTCGAAGCTTGATCCATGATCTAAATGAATAGCTACAGGTACAGTAATGCTATACTCTTCCATCAATGCTTTTGTCATGGCAACAACAAGTTTAAATCCACCCATATAACGAGCAGCACCTTCTGATACACCAAGGATTACTGGAGAGTTTTCCTCTTGAGCTGCTTTAAGGATTGCTTGCGTAAACTCTAAGTTGTTAATGTTAAATTGACCGACAGCATATCCTTCTGCTTTTCCTTTTTCAAGCATTTCCTTCATTGAAACTAAAGGCATCTTACTTGTCCTCCCTTTACTATTGGCACACACAAAAAAACGAAAAAAGAATCACCCTGATCTTTTTCCCTGAATGCCGTATATTTAACATGATTTGATTCTAATTCCAAAACCTATTATAGCATATCAAGAGCACTTGAAAACCGCAATATACCTGCGTTTCTCACTGTAAACGCTACCATTGCCGTCTTCTCAAGGAATAATTATTTCCAATTCGTCATTTCGCGCTAAGTGGTAATTCTTTCCTAACTGCCGCGCGAATTTCATCAATATCAAACGGTTTAGCAAAATGCGTAATGGCACCAAGTTGAATGGCTTCATGAATCATATCTAATTCGCCATACGCTGTCATAATAATCACTTGAATGCTTTCATTCATTTTCTTCACACGTCGTAAAATTTCAAGACCATCCATTCCAGGAATCTTCATGTCTAAAATCACAAGATCTGGCGTTTCCTTCTCTACGATTGCTAGAGCTTGGACCCCATTCGCCGCCTGAAATGTTTCATATCCTTCTCTTTGGAAAATCTCATTTAACAGGATACGAATCCCGTACTGATCATCCACAATTAGAATTTTCCCCAACACGCTCACCTCTAACCATTTTTTTCGTACAACTATATCTTACCCTTCATTCGACCGCTAGGACATTAATTCCTGCTGTTTTATGTGAAATAAATCAAGATAAGGTATACTATAGGGGCTAATTTCATATTAAAGGAGTTCCTATGTTAAAAATATTTTCAACTCAACTACATGGCATCTTTCAAACCATTGCGGAAAAAAATGAATTCGCCATTGAAGATAGTGCGCGTATGATGGCGCAAACGATTTTGTCACACGGTCATATTTACGTGTATGGACGTAATGAGTTAGCTTCACTTTCCGCGCACGCTCTCTATAGCAACGAAGCACTTCCTGGCGTCGCGATGCTTCCCGACGATCTTACTACGATTACAGCGACCGATACCGTTTTAATCGCCGCTCCAACCAAAGAGGATGAGGAAGCAAATGAACGATTGCGGGCCATTAAAGCAACGTCTAATGCTTATGTGATTTTTCTAGCTGCCTCAAGCAATCGAGCACTAGAACATACAGGCGTCGATTCCTTCATCCAACTCTTTGCAACGAAAGGCCTTGTCCCGAATGAAGCAGGCGAGCGCGTCGGTTTACCGACGAGCATGGCCGCACTGTACGCCTATCATGCCCTTCATCTCACTACCCAAGAAATCTTGGAAGAATATGAATAACGTGCAGGATTTTGTCGGTAATTGACGAATCGTATTAAGGTGCCTAGAAAAATGGCAAACAAACGCCTCTTGCACACCCCTCCATTCAACAACAAACACCAACGACTACACTTCTTCTAAGAGAAGCTGCCGACTTACGGCAGCTTCTTTCTTGCTTGCGCTACAATCCATCGTAGGCATAGGTACGGGAACTGGGGGGGCATGCGCGCGAATTGAATGCTCTGGCGCGCGAACGAATCTGGTCTGAGCGCGATTTGGGGGCTCCTGCGCGCGAACGGACCTTGTCTGCGCGCGAATCGGGGGCTCCTGCGCGCGAACGAACCTGGTCTGCGCGCGAACGATCCCGGTCTGCGCGCGAATCGGGGGCTCCTGCGCGCGAACGAACGCGGTCTGCGCGCGAATCACTTTTTTCGCGATCATTTCATAGCTTGCACGCTTTTTTTACTCGTTTTTTGGGCGCATTCGCGGGCTTGGCGCTTGATTTGCTCTTTTTT
>NZ_AKKV01000044.1 GCF_000269865.1 Fictibacillus macauensis ZFHKF-1
TCTTGTTGGCGACTCAATTAGTATAACATGCTAGCAACCTTTCAGTCAACAACTTTTTTTAAGTTATTTTCGTCGTGCTTGCTTTTGAAACAAGCTAACGAAGCAGCTCAATAAATATACCATCTCCTGCATTTGTTGGCAAGGCTTTTTTCAAAAAAACTTTCAAAAACAAAAGAAAGCCCTTTTTAAGAGCTTCCTAGATTGTGATCTTCTATAGAATAAAGTATTGAATCGCAGCGAGCGAAGCAATGCCCGGCAAGCCAAGAATCCCTGAAACAGAAACGGTAGCTACATTAATAGGAACATGCACATGAAATGAACTCCCTGCTGTATTTAAAAAGAACAACAATACCGCTCCTATGGCCATTCGAATAAGCAGACGGCCTGTTAAACGCACGGGCTTTAATGGGGCACCAATGAATAAGAACAAAAGTAAAACACTTCCTGCAATTGCAAGCATCGTTACTGGCTGCATTGCCATCACCTCTTTACAAACGTTTTACTTTCAATGTATGAGGCTGTCCAAAAAAAAGAACAGGAAGACTATAAAAGCCTTCCTGTTGTCACTTTTCGTTTCTTTGCTTCTTTTAATAAGAATAAGTACTTTGCTTGAGCTAGGTTTAATTCAAACATTACTTGCTCAGAAGGCTCCATACTTCTTTCGACTAAGTTCTTTTGGTAAATCCAAACGTCTTTAACACGTTGTAGCGTTTCAATCAATTCTTGATCCCCGGCTTTTCGTAGACGTTTTTTTCGGGAGTTAAACATAAAAGCGTGACTCCTTTATCTATATTTCACGTCTTCCTTCTAATGCTTTAGACAACGTAACTTCATCTGCGTACTCTAAATCTCCACCTACTGGTAACCCATGAGCAATTCTCGTAACCTTAATACCGGTTGGCTTTAAAAGACGAGCAATATACATCGCTGTCGCCTCTCCTTCAATATTAGGATCGGTCGCTAAAATGATTTCTTGCACAGTATCATCAGCAAGACGTTGTAATAGCTCCGCAATCTTAATATCTTCAGGTCCTACGCCTTCAATAGGAGAAATCGAGCCGTGCAGTACGTGATACATTCCTTGATAATCTTTCATTTTTTCCATTGCGATCACATCCTTCGAGTCATGTACAACACAAATGGTCGTACGGTCTCGGCTAGAATTATCACAGATCATACAAGGATCACGATCGGTTATATGGAAACAAGTCGAACAATAAATTAAATTCCGCTTAGCATTTACAAGGGCACGACCGAAGTCTAGTACGTCATCCTCGCGCATGTCTAATACGAAAAATGCCAGCCGGACCGCTGTTTTTGGTCCTATGCCTGGCAATTTCATAAAGCTGTCAATCAGCTTTGATATCGGTTCTGGGTAATGCATGCTGTGCCCCCTAGAATAATCCCGGAATGTTTAAGCCTTTAGTGAATTTACCCATATCTTTATTTACTAGCTCATCCACGTTTTTAAGTGCTTCGTTTGTAGCTGTTAAAACTAGATCCTGAAGCATTTCAATATCTTCTGGATCAACGACTTCTTCTTTAATGTTTACTTCAAGAATTTCTTTATGACCATTAGCGATCACTGTAACCATTCCGCCACCTGCAGTACCTTCTAGGCGTTTGTCTTTTAATTCCTCTTGTGCTTTCGCCATATCTTTTTGCATTTTTTGCATTTGCTTCATCATATTATTCATATTTCCTCCGCCACGCATCATATCTCTATTCCTCCTAATAATTTATTCTTTTATTTCAAGTAAATCTTCTCCAAACAGCTTTTTCGCCTCAGCAATTAAAGGATCTTCCTCTTCTTGTTTAGGCGTCCCTTCATTTCGCTGTTGCTCTTGAATGAATTGTTGCTTAATCACATTCCATTCTGGCTGCAGGATTGTAAGCATTGTCAATGACTTCCCTATTGTACTATAAATGACACCTTCTACACAGCTTCGAATATTGTCAGATGACGCCATTTGGCTATGAATTTCATGCTGAAAAGAAAGAAGAACATCTTGTTGTGAGCAAGCAACTGGCTCCGCACCAGATAACAAGGCGTAAACACTTACTTTTTCTTGCTTAATGCGCTCCATAATTGCGCCCCAATTATTTTTCACTTGAAGAAGCTCTTGCTTTGAAGCTTTCTTTAGCATTTCTTTCACACGACCTGGGCTTGTCCCGCTCCCTTTACCCGCTGAGCGAAAACTACGCTTTTCCGGTTGAGGAGATGCTTCTTGTTCAGTCGTAGCGCTTAAACGAATTCCTTTTTCTTTTAGTTCTTTTAGCTCTCGTTCAAGCTTATCAACTTTTTGTACAAGTTCCGAATTGCTTTCTTGCCCAGAACGCTCTTGTTGACAAACATTTAACAGGCATAGTTCTAAAAAAATCTTCGGATGGTTCGTCCATTTCATGTCTTGCTGCGCTTTGTTTAACTGCTCAATGATTTGATAAATGGCTTCTGAATCAATCTGCTCAGCTAATGCTTGGAATGCTTCATCTACTTTTACCCGATCTAAGATTTCTTCCAAATTAGGAGCTGTTTTATACAGAAGCATATCGCGATAATAGTAAATAAGATCTGTAATAAAGCGAACTGGATCTTTTCCTTCCGCTAGTAGCTGTCCTGCGGTATGAAGTGCTTTCGCCACATCTTTTTCTTGAAAAGCCTGTGCTACTTTTGATAGAAACCCTTGTGACACAGCTCCCGTTACTGCTAACACATCATCAATCGTTACTTCATTTTCACTATAAGAGATCGCTTGATCAAGCAAGCTTAAAGCATCCCGCATGCCACCTTCTGCTGCACGGGCCAACAATTCCAAAGCTGCGTCATCTGGTAGAATCTCGCTGCTATTTAAAATGGTTTTCATTCGTTCGACAATCGCTTGACTTGAAATGCGTTTAAAATCAAAGCGTTGACAACGAGAAACAATGGTTAATGGAATTTTATGTGGTTCTGTTGTTGCTAGAATGAAAATAACATGAGGAGGTGGTTCTTCTAATGTTTTGAGTAGTGCGTTAAATGCACCCGTAGACAGCATGTGCACTTCATCAATGATGTATACCTTTGATCGTACCGTCGAAGGCGCAAACTTCACTTTATCGCGAATGTCACGAATGTCATCAACACCAGTATTGCTGGCAGCATCGATTTCTAATACATCCGAAATAGAGCCATTTGTAATACCGCGGCAATTGTCGCATTCATTACATGGTTCTTTCGTTGGTGCCTTTTCACAGTTGACGGCTTTGGCAATAATCTTGGCCGCTGTCGTTTTTCCTGTTCCACGAGGTCCAGAAAATAAGTAAGCATGCGATAGCTTATCTTGGACTAATGCATTTTGAATGGTTGTTGTAATATGTTCTTGGCCGACCACATCTTGAAATGACTGTGGGCGCCAAACTCGGTAAAGCGCCTGATAGCTCATCGCGCCCTCCTTATAATCTAATGGTTTATAGTTACTATTATACTGAAAATAAACAAAAAACTCACCCGTTATGAGTGAGTACTTGTAATTATATTAAAATGCCGCGCACCTTTCTTTGGAATAGCCTACCTACGCGTACGCAAGCAGTTAGCTCGATCTAGGCTGCCCCACGGCACACGAAGATGACCACTTACTGCTGCTTCCTTCCGGACCTGACAGGGTTCATGGGTCCTCGTTGCGCAGGACCTAAATGTCAACACCACTTACTTACGTCAGACCATACGTAGAACTAACCTAGGAAAGGAATTCAGCCTCGCTACAGCGGATTGCGAGTACAGGGCACCGCTACCTCCCCGCCTAGCGCGACAAAGTGTATAACGTTGTTAGTGCACATACAAATGTGCAAAATTAAGTATACAACGGAACAGTGGAAAAATCAACCCAGTACTTGGGACACCATACTCCCTCTAGTTGTGGCGAATTCTGGGGCTATTGTTCGTGAATTGGAGGCTATTACGCGCGAATCGGCCGGGTCTGCGCGCGAATTGAAGGCTCTGGAGCATTTCATTCTTTTCACGATCATTGAAGACCTTTTACACTATTTCTTCTCATTTTTGAGTGCATTTACACAATGATCTCTTCTCTTTTTCATCTTCGCATACGTTGTTGAGAGCGTTTTGTCCCCGCGCGAATCACTTTTTTACACTTATTAAAGACATTTCTAACTATTTTCATTCGACTTTTTGGCGTAATCGAGGACTTGGCTGCTGATTTGCTCTCTTTTTCATCCCTCTTGCTTGCTCTGAGAGGCAATTTGCCTTGTCTGCGCGCGAATCGAGAGCTCCTGCGCGCGAACGGATCAGGTCTGCGCGCGAATTGAGGGGTCTTGCGCGCGAACGAACCGGGTCTGCGCGCGAATCGAGTACTCCTGCGCGCAAACGAACCGGGTCTGCGTACTTCACTTATTTTATGATGATCAAAGAGCTTGCATCTTATTTCGGTTCATTCGATGGCTAAGCCATTTTTATATGTTAAGGCTGTTTATCTCCCAGCCTCTGTTTTCTCTTTTCTTTATTACGCTGGCGAAGCGTGCGAAAGAAAGTAGAAAGCATGGCACTGCACTCCTCTTTCCGAACTCCCGTTGTAACGTCACACACATGGTTAAAGCGTTCTTCTTCCAATAAATTCATTAAAGAGCCTGCACAGCCTGCTTTTGGATCATGTGCACCAAAAACGACGCGATCTACTCTTGAAAGAACAATGGCGCCAGCACACATTGCACATGGCTCTAATGTGACGTACAACGTACTTCCCGACAGTCGCCATGCCCCCGTTTTTTTACAAGCTTGATCAATCGCTAATAATTCAGCATGCGCAATGGCACGATGCTCACTTTCCCGTAAATTATAGGCCGCCGCCACTACTTCATCATCGATGACAAGAACGGCACCAATTGGAACCTCTCCAATCGCTTCGGCTTTACGTGCTTCCGCAATGGCTAATGACATATAATACTCATCTTTTGGATGAGAACTCATTTTCTTTCACTCCATCTCTATTTTCTGTGATTATACAAAAGGTTTTGCCAATAATAAAGAAGGATTAACTTTTAAAGGAGTGTACGCTATGCCAAGTTCACCGCCATTATCGTCTGTTGCCTTACTTATTATTGACGTGATCAATGATTTTGATTTTAAAGAGGGCCATTTGTTGTTGCAACAGGCAACACCTATTGCAAAAAACATCGCCTCATTGAAAAAGGAGGCAAAGAAAGCGTCTATACCTGTTATCTATGTAAACGATAATTTCGGGCGCTGGCAATCAGATCAAACGAAACTAAGTGATTATTGCTTACAGCAAAAAGGTGCGCCGTTTGTAAAACAAGTACTGCCCGATGAGGACGATTACTTCATTATAAAACCAATGCATTCTGCTTTTTTTGCTACGCCTCTTTCTTTCTTACTTCATAAAATGCAGGTAACCACTTTAATGATTTGCGGACTTGCCGGCAATATATGCGTCTTATTTTCAGCGAATGATGCATTTATGCGCGACTATCGTTTGTTCGTACCGCGTGATTGTTGTGCTTCTAACATACCAGAAGATAACGAGCGCGCCTTACTTGTAATGAACCATACATTGAAGGCTACCATAGACCTAAGCGAGCATCTTCATCTCCCGCATATGATTCAACAAGCACAAACCAACCCTAAAGGTCCAATTCTGTAACGAGAACCGCTTAAATTCTTCTACTCCCTCCGCCCTTCATATGCTACAATGTTTTTTAGTCTGTTATTTTTTGTGTATTAGAATTTAGGGAGGAACCGCAGCATGACTTCTACCCCTTTTATTGCAGTTGAAGGGCCCATTGGTGTTGGTAAAACATCATTAGCAAAAGCCATCTCAGAGCATTATACATGTAAGCTATTAAAAGAGATTGTGGAAGAAAACCCATTTCTCGGGAAATTTTACGATAACATTGAGGAATGGAGTTTCCAAACGGAAATGTTCTTCTTGTGTAATCGCTATAAACAGTTAGAAGATATTCAAAAGGATTATTTATCTCAAAATATTCCAGTTGTTTCTGATTATCATATTTTCAAAAATCGGATTTTTGCAGGTCGAACTTTAACCGGCAGTCACTATGATAAATACATGCAGATTTTTGATATTTTAACGAAAGATATGCCTGTACCAAATATGATTATCTACTTAAATGCGAGTTTAGATACGTTATTAAAACGAATTGAGCTCCGCGGTCGAAACATCGAAAAGCAAATTGATCCCGCCTATTTATCACAACTTGCTGCTGATTATGAAGCATTCATGGTTGCTTTTCAAAAAGAACACCCAGAGATTCCTGTCTTAACCTTTAATGGCGATGAACTTGATTTTGTTTCTCAACCGAAAGATAAAGAACGAATTTTCCAAGCCATTGAAGCGGTGTTACAAAAAGGAGAGCTTGCCCGATGAACTTAGCACAAAAATACAACATCCCTAAAGATGCTATTATTACGATTGCTGGAACAGTAGGTGCTGGGAAATCCACAATGACTCAAGCGCTAGCACAAGCCTTGAACTTCAGAACATCGATGGAGAAAGTAGATAATAACCCCTATTTAGATAAATTCTATAAAGACTTTAGTCGCTGGAGTTTTCATTTGCAAATCTTCTTCTTAGCAGAGCGCTTTAAAGAACAAAAACGTATGTTTGAATTTGGAGGGGGCTTTATTCAAGACCGCTCGATTTACGAAGATACAAGCATTTTTGCCAAAATGCATTATGATAAAGGTACAATGTCTGAGGTTGACTATAAGACGTATACGGAACTTTTTGAAGCGATGGTCATGACACCATACTTCCCGCATCCTGATGTGCTCATCCATCTTGATGGACCACTAGATAGTATTTTAGACCGAATTAAACAGCGTGGGCGCCCGATGGAACAAGACACACCGAGTGAATATTGGACGGAGATGTATGAGCGTTATGAACAATGGATTTCTCATTTTCATTTCTCGCCTGTATTGCGCTTGAATATTAATGATTACGATTTAGTCAATGATCCAGACTGCATTGAACAAATCGTTGCCAAAATCGCGCAAAAAATTGAATTAAAACGAGAATTATCTCGCTAATCTTTTCCCGCTCATACAGCGGGATTTTTTTTATGAAAAGAGACCGGCTCCAAGTGAATGAAAGTAATGTATACTAATGGAAAGCACGGCAGAGGAGAGTGATTGTATGCAAAAACGACGAGTAGGTCTTATATTCGGTGGAAAATCTGCGGAACATGAAGTTTCATTACAGTCTGCAAAAAATGTCCTAGAAGCGATTGATCATACTAAGTATGAAGTTGTTTTAATTGGTATTGATAAAGGTGGACATTGGCACATCAATGATGCTGCTGATTTTTTACTACATGAAAACGATCCAAAGCATATTGCCTTAAAGAAAACGGCAGAGGGCATTCAACTCTTGCCAGGTGAACAAAAATATCAGTTACAAAGTACGAATACAGCGAATCTTCTCGATCAATTACACGTTGTTTTCCCCCTTGTTCATGGAACGCTTGGAGAAGACGGTAGCATGCAAGGCATGCTACGTATGGCGAACCTTCCCTTCGTCGGCTCAAGTGTACTAGGATCGGCAGTATGTATGGATAAAGATATTGCGAAACGCTTGCTAAGAGATGCAGGCTTAGCAGTCGCCAATTGGCGCACCTATACACGGGCAACAAGACACACCATCTCTTTTCAAACGCTAAAAGAAGAACTGGGCTTACCGTTCTTTATTAAACCAGCTAATCAAGGTTCATCTGTTGGTGTGAGTAAAGTGGAAAGTGAACAAACATTTGCAGCCGCTATTGATGAAGCTTTCCGCTATGATCATAAAGTTCTGATTGAGGAAGCCGTGGTGGGAAGAGAAATTGAATGTGCTGTCCTTGGTAATGAACAGCCAAAGGCCTCTATTCTTGGTGAGATTATTGCAAATGGTTCTTTCTATTCGTATGATGCGAAATATATTGATGAAACAGGGGCCACGCTCCAAATTCCTGCCGATCTTTCTGAGGAAGTAACAGCTCAGGCGCAAATCGCTGCAATCGCCGCTTTTACAGCTTTAAATTGTGAGGGCTTTGCCCGCGTTGACTTTTTCTTAACACCTCAACATAAACTTATTATTAACGAGGTGAATACGATCCCTGGCTTTACGAAAATTAGTATGTACCCTAAGCTTTGGGAACATAGCGGTCTAGCATATTCCGACTTAATTGATTCGTTACTACAACTTGCCATTGAACGTCATCAACAAGAAGCATTCTTACATGATCTACAATCATAAGAAAAAAGGTCCGAGTTCTCTCCTAAGAGCTCGGACCTTTCTACTATAGAGAATAAAAAAAGCACTCACCATGACGTGAGTGCTGTTCATTATGTATGGAGGAGGTAGAGGGATTCGAACCCCCGCGGGTTGTTACACCCCTGTCGGTTTTCAAGACCGATCCCTTCAGCCAGACTTGGGTATACCTCCGTGTTCTTACTGACAAGAATTATATTATCATGTTAGAAATAAAGTGTCAACGGTATTTTATTATTTTTTCATCGTTGTGTGCTTATTTATTTCTATAAAAAAGAGACCTCATCGCTAGGATGAGATCTCTTTACACTAGTACTTATTTCGTAATGCGCTCTTTATTCCCCATGTATGGACGAAGCACTTCTGGAATGATAATAGAACCATCTTCTTGTTGATAGTTTTCTAGGATGGCTGCCACCGTACGACCAATTGCTAGGGCAGATCCATTTAATGTGTGTACAAACTCTGGCTTCCCTTTTGCTTCACGACGGAAGCGAATTTGCGCACGACGTGCTTGGAAGTCTTCAAAGTTAGAGCAAGAAGAGATTTCACGATACGTACCGTAGCTTGGAAGCCATACTTCGATGTCATATTTCTTCGCTGCTGTAAAGCCAAGGTCTGCTGTACACATGCTCATGACACGATACGGTAATTGTAGCATTTGGAGAATTTTTTCTGCATGACCTACTAGCTTCTCAAGTTCTTCATAAGAATCTTCTGGTTTAACAAAACGAACAAGCTCTACTTTATTAAACTGATGCTGACGAATTAATCCGCGTGTATCGCGACCAGCAGAACCCGCTTCAGAACGGAAACAAGCACTATACGCAACATAAGCTTTCGGAAGATCTTCAGCTGTTAGAATTTCTTGACGATGCATATTCGTTACAGGAACTTCAGCCGTTGGAATGAGGAAGTAGTCTTCTTCACGGATTTTAAATGCATCTTCTTCAAATTTAGGAAGTTGCCCTGTGCCTGTCATGCTATCGCGATTTACCATGTATGGAGGCAGCACTTCTGTATAGTCATGCTGATCTTCATGATAATCCATCATCAAGTTGATGAGCGCTCGCTCTAAACGTGCACCTGCTCCTTTATAAAAAGCAAAGCGACTTCCCGTTACTTTTGCAGCGCGTTCAAAGTCAACGATATCTAACTCAGTTGCCAAGTCCCAATGCGGTTTCACTTCATGCGTAAATTCACGAACGTCTCCCCAATGACGAACAGGTACATTATCATCTTCTGTTTCGCCTACAGGAACACTTTCATGCGGTAAGTTCGGCAAAGTAAGCATAATGCCATGCAGTTCTTCTTCTACCGTACGAAGCTCATCGTCGATTTCCTTAATACGATCGCCCACTTCTCTCATTTCAACAATGAGGTGATCTGCGTCTTTTTTCTCACGTTTAAATTCGGCAACTTGCTTAGATACCTCATTACGTTTTGATTTTAACGTTTCCGTTTCACCAATCAGAACACGACGACGCTCATCAAGGGATACGAAACGATCCAACCCACTTAGCTCTTCTCCACGTTTGCTTAACTTTTCTTTGACTTCTTCAAAATTCGCACGAACATATTTTAAATCTAACATCTTATTTCCTCCCTCTCATTCATCCACGTTACGTTTAAACAATAAAAAAACTCCCGTTCCTTATCGTTAAATAAGGGACGAGAGTTACCCGCGTTGCCACCCTAGTTGCAGAAAAATCTGCCGCTCTAGCATTGATAACGGACAATGGTAGCCGGACATGCCTACATATGAGTTCAGCATCTCACTCTAGGATGGATTCACAACGGGCTTTGATCGGTTTACACCAGCCACCGACTCTCTATACAAAGCACTCACTTGCTACTAATTCCTATCAACGATTTACGTATTGTGGTTTTATAGTAATGTACAACAACTTCCGATTTTATGCAACTACCTTTTTCGTATTTTCCACCATTTGGACAAAATACTGATGTAAACGGTGATCATCCGTTAATTCTGGATGAAAGGCAGCGCACAAGAAATGACCTTCTTGTGCCGCAACAACGCGGTCATTATGCACGGATAGTACCGTAACAGCTTCGCCGATTTCAGCAATATAAGGCGCGCGAATGAATACACCATTCACGTCTTCGCCTACACCTTCAATGTGCAGTTCTGCTTCAAAACTATCTACTTGGCGACCAAACGCATTTCGCTCAACCTTCATATCCATTAAGCCAAGATGTGCTCCATCTTGTCCGACGATTTCTTTCGCCATAAGAATAAGGCCTGCACACGTACCGAATACCGGCTTATCCTTGGCAAATGCGCGCAGTGGCTCTAGAAATGCGTAGCGATCAATTAAACGTCGCATCGCTGTGCTTTCGCCACCAGGAATAATTAGGCCGTCAAGATCAGCTAACTCTTCCACACGCTTTACACTGACTGCTTCGGCACCGCTTTTCTCAAGCGCTAGTATATGCTCTCTTACAGCGCCCTGTAGCGCTAATACTCCGATTTTCACCATGATGTGTTAACGTCCTTTCTTACCAGCCGCGCTCCTGCATACGATCACCAGGTAGCAACGTAGAAATGTCGATACCTTTCATCGCTGTGCCAAGTCCCTTAGAGAGTTCTGCGATTAATTTATAATCTTGGTAGTGCGTTGTTGCTTCCACAATAGCACGAGCAAATTTCTCAGGATTTTCTGATTTAAAGATCCCAGAACCAACAAATACTCCATCAGCACCTAGTTCCATCATTAGCGCTGCATCAGCTGGTGTCGCAACACCACCTGCGGCAAAGTTAACGACTGGAAGCTTGCCAGTCTCTTTAATTTGTAGAAGAACT
The DNA here is from genome assembly GCF_000269865.1 of Fictibacillus macauensis ZFHKF-1. Taxonomy (GTDB): domain Bacteria; phylum Bacillota; class Bacilli; order Bacillales; family Fictibacillaceae; genus Fictibacillus_C; species Fictibacillus_C macauensis. Next base: position 11,104 of record NZ_AKKV01000044.1, read on the forward strand.
TCATAAGGCGCCCCAAGGTTTTTCGCTTCAGTCATGAGCTCATCTGTGCTCATAGAAACAACTTTGCGAATTTGCCCTTGAATCATGCGCATATGACGAACTGCTTCAACGATATTGCCCGTCCCAGGCTCACCTTTCGTACGAAGCATAGACGCCCCTTCACCAATACGGCGACTTGCTTCTCCTAAATCACGTGCACCACATACGAATGGTACGGTAAAATCTCGTTTATTTAAATGAAATACTTCATCCGCTGGAGTTAGTACTTCACTTTCGTCTAAATAGTCAACACCCATTGCTTCAAGGACACGCGCTTCAACAATGTGACCAATACGCGCCTTTGCCATAACAGGGATACTTACGGCATTCAGTACTTCCTCTACGATCGTAGGATCTGCCATACGTGCTACTCCACCAGCTGCACGAATATCTGCTGGTACACGTTCTAGTGCCATAACGGCTACAGCGCCAGCTGCCTCAGCGATTTTCGCTTGTTCTGCATTTATAACATCCATAATAACGCCGCCCTTTTGCATTTCTGCCATGCCGCGTTTTACTCGATCTGTACCTGTTTTCAACATGCTTACATATCCCCCTGATAGTTTTATTCTCAAAGTTATGAGTTGAACATCGTTCTCATTTATTTTAGCGTAAAACCTATGAAACCGCTATCCTTATTGAAAACTTGCCAAAATCTATAAAAAAAAGAACCTCCTTATCGAGATTCTTTTCTTTCGTATTAAAACCAGCCTTTAACCGTACTTGTGATTGAATCCCAAGCATTGCTAAAGAAATGGCCGATGCTTCTCATCATAAGAACAAACCAGTTAGCTTCGTCGACAGCTTCAGTTGTTACAACCGGTGTTTGTCCTTTTCCTGAACCATCTTTTTCTAAGTAGCCAGGATCTTCACCGCTACCTGTATATTTCATTTGAATATGACCAACTACTTCTCCTTTTTTCAATGGAGCTTTTAAGTTGCCATCTTCATCTAAATGCTTCTTATCCATTACAAAAACAGGTTTGTAATGTGATTTTTCACCTTTTTTCACTAGAACAGAAACCGGTTCTTTCGTAGCAATGCCAACTTCCGTCTCGCTACCTTTCGCTACAGATAACGTCTTTTTATCTTTTAACTGATAGCCTTTCGGTAACAGCGTTTGTTTCGTGAAATTCGTGAAACCATAATCCATTAGCTTTTTCGTTTCACCAAAACGACCTTTGTAGCTTTTCGTTTTCATGATCACGGAAAGTAAACGTGTATCGCCACGCTTAGCCGTTCCAGCAAATGAGTAGCCCGCATTATTGGTTGTTCCTGTTTTTAGACCATCCATCCCTTTATAACCATATACAAGTGATGGCAGCATCCAATTCCAGTTTTGCATTTTAATTTGATCTTTCGTCCCTTTTCGGAACCATTTAACAGGAATTTTTGCTGTATCTAATACTTCTGGATAATCGGTAATTAAACGATAAGCCAGGGTTGCAACCCCTTTAGCTGTCATTTCATTTTCGTCTTTTTTGCCACCTGTTTCTTCAAATCCTTGAAGGTCTTCATTGTTTAAACCAGAGCTATTAACGAACTTTGCGTTTTTAATGCCTAGCTCTTTCGCTTTCTTATTCATAACTTTAACGAATTTGCCTTCGGAACCATCACCTAGCAATTCAGCTAGTGCAATTGTTGCTCCATTTGCTGAGTAAATAGCCATCGCTTCGTAAAGCTCTTTAACTGTATATTTATAATCAATGCGTAGTGGGACATTTGATAACTGACGGTTTTGCGAAATTTTATAAGCATAATCACTAATTGTTACTTTTTGATCCCATTGAATCTTACCTTTTTTAATTGCTTCGTTTACCAAGTATTCTGTCATCATTTTAGACATACTGGCAGGAGGCAATACTTGATCGGCTTTCTTAGCAAATAAGATTTTGCCTGTATCCCCATCTACGAGAATGGCTGAAGCTGCATTGGTTTTCACATCTGCTGCATGAGCGATTCCTGAAGAGCCAATTACACTTGCTGAAAGCATTGAAGCAGTTACTGCTGTTAATGTAATTCCTTTTAGTTTGTTGCCGAACAACGTGCACACCTCCATACATTTTACACAAACGTAATTGTACCATACAGATAAATAAAAAAATAGGCAGGGAAAGAGTCCCTGCCTACATTTCTTAAAAAGTTCATATTTATACAGAATAGTTTGGAGCTTCTTTCGTAATTTGTACTTGATGTGGATGACTTTCGCGTAATCCAGCTCCTGTAATACGGACAAATTGTGTTCGTTCTTGAAGCTCTTCAAGCGTTGGTGTTCCACAGTAACCCATTCCAGAACGAATGCCTCCAAGCAGTTGGAAGATCGTATCTGCTAATGGCCCTTTGTAAGGTACGCGCCCTTCAATACCTTCTGGAACGAGCTTTTGATTATTTTCTTGGAAATAACGATCGCGACTTCCTTGTTCCATCGCACCAATTGAGCCCATGCCTCGGTACACTTTAAATTGACGGCCTTGATAAATTTCACGCTCTCCTGGGCTTTCGCTCACACCAGCGAGCATGCTACCTAACATAACGGCATTTCCACCTGTTGCTAAAGCTTTTACAATATCACCAGAATATTTAATTCCACCATCTGCAATGATTGGAATGCCATGTTTACGTGCTTCTGTTGCACAATCATATATCGCTGTAATTTGTGGTACACCCACACCAGCAACAACACGCGTTGTACAAATAGAACCAGGTCCAATCCCAACTTTAACGACGCTAGCACCTGCTTCAATCAAGTCTTTCGTTGCTTGAGCTGTAGCTACATTACCCGCAATAATCGTTAATTCTGGGTATTGCTCACGTACTTCTTTCACCTTATTCAATACACCAGCCGAATGACCATGAGCCGTATCAATAACAATCACATCTACACCAGCTTCAACAAGCTTCTCTATACGAAGCATAGCATCTTTCGTCACGCCAACAGCTGCACCAACTAAGAGACGACCTTGCGCATCTTTAGCAGAGTTCGGGAATTCAATAACTTTTTCGATATCTTTAATGGTAATAAGCCCTTGAAGGATGCCTTCATCATTTACGAGGGGGAGTTTTTCAATTTTATGTTTTTGTAAAATCAGCTCTGCTTCTTTTAACGTCGTTCCAACAGGAGCTGTTACAAGATTGTCTTTCGTCATTACATCAGAGATCAAAATAGAGTAATCTTCAATAAAACGAAGATCACGGTTCGTTAAAATGCCAACTAACTTTTTCTCATCGTCGACAATAGGTACACCGCTAATACGGTATTTCCCCATTAGATGCTCGGCATCAAATACTTGATGATCTGGTTTTAAATAGAATGGGTCGGTAATAACACCACTCTCAGAGCGTTTCACGCGGTCAACGTTCTCTGCTTGTTGCTCAATCGACATATTCTTATGAATAATACCTAGTCCGCCTTGACGGGCCATTCCAATCGCCATTTCTGCCTCTGTAACAGTATCCATCCCTGCACTAATGATTGGAATATTTAATTGAACATGGTCAGATAAACGGGTCTTTAATGATACCTCATTCGGTAAAACTGATGATTTTGCCGGTACTAAAAGGACATCATCAAATGTTAAGCCTTCTTTTTGAAACTTACTTTCCCACATATGTTACTCCACCCTTCTTCTTATGTTTTCCTGAAAAATATTATTTGTAGATTAACAACTGGATAAACTACTGTCAAGGAAGGAACAATAAGTCTAATTTTTCAAACAAATGTTATGGAGGCTGCGCTAAATGATTGCTTCAAATCCTTGGGAATTATACTACAGCTTTTTCTCGTCAAGTAAGGCGCAATCCTACTTATATCGTTGTTATGAACGTGCCGGAATCGAACAAGCTGAAAGCAAAAGCTATCAAAATTGTTATCCTTTTATATACTTTATCGAGCATGGTAAGAAATACTATGATCTTGCTTCCATTTCACCAGCTGAAATTCAACCAGTTCTCCTTTTCTACGGTATGATTCAGCTTATTAAGGCTTGTGTACTAACAACAGATCCTGATTATCCTGAAAACAGCTCTGTTCTTGCCCACGGACTAACTACCCGTAAACGAAAAAAAAAATGTTATGAATTTCTTCACGACGAAGTAAAAGTACAGCGCAATGGTCTCTTCAATCATTTCTCTTACCAGTTGTTTCATGTGAAACATACAGAAGGAGAGAAGTTTAAAATGCTTTCTCTATTGCAGTACATTCCCGAACTCCAAAACCGGCTTCAAGAAATTCAGCAGAAACAACAACTTCTTCAAGTGATTCAAGATCAACATGATTGGCATATTCCATCTTGTATTCTTACGACGTTACATATGAATACGGAGCGTTTTCTAACGTATATCAATCAAGGATCTTCGAGCTCTTTTCAGTTAAAAAACGAAACGAAATCACATATTGTACTCTCTACCTCCTCCATACTAACACCTTTTTCGAGCCAACCGTTTATATGGAGTTCTGATAATACGTATTATATATCACGCAGTCGTCCTGAAGAGTCGTTCTATGGGGCGTTAAACGAACCGATGATTCACTATAGCATTCTTTATAATTTAAGTATGCTTTGTCGCTATGAAACGGAGTGGTGGAGTGATATTTTTCATTCTTATACGACGAATGATTTACCTTTTATTTTATCTTTTCTCCAAACTACACAGCGTAAGATCCCTGAATGGTTCGGTCGTTATTTATTATCATTAACATAAAGAAAAAAGCACCGCTGGATGTCTCCAACAGTGCT
>NZ_AKKV01000045.1 GCF_000269865.1 Fictibacillus macauensis ZFHKF-1
CGCGCGAACAGAGTGCTCCTGCGCGCGAACGGAGTACCTCTGCGCGCGAATCACTGACCTTTGCGCAAATTGAGTCAAGTCCATAATATTGTGTAAAAGTCTAAATCAGTTTCAACCCTGTTACGCTGGTCTACCATACTAACCCTTATTTAGTTGTTGGGGGTAAAACTTTCTGCAGTCGGTAAATATTTACCGTTCCCGGAATCGAGTGTTATTCATCATCCATGAGATATCGACTCTATCAATTTCTACTCGTTTTGAGTCGTTTTAATAGGCTCGGCCCCTGATTTGTTCTTTTGTGATCTCCGACGTATGCTCTGACGAGGAATTTGACTTGTTTGCGAGGATTTAGGTGCTCTTACACGCGAATCGGGTGCCCCTGCGCGCGAACGGAGTGCCTCTGCGCGCGAACTGGGTGCCTTGCACGTAATTTTTTACACCTTTGCAGATTGGCGACTTAATAATGCATATATTCTTGTGATTTGAAAAAAAAAATTTAAAAAAAAAACAAATGACTTCATCACCAAAACCGATGATCCAGCCATTTGTTATGAGTAAAGGCTGTTTTATACCCCAGCCTCCTGCATTATAGTTGAAGAAATGTCGAAATTGAAAATTGTTCATAAAAAAAGTGAAGAGCGATATTGGGCACAATCCCAAAGATCACGGTCGCAGCGGCACAGACGATTGTAACAATAAGCAATCCTTTTTGAGAACGACGCTTTTCTTTTACTTCACCTGTTCGGAAATACATTTGCACAATAAGATTAAAATAATACACGTAGGATAGCAGGGTAGCAGCAATTAGGATACCCGCAAGCACATAATGCAATCCTCCATAACCTAACAGCGCAATTAGGATTCCAAATTTACCAATAAAACCTACTGTAGCAGGAATTCCTGCCAGCGAGAGCAGAAAGATCGTCATTGCAAGGGCTAGCCACGGTGATTGCTTACCCAATCCTTCAAAGCTTGTCATCCCGGTATCATTGTTCCGCGTCGTCACTTCTTGGATGACAGCAAAGGCACCGATATTCATAAGCACGTACGCAAATAAGTAAAACCACATCGTTTCGAACAGCGCTGGTGTAAAAACAGAAAAGGCAGCTAATATAAAGCCTGCTTGTGCAATTGATGAGTAGGCAAACAGTCGTTTTACATTACTTTGCCGTAATGCGATGATGCTTCCAACAAGCATCGTAATACCAGAAAGCCAGATGATATATGGCTGCACTTGTTGCAGCAGCGAATCACTATTAACCCCCTTACTCATCATAAAGACGAGAACGAAAAACCGTATAATAAAGATAAAACCTGCTGTTTTCGATACAACGCTTAAAAAGGCGGTTACAGGAACCATCGCACCTTCATAAACGTCAGGAGCCCACATATGAAAGGGAACAGAAGCAATCTTAAACGCCAACCCAGTAAAGGTGATAAAAAAAGCAAAGACAAGCATATAAGATTGATCCGGTAAGGCTGTTTCCTGTAGTGCTTTCGCCATGCTATATAGATTCGTTTCACCCGATAGACCAAAAAGGTAGCTCATACCAAATAACGTAATGGCCGTTGCAATTCCGCCTGAAACCACATATTTAAAGGCAGCTTCTGTTGATTGTGCGTCGTGCTTTTTCAAACCAGCCATAATATAAGAAGAAACAGATAACAGCTCTAAGCCAATAAATAATGTAATCATATCTGCACTAGAGGCCATAAACATTGCCCCTACTAACGCCGTGAGAATTAAATAATAAAACTCACCACGAACGTTTTCTTCTCTTCCAAGTTTGGCATCATATGCTAAGCAAAGCACTAAAAATGTACCGATGAGCAGTAACATTTTAAACGTTTTCGAGAAGCCATCTACCCGATACATATCATGAAATAGCTGAATGGACGGCTCATGCAGCTGAAGAACAAGTGCGCTAAAGGCGCCCGCTACCCCAAGTAAGGCAAGAAAACCAAGCGGTCGACGTGACACCGTTTTACGTAGAAATAAATCAAGCAGAATTAACAGAAGGGATGTGCCAAGCACGATCAATTCAGGAAGCATGGCACCCCATTCAATCGCTTGCCAATTCATGTTATGACCCCCTTACAAGCGGCAAAATGGTATCAAGAAGTGTGGCAAGCGGTGCGGTAACAACATTCGGAAACACCCCGATGAGCATGATCAATGCAAGTAAAATAAACGCTGGAACACGTTCACGCGCATTGATTTCTACAGCGCGCTCCATCGACCGTTGCTCGCCAAACGTAATCGCTAAAATTGCGCGCAGCACATAAGCAGCTGTTACGATGAGCCCTAGTGTACCGACAGCAGCAACGATAGGCATCTTTTCAAAAAGACCGAGAAATGCGAGAAACTCACTCACAAAGCCAGACATGCCTGGCAATCCTAACGAAGCGAGCCCCCCAGCAAGTAATAACCCCGCTGTTACCGGCATTCCAACAGCAAGACCGCTGTAATCTTTTAATTGCGATGTTGCATTACGCTCATATAAGATTCCTACTAAAAAGAACAATAATGCGGAAATGAGCCCGTGCGATAGCAACTGCAAGATCGCCCCTTTGATCCCTGCTTCATTACAGGCCGCAAGACCGATCAAAACAATGCCCATATGGGAAACAGAAGAATAAGCGAGAACTCGCTTGAGATCTTTTTGAACGAGCGCCAGAAAAGCGCCATACAATACATTGATTACACCCCATACTGCTAGAACGCCTGCTAATTCCTTAAATTCTTCTGGAAAGAACAACATACCAAACATGATGAGCCCGTAGCCTCCGATTTTCAGCAATACACCTGAATGAAGCATCACAACAGGTGCTGGTGCCTCTACGTGGACCTTAACCATCCATGAGTGGAGAGGTACCATCGGCAGCTTAATTCCAAAAGCTAGCAATAAGGCAAGTAAACAGCCCATCTTAAAAGAACTGCTTAACGACGGTAATACGGCTAGTAACTCCGCGTAATTCATCGTGCCTGTAACCATAAATAACGTTACAAAGACAATCAATAATACGAGTGAGCCTAAGCCGTTATATAAAAGAAAATGGTAGGCGGCTCCTTCCCGGTCACGATAACCGTAGCGCCCAATTAAAAAGAACATTGGCACTAACGTGAGTTCAAAAAAGATAAAAAATAAAAAGAGATTTTGTGCTGCAAATACGCCGATCATGCCGAGCTCAAGCAGAAAAAAGAAAAGAAAGTAACTTTTCACATGGTGCTTTATAGACCAAGAGGCAATAACAGCTAACACCATTAATAACGTCGTTAACATTAGCAATACAAGAGATAACCCATTGATGCCCACTTCATAGCGAATAGCGTAGATCACCGTCCCGGTAGCACCTTGCATCGCATAACTTAACCAACTCATGGTTTCTGCAAACTGGTTGCCGCTTTCTCCTAAGCGAAATACCATTCCAAGCGCGAAAACGAGCCCTAACGGCAATAACGTACAAAGCAGCGCAACCCATTTTAACCATCGCTCACGATTTCCGGGGATACATGCTAGTAGAAGGATGCCGACAAGTGGTGAGAAAATTAGTAAAGATACGAGATGATTCATTGTAAGTAACCCCCTGTCAGCACAATAAAGAGTAAAAGCATGAGCGCTAAACCAGTAATTGCAACAGCTCCATACCGCTGTACTTGCCCGTTTTGAAAAGCTGATCCGCATTTAGCAAGCCACTGCACCGTACTAGCAAGCGTACCAACCATTCCTTCAATAATATAACGCTCAACAAAGACAAAAATGGTTCCAATGAATGCTGCGCCCTTTACAAAAATCACACCATACACTTCATCAACGTAATATTTATTTTTCAGAAGCATAGTCACTGGAGAAGAGGACGTATTTTCATGATGAAAGTCTTTACGCCGGCCATATCGTACGTATGCAACACCAATCCCCGCTAATGAAATGAGGATGGCCACATACGGTAACCACACAGGGCCATGTGCTTCTAGTGGCAATGATGTTGTACCATCATGTAAAAAGCGTTGTAGAGGTGCACCAAACCATGATGACCCAATATAACCCGCAACGACAGCTAAAATTCCTAAAACGACCATGGGCGCTAGGAGTATGATAGAGTTTTCGCGGTATATTTTTTCTGCGGCTGGACCGAAAAAGACAAGAAAGACAAGGCGGAACATATAGAGACTTGTTAAAAAAGCAGTTAACAATGCGATGAAAAACAAGACGTAGCGCCCATCATGATAAACAGCTGCAAAAATGGCATCCTTACTAAAGAATCCTGCAAAGAGCGGGAAGCCTGATAATGATAAGGCACCGACTACAAAGAGTGGACCTGTGAATTTCAACTTGTTCCATAAGCCGCCCATCTCACGGATGTTTTGCGTATGTACGGCATGTATGACACTACCTGCTGCTAGAAACAATAGCGCTTTAAAAAATGCATGTGTCATTAAATGAAACACACCTGCATCATAACCACCGCTGCCAAGTGCTAGCATCATGTAGCCAAGCTGACTCACTGTCGAATAAGCGAGCACACGCTTTAAGTCATCTTGCACTAAACCGATTGAGGCGGCAAAAATGGCCGTAATCCCTCCAATGACAGCTACCGTCGTCATTGCCACGGATGATGCTAAAAAGAGTGGATACATAATCGCTACTAAGTACACGCCCGCTGCGACCATCGTTGCCGCATGAATAAGCGCGGACACGGGTGTCGGTCCTTCCATTGCATCCGGTAACCATGTATGAAGCGGAAGCTGACCAGACTTCCCAATCGCACCGACAAAAATCAACAGCGCCGTCACTGTTATCATTTCTTGGGAAATACCTCCGCTTGCCACCGATTGAAAAATGGCTGCAAACGAGAAGCTGCCCGTTTTCCAGTACAACAAAATGATGCCGATCAGTAAGCCCACATCACCAATTCTCGTCATAATAAATGCTTTTTTGGCAGCGGCTCGTGCAGCTAAACTTGTATAATGAAAGCCGATTAGCAAGAAAGACCCTACGCCAACAAGCTCCCAGAAAATATAAAGTTGAACGACATTCACTGACATGACGAGGCCAAGCATCGCAAATGTAAACAAACCAAGATACGAATAATATGTGCCCAGTCGCTCGGAATCTTTCATATATTCTTTGGAATACACGTGAACAAGAAAACTGACGAGCGATACGATGACGAGCATCATGGCATTTAGTGGCGTAATCACTACCCCCATGGTGATTGCCGTTTTGCCTAATGATAGCCACTCGATTTCTTTCGTATAGGTTGTTCCTTGAAAGCGTGCAATCAATACACCGACAGACAATACGAGCGGTACAAGTGTACAAATACAACCGAGGATCGGTGCGATAGAACGAACCCTTTTACGAAAAAGCAAATGCAATAAAAAGGAGAGCAACGGAAATAGCGGGATCATAAAAGCATAGTGCACCATCTTTTTCAGCCCCTTTTACTCTAGGAAAATAGGTCATTCTTTACTGTTTCAAGTGATTCATTTCATCAACATGAACACTTTTTCGTTTGCGATACAGCGCCATTAATATCGCTAAACCCACGGCCGCTTCAGCAGCAGCCACTGTCATTGTAAAAAGCGCGAAAATTTGCCCGGTCAGTCCTGGGTTTTCTCCATATTTCGCAAAAGCGACTAGATTAATATTAACGGCATTTAACATCAGCTCAATTGAAATGAGCACAATCACAGCATTCCTTTTCGTTAAAGCACCAAATAAACCGATACAAAAAAGAACGAGCGCTAACAATAAGTAGCCTGACAACGGGACATTATTCATGGTTTTTCCTCCTGCTTGTCGTCGCGTTTCGCTAGAATGATAGCTCCAATCAAAGCCGCCAGCAGTAAGACCGAAATCAGTTCAAAGGGAATTAAATAGTTCGTATATAACAATTCTCCGATTCTCTTCGTATTATCAACATGTAAGTTAGTCGCAGGCTCGCTAACACTCATCCCATTTATGGCAAAAAACATTAGGAGAAAAAAAGCGCCTACTCCACCTGCCGCTAACAGCGTTGATGACTTTATCTGCTTCTTTTCAGACACATCATCATGACGCGTTAACATAATACCGAACAGCATAATGATTGTGACCGCACCCGAATAAATGAGCACTTGAACAGCGGCCACAAATTCCGCTGACAGCGTAATAAAAATGCCCGCAATCGCTAAAAACGTAAAAACAAGCGCAACGACCATGTGAACAACATTGGATAAATGAAGCAATAACATGCCGCCCATGATCGCCACAATCGCTAACACAAAGAACGCGATCACTTCTCCTGTCATGCCTTATTCCCCTTTCTCACATTATGGTCATTCTCATCCAACCACGTCATATCTTTAAACAACTCATCACGACTATACTCAGCCAACTCGAAGTTATTTGTCATCACAATCGCTTCCGTCGGACAAACCTCCGTACAAAGATCACAAAGAATACAAATTTCAAAATTAATATCGTATGTCTCGATAACCTTCCCTTTCTTCCCAGGATCAGGATGCGGCTTCCCCGTTAACTGAATACAATCCGTCGGACAAATATTTGCGCACTGATTACACACAATACACTTTTCCGGATAAAACTTCTGAATCCCCCGAAACCGATCCGGCATCTCAAGCGGCACATCAGGATAAGAAGTAGCAACCGTCTGCTTCGACAAATGCCGAAGCGTATACCCTAACCCCTTCATAATCCCCTTCATAAAAAAACCTCCTTTGTAGAAAGAAAAGCTGAGGTTGGCGGTTAAGTCCGAAAGCAGCTGGAGCACTTGGCACTCAACACGTTCTTTGTGTTGATTGACAAGAGCGAAGCGGCCGAGGACTTGCCAACCGAAGCTGGACAAAAGAAAAGCTGAGGCGGATGTTTAGAGACGACAGGCGTTGGAGGAATGACACATCAACACGCTTTTTGTGTTGCTGTGTCAGACCGAAACGACCAAGTCTCTATCCGCCGAAGCTAGACAATAGAAAAGCTGAGGTTGGCGGTTAAGTCCGAAAGCAGCTGGAGCGGCCGAGGACTTGCCAACCGAAGCTAAGCAATAGCTTTAGGCGAACGCTCTCACCAGCTCCTACCGTAAAAACAACTCCTTAACGAGCGCACAGAGAAAAATGTTCACAAGCGCCGCCGGCAATAGTCCTTTCCATGCAAACTCCATCAGCTTATCCGCACGAATTCTGGGCATTGTGCCCCGCAGCCAAATCATGACAAAAACAACAAGACTGAACTTTAGCGAAAACCAAATGATGCCTGGGATGAAATCCAAATAAGGAATCGGGTTCCATCCTCCTAGAAACAAAACTGTCGTAAGAGCACTCATAGCAAATAAGTACACATATTCAGTAAGCATAAAAAACGCCCAACGAAAGCCAGAATATTCTACGTGATAACCCGCGACAAGCTCCGACTCTGCTTCTGGCAAATCAAATGGAGTTCGATTTAATTCGGCAATCGAAGAGATAAAAAAAACAACGAAGCCAATGGGCGATAAAAAGATAAACGCGATATTTTTTTGACTCTCCACAATCTCTGTTAAATTTAAGCTACCGCTAAATAAAATAACCCCAATGACCGAGATTACAAGAGGTATTTCATACGAAATCATTTGCGCTGCAGAACGCATGCCACCGAGCAAGGAATACTTATTGTTGGATGCCCAACCGGCCATTAAAATCCCAATCGTGGTAATACCAGATATGGCTATGTAATACAAAAGCCCGATGCCAATATCGCTAAACTTAAGATTCTCTGAAAAGGGAATGGCCGCTAACACCATAAATGCCGGTGCAAACGCAAGAATCGGTGCTAGCATAAAAAGTGGACGATCAGCAATTTTCGGAATGGTATCTTCCTTAATGAGTAGCTTTAGCACATCAGCGACCGTTTGTAATAGGCCAAACCGGCCACCAACACGGTTCGGACCGACCCGTGATTGCATAAAACCGAGCACTTTGCGTTCTGCTAAAATCGCGTACGTTACAAAGCCAAGTACAACGAGCAGCAACATAGCTCCTGCAACAAAGTACACAAGCGCATGTAATCCATTAGGTGCTGACGATAACCATTGTTCCATCAACCATCCACCTCTCCTAACACGATATCAATACCGCCGAGAATCGTAATTAAATTAGAGATGTTTTCACCTTCAAGTAGCTTCGGTAAGATTTGTAGATTGTAAAAAGAAGGACGACGAAACTTTAAACGATAAGGCTCCTTCTTTCCTTCTGAAGCAATATAACAACCAATTTCACCTCGAGGCGATTCAATACGAACGAATGCCTCTCCTTTTGGTGGCTTAATGATTTTAGGAACCTTTGCAATAACTGGGCCATCACTTGGAAATTGCACAACCGCTTGTTCGACAATGCGCAGTGATTGCTCAATCTCCTCCATGCGACATTGATAACGCGCCCACGCATCTCCTGTATCAAAGGCTGGCACTTCGAATTCAAAGCGATCATAGATCGAGTAAGGTTCATCTTTGCGCAAATCCCACGACAACCCCGTACAGCGTAAATTAGCACCGCTTAATGAATAATCAAGTGCTTCTTCTGCGCTATAAAAGCCAACCCCTTTGACCCGATTTAGAAAAATTTCATTACCGGTCACCAGATCATGGTAGCCAGCAAGTTGCTCTCTCATGTACGGAACAAAATCTCGAACTTTTTCAATCCAGCCATCTGGGGCATCCCACTTCACCCCACCAATGCGCATATAATTAAAGGTTAAGCGCGCCCCGCATATTTCATTGAGTAAGCCAATAATGACTTCGCGTTCTCGAAACGCATATAGGAATGGACTCATTGCCCCTATATCAAGCAAATACGTACCAAACCACACGAGATGGCTAGCGATACGTCCAAGCTCCATAACGATAATTCGGAGATAGTCTGCACGTTCTGGAATCTCAATGTTCATCATTGTTTCGACCGCATGACATATGACAAAATTGTTTGTCATGGCTGCTAAATAGTCCATTCGATCGGTATACGGAATAATTTGTGTATACTGCAGGTTTTCAGCAATCTTTTCGGTACCGCGATGCAAATAACCAATCACAGGTGTCGCCTCAATAATCGTTTCGCCATCAATTTTTAAAACGATCCGAAATACACCGTGTGTACTCGGATGCTGGGGACCAACGTTTAACAGCATCTCTTCCGTACGTATCACGCTTACACCTCCACATCATACGGATCATAATCTTTGCGGAGCGGATGCCCAACCCAATCGTCTGGCATCATAATTCGTTTTAAATTGTAATGACCATGAAATATAATGCCTAACAAATCAAAGGCTTCTCGCTCTGGCCAATCCGCGCCTCGCCATAGTGGTGTGACAGACGGAATTTCAGCTTGATCCCGATCAATCTTTACTTTTAAGGCAACGGGACGTCGATAGTGATGTGAATATAAATGTAAATAGAGTTCAAAGTGAGTTTCAAAATCTGTGGCATGAAGTTCTGATAAATAATCAAAACGAAGAAGATCATGTTGTTTGAGGAGTTCCGCCATAGCTAAATACGTACTTTTATGAGCAACAATCGTCGGAACATCTTTAGATAACGCGTTAATGTATGCATCTTCTATACTTGCGGTTGAAAGTGAAGATGTAACGACTTGAACATAGTGATCTAGGTGGGGTTGCATGATGGAAGGTGTTTCGGGCTTTGTGTTTTCAAGAGAAGCTGACCCTTCTGCTCCGGCTCCTTTTGCCTTTGCAGCAGCGGCAGCCTTCGCTTTGGCAACAGCAATTGCTTTTGCTTTTTCTTCTGGTGTCGCAGGTGGACCGGCTTCTCTCGAGGCAGCTTTTGCCTTCGCGGCGGCAGCAGCCTTTGCTTTTGCGACAGCGAGCGCTTTTTCTTCTGGTGTCGTGGCACCGCCTGATTCAGTCTCTTCTTTCGCCGCCATTTTGGCTTGTGCGGCAGCTTTTGCCTTCGCGGCGGCAGCAGCCTTTGCTTTTGCGACAGCGAGCGCTTTTTCTTCTGGTGTCGTGGCACCGCCTGATTCAATTTCTTCTTTCGCCGCCATTTTGGCTTGTGCGGCAGCTTTTGCCTTCGCGGCAGCAGCGGCCTTGGCTTTTGCGACAGCGAGCGCTTTTTCTTCTGGTGTCGCGGTACTGCCTGATTCAGTTTCTTCTTTCGCCGCCATTTTGGCTTGTG
>NZ_AKKV01000046.1 GCF_000269865.1 Fictibacillus macauensis ZFHKF-1
TTGGATGCAAAAGAAGCATGGGAAGAAGAGTTTTAATATAGATAAATGACCTTGTTTAGCTTAAAGCTGAATAAGGTCATTTTTAGGAGTGTCAATAATTTTGTGTAAATGATGAAGTTACCTCTTCCGATCATGGTCACGCTATTTATTTTTTTGGCTATATCTTTTGATGATCTAGAGAAAAACACTCTGTTGGGCAATTCTCTAGATCGAAACGTTCACTAGACTTTCTCATGTGAACGTTTCTTCTGTTTATTTTCAAACTTCAACCATGCAAATGTGAAAATTGCCTCGCCCATCACCATTAGAAAACCGTAAATAGGTGTATGCTCTAATGATTGATAACTTTTTAATTGAACGCAGCTGTCCGATACAGGAAGCTTTATTTTGATTATTATAGTGAATTTTTGAGGTGAATGAATAGACACCGAGATCTATAAGGATAATGAATCAGGTGCATGTAGGAAACTAAATGGACGATCAAATCTATGAAATAATCAAAAAAATGAAGCAAAAGGCGATTTCACATATGCTGCAGTAAATGATGAACTATTAATGAAGGCTGAAAATGAACTGGGTGTCTCTATTCCTGGTGTATATAAGTGCTATATGAAAAAGTTTGGACATGGAGGTATAGGTGGATTAGATATTATGGGAGTAGGTATAAATGGTGAAGTCGTTTTGTTAGTGAACCGCTAATAAATCGGTCATATGGCTTACCGAAGGACCTCATAGTTATCGAAAATTGTGATGAGTGGATTTATTGTATACATTCTAAAACAAATAAAATTCACACGTGGTCTCAGGGGGATTCACAAGGTAGTAATGATTATGAAAGTTTTCAAGCGTATTTGTTAGATAGAATCAACGATATGCTTGAAAATATGTAAGGTGGATTCTATTTAAAGATGTTGAACACAAAGTGCTTGATTGTCGACACAAGGCAATGAGCACTTTTTATTTACATAGAGTAAGACTGGAAAGAAGATTTTAAAAATTTGAAAGTGAGCATGAAAAAGGCGAAATAAAATGGTCTGTTATGATGTTTGGATTTAAAATGCATTAAATTTTTCTATTATAAATGAAAACGTATAGGATGTAGTAGTTCTTTTTCCTTATTGAACATTTTCTTATGTGAGGTACCATGAATGGTGGATTTTTAAAATTGGAAGGTATACCCTATTAATTCTTGCAGCATGCTAACGCATCTTTTTATGAAAAAGGGTACAGAAGATGAAGAGAAATGAAGTGTGGAAGGAATGGAAGATAATCAAGATGATCTGTGCAAAGTACAACAATTGACGTGGAAAAACTATCTGCTGCAAGAAAGCATGAGGATATGGAATTCCGCCCAAAATTTGTACAACACGTGATGGTGAAAAGGAATTTATGGCACGTGATAAGCATTAGTATCCAAAAGATCAAGCAGATATGGCTCATTTATATGATGTGCTTCATGATGGAACACTATAGGTTTAATCGTTCTGCTGGTGCAAAGTTAAATGAAACCTACTTGCCACCCTATAAATAATGATTAGGAGGAATATGCATTGGAACTCAACGACCACGTGTATGACCGTATTGTGGATTTATGTAATGAGGGAAACGCTTTTGTTGAAAAAGGAAAAAATAATCAAGCAATAGAGAGTTTTGTAGCTGCTCTAGATTTGGTTCCGTTACCAAAGAACATTTGGGAAGCAAGTACATGGATTTATACAGCAATAGGAGATACTTATTTTTTAAATGGTGAGTATGAGAAAGCAAAAAGTAACATATTGAATGCACTAAATTGTCCGGATGGTATTTCAAATCCTTTTATTTTACTGAGACTTGGCCAAAGTTTATTTGAGTGTGGAGAGCTGGATCACGCTAAAGAGCACCTGTTAAGAGCCTTCATGTTAGAAGGCTATAAAATCTTTTCTAAAGAGGATGATAAGTATTTCGATTTGATTAAGGATCTAATTTGAGGAGGATCATATGGCTGTTTTACAATACTCTATAAAAGAAGCATTCGAAAATCTGTTGGAAAAAAGCAATGAACAATTTTATAATGGCAACTATCATGAATCTATTCTGTTATTAGAAGAGGCATGGGATTTAATACCTAACCCAAAAGGTATTTATTGTGAAGAGAGTTACGATGTAGTTAAGGATATTATCTCTACATGTTTTATGATATATGATTTTAAAAAAGCAAAGGAGTGGGCAGATAAAATATTTACAACTGGATTCGCGCGCATAGATTCTGGTAATAAGGAATTTATTGCAGGGACTGTTTATTTTGAATTAGGTGATTTAGAAATCGCAAAAGAATTTTTTAGTATTGCCAATGAAAAATCAGAAGGTAGATGTTTTTGGAATCCGAAGAATACTAAGTATCTTAAATTTTCAAAAGTTAAATAGCTAGTTGTGTAAGGTATTTATAGCCTGGTTCAAGACTACGTTATTCTAATGATGGTGTACGGGTCATTATAAACAGTTCATTTAAAAGGAAGAGATGATAATGACGATTCATAAGAATGAATCAAAACAAGATCAACGTATATTGAATGTGACTGCAGTTCAAGATTCAACTGAACTTCATGGTTTGTTTTTAGTATCGAGGGCTCCACAATTCAAGTTTTGGGATATAAGTGCTGAAAAAATTAAAGATTTAAGAACAGCAATATCTGATGTTAAATTTGTAAATCCTAAAGGCATTCATGGAGGATTAGGTTCTACAAAAGCACATAATGAATTATTGGCAATTATTGATACATCAAATGATTATAACACATTTATTAGAAGACTTAATAATTGGGCTTACTATAGATTAGAGGGTGGAATTTCATCATTGCCAGAAGGATTAAGATTAAAATAGGGATGTGTTAATGATGGAAAAACAAGGAATGGTTTCAATATGGTTAGGTAATATTAAAACACAAAACCAGTTAGAGAAATACGTTAATTTAACATACGATGAAGACGGAGAGTCTATACCTTCTAAATTTTTTGTAGATTTCTCTATTGATATGGATGAAACAGATGAGGATTTTATTGAAAAAGCGGTATTAGAAGAAAAGAGTGATAATATCTCTGCTTTATTAGAGGGGTGTTCATATGAGGAAATTATACTACCTAAAATTAGAGGATATGTTAACGTAAATAAGTTATATAACGCTGTTATTTTAATTTACAATTTTGAGTACGAGGACCTAGTTAACTCTTTTGAGGATTTTGATTATATTACTTCTACTAGTTACTTACAATAGTAATTTTTTGATTTAAATTTGAATAAACTGCTGAATAGTGAAGAGTTAAGTTGAACAGAATGTGCGGAAAGAATAGGACAATTATATGAGCATGATTTAAACTCTATGGAGCGTCCTATAAGGGACATTATTCAATTATCTGATAACTATGTTAGATTGTAGTAAGAGAATGAAGAAAGAGTTTATTGACAATGATCAAGAAGCTTGGACAAATTTCACTATGATTTTTAATCACACAGGAAACTTTAATATTGACTTTAATTATGATGATCTATCAGATGAAAATTCCTATGAGAGAATGATTATTTGGAAATATGAACATCTTGGTCTTATGCCTAAAAGTAATACAGGGAAAAAATACTTAGAAAAGTATCTTAGAACTCTTGAAGATACAGAAAATTGAGTGCAATACTATAGGTGATAAAAGCTTGTCCAATTTCCATACCTAATAACCTTGATGGTCTCACACCCATCAAGGTTTTTTCGTTCTTATAGCACAAATGGTAAATAGGCTATAGGGCATTCCTCATAGCTCTTGACTTTGAATAGTGCTTCTTCCTCATTAAAGATTTTTCTGGTTGATGTACCATAAATTGGTGGTGTGCTAGAGGGAGGATTGGATGTGATGGGACTGCTTTCGCAGGCGTTTGGCGTCATGCGTCGGAACAGTAAGCTGCTGTTATGTGTATTGTTTGCCTATGTTGTCATGTATTTTTTTATTGTAGAAGGTCTTCATGTGTTAAGTGTTTTTACAGACAGTATTTTTACGTTTCATTCTATTAATCTGTTTGTCATTTTTATTGATTTGTTGCGGATGCTTTTTTTGGTGCCGGTGTGGATTGCTTATATTTGCTTTATGATTTCGGTGCTGTTTCTATTTTCGATTTTGTTTATTAGTGGAATTTTATCGGTGAGTAAGCAGGCGATTGATGAGCGTGTCGTTCATATGTCTCGGCTTGTAAAAGGGGGACTTCGCTATTATTGGCGGGTTCTCGGGATGTTAGGCATTAATTTTGCGGCAAGTTGGATGCTGTTTTCTCTGCTCTCTATTTTAGGTGCAGCTCCGCAAAACGGTGTAACGATGGCGCTCGTAGGGGTTCTTTTACTTGCATTTGTGGCATTTTTATTCGTGTTTAATGTGGGATTAGTAGCCATTGTGGCAGAAGATTTGCCGTTTGGAGCAGGCATTGCGAAAGGATTTACGCTGCGAAAAAAAGGCTATGCCGTGCTGACTGCCATGGCAATTGCGCCCTTGGTGCTGCTGGAGCTTTGTTCTCGCGTGAAAGGGTGGATTCCCTACGTAGGCTCGTATGTAGCGGATGGACTGATCATTGTCTTTCTTACGTTTTTCTCCATTTGGTACATTTTATTCTATCGTCGCTATTCAAGGGCTTAACACGCAAAAAAAGAGATGCCTACACATCTCTTAAAGAGGCTTACCAAAACGAGCCGTAATGTACCCTGTTTTCCCTTTGTAGCTAATTTTGTAATAGCCATCTTTATTATTTTTTCCTTGTACTTTACCGAGGTTTTCTACAATGGTTCCAAGTGGTACGGTGCCAATGTTGTTCGCATGCTGACGATCGGGCCCGTCCATTAAGATGGCAGCCGAAGCGGCCGAAACGATTTTCAGTTTATTCGAAGTGAGACTGCTATATTGTGAGGCTACGTTTTTGACATGTTGATTCCAAGAGATGTTGTGTTCAGCTAAATAAGCAATAGGATCCTCGTGCGTCGTGCCGCCAAGAAATTTGTTCACATCTTTATGCGACCAAAGTGTACCAGAACCGTCTGCTGCGGCTTTCGTTACATCAAGCTTTCGGTCGTGTAGTAGCTTTGCTAAAACATACACGTAAGCATCGTAGGCTTTTGAAAAAAGAGCTTCATCATCATACATACATAACTCCACATGAACAAAACGCTTATTGGCAACCGGCCCAGCACCGTATGCACCATAATCTGTAGAAGCTACTTGCAAGATGACCGCGTCACCATTTTCGACACCAACAAAGAAATGAACAAAGGCTTGGTTAAAGGTACGTGCTTCATACGCCCGCTCCTTAGATGGTGTATCGCCACCGCTACGATTGCTAGAATCAGTGCAATGCGAAACCACACCTTCATAAGCACCAACACCGTGTCGATACGGAAACGTCGGTAATCCAGGAATGAAGTTTTTTGTAATGCTATAACTCATCATGTTGCCTCCCTTCTATCTACTTACTCTATATATATGAATCTATTAGAAAAAAGGTATGGGTTTCCCTTTAAATTTTTTGAAAATAATAGAAAGCGCTTGCAGCGTAAAAGGAGTTTTAAAAAATGGGTGTGTATAAAAAAGCATTTATGCTTTTGAAAACGAATCCGATGTTATTTGTCATAATGCTTTTGTTAAGTTTATTCGGCTTTGTTGTAGGAGCGATTATGGCTTCTATGGTTGTAATGAGTATGTTGCCGAGTAATGACGATCCGTATCCAAAAACCATTGTGGACACGCTATTTTCTTCTGATTTTATAGGTATGCTGAGTGTGTTTTTATTTTTTGTATATAGCGGAGGTCTTTATTTACAAGCTGGTTTTCTAGCTATTTGTAAAGATATTATGAATGGTCAAAAAGTGAAGGTAGGCCGGTTGTTTTCTGGGGGAGGTCAATATTTTGGACGCATCATGGGGATGGTTGTGTTGATGCTAGTCCCGGTTTATCTCTTTTTTTGGTTTGCACAATCGTACGTGATGAATGCCCGATTTGATACGAATATAGAGGGCGTACTTTGGCTTTGTTTCGCCGTATTAATGGTAGTAGAGCTGTTGCTGTCTTTTGCTGTTATGGGCATTGTTATAGAAGACTTACCGTTTTCAAAGGCATGGTATGTAGGACTTACGCTTGATGGTGGCTATTTTAAATTGTTTTTCTTTATTATACTTTCGGCCATAGTTGTTTACATGCTGAAGGAGCTTGAAAACCTTACAATGCTTGGTTCGGTATTAGCCACTGCTTTAAGGTTCTTGTTCTATACGTACATGGCTGTTTGGTATGTGCAATTGTATGTTCGTCATCGAAAAGGATGCGCACGACGTTTTTCCTCTTCTTCCAATCAACTGTTTTCAGAATAACGACATAAGAGGAGAATGATATGAAAAGTATACGTGATGTGTTTCAGGCGTTGAAAAATGCGCCGTTATTGTTTGTCGTTTCATTGATTTATGGTGGCATTTACGTTGCGATCACGACGGCTTATGCTTTCGTTTCTGCGCTCGTATTTGCGGCGGTGGGCATGAGCTTTGGGGAAGGCATGCTAAGCTTTGATGAATTTTATGATGAAATAGGCATGACCGTACAAATTGTTCTTATGCTCTTTTTTGTGGTCATTATAACGGTTTTGGGTGCATTTTTTAGCGGAGGGCTAGTAACCGTTAGTAAACATGCCTTAGAAGATGGGACCATTAAAATTTCGCAACTATTTTCTGGTGGGAAGCGCTATTTTTGGAGAATGGCTGTGCTAGAAGGGTTTCAATCGCTCGTTCTCGTCCTTTTGTATACGGCCTCGATTTATATTGAAATGGATCTAGGTGTTCAGTATGAAAGCCAAATATTGCTGAGCATTAATAGTATTTTTCTTATCGTAAGTTTCATAGTGGGAATGTGTAAACTCGGAATGGTGCTGCAGCAATTAACCATGATCGATAGTATCAAAAGTGCTTTTCGTTTGCGACCGTTGGGCTATGTGCATATTCTTCTCGTCATTACAGTAAATATACTGGTGTTGATTGCGCTAATTACCCTCATGTCACCAGCGTCCTTTTTACTGAATCTGCTTGTTTTTCTTGTCTTGCTAGCCTATTTGTACTTTGTATCTACGACTGCTGTTGTCTGGATCGTAGCGGTTTATCGTAACTATAGTAAATAAGCACATGATGTGAAAAGGAGCTAATACCGATGGAATTGTACAAAAAAACGTTTCTGATTGTGAAAAATAATCCAATGCTTTATGTTGTAATGCTCATTTTATTTGGCATTGGACTGGTCTTTGCTTTTGGTTGGACACTTATTTTGATGTTTTATTATGGTGCTTTGTTGGTGGATGGCCTTGGAGAAATAGCGCAAGAGGTAGATGGTTCGATCCCTGACCTTCCTATGATTTCTCCAGGTTTTTTGATAGTAATGAGCGTGCTGTTCGTATGTATGTATGGAGTGGTTTTGTATTTACAAGCAGGGTTGTTCCGGATGTGTAAAGAGGTTATTGATGGTCAGAAAGTAAGAGTAGGGCTTTTATTTACAGGAGGCGCCCCGTATTTTGGGCGCATTATGATGCTTCTTGGCATCCTGATTCTCCCGCTCGTCGGGCTGCTGATTTTAGCCAAACCGGTTCTGCTCGATTCTCTCCACGATGGAATGGATTATGCGAAAGTGGGTATATTTCTTGTACTCGTTCTCTTAGTGGTGCTTCTCACGCTAGGCTTGCTTGCCATTGTAATCGATCATGTACCCTTTCGAAAAGCATGGTATACCGGCTTTACGTTGCGTGGTGGCTATCTTACATTTTTTCTTTTTCTGCTCGTTTACACAGCGCTATTTTTATTCGTTGCGTGGATTGGACGCTTTGATCTGATCGGTGGATTACTCAATTTTGTGCTTTCTTTGTTTTTATATGTATACGTTCTCGTCTGGTATGTGCAGTTTTATTTGCGGTATCGAAAGAGCGAATGAGCATGAGGGTATTTTTCCTTGTTTGCGGAATAGGTATTTTATGAATCAGTGATTTTTAAAAACTGTGATCTGTACGTTTTTTTAAAAAAATCGTGGGATCGCGTACTATGTTTGATTTTCTAGAAAAGAAGGGGATTTTATGAAAAGTATTCGTGATTTGTTTCAGGCGTTAAAGGCAGCGCCGTTGTTGTTTGTGGTTCCATTAGTGAGTGGGGGCATTATGTCTGGTATTTACTTTTGCTTTGTAATTATTGGCTTTATAATAGCTGCGATTGCTGGTTTTAGTGCACGTGTTAGCTATTCTGAAACGTATCAACCGCATGTTGAAATAGGGATTGGCGCTATTTTTATCATTGGCTTTCTCTATGTAGTCGTCGTCACCACAATGAGTGCTTTTTTTAGTGGAGGGTTGTTTACGGTAAGTCGAAATGCTTTAGTGGAAGGCAAAATAAAAATATCTCAGCTTTTTTCAGGAGGCGCAAAGTATTTTTGGAAAATGGTCGTTTTTGACGGCATACTAACATTTTTTGGGGCTGTCATTCTCGCGTTATATTATACATTCAATTTCATACAAAATGATGTGTTTCGAGTGGTAGTTATGATTCTACTGTATATTATACTAATTTGCCTAAGCCTCGCATTTGGATTGTCTAAGATGGGAATCATCGTTCATGATTTAACGATTGGAGAGAGTATAAAGAGTGCCTTTAGACTTCAGCCGAGAGGTTATTTACACATCTTTGTCGTTTTTCTTGTCAATATCGTGGCGCTACTCATCATACTCCTATTTATGAGCATTCCGTTTATCCTATTTACGTTACTTGGATTTTTAATTCTCGCTGCGTATGGGTATTTCCTGAGCGTGACGGTTTGTGTGTGGCTGGTAGCGGTTTACCGCAACTATGCAAAAGTATGAGTGAAACCATAAAGAAATCCGAACGTATGTTGTTCGGATTTCTTTTCTATTATTTTAATAGCTTACGATTGTATTCATAATTTCCTACATCAGCAAACACGCCGAACCGTTTATCGTGTGCTTTAAAAATATAAATTTTGCGATGAATTTTCACTTTACCGCTATAAGAATCTGTAT
This sequence comes from Fictibacillus macauensis ZFHKF-1, assembly GCF_000269865.1. Taxonomy (GTDB): domain Bacteria; phylum Bacillota; class Bacilli; order Bacillales; family Fictibacillaceae; genus Fictibacillus_C; species Fictibacillus_C macauensis. Next base: position 9,053 of record NZ_AKKV01000046.1, read on the forward strand.
AGAGAACTTTTGTTTTTACATAGCTCGCTTTTATACCAGAAGCTTTTAAATGAGCAACGACTTCTTTTTTTGAGAGTTTTAAATGATTGTTAAAGCCTGCTGGATACCGATTGTAATAGGAATCGATTTTCCACGTTCCTTTTTCCTTTTTTAGAGAAATCGTATCATAAAAGGACCCAGGAGATTTGCCAGTGTCAGGTTCATAATAGGAAAGCGTTAGTGTGGATGCGGTTTGCTTAACAATCGTTAAGCGTAGAGATTTTTTTGCAGTGTCAGGCATGCATTGATAGTTGCAATAAAACGTACTATAGCTTTTGGCAAGCTCATCAATCGTCGTTTTAAGGGCATGTTTCGTTACGTATTGCCGTAAAGTAGGTTGGATTTTTTTGTAGTGTGAATAGGGAAAAGCAGAAATATGGTGTTTCTTTAAATCATTAGCGAAAGTTGTGTTAATACGTTGCAATAAGCGATCAGAGAGCTGCCCCGCCTGTGCCGTTGTTACTTTTCCACTGTTTTTTGCTAGCGCCGAGCCCTGCGTGCTCCCGAGCATGAGACCTACAGCCATTAAACCAACGAGTAGTGCTTTCTTCAACATTCATTCCTCCTCCAAATAACTACAAATCATTGCCTCATCTGTAAGGAAACCTCTTGAAGGAATAGGTAGAGCGCATTATTACGCTCTCTTTTATTTCTATATTTTACCATCATTTCATATTGTACGTCTACAAGCAAGAAGCAATCGATGTACAGTGCTGTATGCGTTGTATATTCATGCACCACAAGTCTCATAACCCCTTCAACTATAGAGCGCTTATGACCTAAAAGGTGAGAGATAAAGGCTAAAAAAGAACTAGAACAAGGAAATGATTACACTAGGCTATTTGACCTCTTTAGTAGACGAACTACAAAATTCGACAGAAGTAGATTGAAATAAAAACAAATGTCGAATGAAAGTTAGCGAAAACAGGCGAAAAGACCTTTTTTATGTAATATACGCTATAAAAAAGATTGATATATTCCTTATTTAGTAAAGATATTCCACACATAAAGAAAAGAAAACAGGGCAAACATCCTGTTAAACAACACCACTGTCGTTTTATTTTGGAATCAAAGTACCAGACAGAATTCGACAAAGACAAAAGGCGCGTTTGACCAAAAATAGCCTACATGATAAAAAAAGATTAAGGAATTAAATTCCATGTTTATTCACAGATAGAGCATATACATAAACAGCGTGGAAGATAATGCCTTAACTAATAAAATTGTTGAGGAGTTGAATAGAATGAATGAAATTCGTATGACCCCGGAAGAATTAGATAGAAGTATCACAGATTACAAAAATAGTGCACATGAAATTAATCAATTACTAACAAAAATGGAACGCCGTCAACAAGAATTGAAATCACAATGGAAAGGTCAAGCTTCTGAAGGTTTTGATTCACAATTTCATGCTTTAAAGCCAAAAGTTAAACAGTTTGAACAACTTCTAATTGAAATCTCTGGTCAATTAGGAAAAACAAAAGACGCTATTATCGATCACGATCAACGACTTTCTCAAAACTTCGGCTTAAACGGCTAATTCGAAGCACAGTACGACAAATTGTATTCTTTCTAGGTATTGATCAATGGCCACGCAACGGAAGTTGTGTGGCTATTGTATTGTAATGGTTTTAAATTTGTGGAGGGTACGCTCCTACGATAGGGGTTGATGTTATGAAATTATTAGAACGTGGTCTTTTTCTATTTATTATTTTAGTGCTCGTACTTACATCGGGAAGTACGTATGTTGGTCTGAATCAAGCGGCGAACAGTCAGAAGAAGAAAGATGAACAAAAAATGACGGTGGCGCTCGTGAATGAGGATCTTGGGAAGAATTTTAACGGCAAGCATTATGAGTTTGGTGATCAGTTTATTCGAGGCATTGAAAAGGACGATGAGCATAATTGGTACGTTGTGACACGGGGAATGGCCGAACAAGGTGTGAAACGTAATACGTATAACATGATGATTGTCATTCCAGAGGATTTCTCTAGTAAGGCGCTTTCAATGAATGAAAAAAATCCAGAGAAACCGCTAATTCACTATCGCGTCAATGCCTCTAGTAATTCCAATATGAAAGCGATGGCTGAACAAACAGCTAGCACTATTTTAGGTGATTTTAATCGTCGCATTATTGATGTGTTTTTTGCGAGTGTTCTTAAGAATCTTCAAAATGCCCAAGGAAACGTGGCGGAAGTTGTAAATAAAGAACAAACGTATACGAGCGTCTACAATGAATCGGTGCATGCGCCAATATCGGGCTATACGAATCAGCTCGGGTCAGTAGAAAACAGTACGAAGAGCACTAAAGATAGCTTTAAAGCTTTTCAGAAAATGTTAGGCCAAAAGAACGGGGACGTTGGCACCTTTAAACAAGCAGAACAATTGTTAAAAGGGACAGACAGCAAAGCAGAGTCACCGCTAGCTACCTATGTAAAAAATCTTTCGGAATTGTATTCACAAGATTATGACAAAAGTGTTAAGGACCTGTCTGAAAATTCCAAAGTACTTGCTAAATTTATAGATGAGAAGGAAAACCCATCTGACAGCTCCTTACAAACGATAACGACAAAATTACAAGCTACATTAAAAGTAATGAAAGATTCAGTTGGAAATTATAGTAAAAGCATTGATTCTAAGCATGAATACTTTAGTGATAAATTAAAACCACTCATTGAAAAAGCACTAATAGACGATCCAGATCAAGCCATTCCGTTATATAACCTACTAAAAGATACGGATAAGCGATTACAAGGCGATATCAATTCGATTATTGAAAAGCTACCACCTTTAACAGAGCAAGAACTAGCTTATTTAAAAGGTAAAACGGCGTTAACAACCATTCGTAACGTACAAATTGTGTCGAGTAAATATAAAGAAGAATTCCTAGAGGGTAAATCTGAGTTAAGTCAGGTAAATGACAACCCTGAGCTCCAAGAAACATCTGTGAATGATTCGGTTGAAATTCCAGATAGTGGCGGAGAAAAACAGTCATTTTCTTTGAATGTACCAGAAGACTATTCGGTGAAACAAGTGCTATTGGCACTACCTGGGGAGAGTGAACACGACTACTCGTCAGAATACCAGGAAAATGGACGTATTGAACTACCAAAATCTCAAAGCGGTTCGTTTGCTGTCAAACTAGTATTAAAAACGAAGAATGATGATGTTGTTCCTGCATTCCGACCAATTCGTTGGGGCTGGAAGCTAAATCAGGAGAGTAGAGAAGGAAATGGTAGCCAAGGCGTAAAAGCACAGAAAACGAAAAAAGCACCGACGACTGCACAAAAAAAGAGTGAAAATGAGGAGCAGTCTAGTAAAAAAGAAAATGAAAAAGAAAAAGAAAATAAAAAAGAAAAAGAAGTAGTGAAAGTCCCTGAAAAGCAAGAAAGCGTAACCATTACAAAAAACAGTATTGCGCATAAGCTTACGTCTTATCCTGGGACTAGCAGTGTGGAAGATCAGGTGGATCATCTACTAAATACAATAAGCATTTATGAAGACTTAGCTACGCGCTATCAGACGTACTTTGGATTTAATTTGCAGGATGCTGGATTAGAAGAACGATTGAATAACTCTACTCTAAAAACAGAAGCAGGCAAAGAAACCTCTTTATATAATGATTTCCAAAATAAAAATGTTGCTAAAGGACTTTCAGATTATGTTATTAGCCAACTGAAGCAACCGTTAATAGATGAACAAGCCACGTATAAAAGTAAAGTGGATCAGTTTGGAATAACCGTAAACGGGGCATGGGAAAATGCGGATGATACTGCAAAGGAAATTGAAACTATATCCGGTGAAGCCGGAAAATTAAATACAAGTATTATTACGACAACTAAACAACTCACTGATTTAAAAACAAAAATGGAAGCTATAAAAACATCCGGCGCAAAGCTTGTTACCGATCAAGGAACGGCTAGCGTCAATGCGGCCTCTGTTTTTGGCAAGTTGCTTGCACAAAGTCAGCTTTTAGAAACGCAAACGAAAAGTAACGCTAGTGCAGCAGATTCTGTGTATAGTAGTTTCGATTCTATTCACGAACAAGCTGCGGCTATTAAAAATAGCGGAAAAGATCTTGTGGCGCATTCGAATGATTTATCGAAAAAGCTAGAGAATAAGCTTTCGGACGATAAGAATTTCGCGAAAAACTTTGCGGATGTTATGTCGAATAGTAAAGTCGGCAATCGACCGAATGAACAGCTATTAAACTTTTTATCAGAACCGGTTGACGCAAAAAATAAAGGGATTGTTACGCAAGGAAACATTTTTACACCGTACTTTGTCGTCTTTATCGGCTTCATTATTACGCTGTTTACAGCTTACGTACTAGCAAACTACGAGCGTAGACGGGCACAAGATGACGATTTTGAACGAGAGTTTTCATTGTTCCGTCAAAACATTCCAATGACTGTCTTTATCTTGATTGTCGGCGTCATTGAAGGAATTGTGACAGGCTTACTAGCTGCATACTTCCTTCATATTAAGCAAGGTGATTTGTTGTTATGGATGATTCTCGTGATTCTTATGATGACAACGCTCGTTACGTTTGCGACCTATATGATGCGCCAGTTGAAAATGGTAGGAATGTTCGTATTGCTTGCGATCTTAACGTTGTACTTATTCTTCACGAATGCGCTCGGATTACATTTCGATCAAGCGTCTGTGATGGGTACGTTGCGTACGATTTCGCCACTGCAATATATTGAAAAACTTATTGGTAACTTTATCGATGGTCCGATTGTTAGTAAGAAGCTATTGCTCGGCCTCGTTATTGCCCTACTCCTAAGCATACTCGGTAACACGTTAACACTGCATAAGAAAGTGAAAGATGGTGAGGAAGCTGATGAAGAAGCCGTATAATCGGGGCATTCTACCGCTTGTGATCCTTGGATTACTCGCGCTGCAGCCGAGCACTGTGGTAGCGATCGATGCGAAAGACAAAGGGAAGATCGACTATCAAACCGATCGCATCGGTCAAGACCAAAAAAGTCGTCAAGACGATCAAAATCTACGAGAAACAGAATTAGACAAAACAGCGCCGGGTTTGTTCTCTGAACAAACCCAGGAAGCTGTGAAACAAAAGCAAGAAAACAAAGAAAAAACAGAAGAGCGTATTAAAAAGCAGGCGATTGACCAAGGCAATCCAGCAGATGAATCAAAGCATCAATTAAAAGATTCCTTGTTTACAAAAACCGTGCAAACAAACGATTCCGCGTTTGGGAATGGAAGCCAAAAGCAAACAGAAGAAGAAGGGATCAGCTTTTCCTTTCTCCTTAGCGTGCTTGCCTCGGTTTTCATTTTCATCGTGGGCGTTTTTCTTATAGTCAGGAAAACGAAAGACGAAAGGAAGTGACGCACTATGGCAACACAAAGCCATATTAACGTTACGGTTGATTTTTCATTATGTCAGGATGGTGCCTACGATGTGCGCATTCCCATTGGACAGCCAGTGAAACAACTGATCGGCAATATCATTGATGCCTTAAAGCTTGATGTGAGAAAAGAAGAGCTTTTTGCGATGCAGGTGCCATTAAAGCAGCTCATTTTAGCAGACGATGACCGCATTGCGGCGTTTCCAATAACCAATGGTGATGTACTCGTCGTCTTACCCAGTACATCTGCACGTACGAACGTCAGTTAAGTCATTTATTTAAAGGAGCAACCGTGATGAACGAAAAAAAGATTGTGCTAGAATCCATGACCTATACCTTTTTTATCGAAGAAAATCAGTGGCATCTACGCTTGCCGAAGTCCCAAACGAATATTCGTGACCTTCGTCAACTCGCTTTGTTAGAGGAAGCATCATCCGATTTTGTTCCCGTGACAGCGAGTGATGAGGGAGAAATGTTCATCTTTTCGTTTCATGTGGACCCAAATGCATTAACGTGGAAGACCGTTTTGAAACGCCCTCGCCATGATAAGTTACGCTTGCTGCGCAACGTCGCGAGCCTCCGTAAGTGGTTGAAAACGAGAAAAACGTTCTTCTTACATCCAGATAATCTAGTATTCGATGATAACTTAATGCCCGCGCTTATTTACCGCGGTGTACGCGATGCGATTCCGCCGTATGAACTGCGGAACGATACGCTCGTTACGCAATTTAAGTGTCTCGCAATCGCCTTATTTTCTACGAAATATACGTTTGATCAGCTTTACAGCGGTTCTTTAATGAATGCAAAAGAAACAGAATTCGAACGACAGCTTGTTGAAGCAAATGATTGGGATACGCTGCTCGCCATCATTGATGAATATTATGGTAAAGCCAAGCAAGAGGCAGCTAAGAAGCTCGTAACGGTTCCGAAAAAGAAGTTCATCCTCTTTCGTCGTTTGACGTATGCGCTCATTGGCGCAGCCGTGCTGTTAATCATTCCACTCGTCTATTTAGGTTTTTTTGTGAAACCGTTTGATTCCAAAATGATTGATGCGCATTCGGAGTTTTTAAAAACATCGTACGGCAATGTCATTGATGAGCTACATGATGTCAAACCCGATCAATTGTCAGCGGCAGGTCAGTATATTCTCGCCTATTCGTATGTGAAAACGGCACGCTTAAGTGAGGAACAAAAAGAAACCGTTTTAAAAAATGTGAGTCAAAAAAGTGATACAAACTATTTATTGTATTGGATTTCAACAGGACGTGGCGAGTATGACGAGTCAATTGAATTGGCTAAATCGATGGAAAACGATTCGCTGCTCACGTATGCAAGCATCGGTAAAAAAGAACAGTTAAAAAATGACCGCGATCTCGATGCTTCTACACGGGATTCAAAAATACAAGAGCTGAACGGTCAAATCAATCAATTTAAAAAAGATCATAACCTAGATGAGCAAGGCTTCCCGCTTCCGAAAAAAGAAGAAAGTCAGCCAGCAACCACACAGCCTGCTCCAGAGAAGAAAGCACCAGCAAAGTCGGATCAAGACAAGAAGAAAGAAAAAGAGAAAGAGAAAGCAAAAGAAAAAGAGAAGGAAAAAGAAAAAGACAAGAAGTAAGCAAGAGCTGCGCGCAAGAGTGAGAGCAGAGAGGAAGGAAAAAGATGACGCCACAATTATTGATGATCGATAACGGACAACAAGTGCATAAATGCCGCGTCAAACAAGGAAAGAAACGCCGCATCACCATTGGCGGCAAGTGGAGCGATACAGTTACGTTTCCAGAGCTAACACAAGCGGTCGACGTGCTTTGGAACGGCGAAAGCTTTGAAATGAATGGCGCTCCCTTACACGTTCCAAGCAAGCACGTCGTCGATGGTAAGACTCTTTCATTTGCGACGATTTATGAAGAGAAAAGCCTCACGTATGATACGACAGGAGAGCAGAAGATTTACGTCGGAAAGCATGATTATCATACGATTCGCATAGCAACACAACAGCTGATCGAGTTTGCGCTTATAAAAGAAGAGGATTTCTTTCGTTTAGAAGTGTATAACGGTACGGTGTTTTTAAATCATTGTGCTGTGAGCGAAGGACGACTTGCGCACGGCGACGAGCTTTACGTGGAACAAACCATCATGAAGATCAAGGACGGTGCACTCGAAATTCTGAGTTTTCAAGCACCTGACGTGTCGCTGCCGCTTTTATTTGGCCAAGAACATAGCTATGAAGAAGACTATCCAGATTATCATCGCTCGCCGCGCATCATTTATCGCGAGCCAAAAGATAAGAAAGTCATTGCCAATCCATCAAGCTTACCATCAAAACCGAGTGAGCAGCTGCTGAGAACAATCATTCCACCAATCGTCATGTTAGCGGGGATGGGAATTATGGCGCTCTTTCAAACGAGTGCCATCTACCTAATTATGATGGGGTCCATGACAGTCGTAACCGTCATCTTTTCGGTAACGAGTTATGTGAAAAGCGTGAAAAAGTATAAAACAGATATTAAAGAACGCGACAGCGGCTATCGCCATTATTTAAAAGTGAAAACAAAAGAGCTGTTCGAGACGAGTGAAGCTCAGCGGCATGCGCTTCATTATCATTACCCAGACGTTACGGAAATTCGCGACATGGCGCAACGCGTACATTCTCGTATTTATGAAAAAACGCCGTTTCATCATGATTTTCTCATGGTTCGCACCGGTACAGGAAGAGTCGATGCCAGCTTTGACATTGATTTTAATGTAGAAGAATTTACGCTTAAAAAAGACGAACTCATCGAGGAAGGGCGCGCTTTAAAGTCACAGTTTCTCTCGTTACCTAACGTGCCCATTACGACAAGCTTAGCGAAAGGGCCGGTCGGATACGTAGGACCGCGTGCTCTTGTGCTTGAGCAACTACAATTACTCGCCATGCAAACGGCGTTGTTTCATAGCTATTATGATGTGCAATTTATTACGATTTTTCCTGAGGAAGAAAAGGAACAATGGCACTGGATGCGCTGGTTGCCACACGCAAGCTTGCGCGATGTGAACATTCGCGGCTTCGTTTATCATGATCGCTCGCGTGACCAAGTGTTATCGTCGCTCAATCAAATTTTAAAAGAACGAAAGCTAGCAACTGAAGAAAACAGCAACAAGAATGAAAAAATGTACTTTGCACCGCATTTTGTCGTGTTTATTACCGATGAAAAGCTCATTATGGATCATACGATTATGGAATTCTTTAATGAAGATCCATCTGACCTTGGTGTCTCGCTTATATTCGTGCAAGATGTGATGGAATCGCTGCCAGAGCATGTAAAGACGGTCGTCGATCTTCGTGACTCGCGCGATGGAAACATTTTATTAGAAGAAGGCGAGCTTGTGAATAAAGCGTTTACGCTCGATCATTTTCCGCCGCACTTTAATAAAGAAGATGTATCACGCGGGCTTGCATCGCTTAATCATGTGCAAAATTTAAAAAATTCGATTCCAGAAAGCGTAACGTTTCTTGAAATGTACGGCGTTGAAAAAGTGGAAGAGCTACAGGTCCCACAGCGCTGGGCGCAAAATGAAACGTATAAAAGCTTAGCTGTACCGCTCGGCTTTCGTGGAAAAGACGATATCGTGTATTTGAACTTGCACGAAAAAGCGCACGGTCCTCACGGGTTGGTAGCGGGGACGACGGGTTCTGGTAAATCGGAAATTATTCAATCGTACATTATGTCACTTGCGGTTAACTTTCATCCGTATGAAGTATCGTTTCTCCTCATTGACTACAAAGGGGGAGGAATGGCGAATTTATTCAAAGATCTGCCGCACTTGCTCGGTACGATTACGAACTTAGACGGTGCGCAATCACTGCGGGCGTTAGCGTCCATTAAAGCGGAGCTTCGCAAGCGCCAGCGCGTGTTCGGTGAGCATGATGTGAACCATATTAATCAGTATCACAAGCTATATAAATTAGGCGAGGCGGCTGAGCCGATGCCGCATTTATTTTTAATTTCCGATGAGTTTGCCGAGTTAAAAGCGGAGCAGCCAGAGTTTATGAAAGAGCTCGTTTCAACAGCGCGTATTGGGCGTTCACTCGGCATTCATCTGATTTTAGCAACTCAAAAGCCGAGCGGCGTCGTCGATGACCAAATTTGGTCCAACTCCAAATTTAAGCTCGCGTTAAAAGTACAAAATGCCTCTGATTCCAATGAAGTGTTAAAAACACCAGATGCGGCGGATATTCAGCTTCCAGGTCGCGCATATTTACAAGTTGGTAACAATGAAATTTATGAACTGTTCCAAAGTGCATGGAGCGGTGCGGATTATTACATTGGTGAGCGCAACGAAGAGGATGTAGATACGACGATTTATGGCATTAACGACCTCGGTCAATATGACATTTTATCAGATGATTTAAGTGGCTTAAGCGATCAAGAGGAAATTAAGAAGCTACCGACCGAGCTCGATGCGCTTGTTGCTTATTTAAAACAATACACCGAGCAAGCACGAATCGCTGAGCTTCCGCGCCCTTGGTTGCCGCCACTAGAAGAACGCATCATCCTCTCCTCCCTTATGGAGAAGACAGGCTTTGCTCAGACGAAACAGCCGTTAGTAGTAACGCTTGGCATTATGGATATTCCCGAAATGCAAGCGCAAGAGCCACTCATGCTCAATTTATCAAAAGAAGGACACATGGCTATTTTCGCAAGTCCTGGTTACGGAAAGTCCACGTTCCTACAAACGACGATTATGAGCGTAGCACGCGTGCATGAGCCAAAGCACTTACACGTCTACTTGCTTGATTTTGGAACGAATGGCTTGCTGCCGCTAAAAGATTTACCACACGTCGCTGATACATTGCTTGTCGATGATGATATTAAAATGGGTAAATTTATTCGTCGCATGACGGAGGAAATTAAAGACCGGAAGAAGCGTTTAAGTGCTTACGGTGTGGCGAGTCTTGAAATGTATGAAAAAGCAAGCGGTGAAGAGCTTCCGACGATGATCATCGCCATCGACATGATTGAGTCGACGCATGAAGCGACGTATCGCGATGAATTTGACATTTTAATCGCGCAAATTGCCCGTGAAGGTGCAAGTATCGGTATTCACTTACTGATTACAGCTGGTCGTCAAAATGCGATGCGCGCCCAAGTGAGTGCGAACATTAAGAATCAGCTGTCACTCTTTTTAATTGATCAGTCTGAAACAAAATCCATTGTCGGACGCACCGATTTAAAAGTAGAGGAAATTGCTGGACGCGGTCTAGTAAAGCTTGAGCAGCCGGTTGTATTCCAAACCGCGTTACCGATCAAAGGTGAAGATATGCTTTCGGTCATTACGAATCTTCAAGCAGAAACGAAAGCGCTGGCAGCGGCTTATGAAGGACCATTACCACTTCCGATTCCAATGGTTCCAGAAGTGATCGACTTCCAATCGTTTGCCGAGCGCAAGGAAGCCGTCCAACTTATTGCCAACGGTGGCGTCCCATTTGCGGTCGATTTCGAGTACGTACAGCCGCTTGAAATTAACTACCGAAAAGACCATACAACGTTAATTCTGTCAGATTCCTATGAAACGATTGAACGGACGATGATGACGATCCTCTCAGCCATTTCCATGAATGCCGACGTTGACGTGGCGATGATCGATAGCGCTGATACGAGCTTTAGCCATTACAAAGAATATGTGAACTTATACAGTGATTCTTCAGAAAACATGGACGAGCTCATCGGTCAGCTCGATGCGCTATATGAAACGAGAATGAGTGCATTCCGCGAAATGCAAATGGAGGGCAAGATTTCGAACATGAAGGAATTCACAGAAACGCTACGCCCGCTGCTCGTGCTCATGACCGACACAGGCTATCTCGTGCAAACGGCTTCAAATTCAGCTCAAGAACTGTTAGCGAAACTCGTAGAGCAAGGATCGAAACTCGGCATCTACTTTATCGTCGGCTCACTTTACGGTTCAATCGATCGTTCCTACGATACTTTACCTAGCTTGCTGAAAAAGCAAAAAGCAGCGGTCATCATTGGCCGTCTCAACGACCAAAATATCGTCGAAGTGATGAACCGTCCGTACAAGGAAAAGAACTTACAGCCGTATGAAGCCTATTACGTAACCCAAGGCACTGCTATGAAAATTAAGATTGCCGCAGTTCTTAATCAAAAAAGTGGGGTGGTAGCAAGTGTTTAGTACACCGTCAGATGACAAACGTGATGACTATGATCATCTTCATGACAGGTTGAAGGAACTTTTAGCTCAATATGATGAGGAAATGAACAGCGCAAAAGAACGCTATGATGCGTACATTTCAAAAGTAGGCAGCCATGAAACAACAGCTATTCCGTTAAACGATTTTGAACCAAAGCGCCTAGAGCTTACCGAACAGCTCAGTAAATACTTGAAAGAAGCACTAGACATGCGAGCACAGCTCGTAAAAGCCATCGATCAAGCCTATGAGCGCTATGAGCATTACCGCGTGTTAGCAGATCAAGAAGAACAAGCTGTGATTGATGATATTAATGCGAAAGCTAAGGAATTGGTGGAAAAGGCAAAAGCAGCTGGTCAAAAAGTAGAGGATGCTTTGGAAGCGGGTAGTAAGTACGCGAGAGACAAGTTGAACAGCTTGTTCTCCTAATCAAGTTTCAGCCATCAAGAATGGTCGCGTACAAGCGATCATTCTTGAACAACTAATGAAAGGAGTTGTTCATTCGTGGATACAGTGAATATTTTTGGTGAGCAAGTAAAAATCGCTGCCGACGCTTCTAAAGAGCTAGAAACTTCATTACATTTCACGCTCGAAAAATGCAATGAAATTGTTAGCTACATTCATTCAGCTAAATGGGAAGGTCATGCGCGCGATGCCTTTCTTACGTATCTTGAGCTATTGATGCAATTTCATAAAGATTTAGCAAAAGCAACGAAATTACAAACCAAAGCAGTGAATAACTTGCAACACTATATTGCTAATTTTCTAGAAGATGCCTCTGTCCGGGAAGTGAAAAATTTATGAGTGAAGCGATTGATTATTTTACAGGCAGTGAGCTTTATCTGTTAGCGAATGCATTTGATGGCACGGTGTTATTCGGCTTACCAGAAAAAGCGTATTATCAGCTGAGAGGCGAAGAAGAATTTAAGCAAGCACACGCGCGCTTAGTAGAGAAAGGAATCATCACAGCCGAGACTGCGCTAACCGATGCGGGCGCTCTTGTTATTCAAGCACTGGAGCTATATTACAAAACAATCAAATACGTGCGCATTAACAATTTGATGATTGCCTTTGATGAAGAAAATAAAAATCGCTGTATTGTGCTAAGTGAACTAGAAGAAGGCGAAGTGTATCGCTTACGCGTCACGACGAAAGCTTATTTACTAAAAGCATTGTTTGGCATTTTTCCTCTTTTACTGCGCGAACCGCCAAAAGAGGAGGAAACTTTTTTAAAGAAAGAACTTTCCTATCAAGACCGTCTCGCTGTCGAGGAAGAATACGTCGATCATACGATTCTGAACATGGAGAGCTTTCATTTAACAGCCAAACCACAAACGATGACGAATAGCGCCTTTTATCAACAATGGCTCATTTTCGAAAAAGATGAAAACGTCATCATGAGCGATGTCGTTCAGAAAAAGTATTACCGCGCCAGTCAATATTGGTTATTAAAAGTGCTATACGATGAATTAGAGATTCCTTATAAGGGGGCAGAGTGGTATGAACGTGACCGACAACGTTGGCAGCACTGAGAAAACAATCGTCATCGATCAAGACGAACTCGTGCACATTTTCAAACTAACCCAAGCCATTCAAAAAGAAATCGAAAGCAAGATGACGCCAAGCCTAAAAAAGATCAGAGAATCGCGGTATTACTTAGACGGCAAAGCCAGTAAAGCAATGGAAGTCTATGACGATGCCAATGAACGAATTACCGAACTTAATGAGCATTACTACAGAGCCTTTAGCTTAATCAATCAAACCTTAGAAACTATGATGGCTCTCGATCACAAATTAGCCGAAAAAATCGGCCAGTTATTACAAGAGTAAAAGGTAAACGATAGCTTGCGAGATTGTACATGACATACAACTGTACAGGAGGGCTTCAATGGATGTAAGATATAAAGCAAGTGAGTGGGAGCGCATACAAGATGGGTTAAATAAAGCGATTATTCATCGAGGAATGAGTTCAAACATTTTCAGGAATTTGCAGACAATATCAGAAAAGCTAGAAGAAGCATCAGAATTGATTAGAGACCTTGATCGAGATCGGATTATCTCCTTTCACCACAAGAATCGCGCACAAGAATGTGAGCAACTTGGCCAAGATTTTAATATCCTGAGAAAGTTTGTTCATAATGTCGATCGCCTGGTCGATGAAGTCATTGATGATCCCTTTTACAACGATATTGATGCCTACGTCGTCACGATGCGCGACATTAACATTAAGAAATATTCAACGAAAAACCACATTAAAGCGAAAGAACTCGTTACGATGCCTACCGGACATCAATACCAAGTGCCGAAACAAGTAGAACAAGAAAAGTCCGAAGTTACGATGGAGGACCTCCTAAAAGGCGACAACCATTATGCATGGCAATTTAAACAAGGCTTTCAAGATTGGAAGAAAGAACATCCAGACAAAAAGCTGACAGAAGATGAATTTCGCGATGCCACTCTTAATGGAGGTTCTTTTGAGTACAAATCCATCGAGGATGAGCAGCAGGACAAAGAAACCATCTGGCAAATTGCTGCCGCCATTGGCACGACCGTATTATTCATTGCATGTCCGATCGCCGGATTAATTGTCGCTGGAGCGATCGCTGCTCTAGAAATTGGCTCTGCAGTTACAGGCCGAGATTACATTACAGGCCGAAAGTTAGGTGCAGGTGAACGTGCTACGCGTGCCGCATTTGCGGCGTTCGATTTTCTTCCCGGCGTCAAAGCCGCGCGTAAATTAGCTGGCATTGGTCGAGCGTTCGGTACAAGAGGCATCAAGACGGCAGTAAAAGC
>NZ_AKKV01000047.1 GCF_000269865.1 Fictibacillus macauensis ZFHKF-1
CCTTTTACGACGCTTTTTACAACCGGTATGAGTGACGAACCAATGGGCTATTCGATCGAGGAGGAGGTGTTCAAGTATGCAGAATTGCTGCTGAAGTTGCCAGGCGATTGGCCTGTTGAACAAGAAGTGATGGACAATCCAGCCCACTTTTGGCCCATTGAGTGGTTAAGAATGGTGGCGCATATTCCGCATCTGTATGACGGAGGACTTGACGACGGTGTGATCCTTCCAAATGGCGAACCGCCTCAGCCGTTTGCGCCGAATACAAAGTTATCATGTATCATGAGCTGTCGACCGTACGAATCCGAATTAGATTCTATACCTACGAACCGGGGAGATGTGAACATCTTTACCCTCCTTCCTATTTATGAGGAAGAAAGAGTACTCGCTTTAGAAAAGGGACATGAGTATTTACTGAAAAGAATGAGGGAGCATGGCATTTCAGATGTTTTAGACATACATAGAAAAAATGTCGGCTTGTAGTACAACAAACGAAAGTAACATAAGGGCGCATGGGAACTTCATGCGTCTTTTACTTCTGATTTTCAAGCACCGTGTTAAAAGAAGAAATAGACAATGTTTGTAGGAAGCACAGCTTAAGTTAGTTAAAGATGGTGTACCAAGAATTCATGATCTTACGTGGCACCATCATCAGGTTCCCGGGAAAATGCAGTTAGTAATAGAGAATATTCATGGGAAAGTTAACCACCTTGGTGGGAATCAATTATGGGGAGAAGCGAGACGGATCCGTTCGTCGTATTTTGGGATCATGAAGGGGCATGGGAGAAGGAAGCTATCATGGAAGAGGAAGGGTTGACGTCCGAGGAAGCCGAGGTGTATATGCGTGAACAGGTCACGTATGTAGCCGCAAGCTTTACGGAACTGTTAGAGAGTTTACGTGACTCTGAAGGGTGATAGATTCCTATAATAGTAGAAGACAAGCACTTGATTTCAAAAAAGAAATCAGGTGCTTTTTCTTTGAACGGATGATTTGCAGGACTTTATGAGCTGCCTGCTAACACGTTGTGTAAATTCATTAACGATGAGCAGCAGGATAAAGAAACCATCTGGCAAATTGCAGCTACCATTGGCACGACTGTATTATTCATCGCATGTCCAATCGCTGGATTAATTGTCGCTGGAGCGATCGCTGCTCTAGA
>NZ_AKKV01000048.1 GCF_000269865.1 Fictibacillus macauensis ZFHKF-1
GCCCGGCAACGTCCTACTCTAACAGGGGGAAGCCCCCAACTACCATCGGCGCAAAAGAGCTTAACTTCCGTGTTCGGTATGGGAACGGGTGTGACCTCTTCGCTATCGCCACCAGACATATGAGAGATATTCCCTCAAAACTAGATAACTTTCATCCAAAAACCTGATTGGGTTTGTCACAAACTGTGACATATTCTTAAAGTAAGGATAAGCCCTCGACCGATTAGTATCTGTCAGCTCCACGTGTCGCCACGCTTCCACACCAGACCTATCAACCTCATCATCTCTAAGGGGTCTTACTCACTTGACGTGATGGGAAATCTCATCTTGAGGGGGGCTTCATGCTTAGATGCTTTCAGCACTTATCCCGTCCACACGTAGCTACCCAGCTATGCCCCTGGCGGAACAACTGGTACACCAGCGGTGTGTCCATCCCGGTCCTCTCGTACTAAGGACAGCTCCTCTCAAATTTCCTGCGCCCGCGACGGATAGGGACCGAACTGTCTCACGACGTTCTGAACCCAGCTCGCGTACCGCTTTAATGGGCGAACAGCCCAACCCTTGGGACCTACTTCAGCCCCAGGATGCGATGAGCCGACATCGAGGTGCCAAACCTCCCCGTCGATGTGGACTCTTGGGGGAGATAAGCCTGTTATCCCCAGGGTAGCTTTTATCCGTTGAGCGATGGCCCTTCCATGCGGAACCACCGGATCACTAAGCCCGACTTTCGTCCCTGCTCGACTTGTAGGTCTCGCAGTCAAGCTCCCTTGTGCCTTTACACTCTGCGAATGATTTCCAACCATTCTGAGGGAACCTTTGGGCGCCTCCGTTACAATTTAGGAGGCGACCGCCCCAGTCAAACTGCCCACCTGACACTGTCTCCGAACCGGATCACGGTCCTAGGTTAGAATTTCAATACAGTCAGGGTAGTATCCCACCGACGCCTCCATCGAAGCTGGCGCTCCGACTTCTTAGGCTCCTACCTATCCTGTACAAACTGTACCAAAATCCAATATCAAGCTGCAGTAAAGCTCCATGGGGTCTTTCCGTCCTGTCGCGGGTAACCTGCATCTTCACAGGTACTATAATTTCACCGGGTCTCTCGTTGAGACAGTATCCAAGTCGTTACACCTTTCGTGCGGGTCGGAACTTACCCGACAAGGAATTTCGCTACCTTAGGACCGTTATAGTTACGGCCGCCGTTTACTGGGGCTTCA
This sequence comes from Fictibacillus macauensis ZFHKF-1, assembly GCF_000269865.1. Classification (GTDB taxonomy): domain Bacteria; phylum Bacillota; class Bacilli; order Bacillales; family Fictibacillaceae; genus Fictibacillus_C; species Fictibacillus_C macauensis. Next base: position 1,218 of record NZ_AKKV01000048.1, read on the forward strand.
ATTCAGAGCTTCTCCCGTAAGGGATAACCCCTCCTCTTAACCTTCCAGCACCGGGCAGGTGTCAGCCCCTATACTTCGCCTTACGGCTTCGCAGAGACCTGTGTTTTTGCTAAACAGTCGCTTGGATCTATTCACTGCGGCTCTCTCGGGCGTTAACCCTATCAGAGCACCCCTTCTCCCGAAGTTACGGGGTCATTTTGCCGAGTTCCTTAACGAGAGTTCTCCCGATCATCTTAGGATTCTCTCCTCGCCTACCTGTGTCGGTTTGCGGTACGGGCACCTCTTTCCTCACTAGAGGCTTTTCTTGGCAGTGTAGGATCAGGGACTTCGGTACTATAATTTCCCTCGCATTCACAGCTCAGCCTTCACGATTGCGGGATTTGCCTCACAATCAGCCTAACTGCTTAGACGTGCACTTCCAGTCGCACGCTCACCCTACCTTCCTGCGTCCCCCCGTCGTTCAAACGGAAAGGAGGTGGTACAGGAATTTCAACCTGTTGGCCATCGCCTACGCCTTTCGGCCTCGGCTTAGGTCCCGACTAACCCTGAGCGGACGAGCCTTCCTCAGGAAACCTTAGGCTTTCGATGGACAAGATTCTCACTTGTCTTTCGCTACTCATACCGGCATTCTCACTTCAAAGCGCTCCACCAGTCCTTCCGGTCTGACTTCACTGCACTTCGAACGCTCCCCTACCACTGTACCTAACGGTACAATCCATAGCTTCGGTGATACGTTTAGCCCCGGTACATTTTCGGCGCGGAGTCACTCGACCAGTGAGCTATTACGCACTCTTTAAATGGTGGCTGCTTCTAAGCCAACATCCTGGTTGTCTGGGCAACTCCACATCCTTTCCCACTTAACGTATACTTTGGGACCTTAGCTGATGGTCTGGGCTGTTTCCCTCTTGACTACGGATCTTATCACTCGCAGTCTGACTCCCGCGGATAAGTCTCTGGCATTCGGAGTTTGACTGAATTCGGTAACCCTGTGGGGGCCCCTAGTCCAATCAGTGCTCTACCTCCAGGACTCTAGCCGCGAGGCTAGCCCTAAAGCTATTTCGGGGAGAACCAGCTATCTCCGTGTTCGATTGGCATTTCACCCCTACCCACACCTCATCCCCGCACTTTTCAACGTGCGTGGGTTCGGGCCTCCATTCAGTGTTACCTGAACTTCACCCTGGACATGGGTAGATCACACGGTTTCGGGTCTACGACAACGTACTATTTCGCCCTATTCAGACTCGCTTTCGCTGCGGCTCCGCTTTCTTCAGCTTAACCTTGCACGTTATCGTAACTCGCCGGTTCATTCTACAAAAGGCACGCTGTCACCCGTTAATGGGCTCCAACTACTTGTAGGCACACGGTTTCAGGATCTGTTTCACTCCCCTTCCGGGGTGCTTTTCACCTTTCCCTCACGGTACTGGTTCACTATCGGTCACTAGGGAGTATTTAGCCTTGGGAGATGGTCCTCCCGGATTCCGACGGGGTTTCACGTGTCCCGCCGTACTCAGGATCCACTCAGGAGGGAACGAAGTTTCAACTACAGGGCTATTACCTTCTTCGGCAGGCCTTTCCAGGCCGCTTCATCTACCCCGTTCCTTTGTAACTCCATGTAGAGTGTCCTACAACCCCAGAGGGCAAGCCCTCTGGTTTGGGCTGATTCCGTTTCGCTCGCCGCTACTAAGGAAATCGCATTTGCTTTCTCTTCCTCCGGGTACTTAGATGTTTCAGTTCCCCGGGTCTGCCTTCACATATCCTATGTATTCAGATATGGATCCCATCCCATTACGGATGGTGGGTTCCCCCATTCGGAAATCTCCGGATCAACGCTTACTTACAGCTCCCCGAAGCATATCGGTGTTCGTCCCGTCCTTCATCGGCTCCTAGTGCCAAGGCATCCACCGTGCGCCCTTTCTAGCTTAACCTTATTCACACACTCGTAAGAGTGATGTGTTTAAAACTAATCAATCAGCGCACAACGATTACTCGTTGGCTTTATTTTTGGATGTTTCGTTATCTAGTTTTCAAGGAACATCTTATATCTTTTTCAAGAGACAGCTTTAATAGTCTACCATTTAAAAAAGAAAATGTCAACAGCATTTTCTAATGGTGGAGCCTAGCGGGATCGAACCGCTGACCT
>NZ_AKKV01000049.1 GCF_000269865.1 Fictibacillus macauensis ZFHKF-1
TATTTCATGTGCTTTACTACCGCCTTTTGCTAGATCGCCTAATTGCTTCACGCGTTGTTTTCCAAAATCGGCTGCATTTCCGGCGAGCGTTTTAATGGAGGTCATGCTTTGCTTGAAGTCTGCTTTTACTGCCGTCTTGATGCCTCTTGTACCGAACGCTCGACCAATGCCAGCTAATTTACGCGCGGCTTTGACGCCGGGAAGAAAATCGAACGCCGCAAATGCGGCACATGCCTTGGTCAAAAAGCATCCAATTGACATGTAAAAATGCAACATAGCCGTATATTCATGAAATCTTGAGCAGTATACGGCTATTTGTTGAACGTATCTTTGTGGTACGTTTTTTTTATATTTCGGGCTTACGGTACAACCATCATAAGTTATGAATTTCACAAAAGCATTATTCATGTCGTCCAAAGCATAAATTTCTCGCAAAAAACAAAAAGCACTTGTTGCCTATAGTAGACAATCAAATGCTTTAAATTCTATTGCAACCCTTTTAAAAAGTTCATAATACCGTCTTTTTTTAGCGAAGTATTACTATCCTTTAAATAATTAATGAACTCTTTAACCACAACCTTATTTATTAGTTTTATCTCATAAAAACCCTCTAGAAACTGCTGTAATATACTTTCGTCTACATTTTCTATTGGTGCAGGTAAATATTCTTCATTATCAAACTCATAAGCTCTCCAATTAGTAAAAGATATTGCATCTACAATGCAACCCCAAACTAATTCTTTTAATGGTTCATTCTCATCTTGCATTTGCATAAATAGCCCCGTAAATTCTGTCCCATCGTCTAATAGGTAATAGATCTCATCTCCAGAATATCTCTTATTTTCTATCCATTCCCAGCAAGCTTTCATAGCGTTATTTATATCCTTATATGCTGAAGAAGAAATTAACAAATCAACAACTGTTTCACTTAACCCTAACATAAATGCAACTTGTCTATCTGATTCTAATTTCTCAAATGTATCTAACATAATATCCCTCATTTACTCAACTAATTTTCCATTTCTTAAAATAAAACTTTCCTTTCCAGAAACCCTTATACCTTCTTTGACTTCAGTTGTAACTTTAATTGTCGAATTAGGATACTTTTAGTAAACTGCATGAATATCGCGCCTTCTTTATTCGGATTAGTCATACCCTAAGTACATATCGAGCATACACCTCTTGGGTTTGACTGATGTATTACAAGAGTTCCTTCCACCTCATTTGGATTAACCCCTATTTTTTTGATTGCCATATCAAATTCATTAATAACTCCTTCTTCAGCGTGCTTCATAAATTGTATATGTCGTGGATTAGTTCCATCATACGGAGCTCTTATTTCTCTATTAGGCATTATTTCATCTAAATCAGGCAATCCAGCTTCTCTATGAACTTTTATTGAACTCCCTTCAAAAAGCTTCTCTTCTAGTCCTGATATGTCCGTTTTTCCAATAGCTATAGTATGAGTATCAGGTACAGTTAGAAATGGAAGTCGATATTTTAAAGCAAGCCGCGCTGATCATGGGACGAAAATAGATGTCATTAGGGAAAACCGACACATCTATTCGGTATCAGCAATGTGCAAAGTCCTACAAATACCACGAAGCATGTATCCGTATCGTTACCACCTTTAGCATTATGAGCTTTGTCATTATCTTTAGTTTGTAGGTTTTGCAGTTCATAAGTCTTCTTGGCATGTAAAATGTCATCTCTCCTGTTTATCGTCTCACAAAATCCAAATATAAAATCAATACTCCATGATGGTACTACCTTCATGAGCTATGAATTTCAAACTGGTCTCATTCATGTTGTTCTTACTTCACCAAGAACAAAAGCACCTGTTGCCTAAAAGGCAACCAAGTGCTTAAATGTTTACTTTTCTTCAAATTTCTTCATTCTCTCTATTAAATCTAAATCTAGCTGTTCTTTATTTTGACTTACATATTTATATTCAAAATATTCAATTCTAGCTGCCGGACCAAATTCGCTATCATGCCAATTTGAGTAATCAAAATGTACGTTTAGTTTTCCCAATGCATTAAGTAATAATGTCACTGAAAACCAAGGTTCTTGGTCATTATCAATAAAAACCTGTTGCAGTTTAACTGTTAGTTCAAACAATTTATGAATCTCTTCATCATAGACACTCTCATCTATAGAATAAATATCTGGGATATCATGAGAATAAACTGGTTCATTACTGCCAATAGGGGTAAAAAAGAAGAATACCCCACCTTCTTTATCCTTCACTTCTCCATTGAAATAAAAGTCGCTCCATTCAATTGGAATTAAATCGTTAACTTGCTGAGCTATCTGTTTATATAATTCATTTAGTTCATTTTCAAAACTCATATTCTCAACCTCCTGATTGATTTTGTATCACTAACCTTACTTGTCGTTTTCCTTCAATTTGATATCTTATAGTAAATGAATCTGGTCGCATTGAGTTACTTGAATAAATTGGTTTAATATTAACGGAGACTTTCTTAGGAGGCACCTCTTTTAATGCATTTGCCCATTCTGTCTCCATATTATACCAAACTCCACCTCTCCTATTAATCTGTCTATTTTGTGGTACAGACATTACGTATTTGTATTTACAAATTGGAAAACCTACTTACTTGTCTTGTGTAAAAGACGCTACAACAAAGGAACTGTTAGCCTATTATCTCTCTTCTTCTTTAAAAATGGACATTGTCTATCAAACGTTACGTCGATTGGATGAGGCATTGGAGGGTAATATTCATCCGGAAGCCCTCTTACATTCGGATCAAGGCATGCATTATACGCATCCAGAATATAGCCGCCGCGTAAAAGAAATGGGCCTTACCCAATCAATGTCTCGCAAAGGAAACTGTTGGAATCATGCCCCTATGGAATCATTCTTTGGCCATATGAAGGACGAAATCGATGCCTCTTCCTGTAAGACGATAGAAGAGCTGCA
>NZ_AKKV01000050.1 GCF_000269865.1 Fictibacillus macauensis ZFHKF-1
TTCTGTACTTGAGAAGCCCCCACCTCTAAGCGTAGTGAAGGTGGCGGGTAGTTCACAACGATACATTGTTTCGCTTGTTCTAGTCGGTTTTTTAAAAAAGTAGTTCTTCTGTCTCCGAACGCTTTCTTATCTAACGTAAGAAGCAGGGAAATCTTCTAGGCTGTATGCTTCAATGGTACCCGGCTCAGCTGTTTTGAACGCCTCTTTAGCAAGATAGGTTTCACACATGTATTTATGTACAGAATCAACCTGCATAAAACCAATGGACTCATACATTTGTTTCCCTGCTTCTGTTGAAATCAAGAGGATAGACGTATCGTTTGCCACACTGTTCATACAGCGTTGCATCACTTCTTTTCCTAAACCGAATCCTCTGTACGCGTTCTGTACGATGACCAGTCCAATAGAAGCTAAGAAGTGATCATATGGAATAATGGCTGCACTCGATATGAGCGTGCCGTCAGCAAGTTTGTGTCCGAATACGCTCCCTGAATGTAGGATTGTCGTAAGTTCGTGTTCATCATAATCCCAGCCAACAGAGGCAGATAGCGCGAGCAATCCTTGAAGATCCTGTGGATATGAGAGTTGAAAGGATTCTACTTTTTCATTATGAGTAATCATTTTGTTTCTCCTTTGGCTAGTTTACTTTGTTCTTTACCAGTCCAGTTATACTATACGGCACGCCGTCCTGCATACGTAACAATACCTGGAGCACATGTAATTAACTAGACTTCAACGACTTCCGTTTCATGCCCCGAATGAGCGATTTTGTTTCCTCATCAACACGAGCGGATGCGATGATTTTTTGCAACGCTTTATGGTAGGTAAAATCATCAAGTGTCGTTCTTTTTAAATAGTTTAGTGTGATCGCAGGGAATTTGCTATAGCACGTAGCAACAGCCCAAGCGACGGCCATCTTAGCGTAATAACCAGGATGGGCTATGTTGGTAAGTAGGGGAAGCACCTTCTGAATATAATCATGATCACTATAAAAGTTTAAGAGCATGACGACACCAAAGCGAACGTCATATTCTTTGGATGAAGAAAGATAGGGTTGTAAAAAGGACCATACAAGCGCTCGATCTGCTTTAATGAATTTCAGCCCTGCGCAAAAGCTATCGCAAACAGACCAATTATCGATTTTTGGTACGAAAGAAGCAACGTACGATAAATGCTCATGAAGATCCGTCGTCACATAACCAATCACCATGCCTTGTAACATCACTTCTTCAAAATAGTGATCTTCAGCTGATTGAAGATAACATCGCCAATCGTCTTTGGCGATTTTTTTTGCGATTTTGCGCAGTTCTGGAAGTCGAACGCCGAGTACATTCGTAATTGTAGGGATGAGTGCAGCTGCAAATTTTTGATAGTCTGAATCGATTCGTTCAAAAATTTGGGCAGAAATCGGATTCATACTTACCATCCTCCTCGTCTATTTAGCAATTCATCTTTCCTTTTATATCATGCCATAAATGCGTATTTTTGTAATTTCGTTATCTTGCTATTCTATTGTTAAATGCGTACTTTCCGTGCTTCTCGGTTTATACTGAAACTAGAGGTGATGCCGAGTGACAAGCAATGGGAATGAAAACCACGAGCCATGTAGTTTGCCTCTTCCTGTGTCTGAGGAACAATGGCAAGCGATTGTCCATAATGATGCGTCGTATGATGGAACCTTTTTTTATGCGGTAAAAACGACAGGGATTTTTTGCCGTCCTTCGTGTAAATCGAGGGTACCGAAAAGAGAAAATATTGGCTACTTCAGCGAGGCGCAGCACGCGCTATCCGCTAACTTTCGGCCCTGTAAACGGTGTAAGCCAACTCACCAACGCTTACCTGACGAAGAGTGGATTGCTACTATAACGAATTATGTAGATCAGCACTACCATGAAACGATATCGCTTAGCGTGTTAGCTGCTATTAGTCATGGCACGCCTTATCACTTGCAGCGAACGTTTAAGAAAATAAAAGGTATGACGCCGAATGAGTATCTTCAAAAAATTCGAATCGAAAAGGCGAAAGTATTGTTGTTACGATCTGATGAGGCTGTCTTTGAAGTAGGTAAGGCAGTCGGGCTTTCGAATATCCCGTACTTTATTACGTTGTTTAAGCAAAGAACCGGAGTAACGCCCGAAGCGTATCGCCGAGGAAGAAATCAACATTGAAAGGTGGATTTTTACATGACACTCACGAAAGGAACGACGCTGTATTGGTCACTATTTTCACATGATAATTGGAAAATGTACGTCGCTGCAACAGACCAGGGCCTCTGTTTTGTAGGATCACACAATCAACCATTGGAAGAATTGAAAAAGTGGGCCAACCGTCATCATCCTGAGCATCAGTTGGTGTTAGATGATGAGCGATTACAACCCTTTGTTGATGAACTTGTTTTGTACATTCAAGGAAAGCTTTCGCAGTTTGCCATTCCAGTGTCTTATCACGGCACACCTTTTCAGAAAGCGGTGTGGAAGGCAGTATGGGCGATTCCCTTTGGGCAGACGGTAACGTATTCTGAACTTGCTCAAAAGCTTCAAAAACCATCAGCGGTTCGCGCAATTGGTCGAGCTGTGGGAGCGAATCCACTGTTAATCACCGTACCTTGTCATCGTGTAATCGGGAAAAATGGATCGTTGACGGGCTATCGCGGGGGTTTAGACATGAAAACGAAATTGTTAGCGCTAGAACGAGAGGCTTTAAATAAGAAGAAGGAGCTGTGCGATGTTTAACTGATTACGAGAACAGATCGACTTTGCGCAGTACATTGTCGTACACAAACTGTAGGAAGTGATGAATCATGACCGTTGAGTATGTATGTAAAACACCGAAAACAATGTTGAATAAAGGCACGGGCTTTTTGGCTGGGTATACGCATTCGTTGAATCCCTATACAGGATGTGCCTTTGCTTGTTCGTATTGCTATGTGCGACAAATGCCTGTCGCTACCTTTCGTACATCAGAATGGGGAACATGGGTAAATCTTAAGGAAAATGCTGCTGCTATTTTGCAAAAAGAGTTACGGAGAGCAAAAGCAAAGGGGCCGGTCACCATCTTCATGTCATCCAGTACCGATCCCTATCAACCGGTTGAATATAAAGCGGAATTACAAAATCTTTGTTAGCGGTCATGGTGCATGATTCTCCGGATTTTTTATGTATTCAAACACGCAGTCCGCTTGTTTGCAGAGACATAAAGTTGCTCCAACAATTAGGAACGAACGTGCGCGTAAGTATGACGATTGAAACCGATCGAGAAGATATTCGTAAGTATTTTACGCCCTATGCACCACCTATTCAAGCCAGACTCCAAGCACTGCAACAGCTTGCGGCAGTCGGTATTCCTATACAAGTTGCCATTGCCCCAGTCTTACCTAGTAGTGAGGGGTTTGCCAAACGATTGCGCCCCCTTGTTAACCGAGTGTGCATTGATGATTATTTTATGGGAGACGGAAGCGGCGGCAAACGAACGGGAAGAATGGACATACAAGCGCTTTATCGCAAGCTAGGAATGGAAGAATGGTATGATCCCAGAGCGTATCAATCGGTATACAAACAGATGAGACAGTATTTTTCAGAAGAGGAACTGTTCATTAGTCAGCAGGGTTTCGAACCATAAAACACTACGCTACAATAGCGTACGTTTCTGAAATAGAAACGCCTAGTAGCTGGGCTACTAGGCGCGGTAGGGTTACTTGCTTCATTGCGGTTCTAATCGTTGAAACACGCTCGTTTCAATTATTTCCACAGCTAACGCATCTTTTATTACGATTTCGCCATGCAGCTCATCCGCATATTTCATGTTAATCCCCTTTTTAGTCATTTTAAAAATTACCACAATTCCGAAACTAACCCATGCGCCGATTCAAGAGATTTTATCAATCATATTTTTCAACGTAACTTTTGTTTCTGAGAGATGATTTCTCTCTTTGGTAATCTTTTTCTGTTGTTCCATGTAAAGAGGTTGTTCATTATACCTTGGAATAACGTGCATATGGTAATGGCTCAAATCATTGAATAAACCACCGTTTTGACAAATGGTAATGCCATCAGGGTTATACAGTTTTTTTATTGCTCTTGAAATTATCATTGATGCACTCATGATTGCATGAGCAGTCTCAATATCTAATTCTTCAACATCTAAATAATGTTGTTTTGGTAAGATTAGAGTATGTCCTTCGTTAAAGGGCTCAATGTCTAGAAAACAACAAACATATTCATTCTCATAAATAATCTGTACGGGTTCGAGTTGATTAGACAGTCTGCAACCTAAGCACTCGGGCATTTTTGTCATAAGTTGATCCTCCTAAAAATATTTAACAGCTGCTAATTAAACAAAGCAACAGTTTTTTATATCTTAACTTCCCCTAAGTGTATCAGAGGTTTCCACACTTGGAATTAAATCCCCTTTTTTCGACAATCCACGTCAATGGCAAATCGATGATCATTTAATCAAAGTGGTGGGACTACAACTTATCGCGGGCATTACTGGAAATGTCCTCTCGAAAATCTAAATTTGAAAGCGGTTTGTAAACCGGAGTGACACAGTATTTTTGTATTTAAAATAATAGACTGTAAAAAGTATATACCTTATGATGGTTGTGCCATCATTCGTATTATGTGCAAGGATAGAATAGGAAAAGAAGTACGAGGTTAGGCAAGATGACATTTTATTGCGCGATGAAAATAAGCAAATGGCATGTATTTGAAATTAACGAACGCGTACGTTGCCTGTCGCCGCACGTAAAAGGTGCTATAACACTTTATTGTCGACTTTAGAAGGTGCAGCTACCAAAGGTACTAGCGTGACAACGCCCAAGCTTCATACGCACTCGTACCAATAACGGCATCGGTTACAAATTGGTTTGAGGTACAAATTACAAGTGGAACAGCTGGCATTGTGCGAGAAAAAGAATAAGCATAAATGAATTGCCCCATTTTTGTCACTGATTTTAACAGAGACAAAGGTGGGGCTTTTTTATTGTCTTCATGTAAGAGGTTCTAAAAAATTACGGTGAGAGATTATTTCTAAAAAAAATAGGTGACTAGTCACACTATTCAATCGGGAAAATCAGTTCTTCAGACCTGGTTATATTTACATATTTAAGTAAAAAGTTGCATTGAACCGGTAGTGTTTAAAAAGGATAATAATAGTAAAATAATTGTTTTTTACCTGAGTGTGTATACTGTAAACCTTTTAAGCGGGTGGTGATCATGTGGAAGTTGAACGGCAAGAGTTAATAGCTACCACAAGTAGGAATGAACGAGATATTGCAGACTTAAAGACATGTAAACTAAAATTAGAACAATATAAAAAGCAATTAACTAAAAAGGATACAGTGATAGAAAAGCTCGTTGCATCAAATAGTGACTGGCGAGGGGCAAGAGAAGGAAAACATGATGGAACGAGAAAAGAAATAGAGAAATTATATAGTTCAATGAAAACATATGTGGATACGGAAATAGAAAATGTAAAATCTCAAATAACACGTCTTGAAGATCTAAATGCAAGTTTAAAAGAAACTATTCTAAAAACAAAGTAATAGGAAGGTGAGGACAGTAATGAATACACAAGGTGGTCCAACCATTCAACTCAAGTTAACTGAAGCCGATCGTGCCCTACTGAATATCCAAACGAGTGCTCAACACATAAAGGTTAAGTATCCAACCACCATTGGAAAATCCGGGGATTTAAAGACATTAGATAGAATAAATAAATTAAATGGAGAACTACAGCAATTAATTGATGATTATAAAAATTTCATTATAGAAAACCAAAAAATGGCCCAGGATGCCTTGCGTAGTATGAGCGATCTAGATGCAGGATTATCCAAATCATACAACATCTTAAAATAGGAGAGATGGGTGATGAAATGAAAGTTGCAGATGTGGGTGCCATTCAACACGGCATAGGCTACACGAATAAAGAAAGTCAGAAAATTAATGAGCAGTTGGTGGGGCTTGGGCAGTCCATTCAGGGCCTTGTTGCATTACAAGATGCTCTGCAAGGACAAGCAGGGGGAAGTATCCGAGATTTTTTTTATTCTGTCCATTTGTTTTTTTTAACGAATTTAACAAAACTAATCAATGACTACTTGGAAGCTTTAAAAAAGGTTGGAGATTCATTACATAAATATGAGGCCCAAGAAAAAGGGTATATAAACGAACAGTATTTAACAAAAGAATTGATACCTGCTCTAAAAGATGTAGATAGCTGGATTGAAAGTGTGACAAAAGGAGTCAATGGCTCCATCAGCAATATTGATCATATTATGCCTGTCTCCCGCTTAGATAGTAGTAACATTCAACAAAAAATCAGCGACGCTGACAAATATGTGGATACAACGATTGAGGACTTGTATACATTTGATGATACCTCTTATTCATCATTGAATGGAATTGATGAAACGCTTGCTCAACTTACTAAATCGTTAAAAGAACTCGCCTCTACATACAACAAGAATAATCCAATTCAAGACATCACGAAAAAAAACATGCTCACAACTTTTAATAAAAGTCATCTAGTAGATCTGAAATCATTTACTAAATTAAAAGAAGATTGGATTCGTACTACACAAGAAAAGCCTATTAAACAAGTTACAATTAATGATGAAGATTATTATATATTCCGTGATGGCTCAGTAGCGAAATATGTTCCTGATGGTGTAGGTGATTCTGGTCACTTTGAACTGATTAAGCAGTTACCAGAGGAAGATTCATGGATTAAGCAAACCATGACTTATGCGGGGCATTATGCCTACGGATTCCTTGTATCCGTAGGAGAGAGTTTTGGGTACAATCCAGACACCGCCGACCAAAATTA
>NZ_AKKV01000051.1 GCF_000269865.1 Fictibacillus macauensis ZFHKF-1
TTTGTATTTGCTTCATTAAAATGCAAATTAAAAATAGTTCCATTGTATTTTGCTTTATAATCTACTTCATAAAGTTCATCAAGGTCTGCTTTCTTAACTTCCTTGATATATAGTTTAGGTAAGCGATCCCTGTCTTTATAGTAGCTAGGATATATGTGTTTTTTGAACCCATTGTTCACATCTGCTTGATCTTCACTAATTAATCGTATACAATCGTCACCTCTAATACTCACTCTAAAGGTTTTGTTCATATATCTTGCAAAAGTCCCTTTCTCCATACAGTTCTCTCCTTTATTAATCAATTGGTGTAAATCTATTTAAATTATCATCAAATATACGTACTAGTTTTTCAATACCGTCCGACACTCTATATAATTCCGATCCATCGGTAGGCAAATATCTTTTATAAAATTTCCATTCAGGAACTAACTCACCATTTCTAGATCCAGTAAATCCATTCTGTGTGCATGGTGAGCCATCCTCATTCTTTCCTCCGAAGTGTTCTCCATAAGGAACCTCAATATTATCTGCATAGTTCGCCAGTTTACTACAACCGAAATCTAAATAGTTTTCATAGGAAATACATAGACACCAATCACCATTAAAAGGTATGAAATAATGATGCTGGGGAATATCTAAAAAATGAAATAATATTTTTTTATATTCTTTAATCCGAACTGATAGCCGAACTCTGTAAGATTATCACCAATATATATTACTGGAATATTATTATTCAAGTATTTCCCTTTTAATTCAGTAATGAATAAACTAACATCAGTACGTAAAGTTTCATTATTAGATTCTTTACTATAACGATTATTGGTTTGCTCCCAATCTATTTTTGACCCTATATATTTCGGGCTTACAGTCAAAGTAAAAACCTTGAAAGGCATTTAGCCAATCAAGGTTAAATAATTATAAGTTTGTATCATACAAAATGAGGTTCTCAGTACTTATCTCAACAAATGTTCCTTTCGGATAAAGTTCCCCCACGATCTCAAGAGTAACTATACTTGTTCCAATTCTAAAATTACAACACCCATATTCAAAAAATGTTTCGACTTCACAAACTATAATTGTAGAGTCTCCATTATTTTTAATACAGTATTGCTTTTTGTCAGACTTACTAACATCTTTTCTCCACTCTACTGTATCTGGTATTTCTAGCTCGACATAATATTCTCGACCTTCTACTGGATTTTCTCCATTCCAACTAGCTTTTCCATCACCAAACTCAGAAGAAAAGCTTACTACCATCTGGTCATTATATATTCCTTCATTTTTTATAATTTTAATTTTCATATACTTCACCTCTGAATGGGAACTCTTATAATGGTGTTACCTAACAGTTCCGTAAAGCTTGCGGCTACATAGGTGATCTGTTCACGCATATACACCTCGGCTTCCTCTAATGTCATCCCCTCTTCTTCCATTAAATCTTCCTTCGCCCATGCCCCTTCATGATCCCCCAAAATACAACGAATGGATTCGTTTCACTACTGCTGTAGTCATAACAGATTAAATTCCCAGCAGGATCAATACCAAATGGAAAGACCTTCTCTGGAAGGCTCGGTTGATAATCTTCATAGGCTTCAACAATATATCCGCCACTTTGTTCATCAAAACTATTAATGATCCAAAACAACGTTCAATCGTCCCTGCCATAAACAATTATGGTTCAACATTTGACACTATCAATATAATCTTGTGGTAATTGAAATCCTAACTGTTGACCAGTTTCTACTACTTTCGCTTCCGAAACTTACGATTCCTTATATTTCCATGTAATCTAATTGTTCATCGTAAACCCTCTCCCCATAATTGAAGCTTTTAAGAATCCCTGACATAGCCAAGGATTTTCCATACACTTCAAAAAAAACAAAGTTTACAGAGTTCAAACTTCATTTTTTCTCGAATATGATTGAAAAATGAAGTGGATTACAACAAACCATATTTAATAAATGGAATTTCCTTCTAAAAAATTTATAACCTACCATATGCTTCGACTAATCTTCAAATCCAATTACAGTCCATTCATCAACTATATCCCAAAAATTAACATTATATATAGGCTGTTTATACGTCCACCATAAAATCGCATGATCACTTTTGTTATTTTCATAATCAACCGCAACATAACCACCCATTCCACTTTTGAAGAAACCAAAAGTAGTTTGTAAATTAAGTTGCAAAGGTTCTTCTAACTCCTCAATAATACTCCATTCATCTTCATTAAAAAAAGTTACATCTTCTAAAGGAACGAGTCCCATAGAATGGCTTGCATAAAAATAGAAACCATTATGAACGGTTTGATAAAATTTTCTTATTGTCTCAGGAATTTCAACCCAATTTCTTTCTAGTTCTTCATGATTAAAATCGTCTTTAGGATTTCCCCCTTGATAATATCGAATTTCTCCATTATCGGTTTTAATAGTGTATAAAATTGAATATATACCATCTATGTCTAATAAATCCACTTCTTCAAGGTGCTCTTCTAAATAAGATATGGTGTTTCTTAATTCCTCCCCTACTTGCTCTTTCCAAATAGATAAAGTAGACTCAACCCTTTTGTGTACATTTTCTTCTTGAAACAATTCATACCACATATTTGGTACTTTTCTAGCATCAACCTTAGTCATCTCGTGGCATGATAAAAGTTGTACATTACCTTTGTACTTTTTTAAATAACTGATTTTTTCTCCCATACGGCCAGTTATCTCCTTTTTTATTTAAATACTGATCTATTTTCTGAAACAAAATTATCAATTTGTCTTTGTAATTTTATGTCTAATTCCTTTTCCTTCTTTATCATATCTTCCCTAAATTTTGGATCAACCGCAATATTTTCTTTTTTATAAATTATCCAATCAGAGTAAGATTAACATGATGCCTTGATGGTATAACCTTCATGAGTTTTGAATTTCAAATAAACAATTGTTTTTTTCCACTCTAATTCTTTATTTTCCTTCTTTTTTCACCTGCCTTGTGTTGCCTGTATGTTACTACCTTTAGCGTGACGAGCTTTGTCATCCCTAGTGTGCAAATATAAATTGAGTAGTAAGTGTAGTCGTTTTATATCTTTGTCACTGTAATCAATTTCGTACGTTCACTTACCATTAGGCTATTTATATCCATAAACTCTTTTAGTCAAGAAAAAACCTTGAAAGGCATGTAGCCAATCAAGGTAACAGTTTGAATAGCAGCTATTATTTATATATTTCCCTTCCCCAAACTCTCTTTCCGTCGGTTAAAAATACTGAACTTGGTGGATCATCATAGAGAGAAATTTCAACTAATGATCCTTTTTTTTGTATTAACCAATTATATAAACTGCTTTCTTCACTAGTAGGATGCGATAAAATATTATTTACTTGAAATGTAACTGCATAATATTCCGTATAATTCACATCATCGTCATCCAACCCATTGTCTGTTTCAAAGAGTGTGTCTGGTTCACCAATAATTTTCAATCCACTATCCCACTCTATGATTAAGTCATTATCTTTATAATCTTTTAACGCTTTTATTAAAGGATCATATTCCATGTCCATCCTCCTCTTCTTACTTCTGTAATGGTTCTGAAGGCACTTTATGAGCTCCATTTTTCCCCATAATGAATCATTCCTCTAGTAGTTTCAAGGTATTCACTCGTATCACGATCATAGTATTTCCCAATTGGTTTACCAAAGTCTACTCTTTCTTTATTACCCTTTCGTAGTAGTTGACCTTTCCCTGCAAACTTATCCAGCAATTCTTGTGCTGTTTTGTTATCGCCATAGAAAATACGTTTGTTTTTTCCATTTACTATTTCTTGTTTGTAGTTTGGAGTATTAGGAATATGTTTCTCTTGAGCACCTGGCTTTACTTTAACTGGGAATCCATTAACTTCTCTATAAGGTCCTTTTGGTACTGAATTCTTTCCATAAGAAGGTACACCATTACCCGTACCCTATGTTGTAATCTTAAAATCTCTAAATAAAAAAATCAGCAGCCACTTATTCCTTCATTTCTAAATATATATATCAGATTCCAGCCTTTTTCTTTACAGAAACCTTTAATTTCATCTTCTTAGTATTTCAAGCTAGATCCATCTCTTGCCTGCCCTTGAGTTGAGACTCGTATATGCCCAATAACGTTCAACTTTTCACCCTCCCGTTACGGTAATTACAATTTATGTAACGTTTTTTAAACGAATAGCGAGTATTATACGACCGTCTCTAGTTAAAATACAACTCAAAATTTTATGAGCCAACGCAGCGTAAGGACACCTTTTTACAATAAACTTTCCTCATTTATCACAAAGAGCCTTGTCATTTTCATTGGTAAATAATATAGGATAAGTAATAAGTGTGGTCGCTTATTTAAATGTCACTGTAACCAAGCTAGCCATTCAACTTACCATCATGAGTTATTTTTAAATATGATTCCTTTTTATTACACAAGTTAATAAAAAACCTTAAAAGGCTCCCATCCATCAAGCTTTTATTTGTTGCTCCTATGATTCAAAAGCTGTTTTTTCTGGAAATATTCCATCTTCTCTTACAAGGCAAACTGCCAATCTTTGAGCGGCTCGATCAAAATAAAATTTTGTGGGAATATTTTGATCTGGTAAACTTTCCAACTCTGAAAACTTCCTGGTTATTTTATTTAACTCAATTTTACCCATAATCTCTTCATTAGGTCCAAATTTGTAAACGACAGTATCATAATCTTCATATTCCTTTAATAATAAAACATACGAAGCCAATTTTATTCCTCCTCTTGTGGATACCAAGGACGCCCAGATTCAACCGTTTTATCATGCGCGGTCCTGTAATCCGTTTTGAATATTCCTTCAAATTTTGATCCAAAAAGTTCATGATTCAATAAATCAATATCACTCTTGTTATAAATACCTTTTTGAAGCCTATCCCAAGCTCTACTATCGTCGTACGCTGTACATAGCCATTACAATCTATAAAACAACAATAAAAATTTAACACTTAATGCACTTATAAAATTATAGTGCTCTTTTAAATTTCTACGCTAAAACGTAAAAAAGCACCTGTCGCCTTTATTTGACAATCGAGTGCTTTAAGTTCATATGTTTTTAAGTAGCGTAAATTTGTAAGTTTTGTAGCACAAGTATGACACCTTTTACATATCGTGACAAGTGTTACGTTAAAATTTACGAGTTTGTACGAGTTCGTTAGTTTAATATGCATTCCATGTGTTTATATTCATCGCCATGTAAAATGTCATCTCGCCTAAGCTCGTACTTCGTTTTCTATTCTATCATTGCACACAGTACTCCATGATGGTACAACCATCATGGAGTACTTACTTTTTAACAGCTTATTCTTATTCTTTTTCTTTTTCGTTTACTTGTCTTATGTGAATTCTTTAATTTCTAACCCTAATTGTCTATACCTTTCAATACTAATTAACCCTCAAATTATAGATTTCCTGCTAACATTAAAAGGATCTACGTTATTTTCCTCTAACAAATCTTCAAATTTTTCTGTTCCGTATTTTACAAAACATTCATATTCCGACTGGGAAATAAAGAATGCTAACAAAATTTTACCATCTTGATCTTCACTTCCAGTACGTACATCACCATATTCTTCTGGAAAAGCGAATGGTTCAGTAAAGTAAACTGCACTTTTATTATATTTTTGAACAAATGATTTATCAATACTTTCAATACCACTAATTGCTGTTCTTCGTCCTATTTCTATTCCATTACCTATACAATAAAATAAAGCACTTGCAAGGATATACCCTGTACTATTAAATGCCCCATCAACTACCATTGAAATTTCAACATTATCCCCTACTATTTCTTCATATTTACTGAGTCCAAGTGTATTAAAAACTAAACATTCTTCAAATACATTTTCATATTTTAAAATTTGCATACTCGGAAGCTCTTCATTATTTCTAAAAACCTCTCGGTCTATTGGATCACCTAAATATTTACTATAATGGTCATAATAAAGCTCTCCGTAATTTATCATTCTTTTATCTCCCCTTTATATGTTCCTTCTATTCCTTCAAATTTATGACTTATATTACATTCATGACATTGAACCCTTAGTCGAGCATTATATTCATCCAATACTTCTTTTCGTGTTGGTTTTACTTCACCTGTTTTCATACTTACAACTCTTTCTGCCCAAGTATCTGGATAATGATCTAAGTCATATCCAATTCTTTTTACTGGTCCATTTTTAGTATTAATGGTAATACTATCTGGAATATCTTTTCCGAACGTGGGACAAATCATTTTTCCTGATGCATTTTTTGGTGCTTCACTTTCTGCTTTAACACGAGTACCTTTTCTAAAACTACTTCTCTTATACAAACTATCAGTTTTTTTAACTTTTGTACTACCTTCACCCGTACCCTTAGTCTCACCTTTTTTAATAGCTGGGGCAGGAAGATCGACTACATGCTCAGGTCCCCCACTAACTAAAGGTAACTCTTGATTAGACACATGTTCCAATCTGCTTGGTATGTGTTCGTTGTCAAGATGCTTCGCAGTCTTCGCTGCATCATTTTTCACAGCATTAGGACTGCTCTTTATAGCTTCTTTCCCCATATTCTCGGTTTTATGTACAACCGAACTTGGGACTATTGCTTTTTTCTCAGCCATTTTTCGTACAGTGCCTACGGATAGACTCTTAGCTTGATTTTTGACTGCAGCACCAGTTGCTGTCGCTCCCCCTTGTACCGCATGCGCGGCACCGCCTT
>NZ_AKKV01000052.1 GCF_000269865.1 Fictibacillus macauensis ZFHKF-1
GATGCCTCTTCCTGTAAGACGATAGAAGAGCTGCAAGATGTTATCGAGCAATACATGATGTACTATAATGCAGAACGTTATCAATGGGGTTTAAAAAAGATGACCCCGGAACAATACCGGGATCATCTTTTAACTGCCTAGGGCTTTTATTAAACTGTCTATTTTTAAGGGTACAGTTCATAGTTGACAATCAAGTGCTTTAGGTTCCCATGTTTTCTAAATTTCCAAGTCACTATTCGCTTTAAGTTTGTACGTACAATTTTAATAAGAACAAATAGTACGTTTAAACTAACGAACTTGTACGAGCTATGATGTTTCCCTGGTGGATTAATAAACTCAACATCTTTTCGACCCTCTCTAGTAAAAATACAACAAAATTTTTATCTGCCCTGTTGCTAAACTAGTAACCTTCTTCCGTAACATACCTTTTATCGCCACGAGCTTTGTCATTATCGTTAATTTTTTAGCCATTTCATGTCATAACTACCCCGCCATGTAAAATATCATCTCTCCCCTTTCTCATTCTTGTTCAGTTCTTCCAAGTATTAAAATGATACTCCATGATGGTACAACCTTCATGAGTTATGAATTTCACATAAGCATTTTTCAATGTCTACCTAGAACAAAATTTTATTCTTTCAATTCTTATGTACCAGTGTATTTCCTACTTACACCACGAGCTATATCATTCTCTTGCGCAAATTGTGGTCCATTTTATTTAATGTCACTGCAACCAATCTCGTACGCCTTTTTACCATCATGAGTTTTTGATTCAAATATCAGACTATATAAACGTATAACTATAAAAGCAATAAAAAACCTTGAAAGGCTATAGTCAATCAAGGTTTACAAGTCTATTCTTCACATACTTGAATAATTTCTTTGGGTACCGATTCAAAAAGTAACACTTCTGGCTTTGAATAGGGCTTCTTTATCAAATAGTCTTCAAGTGTCATCATACTTTCCCAGTATAGTTTAATCCAATATTCAATAGTTTCTCCAGTATCAAAATTTAAAACTTCCTCATCAAAGTCTTTAAAATCCTCATAGAATACTTGGTCATAGGTCGAAAGGGAAATATCACCATCAAATACTAGGATTTTACCCGTGAATATAGGAAAGCAAAAAGATTTGGAAAAACGATTGGTTATATCAACACCTATTGCTTCTTTAAAGTTAATCCAATCAGGTGTATTGGAAGGTCTTAATAGTTCTGTTATCTCAAATTTCACTCTGCCACCATTACTATATCTATTATTTGACTTAGTAGAATATTTAATACCACCACTCATGACTTCTTCCAGCGAAACATGATGTTCGTGATTTTCAGGCAAATATGCATGATACAACAAATTATTCAAGTATCTCACCTACTTAATATTTATTTTCTTGGAACATAAGGAAAATGTGAGCTTCTGGTTGGGTCATCTAGGTTTTCAAATACCCTATGACTTCCAGTCGGTGTATCAGGTGTACTGATAGTTCCGTCAAATTCTTATTCGTAAAACTTACATGGAGCTTAATGCCGGAGCGATGGCCGTGATAGAGGGCCCAAAGCAACCTCGATTTTCCGACCGTAATCGTGGTAGAGTCGATGGATAAAAGGGTTTTTGGTAAGCGTAAAGCCCACCGTATTGCCCGATTTAACTTCCAACAAGAACTTGAAAGATCCGTTTCATGATGGCGTAATCCAGTGCCTTTATGTGTATGGATAAAGAGGAATGATCCACCGCAGTGAGACCACCGCTCGGTCCAACATCGGCGGCGTAACGCAAGCTTTTCCATTCATGGGTTGCGGCCTCTAGTAAGTACGCAAGCAACATGGACACAGTACACTTTCTAGCCGTTTCTTTGAAATTAAAGACGGCTAGAATCTCTTGGAGCTCTTCTTCCGAAAGAAAGTTTTGAATCAACGCGTGTGTCGTGGTATGCTTGGTCATGAAAGTTCCTCGTTTCGTTTAATGTTGGTGTCGTAACTTACATTTTACGAGAGGACTCTCTTTTTTTATATCATTCTTTTGGCATATTTTAGATAATCAACACGCGTGGTCACATGATTTGCTATTAAGCCAGTCTCCTCAAATAACTCTCTCTTTGCTGCTTGCTCCAAAGTTTCTCCAATCTCCAATGAACCTCCAGCTAATCCCCAACAGTTATTATCACTTCGAAGCTGCAATAAGATTTCTTTAGCTTTATTTACTATCCTCATGAGTTATGAATATCATACAGTTATTTTGTTGTTGTCCCAAGCAGTGATTCCTTACAAAAAAGCACTCGCTGCCTTTAGTTGACAATCAAGTGCTTGAAGTTCATATGTTTTTAAGTAGCAAAAATTTGTAAGATTTATATTAACAGTATGACACCTTTGTAGCTCATTACTACTGCATAACTTACGAGCTTGTACGGATCCGTTAATTGATTCATAAGTATCCCCTGGATTAACCTCATTGTTTTTTACCAGTTATCAATTCCTTCTTGAAATATGTCTATTACATAGTCATCAAATGTATTATATCTCGGGTGTAAATTTGTTCCACCCCTTTCCCAACTAAATACTCTGTCATCATTAATATTTGCACAATACATACATCTAGCAAATTCTCCCGAGTCCTCTAAAACAATTAAGTTCATATTCAACCCTAATTTTCTCCATCTCTCTGTTGCATCAACTACAGATGCTCCTAAATTATCCTGAACACCTTCAAGCTCAACTCCACATATCCCCCCCGAACCATATTTTTTTATAAAATCACGATAACTTCGGGGAAATTTAACTCTAAGTTTTTCTTCAGCCTTATTAATATATTCTTCTGATACTTCTCCAAAAAAATCATTTTCTTCACCATAATTTTCGATCATCTTAATAATTCTTTCATCCATAGATTAAACTCACTCCTATTATTCACTAGCACGCATTTTCCAATAGTTACTTCTAAAATTATTATACATTTTTTCAAGTTCTGGATTATTCCTAAAACTATTTCCATCTTCAACCAAACCATGTAACGTCGAATCGTATTTATCATGAGTTAACTCCGCAATTTCAACCATTCCACCAGGTTCTTTTTGAATTAAATGGTGTAATTCAACTTTACTTTCCACCCCATAATTTACAATAAATGGATATTTACCCTTTTTCATTAATTCTCCATTCGACTTTCCTAGTGCCTTCGGGTTATTAGGTACATAATTTTTATCAATCTCAATTTGGTACACTCTTCTCGATACATCTACTTCCTTTCCACCAACTTTAACTGTTCCTTTTACTTCTACAGCAGTATACTTGTCAGCCAACCAATCTAATTCAATTTGTTCAGAAGATAATTTTCTGGATTTAAGCCCCGCAACTTTACCCGTACCCTTAGTCCCACCTTTTTTAATACCTAGGGCAGGAAGATCGACTACGTGCTCAGGTCCCCCACTAACTAAAGGTAACTCTTGATTAGACACATGTTCCAATCTGCTTGGTATGTGTTCGTTGTCAATTCGCAGAATGTAGTGGCTCATCTGCAAATGGCTTTACAGACAATGAATTCGTATCGTTATGTAGACGATCCACAGCGCTCTTCGCTGCATCATTTTTCACAGCAGTTGGACTGCTCTTTATAGCTTCTTTCCCCATATTCTCGGTTTTATGTACAACCGAATTCGGGACTACGGCTTTTTTCTCAGCCATTTTTCGTACAGTGCCTACGGATAGACTCTTAGCTTGGCTTTTGACTGTAGCACCAGTTGCGGCTGCTCCCCCTTGTACCGCATGCGCGGCACCGCCTTT
>NZ_AKKV01000053.1 GCF_000269865.1 Fictibacillus macauensis ZFHKF-1
ATCCAGTAAAATCTGCTCATGTTGCGGAAGCAAGCAGGATATGCCCCTGTCAGATAGAGTCTACTCCTGTTCTTGTGGCTCTGTTATGGATCGAGACTACAATGCCGCTATCAACATCAAAAATGAAGGTATACGTCTATTGGCGTTGGCATAAAAACAAGAACCTCTGGAACAGGGGAGTTAGCTCAATAACATATGAAACGTTTAGGTTTCTGTACTTGAGAAGCCCCCACCTCTAAGCGTAGCGAAGGTGGCGGGTAGTTCACATGGAGAAGTGTATGCGTTATATGACATAGCTATGATGGATGAGGCAGAAGTACAAAGCATTAGATGCATCTCAGAACGTATTGTTTCTCTATATGATAAGACAGCACCCTTACTTCGCTCTCTAGACGATCACCATTTCATGAGCTTAGGAATTCCTGAAGAAGTTCTTCCATACATACGAATGCAACCTTTACCAGTAGAAGGGATTATTCGGCGCTTAGATCTTGTAAAAACAGCAACAAGCTGGAAGCATTACGAATTGAATGCTGATACGCCTACCTTTATAGTAGAAACACATGAGATGAATCACTATATTGCTAGCGAGTTTGGGGCAAGAGATGCTAATGAAGGGTGTAAAGCCTTATTACAGGAAGCGATTGTTAAGGCGATCTATTACTCCCATCTGAGTGAAGCTGTTCCGAAAATCGTATTTACAGCTCATGAATCACATGTGGAGGATTGGAATACGAGTAAGTACTTAGGGGAACTTTCGGGTTTACCACATGAATTACTATCCTTAGATCGTCTGATTGTAGTGAAAGATAAAGGGTTATTTACCCCATCGTACGAGAAAATTGATGTGTTATATCGTCAAACGTATCCCATCGAGCACTTAGTGCATGATGTATCAGTAGCTGGTGATCCAGTTGGATTAGAGCTGTTAGATCTTGTGAAGGCGGGGAAGCTGGCCATTATTAATCCGTTATCCGCTTTTTTATTGCAAAGTAAAGCTGTTCAGGCTGTTATTTGGTCATTGCATATGGAGAATTCACCGTATTTTTCTGCGGAAGAGCACGAATGGATTGAGGCATATTTTATTCCTTCTTTTCTCGATGCATCCTCTTTCATTGAGCAGGGAAAGGCGTATGTGGAGAAACCTTGTTTTGGCCGAGAAGGAGATAGCATTAAGATCTATGATGAGCACAATCAACTTATTAGGAGTAGCTCTGTGCAGCATGTTCAGAAGAGTGTGAACATGTATCAAGAATATGTTGAGCTC
The DNA here is from genome assembly GCF_000269865.1 of Fictibacillus macauensis ZFHKF-1. GTDB lineage: Bacteria > Bacillota > Bacilli > Bacillales > Fictibacillaceae > Fictibacillus_C > Fictibacillus_C macauensis. The sequence continues at coordinate 1,268 of NZ_AKKV01000053.1, forward strand.
CCTCAATGTGAAGTGAAAACCCCGGACGGCATTAGAAGTGGTCACTATTTAGTAGGAAGCTTTGTGATTGGAGACGAGGCAGGAGCGATTGGTATACGGGTGGGAAATGTGATTACGGGCAATGAATCATGTTTTTTAGCGGTTGGTATGCGATAAAGCATATTCCTACTGTTTTTTTCTAGATGCTTTCTGCGTGGATAGTGTTAAAATGTAGGAAAAGGAGGTTGTTTTGTTTTGACTAATCAGCAAGAAATGCGCGCTCTTGGATGGATGGCCATCGATGAGCACTTAGAGACGATTTATGGTGATCAAGAACCGAAACGATATGCTCCAGCGAAATCAATGCGCGAAGGCGGCGATGATCCGTTGGAGGGTGTGAGTGTGTACGAATGTGCAGAACCTGTACCACATTGGCATTTCGTCACGCATGGATTTTCAGAACTTTTTGAAAAAGAATCGAATAACCCTGAAATTAGTGGGTATGGCTTTGAATTAACCTTGCGTGTTCGCAAAGAGGAAGATGAAACAGAACCTCCTGGTTGGACGCTGCAATTGATTCAAAATATGGGCAAGTACGTTTTCTCAACAGGAAATGTATTTAATCCTGGCGATTATTTAGATGCGAATGGTCCCATTGCTTACGTAGAAGATGAGGAAACGCTACTATCCGCCTTTGCGTTCTTAGACGATCCTGTGCTTCAGCCACTTACTACACCAAACGGAAAATTACGCTTTGTTCAAGTTATTGGCGTGACCAATGATGAATTAGAAGCGATTATGACGTGGAACACGCAAGGCGTGATGAAAGCTGCGAATGACGTTGGCTTTCTACCATACTATATAACGGATTTATACAGAGTTTCGATCTTAGTGGATGGGAACATCGTGCAAAAAATTGAAGAAGGACGCGAACAAGAAGGATCAGCTACAGGCTTTCTAGTCGTTCATCAATTGCAATGGAACGAAATGGAAGACGGCGGTTACTCTCTCACAATCGGTAAAAATCATGCGGACGTGATTGGTCTCCTCTTAGAAGGGCGTCTCCGTAAAGACATGTTCCTCTCCCTTGCTTCCGAGCAAAAAGTCGTCACGATGAAACGCGGCGAGGTAAACAACGTCGAAGAAACGGACCAAGAAGTTCAGTTTACGTTAACCGATGAAACAGTAGCTGAGCTTCAGGAAAAATTAGCAACGGGAGAAGAGCAATTTAACCTTACTTCCTTTCATTTAAACGTACGATTGTTAGAGAAAAACGTACAAGCTTAATCATTTTAAAGAACCTTGGATGTTGGATCGAGGTTCTTTTTTTATTAGAAAAGCATGTATTTTACATAGTTTAACTTTTGGTAATTATTGATAGGATGATACAGGATAGTACCTAATATAAATGGGAGATGTTCGGATATCGATTAAGAACGGATCTTAGCGGTGAGTATAAATCGCGGATAGAATAGCTATTTATATTTCTCTTTTCACCGTATACATAAAAAGAATATTGCGTTCATTATACATTTGAAGAAATACGCTTCTGATCCTAACGTATACAAAATAACGAGAGAAAGATAGGAAGGTTAAAATGAATAAATCCCTAAAGGTGACGATCGGACTTGTCGTGGGAGCTCTTATCGTTGTCGGAATCTATGTGTATTTTAATTATTACTCTGCTAGCGCCAGAGAGGCGCGTGCTAATTGTAATAAGCTCCCGGATGTTAGTGAAGTGAAGCAAGTAATGAACGAACATTTTTATGTAATCAAGCAAATTAAAAAAGTCGGGAAAAATATAAAGGTCGAAGTGGGAAAACCTTGTTCTAATGATGAAAACCGTGCAGTTGTTCAAATAATGTATCATACAGAAAAAGAATTTGAGGTAATCAATCAATTACTTAATGAAGATGGTAATAGGAGTGTTCCTATTCGTTTTTATAGAAGGAAGTAAATGTAGGAACAAATTATTTGTGATGTTTCACATGTTTGAGAATTTGTTGGTCAGAAGATAATTATAGAATAAACAAACGAGCGCAATTTATCTGCGCTCGTTTTATTCATTTCTTATTTTTTTCCTTGTGGTACGACGCGTTTAATGAAAAAGGCGAGAATGAGGGCAATGGCTGCAATGCCGGTTGCGACCATGAATGAGTCGTTAATGCCGTCGATTGCTGCTTGTTTTGCCACTGTACCATAGATGGTTTGCATTCCTAATGTGTTGCCTGCAGCACCTGGTAAACCTGCCATCGTTGCTAAACCATGGCCGAGGGCATTTAATTTTTCTAATACGAACGGATTATCGCTCGTAATCACGTTGCCGTAATCCGCTAAGTGGTAATCTTGGCGTGTAGAAAAAACGGTTACGAGAAATGCGGTTCCGAGTGAGCCGGCCACTTGGCGCATTGTATTCGACGTTGCTGTTCCATGACTGTTCATGTGACGCGGCAATTGGTTCATTCCTGCCGTCATAACGGTCATCATTAAGAAGGACATTCCAAACATACGTGATACGTATAGGAAAAGAATGTGACCATAGGATGTATCGGCTGAAAGATTACTAAACTGCCATGTCGTAATGACCGTAATAATTAAGCCAAATACAGCGAGCGGTCGCGCCCCGATCCGGTCAAATAAAGCACCGGAAATCGGTGACATAATACCCATGATGATGGCACCTGGTAAGAGCAATAACCCAGACTCTAGCGGTGTAAAGCCACGAATATTTTGCAAGTAAATCGGCAATAAAATCATCGCCGCAAACATCGCCATATTAATAACCATACTAATGATGGTCGTTAGTGTGAAAATATCGTACTTAAACACACGTAAGTCAAGCATCGGTTTATCCGTTGTAAGCTCGCGCCACGTAAAGAGCGCAAGAGAGACAAGACCAATAATAATGGAAGACATAACCGTTACACTCGTCCAGCCATCGTTCCCTGCTTCACTAAAGCCATACAGTAAAAAGCCAAATCCTAGTGTGGAAAAGAGAAAGCCAGGGAAATCGAATTTTGGACTCGATTTTTTAATCACATCTTTCATCCAGAAAAAGGCGAGTGCTAGATCAAGTACACCAAATGGAATAATAATATCAAACAATAGACGCCACGAGTAGTTTTCAACGATATAGCCTGATAAGGTTGGTCCAAGTGCTGGTGCAAAGAGCATAGCAATTCCCATTGTCCCCATCGCTTGCCCGCGTTTTTCGATCGGAAAGACGGTTAAGAAGACAGTCATCATTAATGGCATAATAATTCCTGCGCCAGCTGCTTGCACAACACGACCTACCATTAAAATAGGGAAAGACGTTGCGATTGAACAAATAATTGCTCCGATTGTAAACAAAAACATGGCTGCAATAAATAGGGAGCGTGTGCCAAACTTTTCGATCAAGTAGGCAGTAATCGGAATACAGACACCATTTACAAGCATATAGCCTGTCGAAATCCATTGAACGGTGTTGGCAGACACATTTAAGTCATTCATAATTTTTGGAATGGCTACGTTCAATAAGGTTTGATTCAGTATAGCAATGAAAGCTCCGAGCATTAATACGGTTAAAATTTTCCCAACTGAAAAATGAGGTGCTTTCGTTTCAGTAGAGGGCAGCGTCGCTTGTTCTTCAGCTGCCGATGTTACATATTCAAGAGCGGGCTCTGAGATCCCTGTTTGCTCTAGCGTTTCATCAATTAAATGATCAGACTCCTCAGGATGATGGTGCTCTTTTTGCCCTTCATTTAAGAGAAGCTGCTCGTCTTTTCTCTTACGACGCACCATGATGAGATTGACGGTTGCCAGTAAGAGAACGCAAATGATGGCGTAACCTGTTATATAGATCGTCATCGTGTCACCTACTTATGAATTCGGACGTTAACGTTCATGCCAGGGACGATATCCTGTCCTCGAGAGCTATCGATTGAGATTTTTACTGGAATAACTTGTGTTACTTTCGTGTAGTTTCCAGTGTTGTTCGAGCTAGGTAGTAAAGAGAATGTATTTCCCGTCGCTAAACCAATTTCTTTTACGACACCTTTAAATGTTTGATCTGGGTAGGCATCAATATAAATATCTACCTTTTGATCTACTTTCACATCGTTAATATCTGTTTCTTTCACGTTTGCTGTCACCCAGAGCTTCTTTAAATCATACACACGAGCTAGCGGTGTACCAGCAGCTACGAAAGAATTTTCAACGGCAGATTGTTGTACAATTGTGCCGTCTTTCGGTACGGTAATTTTAATTTTTGATCCACCAGCAGGCCCACCTGGAGCCGGTGCAGCAGCGATCGTTCCAATTTCATCATCTTTATCAAACTTCTTACCAAAGTCACCTTTCCACTTTGTTAACTTTCCGTTTGCGGGAGCCGCAATGGTTACTTGTTCACCTGCTACGATCGCGTTGTCGGTTTTGATGTAATTTACCGATTGGTCGTAGTAATAGTAGCCGGCAATTCCACCACCAATTAAAACGAGAATAATAATGACATTTAATACTGCTAAACGTTTCATATTCATTGTGCATTTTCCTCCTTGTCCGTAAGCACACTTAGTATGTAGCTATGCATGTGTAATAATGCACGCTTTGCTTCCTCTGACATTGTGTCGAGCTCTTTGAATTTCTTTTTGAAAGAAGAGTGGTCACCGCTTGCTTCAGCAAGCTTTGCTGTTCCTTCGTCTGTTAACTTTAACGTAATGGCTCTGCGGTCGGCAGAAGAGGTGTGGCGAAGTAATAATCCACCAGCAACAAGTCGGTCAACAACCCCGCTCATTGTACTGTTTGTTAGCTTCTGGCTCTCAGCTAGCTCGCGTAGGCCAATGGCTGGTACTTGATTGATTTTATACAGTGTTTTTAACTGTACAACCGTCAATCCTGCGCGATCAGCATCTTCTTTTACTAGGGCGTATAGTGCTTTATTGATTTGTAAGAAGGAATTGAGCAGCTCGTTTTGAAGCAAATCCATGCCACGTCGTCCTCACTTTCCTGATAAAGTTAACAGTTAACATACTAATAGTTCGTATACTAACTATTTATGAACAAACATAATCATATATGCATCCTTATTTATTTGTCAATATAAAGAAAAATTATTTTTTTATGGTAATTTAACTATATTAAATAATAAATGGGTAAAAAAGCCGGAGATTTCTCTCAGGCTTAGTGATACTTTTTATTGAGTTGTTCCTTTGCCTGACGAATGAGCTCACTTACCATTCGGCCGCCAATTTGACCACCTACTGTACCTGCTTCTCGTGCGGTTAATGTGCCATTATATCCTTCTTTTAGCGGAACTTTCACTTCTTTGGCGACTTCAAATTTCACTGTATCAGGCATGCCGGTGTAGCCGGCTTCTCTCATCACTTTTGCTTTTAACTGATCTAATGCTTCCCGTGCCTCGGGAACGAGGGGCCCTCGTCTGCGTCCCATTTTCTTTCCTCCCATCTTTTTTATTTTTTAGTGTGTCCACTGTGATGAGTTGGAATCTGGAACTTCCTGTCATGCTATTTAACACATTTCTAAGGTTGTTTTAATTTGAAATGTGCCATACTTGTACTAAGATAAGGGAAAGTGTTTAAATAAATGGTGAATGGAGTGATCGTCATGACAAGTCAACAAGGAACAACACAAAAAGCAACGTTTGCAGGAGGTTGCTTCTGGTGCATGGTGTCACCGTTTGATGAGCAACCCGGTATCGTATCGGTTGTCTCAGGATATACAGGCGGACATACCGAAAATCCTACGTATGAGGAAGTATGTTCAAATCAAACGGGTCATTATGAAGCTGTCCAAATTACGTATGAACCAGACGTTTTTTCTTATGAGAAGTTGCTTCAGCTATTCTGGCAACAAATTGATCCAACCGATGCGGGAGGTCAATTTCATGACCGCGGCGATTCGTATCGCACCGCCATTTTTTATCATACAGAAGAGCAGAAGCAAGTAGCAGAAGCTTCTAAGCAAGCACTTGCGGAAAGCGGCAAGTTTAAAAAACCAATTGTGACGCAAATTTTGCCGGCCGCTACGTTTTATGCGGCAGAGGAGTATCATCAAGAGTACCATAAGAAAAACCCATCACATTATAATCGCTATCGTGTGGGCTCGGGTCGTGCTGACTTTATTGAAACGCATTGGAGCAATAAGGTGAGTAAAGAGGAGCTTAAAACGCGCTTAACGCCAATTCAATATGAAGTGACGCAAAATGATGGAACAGAGCCACCTTTCCAAAATCCATATTGGGATCATAAAGAAGACGGCTTGTATGTGGATATTGTTTCTGGACAACCACTGTTTAGCTCAAAAGATAAATTTGATTCAAGCTGTGGCTGGCCAAGCTTTGCAAAACCACTTGCTGATAAAGGTGTGAAAGAAAAACGTGACTTTAGCCACTTTATGATTCGTACCGAAGTGCGCTCTAGCGATGCTAATTCCCATTTAGGGCATGTATTTAATGATGGTCCACAAGAATTAGGTGGATTACGTTATTGTATTAATTCTGCAGCGTTGCGCTTTATTCCGGTAGAAGATTTGGAAAAAGAAGGCTATGGCGAGTATCGTTCACTATTTAAATAAAATAAAAATAGGTAGCACCCCGTTTCTAGTTGAAGCGGGGTGCTTTGTTTGAGGTTGTGAGCAATGAAAGAAGCGAATGGAGAGGCTCTCCATTCACTTCTATACGATCTTAGGTTGTTTGTTTTTTATCACGGCGAAGAAGGCGAAGAGATACGAGAAAAATGGGAACTGGGATGATGAGCCACGCGCATGATTTGAGGAGACTATTTTTAGCATCATCTACGGCGCGCTTTTCATTATCTTCTATAAAAGCATTGTATTTTGCTTTAATGGCTTCTTCTGAAGGTGGATTTTTCTTATTTTTACCGTCTAACTGATCGGAACGGTATTCGTCATAGTTCATATGATACGGCGTTGGCGCAATCATATCAGCAGCATTCATAAAAAGAGAAACAGCGCCTCCGATACTCATCATTAAGGTGACAAATAAAACGAGATACAAGTAGACTTGCCGCACGATGCGTTCACTCACTTTCTCTTTGGTGTAGTAAAATAACATGCCAATACCTAAAATGAATAAAGCGATGGGTATAAAGAACATTTGCGGTTGGCTGTCCCTCCTCAAGGAAACTGTAGTAATACTTCATTGTATGAAGCACAATCTTCATTTAGACGAGCATTTTTTAGTGTGGTGAAGTGTACTGAGAAATAGGGCCATAATTTTTCGTCATTTCATAACGAGGAAGGTTACTTTGAAAGTGAATGTAAACCGTGGTGTTTTTTAAAGAAGGATGGGCGTTAAAGAAAAAGCGGTCGCCTTCATAGATGGCGGATAGGGCAAGAGGAAGTTCTTTCAGAAAAACTTGATAGCGAATGGCGGCTGTCTCTGGAGAGAAAGATTCATTTGATACGAGTACGGTCCCATATAGGATCGGGCCATTAGCTGTATTACGCCATTCCATCTTTACTTCATCGCGCATGGATGTAATCGTATCTTCTGCATACGTTGGACCGATGACGAGAAATAATTGCGCGGTTTCATCAGAATGAGTAAGCGTATAGCGGCGTGGAAGTAGAGGGGTTGTTGGGGTAACAGGTGAACGATATTGTACGAAGAGCTTGTTCATAGAAATCTCCTTTTTGTACACTATACTCACGATCTTACATATGCGTTCAAAGAAAAAAGCCAGACGAGTTAACGAGCCCGTCTGGCTTTGTGTGGTCCTTATTTACTTGGATCCGCTACTTTTACAAGCTGTTTACCAAGATTTGCTCCTGTAAAGAGGCCAAGGAATGCATCAATTGTGTGATCAAAGCCTTCTACAATGTTTTCTTCGTATTTTAATTTGCCTTCTTGTACCCATTTACCAAGTTCTTGAGCACCTTCAGCAAAGTGTTCAGCATAGTTACTAACGATGAACCCTTGAAGAATCGCACTGCTTTTTAGAATGTAACCTTGAATGCGTGGTCCTTTGTCTGGGTTCTCTTCATTGTAAAGAGAAATTTGTCCGCAAAGAGGAATTCGCGCATATTTGTTTAACATTGTAAAGACAGCGTCAGAGATTTCGCCACCAACATTTTCAAAGTAAACATCAATGCCGTCTGGACAAGCTTTTTCTAACGCTTCTTTAATGTTTCCACATGTTTTATAGTTAATAACTTCATCAAAGCCAAGTTCATTTTTTAAATAATTTACTTTTTCATCAGTACCTGCGATACCAACAACGCGTGTACCTTTAATTTTTGCAATTTGACCAACGGCACTACCTACAGCACCAGCTGCTCCGGATACGACAACAGTTTCTCCTGGTTGTGGTTTACCGATATCAAGTAGTCCGAAGTATGCGGTAAGACCTGGCATGCCAAGAATTCCTAGGTTCGTTGAAATTGGCGCTACGGATGGATCGATTTTACGTAATGCTGCATCATCAGCAACTTGATAACGTGCCCAATCTAAATTTCCAATGACGATGTCGCCTTCTTCTAATTCACTTGAACGAGATTCAACCACTTCAGCTACGATTCCGCCATTTAGAGGTTTATGAAGCTCAAACGGTGCTACATATGATTTTGCATCGCTCATGCGTCCGCGCATATAAGGATCGACGGAAAGATATAGCGTTTTTAGCAAGACTTGACCATTTTTTGGTTCAGGCATGCTAATATTTTCAAAAGAAAAGTCCTCCATTTTCGGTGTCCCTTTTGGACGACTAACGAGTAAAATTTGTTGGTTTTGTTCTGCCATTTCTTCTCACCAAACCTTTCTAAATTTTGATCTGTTCGTAGACATCATAAACAGAATTGATACGAGATGCCAAAGAATATGCTTTGTAAAATGCTCCTTTTTCATTCTTCCCTCATTGTGCAGACAAGTAACGCTTTTTTTATAGAAATTTTTTCTATCCATTGAATGAGAACACATGAAAGGGTGAGGCGAAATGGCAATAACATCGATTGGAAACAGTGATGCTTTTTTTAGTGAAGCTGCACGTTTATTTATAAAAGACACTATTGGAGCAGATCCTTTATTAAGTAATAATCGCCATGATCAGGCGTTAAAATGGCTCGTTCTAGAAGGTGACCAACTTATAGGAGCGGTCTACTGGGCCCCTCCTAACCCTCTCTATATGACGGGTCCTAAAGGCATGATTCCAAAAGTATTCGATAGATTAAAGCTTGAGAATTGGCATTTACATCGCGTGCGAGTCAACGATGAATTGGCTGTAGCCGTAAGAAGACATGTACAACAATCGATACGTGTTGCGCGTACAGCTACGCTTTTAACACATGACTGTGCAACGTCTTACCCGCTTCATGCACCGTTGCGTTGTGCATTGCCTGAGGATCGTGCTTTTCTCAGTGAGTGGATGTATGGCTTATGTACAGAAATGCGTGCCCTCGTGTCACCTCATGAGGCGAAGGAGATGGTTGCGCAGTATGTAGTAGATCAACGCCTGTTTATTTATGGAGATGATGCGCCTGTTAGTATGGCAATGATTTCTCCTACGAATGCTTTATTACGAACGATTCATCACGTGTACACACCACCTCTCCTACGAAAAAAAGGCTATGGTAAGCAATGTGTGGCAGCGCTCGCCGCCTTTTTAGAGACACCTTGTTCCATTTATGCAGAGGGCGATGGCCCGCGATCCGTTTATAAGCAAGCGGGTTTCGTTGAGCGTGGTGAGATGGTGGAGCTAGTTTTTACGTAGCACAAAAATGGGTATGTTTCTAACATAAGATACTGAGATCAGGAAACAATGTAAGAAACGAAACGAGGGAGACTGACAATGGGAGAGTTTATTAAACCAAAGCTTGTCGTTAGTAAATGTCTAGAATTTGATCATTGTCGATACAATGGCGATGTCATACATCATCCAATCATACGGAAATTAATGAGATACGTAGACTTTATTCCTGTTTGTCCAGAAGTGGAAATCGGGCTTGGTACGCCGCGAGAAACGATTCGAATCGTAAGCAATAAAGGAGATCAGCGCTTGTTGCAACCGAAAACTGGTCAGGATGTTACTGAAGCAATGAGCCAATTTTCCACCGCCTATTTAGAATCATTAACGAACATTGATGGCTTTATTCTTAAGAGCCGTTCGCCTTCGTGTGGAATTAAAGATGTAAAACTGTATGCATCTACAGAAAAAGGACCAGCGCTAGGGTCAACAAGTGGCTTATTTGGCGGAATGGTTCTTCAGAAATTCCCGCATTTAGCGATTGAAGAAGAAGGGCGTCTGAATAATTTCCTCATTCGCCAACGTTTTTTAACAAAAATTTTCTTGCTTGCTTCTTTCCGAGAGTTGAAAAAATCCGGTTCACTTTCCTCTCTTAAAGAATTCCATGATCGCAATCATTATCTATATTTAGCTTATAGCCGACCAACGAAAAAAGTGTTAGATCGTATTTTAATGAAAGAGCCTAAAAAGCAAGAAGATGATCACTTTTCTCTTTACTACAAAGGCTTAAGTCGCTTATTATCGCGAGGCGCACGCTATGACTCCAGCATTAATGCAGCATTTGAAATGGTAAAAACATTTGAACAGCATCTAAATGGGAAGGAAAAATCGTTCTTTCAACAGCTAGCTCACCAAGTCATTCAAAAGAAAGAACCTTTTTCTACACTTATGGCGCTTTTAAAATCATGGGCCTATCGTTTTGAAAATGAAACGATCCTGCGCCAAAGCTGGTTTGAACCGTATCCAACAGAGCTTGTGGAAATTTCTGATTCGGGTAAAGGTAGAGATTATTAAATGTTGATCGTAACTATTGCATTAGAGTGCACTTCATCGTTTACACTAGCGATATGAAAGCATATATGAGTATTCAACAAGTGACCGAAGCGATGGGTGTTACCGCTCATACGCTTCGTTATTATGAAAAGATTGGTCTGTTGCCAAGTATTGAGCGCGATGCATCAGGCTATCGCCGCTATACAGAAGAAGATTTAAATTGGTTAAAATTTATTACAAAACTTCGCGAATCAAATATGCCGATCCGCGACATTTTACAGTACGGAGCACTCATTAAGGAAGGAAATCATACCCGCGCTGCGCGAAAAGAATTGCTGCAGCAACATAAAGAATATATTGAGCAGCAAATGGCACTGTTACAAGTGGGTCTTGAAATCGTTAATGAGAAGATTATGTACTACCAAGAAAAGGAAAAAGGAGATCAAGGATTATGTCAAACGTAATGTGTATTACCGGCGCTTCATCAGGCATTGGTTTAGAAACAGCAAAGCGCTTCGCTCAAAAAGGGTGGGCCGTTTACGCAGGCACGCGTAACGTAGAACGCGACGCGAAAGAACATGCTATGCCTAACTTAACGTTTATGCATATGGAAGTAACAGATCCAGCTTCTCTTGAGAGGGTATATACGCATATTGAAAAAGAACATGGTCGCATCGATGTATTGTTTGCGAATGCGGGTTACGGCTTATTTAAGCCTTTAGAAAATACAACGCAAGAAGAAATAGAAAACATGTTCCAAACAAATGTGTTTGGTGTTATTCACACGATTAATGGGGCGCTACCATTGCTTAAAAAAGCAGAACAACCGTATGTACTAGCAACAAGTAGTGTAGGTGGACTCGTTGGACAACCTTTTAATGAAGTGTATTGTGCAAGTAAATTTGCCTTGGAAGGTTTAATTGAAAGCTTGGCTACTTACTACAAGCCACTCTTTAATATTGATATGACTTTATTGGAGCCAGCTGGCGTCGCAACACAATTTGCGCCAACTGTGTTGAAAAATATTGAGCAAGCAGGACTGGGAAATCCAGAGTATATGGAGTTAATCTCTACCGTTCAAAAGAACTTTTCCGCTCGCAATACTGCGCCACAAACGCCAGCGCAAGTGGCTGAAGTAGTAGAAGAGCTTGTAACCATGAAAGAAAAACCGCTACGCCACCGTACGTCCGAAGCCGCTGAAGCCTTTACCCAATACAAAACAGCCGGTGATGCTGACGGATTGAAGGGTATGAAATTTATACAAAAGATGCAATTAAGCATTGAAAATTAAGGATGAGTCCACGCTCCTATTGTGCGCAATAGGGGCGTGCTTTTTTTAGTGCAAGAAAGGTGTCGTTCGCGCGTAGCGGGGTGAGTTCGCGCGCAGGAGAGTGTCGTTCGCGCGCAAGAGAGATGTTGTTCGCGCGTAAGAGGGCTGTCGTTCGCGCGCAGCGGGGTGTGATTCGCGCACAGGAGAGTGTCGTTCGCGCGCAGGAGAGTGTCGTTCGCGCGCAGCGGGGTGTGATTCGCGCGCAGGAGAGTGTCGTTCGCGCGCAGCGAGGTGTGATTCGCGCGTAGCGAGGCATCATTCGCGCGCAAGAGAATCAAAAGCGTGATAAAAAGCTATAAAATTGAATGACAGTGTACATAAAATGCAAAAAGAGAATCAAACACGAGGCAAAAGCACTTCAAATGAATAGAAAAGTAGAATAAATGACTCAATTTAAGCTCAAAAGGTAATGCGCGCAGCGGGGTACAATTCACGCGCAGTGGTGCCAACATGATATACTATTTGGTAGAAAAAGGAGGGGTATGATGATAATACATAGTGCGTTGTATGGATCGTTTGAGGTAGAACCTGTGCTGCGGGATTTAATAAACTGTGAGGCAGTGCAACGCTTAAAAAAAGTGCATCAAGGTGGAGCTTGTTATTTAGTGAACGATGCGTGGAATGTAACACGCTATGAGCACTCGCTTGGGGTCATGTTATTGTTGCGGCGCGCAGGCGCGTGTTTGGAAGAGCAAATGGCAGGCTTATTGCATGATATTTCGCATACCGCTTTTTCGCATGTAATTGATGATGTAATGGCGCGACCTCAGGAAGATTATCATGAAGAACAGATGATGGCTACGTTGCTTCGTTCAGACATTCCTGAAATTCTCGCACGACATGGCTATGACCTGAATGTGCTAGAAACAGAGCAGTGGTCATTATTAGAGCGTCCACTTCCAGATCTCTGCGCAGATCGCATCGATTATACGCTGCGCGATTTACAGCGTAGCGGTGTTATTACACTATCAGAAGTGCACGCATTTTTAGAAGCATTGAAGGTGCATGAGGGCATTTTTTATATCGATTGCATTGAGCAGGCAATGTGGTTTGTTGATGCCTATTATAAAGAAGTGATCGATTATTTTTTGCATCCGTTAAATGTGTATAGCAATGCGGCGTTAGCTGCCATATTAAAGCGGGCTTTGCGTGAAGGAAGTTTGCAAGAGCAAGATTTTATGACGCATGATGCGCACGTCATTAATACTTTACTGCAGGAGGCGAGTCCAGGTGTGAAAGAAGCCATGAAGATGCTGATGAAGCAGCGGCCGCATATTTCAGTCGTTAGTGAACAAGCGCAGTATGATTATTTTCGGCGCAGCAAGCTGCGGTTAATGGATCCGTACATACTAGTTAATCAAGAACTTCAGCGGGCTTCATCACAGTCAACTGAAATCGCCAATATGTATGAAAAGGCTAAAAAGAAATCATTAGCGGGCGTTTATGTGAAACTTTTAGAAAATTTAAAATAAGCTTGCATCCAAACTTTTACTTTTGCTATACTAAACTTACTATGATCATAAAGGAGGTGGATAAGATGAATTACGTTGCCAATCGTGTGTCATTTATAGAATATATTTATATTTGCCGTGCGATTTTTCATGCTACAGCTAAAGACGGGAGAAGTCTGCCCATTTTTAACTGTATAGCGGCACAAGCGTAATGAATCTTACCCATCACTACGGAAGAAAAAGGTATCGTTAGTATATACTTTTTTCAAAAGAAAGGCGGAGCCGCGCGCGTTTTAGTGCAGCTCCGTCTTTTTCTTTTTCCAATTAAAAGGAGACGTATCATATGATCATCTGTCAATGTCATGAAGTAGCGAAATTATTTGGGGGCAACCTCATTTTTGAACATATATCATTAGAAATTCACGAGGGCGACCGTATTGGAATTGTGGGGCGCAACGGCAGCGGGAAAACGACGTTGTTTCAACTGTTAGCAGGTGTCGAACAGCCCGACCAAGGCGCAGTTCACTTGAAAAAAGGAGCATCTGTTGGCTATTTAGCGCAAATTCCTCACTACCCATCTGGAACGACCGTACGAACGGTACTTGAAACGGCCTTTTCAGCAACGAAGGCGCTAGAACAGCGCATGAAAGAGATTGAGAAACAAATGGCTGCACAAGACGGCAAGCTAGCGCTATTGCTTGAAGAATACGGGCAGTTGCAAGATCGCTTTTCCTTTCTTGGCGGCTATGAAATGGAATCGAAGCTTGCTAGTATTAGCAACGGCATAGGCATCACCACGCTATTAGATCAAAACTTTACTTCTTTAAGTGGCGGTGAGCAAACGAAGGTGTGTTTAGCGCATATGCTTTTGCTGAATCCAGCGCTATTATTGCTAGATGAACCTACCAATCATTTAGATATTGAAGCTGTTGAATGGTTGGAAGCTTTTCTAAAGGAATATAAAGGAACCGTTGTTATCATTTCGCATGATCGCTTTTTTCTCGATGCGATTGTTACAAAAATTGTTGATTTAGAAGATGGCGAGCTTCATGTGTATCATGGCAATTATTCTGTTTTTGTGAAAGAAAAGCAGGAGCGACTGTTAAGGGAATTTCAAGAGTATGAAGAGCAACAGAAGAAAATAAAAAAGATGAAAGAACGAATTAAACAGCTGCGAGAGTGGGCGAACCAAGGGGATAACCCGAAGCTGCATCGTAAGGCACAAAATATGGAACGGGCGCTTGAACGAATGGTAAAGCTGAAACGTCCTATTCTTGAACGCAAAGCGATGAATTTACACTTTCAAGAAGGTGAGCGAAGCGGAAAAGATGTTGTGCTCATGGAAAACGTTTCGAAAGCGTTTGATGAACAGCTGTTATTTCAAGAGCTAACGATGCATGTACAGTATCAAGAGCGCGTTGCCATCGTTGGTCGGAATGGATCAGGAAAATCGACGTTGCTGCAATTGCTGTTAGGAAATGAACAGCCTGATACAGGAAGTGTGAGGTTAGGTGCGGGCGTAAAGCTTGGCTATTTATCGCAGCATTTGCCAGGAAATGCAAAGGCAAGTGTGATTGATACGTTTCGCGATCACGTTTCGGTTACAGAAGGAGAAGCACGTCATATCTTGGCTCGCTTTTTATTTTATGGCTATGATGTTTTTAAGCGAAGCGATCAGTTGAGTGGGGGCGAGCGGATGCGCCTGCGGTTAGCGCAACTCATGTATCAAGATGTGAATGTATTGCTATTAGATGAGCCGACGAATCACCTTGATATTGAGTCGCGTGAGGTGTTGGAGGAGGCGCTTGAGGATTTTACAGGTACGATCATCGCTGTTTCGCACGATCGTTATTTTTTAAATAAACTTTTTCCGATTACGTATTGGATTGAACGACAACAGCTCTATTCTTTCGTGGGCGCGTACGATTGGGCGCGTCAAAAATTAAGAGAGATGCCCCCGCCTATTGAGGAAAAAGTAGCAAAGCGCCAACCACAGCGCCCCGCTGCACCGAAATCTTCTACGACCGACGCCATTGAAGCGGAGTTAGTAGCCATTGAGGAAGCCTTGCTTGCATTGCATGAAAAAATGGCGACCCAAGAAGAGTGGCCTGAACTGATGAAGCTGCAGGCAGAAGTCGATCGCTATGAACAACGACAAGCACAGCTGTATGAGCAATTATAAAGAAAGAAGCCTCCTTTTACGAAAGGGGGCTTCTCTGTCTTACATTACGCTTCCTCTTTAACCTTCATCGCACGTGCAATATAGATAAATGGTGTGGAAGCAGCTGATATGATGAATTTTAAAATATACGTTGTAAGGAAAATTTCCATCCACACGCTCCAGGAATAGACACCAGCAAACGCAATCGTACAAAATACAAGTGAATCAATAAGCTGACTGAATAACGTACTGCCATTATTGCGGATCCAGAGCTGATTGTAGCCAGAAAACGCTTTTTTTAAGAACGAGTATAAGCGGACATCAATAAATTGACTAATTAAATATGCCGCTAAGCTTCCCGCTGCTAGTCGTGGTAAAAAGCCGAATAAAAGTTCGAGTGGCTTTTGCGCAATGTCACTACCGGCTGGTTCAAAGGCTAGTACCATTTGCATGATGATCGTCATCATAGCGAGCGTGAAAAAGCCAAACCAGACTGCTTTTTTTGCGTCTTTTTGACCGTACTTTTCATTTAATAAATCGGTGGCAAGATAAATGGTGGAATACATCGTATTACCAAGTGTCATCACGAGTCCAAACATTTCAATCGTTTTAACGACTTGAAGGTTAGCAAGAACAGTTGCTGCGCCAACCCATACGAATAAGCCCATTTTACCGAATAAGCGATAACACAATAAAAATAATAAAAAGTTTACAAGCACAAAAAGGATGCCAAAGTAAACATTGAACATAGTTAGTCCTCCTAGTTTTGGTAGTGCGGGAGTTTGCGAACCGCATGTGACCTTTTTTTCACAAAGCTTTATTATAGGAGAAGCTGACGGTAAAAGCAACTGATTGTAAAAAATATGAAAAAAGGGA
Organism: Fictibacillus macauensis ZFHKF-1; assembly: GCF_000269865.1. Classification (GTDB taxonomy): domain Bacteria; phylum Bacillota; class Bacilli; order Bacillales; family Fictibacillaceae; genus Fictibacillus_C; species Fictibacillus_C macauensis. The sequence goes on from NZ_AKKV01000053.1 coordinate 17,816, forward strand.
AAGAAGCCGGTAGGGCTCCTTTCCCTTTCTCTATTTAGATGGACTGTAATGTTCCGAGCGCATTTTCTGGTGTTACGTAGTCATAGCCAAGATCTTTGGCAACTGCTTCATAGGTTACGTGACCACCTGCTACATTTAGGCCGAGTCGTAATGCTGGGTTACCAAGAACCGCTTCTTTTACGCCTTTTCCAGCGATTTGAAGCGCGTATGGAACAGTTACGTTTGTAAGTGCAATCGTAGATGTACGTGGCACTGCTCCAGGCATATTCGCTACAGCGTAGTGAACAACACCGTGCTTTTCATACGTTGGGTTATCATGTGTTGTAATGTGATCGACTGTTTCAAAAATACCACCTTGGTCGATGGCTACGTCAACAATGACAGAGCCTTTAGACATCGTTTTAATCATGTCTTCAGATACAAGCTTAGGTGCTTTTGCTCCTGGAATCAGTACAGCACCGATCACAAGATCAGATTCTGCTACTGCTTCTGCAATATTCATTGGACTCGACATTAGCGTTTGGATGCTTGTTCCGAAAATGTCTTCTAATTGACGAAGGCGATCTGGATTAAGGTCAATGATCGTAACGTCTGCGCCTAGACCCGCTGCCACTTTCGCTGCATTTGTTCCAACAACACCGCCACCGATGACAGTCACTTTCCCACGTTTCACTCCTGGTACGCCGCCAAGCAGAATACCTTTACCGCCTTTTGGTTTTTCAAGGAATTGTGCGCCGATTTGTGCAGACATGCGACCTGCTACTTCACTCATTGGTGTTAGCAATGGAAGCGTGCGGTTATGTTCTACTGTTTCGTATGCAATGGCGGTTACACCGTTTTCTGTAAGTGCTTTTGCCAATTCTGGCTCAGCCGCTAGGTGAAGGTATGTGAATAAAATTAAGTTTGGACGGAAGAAGCCATATTCAGAAGCAAGTGGCTCTTTCACTTTCATGATCATGTCGGACTTTGCCCATACATCCGCTGCTTGCTCGATGAGTTCAGCACCTGCTGCTTGGTAATCTGCATTGGGAAAGCCACTGCCTTCTCCAGCATTTGTTTCTACAAGCACTTTATGTCCTGCTTTTATGAAAGCAACAACACCAGCTGGCGTTAATGCTACGCGATTTTCATTGTTTTTAATTTCTTTTGGTACACCAATAATCATAAGAAGAACCTCCTGATCGCCTTGTATGTGATAAAAATGAAGGCGTTTTCATTTCTGTCTTTTCAGTATAAGCGTTTTGTACAAAGAATGCTTTGTGAGAATCATAAAAAAAGAGAACGACCATTTGTGAAATTTCACAAATGGTCGTCAAAAAAAAGTTGTTCAATCGTTAAATCTAAATACAGCATCATTTTTTGATTCGTGTTCGTAAAGTCAATACTTGCAATTTCACTCATACGCTTTAACCGATACGTAAGCGTATTGAGATGAATGTGAAGCTGTTCGGCCGCTTTATTGCTATTGCCGCTTACGCCTAAGTACACACGCAGCGTTTCCATTAGATTCGTGTGATGTTCACGGTCATACTGCCGCAGCTTTTCGAGCGATCGATTGCGATAGGAACTTTTGCGCTGTTGTTCATAAATGCCGTCCAAAAATTGATAAATCCCAAGTTGCTCATAGCCATTTAGATCGTCCGTTAGTGTTCCACCAAAGCGTTGTTTGATGTGCAGGACACGCTGCGCTTCTAAATAGCTTTGGTTTGTTTGGGAATAGTGTTCATAAATACCGCCGTAGCCTGCGACAATTTGCTCGACGCCAAACCGCTCCTGCATTTGCTGTAAGAACGATGTTATGAAGTCTTGTAATAAATCACGAAGCACTTCTTTTTTAGCAGGTGCAGCAAGAAGAATCATGTCTTGCTCGTCAATAGCCATGAGTTGAAAGCGAATGCTTTGGCTGACAGATAATATATAGCTTACATTTTTTTCAATGGCAGGTGTAATGTCTTCTGGGAAGCGTAAAAGTAGAACAGCGATTGGTACGGTTGGTAACAAGCCGAGCTCACGAAGCTCATTGGTGATCACTAGATCGGACGAGGAATCGTTCGTTAAGAGCTTCCAAAAAAACTCTTGGCGACTTTCTTGCTTGCGTTTGGAACCTGTTTGCAGCTGTAACAGTTGATTTTTAGCAGCTGCAGCCCCTTTTTTTAATAGCTCTAAATCATGCTCAGAAAGGTGACGATCGACTTCAAGTACCCAAATGTAGCCAAGAATTTCTGTTTTCTTTCGAATGGAGACGGCGACGCGGTTGCCAAGCCCTACTTTTGAAATAGATGACACGCGCACGGGTTCATCACTTTTTTGGAGAGCTGGAATCGCACCGTCTTTCCAGAGACTATTGATGACTTTTTCGGGAACGCGGCGACCGATAATCGTCGCAATGCGAGCAGGGTCGGTACTGTCTTCGTGTGTACTATAGGCGAGCAGCCGGTGATTGGCGTCTTCGATCGTTACCGGACAATGCAGCACTTCAGAAATCGCATCGGCTAAATTTTCTAAGCTGCCAAATGTGCCTTTAAACGGATCTTCAATAGATTTCATGTTCATACTCCTCGAAATGGTTTCGTTATGTCTATAATAGAACAGAACGGTCTGTTGTTCATAGTGTTTTAATCGAAAGGGGAGAGCAGTATGAAATTTTCACAGTATACATACGAGCGTCCACAAATGGAGGAGCTTACAAAAAATTTTCATCAAGAGCTACAGCTCTTTACAGAAGCTGCAACGTTTCAAGCGCAAGATGAGGCGATGTCGCGCTTAATGACGCTGCGTAATCATTTTGAAACGATGGAATCACTGGCGCACGTTCGTTATACGACGAATACGAATGATGTCTTTTATCGCGAGGAAAAAGCTTTTTTTGATGACGTAACGCCCTCGTATCAAGGATTAATTAGTGAGTTCTTTCAAGCGCTCACGAGTTCTACGTTTAGAAATGAGCTTGAGAACAAGTGGAATCCGCATTTATTTGCATTAGCGCAAGCTGAGCTACAAACGTATTCTCCTGCGGTTGAAGAAAAGTTAAAAGAAGAAAATAAGCGAGTAAGTGCTTATGTGAAGCTTCTTGCTTCAGCGCAAATTGACTTTCAGGGTGAAAAGCGGACGTTATCTCAACTGATTCCCTTTACGCAATCGCCTGATCGCGAAGTTCGACGCGCTGCGGTGGTTGCACGCTTTCAATTTTTTGAAGAAAACAAAGATACGTTTGATGAAATGTACGATGCGCTTGTTACATTACGAACAGCAATCGCAAAAGAGCTTGGCTTTAACAGCTATACAGAGCTTGCCTATCAACGGCTGCATCGTACCGATTATACGAAAGAAGATGTGAAAGCATTCCGCCAACAAGTGAAGGAGCATCTTGTTCCTTTTTGTAATGAAATGCGTGAAAAGCAGCGGCAACGCATTGGCGTCGAATCATTGCGTTTTCACGATGATACGTTTTCGTTTCCAGATGGCAATCCGAAGCCACAAGGTGATGCAGATTGGATCGTAAAACAAGCGGGTGAGATTTTTAAAGAGATGTCACCGGAAACGGATACGTTCTATCAGTTTATGGAACAAAGTGAACTGCTTGATTTAGTGTCTAAAGAAGGAAAAGCACCAGGCGGCTATTGTACGTATATGACGGATTTCGGAGCGCCTTTTATTTTCGCTAATTTCAACGGATCACAAGGTGATGTAAAAGTATTACTTCATGAGGCCGGGCATGCCTTTCAAGCGTATAGCTCGCGCCACTTCCAAGTGCCTGAGTATTTAAGTCCTACGCTTGAAGCGTGTGAAATTCATTCCATGAGCATGGAGTTTTTAGCGTATCCTTGGCTTGAACAATTGTTCGGTGAAGAAACAGCGCGTTATAAGTATGACCACTTAATGAATGCTGTGAAGTTTATTCCCTACGGTGTAGCAGTTGATGAGTTTCAGCATTGGGTGTATGAGTATCCAGAAGCGACACCAGCAGAACGAAAAGAGGCATGGCGTAACATTGAGCGTGAGTACTTACCGCATCGCAATTATGATGGCATTTCGTTTTTAGAAGAAGGAGGCTTTTGGCAAAATCAGCCGCACATTTATAAGCGTCCTTTCTATTATATTGATTACACGTTGGCACAAATTTGTGCGCTACAATTTTGGCAACGTTCGCGTCACTCTTTTGACGAAGCGTGGCAAGCCTACTATCAATTATGCTGTGAAGGCGGCTCAAAGCCTTTTACGGAGTTGTTAAAGGTGGCAGGCTTACAATCGCCATTTAAGCCAGGCTGTGTGGAAACCGTGCTAGATGAAGTACGTAAATGGGAAGCAGCATTTGATGAGTCGTCTTTACAAATGAAGTCGTAATACAGAAAGGTTCAAAGCGGTGTATGCTGCTTTGGGCTTTTTTGTTTGTGAGGTGTGCGCTCCAAAAGTTTGTAGTTTTTTTGACAGATGAGCTGATTTACGGAAATGACAAGTGAGTAAGCTTTTTGTTTATGGTCTACAATGGTAAAATAAGAATCGAAAAGAAGGGATAAAGGAGACCAAAAAATGAGTGAACCTGTAAAACAGCGCAACTATACCCCGCTCGTTATCATTCTATCCATTGCTATTAATGTGATTGTTGCCGTGTTGTTTTTTATGCCGAAGTACAATGGCGATGTGTCGTTTAATATTTATATTCTGCCACGATTTAATGCCATCTTTAACAGCTTTACGTTTGTATTTTTGCTAGCTGCACTATTCTTTATTTTACGAAAAAACATAAAAATGCACCGTCGCTTTATTTTTGCCGCATTTACTACGACGTTTTTATTTTTACTGTTTTACGTAACGTATCATTTCTTAGCGCCAACTACGCACTATGGCGGAGGCTCACCGTGGCGAGGCATTTACTTCTTCATTCTCGTGACGCACGTATTCTTAGCGGCTTTAATCGTACCGCTTGCGCTTATTACTGTCACACGCGGCTTAAATATGAAAGTTGAAAAGCATAAGAAAATTGCACGATGGACTATGCCACTATGGCTATACGTTAGCTTAACAGGTGTGATCGTTTACTTAATGATCTCCCCTTACTATCCAGGGCAATAAAGGAGAGAGACCATTGAAAGAACAGAAAGTGATTCAATTTATTAAAGGCAAAACAGACTATAACGAAGCAACCATTGAACGCGTGTTAAAGGAAGAAGCGCGTTACTTACAAAACGCCAAAGCCGATGTGGATATGGATGATCTCATCGATTACATCGTCAAACAAACCAAAATGACAGAACTCGAAGTAGATCAAATTCTCGAAAAAGAATTATTATACTACGAAACACGCTAAACAAACCTGAGTGAATTCCCGAGAGTAGTGGGGAAGTTCACTCGGGTTTTTATTTTGGGGAAATTCCTTATTTTAGTAAAAACGTCTCGTATCCATAGTCCTGAAAGCAACGTGCGAGAGAGGCATAGTGAGATTAATATGGTACTTGGATTTCTTAGTATAAAGGTGTTTTTAGGTCTGTAAGAAGAATAAAGTGGGTTTCCATCATGCTCTCTATGTAGAGGAAGAAAGAGGACTTTTCGCTCGTTGACGGGCTATTAGTTTGATTGGATAATATAACCATAAAAAAGCTTAATAACAAAAAATAGATGGTTGTTTTAGGTAATTATGTATAGGTTGTTTTCCATAAAACTAGGTGTACTAGGATCTACACGAAGTTTTGATAGACTCGTTAACAAGAAAGAGTTGCTGATGTCTTTCTCTGAAGAGCGAACAATGAGGGAAGATAGAAGCGGAACGTTCTAATTATACTATGATTATACAAATTGGGATTCAACTGACTATGGTCCATTGACAAGGTTAATGCTTTGGGAGTATAGATACCTACGAGCTGTTCCCAAGGATGAGCGTAATCACAGAGTAATAGAACGCTATATACAAGAATATCCTCACAACCCGATATAACGGAGGTCCTTATGAGCTTTGAACAAGAAATGAATGCGATGTATCAAGTGATAGCAGAAAAGGTCCATGAAATAATACCAGTAGAATGGGAACGGTTTTATTTTTATGGCAATATTACAGATGATGGTGGAGCCAATTATTTTTTCTTCAATACAGTAGAAAATCCCAATAATTATATTTATAGTGTGGATCTACTTACAAAAAATATGGTTCCCTTAAATGAGTATAATGATAATGACATGCAGCTATACTTCCTATCTAAAAAGTTAAAAGATGTATTTAAGAAACATAAACAAGAATTATGGTACTCCTTCACAATGAGTGTAGAAAGAAGCGGGAAGTTCAAATTGCACTATGATTATACAAATTGGGACGTAACAGAATATGATCCCTCAGCAAGGTTAATGCTTTGGGAGTATAAATACTTAGAAGTTGTCCCCACGGATGAGGATGACAAAGAAGTATTGGATCAGTATATACAAGAATATCCTCACAATCCGATATAACGGAGGTTCTTATGAGCTTTGAACAAGAAATGAATGCGATGTATCAAGTGATAGCAGAAAAGGTCCATGAAATAATACCAGTAGAATGGGGACGTTTTTATTTTTATGGCAATATTACAGATGATGGTGGAGCTAATTATTTTTATTTCAACAGAGTAGAAAACCCCAATACTTTTATTTATAGTGTGGATCTCCGTACGAAAAATCTGATTCCTTTAAAAAAGTATAATGATAATTACATGGAGCTATACTTCCTATCTAAAAAGTTAAAAGATGTATTTAAGAAACATAAACAAGAATTATGGTACTCCTTCACAATGAGTGTAGAAAGAAGCGGAACGTTCAAATTGCACTATGATTATACAAATTGGAACGCAACTGACTATGGTCCCTCGGCAAGGTTAATGCTTTGGGAGTATAAATACTTAGAAGTTGTCCCCACGGATGAGGATGACAAAGAAGTATTAGATCAGTATTTACAAGAATATCCTCACAATCCGATATAACGGAGGTTCTTATGAGCTTTGAACAAGAAATGAATACGATGTATCAAGAGATTGCTGAAAAGGTCCATGAGATTATACCAGTAGAATGGGAACGTTTTTATTTTTATGACAATATTACAGATGATGGTGCAGATATCTATTTTTTTTTCAACACGATAGAAAATCCCGATATTTACATTTATAGTGTGGATTTACGTACAAAAAAAATGGTTCCCTTAAATAAGTATAAAGTTAATTACATAGAGCTATACTTTCTTTCTGAAAAATTAAGAGACATATTTAAAAAACATAAACAAGAATTATGGTACTCCTTCACAATGATTGTAGAAAGAAGCGGGAAGTTCAAATTGCACTATGATTATACAAACTGGGACGCAACTGACTATGATCCCTCGGCAAGGTTAATGCTTTGGGAGTATAAATACCTAGGAGCTGCCCCAACGGATGAGGATGACAAGGAAATAGTAGAACAGTATTTAAAAGAATATCCTCACAACCCGATTTGAGAGTAACGTTCACTTCAACGTTACTTTTTTTATTTTTTAAGAGCGTGCTGCTTTGGCGGGGAGTCACTCAATAGTATACTTATGGAAAGTAAAGAAGGTTGCTAATGAGAGGGAGGAGAATGTGTATGACGGCTATTCCAAACCGGAAGCTCGGGCAGTCGGAGCTTGAGATTTCGGCGTTAGGGCTTGGTACGTGGCAATTTAGTCAGGGAAGTGGGCTTGTTGGTAAGTGGTGGTCGGTGCTTGATCACGCTGCTATTGAGGAGATTGTAAAAATTAGTTTAGAAGGTGGTATTAATTGGTTTGATACGGCTGAGGCCTATGGCGGTGGAAAATCAGAAGAGGCGCTTGCTGAAGCATTGAATGCGTTAGGAGAGGAAGCAAATGAGGCACTCATTGCGACGAAATGGTGGCCTTTAATGCGAACAGCTGGGTCGCTTACGAAGACGATTGATGAGCGTCTTACGGCATTGCGCGGTCGTGCGATTGACTTGTATCAAGTGCATCAGCCGTACTCTTTATCTAGTGAAACGGCTGAGATGAAGAAGATGGCAACGCTTATTCGTGAGAAGAAAATTCGATATGCTGGCGTGAGTAACTTTTCTGCGAAAAAGATGTGGCGTGCCCATCGTGAGCTAGAAAAGGAAGGATTTCCACTCGTGTCTAATCAGGTGAAATATAGTTTGCTTGATCGCAGAATTGAGCATAACGGCATTTTAAATACAGCGAAAGAGCTTGGTATAACAATCATTGCGTATTCGCCGCTTGAGCAAGGTATTTTAACAGGAAAGTTTCATAAAGATGAGCAGTTAATCAAAAATGTGTCACCGCTTCGAAAAATGACGTCTTCTTTTAAAGCGTCCAGTCTTAAACGAACGTTGCCGCTGATTGATTTACTCGATCGTTTAGCCTTAGAGTATGAGGCATCGCCAAGTCAAATTGCGTTGAACTGGCTTGTGACGTTTCATAATGAGACAGTGGTGGCAATTCCGGGGGCATCGAAACATTCTCATGCGCAAGAGAATATCGGTACGCTGTCGTTTCAATTGAGTCAAAAGCATTTACAAGAAATTGATCAGGTTTCTCGTGAAGTAGCATTGAAATAAAGAGCAAGAAGACCTCAAAGCATTGAGGTCTTCTTGCTCTTTGACAAGCTTAGTAAGCGATGCCAACACGCGTTTTATAATAGTCTTCAGAAAAAAGTTGTCGATACGTAAAGTAGGCCGTATCGCCGGTGGAAATTTCCCGTCCATCTTCGGGTAAGTAGTCTTTTTCTACGCGATAGTGCTTTGTCATTTCACCGTCTGGTAAATACGTGGGGCAGACGATGGTCCAATCGAGGTCAGATGCTGCGAGCAGCTCATAGACACGGCGGTGTTCTTCTGCCGCTCGTGTGAGGCGTCGCCGCGATTCGCTAGATTCATAGCGAAGCTTGCCTTCTTCTAATCGGCTATTTAAGATGCCTGCTGTACCGATCGTTATGAGGCGTGAGATGCCTTGTTTTTTCATGGCTGTAATGATTTTCGGTAGTGCTTCGGTTAGTACGGTACCGCCATCTGTACCGAGGGCGCTAATAACAGCCTGACTTGTTGCGACCGTTTCCATAACAGCGTTGGCATTCGTGGCGTCACCGATGATGACTGTTGCGTCGTTACTGCTGAGTGAGGCACTGTTACGAACGAGTGCGTTTACGAAATGGCCCTCTTGTCGGGCGAGCTTTAAAATAATGCGCCCGGTGCGTCCGGTTGCGCCAAATAATGCGATTTTCATAGAATCGACTCCTTTACTTACTGCGCTTCTAGTACTATTTCAACGTGAAATTCGATTTATTTCAAGTAAAAGCGTGCACTTCCAGTAATATGGATGGATTATCATACTTAGAATCACTATAATGAAAGCAAACAACCAAGGAGGATTTGGCACATGGAAAAGCAAACAATTGGCTTTATCGGCACAGGTGTGATGGGAAAAAGTATGGCAGGTCATCTGTTAAAACAGGGACATGCTGTTCATATTTATACGCGAACGAAAGAAAAAGCAGCAGATCTTCTTCAACAAGGAGCGGTGTGGGAACAAACACCGGGTGATGTAGCGGCAGCAAGTGATGTAGTCATTACAATGGTCGGCTATCCATCGGATGTGAAGGAAGTATACCTCGGAGAAGAGGGTATTCTTGCTCGCGCGAAAGCAGGCGCTTACGTCATTGATATGACAACATCAAGCCCAGCGCTTGCAGAACAAATTTATGCAGCAGCTAAAGAACGCGGTTTGTTTGCACTAGATGCGCCTGTTTCCGGTGGTGATGTTGGTGCGCGTGAAGCACGCTTATCGATTATGGTGGGTGGCGATCAAGCGGCGTTTGATGCGATGATGCCGATTTTTGAAGCAATGGGTCAAAATATCGTTCATCAAGGAAAAGCGGGTGCGGGTCAGCATACGAAAATGTGTAATCAAATTGCGATTGCCTCTGGTATGATTGGCGTTTGCGAAGCGGTACTTTATGCGGAAAAAGCTGGACTTGATCCAACAACCGTACTAAAAAGTATTGAATCAGGAGCAGCGGGAAGTTGGTCGCTTTCAAATCTAGCACCGCGTATTATTGCGGGTAACTTTGAACCTGGATTTTATGTAAAACACTTCATTAAAGATATGACAATAGCGCTTGATTCCGCAAAAGAAATGGGTCTCTTAACGCCAGGCTTAGCGCTCACGAAAAGTTTATACGAAGAATTAGCGCAAATGGGTGAAGAGAATAGTGGCACACATGCGCTTTATAAACGATTGAAGCGTGATTAAAGAAAAGAGGGACGCTAATTGCAACGGTTAATGTTTGAACAAAAATGGGATCAAACGATTAGTGAGCAAGATCGAGCTCTTATAACGAACCTTTTTGAACAAAGTAAGCATGAGGAAGGTGCACCTGTAAAGTTTACGTTTGTGCGCAGTGCGCTGAATCATAAGGGAGACCTGCTCGTTATGTGCCTTCTTCATCATTTTGGTGGAGAAACACTTACGTTTTCTGAACAAGAACTGACTTATTATGAAAAAGGAAGCGCCGTCGCGCAATCTGTCTTTACCATTACGCATACAGCGCTTCCTCCGCATACGAGTATGCCGTGGACGTTTATTTTTCCAAAACAGACAGTCATGAAACAACCAACACTTGCTCACGGCGAGTTACGGCTGTAATGAAAAGAGAGCCCGCAACCAATCGGATGCGGGCTCTCTTTTTTTTAGCGATAGTTAATAAACTGGACATCAACGGAAAGCTTTGCTTCGCGAACCGCGGTAATAATTTGCTGAAGATCATCACGGCTTTTTCCCGTCACGCGTACTTGATCATCTTGTACTTGGCTTTTCACTTTAATGCCAGAGTTCTTAATGAGCGTGTTAATGATTTTCGCGTTGTCTTTATCGATGCCTTGACGCAGCTTAGCGCGTTGACGAACGGTGCCACCAGAAGCATTTTCCACTTTTCCGTAATCAATATTTTTGATCGGTACTTCGCGTTTAATGAGTTTAGAAAGCAGGACGTCTTTCAATTGCTCAAGCTTGTACTCATCATCGGATAAAAGAACGAGCTCCTCGCTCCCTTTATCAAGCGTGATGTCGCTTTTACTTCCTTTAAAGTCGTAGCGGTTTTTCACTTCTTTCATTGCAATTTGAATTGCATTGTCTACTTCGGATAATTCAATTTTTGAAACGATGTCAAATGAGCTTTCTTTTGCCATTCGCTTGTCCTCCTTTAATGTTCAATCACTCTATTATACTACGATTGTATCAATGTTTTCAGTTTTGACAAAATTGTGTAAAATATGATCGTTATCGGTGATAAAAGTCGTGCTACAATACAACTAGTAGATCTTCTAAAAGGAGAGGAAAATGTGCTTCACTATAAAACGTACGTTAAAGGGGAAGGGCATGAATGGGTTGTTTTCGTTCATGGTGCAGGCGGTAGCTCCTCAATTTGGTTTAAACAATTACGCGAATTTAGACAGCACTTTAATATTGTCCTCGTCGATTTACGAGGTCATGGACGTTCGCAAAAGAACATCCCTTTGCTTAAAAATTATTCGTTTCAGGCGTTAAGTCGTGATGTATTGCACGTGTTAGATCATTTAAGCATTGCACGCGCACATTTTATTGGCATTTCGCTCGGTACGATTTTAATTCAAACCATTGCAGAAATGGAACCTGATCGGGTTGCCTCTATGACTCTTGGTGGCGCCGTTATGAAGCTGAATTTTCGCTCGCGATTTCTGATTGCGCTCGGCAATATCGGCAAAGCGCTGCTGCCTTTTATGTGGCTCTATCGCCTGTTTGCTTGGGTAATTATGCCGAAGAAACGACATGAAGAGTCGCGCTCCTTATTTATTAGAGAAGCGAAGAAACTATGTCAAAAAGAATTTATTCGTTGGTTTGGGTTAACGCTTAAAGTGAATCCTTTTTTAAAGCAATTACGGAACAAGGAGTTACCCATTCCAACGCTCTATATTATGGGCGAGGAAGATTATATGTTTTTACCGCCGATTCAAGCATTTATCGGTAAGAAAAAATTTTCGTCACTGCTTGTGTTTGCGGATTGTGGTCACGTATGTAACGTCGATCAGCCAGAGAAATTTAATGTGGCGGCCATTGATTTCATTCAATCAAGGGCGATGACACCTGCCATTTAGAAAAAACAATAAAGAAAGCAAGCGTTTGGACACAGCCTAGTGGTTGTCCATTCGCTTGCTTTCGTTTTTATTCTATCGTCACGTACGTGTGATTTTTCTCCACGGTCTTCTTTTTCTACTTATACCCACGTTCCAAGATTGTGATCGCCTTTAACGAATAGGAGTACTTTACCTTGATCTAGCTTCTGCTCGTATTCATCTGCTTCAAATGCGCTTAGACCAATCTCCTCCATTTTGCTACGAAGCTCATCACCGCGTTTTTGGAAGACGTTCTTAAGCGCTGTTCCGACTCCTTGTTCGGAAACACCGATTGTGTTGGCGTTGCTTGCGTCTGCAATGTCTTTCGTGTCGCTTTTTTCATGAGCAAGTACATAGATGTCATCTTCATGAATACCACGCGTTTCTAACTCTTGAACAGCTACCACCACTTCTTGCTTTGTTGCAAATTCACGAACTAACGGTTTTACAGTTGCCATGTCGAATTCCTCCTTTAAGTATAAGTTACAGTTGTATATGTTCACGTTCTTAGCATAAGTTAAACATCAAAAAAATAAGTTGATAGTAATCACCCGACAGAATGCCGTTATGGCGGTGATTGTCCTACCTATATTTTTTTAGAAGAATGTGCGCTTCAGTAGGATGAGAAAATTTTTGTTTGGAAAAATGATTTTGGGGAAACATAACGATAACAATCAATGGAATGTAAAGAAAGGAAGATGAAAGATGCTATGGACCATCATCGGAATACTTGTTGTACTATGGCTGCTAGGCTTTATTTTTAAAATTGCTGGCGGCGTCATTCATATCTTATTAATTGCAGCAGTTGTTGTTTTTGTCTTCAAACTCATCGCTAATCGATCATCTTGAAAAAAGGGGCTCCTCAACACGAGGTTGCCCCTTTCTTTTGTTATCATAAAAAAAATTTTTATAAAAAAACGCTTTCATTTTCAATTTGAAACTATATAATTAGAATGCAGTACATATTTGGCAGTCATAGGGGGATTCATATGGGGAGAAAGTCCTTAGGTAAAACAAGTCGGATCATGACAGCTTCCGCTTTAACACTTTCATTGTTTGCATCATCACTTGGTAACTCACCTGCAGATGCAGCTGCAAAAAAAGTACATAAGCCAAGCAAAAAAGAAACCGTTCAACTTCGTCTTTTAGGAACAACGGATCTTCATGCGAACATCGCAAACTATGATTATTATAAAGACAGCGAAACAGAAGAGTTTGGTTTGGCAAAAACAGCTACACTCATCAAACAAGCAAGAAAAGAAGCGAAGAATACACTATTGTTTGATAGCGGTGATCTTATTCAAGGAACGCCTCTTGGTGACTATAAAGCCAAGATTGACAAGCTCAAAAAGGGCGAACTTCATCCTGTGTTCAAAGCGATGAAGCTTCTTAATTACGATGCAGCGACGGTTGGTAATCATGAATTTAACTACGGCTTGCCGTTTTTAAAGCAAGTGTTAGATGCTTCTCCGTTTCCTTATGTGAACGCTAACATTTATAAAGACGATCATGATCGCAATCCATACAATGATAAAAATTTACTAAAGCCTTACCAAATTTTAAAGCGTACTTTTGTGGATACAAATGGCAAAAAGCAAACAGTAAAAGTCGGTGTTATTGGCGCTGTTGCTCCGCAAATCACGCTGTGGGATAAAGCGAACCTAGATGGAAAAGTAAAAACGAAGGACATCGTTGCCTCCGTTAAAGATAATATGTATCGTATGAAACGTGACGGTGCAGACGTTGTTGTTGTGCTTGCTCACTCGGGTATGGGTGATGCGAAATATGAAGAGCTTGAAGAAGATACCGCGTACCAGCTTACGAAAATTAAAGGCGTGGACGCAGTATTATCTGGTCACAATCATAAGCTGTTCCCAGGAGACTTCTCCAACCTACCACATGTAGATGAGAAGAACGGAACAGTGAATGGCAAGCCGTTAATCATGGCCGGTAACTGGGGTAATAACCTTGGGGTTATTGACATGAACTTAGTAAAATCAAATGGCAAATGGTCTGTCGAAAAGGCAAAATCTCAACTTCGTGCTGTTTATGACAAAGTTCAAAAGAAAAGCCTTGTGAAAACAGATCAATCCATTGTCAAAGCCATTGAAAAAGAGCATAAAGGCACGATTGAGTATGTTCGCAAGCCGGTTGGAACAACAACAGCGCCTATTAATAGCTATTTCTCCCTTGTACAAGATGATCCATCTGTACAGATTGTAACGAATGCTCAAAAATGGTACGTAGAGAAGAAGCTAAAAGGGACGAAAGACGAAGGTCTTCCAGTTCTATCAGCAGGTGCTCCGTTTAAAGCTGGGGGCCGTAACGGTGCTTCCTACTATACGAACATTGCAAAAGGAACAATAGCTATTAAGAACGTGTCTGATTTGTACTTGTACCCGAATACCGTTGCTACGGTAAAGGTTAAAGGAAAAGACGTGAAAGAATGGCTTGAGATGTCTGCCGGACAATTCCAACAAATTGACGGTGACAAAAAAGAAGAGCAAGCGCTCATTAATAGTAATTATCCGACCTACAATTTCGATGTAATCGATGGTGTGACGTATGATATTGATGTGTCGCAACCAGCGAAGTATGACCGTGATGGGAAAGTAGTCAATGAAAATGCGCACCGCATTCGCAATTTAAAATATGACGGTAAGCCGCTTGATCACAATCAAGAATTTATCGTCGCAACGAATAACTATCGTGCGAGTGGATCATTCCCAGGTGTAAAAAACAACTCAGAAGTAAAGCTTTATCCTGATGAGAATCGTCAAGTGTTGATCGATTATATTACACAACAAAAAACCATCGATCCGACCGCAGATCACAATTGGAAGTTCGCAGAGATTCCTGGAGAACCGAACCTGACATTTGAATCTTCACCTGATGCGCAAGCTGTCGTTGATCCAAATGGGCCAATTAAATATGTAGGTAAAGCAGCAGAAGGCTTTGCGAAATATTCCTACAAAATGAAAGAACTGAAAAGTGTAGACGTTCGTTTCTTAGGCGTTAACGATTTTCATGGTCAACTTGATACGTATAATCAGAAGCTAAATGCAGGTGGAGCAGAATATTTAGCTTCCTACCTAAAAGAACGAAAAGCGGAAAACCCTGATAATACATTAATGGTTCATGCCGGAGATATTGTTGGAGCAAGTTCACCAATGTCTGCTTTACTGCAAGATGAACCAACTATTCGTTTCTTTAACAACCTGGGCTTTGATGCAGGGACGCTTGGTAACCATGAATTTGATGAAGGTGTAACGGAACTTCAACGTCTGTTAAAAGGTGGACCACACCCGAAAACCGTTGAGAAATATGGCCCATTTGAAGGAGCTAATTTCCCATATGTGGCAGCCAACGTTATTAGCAAGAAAACGGGTCAACCATTAGTTGCGCCATACGTTATTAAAGAAGTTCAGGGACAAAAGATTGGGATTATCGGTATTTCCCTTTCTGATACACCAAGCGTCGTTATTCCTAGCGGCGTAGAAGGTGTTGAGTTTACAGACGAAACAGAAGCAATCAATAAGTATACGAAAGAACTACAAGGCAAAGGCATTCATGCCATTGCCGTCATTGCTCACGTGCCAGCAGCCTCAATGGCCGATGGTGCTAATCCAACAGGCGAGATGGTTAACATCGCAAACGACATTGACGATGATGTAGATGTCATTTTTGCCGGACATAACCATGGTTTCATTAATGCAACAGTTGATCATAAATTGATTGTTGAAGCTTATTCTTATGGAACTTCTTTCTCTGATGTGAAGGTGCAAATTGATCCGAAAACACATGATATCGTAAAAAAATCAGCAGAAATCGTTCAAGTGGATCGTACAAAAGTGAAGCCAGACGAAGCAACAAAAGCATTTGTTGATCGCTATACAGCAGATGTTGCACCAAAGCTAAATCAAGTAATTGGTAAGACACCCGCTTACATTAATAAAGAGTCAAATGAAGATGGCGAGTCGCCAATGGGGAACCTCATTGCTGACAGCATGCGTTTTAAAACGAAAACAGACTTCTCCTTTATGAATCCAGGTGGCATCCGAGCAGATATTGATGCGGGAGATATTACGTGGAAAGAAGCCTTTACGGTTCAACCATTCGGTAACGATCTAGTAACGATGGAACTTACAGGTGCACAAGTAAAAAGCTTATTAAATGAGCAATGGAGCGATCCAACACGTGCGAAGATCCTACAAGTATCTGGACTAAAAGTTGCGTATGATGATTCTCGCAAAGCAAATGAGAAAGTAACAAGCGTAACGCTACCAAATGGAACGCCTCTTGATGATAGCAAATCCTACACAGTAACCGTGAATAACTTCATGGCAGGTGGCGGCGATGGCTATACAACATTACGCGGCGGCAAGAACAAGAAAATCGATGTTGTCGATCTAGATGCCCTTATTGATTACATTAAGGACAAAGGAACCATCGATCCGAAAATTGAAGGTCGAATTACGAAACAAAATAAGAAATCCTAATGAAAAGCGTCCGACAATAGCTGTCGGGCGCTTTTTTTAGCAGTAATGAATCGAATTATATAGTAAAAAAGTAACCCGCCTTTACACACTGTCCAAAAGTAGGTGGGTAAGTGAGCGTAAAGGTCAGTATGCTATAATATGTGTCATACATTCCTAAAAAGGGTGATTTTATGAAAAAAGAAGAAATTTTAGAAAAAGGCGACAGTGATAAAAAAGCTGCGGAGACAAAACGGTGGGACGATGAGGCTTTTATATATGGTGCGATAACGATGGTGATCATCGGTGCCTTACTCATTGCTTGGAAAAGCTTTCACGATCAGCCTCATTGGGAATTATCGGGGTTAGTTTGTAGCGGTTTAGCTGCGGGAAGTATTTACAAATATAAAGTAAGTAAGCAAATCAACTATTTAGTGAGCAGTGTACTAACTGTACTTGTGACGTTAGTCTCGTTTTATATTTTTTACAGTACGCAAGGTGTATAACAGCCATTTACCATTACGTAAAGACGCGTATTTCCATCCACAGGCCTTTTGTTGGCGGGCAGTTCACTGAATTTTGTAGTAAAAGTTGGCGATATTGGTGTATTTCCAGTTATATTTAAATATTAAATAACAAAAGTTTAAAAATCCTTTAAATCACGAAATTTCGTTGATTTTAAAGGATTTTTTTACTATGATGAGAAGAAAACATTCCTTAATTTGAAGAAAATGTTATTGTAGAATAATGTATAGTGAAGTAGTATTTATATATAATTCACCTAAAGGGGGCTGTTACATGAAAAAATCACTCACCATTAGCTTGCTATTGTTATTGTTAATGGCAACAACCGCTGCAATTTTTTATACAAAACTGCCTTATTATCAATTCATGTTAGCGATTGCAGGAATCGCAATGTTAGTCATGCCATTGTTTAAAGGAAAGTTTGTATTTTTACTTGCGATGATTGGTATTCTCGGTGTTGGGGCCTTTTTCACCATTGACGCTTTTGTTAATACAGTCAATAATGGCGTCCAAGTATCGTATATGTATTTGCACTTATTAATGACGGCATTTTTCTTGTTATATTGGATGGTTTTAACGTATGTACAAGCTATTAGCTTAGATAATAAAGCACTAAGAGAACGCGTCCAGCGCTTAGAAAAGTATGATCCAGTTGTTAAAGTATTAACGACGCATGAATTTGTTGATCAAGCAAAGATTATCTATAGTGGAACATCGCGTCGTCAGGAAAATTTATGCTTGCTACGACTAAACATTGATTCTAAAAGCGCACGAACGAAGCTAACCATTACTGAAAAGCTTGGCGAAATTGCTTTACAAAGTATTCGTAAAGATTTTGATTTAGTGACGCATACAGATTCTGCGCTCTATCTTTTGTTGCAAAATCCTAAAGAAAACGGTGTTCAAATTGTACAAGAACGCTTTAAGCAAAAAGCGCGCTCCATTTTTAACCATGTTCAGTTTCCATTTTCATTTCAAGAATTACCGATTACGGAAGTAAGTCAAATTGAACAGTCCATTAAGGGGGCACGTTGATGCAAACGTCTTTGCTCGTCATCCTCGTCTTTTTTTGGGTGCTATTGCTCTTTTATTCGCTCGTAACGATTGGTGGCTTATGGCATCGTCTGCGCTTTAAAGGTCATCCACCGCTTAAGCAGTACCCAAGTGTAGCTGTGCTGATTCCAGCGCATAATGAAGGCGTTGTAATGGAAGATACGATGCGAGCAATGGCTCGTCTGCAGTATCCAGGAACGTTAAATATTTATTTGTTAGATGATCAATCATCCGACGATACGGGTGAAATTGTGCAAAGCTTTGCGGAAGTGTTTTCACATATTCACTATATTAAAGTGCCTCCGGGTTCGCCAAAAGGGAAGTCACGCGTTCTAAACTATGGTTTAAGCATTTCAGAATCAGATTATTTTATCGTGTATGATGCCGATAACCAACCAGAAAGTGATGCGTTGTTGCACTTAGTGCATACAGCTGAACAAACACCGAATGCAGCCGGTGCTGTTGGCTATGTAAAAACGCAAAATGTTAGTAAAAACTGGCTAACGCGCATGATTGGCTTAGAATTTCAAGTGTTTCAGCTTTTAATGCAATGTGGACGTTGGGCTATGTTTAAGCTAGGTTCACTAGCAGGAACCAATATGTTATTACGTCGCTCCGTTCTTGAAGAAATGGGTGGCTATGACGTTTATGCACTTGCTGAAGATGCTGAGTTAACCGTTCGTATTACGGCAGCAGGTTATTTATTACCGGTCGTTCCACAAGCAAGAACATGGGAACAAGAGCCAGAAACGTTAAAGATTTTTATTAAGCAACGAACACGTTGGTTAACAGGTAATTTATATTTATTAGAAAAATCACTTCGTGATTTTTCACATTGGAAAGGTAAAACCTTTATATTATCGCTTCAGCATCTCTTAACGTATTTCTTATTTGTTTTTCTTTTGCTGATATCAGATGTGTTTTTTGTAATGGGGATTTTCGGTTATGAATTACCGAGCATTCAAG
The DNA here is from genome assembly GCF_000269865.1 of Fictibacillus macauensis ZFHKF-1. Classification (GTDB taxonomy): domain Bacteria; phylum Bacillota; class Bacilli; order Bacillales; family Fictibacillaceae; genus Fictibacillus_C; species Fictibacillus_C macauensis. Next base: position 36,979 of record NZ_AKKV01000053.1, read on the forward strand.
CACCGCTCTTACTTCTTTGGTTTATGAGCTATGCTGTCTATACGGCACAATTGCTAAGTGCCATCGTCATTGATGGAAATGTAACAGTGAGAAACGTATTCTATGTTTTAATCATGTATTTTACGTATGCACAAATTTTCATTATTCTATTGATTCGCAGCTCTTATTCGTACATTTCCAGTCGCATTCGCAAGAAAACTATTGCTTGGGATAAAACGCAGCGTTTTAAAGGGGAAGCGCAATGAAACGAACCTTCTTCCTGACGATTGGGATTGGTCTGGTTCTTGCCGTCGCCATTTATGGCGTATTTACGCTGTTAAACCAATCTAAGCCTCAACAAGAGGTGCAAGAGCATATTGAGGCAACCTATAGCTCGAAGGATCATTTAATTCATGCTTATCCGAACAAAGCGACTTCTCAATACTTATCTGAAAGTGTTGGGTTGTACATGAACTATTTATTGCAGGTGGATGATCAAGCGCGTTTTGAGGATCAAGTGAAGCTCCTTTCTTCCAAGTTTATCGTTAAGGAAGGAGATCACTTCTACATAAAATGGGCACTTGACCCGAAAACATCAGCCAATGCACTTGTTGATGATACGCGGATTATTGCGGCTTTGAAAAAAGGGGCACAGCAATTTAAGCGTGAGAACTATGAGCAATTGGCCACAAAGCTACAAACTAGTATTGTGGATACACAGAGAAAAGGCGGGTACTATACCGACTATGTGAATTGGTCACAACATGCGGCTGCTTCTCGGATTACGTTAAGCTACTTAACGGATGACTTTTTTCGAATGTTTGCGCATACAACAAACATGGTATCACTTTTGAAAAATGCAGATGGCGAGCCCCCATTTTTCCCTGAGTATTATGATGTAGCGCAGCACCGCTATTATAGAAGCTCAGAAGTTCATATGGTGGATCAGCTTCTCATTGCCATCAATCGTCAACAGCGTGATGTGGCATCACCGGCATTTCAGAAGTGGATTAGTCAGGAGTGGCAAACGAAAAAAAGAATTACCGGGCGCTATACGCGGGCTACAGCGCAACCGGCTGTTTCCTATGAATCGCTTTCTGTGTATGCCTTCTTAAAGGAGTACTTTGAACTCATAGATCAGCCGTCATTAGCGAAAGAAGTAGCACAACATGCGAAAAAATTAGCAAAAGGCTCCTTTCTGAAAGAAGCCCATTTCTTTGATTATATGCTTTTTGAAGAAAAACTAAATTAATATGTAAAACGCGATGTGAAGAAGTTGCCTTCACATCGCGTTTTTTCATATTAATAGCCATTTACTATGCAATCGAGTTTTCCAGTTGCCGGGTCAATCGCAAGACCATGAACAGGCACATGCTTTGGTAAAAGCGGGTGTTGCTTGACCATGTTTACACTATCAACGACCGCATCTTCTACACGATTAAAGCCTTTTAACCAGTTGTTTAAGTCCATTCCAGAATACTTTAATGTATTGAGCGTATCATCAGAAATGTCACCAGTTTCTTTCATCGTTTGGATAAAGGCTTCGGAATCGAGACCAGCCATTCCACAGTCATAGTGACCAATTACACAAACTTCTGTTGCTTTTAAAGCATAAATAGCTACGAGAATGCTACGCATAACACTGCCAAATGGGTGAGAAATAATAGCACCTGCGGTTTTAATAATTTTAACATCACCATTTTTCACGTTCATTGCTTGTGGCAATAGCTCTGTTAACCGTGTATCCATACATGAAATAATAACAAGCTTCTTTTCAGGAAACTTGGTAGTTGTATATTTCTCATATTCTTTGTTTGCAACGAATTGTTCGTTGAATGCGAGAATCTCATCTAATACAGCCATTCGTTTTCATTCCTTTCCTATTTACTTCTTTTATTTTATCGAATTTTTCGCGAGATGCAAAATCATTCTAGAAAAGATTAGACGAAAGGGGCGTTATCTCGCTAAAAAAAGAGAACAGAAAAGAGGTGTATTCCTTAGGATGAGATAAATGGTCACGTATTTTGTAGGATGAGGCAAAGAAATGTAGGAAAAAACATAGAAAGAAAAGCGTATTGTGACAAACATCTCTCTTTGCAGCTCGTATAATCAACGTATGAAAAGCATACAATGATGAGTTGGTAACTAACGATTACGTCAGGAAGGAAGGGGGAAAGTTCGGACAAGCTCATTTTTTGTTTATATAAATGGTCACTAAATCCTATTTTTTAAGGGGGAAGATTTCGATGGCAACAGATCAGTGGGTGCAATTAACGGCAATTGTTATGTTTGTATTACATGCTATGTACCACCGAATGGCGGGACTTTTTATGAGCAAGAAAGAACCGATTGAAGTTGTTCAGAAGAAAGAACGCAATGTGGTAACGTCACTGGTAGAGTATCGGGAGAGAAAGAAGAAGCGTTTTTTTCGGCCGTTCATTACAGGAGGATTCGTTAGAAAGCGTCGATTGAAGTGGCTAGATACGTCTTAACGTCTGTTCTATTCGGAAGGATGACCAACATCATTTTAGGTGAGGGGAGAGGGTGAATGATACTTCTTAGAATGGCTAAGTATTACTTAGTCGTGTTGAAAGAAATGAATGAACCGAAGTCTACCGGTAGATCGAAAAGAGTGATTAAATGGCTTATTCATACTGTATCACGGCCTGGATCACCATGATACGGTGTGTAATAAGAAGAAGTATGTTCGGAAACCGTTGTAGCTTGTGGACGTGTCGACCGTCTATGGGCTTCTTTTTGTGCGTTTTTTTATGATATGATACATAGAAGAACATTTAAAGGAGACTTCAATCATGAGTATTTCTGTTCGTCATATTCTTCAATTAATGGAGAAGCATGTGACTGAGTTAAAGCAGCTTCCTGAAGGGTCGCCGAAAATAAAAGAGCATGCAGCGTCGATTAAAGCACTAACGGATGTTTTGCTGCTGTCAGACAGCGGCAGTGCAGGAGAGATGCAGTTACCGCAAGCTTCTATTTCCGCTCCACCATCCTTTACACAGGCTCCAAAATCGTCCCCTGTTCAAAAACCAGCGGTCCCATATGCAGAGGAAGACGGTAATGGTGATTCTATATTTGATTTTTAACGAAGCAATTATTAAAAGGCTTTCATTCCTGGTACAACAGGGGTGGGAGCCTTTTTTTATGGAGTATGAAGGTTGCTTTTAATATTTCCAGCTTTTTGGTTAAGAGTTATTTAAGAAAAGGTTAAGCCGAGGTTAATGTTAATTTCCCGGGTGATTAGATAAGATAAAGTCACAAGCAAGACAACTTACTTTTAAAAAAACTCATTAGGAGATGATTAGATTGAAAAAAACGATTTTAACATTCACAGGTGCATTAGCACTATCCGCTTTTCTTGCAGGTTGTAGCACAGGTAACAACGATATGAAGAAAGAGTCTTCTGCAGAGAAAACAATGCAAGAAGCAAAAAGTAACGACATGAAAGACATGAAAGACATGAAAGATATGAAAGCAAGTACAGCACTTGTGACAGGCGTTCTTAAAGGTGAAGGCAAAGATAAGTCTGAAGGCGATGTAACGATTAAAGACGGTAAGCTTATGCTAACAAACTTCAAAACAGCAAAAGGTCCAGATCTTCACATCTACCTTACAAAAGGAAATGACGTGAAAAAAGGAAAGCGTCTTGGCGCTATTGACCTTGAAAAGTCTGAACAAACATTTGATCTTCAAGGAGCAGACGTTAGCGAATATGATTCTGTCGTTGTTTACTGTGACAAAGCACACGTTCAATTTGGTGCAGCTGACTTAAAAGCAGACCCTGAAGTAAAAATGGGCAAATTAACAGGTGAAGGCAAAGCGAAATCTGAAGGTGACGTAACGATTAAAGACGGTAAAGTGATGCTTACAAACTTCAAAACAGCAAAAGGCCCAGATCTTCACATTTACCTTACAAAAGGGAAAGATGTGAAAACTGGAAAGCGTCTTGGTGCAATCGATTTGAAAAAATCTGAGCAAACATTTGATTTGAAAGATGCAAACTTAAGTGAATATGACTCTGTGATCGTTTACTGTGACAAAGCACACGTTACATTTGGAGCAGCAGATTTAAAATAGTCGGTACAAAAACCGATAACAATGGAAGGTACCATGCAACCCGAGCTTGTATGGTACCTTTTTAAAAGGAGAGACTAAATCATGAAATGGGTTCATATGGTTTTGGGGTTTGTTTTTAGTATTGCTCGTATCGTATTTGGCTTTATGTGGATTCAATCTGGTTATGAGAAGCTTACAGGTGGTTTTGGCGTAGAATCGTTAATTCCGGTTATTGCACAAAATACCGACTCACCAGAATGGTTTAAAGAATTTTTTGCTAATGTAGTATCCCCTTATTCATCGCTATTTGATATCATAATACCTTGGGGAGAGCTGCTGATTGGTGTAGGCTTACTCATTGGTTTATTCATTACACCAGCACTCGTCATGTCGATTTTTGTGAACGTAAACTACATTTTAGGCGATATGATTTTCACGTATCCTACTCAAATTTTGTTTGCGACCATTCTTTTAGTTGCTTTACCATACACGGCATTGATCAGCACAGGGCGCTTCATATGTAAAAAACGAAAATCAAGCAAGGACATGATGGATGTAAGGACGTGATGAGGAATGTTTTCTGTACTAATTGCAGATGATGAACAACCAATTGTTGATGTGTGTAAGCTTTATTTAGAGCGGGAAGGATGCAAAGTATTTGTTGCTAACAACGGGGCAGATGCGGAGCAAATTGTTCTAACTGAAGCAATTGACTTTATGGTATTAGATATTATGATGCCACAAAAGGATGGCTATCAGCTTGTTGAGTCACTAAATCAACAAGGCTATGATATTCCTTTTCTTTATTTAACAGCATTAAATCAAGAAAAAGATACGTTATACGGGTTAACACTCGGGGCCGATGATTATATGACAAAGCCATTTAGTCCTCGAGAGCTCGTTCTGCGTATTAAAAATATTTTAAAGCGATCGAATACACAAAGCGCTTCTCCGCAAGCGGTTTTGGAAGAAGGTTCTCTGTACTTAAATAATGAGGATCGCATGGCAAAAGTGAACGGTAAATCGCTTGATCTTCGCAATAAAGAATTTGATTTGCTATGGTTTTTAGTGAAAGAGAAGCATCGCGTCATTTCTAAATCGGAGCTGTTAGAAAAAGTATGGGGCTACGATTATTATGAAGATGCAAATACTGTTAATGTTCATATCCATCATTTGCGTGAAAAATTAATGGCTGCTGCGGATGATGAACAAATCGTCATTAAGACCATCTGGGGCTTAGGCTATCAGTTTAAAGGAGATGGGGAAGCATGAAATTAAAACCAGCGATTCTGTTATCATATTTGATTAGTCTCGCTATCGTTTTGCTTACCCTCTTTTTGGCGTATAAGCAAATGTTTCTAAACGAATCTAAATTCTACACCGCGATGGTGATTACGTTGACTTCTAGTGTACTAACACTAGCAATCAACGCCTTTTTTGTATTTCCGCTATCCAATGCCATCTTAAATTTAACCATTCAAAGCCGAGAAATTGCTAGAGGTAACTATCAACAGCCGTTAACGAAAGGTCATACGCGTGAAGTGCAAGAGTTAGCGCAGTCCTTGCAAGATATGGGCCGAGAAATCAAAGGGAAAATTGAAGATTTAAAAGAAGAAGAGCGTCGTCGTGCGGAACTGATTGCTAATTTATCGCATGACATTAAAACACCAATCGCATCCATTCGTTCGTATTCTGAGGCGTTAATAGATGGTGTGGTCACAAAGCCCGAAGACGTGTTGCATTACCTACAAACGATTAATAAACAGTCAGATCGGATTGCCTCTTTTGCAAATGAACTATTAGAGGCTGCTTCCATTGATCAAAACAACATACCGTTTTCTCCAGAAACGATCATGGTCGATCAATTAGTCGTTGATACGTTACAATGTTTTGAAGCACAAATTTCACGAGAAAATCGCTCCGTTTCCGTTCATGTAGATCCTAGTGTTACATCTATTTATACGGACAAAACCTGTATACAGCGCATTCTTTATAATTTAGTCGGCAATGCGCTTAAATTCTCTGAATCGGGAACGTCCCTTTCACTATCAGTAACAAGTGATAAAATGAATACGGTCTTTTCTGTCAAAGATGAAGGGATTGGCATTCCCGAAAATCAACAACCGTTTATTTTCGAACGATTTTATCGTGTGGAAAAATCTCGAAATCAACAATTCGGTGGCTCAGGTTTAGGGTTAGCCATCTCAAAAGAGTTAGCTGAACTTATTTCTGGAACGCTTGAAGTACAATCGAGAGAAGGCGTAGGCAGTACATTTACGTTAAAAATTCCGAACATGTCATAATATGAAGTAGCCGATTAACTCATAAAGTGAGTTGATTGGCTATTTTTTTCGCCTGTTGGGAAATAAGCCTATAGTCATTACTGGTAAATAAGCGAAAGAGCACTAGTTCATTTGTCATATTTTTCAAGAAAGAACAAACGAAAGATAGTAAAAAAGGGAAGGACAGGGTATACTGTTATTACGAACATTTGTTCGTAAATTTTAACAAAAAGTGAGGGAGATGTGTAGTGAACGGTGCTAATGAATGGTTAGGGCTTGTCAATCTCCTTGGAAATGTTGGGTTTCCGGTCATTTTGGCTGGCTATTTAATGCTTCAATTTGAAAAAAGAATTCAAAGCTTAGAAGCCATCATCCGCTCCATGCGCAAGGAGTGGCGAAACACAGAGGCTCTAGAGAAAAAAGTAGCAGAATACAAAGCACGAATCGATGCCTATGAACAAGAAAAGTTAAAAGCATCTGATGTATCATAAGTGGAGCCTAGTCACCTTTCCCTTTTTTAGGAGAGGTGTTTTTTTGATTGTCGTAGACATTTCATAACAGCTCGTTAAACGAACCTTCACTTTCTGTTATGATAAAAGAAAAGAGAAGGAGTGAAGTGACGTGAAGATTTTTTTCATATTAGGCGCATTATTTTGTGCTCTTGCCGTTGCCCTCGGAGCTTTTGGATCACATGGGCTAGAAGGTAAATTATCAGCAAAAATGATTGAAGTTTACAAAACAGGTGTACAGTATCATATGTATCATGCGCTCGGTATTTTAGCCGTTGGATTTCTAGCAATGAAAATAGGAACACCAAGTTCCCTCGTATGGTCAGGCTGGTTAATGGTCATCGGTATTATTTTATTTTCCGGAAGCTTATACATTTTAAGCACAACAGGCATTACAAAGCTCGGCATGATTACCCCACTTGGAGGCGTCGCCTTTATTGTTGGTTGGGTGTTGTTTATTGTGGCGGCTGTAAAGCATATGTAAAGAACAGGGCTCCTTTTTTGTAAAAGGAGCCCTTGCATTTATCTTGGACTATACGTAGTCATTGGTGGACCTTGATAATCAGGAGAGTAGTTAATTTTTTCATCAAACGAAATATAATTCACAAAAACCATGAGCAGAACGTAACGTTTTCCGGTTTGAGGATCGCTTAAAATAATATGATCGCGTCCTGCGGCTTCAATGACACCGCGAAACACTTTTGAATTCCACTTATCACTACCTTCAAATGTTTGATAAATGGTTGCTACTTTTCCTTTGTTCATTCGTAAAATATTTTCAATGTACGATTGCTCAATCGGGAGCTGTCCAGGAACAGCAAGGTCTTGTTGTTGTTGCTGTCCCCCCATCGGCATCATCATTGGTGACATTTGTGGCATTTGCGGCATTTGGCTTGTTTGCCCCATCTGCCCCATTTGAGAAGAAGGCTGCATGCCCATTGATGGCATCATCATTTGACCACCAGATGATGGCATCATAGATTGCTGCCCAGAATTCGCTCGGCTACCGTAATAAGGAGGTCCTCCTCCGGAAGCTTGGCTTGGTGGTGTTGATTGATTTTCTGACATGATTTTAAATCCCCCTTAGCGCCTATAATTAGGTGTTTACTTCGCATTGTGGCCGCCGGCTGCATTCCGAACAGCCCTCCAAATTCTTAAGGCTTACCATCCTGTCTGTAAATGAATGGGTTAGTAGCCCAAAAATCTACAATGCTATCATATGAGCAATGGTGAGGGCTTAGACCAAAAAAGATTGAGTTTTGGAAGGAGCCTAGATGCACCTAGTAGTAAGAAGGGTTATATGGGAGGATTAATCATATAAAAAGGAATGTGGACACAATGCTGCCTCTGTTTTGTGACGCATTCAAGGTCTCTTGCGCGCTTCACTCTTTTCGAGATCTTTGAAGAGTTTTAACGCTATTTTTTCTCATTTTTGAGGACATTTACGAGATTATCTCTTAATTTGCTCTATTTTTCATCCCGTACATACATTGTTGGAGGCGATTTGTCTGGTCTGCGCGCGAATCGAAGACCCCTGCGCGCGAACAGACATGGTCTGCGCGCGAATCGAAAGCTCTTGCGCGCGAACGGACATGGTCTGCGCGCGAACCAAGGTCTCTTGCGCGTGAACGGACATGGTCTGCGCGCGAATCGAAGGCCCCTGCGCGCGAACCGCCGCGCTCTGCACGCCGGCGTGTACTTACTCGAATTTTCGCTTCATTCCAGGGCTACATACATACGCTACACATTAAAAATGACTTTATCACCAAAATTGATGATAAAGTCATTTTTAAAGAGATTGAATCTTTATACGTGAAGGAAGTTTGCTACGTTTTCTTTTGGCAGGAAGTTTCCTACATAGAAAGAACCGAACTCTCCGTAACGTGCACTTACTTCGTCAAAGCGCATTTCATACACGAGTTTCTTAAATTGAACAGCATCGTTTGCGAACAGCGTTACGCCCCATTCCCAATCATCAAAACCAACGGAGCCTGTAATGATTTGTTTGACTTTGCCCGCATAGCTACGGCCAATCATGCCATGGCTGTACATCATTTTCTTGCGCTCTTCCATCGGAAGCATATACCAGTTATCGTTGCCTTCGCGACGCTTGTCCATTGGATAGAAGCAAACATGCTTCCATTGTGGAAGTTCTGGCTTCAAGCGCCCTTGAATCATTGGATCTGTTTCTGGATCCACGTCATTCGATGGATTATAATTGCTTAACTCTACGATGGAAACGTAAGAATAAGCTGGAATTGTAAATTGTGCAAAGGATGTTTTGTTAAAAGCATTTTCAAGTTCATTTACTTCTTCTAACGTAGGACGTAGAAGCATAAGCATGAAGTCGGCTTTTTGCCCGACGATTGAATAGAGGGCATGGCTACCTTCTTTGCGCGCTTGCACACCTTCCGATTTTTCCAAAAATCCTAAAAATTCGTGAATGGCATGTTCGCGTTCTTCACTCGACACAGCCTTCCAAGCTGCCCAGTCCATTTTGCGGAAATCGTGTAGACAATACCATCCTTCAAGCGTTACTGCTGCTTCACTCATGAATCGTCACTCCTTCTAAAATCAATACTATAAATCCTTCTTTACTATATCACATTCCTTGTTAGACGTGCTGCTGAAGGACGTTCGCAATTTTAGTCGCTACTAGGGAAGAATTGTGAAGTTCTTCAGCCGTAAAATGAATAGAAACATAGGTTTCATCAAGGTCAAGTGAATCGGCAATCATTCCGCTGAATCCAAATCCTTTGCGATCAATTTGCAGCATAAGATCAAGTGATTGCCCGTTGTATTGGAAAATGACTTCTAATTCATCAAGACGGTTGAGGTACATTCCGCCCGTTGGAATGTATTCAAATTCTTGTTGAAACGGCAGCGGGTAGCGGCGCGGATGTTTACGTTCCTGACATGTCGCTTTTCGCAAGCTAAATTGAAGCCCTTCAATCGCTTCCATTACATTCTGGATGGGACGGTCGGGATGGATAGCGAGGTAATCTTTATCCTGTGGATCTAGTGCGTTTTTAATAGTTGCGCCCGTTTGTAGCCAAATTTGTGTTTGGCCAATGCTGTAAGGAAGGTTGTAAGGTAAACGAAAGGAAAAGGCAATCTCTTTCGTTTCCTCACTAGCAATCGTATGGCTACCGGCAACTTCGAATTCTGCAAGTACAGCTTTTACATGATGCTTGTGATCATCTACTTCCCGTATGTAGTTACACATGAGAAAAAGCGAGATGCCTTCAATTGGCTGCGCCACTTTTCCTCCATAAATCATCACTTTCCCAGCAATCATTTCTCCTGGCATGTATTGCTCTTTTTCGAGTAAAGTATCCACTTTTGCTGCGCCGATTCCAACACTAGCTAGCATTTTATTTAAAATAGACATAAGAAAGCCTCCTTTTTGTACTACGAGTATGTACGGAAGGGATGTATAAAAAGTTTCATAAAAAGGATAAAATAACCTAATCTATTTTCGGAAAATAACAACTTTTCATCTCAAGCGCTTTCAAAACAGACTATAGGTTTAAAAGGGGGACGAAAAGGAGTACCCTAGTAGGGAATGAGTGTATGAGGAGGATTTTCGCATGAGCGATTTATTTACAGCATTAAAAGACAAGGTTCAAAAAGAACAACCGACGATCGTTTTTCCTGAAGGAACAGACGAGCGCATCTTAGCGGCAGCAGCACGTTTAGCAGCTGAGAAAATTTTAAAGCCAATTCTCATTGGTAATGAAGCAGACGTACAAGCAAAAGCTACCGATGCAGGTGTTACTCTTGGTGAGGTTGAGATTATTGATCCAGCAACGTACAGTGAGTTTGATCAATTGGTTGCTGCATTCGTCGAACGTCGTAAAGGAAAAGCGACAGAAGAGCAAGCAAGAAAAATTCTTCTAGATGGCAACTATTTCGGTACGATGCTTGTGTATACAAACAAAGCACATGGTCTTGTAAGCGGAGCGGCACATTCAACAGCAGATACAGTTCGACCAGCGCTACAAATCATTAAAACGAAACCAGGAATCAAAAAGACGTCAGGTGCGTTTATTATGGTGAAGAACGATGAAAAATACGTATTTGCCGATTGTGCAATTAACATTGCGCCAACGAGCGAAGATTTGGCTGAATCCGCTTTAGTGAGTGCAGAAACAGCGCGCGTTTTTGATATTGATCCGAAAGTGGCGCTATTAAGTTTCTCTACAAAAGGTTCTGCTTCCTCAGAGGAAACAGAAAAAGTTGTCAAAGCAACAGAGCTGTTAGCAGATATGAATCCTGACTTCCCATTTGATGGTGAATTGCAATTCGATGCTGCTTTCGTTTCGTCTGTAGCTCAAAAGAAAGCGCCAGAATCACCGTTAAAAGGTGAAGCCAACGTATTTATCTTCCCTGGTCTTGAAACAGGTAACATTGGCTACAAAATGGTTCAACGTCTTGGTGGCTATGAAGCAATCGGACCGATTCTTCAAGGATTGAACATGCCAGTGAATGACCTATCTCGCGGCTGTAATGAAGAAGATGTGTACAAGCTTGCGCTAATCACAGCGATGCAAGCTCTATAATAGAAAAGAAAAAGCACAGCGTGAGCATTTCACACTGTGCTTTCTTTTTTGTAAACTTGCCAGGCTTCTTCAAGCGTAATGGTGCCGTGGGCGTGTTGATCAAATGATAGCGTAAGCGCGCGGTCTGTTTCTTTAAGCGGCTGTAATCGGATGTTGTCTGCTGTTGCAGCAATTCCTTCCTGTTCATGCAAAAAAGTCGCACGTAATATGTGATGAAGGTTCAAGGAGCTACACTCATATAAAGTAACGTTGATCTTAGTAAACGTTTGTACTTGCTTAGCATTTGCAAAAATCTCATCATGAACGTGCTTCATAAAATCGTTATAATAATCAGCACTTTCCCAGAACGCATAAATAACAGCGCTTAAGGGATCTTCTTCATACCAACCCCCTGTTTGCCCGCAAAACCCATCCACCTTACTTAAAATGTGCCATTGTTTTTGTGCTTCGAAAAAAACGTGTTTTTGAGCATGCGTAACCGTGCATTGTATCCGTTTTATGAGCATGATAAAAGCATCCTCCTGTCCTATAATAAGGTAGTATTTAACTATTTATAATTTTACCATTTTTATGATATATTTCGTTTAAATGTAAAGTGAAGGATAATATTTAAAGGGAGTATGAAATGAAAAAAAGGTTAATTTTATCAGCATTCGCTTTTTTTCTTGTTATTGGTGTCATCGCTTACGTTGCTCATTATTATGAAGAGAAAACTTTTTTTGAAAAACAGGAACAACGTGTTGCAAAATATATTCATCATAATTTGAAAAATGTTAAATCCATTACATTTACGGATCGAAGCAACAATCCATTCGTTGGTCCTCGGATTAGTGGCTACATTAATAATAATAAAACCCTTACCTTTGATGTGTCTGTTTTTGGAGAAGACTTTGGGGACCATTTGTTTTATGGGGGAGAATTAGAGACGTATATCAAGCTTCGTTCTAAATCTATAACCGAAATTGAAAAAGAAGAAATGCAAAAGGGCTATAAAGAAAAACAAGAGCACTATTTTACGGAGCAAAAAAAACGCATACGAAAGTATATTGAAGGCAATTTTAAAGGTATTACTGCTGTTACTTTTAGAGAATATGGTACGACTGACCATCATACTGCTTATGTGAATGGTTATTTTAATCATAAAAAAGAAAATGTTTTTAGAGTCCTTTTAAATGACGATGAAATGTTTGAATCACAATTGGAAACGGATCATCCAAAGATTGAGGAAATGCGAAATAAACACGATAAAACTATTTCAGAAATCGAAAAAGAACAAAGACAAAAAGGTCATAAAGAAGAGGAAGAACGTTATTTTGCCCAACAAATGAAGCGCGTTCAGAAGTATGTACGTTACAATACGAAAGGCTTTCAATCGGTCACATATACACGCTACGGTAGAGATGCTAAAGGCCATCCTTACATAAATGGCTATTTGAACTACGATGATGGTTTAGGGTTTAAAGTCCGTTTCAGCAAAGGCAATTTTGAAAATCAATTAAAGACGGATACACTAGCTGCAGAAGAGCTTTTTAAGCTTGATTTGAAAAGTGTCTCTGACATTGAAAAACATTAATCATAAAAAACGCGGACCAACCATCGTCCGCGTTTTTTCTATAGGATGCGAAGAGATACCGTTTCTTCGAGCTCGTTAAGTGCTGTGAGTAAGGTTAGTTCATCGCGTCGTTTTTTTAGGCGTCCTGTAATCACATAGGAATAGAGTATACTGTCTTGTTCTTCATGTTTGGAGTAGGAATAGCCTACAATGTCTACATCAAAATCTTTGAGAAGAGACATAACGTTGTTTAAGGTCGCTTTTGAGAGTGTTTCAATTTCTAGTGTGATCACTTTAGAAAAGTCGTTTTTAAAGATACGGCTTAGTATTTCTAAGCCAATTAACACAAGAATTGCAGCGCAAATACCAACCCAATATAAACCGGCACCAATGGTAAGTCCAATGCCGGAAGTGGCCCACATGCCAGCAGCGGTCGTTAAGCCTCGAACAGATTGACGCTGAATAATAATCATTCCTGCCCCTAAAAAACCAATACCGCTCACCACTTGAGCAGCGATTCGGCTAGGATCGAGTGCAACATCCTGATCGCCAAGCATATCGCTAAAGCCATATTTAGATACAATCATCATAAGTGCACTGCCAGCTGCTACTAAAAAGTGTGTGCGCAAGCCTGCTTCTTTTGAGCGAAATTCACGTTCAAAACCAATAATTGCGCCTAAAAGACCCGCTAGCGCCAGGCGTATAATATAATCTGTTAGCACCGTTCATCCCTCATTTCTCTCTATTCAATACCCCGCTCTCTTTGAATATATGTAAAAAATAGGGATGAATATACGAACGATCATATAGATTACACGCGCTCCAACGCTTTCTCGTTACGTTCCCACACGCGTTGATAATTGTAATCGAACAGTTGAATTTCTTGAACAGACAGTGGCGCTGAGATGAGCTGTTCGCTGTGCGCTTTAGCGGTTAGTAAAAGGCGATTCATTAAATCTTGAACGGTAATAGGTTGCTGCGCTAATTCGCTTAGCGAGGCCATGACGTGTGGCTGGATGTCAGGATAGTGAAATTTCGTTTGTTCACCTTGCAACCCTTCACGGTAAAATTCTTGAATGGCTGTTGCGCGTTGCGAGCCGCTACCACTTACGCATAAATAAATTTGCACAGCGGCGCCATTTCGGATGCGACGCTGTGAAATGCCAGCAAATTTCTGATCATTAACGCTTAAATCATAGCTACCTGGACAGTAGGAATGGGTAATTTCCTTTGCTTCAAACGATAAATTGTACGGCGCAAGCATATGGGAAATAAGCTCAACCATCGTATCATAGCCTTTATCAATTTGGATGGAGAAGTCTTTTTCCGGCAAAATAATGGAAAGGTTTAAGACGTGTTCATCAAGAACGACCGCTAAGCCTCCCGAATTTCGTACGATGACGCGATAGCCTTTTTCTTGTAAGGAACGAACCCCTCGGTCCAGGTGAGGCAGCCGCGTATCTTGAATGCCAAGAACGACCGTATTATGATGCACCCACGAGCGCATCGTAGGTGGTGAGTCGCCACTGCCGATGGTCGTGCACAGAGCATCGTCCATGCCGAATGATTGCAGCGCATCAAAATTTGGTCCTAAGCTCGATTGATCAATAATTCGCCATTTTGGTTGATACAAAAGCGAAGTAGTCATGTTACAAACACTCCGCTTCAATAATAAATGTTTTTGGAATGCCATGGTCGAAGTCACCGGCATGTCCTTCTTCTTGTAAGTTTGTAATGAGAAGACGTGCTTGTCCGATCGCAGTTACAATTTCTCCGAGCGTCCATTTGCGGATTTGTACTTCATACGGTTTGCGTTCTTGTGCGGTTGCGTATTGAAGTTCTGGCAAAAATTTCGCATAGGAAATGTCTGTCGTTTCTAATGCTTCACTAAAATAGTTACCTGCCACTTTATGCTTACGAGATGCTTGGTTTTTTCCTTGTGAGGAAATAAGCTTTGTTGAAATCGGGTGAAAGTCTTGTAAAATTAAGCGTCCGCCGGGCTTTAAGAGCTGGCGAATCGTTGCGAAAAACGGTGCTAAATCGGTAAAGTAATGAAGAATACCGTTTTCGGTAAGGACGAGATCGTAATCTCCAGTTAGCTCTTCTGTTGGTAGGTGTAGTACGTCACTACAAACGTAACGAATGGAAGTACCAGCCGCTTGCGCTAGCTCTTCGGCATAGCGTTTATTCGGTTCTGATAAATCTATAACCGTCACATCCGCACCGAGCAGCGATAGCGCGACAGCTTTACTGCCATGTGAACCTAATACATTCACAATTTTTTTTCCTGACACGTCTCCCATATACTCATACAGAGGAGAGAGACGTTTTGTAGGATCTTTTTTTATTTTTTCGGCTGCCTGTTGGGGCGTTCCGAATCGATATGTCCATGCTTCATATGATTTTTCATTCCAGGCTTGTTTGTTTTGCTCCACAAAAATGTCCTCCTGCATACGTTCATTCATTTAGTAGTATACCGCAATTGTGGTGTTTCGGTTGCTTCTGTTTCGGCTTTTTCACGTGCGGATAGAATATCGTCTAAGTGTTCATTTCCCCACTTCATCATTAGTTCAATTACGGGTACGATACTCTCGCCAAAGTCTGATAAAGAATATTCTACTTTCGGTGGTACTTGTTTATAAATTTCCCGGTGAATAATGCCATCGCGTTCGAGTTCCCGCAGCTGTAACGTAAGCATCCGTTGCGTTACTCCAGGAATGAGTTTTCGTAACTCATTAAAGCGTTTTTTGCCGCTCATCAAATGATACAAAATAACACTTTTCCATTTGCCTCCGATGATATCAATCGTTGCTTCTACGGCACAATGATAACCGTTATGCAGTAGTTGATCACGAGATACTTCCATGAGCTCTCCCTCCCATAGTATAAAAATTGATACTATCATACAAAAATGTGCGTACTTTTATTTAGTAAGTATAGTGGGTATTATACTATATGTGAATCATTTTTGAGGAGGAAATAACATGCAATCAAAAGAACAAACAAAACAAGCAGTATTAGATGCTTTTCAAAATAGACATGCGACAAAAGCATTCGACCCAACGAAAAAGATTTCAGCAGAGGATTTTGATTTTATCCTAGAAACAGCGCGCCTATCACCAAGTTCATTCGGCTTTGAGCCATGGCGTTTCGTAGTTATTCAAAACGAAGAGCTTCGTGAAAAAATGAAAGCTTCTTCATGGGGAGCAACAGGACAACTCCCAACAGCAAGCCATTTTGTTGTTATTCTTGCCCGTAAGGCAGAAGATATGGTGTATTCTTCTCCTTACATTAAGCACATGATGGAAGATGTAAAGCATATGCCGCCAGAAGCAATCGAGCGTCTAAGTTCGTTTTATGAAACGTTCCAAAAATCAGACTTTAACTTATTAGGCAACGATCGTGCCATGTTTGATTGGGCTACGAAACAAACGTACATTGCGCTAGGAAACATGATGACATCTGCTGCGATGATTGGTATTGATTCTTGCCCGATTGAAGGCTTTGATCAAGAAAAAATTCATGACATTTTAGAAGAGGCGGGCGCGCTAGAAGGTGGACACTTCGGTGTTGCCGTCATGGCCGCATTCGGTTACCGTGCTGAAGAGCCACATCGCGGAAAAGTTCGCCAAGCAAAAGAAGACATTGTGAAGTGGATGTAATGAGAAAAAACCTAAGTGACCCTTGTGGTCGTTTAGGTTTTTTGCTTTTTATAGCGATTTGTTCTTTCGATAGGATATAACTAACGAAACATAATTCATGGCATATAAGAGAAAACCAGCTAGTAGCGGTACGCTGCACAGCTGAATAACATCAAAAGCAACTTTTGGCACCCCTGTAACTATCACCATTAGTATTCCGAAAATAATGGAAAACGTAATGGCTTTGAACAAAAGGTGCTTGCGCTCATTCTTGAATTCGGTCCTCGTAAAAACATTTGCAAATTCAATGCCTGAAAGGATGTACCGCACGATGACATAAAGTATAGAAATGGCGAGTAGCGTGATCATTAAAGCGATTGTTGGTACGAATTCACCTATAGAATACAGACGATCCAACAGTAAAAAAAGGAAACACAAAATCCCGTTTAAAAGTGCGGATTCAGCTAAAAACTCTGTTATTTTTTTTGCTTTATATTCATCATCGGATAATAAAAAATAAAGTATTGCTTTCAAGGCCATCATTCCTCCCAAAAAAGTTCATCTAGTGTTTTACCTAACGCTTTTGCAATTGCTATACAGATTTTCAAACTCGGATTAAACTCCCCTTTTTCGATTAACCCAACTGTTTGCCTCGTCACGTTGATTTTCCTTGCTAATTCTTCTTGTGTCATCATGTTCGATTGTCGTGCTAGTTTAATTTTATTGTTCATGAGCGATTCTCCATTGTCTGTTCCTATTACATTAATTGTAATCTATTAGAGTTGATATGTACATTATATATTGCAAATTGCAACTTTACATAAAAAACATAATCATTCTTTAGACTCAATTTATTTCCTTGAGGAAACATTTTTATAATAGGGAAATAACGAGGAAATGATGGACAGGGACAAAGCACTTATGTAAGGAGCACAAGGCATTTCTCTCGGAAATACAAAAGATCTGGAACTGAACATAGGTCTCAAGACGTTTGTAAAGTTGTCTTTATAAAAGCATACGGTCGCTCTACTCTGTGCCGAAAGACTCTATGGTAGAAGGCAAAAACCTCGTATAGTAAATTTTGGTTGAAACTAGGAGGTTTAAGGAGGAAGTTGGATGAAGAAAATTGCCATCATTGGTGCAGGTGTATCTGGTCTTTGTTCCTTTTATAATCTTGTTACGAAATGGCCTTCTCTTGAAGAGGGATTGAGTATTACGCTTTATGATCAACGACCGTTAATTGGTCCGGGAATTCCCTATCAACATGATAGTGATGTTCTATTGTTAAATCGTGCCTCGAAGCAAATGTCGATTGTGCATGATCATCCGCGTCATTTCTTAGATTGGTATGAATCAAAAAGCGAGTATAAGGTGGCAGATTCAGAGTTTTTACCACGTAAGATTTTTGGTCACTATTTGAAAGCATGTTTTGAGCAGACGGTCGAAGCGGCGAAGGAAAAGCAGATGCTCGTAGAAGTGAAATTTGAAGAAGTGACCAACATGGTTGTAATGGAAAACAAACGAGTAACGCTTGAGAGTGCTTCTGGTCTCTATGAATATGATTATATTCTTCTGTGCATCGGTCATACGGAGCTTGGGGACCCTTACCAGCTGCAAGGTGAAGCCCACTATATTCATAACCCATATCCGCTTGCAAAGCATGTACAGGACGTACAAAAGGATGCAGCGGTTGCTATAATCGGCACAAGCTTAACGGCAGTAGATGCTGCGCTCGTACTGAAGCAACACGGCCATCGTGGCACCATTTATATGCTTTCGCGCTCCGGTATGCTTCCAGACGTTCGTGGTGAAATTGTACCGTATCAACTAAAATACGTAACGGAAGACTATCTAGCTGCTGTAATAAAAAAGAACGGTGGTTGGATTACCTTCCATGAAATCATCGAGGCCCTGCATAATGAATGCTTAAGTGAGGGACTTCATTTAAAAGAAATCGTAAAAAAACGTGAACAACTCTCCAACATGGAACGATTGCAACGAGAAATGAATCATTTGGAAAAGGTGGGAATATGGCAATCCATTTTATTAGCAACCAATGAAGTGATTGAAAGCTACTGGCGTTATTTGAAGCCAGCAGACAAGACATTGTATTTAAAAAAATATGAGCGTTTCTTTATGAGTAAACGAAATCCGATGCCTGTTCAAAATGCGCAAAAAATTGTTGCGATGCTGCAGGAAGATACTCTTAGAATCTTAAAACATATTGAGAAGTTGGTGAGTGTCAATGAAAAGTTTGTTGCCACTTTTCGCTCAGGGGAACAGGTTGCGTTTGATTGGGTGATTAACGCTACAGGTTTTGCAAAAGATGTAGCTCGTGCATCGAAAGGAACCTTGCTACAACAGTTACTTGCTTCTGGCATTGTTGAAAGAAATCAATATGGCGGCATTAACATTGATTTTGCAAATGGCAGTGTTGTGTCCAAAGCGGGGTCTGTTCTTCATAATGTGAAAGCGCTCGGTCAAATTACATGTGGTACGTATTATTTTACAAGTTCGGTTGAAATGGTTGCCAAACATGCAACACAAGTCATTGATGACATCGTACAACAAATGAAAAATAAATCATTCGTCATTTAATAGAAGGAGCCTTCGAGGAACATGACAAAATCAACGCATGCTTTTCTACAATTGCTCACACTGATCGCTCTTGTATGTATTCCTCAATTATCAATAAGCTTATATTTACCGGCACTGCCAAGCATGGCAACCTATTTTCACGCTTCAAGTAGTGACATGCAGCTCACACTAAGCATTTATATGATTGGTTATGCTGCATCAGCGTTAATTTGTGGTGTTTTCAGTGATCAGTTTGGTAAGAAAAAAGTAGTCATTGCTGGCTTGCTGCTGTATGCCGTCGGATCTCTTACCTGTTTACTCACAAGTACTGTGTATGTGCTGATTGTGGGGCGCTTTTTACAAGCTCTTGGAGGAGGCTGTGGCACGGTTATTGCCCGGGTGATTGCTAAGGATGCGTTTCAAGAGAAAAAACAGCTAGCGGTGCTTACGTATTTATCGACAGCGATCGCTGTTACACCGGCAATCGCACCAACGATTGGGAGTTTATTGCAGTCGCAGTGGGGCTTTAAAGCGTGTTTTTTATTTTTAGTGAGCCTAACGATTCCTGTGCTCTTATTAGCTCTGTTCGTCTTGCCACGGGAAGAGAGAGCCGAACAGTCACTGTCTGCTCGCTCTCTCGTTAAAAGTTATCGGTACTTGCTTACTCAAAAAGTTTTCTTGGCGTATAGTGTGACCATTGGACTTGCTTGGTGTGCCTATTATACGTTTATTCAAACGTCATCATTTGTGCTGCAAGATCTGTTGCACGTGGGGCCGACTGCTTATAGTTTACTGTATGCACTCGTAATCTTCGGCTATATAATTGGTACAACTTATACGCGAAAAAAAGGATTGTATGTAGGTCTTGATGCAGTCATTATGAAGCAAAGTGTCGTCGCATTATGTGCCTCTTTACTTATGCTTGTACTCACGCTTGTTTTTCCGCAAAGTCCCTTTGTAATTATTGGTGGAATGATGGTTGTCATGATCGGTATTGGGGGCATTTTCCCTGCTTGTCAGTCGGCTGTCATGGAACCTTTTCGTGAACAAGTTGGCGTTGCATCTGGTTTGTTTTTCTTTATACAAATGATGTTCGGTTCTGTATGTGGATTGCTTCTAGGAAGCTTTCAATTGCATTCATCGCTTGGAATGGTAGGCATGATTGCCAGCTGCTGTGTGCTGTTAGTGATTGGTTTTTATTTCATGATTAGTAAAGAAAACAAAGCGTCGAACAGGCAACATTCCTCATTTTTACACTAAATATTCAAAGGCAAGAGCCGGGTTGCTGTAACGAGCCATCCCGGTTTTTGTTTTCTTAAAACCAAGCTTTTCATAAAAGGCTTCATTACCTGTTGTTGCAAGTAAATGAATGCAAGAAATGTGCGTTAAGCGCTCTAAAAGATCATGCACTAGCAAGCGCGCAACTCCTTGGCGCTGATAAGATGGATGAACAATGACATCATAAAGTGCCGCATTAAACACGCCGTCAGTTAAACAACGAATGCAGCCAACGAGTGTGTCCTCTACAGTAGCAAAAGCATACAAATCACTCGCTGCGTATAGTTGAGCAATGATGTCTTCTGTATGGCGAGTCCAGCCAACGCTCTCATATAGAGCAAGAAGTTGTGATTGTCGTTTTGGAGTAAGTTGTCGATGAATGATGATGGTCATGAAATGCCTCCTTGTTCCATATTTTGTATGATTTTAGCGAGAGAGAGGTTAAAAGTCAAGGCTAAGTGCATCATCATATTTGTAGGAAAGTATCGAACGCCCTAAGCATACATTAAATCAGGTACGAGTCAGCTTAGAGGGGGACATCGGTCATGAAAAGAAAGGTTTCTTCCGTTCTAAAGTGGATAACAGGTGGGTTAGAACTGGTATTAGGTATACCTTATATTGGTGGAATCATTGTTGTATCACTCTTTTGGACACCATTAGTGGTAATGCTCATCTTACATCTCCTCACGCTTCTATTTTCTGATTTAGAAAAAACAAATAAACATGCGAGCATTGTTGGGATCATTTCTTCTTGTATTGGCTGGATTCCCTTCGTGGGTATGATGATGCATCTGATTACAGCCAATCTTCTTTTTGTTGATGCTGCGCAAGAAAAGAAAACACAGTCTATTCGGCAACAAGATCGATATGAAATGTGGTAGCCTACGCTGCCCTTTTTTTATGTGCGTGTCTCCATAAACTACCTTTTCTTTTTTTAAAGTGTAGCTCTGCCTGCAAAAACAAACGTAAATGAAAGAATGAAGCATGAGTTATTGTTATTTCTCCTTTTTTGTTATTTGTTTCATGCATTTAATACAGATAAAATAGGGTATACTCACTAAAGATTTTGTAAAAATAATAGACAGCATAGACGAAGAAGCATCCTTCTAAGCATCCGCAGCATAAGAAGGGGTTTTTTCTTTTTTTAGGAAGCAATGAACACACTACCGACGAATGAAGGAGACTTTACGAAGCGATGAAAAGAACATTAGGTCAACTACATGAAGAAAAAGTATTTAAAGATCCAGTGCATCGCTATATTCACGTTCGTGATGAGTTGATCTGGAAACTGATTGGGACCCGTGAATTTCAGCGATTGCGTCGCATTCGTCAGCTTGGGACAACCTATTTAACCTTTCATGGTGCAGAGCATAGTCGCTTTAGTCATTCTCTAGGAGTTTATGAGATTACACGCCGTATTGTGGAAGTGTTTAAAGGACGGAAGCATTGGAATGAAGAGGAGCGGATGCTGGCGTTAAGCGCGGCACTTCTGCATGACATTGGCCACGGTCCGTTCTCGCACTCGTTTGAAAAAGTATTTGGCTTAGATCATGAATATTACACACGCGCTATATTACTAGGTAATACCGAAGTGAATGCCATTTTGCGGCTACAATCAGAAGATTTTCCGAAAAAGGTAGCGGAAGTGATTGAGAAGACCTATCACGATAAGCTCGTTGTTAGTCTCATCTCTTCGCAAATTGACGCCGATCGCATGGATTACTTGTTGCGCGATGCTTACTTTACGGGCGTAAGCTATGGGAATTTTGATTTAGAACGAATCTTGCGTGTGATGCGCCCCATGGAAGATGGCGCTGTCATTAAGGCGAGCGGCATGCACGCTGTAGAAGATTACATTATGAGTCGCTATCAAATGTATTGGCAAGTGTATTTTCATCCAGTGACACGCAGTGCAGAAGTTATTTTAAGTAAAATTTTGCATCGCGCAAAGCATTTATATGAAGCAGACTATACATTTCAACAACCGCTAACACATTTTCACTCACTCTTTAAAGGTGAGGTGACGGTTGAAGATTACATAAGACTTGATGAAGGTGTTATGCAGTATTACTTTCAAGTATGGCTACAGGAAGAAGATCAAATTCTTCGTGATTTATGTCGTCGTTTTCTAGATCGTAAGCTCTTTAAATATTGTGATTTATTGCCGATGAGTGAGGTTCATACACTTGCTAGATATTTTAAAGAAGCAGGCATTGATCCGCGCTATTATTTAGTCATCGATTCCTCATCTGATTTGCCGTATGACTTTTATCGACCAGGAGAGAAAGAAGAAAAGCTTCCGATTAATTTATGGAAAGCAAATGGTGATATCTCAGAACTATCGACGGAATCAGACGTTGTTGAAGCGATTTCGGGTAAGCGAAGAACCGATCATAAGCTCTATTATCCAGCAGACGTTGTGGATGGGCTCGCCAATCAAGAACTTAAACAAAAAATAAAGCAGTTGTTGCATAAAGGATAAAGCTATTGTAAAAGGGGGACAACGATCGTGTTTGAAGATCATTTAAAAGTGATAACGGTTATTAAAGAAGCAGGAGAAGTTATAGGACGGAAAAAACTGCAGAAAATGATATACATTGCAAAAAAATTGAATTTCCCATTTCAAGAGAAATATGAATTTCATTTTTTTGGACCCTATTCAGAAGAGCTAACATTACGTGTTGAAGAGTTATGTAATTTAGGCTACGTTCATGAAGTAAAAGAAAAAGTAAGTGGTTATTATCAATATCGTTACTCACTTAACAATGAGGGAGAAGGCTTTCTTTCTTCTTACGGAGCAAGTATTCCAAAGCTTGGGGATTGCGTGCGCTCGATGAACGACCAATCTTCGCGCTTTCTTGAGCTTGTTTCTACTATTCTCTTTTTCTATCATCTTAGCGTTGAAGAAGTAACAGAAAAAATCCAAACACTGAAAGCAAAACAAAAATATACAACCGAAGAAATTGAAGAAGGCTATGCGTATATTAACAAGCTTCAGCAATCACTTCTTCAGTAGTCAAACAAATGGGCCGTGCTGTGCTCATTTGTTTTTTTATATCCTCGATCTTCTTACGCTATAACCATTTGTTATACCGCTCCAAAAGAATGCTTCTTCCGCCTCTTTTGCTCTTTTGATATGCTGTAGCGGTATCAATTGATCGACAGGGGAGAATTCACATACTACTATCATTGAGCATGTTTGCGCTCGGTTTTGATGCGTACATCATAGCAGGATTGTTGCCACGTATTAGCGCTACCTATCATACGGATGTGTATCATGTTGGACAGGGCGTAAGTATCTTTACACTGTGCTATGCCGTTTCGGCGCCGAATTGTTCATCCCTATTGGCAGGGAAGCCATTGAAGAGTATGTTAGTCGTTTCATTTATCGGTTTTACGGCAGTTGTGCTTTCGAGAGCGCTTGCTGGTGCATGTGCGGGTGTGTTCTCTCCACTATCGGTAGTTGCTGCTACTAAACTTGTCTCTCATGAAGTAGAATGTAACATCACTTGATACTGTTCATGCTTGTAGTAACGGCACCATATACGTATACAGCCCAAGACTAGCAACACTTCCGAAAAAAGTAACTAGCACGGTAATCGTAACCCGGCGATCAACGAACAACCGCAGTCACGCACGTAGAGCAGGGAGGTGAGGTGTTGAAAAATACGGTAACGCGTAGAACATTGCAATTGAGCCTACACTTCCAATACTCACTAATACCCACATGCATAAGCCACCACAGTTGCTTGTAACCCTTATTTTCATGGCTTTATTCCTCTCCTGATTCATCTACCTCTTCTTACCTATCTTCCGTTTTTTGTTTGGGGATGTATGGGATGGGCATGTGGGGCATCGCAACAACAAGCACTGCTCTCGTATCAACTGGACCATGCTAGTACGGCAGTGGCGCTAGCTCTGTAGGTGCTTTTTGTGGCGGAATGGTGCTTTCGTTTGGTAAAGGGATGACACCGCTCTTGATTTTCGCTTTATGCTCAATAATGTTAGCACGATGTTTGCACCTTTTTTCTAGCGTGCGCAATCGCTAATTTGGCTTTTTTTCCGACAGCATTTTTTTTATGGGAAATGCACTGTTACTGCACAGAAACAGCATAGCCCCTGCATAAAGTAGCCCTAAACGTAGTAGCTATCTACGTTCGGTACATGCAGGGGGGATGCACTATTCATCGTATCCATTCAGTCGAAAAGTTTAGTGAGACTAGCTCCTATAATTCGAGCGACACCGTGTTCTAAAGTCTTTATGATGAAGTAGGCTTTAATAGGAAAATCGGGGAGGACGATGAAGGTATGAAGGGGAAGTTTATGAGTGTAATCATGACAGCGTGCTTATCACTATCATTACTATTTCCAAGTGGAGCGGCGGTGTCAGCGACATCTAAAATGAAAGCATATCATGGCATGAATGCGATAAAGGCAACACAAGTAGAAAAGGTAAGCAATAAGCTTTTGAAAGAATTTAAAGACAAGAAGATTGCTACCTTTTTAGTAAAGTTTAAAGAGCAAGTGGATGCTGAAAAAGAAGCGAAGAAAGCAATGATGAGTGCTCAAAAGAAAAAAATGAGCAGTTATCAAACCGAATTAATGAAGCGATCGGCGGTCGTGTCGACGCTCCAGGCGAAAGCACTAGAATCACAAAAAGAGGTTTCAAGCTATTTAGAAGAACAAAAGAAAAAAGGTGAAGTGAAAAAAATACACGCTTTCTTTATTGTAAATGCCATGGCCGTTACGGCGACAAAAGCGGTTATGGACAAGCTTGCGACGATGCCAGAAGTGGAGAAGATTACGGCAAATGAAGTGCGTAAGCTACAGCCTGTCCAATCTCCTAAGAAAAAGGCAACGTCTAAAGAAAGTAATACTATTGAATGGAATGTACAAAAAGTAGATGCTCCAAAAGCGTGGGCAAAGGGCATTGATGGAACCGGGACGGTTATTGCTAGCATTGATACGGGAGTAGAAGCGACGCATCCTGCGATTGCTTCGAAATATCGGGGCTATGATGCTGGTGGAAAGCTACACAATGAATACAACTGGTTCGATGCAACAGAGGGAGAGGACCAGCCTTACGACGATATTGGACATGGCACACATACAGTAGGAACGATGGTTGGTAGTGAGAAGAATGGTAAGAATAAAATTGGTGTAGCGCCAGGTGCTAAGTGGATTGCGGTGAAGGCCTTTACAGAAGAAGGTGGAACGGATGAAGCATTACTAGCTGCCGGCCAATGGGTAATTGCCCCAACAGATGCAGCAGGCAAACCTCATCCGGAAAAAGCGCCAGATGTAGTGAATAACTCATGGGGCGGTGGGCCAGGAATGGATGATTGGTACCGTCCAATGGTAAAAGCATGGCGTGCGGCCGAAATTTTCCCGGAGTTTTCAGCGGGTAATACGGATGCTAATAACGAAGGTGGTCGGGGATCAGTAGCTAATCCAGCGAACTATCCAGAATCTTTTGCAACAGGAGCGGTTAACGATAAAAATCAAGTAGCTGACTTTTCTTTACGCGGTCCTTCACCCTATGAGGGCTTACTAAAGCCTGAAGTATCCGCGCCAGGAGTGAACATTCGTTCCTCTGTCCCAGGTGGCAAGTATGAAGATGGCTGGGATGGTACATCGATGGCTGGACCACACGTATCAGCCATTGCGGCGATGCTTCGTCAAGTGAATCATAGTTTAACGGTCAAGGAAATGGAAGAAATCATTAAAAATACTGCAACACCATTAACAGATAAAGAGTATCCGAAGAGTCCAAACAACGGATATGGCGCGGGACTTGTTAATGCGTATGAAGCTGTGAATGCAGTCACGAAAGGACTTGGAAAAGTCACGGGTGTCGTCACGAAGGATGGCAACGATACGAAAGCACCTGTATTTAAACATGAAGCCGTCAAGACAGCTAGCGAAGGCATAACGCTTCCCTTGACGATTGATGTACAAGATGATGTGAGTGTTGTGGCGGTAACCCTTCAATATAGCGATGGAAAAGGGGGCTGGAAGGAACGGCCAGCAGAGCTTGTGAATGGGTCGGTACGCTCGGGAACCTATGCTGCTGAAATTCCAAATAAAGAAATGACAGCACCGTCCTTAGCGTACCGCTTTAAGATTAAGGATTTCGGGAAACACGAGGTAACGAGTGATCCGTATCATGTTACAGTTACGCCTTCCATTAAGGTCGGCTATGAAACCGATTTTGAGAAGCAACCCGCGGGCTGGCGAACATTTGGAGTAAATAATAACTGGGAATGGGGAGTGCCGAAATCAGGTCCGAAAAGTGCTGCTTCTGGCACGCATGTGTATGGAACGAATTTAAAAGGATTGTACGCAAATTCCGCTGATATGTTTTTAATGATGCCTTCTGTTAAGGTGGAAAAAGGTTCGACATTTTTACAGTTTAAGCATTGGTTTGAATTTGAAAAAGACATGGATGGGGGCGCTGTGATCGTCTCGACTGATGAAAAACAATGGAACTATGTAAAAATGTATACAGGGAAAAGTCGTAAGTGGGTCGATGGTGAGGTTGATTTATCTGATTATGCTGGTATGACGGTCTCTGTTGGTTTTGAGGTGCGAACGGATGAACAAAATGCCTTTCCTGGCTGGTATTTAGATGATGTGAAGCTATCATCTGTCGCCTTGCCAAAAGGCAAAGTAGCGACCGATGCTTTTACACCGAAAAAGCCGTTTGCTAAGCTTGCTAAAGAGAAGCCCACGCTGCAAAAAGCAACTGTCGAAGCAAATAGCGGTATACCGATGGAAGCGAACGTAAGCTTGCTAGAAAGCGGCAAGTCTACGGTGACAAACCCAGCGACGGGCGAGTATACCCTTTACGGCTCACCAGGCAATTACACGTTAGCAATCGATGCGTATGGCTATACGCCAATGAAGCAAAAAGTACAAATAGATGCTAAAAAAGAAACTTCGCAGTCGTTTAAATTAAAAGAAAAGGCGAAAGGAACGCTTTCGGGAAAAGTAACGAATGCCCAAACAGGTAAGCCAGTTGCTAAGGCTGTTGTGTATGTTTTAGAAGATGGAGCCGTCACCCCTGTGTTAACCGATCAAAATGGTGTCTATCATCTAACGGCATACGAGGGGAATTATACGTTACGTATTGGTGGCGCGGGTTATTATTCACAAGAAGTGTCAGTAACGCTAGGGAAACAAGCGGTAAAAGACATTCAACTAAAGCCTTTTCTATCGGCACCAGGGAAAGAAATTGG
Organism: Fictibacillus macauensis ZFHKF-1; assembly: GCF_000269865.1. Classification (GTDB taxonomy): domain Bacteria; phylum Bacillota; class Bacilli; order Bacillales; family Fictibacillaceae; genus Fictibacillus_C; species Fictibacillus_C macauensis. The sequence goes on from NZ_AKKV01000053.1 coordinate 64,671, forward strand.
CTATGATGATGGATCAGAAGAAAATGCGGTAGCGTTCTTTGACCCGAATAATTATTGGGCGGTGAAAATGTCACTGCCTAAAGGGAAAACAAAAGCGATGGTAACGGGAGGCATGTACAAATTTAGTGAATCCTTCCCAATGCCAGGTGGCACTGAAATGCAGGCAGCCGTTTACGATGCAAGCGGGAAGGACGGAGCTCCTGGTAAACGTATAGCTGGCCCAATCAATGCAACGGCTTTACGAAATGGCGAATGGACGAAGGTGGATTTTGGAGGGCAAAGCGTACAAGTATCGGGTGACTTTTATATTGTAAGCATACAAACAAAAAAAGATATTGAATCGCCGGGGATCGCTGCCGACTTGAATAGTCCAAGTGCAAACAGAGGCTTTACGTATGTAAATGGAGTGTGGGAACCATTCCCTTCATCGGAAGGCAATCTTATGATCCGTGCCCTTGTGGAATATGAAGTCACCGCACCGATGATTACGAAGCCAACCAATGCATCGTTTACGAATCTAGAAACCTATACCGTCGAAGGCACAACTGCTCCCACTATTAAAGTAGCATTAATGAATGATGGGAAGCAGGTAAGCCAAGTAACGTCCGATAAAAAAGGGAAATTTAAAGCGCCGGTAAAGCTGCATAAAGGGAAAAATGTCCTATCAACAAAGGCGGTTTTCGATCGGGGAAGTACGGAGGTGTCCGCGCCAGTTGTCATTACGCTTGATCGTACACCACCGAAACTAACCATTACAAGTCCAAGTAACGGGATCAAAACGAACAAAGAAACCGTCACGATAACGGGAACAGCAAGCGATGATTTTATGAAAAGCGTAACGATTAATGGCGAAAATGTAAGTCTACAAAGCAAAGGGAAATTTGAACATCGCCTCATGTTGCAGTCTGGTAAAAATCAGATTCGCACAACGGTCGTGGACCGTGCTGGCAATGCAACGGTTAAAGAGCTCACGATTTATGCGCAATTTAAAGGGCTAGCACTCACAAATATGAAACCTGCGCGCAATGTGACATTAAAAGCCGGGCAAACGCTTAAAGTAGAGTGCGATACATTAACACGCAGTAGCGCTAGCTTCTTGCTACGTTTGCCATTGTCTACAGTTTCCAATAAACAAGCAACCATGAAGATGAAAGAAACAACAGCTGGCCACTATGTTGGCTATTATAAAGTGCCAAAGAACGTGAAGGCGAGTGACATTGCTATTGAAATTAGTGTTAAAGACAGCTTCGGTAATACAACGACAAAGCTGGCACCAGGACGTTTAACGATCCAATAAATTTAAAAAATCCTGATCATCACATGTCGATGGTCAGGATTTTTTTTATTACTAATCTGCCAATAATGCGCGTTCTACTGCTTCTTCGGCATGAATGACCGCTGTATCAAACAAAGGAAGCTCGACATCAGATTCCGAAATGAGAAGACCAATTTCTGTGCAACCAAGAATGATGCCTTCTGCTCCCCGTGCTTGGAGGCTACGAATGATTTCTTGATAACGAGCACGTGAAGAATCTACCTGGTGGCCAAGGCAAAGCTCTTCATAAATAATGCGATGCACATCCTGGCGTTCTTGCTCACTTGGAATCATCACTTCAATACCCGCTTCTTCTATTTTAGCGCTGTAAAAGTCTTGTTCCATCGTGTATCTTGTGCCGAGTAAACCAACTTTTGATAAAGACGCTTGTTGAATCCGTGTAGCTGTTGCTTCGGCAATATGAAGAAAGGGCAGTGACACGAAGCGCTTAATCGTCGGAATGACACTATGCATCGTATTCGTACAGATGATGAGAAAATCGGCACCTGCTTGTTCAAGGGCAGCGGCCTGTTTGCCCAGCAACTCGCCAGCGCCTTGCCAATCGCCATCTGCTTGAAGTTGAGCCATTTCCTCAAAATCCACTGAAGACAATAAGCATTTTGCTGAGTGAAGACCACCTAATCGTTGTTTTACGCGTTCATTCATGACTTTATAATAGATGGCCGTCGATTCCCAGCTCATCCCGCCAAGCATCCCAATCGTTTTCATAATTCTTTCCTCCTACAAAGGGTTCTTCTCTCTAGTGTACCTTTCTTTTAGAAAAAAAAACGAACGTTAATGAGGCATGAAAGCCAATTGTATGAAAAAGAGAACGGCAAAAATGTAAACGAGCAACGGCACTTCTTTTGCTTTCCCGCGAGCAATTTTCAAAAGAGGGTGTGAAATAAACCCAAAGGCAATGCCTGTCGCGATGCTGGATGTTAAAGGCATCGTTAAGATAATAATGAAGGCGGGAAATGCTTCATCCAGCTCGCCCCATTGGATTTTTCCAAGGGCGCCAAGCATTAAACTACCAACAATAATAAGTGTTGGTGCCGTTATGGCTGGTTGATCAGCAATAACGGAAACGAGTGGTGAGAAAAAAGCTGCGACGATAAAGAGAACGGCAACGACGACAGAAGTTAAGCCTGTGCGACCACCGGCAGCGACACCGGAGGAAGACTCAATATAAGCGCTCGTTGGACTCGTCCCAAAGGCTGCGCCAGCAATCGTTGCGACAGAGTCTGCTAGAAGTGCTTGACGAGCTTTTGGCATTTTATTATTTTTCATTAAGCCAGCTTGTTCTGCAACGCCAACCATCGTTCCGGTCGTATCAAACAGCGTTACAAGTAAAAATGAAAAGACAACGGCATACAACCCGTAATGAATAACATCTGTAATCGCAGTTAGTGGGTTTCCAAAAATAAAGAATGAATGAGGAAGATCCGGCATCGATACCGCTTTCTCAAATGTTAAATGACCTGTAAAGTACGCTATTGCCCCGGTAATAATCATCCCAAAAAAGAGGGCACCATTTACGTTTAGGGCCATCAGAATAAGTGTAACCGCTAAACCAATGAAAGCGAGCATGACAGTAGGTGAATGAAGATCACCTAAAGCAACGAGATTTTCTTTATGTGAAGTAATAATTCCAGTCATACGCATACCGATAAAAGCAATAAATAAACCAATACCAGCCGTAATACCATGTTTTAAATTTGCTGGAATGGCATCAATTAATCGTTCACGAAAAGTAGTTAGTGAAAGAAGGAAGAAGAGTATGCCGGATACGAACACCGCTCCGAATGCTACTTCATATGAAATATTCGTGTGTGTACCTACTACTGAAAAGGCAAAGTAAGCATTTAATCCCATTCCGGGAGCAATGGCAATTGGTAAATTAGCAAAAAGTGCCATCCATAATGTGCCAATGACAGTAGAGATAATGGTGGCCATGAAAACAATATGAAAAGGGACACCTGCTGAATGTAAGACAATTGGGTTCACGATAATAATGTAGACCATCGTTAAAAAAGTCGTAACACCTGCTAACATTTCTGTTTTTACGTTCGTTCCTCGTTCTTTTAGCTTAAAAAGAGATGATAACATCGGAAAACCTCCAAAAATACGAACATTTTTTATCTGCTAATTAATAATATTCGTTTTTTGGCATGATTGCAAGAAGGTTTTTCTAGAAAATAGCGTAAAATGTCATCTGCTTTCATAGTATGGTAAACTACAGGTAGCATATAAACCACGTTTGGAGGTTTTTCATACATGAAGGATATTTTTAATTCTGATCAAAACAAAAATAAAAAGGGCATGGGCTTTACCATTTTAAGTGGCGACTCTACGAGCGGCCACGGCGGCTATGGTGTCGGGGCTTTAAGCTTAGATCATATGACACCTGTTATTGTTGATCCAGTTGATGGTGACGCTTATGTTGATATGGGCGCAATGCATGCACGCAGTGATATTGAAAAGCGCATTAAGTTTACCCCAGATCGCGCCAATACCCCGAACCCGCGTCTCTATTGGCTCGTATGGGTGACGATTAATCGTGGAGCGGAAGGCCCGTATTATTACGGTGTAACGGCGTGTGAAATGCAAATCGATGCCGAAGCTCGTCGCGGTTATAAGAGTTTACCTGAACATGTGAATCGCATGGATAAATCATTAAAAGGTAAAGTCATCATTGACGATATGGAAGAAACCTCTCGCAAACTACTCGGGCAATTTTTGAAAAATCATGACGAAGCTATTTTCAATCGCTCATCGGACGAAATTAAAGCATTACTCAATTAATTATGAATGTTTTATGAACGTTGTTTAAAAGTCTTGTGACAATTCTGAAAGATGAGTAAACTAAAAAAGTAGCATTGCACACACAATGTTGCTAGGACAACAAACGGCCCGGAACCTAATGGTTCCGGGCCGTTTGTTTGAGCAAGAGGTAGGAAGTGTAGCGGCATCTCGTGAAGTGCACCGTATTGCGGTTCGCGCGCAGAGCAGCCTCGTTCGTGCGCAGAGCGGCCTCGTTCGCGCGCAGAGCAGCCTCGTTCGCGTGCAGAGCGGCCCCATTCGCGCGCAGAGCAGCTCCGTTCGCGTGCAGAGCGGCTCCATTCGCGCGCAGAGCAGCTTCATTCGCGCGCAGAGCAGCCTCGTTCGCGCGCAGAGCAACCTCATTCGCACTCAAGAGGCACATAATCACGTGAATGCACTCGTAAAATTCACATAATCGTGAGTAAAGTAGCAAATTGCGTGGAAATAGCGCGTAATTATGAGAAAAGTCGCTTGAATTGCATGCAAAAAATTATAATTGTGAATAGCAGTCTATAAAGAACGACTAATTAATTAAAATATTTCTCTCTCTACTTAAGCCAAAGCAACAAGGTTTGTCCCATCTTAATAATCTTCGGTTGTAAAACAAGTGAAAGTTACCAACTAAAGAGTTTTTGCCACCAATTCTTTTTCTCCTTTTTCGGTGCAATCGTATCTCCTGCATGTTCGTTGCATGTTTCTTTTGGTTCCGTGCCTTTTACATAATACTGGCGCATGGTTACTGGACAGCTGTTGCCTGCAAGCTTTCCGTTTGCTGGATTTATAACAGCGGATACAACGCCTGCTGGTTTTTTAAAATTATCAGCTTTGACGTTTTTTAGCGCACTTTCCATATAATTCGCCCAAATTTTCTTAGAATAGCTACCGTCGTTAATGCTATCAAGTTCTTTCCCTTGATCGTAGCCAATCCATACACCCGTCGTTAACTGTGGAGTAAAACCAATCATCCAGCTGTCTGTTGGGGTGGAACCTGATTTCCCGGCAGCTGGACGACTAAGAAGTTGGTCAATACTAGCGCCGGTTACTTTTGTATAGCCGTTCAGTCGTTCATCGAACATGCCACGCATTAAATCGGTCATGACAAAGGTGATTGCAGGATCGAGTATTTGTTTATGCTCATTTTTTGCTTCATATAATGTTTGCCCATTGTGATCGGTAATTTTTTTAATAAAGGTCGGCTTTACGTGTTGTCCACCGTTTGGAAACATGTTGTACGCATTAACCATTTCAAGTAGGGATACACCGTTTGTCCCTAGAGCAAGCGATGGTACTTTTGCTAATGGACTTGTAATGCCAAATTGACGCGCGGTTTGAACAAGCTTGTTAGGACCGAGAAATAAGTTCGTTTTTACCGCATAAATGTTATCAGACACAGCGATTGCTTCAGCTAGTGTAATAAAATCATTCGCATACACATCGTTATAATTTTTCGGTTTGTATGGCGGCGTTCCAGTCCCCATCGTAAAGGCAGTGCGTTCACTTTTTAATTCTGTAGAAGGTGTGTAGCCATTTTTAAGGGCTGCATAATACAAAAAGGGCTTAAAGGTAGAACCAGGAGCGCGCAATGCTTGCGAAGCACGATCGAAAGAGCTTTGCTTATAATTTTTACCACCAACCCATGCTTTTACTTCGCCGTTTTCCGGATTCATGGAGACGAGTGCTGTTTGAATAGTAGGGTTATCAGCGGTGCGTTCGGCAACTTCTTTTTCGGCTGCATGTTGCATGGCAGGATCTAGCGTTGTATAGACATGTAAGCCTCCAAGTTCAATTTGTTTCGGATCGAGCTTTAATTCGTTTTTGAGTTGGCGCATGACCTCTGCTTGAAAGTAAGGAGCGAGTGAAGCTTGTTGCTCTTCTTTTTTATTAAGAATAGTAATAGGCTGTGCAGCAGCTGTAACGGCCTCTTGTTGTGTTAAATAATGATTATTTTCCATAGCCTGCAAAATAATTTTCTGCCGTTGCTTCGCACGCTCTTCATTTAGAAGTGGCGAATAATAGCCAGGGCCTTTCGGAACGCCTGCTAAAAGAGAGGCTTCACCAACGGTTAGGGAACGCGCATCTTTTCCGAAGTAAAAAGAAGACGCTGACTGAACACCGTATGTTCCGTGACCGTAATAGATTGTATTTAAATAACCTTCTAGTATTTCATTTTTAGAATAATTCATTTCTAATCGCAACGTATAAAAAGCTTCCATAAACTTGCGTGTCCACGTTTTATCATGCGTTAGAAATAAATTGCGGGCAAACTGTTGAGAAATCGTGCTTGCGCCTTGTACTTTTGAACCTGCCTTTATATCTGCTAAAATCGCGCCAGCAATCCGTTTGAAATCAAACCCATGATGTTCATAAAAGTTTTTATCTTCAACAGCAATCGTTGCTTGGATAAGAGCTGGACTCATTTTTCGTAGTGGGATCCATGAGCGTTTTTGCCCAGAGTGTGCCATTTCTCCAAGCTCTTCACCATTATTCGCATAGAGCATGGTCGTTTGTGGAGTAAGGATGGGAGGCGGGCCCATTAGCTTGGCGGTCAATAATAGCCCGCCCGTTATTATGACAAAAAAACCTACTAAAATCCCGATGCCTTTACTCAAAAAGAGCATCTTTTGTAGTCTTGTTTTCTTTTTCCATCGTCTCATGCGTGGCATACGGTACCTCCTCATAATTCGGTAAAGTAGGATGTTTGTGTTGAACTTATAAACGAGCTCTAGGAACTAGGGATTCGGTCACTTCGGTCTTTCTCTACCATCCAAAGAAACGGATGGTGCGAGCAAGCCCTCCAGTGCCTGTCATCCCTGGACGAGTCCCCACCGCTTTTTACTAATCCAGCTCCAGCTGGCAGAGGCTTGGCCTTTTCGGTCTTTCACTTCATGCAAAAAACGCATGTAGTTCAAGCCCTCCAAAGTCTGCCGCCTCTAAGCGCCAGCTTCCGCTTTTTACTAATCTAGCTCCAGGGACTAGGGATTTGGTCACTTCGGTCTTGCTCTACCATCCAAAGAGCAGGATGGTGCGAGCAAGCCCTCCAGTGCCTGTCATCCCTTAGCGAGTCCCTTCCGCTTTTTACTATTATGTGGAAGTGGGGTTGCTTCTAAACGTGTTGGGGGTAGGAATGTTATACTGTTAGTGAAAATGTGACGGAAACGGGAGGTTTTCTTTGTGATTATTAAACGTGGACACTATCTTCAAGTTGAGGATGGTGTGTGGTCGGTTCAAAAGGGAGATATCTTAATAGAAGGAAATGTAGTAAAGAAGCTTGGTGAGGTGACGGAGCGAGAGGCGGCTGGTCATGAGGTATTTGATGCTGCGGGTATGCTTGTGTTACCTGGACTTGTGAATGGTCATCAGCATACGCCGATGTCATTATTGCGCTGTTATAGCGACGATTTACCGCTAATGGATTGGTTAAATAAAAAGATGCTTCCAGCGGAGATGAAAATGACGAGTGAGGATCGCTATAAAGGAGCAATGTTGTCTCTTGCAGAGATGATTAAAAGTGGTACGACAACGTATGCGGATATGTATATTGATATGGATACGATTGCTGAAGCAGTTGCCTCATCTGGAATGCGTGGTGCTTTAGCGCGTGGCATGATTGCTATGGACGCTAATTATAGCGATCGGATTGAAGAGTCGCGTCAGCTCGTCAAGCGTTGGAATGGCGCGGCGAATGGTCGTATTACGACGATGATTGCTCCGCACTCTCCGTATATGTGTCCACCAGATTTTCTAAAAGCGGCCGTTGAGCTCGCTAAAGAACTAAACGTACCCCTTCATACGCATTTAGCTGAAACGGCAGATGAGCGTCAAATGATTCAAGATAAATACGGCAGCAGTCCGGTTCAATATTTGCAAGAAGCAGGTTTTTTTGAAGATACACATGTTGTGCTTGCGCACGGTGTGCATTTTACAGCGGAAGATTTAGAAGTGCTGCAACAAGTAAAGCGCGGTGGTATTATTCATAATCCTGTGAGCAACGCGAAGCTTGGCTGTGGTACGAGTGATTTGCTGGCGCTCCGCCGCCATGGCATTGCGGTCGGTCTTGGTACAGACGGTCCGGGCAGTGCGAGCACGCTTGATTTGTTTATGGAAATGAAGGCAGCTGCTTGGATGCAAAAGCTTCTTCATAGCGATGCATCTGCGCTTTCTTCGCATGATATTTTAACGATGGCGACGAAAACAGGAGCTGAAATTCTCGGATTAGGAAACGACATTGGAACCATTGAGGAAGGTAAAAAAGCGGATCTCATCATGATCAATATGAATCAACCGCACTTTATTCCAGCGCATGAACCGACGTCATTGCTCGTCTATGCGGCGGCAGGTCAAGACGTTGATTCGGTCATTATTGATGGTGAAGTTGTCATGAAACATCGTGAACTCTTAACGATGGATGAAGAAAAAGTCATGTTTGAGGCGCAGCAGTCTGCGGCATCATTATTGAACCGTTTGTAAGGAATGAGTATGTTCTAAAAAGAAACAGCATACACTAAAAAAACCGCCGGAATTGCGTCCGACGGTAACCAATAGCTTATGGACCACAAAGGTTCGGCTGTTGTTCTCTACTTACTATAAAATAGACCGTTACCTTGAGTGGGGCTCACAGGGCGGTCTATTTTTTATAAGATATGACCGAAACGATTAACGACGCAAACGAGACAGCGAACATTAACGCTTCAAATACTGTCAGAGGCAACACCCCCTTGGCTGTGGAAGCTTTCATCCTACGGGTTGCAGCTTACCGCTAAAAGAGTGTGCCGAACGCCCTGTGAGCATATGCTATTGTATCTTTAGTATACCTTATTTTCCTATTTTAAGAAAAATTGTTATTTAGCACTCCGCAATTGTGTATTCATCGTCATTAACCCAACTGTAGCTAGAATGAATAGACCAATTAGGAGTAGAAAAATTTTGATGCTAACTATAGCAAGAATGCTTCCCGTTAATAATAAGGAGAGCGGCTTACAGCTTTGCACGATTACTGACATGGTGCTTGAGGCTCGACCGGCTACTTCTTGTGGCACTTCCGTTAAAAAGAGTGATTGAAGTGGAATATTACAAAGCGCAAGACCGACCCCGACAACCCCCATACAAACACTTTTCACGAGGAAGCCAAATGGCAAAGCCAGGCTGCCAAGTCCACAGCCAATGATTACTAACCCACATGAAATTAAAATGATTTTCCTTATTTTTGTTAAAAAGTTAATGCTTAATGAGCCGAGCAATAAACCGATAAAAAACACGACTTCAAGCGTCGCTAGCTGAGATGGATTGTTGACAATTAATGGAATTAATATAGCAATAGGTGCGAGAGCAAAATTAATGGCACTAATATAAAGTATTAAGTTTCGTAATATAGAGATTGTGGCAATCGTTTTCATCCCACCTTTTAATTGTGTGAAGAAACCAGGGAGCTGAAGCGGTTCAGTTCGTTTTTGTGAAAGTTTTTTCTCAGAAATGAGCGCAATAAAAACGAAAGAAGCAATATAAGAAACGGCATTAAATACGAAAGCAGCGGTTACGCTATAGGCTAGTAACAAAGCGGCCAGTACGGGTGCAGTTAAGCCGATGATCGTATCAATGCTCGACGATAAGCTTTGCGCTCGCGTAAGTAAAGGTTTCGGTATGATCGTTTTGATAGCAACAGCTTTTGCAGGTGAAAAGAACGCCTCAAAGCTTGAAATAATGACGGCAGTTACGATCAGCATCCAAGGTGCTAGTAGGTCAAACGTATACAGCACGACAATGGCCACGACGGCGGCACCTCGGAAAAAATCGGATAACAACATAAATTTTTTCTGATTGCCTTGATCAACAAAGACACCTGCAATGAGACCAAGAACAATTAACGGAACGACTTCCGCTGCTAGCACGAATGACATTTGCAGCGCTGAACCTGTTAATAGTTTCATTGTCCAAATAACGGCAAGCAAATAGACGCCATCTCCTAATGAGGAAACGAATTGTCCGAGCAGTAAGTAACGATAGTTTTTAAGTGCCATTAAATCTTTAAACGTAGCAGAAATTTCAGTTGTTTCAATCGGTGAAGAAGCAGCAGAATCAGACATCGTAACAACCTTTCTATTTTTTCTATAATTTCCATTTAAAGTATAATTTAAATATTCTTTCATTTCTAGCTTTATTTCGTTATGGTAAAGACGGGAGGAATGCAATATGAATATTACAATGGTTGGTGCAGGTGCGGTAGGCGTGTATTTCGGTGGAAGATTGCTAGAGAATGGCTGCAACGTCACATTCCTCGTTCGAGAACATCGAAAAGCGCTCATCGAAAAAGAAGGTCTTGTCATTTATAGTGACGCAGGTCAGTACACGTTAAAAGAGTATCAAGTTGCGACAACGTCACAGGAAATTTCTGATTGTGACCTCGTAATCGTTGCAGTTAAAGGGTATCATCTACAACAATTAATGCCTGTTTTGCAAGAGTTCGCGCAACGTGGCGTAAAAATTCTTCCGCTTTTAAATGGAATGGAACATATTTATGGGCTGAAAGAGAACTGCGGCGAGGAAGCAGTTCTTGGAGGCGTTGCCTATATCATTGCGACATTGGATGAAAAAGGACACGTACATCACAGTGGCTCGCAACATTCATTAGTAGTAGGTCCGCTTCATCCGTCACAGCAACAGCTTTGTCAGCAGTTAGCGAAAGCAACAGAAGGAAGTAAGTTTATTTTTAAATACAGTGAAGCAATTGAACAAGCACTTTGGCATAAATATATTTTTATTACGGCTTTTTCTAGCATAACAACAGCATGTGATGCCCCTATTGGAGTGCTTCGTCACAATGAAGCAACCGCGTCTTTAATTTCTAACGTTTTACTAGAAATGAAGCAGTTAGCACTTGCGCTTCACGCGCCAATAGATGATGACATTGTAGAAAAAACGCTAAAAACGATAGAGGCACTGCATGACGAGGCGACGAGCTCTATGCATCAGGATCGTCGGAAAGGTCTCCCATTGGAAGTTGATCATCTTCAAGGTGGAGCGCTACGTTTAGCGAAGTCTTGTAATCTTCCTTTACCGCACCTAGCGACGCTGTATGCGGTACTCTCTATGATAGCGGTAGTGAAGTAAGATGAGGAACATGTTGCTAGCTGTTGTCATGTGCTCTTTAGTAGGAACGGCAGTGTCTGCCTTTCTTTCTAGGAATGAGTTTCATATTAATGTATTTTTGCTACACGTGTTCATCTCGACTGCGATTGTGTTACTTCTCGTTGCCGTTGTTATGAAAAAAAGAGAGAGGAAGCTGAAGTGAGCTTCCTCCGATAGAGTCTATATAATTGTGTAAAAGCATAAAA
>NZ_AKKV01000054.1 GCF_000269865.1 Fictibacillus macauensis ZFHKF-1
AAGTCCTCCGTCATACAGATGCGGAATATGCGCCACCTGTCTTAGCCAGGTCAAAGGCCAAAAGTGGGCTGGATCGTCCATCGCGCCTTGTTCAACAGGCCAATCGGATGGCAGCTTCAGCAACAGTTCTGCATATTTAAACGCTTGTTCCTCGATCGAATAGCCCATTGATTCATCACTCATACCGGTTGTAAAAAGCGTCGTAAAAGGGTGTTCTTCCGATGAAGGAATGATGTGAATCGTCACAGCCACTTTACTGCCAGGAATAATTTCTCCTATACTGTTTTTGACAGAGCCAAAGTGTTTGGCCATCTGCGCTAAAATTACGTCCTCATCCTCGTCCTCATTTTCATGAGCAGGATCATTCACCTCAGCACCTCTTTCAATCATTTTTCGTTTGAGATAGTCAGCAATTTCGGTTTGCCCAAATTCCTTTGCATAATCATAAGCGCTCATATTCTTAATACTTTCCCCAGTATACTTAATAGAAATATCGATTCCCTTTTCAACCAGAAGCTCTGCTACCTCTTTATGACCACCATAAATAGCCCCAAATAATGGATTTCTTTTCGCCAAGCTTACATCTAATGTTGCACCGTTTTCTATTAAATATTTTACAATTTCCAAATGACCTGCCCTTGCGGCAAGTCTTAAAGGTGAAGCATCAAATATGTCCCCTTTTGTATTAACATCTATTCCTTGATGGACCAGGTATTCTACTAACTCCATCTGTCCTGTTCTGGCTGCCATATGTAACCACGTTCCAAAAGCCGTCATCGCATGTAATGATTGTGGATTCCCTTCTAATAACCGTTTTACCTCATCACTATTGCCCAACTTAATAGCGCTCCTAATAGATTTGTTTAAACTTTTCTCATCCATCATCTTACCTCCTATTTTATAGCTACCTCGTACGAGCTCTGTCTCCTAAATCTTCAAGCGCCTGAACAATATCGTCAAGATCTCCACCCTCTGCTTCAACATTTCTTAAACGTTTAACTACTTCCTCCAATGCTTCTATACCATGTTGACCCACAACTTTATTCGGTG
>NZ_AKKV01000055.1 GCF_000269865.1 Fictibacillus macauensis ZFHKF-1
CACCGAATAAAGTTGTGGGTCAACATGGTATAGAACGCCTTCAACATGTTGTTAATAGGTTGAAAGAAATAGATTTTTTGGGTGGAAAGCGATCTTATCAAAGAATTGTTGAAGCACTTAAGTACCTGGGTGAAGAAGCAGCATCATTGAAAATAGATATACTTTAGGAGGAAACTATGAATAATAGGGAAAGAGTTGTAGAAATTCTTGATTTAATCGATGATGGTGAAATAGAACAAGTGAAAGATCTCATTACTTCTGACGGAAGTTTACTTGAAATTGTGACACCTTTTGGAACGTGGCTACATGTTTCAGCAAGAGCAGGTGAGTTGGAGATGATTAAATTTTTAGTAGAATTGGGTATGGATCTTAACATAAACGAAGGGATACCAAAATCAGCACCGATTGCCCATGCGGCTAGTGAAGGCGAACTAAGTATAGTCCAGTACTTGCTTGAACAGGGGGCACAATTAGATGTAAGTGACCCGGGGAGGAATCCTTTATTCTCAGCCATTTATGGCGGCCATCTAGATGTTGTCCAGTATCTGGTTCACAATGGTGTTGATCTAACCGTAAAGTACACAGGTGCTAATATGAAAAATATGGATGCCTATCATTTTGCGCTTGAAAGAGGTCAATTGGAAATTGCTGACTATTTGAAGCAGAAAATGATCGAAATAGGTGCTGAGGTGGAAGAAAATGATCCTCCTCATGAAGGGGAGGACGAGGACGTAATTTTAGCGCAGATGGTCAAACATTTTGGCCCTGTCAAAAATAGTATAGGTGAACTCATTCCTGGCAGTAAAGTGGCAGTGACGATTCACATCATCCCTTCATGTAAAGAACATCCTTTTACGACATTGTTTACAACCGGTATGAGTGACGAACCGATGGGCTATTCAATGGAGGAGGAGGCGTTCAAATATGCAGAATTGCTGCTGAAGCTGCCCTCCGATTGGCCAGTGGAACAAGACGCGATGGACGATCCAGCCCACTTTTGGCCCATTGAGTGGCTAAGAATGGTGGCTCATATTCCGCATCTGTATGACGGAGGTCTTGACGAAGGTGTGATCCTTCCAAATGGCGAACCGCCTCAACCGTTTGCGCCGAATACCAAGTTATCATGTGTCATGAGCTGTCGACCGTACGAATCGGAATTAGACTCTATTCCTACAAGACGGGGAGATGTGAACGTATTTACGCTCATTCCTATTTATGAGGAAGAAAGAATGCTCGCTTTAGAAAAGGGACATGAGTATTTACTGAAAAGAATGAGGGAGCATGGCATTTCGGATGTCTTAGACATACATAGAAAGAATGTCGGCTTATAGCACGAAGGGAACATCTGGACGCATGGTAATTTCAGCGTCTTTTGCCTCTAAACTTCAAGTAATGTGTTAAAAGAAGAAATAGAAAATGTTTTTGCAAAAGCACATCTTCAAGATGGCGAACTGAACCAAGTCTGTGGCACCATCATCAGGTTCCTGGGAAAATGCAGTTAGTAGTAAAAGATACACATCGACTTAACCACCTTGGTGGTAATCAATGATGGGGATATAGGTTGAAAGGCGGAATTGATTCATTACCTGAAGGGCTTAGATAATTAGAAATGGGGGATTAAGATGGAAAACCCAGGAGCTGTTTCTCTTTGGTTTGGAAATTGTAGTAATGAGGATTTGCTAAGCAAGTATGTAGAAATAAAATATGATAATGAGGGAGACAGAATTCCTTCAAGCTTTATGAATAATTTTAAAATAGACTTTCTTGAGTATAACCAAGATTTATTAGAATGTACTTACAATGAATATCCTACGTCTTCTTTGTCTGAATTACTAAAGAATGCTTCTTATTCTGACGCACTTATAAGTGAACTTAAAGACTTTTATGGTGAAAGTTTAGAAGAAAAGTACAATATTGTTATTCGGTTATATGATTTTGAATATGAGGAACTTGTTGAGGAAGCAAAACTTGATGGTAGGAACCTTAAATATATGGGGTCTGTTATTTATGAAGATTAGTAACTGAATATAATAATTAATATAGTATTCGAAGCCGCGAAGCACTTTTTGTTAGTTGACAAAAGGCGCTTTTTGCATGTAATAAGTTTGGTTGAACACAGTAAAGTATAACTTATGTAAAATAGAGACCTCATGGAGTATCTTGTAACTAGCTCGCCAATTTGGAATGGAACCTGGTGGGATTACCGCGAAAGACATAGACAAATATCGAACAAAAAATCAATTAATATGGCACGAAGTAAATGATGTGAAAATAATGCAACTTGTACCGACAGAGATAAATAAAAGATTTGGGCATCTTGGTGGAGTAGGTGAGATAAACGCAGGGGCGTTTGAGCCAGGAGGAGTTGCTAAAAAATAAAAAGGAGAAGTAAGATGAAAATAATTGATGCGGTTTTTGGTGAGCTTGAATATGATTTTGTGTGGTCTAAGGATACTAGCATTAAATTTTTGGGAAATGAAGTCGAGATAGCACTAATAGTAAAAGGTAATGAGGATGGTAAGTTTGATGAAGAACAATATGTAGCATATACTTCACTCATGCAAAATTGGGAACAATTACAACAAAGCTTTTTGCAATCAATATTAGACTATTACAAGCAAGAGCGTCATGAACTAGGTTATAATATTGAAGTAAATGAAAACGATCCATTAGTTGAAACAACTAATGAAATATTAGAAATGATAAGTTTAGATGGGATTGTTGTTCCCTATGCAGGTATTTTTGACGGTCGGGATATTGGAATTACATTTAATTGTACGTGGGATACAGAAAATGGGCTAGGGATTCGTTTGCTAAATGAAAAAGTAACTGAAGTAGGTTATCAAGACGTTGCAATTTAAAATAGGCTGTTAAAAAGTACATACTTCATGATGGTTGTACCATCATAGAGTGTTATGTGCAATGATAGAATAGAAAACGAGGTACGAGCTTAGGCGAGATGACATTTTACTGGGCGATGATGATAAACACATGGAATGTATATTAAACTAACGAACTCGTACAAACTCGTAAGTTTTAACGTAGTAGTTGTCACGACATATAAAAGGTGTCATACTGTTACAATAAAACTTACAAAATTAATGCTACTTAAAGCACTCGATTGTCGACTAAAGGCAACGAGTGCTTTTTTGGTTTTAGCTTAGAAATGTAACAGAGCACTATAATTTTATAAGTGCGCTAAGTGTCAATTTTTATAGATTGTAATGTAAGCCCGCATTCAAATAACGCATATAAATAGTTGGCACCACCTGCTACGATCCGTGTATCAAATGAAGGTGGTGCTTATTTATGTCCGATCAAAAATTAACCATTGTCCCTGTGACATTACATCCTGAAATGGAAACAGCACAATCTCCCTTATCCCTTACTACTCCGTCCACAAGTATTTTTTCTATTCAAACAGCACATGCCACGATCTCGTTTTACAATGGTGTTAACGAATCCATTATTCAAACGGTGATGCGGGAGTTGAAAACGATGGGCAGCAGGACAGAGAAACCATCTGGCAAATTGCTGCCACCATCGGCACGACCGTATTACTCAGCGCATGTCCAATTGCCGAATTAATTGTTGCTGAGCCATCGCTGCTCTACGCTCGCTGGATGACCTTATCAACTTTTGATATCGGACTTACGTTTGACTGTACATGGGATCTTGAGAACGAATTAGGCCTTTGTCTAGTAAAAGGTGAAGTAACTGAGGTAGGTTATCAGGATGTTGTACTTTAAAATTTGAAGTGCTAGGTGCAATGATAGAAAAGAAAACGAAGTACGAATTTCCTTATTAAATTAATGCTACTTAAACATATGAACTTAAAGCACTTGATTGTTAATATAAAGGAATTGTCGGTGGGCATAACTTGGAGAATTTTGAGAATGCATTTATTAAAAATGGATGGGATTTACAAAGTTGTATTATATCCAAGAGACAACACTCTACAATCGAAGGTATTTACGAAATTGAATATGGATTACCTGCGTTAAATAGAGAGGGGAATATTATACCTGGAGAACTTAAAAAAGTTCGAACACCGAAAACGGTTTATGATCCGAAGATAATTTCAGATGAACAAATTTTAAAGTGGGGTGAAGAAGCGATGAAAAATGGTGAAATAGTTGGAAGGAAAATTACGGGAATCTCTAAAAATAGTGTTAAATTTGAAGGTTATATTGATGAAACAACAGGGAAAATAACAAATTTTTTCCCAACTTTAAATGATTAGATAATATGGGGTGATAAAATGGAAGATAAAAATAAGAAACTAGTTAATTACTATTTTCAAGTTCTAGGAGATGATAGATTTTTAAAAGTATTAGAAAAACTAGCTGGTGGAGAAGGGTATGGAATAGAGCATGTTTGGTGTGTATTTGCTGAAGACTATGAAGAATGGGAAGAGGATTACTTTGGAGATGAAGGGATAGCCTTTTATTTCGATTATCCTGCAGTAGAAGAGGATGAAGAAGTAATAATAGACTATGAAACTTTATTTATATATTTAAAAGAAATAACTGGTGATTATATAGCCAGACATCCAGAAAATGAGTCAGAGATAGAAAAATATATGAATAAAATTAAAGAGAGATATCAGATAAAGAAATCATGGAAAGTTAACCACCTTGGTGGAAATCAATGATGGGGAGAGGGTTTACGATGAACAATCATATTACATGGGAATTTGCGGATGCTGAAGTTTCGGAGGCGAAAGTAGTAGAAACAGGTCAACAGTTAGGATTTCAATTACCACAAGATTATATTGTTTGTGTCAAAGTTAATGGTGGAGCGAGTGTTGAACCGGAAGCTTTTATGGCAGGG